>FR890815.1:237056-388877 GCA_000433035.1 Staphylococcus sp. CAG:324 | reverse complement strand
GGCACAGAGGCTGCTGCCACTATTACTGGAACTTCACCTAATTTTGTTCTAAATCTAACTATTCCTGCTGGTCCTACTGGCCCTGCCGGTTCATAATAATTAACTTTAATAAGATTATAAAATATTATTAATCAATATTTTATAATCTTATATTTTAGTTCTGTCAAAAAACAAATTAAAAAGTCTATAAATTACATTACTTTATAGACTTTTTAATTTAATGAAATTATTCATAACTTTTATATAAATAAAAACTCATATCTTATTCTATATGAAAATAATAAATCATTTATTAGTTTTACACATAAAATAACTATATTCTTATCATAAAAATCGTCGTGTTCCTTGTTCATCTATTGAAAAAATTTATTTTAATTTTTCTGCAATTGAATAATTTTCTTTTTTTTAAAATCCTAGGTCAATAACTTTGCCATACATGGTGAAATAATCGCTAGATATACAACAATAGAATTTTTTTCAACCTGTTTCTTTTAATATGAAAATGTATATATGATAATATAACATGCACCATCCTCATAACAAGCATCAACATTTCTTGCATAAAGAATATAATGCTTACTATTACTTCTTTAGTAATAGTCTCTTTGATAAAACATTCTATCATATGTATTTCCTTTCATACCTTCGTTTTTCTTTCTTTAGATGTTTAGTTAAAAATAAATACATAGCAAAATGAATGAATAAAATATAATTTTTAAATCATTTTATGAACATTGCATCACCAAAAGAAAAAAAACGATATTTTTTTTCAACAGCTATTTTATATGCATTTAAAATTACTTCTTTAGACGAAAATGCACTAACTAACATAATAAGAGTAGATTTCGGTAAATGAAAATTTGTTATTAAAGCATCTACTGCCATAAACTCATAAGGTGGATAAATAAAGATATTTGTAGACTCATAACATTCGACAAATTTACCATACTTTTTCATAATACTTTCCAAAGTTCTAGTTGAAGTAGTTCCAACACTAATAATTCTTTTTCCTAATTTTTTAGCTAAATTAAGTGTATCAGCTGTTTCTTTTGACATTTGATAAGTTTCACTGTGCATATGATGTTCTTCTACTTTATCAACAGTTACTGGTCTAAAAGTTCCTAATCCCACATTTAAAGTGACATAAACTATTTCTACACCCTTTTTTTTTAATTTTTGAAGCAATTCTTTTGTGAAATGCAATCCTGCTGTTGGTGCTGCAGCACTACCATAATCTCTAGCATAAACGGTTTGATAACGATCTTGATTGATAAGTTTTTTATGAATATATGGTGGAAGAGGCATTGATCCAATTTGTTCTAATATTTCTAAAAAGATTCCTTGATACTCCATTTGAAATACTCTTTCTCCATCTGGTTTTTCTTCTAAACAAGTTGCCATCAATAAACCATCGCCAAAAATAATTTTAGTACCAACTTTAACCCTTTTGGCAGGACGAGCAAGGGCTTCCCAAATATTGTTTTGAATTTCTTTTAAAAGGAGAAGTTCAATAGAAGCATTGGTATCTATTTTTTTTCCATATATTCTTGATGGTAATACTTTTGTATCATTTAATACCAATACATCATTATTATCTAAATAATCAACAATATCATAGAAATGTTTATGTTCTATTTCTCCTGTTTTTTTATCTAATACTAAAAGTCTTGATGATGAACGCTCATCTAATGGTGTTTGTGCAATTAATTGTTCAGGTAAATCATAATCAAAATCTGTTACTCTCAAAATAGACCTCCTTTGACGATACCAAGATGTTCATATGCCTTATCAGTTACAACCCTACCTCGATGGGTTCGTATAATAAAACCTTCCTGTAATAAATATGGTTCGTTTACATCTTCTAATGTTACTGTTTCTTCTGAAATAGTTGCAGCTAAAGCTTCGATTCCTGCCGGACCTCCTTTAAATCGCTCAATAAGTCCTAATAAATATTTACGATCAGTTATGTCAAGTCCCGCTTTATCTATATCAAGTTTATTTAAAGCATAATCAGTAATTGAAACTGTAATATGATTCAAATTGTTAAATTGAGCAAAATCTCTAATTCTTCTAAACAAACGATTAGCAATTCTAGGTGTTCCTCGTGAACGTCTTGCTAATTCAAAAGTAGCATTATCATCAATAGGGAAAGAAAAAATTTTTGCGGTTCTTTTTATTATAGTAAATAATTCATCATTACTATAATATTTTAATTGATGCACTATTCCAAAACGATCACGCATTGGAGCAGTTAAATCCCCAAATCTAGTTGTAGCACCTACTAATGTAAATGGTGGCAAATCTATTCTAAGTGTAGTAGCTCCCGAATCTTTTCCCATTACGATATCAATTGCAAAATCTTCCATTGCTGAATACAATATTTCTTCAATTACTTTAGGAATTCGATGAATTTCATCAATAAATAAAATATCTCCTGGTTCTAAAGATGATAAAATAGCTGCCAAATCACCTGGTCTTGAAAGTGCTGGTCCAGTCGTAATTTTTATTCCTGTATTCATCTCATGAGCAATAATATGAGCAAGTGTCGTTTTACCAAGACCTGGTGGCCCATATAAAAGAACATGATCTAAAGCCTCACTTCGCATTTTAGCTGTTTCAATAAATATTTTCATCATTTCTTTTAATTCATTTTGGCCAATATACTCTTTTAAAGATTGTGGTCTCAATGTTGTTTCAATTTCATCCCCATCAATCATTTTCTTATCCATAATATGATCCATAGAAGCATCCTTTCTTTTGCTTTAATATTTATTATATGTTATAATTATAGTAATTGGAGGTTACTATGTATAGTTATTTTAGAGGACAAGTTACAGAAATTCATGCAACTCATATCATTTTTGAAGTAAATCAAGTGGGCTATAGAATTAAAGTTCCCAATCCATATCAATTTGAATTAAATATTCCTTTAACAACCATTTATCTACATTATCATATTAGAGAAGATGCTCAAGAATTATTTGGTTTTATTACTCATGAGGAACGTGATATGTTTGAAAACTTAATAAACGTCAAGGGGTTAGGTCCCAAAGGAGCTTTAGCAATTCTTGCTTCTAGTACACCTATAGAAATCATCCATGCTTTAAACAATGCTAATACTACATTCTTTAATCAATTTCCAGGCATTGGCCCTAAATTAAGTCAACAAATCATTCTTGATTTAAAAGGGAAACTTAATTTTGACGATAATCTTAAAGATCCACAAGTTAACGAAAAAATAAACAATATTATTATTGCTTTAAAATCTCTTGGTTATAATAGTCAAGAAATCAAAATAGCAACCAAAGATTTAAACCTTACCAATGAAACTCCTCTTAGCAGTGCAGTAAAAGAAGCTCTAAAACGCCTTAAAAAGAACTAAATTGATTATACACTATTTTGTCTTTTTTTTCAAGTAAATAATGGTATTTAAAAAAAGTAGGAATAATCTATACAAAATTCCTACTTTTTTTATTATATATTTTGATTTGCTTTTATCATTTTCATAAAAACGACATTTTTCTTTAAAAGATGAAAAGTAAAAATTCCAATAAGTATTACTACGAATTCACCTAAACCTACTGTTAAAGCATTAAGCCAAAATGGTGTTTTAAAAACGATAGATAACTCGATACCAACAATAATAGCATTAAAGATAACAGGAAAAATACCTGCCACCAATAAGTTTTTAGAAAACATCACACAAATAACAGCAAATGAAGTAGCTATCGTTCCCATCACAATATCAATTGGCCCAAGTGTACTAAAGGTATTGGCAATAGCACAACCAATAATCATCGAAATAGCATAATCCTTTCGAAAAAAACAAAGCAATACTAATATCTCTGCTATTCTAAATTGAATTTCACCATAGGAAATCCAAGATAGAGCTAAAGTTAACGCCACATATAAGGCTGCAACTAATGATATTCGTATTACTTTTTTGGTTAAACTTTCTTTTTGATTCATATTATTTTCTCCTTGTTTTTTATTTGAGATGGTTATGCAAGGAACATCTCGGTAGCATTATACCATAATCTATTAAATTAATAAAATCATATGAACTAATAAATTATAAAACATTTAAAATTAATAGCCATGCTAGGCCATAATAAATGATTACTGCAATTATATCAATTAAAGTTGTAATAAATGGTCCTGAAGCAACTGCTGGATCAATTTTACATTTCTTGAAAATAATAGGAATGAAACTCCCTGCAAAGTTTGCAACTACAATAGAGAATAAAATACTCATACTAACAACTATTGCAATTTTTAAATTTTGATTTAATTCATTAGTAGCAGCAGTAAATAATAAAAAGATGAATACAAAAATAAAGGTAAAAATTCCAACAATAATCCCATTAATTAACCCAACTCTAAATTCTTTAAAAATCATTTTGAAAATGTTTTTATTAGAAAGTTCTTCATCTGTCAGTACCCTAATTGTTACAGCTAACGATTGTGTACCACAATTACCCGCCATATCTAAAATCAAAGATTGAAAAACAACAATAATTGGGATTCCCGCAACAACATTTTCAAATTGTGCTATTAATAATGAGGTTACCAATCCAAGACCTAGAAGTATAAATAGCCATGGAATCCTTTTTCTAACCGATTTAAAAATGGGTTCTTTTAAGTCTTCTTCACCAGATAGACCACCAAGTTTAGCATAATCATCACTAAATTCATCCGAAACAGCCTCTAGTATATCATCACTAGTTATTACACCAATTAAATGCATGCAATCATCTACTACAGGAATTGAATCTAATGCATATTCCTGTATCTTATTGATACAATCACTTACAAGTTCAGTTGCTTTTAAATATGGATATGATGTTTTAATAATTGACTGTAAATTTTCATTTTCTCTTGCAATAATTAAATCACGTAAATCCATTGCGCCATAAAACTCATTATTTAAATCAGTAAAATAAATCATTGATACATTATCATTTATAGCAGCCTCTTCAATCATCTTTTTCATTGCCTGTTTAATAGTTGAATTTTTATCAATCGCAATATAATTGGTTGTCATCCTACTTCCAATCATATCATCATCATATGATTTTATTAATTTTATTTCGGCAACCGCTTCTTCATCCATTAATTCAATCAATTCGTTACGATTATTCTCTTCTAATTCCTCTAAAACATCAATCGCATCATCTGAATCCATTGATTCTAAAATATCTGCTGCTAAATCATTTGATAACTCATCTAAATACTCTTTAGGATTCTCTAAATAACTAAAGATATCTGACAAAACATTTTTTTCAAGAATTCGATATAATTTTTGACGTTCTTCACTTAATAACTGAGGAAATATTTTGGCAACATCATTCTCATGATACTTTTGAAGTTCTTCTCTAAGTTCTTCATCACTTTTATTACTATGAATTAAACTTAATAGTTCATCGATATAATTTTGTTCCATTTTATTTTCCTCCTTACTTATTAGTTATTTAAAAACGAAATCCGCCTTTATTTTTTCCTTTTCCTTTTTTCGGGCGCTGTGCTTGCATTCCTGGAATTGGCGCCTGACCTTTTGATACCTTTTCCATTTGGGTTTCATCCATGCCCATAACAGCTTTCATCTGTTGACGCATTTGTTCAAATTGTTTGGTTAAATTATTAATTTCTTGATAGGTTCTTCCACTACCATTTGCAATTCTCGTTTTTCTTGCATGACTTTTACTAATTAAATCAGGATTGTTTCTTTCTTCTTTTGTCATTGAACCAATTATGGCCTCAATATAAACAAATTTTTTTTCATCAATATTTAAATTTTTAATTTGAGAACCAAGACCGGGAATCATTGAAAGCAATCCTTTCAAAGAGCCCATTTTTTTTATACGACGAATTTGATCTAAAAAATCATTATATGTAAAGCGTCCTGCTTGCATTTTTTCCGCCATTTTCATAGCGGTCTCTTCATCAAAAGATTCTTGCGCTTTTTCAATAAATGTTAAAACATCCCCCATTCCAAGAATTCTTTTCGCCATACGGTCAGGATGAAAAACATCAATTTCATCCATTTTTTCTCCTAATCCCGTAAACTTAATTGGAATTTTGGTCATATAACGTATGGAAAGAGCCGCTCCACCCCTTGTATCACTATCAAGTTTTGTTAAAAGGCATCCTGTTATATCTAATTTTTGATGAAAAGTTTGCGCAACATTAACCGCATCTTGACCAGTCATTGCATCAACTGTTAATAAAATTTCATCAGGATTCGTAATTCCTTTAATTTCAACTAATTCTTGCATCAAAGGTTCATCAATAGCCAAACGACCAGCAGTATCTATTAAAACTAGGTTTAAGCCCTTTTCTTTAGCATACTCTAATCCTTTTTTGACAATAACTTGTGGCTTTGTTAGAATCCCCATTTGAAATACTTCAATATCTAATTGCTTACCAATTGTTACTAGTTGATTAATCGCTGCTGGACGATACACATCAGCGGCTATCATCAAAGGTTTAAGTTTATTATTTTTTCTTAAGTAGTTAGCTAATTTCCCCACATGAGTTGTCTTACCACTTCCTTGGAGACCTACAACTAAAACTATACTCATTCCCGATTTTTTTAAATTAATCGGAACTGCTTCTTCTCCCATTAATTTTACTAATTCTTCGTAAACAATTTTGACAACTTGATCACCTGGGGTTAATGATTTCATTACTTTTTCACCTAAGGCTAGAGTCTTAACCTCATTTATAAATTCTTTGACTATTTTATAATTGACATCAGCCTCAAGTAAGGAAACTCTAATTTCGCGCATGGTATCTTCAATGTCTTTTTCATTTACTTTACCACGACCAGTTAATTTTCGTAATGAAAATTGAATTTTTTCCGATAAACTTTCAAATGGCATATTTTCACTCCATTTCTTTTATTTTTTCAATAATTTTCAATCCTTCAGGATTAACATATTTTTTTAATAAATCTAATTGCTTATTTAAATTTATATTTTTTTGATAAAGATGCAATTTATTTTCATAGTTATCTAAATTACGTTCAACCTTTTTCAATAAATCCCAAATTGCATTTCTCGATACCTTAAGTGCAAGGGAAATTTCTGATAAACTATAATCTTCAAAATAATAATTTTCAAATACTTCTTTTTGTTTTTCCGTAAGCAAATCTTGATAATAGGAATAAAGAATGTTATAGTGATTCTTTTTTTCTAAATTTTGGTTCATCATTCATCATCATCCCCTACAAATAATCCCCCAATATAATCTTCTAAATCAAAATATTCTAAATCTTCCATTTTCTCACCAAGCCCAACCATTTTAATTGGAAGATTATATTTATCTCTAATAGCAAGAACAATGCCTCCTTTACTAGTACCATCAAGTTTTGTTAAAATGACTCCAGTAATGTTTGTAACTTCCATGAAAGCCTCGGCTTGCGATAATCCATTTTGTCCTGTTGTTGCATCTATAATTAACAATGTTTCTTGTGGTGCACCCTCAACTTCCCGTGCAATAACTCGATTCATCTTTTCTAATTCTTTCATTAAATTAACTTTATTTTGAAGACGCCCAGCCGTATCACACAATAAAATATCATATTGTTCTTTTTTGGCTTTTTGAATTGCCTCAAATATAACACTTGATGGATCAGTTGCACCTTTTTTTATCACAATATCAACACCAACTCGTTGAGCCCATACTTCTAATTGATCTACAGCACCTGCTCTGAATGTGTCGCCTGCAGCAAGTAAAATTTTTTTTCCTTCTTTTTTTAATCGATATGCAATTTTGGCAATGGTAGTTGTTTTTCCTACTCCATTCACACCTACAAAAAGAAAGACTGAAAGTCCATCTTTTTTAAGGTTGAAGTTGTTATTAACAATATCACCTTTTAAATATAATTCAAACATTTTATCAATTATAATTGGTTGTAATTCTTCTGCTGAATGAATTCCTTGAACTCTCTCATCTTCTTTTAAGGCTTCAATAAAATCTAATGTCGTTTCCACTCCTATATCAGCCATAATAAAAGCATCAGTTAAATCATCAAATAAATCTTCATTAATTTCACTATAACCCGATAAAATCGCTTTTAATTTCCCCATTAAGCCTTGACGTGTCTTTTTCATACCGAGTTCATATTTTTTAGATTTTTCATCTTTATTTTTCTTTTTAAAAAGATCAAATAATCCCATTTACTTACCTCTTTATTCTTATATTTAATTTATTATACTATATTTATCTTTTTTTTTCAACCACATAAACTTATGAAATATAATCTCTAAAATTTTAATTTTTCGTTTTATTCTTCATTATAAATAAAAGACTGGTGATAAAGGGAATATCACCAATCAAAGAAGGGTTGGACAATAAAGTCCATATGTAGGGAATATGTGTAGTTTTTAATAACTACATATAGATATTACCACAATTTTACACACTTTGCAAGTAATTTTATAATTTATTTGTTTTTTTCTTTATCAATTAATCCTTCATTACTTTTACAATGTTCATTATTGCAACGAATCGTATCATTAATTTTAATCATAGGTGCTTTACATATTTCACATCTATCCCCAGTTGGAATGCCAGAAAATGTTGCTTTACACTTAGGAAATAAACTACATGCATAAAAAATACTTCCCTTAGATCTACCTTTTCCGCTGGTTCTTTCAACAACTTCTCCTTCACCACAAATTGGACAAGGAATACCTAATTTTACCAACTCTTTCTTTGGTTCCTTTTTAATATATTTACAATGTGGATAACCAGAACAAGCTGTAAATTCACCAAAAGGACCTCTTCTGATTAGTAAAGGAAGTCCACATTCAGGGCAAAATTCGTCTGTTAATTTTGGGTATATTTTAACCATATTATCACGAGCATTTTCAATTAATGGAGCAAATACTTCATAAAATTTTTTCAATTCTTCATACCAAACACTATTTCCTTCCGCAATCTGGTCTAAAATGGTTTCCATTTCTGCTGTATATTTCACATTAATAATACTGCTAAAAAATAACTCTAATTGCTCAGTTGTTAAAATACCTTGTGATGTGGGAACAAAGGCTCTTTTATCCATTGTTACATATGCTCTGGCTCGAAGCGTTTCCATTGTCAAAGCATATGTTGACGGTCTGCCAATTCCAAGTTCTTCCATTTTTCTAATTAAACGCGCCTCAGTATAACGATAGGGAGGTGATGTAAATTTCTGTTCTTTAGTTATTTCGCTAAATTCCAAAACTTCACCAATTTTAAGTTCTGGTAAACGTGTTAAATCTTCTTCTTCATCAACTAAACTTGCTTCTTCATAAATTGTTTTAAAACCATCAAATAAAGTAATTTCACCAGATAAATTAAACAAATATCCTTGATTTTCTACATCCACTTTAGTATCTTCTAAAATAGCATCACTCATCAAAGAAGCAATTGCTCTATTATATATTAAGGAATATATCTTATATTCTTCTAAAGTTAAACTCTTTTTCACACTTTCTGGTGTTCTTCTAATATCAGTTGGTCTAATTGCTTCATGCGCATCTTGAATATTTTTCCCCTTTGAAGCTTTTTTCTCACCTTTATAATATTTTTCCCCATATTTATCGATTATATACTCTTTTGCATTTTTGATGAATTCATCTGATAATCTAATTGAATCAGTACGCATATAAGTGATTAACCCCACCATTTCTTTACCAACTTCAACACCTTCATATAATTTTTGAGCAATTCTCATTACTCTTTTAGCATTATAATTGAATTTAGCACCTGCATCTTGTTGTAAAGTTGAAGTAATAAAAGGAGGTCTTGATGCTTTATTTCTTTCTTTTTTAACAATATTTGTAATTTTATATTCATCGTCTTTTAGTTTAGAAATAACATCATTTGTTTGTTCTTCATTTAAAAGAGTAATCTTATTATCAAGAGTTCCATAAAATTTAGCTTTCAAAAAATAATCATTGCCATCAATTTGTTTTTTTAAAATAGCAGTTAAATCCCAATATTCTTTTTTATCAAAAGCTTGAATTTCTCTTTCCCGTTCAACTACTAATTTTAAAGCAACGGACTGAACACGACCAGCTGATTTAGAACCAATTTTTTGTTGTAATAAACTAGATAATCTAAAACCAATTATCCGATCTAAAATTCTTCTCGATTCTTGTGAATGAACTAAATTCATATCAATTTGGCGATCATTGTGAATCGCTTTTAAAACTGCTGTCTTTGTAATTTCATTAAAAACAATTCTTGAAACCTTTTCTTTCGGTTCATTTAAAACTTCACTTAAATGCCAACTAATAGCTTCTCCTTCACGATCGGGGTCAGTAGCAAGATATATGTGTTCAGCTAAATTAGCAACACCTTTCAATTTTTCAACAATTTCTTTCTTATCTTTTAAAATAACATATTCTGGTTGAAAGTTGTTTTCAATATCTACGCCAAAACCACCTTTACCCTTAATTGATAAATCTCTTATATGACCAATACTAGATTCTACTCGATACTCTTCACCTAAATAATGAGCTATTGTTTTACACTTAGCTGGTGATTCTACAATTAATAATTTCATAAAACACCTCATTATGATTTTTTGCTTTTTGATTATATAATACGAAAAAAAATATGTCAACAAAAACGAATAAGTTTCGGACATATTTTTTTGACAATATTAGTCATTATTTACATCAATACAAATTTTTTAACTATTTGACTTTTTCGAAGTCTTCAACACTGTTTTTTCTGATAAATCATCATTTCTATTTACAATCAGTTTACTTCTAATTTTTTGGAAATCACCAGAAAAACTTTTAATGTGTTTATTAATTGAATTTAAAACTGATTGCTCAAAACTATTTGCCATTTCACGAGTCATCTTTTTGCCCCCTTATTTAAATTTTATAAAACAAGCTCCCCATTAATTTGATGAACTTATATCAGTTGTTTACTAAAATTTTAAATCCCCAAACTATTTACATTACCAAAAATACAATTATATTATAACATATTATTTAAAAATATGCTATAAAATAACTTATTTTTTTATTTCTAACCAAACCATATCTTCTTCTTTTAAATTTTTTGCTACTGGTTTAAAACTTTTCCGATGAATAGGTAAAACTCCTTTATCATTTATAGCCTTCATATGAGTCTTTGTAGAATAGCCTTTATGTTTAGCCAACCCATAACCTGGATATTTATAATCTAATATCTTCATATACTCATCTCTCAGTTCTTTAGCAATAATACTAGCACAACCAATCACAAAACTTTTTTCATCACCTTTAATAATTGGAACATTTTCAACATCAAGGTAAAGAGGCATAGCATCTGATAATACAATATCAGGTTGGGGATGAAGTCCAGAAATTGCCTTTGTCATTGCCAATCTACTTGCTTCATAGATGTTTATCTCATCAATTGTTTTCTCATCAATAAAAACCGTAACAATGGATAAAGCATTTTCTTCAATTTTGGTTCTCAATAATTTTCTTTTTTTCTCAGATAATTTTTTTGAATCGGTAACCCCTTCTATATAGCAATTTTTAGGCATAATTACTGCTGTAGCAACAACAGGACCTGCTAAAGGGCCTCTACCTACTTCATCTGTTCCAGCAATATATTTTTTTCCTTCCTGATAAAGTTTTGCTTCTAATTCATAATTATTCATCATCTACACATCGATCCAAAGTTATTCTACCAAAATATCCCATTCGATATTCTTGTAATATAAACAAGGAGGTTCTTTCTAAATCTTCTTCTTTATTATTTAATATATAATTTTGTTTATGTGCTATTTTTAATATTATGTCAATCACTTCATTATCCTCTGAACTAATATTATATCTTTCTAAAGTTGCTGTTGGATAATATTTTTTTAAAAAATCAATGAAATAACTTGCAACATCAAAAATTGGTAAAATCGTATCATTGATTGAACCTATCATTGATAAATGAAATCCTATTACTTGGTTATCAAATTTTGGCCATAAAACACCAGGTGTATCTAATAACTCTACATTTTGATTAATTTTTATCCATTGTTGTACTTTTGTAATACCTGGTCGATCCCCTACTGCAGTAACTCTTTTTCCTACTAAAGAATTGATTAATGTTGATTTACCCACATTAGGAATTCCTACAATCATTGTTTTAATTGGTCTTGGTTTTATGCCTTTACTTAAATCTTTTTCTCTTTTTTCCTTCATTAAATCTTGTGCTTCTTTAAGAATTATTTTATCATTTTTTGAATCTCTTGCATCTAACGCAATGGCTTTCATATGATGCTTTTGAAAATAGGCTAGCCATTGCTTTGTTTCTTTTATATCGGCTTTATCTTTTTTAGTTAGCACATACAAACATTTTTTATTTTTTAATACATCACTTAATAAAGGATTAAAAGATGAACGAGGACATCTTGCATCTAATAAAATAATTACCAAATCAACAATTTTAATCTTATCACTAATTTCCCTAATCGCTTTTGCCATATGCCCTGGATACCACTGAATCATTTGATTTTACCTCTTGGTATAATAAAATTCATATGATAAGTGGCTACTCCAATAATATTTCTCTTAGGAATTAAACCAATTGATCGACTATCTTTGCTAATAGGTCTATTATCCCCCATCACAAAATAATATCCTTCCGGTATGATTTCAGTCATCTGTTCATTACCATTTTCATCAATATAACGGAAAAGACCATCAAAATTATTAGTTGCTGCAGTACCAAAATAATCTTTTGGAAAATAAGATTCATTATATTCTTCATCATTAATATATAATTTATTGTTAATCCATTTAACCTTATCACCTGGTAATCCAATAATTCTTTTAATATAATGACTAGTTTCATCAATATGAAAATTATCATTTTGATTGACTTCCAAAATGACTACACTTCCTCTTTGGATTTCTTTATTATAAGAAACAAAAACATGTTCACCATTAGAAATATTTGGTATCATAGAATCGCCACTAACTGGTGTAATAATAAATAAATAAGAAAAGCAAAAAAACGTAATTACTACACAAATGGGTAGAATAGAAAACCAATCGAGTAAAACAAATATACTTCTTTTTATTTTAAAAGGAATTTTAGTAAAAAAATGATTAAAGTGATTTCTAGAAACAAGTGATACAAGTAAACTAATAATACCAATCAGACCAATAATACTTGAAATCATCATTATGATTTTAAGTGGTATTAAAGTATCAATTAAACTAATTTCTCCTTTAAATTTACTAGCATCAGAAAATGTTAACATAACAAAAAAAACAATTGAACAAATAATCAGTATCAATGTTCTTGTAATTATCTTTTTTTTAATTGCAATTCTTTCTGTTACTGGATTATTATTCTTATAATACTTTATTAAATATTTATCTTGATTCAATTTTATCCCCCCATACTTAATCTTCTTGTTCTAAAAGATCACGAAGTTGAAATTCATCAATTAAAACTTCTCGTTGCTTTCCTTTAACACCAGGACTCAAAACACCCATTTCTTCTAAAGCTAAGAAAATATCATTCACACGATTAAATCCCATATTAAAAATCTGTGTAAGCTGATTGATTGAAGCATTTTTATTTCTAACAACATAAAAAGCAATTTCTTCAAATCTCTCATCATTTCTCCCCATCGCCTTCATCGTTGTTCCGCCTGATGTCTGCCTAGAAATAGTCGATTGATGAATTTCTTCTTTAGTCACTAAATATTCGCATGTATTATTATCTTTTAAAAAGCGTGTAACTTTTTTGATATCTATATTAGGTACAAAAGCCCCTTGTAAACGTTGTTCTGATCTTCCTGCATATCTAATTAACATATCTCCCTTACCTTCAAGTTTTTCCGCACCACCATAACCTAAAATAACTTTAGCATCCTCAAATGATGAAACTCTAAAAGCAATTCTTGTATCAAAATTAGCCTTTATCGTACCTTTAATCACATCTTTAGATGGACGTTGAGTTGCAAGAATAATATTAATTCCCGCTGCTCGTGCTTTTGCTGCAAGTTTTTGCATATATAATTCTATTTCACTATTGGCATCAGAAAACCAATCACTAAACTCATCCATCATCACAATAATATGAGGCATTGTAGATTCTTTATTTTCTTTCCTTATATTATTATAGTCAACAATATTATGCTCATCATAAAGTTCAAATTCTTTATACCTTCTTTCCATTTCATCATAAACCCAACCAAGTGCACTTTGAAAATCTTCTTGATCAACAATTACAGGCATTGCAAGATGAGGAATTCCTTCATAAATACCAAGTTCAATTCTTTTAGGATCAATCAAAACAAGTCGCAATTCATTAGGAGTAAATCGATAGATTAAACTAAGTAAAAACGTATTTAAACATACACTTTTACCTGATTTAGTTGTTCCCGCAATTAATCCATGAGGCATCTCTACTAAATCAATATAATGATAGATTCCATAATTATCTTGTCCAACAGCAACCGGAACTTCATAATCTAAATTTTTAAATTCTTTACTGGCAATCATATCTCCTAAAAAAACTGTTCTACGATTTTCATACTTCTTTGGTACTTCTATTCCTGCAAATGGTTTTCCTGGAATTGGGGTTTGAATCCGAATACTTTCACATTGTAAATACATTAAAAGATTGGATTCAACCTTTCTAACATCTTTTACATTAGCACCTTTTTCAATTGTTATCAAAAATTGAGTTACAGTTGGACCAAAAATAAATCTTTCAACCCTTGCCCTAATTCCTGCTTCTCTAAAAGTGTTATTTATAATTTCCTTTTGATTTTCAGCCTCTTCTATATTATCGGCATTTTTCGCATCAGATTTAGTTAATAAATCAATACTAGGGGCAATATACTTCGTTTTTCGTCTACTAGTAACTACCACTTTAGAATTAACGGTTTCATTTGCGGTTTTTTTATTATTTATAAACTGATTTGTAGTCTTTTTCTCCTCTTCTTTATAAAATTGAGGTTTGTTAACATTTTTATAAGTTTGTTCTTCCTCAACCACATCATCATACATATGGCTATCATATTGCATTTCTTCATTGTTATCATCAAAATTTTCTTGATAAATTTCATCCACTTGTAATGCAATATCATCAAAATTATCCTCTATTTTATTATCATTTTCTTCAATATTATCCTCATTTTCAAAAATAACTCCTGCATCATAATACCCAATCGTTTTATCTTCTCTAGGTGGCTCAACGAAATCAACAATTTGGTTTTCTTTTAATTCTGGTTTATCTTCAGATTTTTTAGGTCTTAAATTATCATATCTTTTAGGATCTTCACGATATCCAACCGATTCTGCATAACTAATGGTTTTTTTATGAATACTCTTTGATGAGGAATCAGTTTCTTTTTGATTTTTAGTGATAGTTTTTCTTTCGGTTTCATTATCATCATACATTTTTCCATCTCTTATTACTCGATAAATATAAAATTCTCTTCGATTATCCAGATTATTTTTTTTGTTTTTAAGCATCTAATTCCTCCCTTTCTAATTCTTTTAATGACGTTTCAATTTCTAATTGTTTAAGACGCCTTTCTTTATTAAAAATACTTTTACTATATGTTTTATTTGTTTCATCTGCTACAATATCAATAATTAGTAAAGATATTTTTCGCGATGCAAAATTAATTGTTGAACCAACAAATAATTTTTTTACCCAGTAAACAGGATTGGCATACTTTAATCCACCCATTATAATGCTACTAACCTTACCAACATTTGCTTTTTTAAATGCTTTAGCAGCTTTAGTTTCTTCAATTTTTTTCTTAGTATCTAATATTTTAAAAATTTGTGCTATACTTATTTTTTTAAATGGTGCAAGTAATGGTTTATCAAAAATATCGCCAATTCGGTTAGATAAATAATGCATAAATAATATCAATTCCTCAATCGTTAATTCGTATATGGGATATTTAGATTCGGGATAATATTCACTAGAAATCTTGTTCACTATTTCTATTATCTTTTTACCCAAAATATCAAATCTACTAGTCACCGAAAGTCCTTCACTTTCTTCAACATAACTATTTTTTATTTGCTCAACAATATTGTTGATTTTATCATCATCTATATCTTTCTTCGTATTTTCAATTTCTTTTTCCTTTTTACTAATTGAATTCATCAGTAAAATACCATATATAGTTGAACAAATTACAAAACCTATTACAATGCCCGCAATCAAGGTCCAAAAAGTATTCCAAGTAATTGCTTCTTTTAAAGATGAAAAAATTTTTGTAAAAAAATCATCTATTGATTGAATTACATTAACATTAAGTAGTACATCCGTCATTTTTCACCAACTCTCAAAATCAAACATTTCTATCTTTAATATTGTTTATTTTACCACAAATTCATTTTTTTTGCAAGGAATTTTTAACTTCATTTTTTTAAAAACAATTTTATACTTTTTTAGGAATTAAATTCATTAATTAGACAAAGTTTAAAGCTTATGTTATAATACAATAGAGGTGAAAAAATGAAACCATATTTGATTGTACTTGATTTAGACGGAACCTTGATGTTAGATTTTGCAACTTACGATGATGAAACATTTGATTATTTGCGTCATTTAAATCAATTAGGACATCTTATTATGCTTGCAACAGGAAGACCAAAAAGGTCTAGTTATTTTGTTTATAAAGCTTTAAATTTGCATACACCTTTAATCAATTATAATGGTGCTTTTATTTCTAATCCAACCGATTGTAATTATCCTATAACAGATTTTCGAATATCTAAAGATGATCTTTTAGATATTATTAATTACATAAGACCTTATTTAATTAATGTTTTTTGTGAAATTATTGATGATATATATGTTCAAGATTACAATGAAGAAATTAAACCCTTTTTGCATATTGATGGTGGTGTTCTTCATAGTGGCGAAATAAAAGATATTTTGCCTGATAACCCTAATGGTGCTCTTTTTTTTCTAAAAAAAGAGGCAATAATCGACTTTGTAGACTATATCAAGAAAAATTATAGTAATCAACTTCTAGCAAGATATTGGGAAGTGAATAACAATTATATTGTTGAAGTCTACAATCCTCTCGTCAATAAAAGTGTTGGTTTTAAATATGCATGTGAATATTATAATATTCCCCAAGAAAGAACCATTGCAATTGGTGATGGTCACAATGACATTGAACTATTAAAAGAAGCAGCCATTGGCGTGGCAATGAAAAATGCCAACCCTGAACTCCTACAATATGCTAAGTATGTTACAGATAGCTATGACAAACAAGGAGTCTTAAAATTTTTAAAAAAGTTTTTTCATTAAAAAACTGCAATTTAAAACTCATTTAGTTAAAAATAAGTTTTATTTTGCAGTTTTTTTACAATTTAATGAGTGGTAATAATTTTTTCAAAGCAGAAATTGGCTCCTTTAAAGACTCTTCAATGGTTGCAACAGTTGGCACAATGGCATACACATCATTTATAGTAGAACTTAATTTATTTTGACCACAAATAATAATTAATCTTTGAGGATGATACTTTTTAATTCCACTAATAACCTTACCATCTAAACTTTGATCATCTAAACATCCTTCACCAGTAACTATAACATCATATTCTTTAACAAGTTGTTGAAAATGAATCATTTTCAAAATACTATCGATACCCGATTTCATTTCACTATTGAAAAAATAGCGCATAGTAAAGCCGATTCCACCTGCTGCTCCAGCTCCTTCAAAATCAGTTAAATTTTTTTGATAATCGCTCTTTAATAATTTAAACATATGATTCAAATTTTGTTCCATTAAAAAAAGTTGCTCATCTGATGCTCCTTTTTGTTTAGCAAAAGTAGCAATCGAACCTTTCATTCCAAGAAGTAGGTTTGTTACATCACTTAAAGTAACAAATTCAATTCCTTTAATCAATTTTTCAAAAGCTTTTGTCTTAACTTTTCTAACTTTCATTAATTTTGCATTACACATTTTTTTAATTAAAAAACCATCTTTATCTATAAATTCAACTCCTAAAGCCTCAAGCATGCCACACCCTAAATCACTAGTCGCAGAACCACCAATTCCGATAATTATTTTTTTTATTTGATATTTTAAAATAATTTCTTTTATTAAATGACCAAAACCAAAACTAGATGCATATAAAGCATTTAGTTTATTTTTATCTAATTTTGCCAAACCAATGGATTGAGCAAGTTCTAAATACGCTATCTTATTTTTTTGATCAATAATATATGCAGACTCTGTATAATTAAAATTAGCATCCTCTACTTGCATCTGTTGCTTTTCAAGTTGAAATGAATCATTAATAGCATCTAAAAACCCTTCTCCACCATCAGAAATAGGGAGATAGGTAGCTTCTAAATGATGATTTTGATAATAATCACAAATAGTCATTCCCACTTCTTTTGATGTCATTGAACCTTTAAAAGAATCACTTACAACTAATATTTTCATCTTTTTCTCCTTCTATTAATGGATAAAATCTTTTTTAAATAAAGCAGATATTCGCTTATAAACTAAAAAGGTTACAATAGATACAATGAAAGATAACATTAAATTAAACGGGAGAATTGATCCTAAAATATAAAATACCATAAAATTTGTTTCTGTGATTTTTGGAAAAATACTTCTACACATCTCAACAACTGCTGAAAAACCAAATGCCTTTGAATAAAATGGTATTAAAATCGTAGCATTTACAATCATAGCAACTACTACCCATGCAAGACTTCCAAATACTAATCCTAAAATACCACCTTTTTTAGTTTTACAATATTTATATATTAATGATGATGTTAGGACAGTTGCAAGTCCAATTAATAAATCACCAAATTCTCCAACATATGCTGTACTTGAAAATGGTAATTTAATTAGGGTTCTAATTACAACGATGATAGCTCCTCCAATTGGTCCCATTGCAAATCCTCCTAAAATGGCAGGAAGATTAGAAAATTGCACATCTAAAAAAGAAGGAAATAAAAATGGTAACGGAAATTTAGGAAAAAAATATAAAATCGTGGAAAGAGCTGAAAAGATCGCAATCTTTGTCATGTAATCTAAAATTTTTTTTGTTTTTTTCATTTTTGCCTCCATAAAAAAAGTTGCCCAATCTTCAAAAGGCAACTTAAAAAAGCATAATAACTATTATGTCTTCTTTCATCTAGACTATACTATCGGTTTTGGAATTGCACCAAATCATGTCATTGAAATGACTCGCGGACTTTACCGCCGGTCGGGAATTACACCCTGCCCTGAAGATTAATACTATTTTATAACAACTATCCTCTTTAAACAACTATTTTGCTTATAATTATCTTTTACGAGTATTGGTAATTTCTTTAGCTATTTCTGTTTTTATATTTTCTTCTAATTCGTTTTCAGTTACAAAATTTTTAGGTAGATTTCGCAAACCATCATTAATTTTTTTCTTTTTCATTTCATCACCACTAAATTATATGAATAAAACATTTAATTATACTTACAACTATGAATAATTTTTTTGATATCTTGATAATCAAATCCTTTATTTAATAATTTCATAATGATTTTATTTTGATCAATTTCTTTATTTAATAGTTTTTGATATTCTTTAACAAGCAATGCATTAGAATTATCCGTCCATTCAATTTCACCTAAAACATAATTAATTATATCAAAACTATATCCTTCTTGCAAAAGTTTATTTGTAATTTGCATTTTTTGTTTTTTAATTGGATTTTTTTGAATACTAGAAATAAACTTATTGACTATTTTTAAAGCATTCTTTTTTTCTTCATCAAAAGAATACTCATTCAAATATTTTTGAATTAAGTCTTGATCAATTCCTTTATTTAAAAGATTTTGTAGAATATATAGTCTTCCTTTAGATTTTCTAATCAATTCTAATATATAACTTTGTGCATATCTTTCATCATCTAAATATTGAATTTTAATCAGTTTTTGTATAATCTCATTAATGCTTTTTTCATCAACATCTAAATTTAACAAATAATTATATACTTCTTTTTTAGAACGTGGTTTAAAATCAATATAATGTAAAACTTTATTATAATATAAGGACATTTTTTCACTATTTTTAATTTTATGAAACTCTTTTGATGAAAAAGTATGACCAACAATTATTCTAAATTCCACCATTTGATCTTCTGTTAAAATTATTTCATTTTCATACTGATCAAATGATATATAATATTTTTTATTTTTAACACGTATTTTGCTAACCTTATATTCATGAATTTTTGGATTCTTACTATTATTTGGGACTATCATAACTAAATCCTTCACCATGTACTTCACTAGCTCTTGTAACATAAATAAATGCTTTACTGTCAATTTCCAAAATAATTGATTTTAATTTATAAAATTCTTTATTGGACATGATGCAAACAATCATAGTAAATTCACGTTCTTCATAGCCACTTCTTGCATACACTTCTGTAACTCCACGTTCTAAAACTTCAAAAATTTTTTGTTTTATTTTTAACGGCTCTTTGGTAATAATATTTACTGCTCTAGAATTAAAACCGCTAAATGCAATGGAATCAAGTACAAACCCTGATATCAGAATAAATGAAAATCCATATAAAATTGTAAATAAATCTTGAAAATAAAAACTAGCACTAAGTACGATTGCACCATCAATAATAATAAGACTAACAGAAAAAGGAATTTTAAAATATTTTAAAAAAATTTGTTGAATAATATCAACGCCTCCTGTGGAAGCACCTCTTTTTAAAGCTAACCCTAGTCCAATTCCACTAATCACAGCTCCAAAAATAACAAATACCAAATAGGAACCAGCCATTATTACTTTAATCGTTGTGGAATCTAAATTTGTTTGTTGTTGCAAATGATTGGCAATTAGCGTCAAATTAATAAACTTATCACCTAATAAATGAATAACTAACTCTAATATAAAAATATAAACGGGATAAATAAGTGAAGCATATAACGTTTTTAAAAAGAAACTTTTACCTATAAATACAAAAGCAAAAACTAATAAAATAACATTAAATATTAAAATAATAAATGATGAAGTGATATGCATACCAAAAATCGTAATATGAGCAAGAATATCCTTCAAAAGAGTAGCAATTCCACCTACACCACCTATTACAAGATTATTGGGATCAATGAAAACACTATAAGCAATGGCCATTAAAAAAACCCCTAAATTTATCATTAAAAAATCTTTGATTTGTCTTTTATCAAATAGTTTTTTTTGTAAATTCATAACTACACACCTATCTATTGTTTTTATACCATTTTAAATATGCATGGATAAATTCATCTAAATTTCCATCTAGAACGTCATTGGGATTAGAACTTTCTATTCCAGTTCGATGATCTTTTACCATTGCATATGGATGTAAGATATAACTTCTAATTTGACTACCGAATGCATTATCTGTTAATGGTGCACCGATATTTTTTTTAAGCCTATCTTGTTCTTCTTGAAGTTTTTGATATAATTTAGATTTCAAAATATGCAAAGCCCTTTCACGATTTTGAAGTTGACTTCTCTCATTTTGACAAGAAACAACAATTCCTGTTGGCAAATGTGTAATTCTAACAGCAGAATCTGTTGTGTTGACATGTTGTCCACCTGCACCACTTGAACGATAAGTATCAATTTTTAAATCTTCTTGGTTTATTTTAAGATCAATATTATCATTAATTTCTGGAACCACATTACAAGCGGCAAAAGATGTATGTCTTCTTGAATTCGCATCAAAAGGAGAAATGCGAACAAGTCGATGAACCCCTTTTTCCCCTTTTAATATACCATATGTATTTAAACCTTTTATTAAAAAGGTTACACTTTTAATACCTGCATCATTTGCCTCAAGATAATCAATTAATTCAAAATCAAAATGATTTCTTTCTGCATATCTTTTATACATTCTAAAAAGCATTAAAGCCCAATCCTGTGATTCTGTACCACCAGCCCCTGGATGTAATTCTACTATCGCATTCATATGATCATAATCTTCATCTAATAGTAATTCAATTTCAGTTTTTTCTAAATGTTTATCTAAATTTGTTACTAAATCTTCAGCTTCTAAAAATAATGTTGCATCATTCAATTCTACTATCATTGCTAAATCTTCATATTCTTTTATAAGTTGATTATAATTATTTAAACTATCTTTTAAATTATTGTTTTTTTGTGTTAGATTTGAGGCCTCTTTAGCCTTATCCCAAAATCCTTCTTCTAACATTTGTTCTTCATATAATTTTATTTGAGAGGAAATTTGATCAATATTTAAAACTTCTTTGATATCCTTTATTCTTTTATCAAAAATTTCTAACCATTTTATGATTTCATATTTTTCCATACATTCCCCTTTCATAACTATATAAAAAGCAAGTTTAGTTTCTCCTAAGCTTGCTTTATTGTTCTATTTTTCATTCATGCCGCAGCAATGCTTATATTTTTTTCCCGATCCACATGGACACGGATCATTTCTTCCAACTTTATTTTTATTAACAATTGGTTTACGCTTAGTTGTTTCTGAATTACCCGCATTTGTACCTGTTACTTTAGCTTGTTCTTCACGTTGTAAATTTTCTCTTAAAACAGCTCTATTAACAGTTAATGTTACCTCATCATTTATTGTTGCAATCATATCATTAAAAGTTTGATAACCAATCTCTTGATATTCACGAAGCGGATTAATTTGAGCATATGATTGTAATCCTATACTTTGTCGTAAATCACTCATCTGATCAATGTGATCCATCCAGTATTTATCAACAACCCTTAATAAAACAACTTTTAAAAATTCTTGAAAAATTTCAAGAGGAACGGCTTTTTTCTTTTCCTCTAAATTTTGATGAAATTTATTTTCAATTAATTCTTCAAGTTGATTTTGATTTAATCCCTCAATTTCTTCAATAGAAAGATCATTTCGATTAAAATATTTTAGACCAAATTCATTCATAAATCTAGTAGCATCAACAACAGAATTTTTCTTATCATCAATCATAAAAGTTGGAATATAACGACTAACTACAGAGTGCATCATTTTATGAATAGTTGGTTCCATATCATCAAGAAAAAGAATATCCTTTCTTTGATTGTAAATTATTTCTCTTTGTTTCCTCAACACTTCATCATATTCAACAACACTTTTACGACGATCATAGTTAGAGCCTTCAACCTTTTTTTGAGCACTTTCAACAAAACGCGAAAACATTTTAGATTCTAAAGGAGTTTCATTTCCATCAACATCAGGATTAGCAATCATTCCTAGTAACCTTTCAAAACGTTCACCACCAAAACGTATCATTAGTTCATCTTGAGCAGATAGATAAAATCTACTATAACCAGGATCTCCTTGACGTCCTGCTCTACCTCTTAACTGATTATCAATACGTCTTGCTTCGTGCCTTTCTGTTCCAATTACCGCAAGCCCACCAAGTTCGACAACTCCCTCACCAAGTTTGATATCAGTACCACGACCTGCCATATTTGTTGCAATCGTAACTGCTCCTTTTTCTCCAGCATGAGCAATAATTTCTGCTTCCCGTGCATGTTGTTTAGCATTTAATACATTATGAGGAATACCATGGCGTTTTAAAAGATTAGATAAAAGTTCACTTGATTCAATTGAAACGGTACCAACTAATACTGGTTGACCTTTTTCATGTCTAGCTTTAATATCCAAAGCAATGGCTTGATATTTTGCTTTCATAGACCTAAAAATTAAATCAGGATCATCAATTCTAATAACTGGTTCATTTGTTGGAATTTCAACAACAAACATATTATAAATATTTCTAAACTCTTCTTCTTCTGTTTTAGCAGTACCAGTCATACCGGCTAATTTATGATACATACGAAAATAATTTTGATACGTAATGGTTGCTAAAGTTCTTGTTTCCTTTTTAATTTGAACATTTTCCTTTGCTTCCACGGCTTGATGCAAACCATCACTCCACTGTCTACCAACCATTAAACGACCAGTGAACGGATCAACAATTACAACCGCCCCATCATGAACTACATAGTCTTTATCTTTTTCCATAATATAATTAGCTCTAAGCGCATTATTTATATAATGAACGAGACCAACATTTTTCATATCATATAAATTTTCAACATTAAAGAATTTCTCAGCCTTTGCCATTCCTGATTCAAGTAAAGTTACATGACGATCTTTGACATCTATTTCATAATCTTCTTCTTTTAGTCCTCTTACAAAAGTATTAGATTGAAGATAAAAATTTGCTCCCTTTTTTTCACCACCTGAAATAATTAATGGTGTTCTAGCTTCATCAATTAAAATAGAGTCAACTTCATCGACAATCGCAAAATTCATTTCAGGACGCTGAACCATTTGTTCTTTATATAAAACCATATGATCTCTTAAATAGTCAAAACCTAATTCACTATTCGTAGAATACGTAATATCACAATTATATTGTGCACGCTTCTCATCTGGTTCTAATTCTCGTAAATTTAAACCAACTGTAATTCCTAAAAAGTTATGGATTTCACCCATTTCTTTAGCATCACGACTTGCAAGATATTCATTAACCGTGACAATATGCACGCCTTTACCTGTCAAAGCATTCAAATAAGCAACTAAAACTGATGTTAAAGTTTTACCTTCACCTGTTTTCATTTCCGCAATATTACCAAAATGCATTGCGGCAGCACCTATAATTTGTACTTTAAAAGGAGTAAGTCCGATTACCCTAGTTGAAGCTTCACGAGCTGTCGCAAAAGCCTCAACCATAATATCATCTAACGTTTCTCCTTTATTTAAACGTTCTTTAAATTCAACAGTTTTAGCCTTCAATTCATCATCTGATAACGCCTTATATTTATTTTCTAAAGCAACAACGGCTTCTGCAATCTTAGTACACTTTTTTAATTCTTTATTTGCCGGATCAAATAATTTCATAATTTAATCACGAATCCTTTCTAATATCATTTTAGATTTTTAAAAATTACTTATAATATATAATATCAAATTATTTAATTTTTTTCAAGTTAAACGTATCTTTATCCTATTGCTTTTTATCTAAAATCTCTTGATGTTCAAAAAGGGAAAACTCACAACCACAATAGTCTTGGCGATATAAATTATATTCTTGAGATAGTTTTATAGAATGCTGATACCCATTTTCTTTTTTGAAATTAGAATAAAGATACTTACAATTTTGGTTTTGATATTGAAATCCTATCTCGTTAATCCATTCACTATTTTTATATGGGCTAATAGAAAGTGTTGTCGTATAGTAATCAAAATGATATTTTTTAGCATATTCAAAGGTTCTCATTATCCTTAATTCGTAACAATTATAGCACCTTTTACTTCTTTCCCCATTTTTTTCCAATCCTTGAATACTTTTCAAATATGTATCATATTCATATATTCCTTCAATAATGTTGATATCTAATTTCATCTCTTTAATTAATCGTTGTTGTTCTTTCAATCTTTTTTGAAATTCATCTTCTGGATAAATATTAGGATTATAATAAAATATTGTTATTTGAAAATACTGATTTAACAAGGCTAGCACATGTGAACTACAAGGACCACAACAACTATGGATTAATAGAGTCGGTTTCTCTTTATTTTGAGGAATATCGTTAAGAAACTCTTTAAATTCTTTATAATTAGTTATCATAGTTTAAAATAAACTCCTTTAAAGTTTGATAATTAGAAAAATTTAAAACTACATCTTGATTCTTATCTTCCTTTTTATCTCTATTGTACCAACCAAATTCAATTCCTATAGCCTTTGCAAATAATCTATCATAATAATCATCATTACCAATAAAAATACTTTCTTGTTTTTTTATATGGTTAGACACATCTGTTTTTAAAAAAAATTTGGCAGAAGGTTTACGAAAACCAACATCACTAGATGAATATAATTCATCAATTAAATCAGTTAATTGAAACAGATCAATCGTTCTCATCAAAGCTCTCTTCGAAAAAGTAGAATTGCTATAAATATACACTTTTAATCCATGCCTTTTAGCAAATAATAAAAAGTCAAAAGCATCATCAATAATTGTATCTTTCACACAACTTTGATATATTTCTAATTCTAATTCTTCATAAGATTTTATGTATTTTATATCAGCAATTTTCTCTAAATTAGACAAATATTTTATAAAAGGTATTTCAATATTATCTATATTTCTATCTTTATACATTTCCTTCATTAATTTAAAACCAATGTGAATAAATGTATCTAATTCAAGTTTTTTATGTATAGACTGATTATATACGATTTTTAACCCCAATTGAAGATTGAAATCAATATTATTAATTATGGTATTTCCTAAATCCATACATATGTGTTTAATCATTTTATCTACCTCTATCTTTATTATTATACCAAATTTTGTTAATATTATCAATTAAAAATAATAAAACCATGAATCTAAAAAAGTTCATGGCTTTATAAATCATAATCAATATGACAACGCTCAAATAAGGTTTACTATCAATACATAAACAGTACTATCTTATTCTTTAGTTTCAATAGTTCCATATCCACCATCTTTTCGTAAATATACAACAGTATGACGATGGTTTGCTTCATTTATAAAACTAAAAAAATCATGATCTAACATTTCCATTTTAGTAATTGCCTCATCTAAAGTCATTACTTCTGGATTAATAACTTTTGTTTTAGTTGCTATTTTAAGATTTTTATCTTCATCTTTAGATTCTAAATTACTGAAATAATTACTAATACCTTCGCGTTTTTTAATAATTGTATTTACCTTTTGTTTATGTCTTAATAATTGTCTTTCAATTTTATCTGTTGCTAAATCTACTGCTCCATATAAAGTATCGGCTTTACTTTCAGCCCGTAAAATAATATGTTTTAAAGGAATCGTAATTTCTACAATTACATTTTTTTCTGTTCCTTTACATAATACATTAGCTATTACATTCTCACTTTGATTGAATAGTTTTTTCAATGATTCAACGCGATCTATAATATAATCACGAGCATTATCACTCATTTTAACTAATTCATTGCCTCTTACATTTATTTTCATAAAAATAGCTCCTTTTTCTGTATATTTTGTAAGTAACTCATCTTACAATATTATTATACCAAAAAAAGTAAAAAATGTAAATATTTTTTATCATTTTCTTTTAACCTATTATTACAAGATAATCATCATCTGTATAAGTAATTAAAATTTCTAAATCTTGTTCCATTTCTGCAAAATTATTAAAAAAGAAAACATTAGAAAAAGACATAAATACTTTTGCAATTTGTTTATTAACAATAATTTGATTGATATATCTTTTATTTTCAATTATTATAATATGTTGATATCCTATTTGAAAATGATAAACTTGATCTTTAATTATATGGGGAACAAAAAGTTTAGCTATCATTACTATCTATCCTATTAGATTTTAAATAACAATACTTACAAGTTTATTCGGAATGATGATAATCTTTTTTGGTGTCATCCCCTTTAGATTAGCTAAAACTTTCGGACTATTTAAAGCAAGTCTTTCTAATTCTTCTTTAGTAGTATCAATACTAACTTGTAATTTATCGCGAAGTTTACCATTTATTTGAACAACAACCGTTACTTCTTGATTGATCGTTTTACTATTATCATAACTTGGCCAATTTTCATAAGTAATCGTCTGATGATGTCCTAACATTTCCCATAACTCTTCACCTAAATGGGGCGCAAATGGATATATCATTTTTACATATCCTTCTACATATTCTTTCGTTAAAATGGGATATTTATAAATCTCATTGGTCAAAATCATCAGTTGAGAAATAGCTGTATTATAGTGTAAACTTTCAATATCCTCAGTTACCTTTTTCACTGTTTGATGATATATTTTTTCTAAGGTTTGATCATTACAATCAATTTGAATAACTTCTGTTACTAATCGATAAACTCTTTCTAAAAAACGTCTTGCTCCATCTACTGCTTTGGTTGACCAAGGTTTCATTGCATCAAGAGGTCCCATAAACATTTCATATACTCTTAAGGTATCTGCCCCATATTTTTCAACAATAGCATCTGGATTGATTACATTTCCTCGCGATTTTGACATTTTAACACCATCTTCACCAAGAATCATTCCTTGATTATAAAGTTTTTGGAAAGGTTCTTTACATTTCACAATACCACAATCATATAAAACTTTATGCCAAAATCTCGCATATAATAAATGCAATACTGCATGTTCAGCACCACCAATATAAAGATCAACTGGTAACCACTCATTTATCATTTTTTGAACTTTTTCATCTGTTAAATTTAACATTTTATCATCTTGTTTTAATAAATATCCAATATAATACCAACAACTACCTGCCCATTGTGGCATCGTATTAGTTTCACGGCGACCCTTTACCCCATCTGATCTTGTTACTTCTACCCACTCTTTCGCATTTGCAAGAGGACTTTCTCCTGTACCTGATAATTTAAGACCCTTTATTTTAGGAAGTTCTAATGGAAGAAATTTTTCATCTAACAATTCAATAGTACCATCTTCCCAATGAATAATTGGAAAAGGTTCACCCCAATATCTCTGTCTTGAAAAAATCCAATCTCTTAAACGATAATTTACCGATACCCTACCTATTTTCTTATCCGTTAAATATTTTAACATTTTATCAATCGCTTCTTCTTTATTTAGACCATCTAAAAAATCAGAATTTATATGATACCCATCTTTTGTATAAGGAGCATCTAAACTATTACCACCATCTAAAACTGGTATGATTTCGAGATTAAATTTTTTGGCAAAAGCAAAATCTCTTTCATCATGGGCAGGAACTGCCATGATTGCTCCAGTCCCATAACTTGCTAAAACATAGTCGGCAATCCAAATTGGTATCTCTTTACCATTTACAGGATTAATAGCATATGCTCCTGTAAAACAACCTGTTTTTTCTTTATTAAGTTCTGTTCGATCTAAATCCGTTTTAGCCTTGGCAAATTCAACATATTCTTTTACACTTGAGAGTTGATCTTTAGTGGTTATTAAATTTACTAACTTATGTTCAGGAGCTAACACACAATAAGTAGCTCCAAATAAAGTATCACATCTAGTAGTAAATACTGTAAATTTATAATCAGTATCTTTTACTTTAAAATCTACTAACGCTCCATTACTTTTGCCAATCCAATTTCTTTGCATTTCTTTAATCGATTCTGGCCAATCAATTTCTTCTAAATCTTGTAAGAGTCTTTCAGCATAATCTGTGATTTTTAAAACCCATTGTTTCATTGGGCGTTTTTCAACAGGATATTCTCCTCGTTCACTAACCATTCTACCATTAACATTAATGATTTCTTCATTCGCTAAAACTGTTCCTAAACCTTCGCACCAATTCACTTCTATTTCTTTTAATTCGGCAAGTCCTTTTTTATAAAGTTGACAAAAAATCCATTGTGTCCATTTAAAATATTCTGGATCACAAGTTGCAATTTCTCTAGTCCAATCATAAGATAGACCAAGCATTTTAATTTGACGTTTAAAATTAGCAATATTTTTATAAGTAAATTCTCTTGGATCATTACCTGTTTTAATCGCATATTGTTCAGCAGGAAGTCCAAATGCATCCCATCCCATAGGATGCATTACGTTAAATCCTTTCATTCTTTTATATCTACAAATAATATCAGTAGCAGTATATCCTTCAGGATGACCCACATGAAGACCTGCTCCACTAGGATAAGGAAACATATCCATTGCGTAATATTTGGGTTTTTTAGTATCAAGCATTGTTTTAAATGTCTGATGTTTATCCCAATATTCTTGCCATTTTTTATCTATTATCTTATGATTATAACTCATTATTATTATCTCCTTGACTGCTATCTTTTCCTCTAATAATATTAGAAATATTAGTCCCAATATTCTTTATAATATAATACCGAAGAGCAATTGTAACATAAATAATTGTCAAAAATTGACCGATAAAATACATGATAATACTTGACCAGAAAATTGACAATAAATTGAAAATAACTCTTGGCGTGTATGCTAAAATCACAATTTTGCAAATAGCACCAAAATGAACATTAAATCTTCCATAAAGTATTTTTATTAAAAGTGCCAATACCAAAACTTCAACTAAAAGTGAAAGAATTCCACTAATAAGAATATAAGGAATTCCAATAAGTAATATTAAAACTAAATTTTTTTGATACATAGAAATATAAGAATTATCCAAATAATTTCTAAAAGTTGTTTTATTACTAGAAGCAACACTAAAATCAATTTCTGATAATCCTAATTTTTCATAACTATAATACAGTTGTTTATTAGAAGTATTAGCTAATTCTTGTGTCTTATCAGTAGAACCATTACTTAATTTTAAAGTTCCCATACTGATATACATGCCCTCTTTTGCAAAAGTAAATAATATCACATTTTTATTCATCAAATCGCTACTGAAATCGTAACTATTTAAATCAATGGATTCATTAGTATTGAACAAAACTAAAATATTCATATCAATACCAACAATCGTACCAATTTCAACATATTGAGGTTGAGCATCATCAATAGTTTTATTAAGATTTAACTTTCCATTCACGTTTTCTAATTTATAATTAATGGAACTGCTTTTTGCGAAACTTTCTACAATCACATTTGAATAATCTGTTGGCATTTGCTTTACTGAAATAAGAGAAACAAATGATGGTAATATATAAATTAATAGTAATAATATAAAATATAAAATTGTCTTTGACATTTTATCATCAACATATTTACCAATTTTTGATGGTTTTAATAGACATTCTTTAAATTTTGTATACATAATTGCCTCCATTTTATATTTATTATATCATATTTTTTACCAAAAGTAAAATTTTATGTTAAATAAAGATATAAGATAATGATAAAACCGCTTTCATTTCTTTTTATATAACAGTTGAAAAAATATTCTGATTATGATAAAATAAAATTGTCAATACGAGGAGGTATAAAATGACTTTTAAATATCTTAAAAAACTATTATTTATACAAGTTATTGTATTTATATTATTTGTTGCAATTAATTTTACCGTCCGCGCTGAAGGAGAAATCAAATATTTAACTGCAAGCGTAGGAGAATCTTATGATGAGGTTGGTATTAACTATCATTGTAATGTAGATAACTCTTATGTTATTTATGGTACTACTTTGAATGGTAGTGAAATTGAAAACCCCATAAGAGTAGATTCTGTTTCTACATTGTGGAAATTAGATCAAGTTGGAGAAGATACACAATCTGGTTTTTCAGAAAGATATATTTGTAAAGCTAATTTAACTCATCTTAAATCAAATACAACATATTATTATCAAGCAATATCTAATGATGTAAAATCTAGTATTCAAAGTTTTACTACCGCATCTAATGATAATTCAGATAAATCATTTATGTTTTTAACAGATATTCAAAGTGTTGGTTCATCTTTCAAAAATGCTGAAAACTTAATCCAAAGTATTTTGAATGCTACCGATTCTCCTGATCCAAATTTAGTTGTTATGACTGGTGATCAAGTTGATAGAGGTGGTTATGAACAACAATGGATAGATTACTATAATTATGTACCATCACTTGGTAATTTTTTACAAGCAACTATTCCTGGAAATCATGAATACTATTTTAGTAGTAATGGCAGTTACATTAGTAATGAAATTTATAATCAATTTTACAATAATCCTACAAATGGTCCAAGTGATCGTTTAGGATCATCATATTATTTCGTATGGGATCAAATTCTTTTTATTATGCTAGATACTGTAAAAACAGATTATAATGTTGCGCAACAACAAGAATGGTTTAGAAATGTTGTTAAAAATAACCCAACTCAATGGATTATAGTTGGTTCTCATCCAGGTTTGTATGCGACAGGTGCTTACGAGAGCGATGCGCAAATCATGAGAAGAAATTGGTTAGACCTATTTGAAGAATGTCAAGTCGATATTGCTTTAAATGGGCATGAACACGTATATGCTAGAAAAAATCTTCGATATAATGGGAATAGTAACTCATCAACAGCTGGTGAAAAAGATGAAGCATTAGGTATCACTTATTTGCAAGGTGGAGCTGCTGGACTAAAAAATTATGGTGGTCAATCGAAACCTTCTTTATTAGAAGACTATGATTATGTAAATAAAACCGCTACAAATACTGGTGTTTTATTTACACTTACTGGTAATGAATTGAAGGTGGAATTATATACTGCAGCTGGTAAAGTAATTGATACCTTTACTCTTACGGCAAAGCGCCCAACTTCAATTGAGCAACTATCTGATCAAGAAATATTGGATGCCTTTGACATTTCTTATGATGAAGAAAAAAGTAGTGTTTCTATTAATTGGGATGGAAAAATTTATGGAAATGTTGCTTCCTTGAAATTCACAGGTGGAAATTTAAGTGACATGGGTCAAGAGATAGCCATTTCTACTAATAAATTAACTTCTAAATCATGGAGTGGTTACTACACCGATTATAATTATGAATTTCAAGTTGAAATTACAAAAGTTGATGGGTTAAAACTATACAAAACTTTACCACTAATATTAAATTTAGCTCTTTTAGATTATGAAATAACCTATAATCTTGATGGTGGTACCAATCACCCTGATAATCCTTCAAAATTTACTGGTACATCTTTACCGATTGATTTAACCACATTCCTAAAAAATCCTACCAAGGATGGCTATCTTTTTGATGGTTGGCTTTTAGATGATAGTGAAGATGTAACTGAAACTATTCCTGATGGCACATATCATAATATTGTGCTTAAAGCGACTTGGAAAAAAGCGCCTTATACTATTACTTATGAATTAATGGGTGGTACAAATAGTAAATATAATCCTCAAAATTTCTATATGGATGAACTTCCTTTAAGATTATCAAAAGCCACAAAAGAGGGATATATTTTTAAAGGATGGTCTTTAAATGGCACTATTATTACTGCGATTCCTACTGATACAAATTCTAATATTGTTTTGACAGCTGTTTGGGAAGAAGAAACATACAAAATAATTTATAGTTTAAATGGTGGAAATTTACCAAGTGATGCCCCAACCGAATATAGCCTTTCCAATAAACCAACTCTACCAACACCAACAAAAGAGGGATATATTTTTACAGGTTGGACTTTAAATGGCAAGTCAATCAGTAGCATTCCAACCGATGCAAAAGAGACTATAACACTTAGTGCAAATTGGGAAAAAGAAAGTAAAAAAGGTTGTAAGAAAAATTCGGCTGCTCAAATTATTTTTAGCATTAGTTTACTTGTGGGAACGATTCTAATTTTAAGGAAAAAACATTAAAACATAAAAAATACTAGTTTTTAAAAACTAGTATTTTTTTAACTATTTTATAAGAGCTTTTTTAGCAGTTTCACAAAGATTTGAAAACATTGTTGCATCATTTACAGCAAGATCTGCTAACATCTTACGATTAATATCAATATTAGCAAGTTTTAATCCATGCATCAATTGGTTGTAACTAAGACCAAGTGCACGACTTGCAATATTAATTCTAACAATCCATAATTTACGGAAATTCCGTTTGTTATTCTTACGATCTCTATAAGCGTAAGCAAGTGATTTCATCACTTGTTGATTAGCAACTTTAAATAAACAATGTTTTGAACCAAAAAAACCTTTGGCTTGTTTTAAAACACGATTACGTCTTCTTCTAGAAACAACTCCGCCTTTCGTACGTGGCATACTTTTACCTCCTACTCAATATTAGACAAAATCTGTCTCAAATGTCTCTTGTCGCTTGTTGATACAAGAGCAAATTTACGAGTTTGTCTAGTTTGTTTTTGTGTTTTTCCTGGTGCAAGATGTCTATTGCCAGCTTGGCCACGTCTAACTTTACCAGTTGCAGTTACAGTTAAGCGTTTTTTAGTACCGCTATGTGATCTCATTTTTGGCATAATTAAATCTCCTTAAAATTAATTTTTCTTTTTTTGTAATTTTGGTGAAAGAGACATAAACATATTTCTTCCATCTAAAAAGGGAGCTTGATCAATTTGTGAGATATCTTCTAAGCCCATAGCAAACTTTACAAATAATTCTTTTGTATTATTTGCCTGCTCAATCATTCTACCTCTAAAACGGCAACTCACTTTTACTTTGTCTCCACCTAGTAAAAATTTTCTTGCAGCCCTTGCTTTTGTCTCAAAATCACCAATATCAATGGTTGGACTCAAACGGATTTCTTTTACAGAGATAATTTTTTGATTCTTACGTGCTTCTTTGGCTTTTTTGCTTTGTTCATATCGATATTTGCTATAATCCATTAATTTGCAAACGGGAACAGGAGCGTTTGGCGCAACACAAACTAAATCGTATCCTCGGTTTTCAGCTTCTTTTAAAGCATCTTCTAAAGCTAATTTTCCAAGTTGTTCACCATCTTCTGTAATAACAAGTACAAATGAAGCTTCAATTTCTTCATTTACCAAATTATCCTTTTTATCGCCTGGTTTACTAATAAATTTCACCTCTACTCTTAAATAAATTCTAAATTAATAGTGTAAATGAAAAAACAGCGGGAATCCCCACTGTATTAAGCAAATCACAAAATATTCTAACCAAGTTTCATGACTGTTTACCTACTAACCTATATTAGTCAGGTGAGAAGTGGGACTTCTTCTTTTCACTACATTATTTAATTTCTTTTGTATTATATCATATCTTAATATTTTAGTCAACTAATTTAATTTTTTATTCTTTTTTTAAATAAAATAAATATCCAATGAAAAAATATAATGCCATTAAAATCATTAGATGAAAAATTCCATATTTTAAAAATAAATCATTATCTTTAAGGTATGTTGTAGGAAAAAACAATTGAATAATACTAATCATTTGAGAACTAACTTCATAATCGATTAAAATTTCACTTATCAAATAAAAGCCTAAGGATATCATCACACTATATATTGTATTTATTACTTTAATCAAAATCAAACTTACTAATCCATATATGTTTGCTAAAAGATAAATTATTCCAAAAGATTTAAAAATTGATATATTTATGATATACCACTGATTAAATACATAATTTATTACAATATAAATGAACAATATTATAACTAATATTTCTAAAATTTTGATTTTTATAGTAACAACCTTACTGATTAAATATTTACTTTTGGATATATTATCTATTAATATGATATAATAATTATCATTATTTTTGCTAAAACAACTACTAAACAAATAACAAGAAAAAAAGATCATTATAATTTTTACAAAAGTTGTATACGCTTGTTCAAAATTATTAGTAATATAAAATCGATTCATCCATCTAACTGAACTATCTTTAAAGGGTTCTATTATAGCAATACTAAATAGGATAGTTATTCCTATTAAGATAGTAGTTATAATAACATTTATCTTACTAAATAGATATTTCCTATGAAGTTGATATATTTTCATAATAAGGGAAAATGAAATATTCTCTTTAATCGAATATGATACTCTTTTATATAATGAGTTGAAATAATAATAATCTTTTTCCTTTTTTTTATTTTTATAAGTTGAGAAACAAATATTTTTCTAGTTTTCTCATCTAACCCATCAAAAGGTTCATCAAAAATGTAAATATCACAATTACAAAATAATGCTTGAATTAATACTATTTTTTGCTTTGTTCCTTTAGAAAGTTTACAGATTAACATGTCTTTGTAATCTTTTATGGAAAAGAGTTCTAAATAATATATAATTTTACTATCAATGCATTCATTAGATTGTACTTTATTTAAATATAATAATTTTAAAAAATCATACATTGTCACATAATCTGGCATTACTAAATTTTCTGGTGCATATGCTATTGTTAAATTATTTTTTTCTATTTTTCCTTCATATTTAATTTCTCCTAATAAACATTTAATGAAAGTGGTTTTTCCAGTTCCATTAGGACCAATTAAAAAATTATAGTTATCCCCATCAATAGTAAGCGATTTATTTTTAATAATCGTTTTTTCTTTATATTTTTTCGTTAAATCAATGATTAAGATTTGGTTCATATTGAATTACCTGATAATTTACAGAACTAGTGGCATAAAATTTAAATGGATTGATCAATTGTTGATAAGAAATACCATCAATTGAATAATCAATAATAAATCCTAATATATGCGTACTAAATAATTTTTCATATCCAAGTGGTATCAAATAGTGATTTTTAGTATTTTTCTTTAACAGTATTGGAGGAAAACTACTATTCACTTCTAATACTTTGTATTCATTATCTAAAAGATCATTCATATTTATAAAATTATCATAATTATCTTCTTTTAATTTTTTTATTAAACTACCTTGAACTTTAATTCTTCTATCAAGTGGTAAAATATTATTAATTTTTAAATCAATATCACTTGATAGTGTCAATCCAATACCACTTAAAATATTTAAATTATCTATTTGATTAACAATTCCTTTTAAATGACTAATATGAATATGATGATTTTTACATTCATTATATATAATAATACTACCAATATCTAGTTTTATTTGTTCTGTTGAAAGATAATATAATTCTAAAATTGCTTGATTAATTTGAAGAAAATCAAGGTTTTTTATTGGAATCTCTATTTTTAAAAGATATTTATAAAAATATTTATTGTTATACTTAATTGTATTTTCTTTCGTAATAATTTGATTTATTTTGACTAAATAAAAATCATTTTTTATATTATCTTTAATATGTAATTTTTCAATTGTATCTTTATTTAAATAATAATCTTTTTGATGATTGCTATAAACCTCAATATCTAAAGTTAAATTACTATTGGGTAAATAATAGTGTTTAGGCTGAGTAATAAAATAAAAAACATCTTTTTTTCTAATAATTGTTGTTATCAATATTGAAATGACTACTATAATCACAAGGCTTGTTATTATAATTGGGAATATTTTAATATATTTCTTCTTCATATAACTCGTAATATTCACTGATTACATCAACATATTCCCAGTATCCTTTTTTAGTACATATACCTAAAAAATAATACTTATTTGCTCCACTTGATATAGTAGCTTTTCCTTTTACAATTAAAGATACCTTTTTTTGAGGCAATATTTTTATTGTAAAATCCATCTCTTCTTCAAAACTAATATCACTTTTTAAACCAATATCAGATCTAATACTTTTATCAAGACTAGCACTAACAACATCAATTTTTCCCGAAGTTTTCATTGCAAGCGTGCCAGAAAGATTAAAACTAAATTGTTGTTTAGTCGTCGATGCAGTATTGTAGTTGAAATTAATTTCTTGTGATGTATTATTAGAGCGAGAAAAAATAGTTCCTGCTTCATAAATTACTTCATAGTTTTTAATTTTTGAATAGATGGACCATCCAAATACCTTTTTCTTAACATTCTTCATCATTTCATTTAATTCAGAATCGCTCATATCAACTAATAATTTTGCTTCAGGATTATAAGTAAAAGTTATTTTTTCAAATTCCTTATGTCCTGTTCTAGAAGCCGCATCAATAGTTAGAATACCAGTTGTTGTCAAACCCATTAATAATATGATTAAATTTACTTTTAAAAATATTTTCATTATTATGATCTCCTTTCACCTATATACATACGTAAAAAGTAGCGTTTTTCCGTTTTAAATAAAAAATAATAGATAAAATTATCTATTATTTTAAAATGATTATAATTTTTCGTATAGTTTTTTCCCCTGTTTAAAAAGTAATATGGCACAAAGTATAATGAATACGATATAACTCATTGCGACAATACTTAATTTAAAAATTTCATTTAATGATAAGATAAAATAAAGAACCATAGGTATAACTACGATGATAAAATTAACACTCATCGTTACTAAAACCGAAATTCCTTGTTTAACTACCTCTTGTTCACTTTCCCAATTTAATTTAGGATATAATAAATTAATATATAAACCCGTAATTGAAGTCAAAATAACTACTAAAAAAGGAATGAGAATAATAAATGGCAAATAAGTAAAACCAAGCCTTGTGGCAAGTAAAATTCCTACAAGTAAGATAGGGAGACCTTCAATTGTTATATTGACTAACGATTTTGAAATAAATACATCTTTGTAACCAATAGGATGTGCCTTTAAAATCCATAACTCTTTTCCTTCAAGAGAAATAGCTGATGAAGTTGTTGGTGACACAGAAAGAATTACTGATATTAAAGCAATTACACCAAAGTTAAAATATTCATGTATTATTCTCATTATACTTTCAGGAGCAATGCCACTTTCATATCCTGAGGCTATGACTGTTTCAATTAAGTTTATAAAATATTGTTTACCAATGATTGTAATTACTAAAGCAATAACAATCATAAATAAAGGACCAAAAATTGTATTTGTAACATAAATAGGAATGGAAAAATATTTATTTAATTCTCTTCTATAAAGACTCCTTCCTACTTTCTTTTCCTTATATAAAAGACTACAATTTTTTGAATGGTAAGTATTCCCACTTTTACCAAGATAATACGCTCTAATGATGATTGATACAATAAAAATAGAAAAGCAGATAAGTGATAAAATAAGTAATGATGATGACTTACCATCATAAATTGAACTTGTAAGTAAAACGACAGGATAAAATTCATATATCTTATTTGCTTTAGAAATATCTTGACTGATAAAAGTAAATGCTAAATAAATAATCATAAAAGTCATAACTAAAACAACACTAAATATAGAATTGATTATATTGCTATATCTAAATCTTTTAGACATTTTTATTAGATATGTACTGATAATCCCTGATATTCCAGTTGCAAATAAAGTACTACAAATAATAACATATAAAGCTCTAACTAGAATAAACCAAGAACTTCCTTTTACCAAAATACAATAAATAACATAAGATGGTAAAATTAAAAATAAAATGATCAATAAATCAAAACTTAAATAATATACTATTTTAGAAGTGACTACTTCTCTTTTTTTAAATGGAAGGGATAACAATAGTTCTTCATCATTATTTTTACGAATAGGACTACTTTCACTAATGATAAGCATAAAAACAAACATTAAAATAGTGATTGAAAAAGAGGATAAAGCCAATTCAGGAATATCCAAAGAAATTGCTGTATTGATAGTATTATATGATAAACTCACAAACATTATAAAAAAAGAACTACCAAGAAGAATCAAAAGTAAAAAAGCTGGCAATTTGTTCTTACTTTTAAATAATTTGCAAAAAAACATTTTATAATAATTTTTGATTAACAAAAAAATATTACTCATTTTCTGATTGCTCCATAAATACTTCTTCCAAACTAGCATTTTTAGTTACTTCACTCATTAATCCTGTAGTAATTAACTGTCCTTTTTTAATAATTGCTATTTTGTTACATAATTTTTCTGCTATTTCTAAAACATGTGTTGAAAAGAAAATGGCTCCTCCATTTTTACAAAACTCAATCATTGCTTTTTTAACAATAAAAGCCGCTTTAGGATCAAGACCTACAAATGGTTCATCTAAAATTAATAATTTTGGACTATGTATAAAAGCTGAAATAATTGCTAATTTTTGTTTCATTCCATGAGAATAAGAACTAATTAAATTATTTAAATCTTGATACAATTCAAATTCTTTAGCATATTGTTCAACAATTTTTTTGCGTTGTGCTTCCTTAATTTTAAAAACATCACCAATAAAATTTAAATATTGCATTCCCGTAAGTGACTCATAAAGATCAGGATTATCTGGAATATAAGCTATCTTTTTTTTACATTCAACAGGATAATCCTTTACCGATAAACCATCTATATATATTTCACCTTCCTCAAATGGCAAAATACCAACTATTGATTTTATCGTTGTACTTTTACCCGCACCATTGTGACCAATAAAAGCAAATAAATCACCAGCTTCTACTTCTAAATTTAAATTTTTTACAGCATATTGGTCCTTACGATAAGCTTTTGAATAATTTATAATTTTTAACATTATTGATTAAGTTTAGCTACAAGTGCTTCCCTTTCTTTTAATAGTTCTCTAAATTTTTCCACATTATGGTAAATATTTAATTCTTCAGCACGTATTGCATTTTGTTTAATAAATGAAGCATATTCGAATAAACGTTTTTCTAAAGCATCCAGTTCACTAGAGCCTTTCATACTAGTTAAACCATCGCAAATACTTGCTAAATCATATATAACATTTTTACAACTTTCATCACATTTTGAAGCCAAGTCTTCAAAATAATTTTCTAACCCTTCTACACTAAACAACTCAGGAACTTTTTGTGGATTATCCTTTATCCACTTACGATTGAAACAAGCAAATATTGCCAAAATTATCAATACGGCACTAATAAGAATCATTGGTACCAAAACCCAAACAACCAAAATATTCTTGGCAAAAAATAGCATTATTGTTGTCATTAAAAAGATAATAAGAAGATATGGATATACAAAAGTCACAATTGGACTAATTCCGCCTAATTTTGTATTTCTTTCTAACAATCCAATGACAAGCCATACTAAAAAAGCAAACATCATACTGCCATAAATGACCCAAAAACTCGTTTCTTTCAAAGTTTCTTTGGCAAATTGATTAAATAATAAAAATAACACTGCATTATATGCCGCAACAATAACGACCCATAATAATAAAAAATATTTTTTAAAAATTGATTTCATAATTTCCTCCTAATCATATTATACTATTTTTTTCCAAATTGTCAACTAATTATGTATTTAATGTATAAAATGTATAGTATATTATATTTTGATAATACTATTATAGCCTATCCAAAAACTTTTTATAACAAAATAATCCCATATATTATTTTAAATATATGGGATTTTATAATTATGTTATTCTTTCTCAATATAAACAAAACCATATGCACCAGGTCCTACATGGCAACCGATAACAGGGGCAATATTTTCATAATTTTGAACAGCTTTTCGTAATCTTTCTTCTGTAAGAGCATCGTATAGTTCATGATAATTGGTTTCATTCATTGAATATATTCCATATACTGGATAACGCTCATCTATATCACTTGTTTGAAATTTATCAAGAACATATTGCATTGCATGTTTTCGTCCCCTACGCTTTGCCAAAACAACTACTTTGCCATCAACAACACTTATAATTGGTTTTAAACCAATAACATTACCTACTAAAGACGCTGTTTTAGTAAGTCTTCCCCCTTTATATAAATATTCTAAAGTGTCGATACCTGCTACAATTCTAATTCTTTTTTGTAAATCGCGAAGTTTTATTTCCAACTCATCTAAAGTATCCACTTTTAATTGAATAGCTTCATTGACTAAAAAACGCAAACCACAAATTGTTGTTAATGTATCAATTACTCTAACATTTTCATAATCTTCCATCATACTTACTAAAGCGGAATATGTTCCTGATATTTCTTTTGAAAGTGGTAAGATAATAACACTATATCCATCTTGAACATATGCTTTGACCTTTTTTTCAATTTCATATAAATTGGGCAATGAAGTCTTAGGAAAAATTTCCTCTTTGGTTAATTTCTCATAAAATTCATCTTGCATAATATCAATGCCATCTAAATATTCTTTGTCATCAAATATTATCCTTAAGGGAAAAACATCAATGCCTAATTTAATCGCTTCTTCTTGAGTAATTCCTGATGAGGAATCTACCATAATTTTTAATTTCATATATTTCTCCTTGATTATTTTTTCATTATATGCTATAATAACATATGTGAGACAAATTGTATCACAACATCTAATATTATATCATATTGTATATGAGACAAACAAGTAGGTATCTGTCTATGAATAAACGTGAGGAATTAAATAAAATTGTTAAAGATAGTATTGCACAAAGTATCTTTCAATTAATGAAGAGGAAACGATTTTCTGATATTACAATAACAGAAATTGTAAAAAAAGCAGGAGTTGCTAGAGCATCATTTTATCGTAATTTTGCTTATAAAGAAGACGCTGTATCTTATTATATAATTGAAACTATGAAATTATATAAAAATCAATTTTATTTATCTGATTTACGAGATAACTATTACAATCTAATTGTTGGCACAATGGATTTTATTTTTGATTATAAAGAAAATCTTGAAAGTCTTTTTAATTCCGGTCTTTCCCAATTGCTTCTTCATGCTATTAATACTTATCTATTAGAAAGTTCTATTCCTCCTGTTACTGATAAAACAGAAAAATATTTTTTGTTTTCTTATGGTGGATCTATTTTTAATATTATATATCACTGGATTTCGGATGGTACAAAAGAATCACCAGAAGAAATTGCCTCTATTATTTGCAAGTAAAAAGGACATATTTGTATATATGTCCTTTTTTATTAGATTTTACTATCTATTATAAATTACTTCACCATTTCTAATTGTTTTTACAACATTTAAATCCTTATCAAGAATTACAAAATCAGCACGTTTGCCTATAGCAATACTTCCCAACCATTTATCCACTCCAATATTTTTAGCTACATTAATTGATGCCATTTTAACTACTTCTTCAAGGGGTAAATGTAAGAATTGTACAACATTTTTTACTGCATTGTTCATTTTTAAAACGCTTCCCGCAAGTGTACCATTCTCAAGTCTTGCTTCCCCATTTTTAACGATAACAGTTTGTCCACCAAGTTCTGATACTCCATCTGGCATATGTTTTGCTCGCATAGCATCTGTCACTAAAACCATTTTATCTTGAGGTTTATTTTTGTGTAATAAACGGATTGCTGGAGCACTAACATGAATACCATCACAAATACACTCACAAGTTAATTCATCAAATAAAAAAGCAGAACCAACCGTACCTATTTCACGATGATGAATCGGTTTCATCGCATTATAGGTATGCGTTGCATTTGTAGCACCATTTTTTACCGCTTTTGCAACATCATCATATTTGGCATTCGTATGCCCAATGGAAGCAACGATATTATTTTCTTTTAAATATTGAATTAATTCGCTAGAACCTTCTACCTCCGGTGCTAAAGTTACAATTCTGATATGATTACCTGATGCACTTTGATATTTTTTAAAAGTTTCAACAGATGGGATTGCTACATATTCAAGAGGTTGAGCACCAATAAAATCCTTAGAAATAAAAGGTCCTTCCAGATGAACACCTAAGATTTCCGCTCCTGTTACTGGTTTATCATCAATATAGTCTTTAATAGCCGTTAAGGCTTTTGTAATATTTTCTGGACTTTGTGTCATTGTGGTTGCTAAAAAAGCTGTCGTTCCCTCACTTGCAAGAGCAGTAGCAATTCTTGTCAAATCTTCTTTAGTACCATCCATCGCATCACTTCCAGCTGCTCCATGAACGTGTTCATCAATAAAGCCTGGTACAATGACATAATCTTCTGGCAATTCTTCTAATCCTTCTTCATCCTTGCCAATTGTTATGAAATGTTGATCATAAGTAAAACTTGTCTTTTTTAATCCTTCTTCTGTTACAATCCAGGTATTTTTAAATCCTTTCATTCTTTTATCCTTCTTTCTTTAATACTTTTATAATTGTTTTAAAATAATAATCTTTATCATCAAAACGATATTTTTTAGTAAAAGTAATACTTTTTAAATGATCAAGTTCTAATTTTATTTTTTTTGCTTCGGATTCTAAAACTTGATATTGTTCGTCTTTTAAAATAATAGGATAGACATTCATTTCTTCTAAATCACAAATTATACTATAAAAAGCACTAAAATCATAATTTACTTGCTTATCATCTTCTTTGATATTTTTAGTTATTGATTCAGTTATTAAACGATACTCATAAATATGATTCGTATTTTCTAAAACATTGGTATGTTTATTATAATAAAGTTTAATATTTCGATCATCCATTGTTTTATTTTGATCATCTAAAACCTCGATATAAATACCAACATACATATAGTCTAAGTTTTTCTTTTTACAAGAAGTTAAATATAAACTACCTATTATTATAAAAATTATGAATAATTTTTTTATCATTATTTACAACCTACACATCTTAAAACATCATTAAAACTAATAAATATCATTAAAGCCATCAATAATAAAAAGCCAATTGTATGAATAATATTTTCTACTTTCGCATTAGGTTTTTTTCTAGTTACACCCTCATATAACATAAAAGCGATCCGACCACCATCAAGAGCTGGAAGTGGGATAATATTCATAAAGCCTAAATTCACACTTAAAATAGCTGTCCAATTTAAAATTGTTAAAAAACCATCTTTTGTTGCTTCTTTTAATAAATTGAAAATTCCAACTGGTCCACTTAAATCATCAACACCTACTGATTTATCAGTAAAAATAGCACCTAAAGTTTTAAAAATCATAGTAAATGATTCACCAGTTTGTACAAATGGCATATATAACAATTTTCCTAAATCAAATCCATTTGCACAAGTAATCCCTAACTGAATTTTAGTGGCAGAAATATTTTGTGTATTCAAAAGTTTTTTACTATAAACCTCGATATCTGTTTTATATTCATTTCCATCACGTAAATAAGTAATTGTCACATTTTGTCCTTCTTCGAGGTCAGAACTATTAAAAAACTCTAAAATAGAAGATTTAGTAACATTTTGTGACAAAACCTTGTTTGCAGTTTCTATTTTTGTAATAGTATCTCCATCTCGTAAACCAGCTTTATAACTCTTTGTTTTTTCATTACTTGCTGAATAATGCCCTACAATTGGTAAATCAGTTCCATCAACTTTAAATGCAAGTTCAATTGAATATACAAATACACTAGGATTGATAACAATATCCTCTTTTCCCTCAATACCTACCACTATTTTAGGGGTTTTAGATAAATCAATTTGTGATAAGGCATCAGAAATACTTTGCCAATCAGTTAGTTTGATTCCATTGATTGATGTTAACTTATCTCCTTCTTCAAGTTGTATATTCCCTGATCCTTCAACTTCTGTTACTTCACCAATTACCGTATCATTTGTTTTAGCATAGCCACTAAAAAGACCGATTAAAAAGAAAATTACAATTGCTAATACAATATTCATTAATGGTCCCGCAAGAACACTTAAAAAACGATTTAACCAAGGTTTATTTACAAAATTTCGATCATATGGTGCAATTTGAATTTCAGCTTTTTTTTCAAAATTAATCAAACAATCTCTTTTAACAATATATTTAATTTTTTGTTCACCATCTAAAACTTCAATATACAATTCATCATCTAAAGCCTTACTTGTACCAATCAAATCATAACTTTCAATTTCAACAATAGGCAAATCAGTATATTTAGGATTATCTAAATTTACAATAATTTTTTCAACTTCTCTATCATCATTTATAACAAGTTTTACCTTCTTTATTCCCTTTAAAATATTATCTTCTACTTCTTCACCGGCCATTGAAACATATCCACCAATTGGAAAAAGTCTTACAGAATAAAGTGTCTCACCTTTTTTCTTTTGATAAATAAGTGGTCCCATTCCAATTGAAAATTCATGACATAAAATACCAGCCTTTTTTGCAACCAAAAAATGCCCAGCTTCATGAACCATTACCAACAAGCCCATTACTAGGATAAAAACAATTATCCCTAAAATAATCCATAATATTTCCATATATACACCCCTTTTAACAATATTTATGATAAATATCGTTATAAACAATCTCATGCAAAGCCATAATTTTTGGCAAACTGACATCACCTTCATTAAATCCTTGGTATTTAGGATTTTCTAAAGCATCCATAACGATCTTTTCAATTTCAAGAAATTTTATTTTTTCTTCTAAAAATAATTTTACCGCCGCTTCATTAGCAGCATTTAAAATTGTACATTGAAGTTTTCCTTTTTTATAGGCATCAATTGCACATTTCAATAATGGATATCGTTCATATGATACTTTTTCAAAATGAAGACAACCAATATTGGTTAAATCAAGTTCACTTAAATTATTATTTGCTAAATGTCTTGGTCCCTCAAGAGCATATTGAATTGGTAAACACATATTAGAAATAGCCATCTGTGCAAATATTGAACCATCATTCAATTCCACCATAGCATGGATAATACTTTCACGATGTAAAATTGGTACAATTTGATCAATATCTATACCAAATAAATAATGAGCTTCTATTAACTCAAAACCTTTATTTATCATAGTCGCACTATCAACAGTAATTTTATTGCCCATTTTCCAATTTGGATGATGTAAAACTTCATCTTTTGTTACGGTTGCCAATTCTTCTTTACTTTTATCACGAAGTGAACCACCACTAGCAGTTATTAACAATTTTTTGATATCATCTTTATTTTTATCATTTATCAATTGATAAATTGCACTATGCTCACTATCAATCGGTATAATTTTAACTTTTTTTTCTTGGGCCATTTTATTGATAATTTCTCCACCAATAACGAGCGTTTCTTTATTAGCAAGTAACACATCACGACCATTTTCAATAGCTACAGCTGTTGGCATCAAACCTACGGCTCCAACTAAAGCATTAATTACAACCGGATTATCAACATTTAAACTTACGATTTGTTGTAAACCTATATCACCAATGCAATACTCTACTTCTGGAAATAATTTTTCTAAAATAATGATATCACCACTATGAAGGCCACAAACTAATTTAGGATGAAATTCTTCAATAATCTCTTTCGCTTTTTCTATATTATTACCAAAACTAAACGCTCTTAAGCAATAATTATCATTATTTCTAATGATATCTAATACTTGTGTACCAATTGAACCTGTTGCGCCTAATAATAAAATATTTTTCATTAAAATGTTACCCCACTAATCATTAAGATGATAATAAAAACTAAAAAACTATAAATGCTACTATCAAAACGATCTAAAACCCCACCATGTCCTGGAAAAATCTTTCCATAATCTTTGATATTATATTCTCTTTTTATTTTAGAAGCAATTAAATCACCTAATTGTCCTGCAATACTCAATAAAAGTGCTACACCAAATATAGCCAAAGCATATAAATAGATATTATCAATTTTAAATAGCTTTATTGCATTAGCATATTCTTTACTCAAGGTGAATTGCAAAATTACCATAAATAAAGTACCGCCTAATGCCCCTGCTATAGTTCCTGCAATCGATCCTTCAATGCTTTTTTTAGGGCTAATACTTGGACATAATTTGTGTTTTCCAAATTTAATACCAAACTGATATGCTGCTATATCTGTAAGCATAGTAGATAATAATACAAATATAAATAGAATTAATCCCACAGCATAAATATTTAAACCATCAAATAATCTAATACTTGCATCTTGATATAACATCTCGATATTTCTAACTGTTACAATGATGGCAAACCCAATACCGCTATAAATAATACCAAAAATAAAGAAAATAACATCCTTCATTTCAATTTTTTTATTAAAAATTGGTAAAATTAATAAAAACATCAATTCAACTAAAAGAACATAGATGATATCTTCTGCTGTTGCAAAACTACTAAACAACACAATAATACTAGAAAATAGTGGAATAATATATTTACAAACATTAGGAATATTCTTTTTAGATTGATACATCGTTATTAATTCATACATTGCAATATATGATAAAATACTAAATAAAAAAGTTATAAACCATCCCCCTAAAAAGAAAAAGGGGATAAAAACGATAGCCATTAAAATAGCTGTAATTACTCTTTGCTTCATTCTTCATTCTCCAATCCACCATAACGACGGTGTCTATTTTGATATTCATAAATTGCTTCATATAACTCTTTTGTATGAAAATCGGGCCAATAAACTTTCGTGAAATACATTTCAGCATACGCAATTTGCCAAAGCAAGTAATTACTAACTCTTATTTCACCACTTGTTCTAATTAAAAAATCAACAGAAGGAATATCTTTTGTATATAAATTATCTTCAATTATTTTTTCATTGAGATCATCAATTTTTATTTCATTATTGTTGATTTTATTAACAATTTCTTTTACGCAATCAATCATTTCTCGCCGTGCCCCATAATTAAAGGCAAGTAGAAGAGTCATTCCAGTACAATTACTTGTTTTTTGTGTTACTAAATCAAGCATTTCAATAATATCTTTCGTTAAATAATCTCTTACACCTATAATCTTAACTTTGATATTAAGTTTAACAAACTTTTGATAGTCTTTACAAATTTTTTTAATTTCTTTCATGATAAAAGAAATTTCACTTTCTGGACGAGACCAATTTTCCGTACTAAAAACATAAGCAGTACAATACTTTATTCCTAAATTGCTACACGCTTTTACAATTTCTTGTAAAGTATTGGCCCCTTTATGATGACCAGCAGTTCTTGGTAGACCTTTATTTTTAGCCCATCTACCATTTCCATCAAGGATAAAAGCAATATGTGTTGGCATTTTTTTACTAGTAATTTCTTCTAATAAATCATTTTTTTTCATTCCATCACCTAATCATAAATATTATACTACATCTTGTGAAATTTTACCAATTATTCACCTTAAAAGGAAATTATCTAAGATTGTAATCTTTATATTTTTATATGTTATATCCTATTATTATATTTTCTTCTTTTGTCAAATATTATTCAATTAATAAAAAAGCATAGATTAAACTCTAACCTATGCTTAAATAGAACTAAATTGACATAATATCTTGTTCTTTTTCTTTTGCTAATTTATCAATATTATCAATAAATTTATCTGTTGCTTTTTGTACTTCATCACTGCGACGTTTCAATTCATCTTCAGATATAATTGAATCTTTTTCCAATTTTTTTAACTGTTCTATCGCATCGCGTCTTATATTCCGAATAGCAATTTTATTATCTTCTGCCAATTTCTTAGCTTGTTTTACTAATTCTTTTCTTGTTTGTTCTGTTAACGGTGGAATGGGAATTCTTACTAAATCACCATCATTTTGTGGGTTGAAACCAAGGTTAGCAGTTTGAATTGCTTTTTCAATTCCTTTTAAAATTGATTTATCATAGGGCTTGATTACAATCATTTGTGGTTCTGGTACAGAAATACTAGCAATTTGATGAATTGGCATCGGTGAACCATAATATTCAACCATTACACCATTTAAAATACTTGGATTAGCCTTACCAGTACGAATTGTTGCAAAATCTTTCTTGAGCGCTTCAATTGTTTTTTGCATTCTTTGTTCACATTGATTAATAATTTCTTTTGGCATTTTTATTCTCCATTTCTTTACAAATATTTTTATTTGTTATTTTGTTATAATCGTCCCAATTGAGGGATCTTCTATAACTTTTTTAATATTGCCACTTTTTCCCATATCAAAAACAACAATGTTTATATTATTGTCATAACAAAGGGTTGCGGCAGTAAGATCCATTACCTCTAAATGATTTTTTATTAATTCATCAAAGGTAATTTTTTCAAATTTTTGAGCTTGAGGATTTTTTCTTGGATCACAGTTATAAACACCATTTGTACCATTTTTCGCCATTAAAATAACTTCAGCTCCAATTTCTGCAGCTCTTAAAGCAGCTGTAGTATCTGTACTAAAAAATGGACTTCCTGTACCACCGCCAAAAACAACTACTTCCCCTTTTTCTAAGGCCTGAATAGCCAAATTGCGATTATATGGTTCAACTATATGACCAACCGGAATAGCACTCATTACACGCGACTTTACACCAATTAACTCTAAGGTTGATGATAATGCCATTGCATTTAAAATAGTACCTAACATTCCCATATGATCAGCGGAAACCCGGTCCATACCAATTTTTTTAGCATCTCTTCCTCGCCAAATATTGCCAGCACCTACGACAATTCCTACTGAAACACCAGTATCCTTTAAAGATTTTACTTCATATGCAACATCTTCTACCTTTTCCATATCAATTCCTATCCCATTTACTCTAGATAGGGCTTCACCTGAAAGTTTTAACAATACTATGCGTTTCATCACTACCTCCTAGAAATATGAATTAATGCTTTGCGGCAGCAGCAGCGGCAGCAACTTCAGCTGCAAAATCATCATTACGTTTTTCCATTCCTTCACCAACTTCAAAACGTACATAATTGATTGCTTTTGTATTATGGTTATTTAAATATTGAGCAACTGTTACTCCTGGATCTTTAACAAATGGTTGATCAACTAAACAAATTTCTTTTTTAAATTTTGCCAAACGTCCCATCACCATTTTATCAATAATATTACTAGGTTTTGTAGCATTTGCAGGATCATTAGCAATCTCTGCTTTAATAACTTCTGCTTCATGATCTAAATCTTGTTGATTAATGGAAGATTCATCTAAATAACGTGGATTATACATGGCAACATGCATACAAATATCTTTAGCAATATTAGCATCTGTTCCTTTAATTACAGATAAAACAACGATCTTTCCACCATTGTGTTTATAAACACCAAAAACTTCATCCTCAGCTTTTTCAATTCTTACAACACGACGAAGACTAATTTTTTCACCAATTGTAGCAGTTGCGGCAACAATTAAGTCCTCAACAGTTTGATCACCAAGTTTTGCATTTAATGCACATTTTTCACAAGCAGTATCATTTTTTACACAAGCTTCACCAATTTGTTTTAATAAATTTAAAAATTTTTCATTTTTAGCAACAAAATCGGTTTCTGAATTTAATTCAAATAAATATGCTTTATTGCCATTTAATGCTACATCACATAACCCTTCTGCAGCAATTCTAGTTGCTTTTTTAGCCGCTTTGGCAATACCTTTTTCGCGAAGCCAATCTGCAGCTGCATTCAAATCTCCACCACATTCAGTAAGAGCTTTTTTGCAGTCCATCATACCAGCTCCTGTTTTTTCTCTTAATTCTTTAACTAAAGATGCATTAATCATTTTTATTTCTCCTTAAGTTATCTATTTATTCAGCAGTTTCTTCTGTTTTAGGTTCTACCGCTTGTTCTACAACCTCAACTTTTGTTTCTTCAGCAACTGTTTCAACAGTTTCTTCCTTAGCAACACGAGGCTTTTTAGTTCCTTTTTTTTCAGGACGATTTTCACGTTGAGGCTTAGTTTGGCGTGGTGCCTCTTCTTGTTTTTCTTCTTCTGGTAAAGCATATGGTTCTACTGCTACACCATTTCCCTCAAGCACTGCGTTAGCCATAACACCTACGATTAATCTTACTGCTCTAACACCATCATCATTAGCAGGAATAACATAATCAACATCATCTGGATCACAATTGGTATCAACTAAACCAAATACTGGAATATGTAATTTACGGGCTTCAGCAACCGCATTATGTTCAGTTTTCGGATCAACTACAAATAAAGCTCCTGGTAGTTGTTGCATATCTTTAATACCACCAAAAAATGATTCTAGTTTACCCATTTCTTTCTTTATAGCACTAACCTCTTTTTTTGGCAATACTTCAAAAGTTCCATTTTCTTCCATTTCTTCATATTTATGAAGTTTGGCAATTGATTTACGAAGAGTTTTAAAATTTGTCATTGTACCGCCAAGCCAACGTTGATCTACATAATATTGACCAGCACGAATAGCCTCTTCTTTAATAATATCTTGAATTTGCTTTCTTGTTCCTACAAATAAAACTTTGTTGTTATTGCGAACAATTTCAACCATTGCAGCATAAGCTTCTTCAATCTTATCTGCTGTTTTTTGTAAATCAATGATGTATACACCATTTCTTTCATTAAAAATATACTCTTTCATTTTAGGGTTCCAACGGCGAGTATGATGACCGAAGTGAACGCCAGCTTCTAGTAATTGCTTCATTGTAATTACAGCCATATTAAAAACCTCCATTTTATTTTGTTTTGGCCTCTAAGAAGATCTACACAAGCACGCCATTTATAAACTTGACGACTTGCTACTTTCTTATGTGTATTTTTTTGCCTTTAAGACCATTTCTTATTATACCATATTTTGTAAACTTTATCAAACAATATAACAATTTTTTAAAATATCTTGATAAAAATTGCTTAAAAAAGAATTAAACTTTGCTTAAAATTTAATTCTTTATTTTTTATGAAATTATTTTTTTCATAAGAGTAACAAAAGTTAACCCTTCATGTTCTTCTTCTTCATCAATTATTTCAAAGCCTAAATGTCGATAAAATTCTAAATTATATTCTTCTTGCATAATAGTATCAACATACCATGTTTTTACATTTTCATTTAATCTAAATAATTCGTTTAAAACATATGTTCCATAGCCTAAATGTTGATAACCATTTTTAAAATAGAATTGAGCAATTTTCATTATCGGCTTTTCATCTAATTCAAAACAAAAAATCCCACCAATCATTTCTAATGATTTTTCATCTAAAATTTTATAATATTGCCCATACCGATATTTAATATTAAATTCCATTCTATGTAAATCCATATGATAAGGGTTACTTTCAAAATCACCATATTTTTTGGCATATTTTATAAATGCTTCTTTTTGAATTTGTAACAAAATTGGGGCATCTTCAATTTGGGCCTTCATCATTTTAACCATATTATTTATTCTCCTTTTAATTTGCAATTATTTCCTATTTTGTCTAGGATGATTAAGCATATAACTTTCCTTAATTTGTTCTTTAGAAACATGGGTGTAAATTTGCGTTGTCGATAAATTTTCATGACCTAGCATTGCTTGAACACTTCTTAAATCAGCCCCACCATCTAGCAAATGTGTTGCAAAAGTATGCCTTATCATATGAGGATAAACATGGCCAATTTCACCTGTTTTTGTAATAATATTATCTAAAATAACCCGTACACCCCTCGGAGTCAAAGCACCTCCATGATGATTTACAAATAAGTTATCAGGAGCATTTAATTCTACCGATTGAATTAGAACTGGTCTTCCTAAATATATGTATTCCTTAAGAGCGTCAATTGTTCTTTGATTCATTGGCACATATCTTTCTTTATGACCTTTACCAAATACTTTAATCATTTCATTTGCAAAATCTAAATTTTTCTGTGTAATAGCACAAATTTCACTCACTCTCAATCCTGATCCATATAATAGTTCTAATAATGCATTATCTCTTTTACCAAGTGGGGTAGTTTTATTTATTGCCTTAAACATCATTTCTATTTCATTTTGATATAAAAATTTTGGTAATTGCTTTTCAAGTTTCGGTGTTTCTACATTTTCAAAATAGGAATAGTCTATCCATTGTTCAATGGTTAAATAACGATAAAAAGCTCTTAAACTTGATATTTTTCTAGCAATACTTTTTCTAGAATAACCTTTTGTTACAAGATTAGAAATATAATATCTAGCAATATTTTCTGTTTTAATTTTTAACAAATCACCATATTTTTCTTCATTTATAAATGTTTTAAACTCATCAATATCTTTAAAATAATTTTGAATAGTATAAACAGAATAATTTTTTTCTACTTCCAAATAATTATGATATTTGTTTAATGCGTCTTGTATTTTTTGTTCGTTATTTGATACATTATTTTTTGATAAAATAGATTGACTTGATACTTTTTGTTTACCTCTAACAGTCTTTTTTAACGCCATTTTTTACCTTCTTTTTAATTATTTATTTCTTCAATTAACTTTTTGATATTTTTTATTGCTCTTTGTGCATAAGCTTTTTTTCTTTCTTTTTTAGATACTTTTTCTAAAAGAGGTGTGAATATACCAAAATTAGCATTCATAGGATCAAAATGATTACTCCGATCAATCAGATGATTAAATGAAATATAATTTGCTAAAGAACCGATTGCTGTTGTCGAATCTAATTGCAATAATGGTTTACTTTCTAAATATCTTGCCATATTAATTCCTGCAATTAATCCACTAGATGCAGATTCAACATATCCTTCTACTCCAGTTATTTGTCCAGCAAAAAAAATATTTTTATTTTTTAATAATTGATAGCCATTATTCAATAATTTTCGCGAATTTATATAAGTATTTCTATGCATCATACCATATCTTACAATTTCAGCTTTTTCTAATCCGGGAATCAATTTTAATAACTCCTTTTGTGATTGATATTTTAGATGCGTTTGAAAACCAACTAAATTATATAGACTTTTTGCAGCATTATCTTGTCTTAATTGAACAACTGCATATGGCCAACGACCTGTTTTAGGATCATCTAACCCCACTGGTTTCATTGGACCAAATAACAATGTTTGTCTACCTCTCAATGCCATTTCTTCAATGGGCATACATCCCTCAAAAACTTTCATTTCAAAATCATGAGGAACTACTTTTTCAGCTTGTATTAAATAGTCATAAAACTTATTAAACTCTTCTTCATTCATTGGACAATTTAAATATGCTGCTTCTCCTTTATTATACCGAGATGCTAAAAAAACTTTATTCATATCAATAGATTCATAAGTAACAATAGGGGCAATCGCATCAAAAAAATACATATACTCTTCACCTAAATATTGAGCAATCTCATCTTGTAATAAGTCGCTAGTTAAAGGACCAGAAGCAATAATGACTGGACAAGATGGTATTTTCAATACTTCTTCATTAAAAATTTGTACATTTGGAAGCATTCGAATCGTATTTGTGACATAAGTTGAAAAAGCTTCTCGATCAACAGCTAAGGCTCCACCTGCTTCTACCTTACATTCATCAGCCGCTTTAATAATTAAAGAATCTAACATTCGCATTTCTTCTTTTAATAATCCTACTGCATTTTCAAGACTTGCGGCTCTGAATGAATTACTACAAATCAGTTCAGCAAATTTATCGGATTTATGAGCTTTTGAATATTTAACTGGTCTCATCTCATATAAAAATACATTATATCCCCTTTTAGCCAATTGATAAGTAGCCTCACTTCCAGCAAGTCCTGCTCCAATTACAATAACGTCTTTCATATTTTTTATACTTCCTTTTTCGTTTATACTATAAGTATATCATATTTTTTTCTTTTTTTAAAATTAAACAAATATTTTATTTGTAAAAAATAATACCTCCTAAATAAACTATTTAGAAGGTATTATATACAAACTTAATTTTCTAATTTTTCAATATGTTCTTTTTTTTCTTTTAAAGGACAATCCTTTCCACAACTGCTACATTCACATCCACAAGACGATTTACCCTTTTTTTTATTAGAATACTTTAAAATAAAGGGTAATAGCACAAGTCCTATTGCAACAATCAATATAATATATTCAAACCATTTCATTGTAATCTTCCTTTCTTTTAATTAAGCAAATTTTTTTCTCTTTGCTACATACTTTCCAAGGAATACTGCTGCTACTACAATTAAAATGAAAATAATGAATCCTAACCACCATGCAATTTCAAATAATCTACCAAGCCAAAAAACAACAGCAGAAATAACATAGGATGCACCAAGCCACCAGGCCATCGTTACTAGAAAACCTTTTTTAGTACTTTCACTCTTAGCAGTAGCAACTGCAGCAAAACATGGAAGAGTAAATAAATTATATGCTGCAAACGCGTAAATTGCGGCATTTGAAAGACCAATTGTACCTTCTGTTAAACCAAGCGTATCCATCGTCGCTACAACATCTTCTTTAGCAATCAATCCCGTAATAGATGCTACTGTATATTTCCAACCATCTTCACCAAAACTCCATCCACATGGATAGAACAGATATTGAAGTACACGACCTAAATCTGCTAAAATGCTTTGACTAATATCATCAACCATTCCTTGCCAAAAAGCCCAACTGAAATTTGATAAAAACCAAATTACAATAATAGAAGCAGTAATAATAGTTGAAGCTTTATAAATAAAATGTTTAAATTTTTCCCATAAATGTGCAAATAAGTTTTTTATTTGTGGCAAATGGTAACTTGGAAGTTCCATAATAAATGGAGGTACTTCATTTTTTTTGCTAAAAGCTTTAATAATTAATGCTGATAAAATTGCAACAACAATTCCTAATAAATAAATGGAGAAGACAAAAATATCACCTAGAAAACTACCTGCTATAACAGTTGCAAGCATTGCCCAAATTGGAGCCTTTGCACCACAACTGAAAAAAGGAGAAAGTCTAATTGCCATATCTCGTTCTTTTTCATCTTCTAAAGTTTTGGTTGCCATCATTGCTGGAACCGAACATCCAAAACCCATTAAAAGCGGGATAAAAGCTTTACCCGATAAACCAAATTTTCTAAATGCTCTATCCATAATAAAAGCTACTCGAGCCATATATCCTGAATCTTCTAGAATGGATATAAAGAAAAATAATAACAAAATTTGTGGTAAAAAACTAAAAATTGCATCTAAACCGGAAAGTAATCCATCACAAATTAAACCTGTATACCATGTTCCTTCTGGCATTACTCCAGATACCAAATCAATAATTGAACCAGTTAGCCATCCCATCCAACTTTGTAAGAATACTCCAAGTGATGGAATTCCTGCCAATACAGCTTCTTCACCTTGAGCAACGGCTTCAGCTAAAATATCTTCATATCCCATTCCTGTAAAGAAATTTATCCAACCTTCACTTTTTATTTCAAGATTAAATAAAGAATTTAAAAATAATAAATCTTCACTAAAAACAAAATGGAAAACAATAAACATGAGTACAAGAAAAATGGGAATACTCCAAATTCTGTGAGTTAAAACTTTATCAATTTTATCAGATTTAGTTAAACCATCATTTTTTGCCGATTTTTTAATCACTTTTGCAAAATGTTTCGTAATATATTTATATCTAGCATCCGCTACCATTCCCTCAAAATCACCATCAAATTCATTCTTTTCAAATTTATCTTTTAATGGTTTTACCTCATCATATACATCTTTATGCATATTGATTTCAACCATATCTTCTTCAATTAATTTTATAGCATGAAATAATGGACTTGTTACTTTTTTATCCCTTAATTTATTGGTTGTAATTTGTACTAAATCTTTTAAATTTGATTCAGACAAAACACTAAATCCTTCCCTTTTTGATTTTGCAGTCTCATATGCCACTTGCATTAATTCCTTAATTCCTTGGTTTTTCAATGCTGATATCTCACATACGGGAACACCTAAAGCTTTTGATAATTCTGCAACTCTAATAATATCCCCATTTTTCTTAACTGAATCCATCATATTAAGTGCTACAACTACAGGAATATCAATTTCTAAAATTTGCGTTGTTAAATATAAATTTCTTTCAAGATTTGTTGCATCTATAATATTAATTACGCAATCTGGTTTTTCATCTACAATATAATTTCTAGAAATAATCTCTTCTGGAGTATAAGGTGACAAAGAATAAATACCAGGTAAATCTACAATTTGAACATGTTCTTCTAATTTTTTATATAAACCTTCCCGTTTATCAACAGTAACACCAGGCCAATTTCCTACATGAGCAGTGGCACCTGTTAAAGTATTAAATAAAGTTGTTTTCCCACAATTGGGGTTTCCAGCAAGTGCAAATTTCATTATTTAATTTCCTCCATTAATACACATTCAGCTTCTGATTTTCTAACCGTTAATTCATATCCTCTAATTGTAACTTCAATAGGATCTCCTAAAGGGGCTAATTTTTTGACAATGATTTGCGCACCTGGAGTAACTCCCATATCATATAACCTTCGCTTTATTTTACCATCAGTTGTAATTTTTTTTACAATTCCCTTTTCTGTAGGTTTCATTTCATTTAAATATTTTTCCATTTTCTTTTTCCTCTCCTATTTGCTTGTTTATTCAACAAAAATCTTTGTAGCTAGGCTTTGATTTAAAGCAAGACGCCCATCTTTAACCTTTAAAATTACATTACCTTTATGAATAGAAACTAAATTAATTTGAGCTCCAACTAAAACGCCTAAATTTTCAAGGTGCCTTTTGGTCTTTTCATCTGCCGATACTTTTTTAATCGTTACATTAGCATCTTCTTGTGCATAAATTAGCGGAATCATATATCTCCTTTCTAGTTAGCAAACGCTAACTTATAAACATTTTTTTATGTTAGCTCTTGCTAACATCAAAAATAGTATATCATTTCTTCACTCATAAGTCAAGTAATTTGTCACAAAAAAGATATCAAAATGAATATAAATTCCTTTTGACATCTTTTAGAAGGAATTATTTTTATACAGAACAGCATATTATGAGATAATTTTTTAAAAATAAAACTATGCCAATTTTTTCTATTTTTATTATATCATAATATTTTTAATAAATAAAGGAGTAGGATGCACGCATCCTATATTTTTCTGTATTTATTGTTAGCATATGCTAACAATAAGATTATATCTAAAAATGAAATTTAAAACAAATCATATGCTTTCTTTTTATTTGTTATTGTTAAAAAAGTAGGATAACTTGCATTTTATGCAATAATGATATATAATTTAAGCGAACAATGTTTAGGAGGTGTTACTTTTGACATTATATGAATCAGCAGAAGACTATTTAGAAAGAATACTTATGCTTCAAAAAGAAGGTATTAATGTTCGCTCCATTGATATCGCACAAAGTTTTAATTATTCAAGAGCTAGCATTTCAAGAGCTATCAGTAATTTAAAAAATAATAATCTAATTCAAATTAGTCCTAATGGTATTATCTCTTTAACTGACGAAGGCTATCAAATTGCAAATAAAATCTATCAACGTCATCTTCTTTTAACCGAGTTTTTCGTCAAACTAGGTGTTCGTGAAGAAACCGCCAAAATTGATGCTTGTAAAATTGAACACGATATTAGTGAAGAAACTTTTCATGCAATTATCAATCATATTAAAAAATAAAAATGTCCCCTTTGGACATTTTTATTTTATAAATAGATTTTACTACCCGATTTTAACCATGTACTCGCATTTGCTCTTAAAATCTGCTCTGCAGTTCTATTAGTCGTTGCTAATACTGTATCGACAGTATCTGTATCTTTTACAATATAAGTATTATTTCGTGGAATTTTAATTGTTTGTCCATCAATTAATTGAAATGTTGCAAAATCATTGTATAAACCAATTAAAACTGGATCTACTCCAAGTTTAGTAGCGATAAGTTCTATTGTATCTCCTGGTTTAATAACATAATTTTCAAAATAATAATCGGTTTCTGCATTGCTATTTTTTGGTACTAACAAAACTTGACCAGGAAAGATAGTATTCGTTGTTAACATATTGATATCTGTTAAATCAGAAACAGTAGTATCATATTTTTTAGCTATATTATATAAACTATCTCCTTTTTTAACGGTATACTCAACATATTCTATTCTTAATCCAAAATCATCGTAATTCATTATTTCCCTCCTCACGATTAATATATGAGCAATTTTTTATTTAGTGACAAAAAAATAGCCTTTGTAGGAATAATTAGACATATAAATGAATATATTTTTGGCGGGGGAGCCTATCTAATTATTCCTAGAAAGACTATTTTTTTATGATTAAAATATTGTCCTTGTAGTGACATCTTTGCCTTATCACTTAAATTATAACACAATTTTGTCTACAAATCAAGTAATTTGGACAAAAAAGGTTATAATAGAGAAAAAAGTGACAAAAAGGGTGATATTTTTTATGAAATGGAATAAACGAATCAGAGACTTAAGAGAAGATAACGATCTAACACAAGAAGATTTAGCCTCTCAATTAGGTATCAGCAAACGAACCCTTCTACGCTATGAATCTGGTGTATCAGAGCCTACTATTAGTGTTTTAATTTCCCTTTCTTTATTATTTAACGTTAGCGTTGATTATATCATAGGCACCAAAGACACAACAGAAATTGATGAAATTAGTATTAAAAATGAATTGGATCATGTCATTCAATCATTAGAAAAAATAAAAAAAGAATTATAAAAAATCTCGTTTAAATTTGAAACGAGATTTTTCTTTTTATAAAGTATCTTTTTTAATTACCTAAAGTTTCTATTTCATTTTGAATCATTAATAAAAATTCATCAATTGACATCGTAATTGATTCATTAGAACCATGATGACGATACGTAATCTTTTGATTTTCTTTTTCTTGATCACCCACAATAATAGTATAAGGAATCTTTTTAGTCTGACTCTCACGAATTTTATAATTCATCTTTTGATCACGATCATCAATAGTTACTCGTATATCCTTTTTTCTCAATAAAGTTTCAAGATATTTGGCATATTGCAAATGTGCATCATGATTAACAGGAATAATAACTATTTGCTTTGGAGCAAGCCATAATGGAAATGCTCCCGCAAAATGTTCAATTAAAATACCAATAAATCTTTCAATAGAACCAAATAAAGCTCGGTGTAACATAATAGGTCGCTTTTTCTCGCCTGTTTCAGTAATATAATTTAAATCAAAACGTTCTGGCAAATTCATATCAAGTTGGATTGTTCCACATTGCCAAATGCGATTCATCGAATCTTTTAACTTAAAATCTAACTTAGGTCCGTAAAAAGCTCCATCTCCAGGATTTAAAACATATTTTATGCCTTTTTTCTCCATTGCATCAGCCAAAGCCTTCTCTGCTTTATCCCAAGTTGCAATTTCACCAATATATTTATCAAGAGGTCTAGTAGAAAGTTCAATATGATATGATAATTGAAATACTTTATAAACATAATCATATAAATCGATTAAACGACCAATTTCTTCTTCAATTTGTTCTTCAGTAATAAAAATATGCGCATCATCTTGTGTAAAATTTCGAACTCTAAAAAGTCCATTTAAAGCTCCACTTGCCTCATGACGATGAACAAGACCGAGTTCACCAATTCGTAAGGGAAAATCACGATAAGAATGAATATCATTTTTATATACCAACATTCCACCTGGACAATTCATTGGTTTAATGGCAAATTCTTTTTCATCAATGACTGAAGTATACATATTTTCCTTATAATTATACCAATGTCCTGAAATTTCCCACAATTCTTTATTCAACATAATTGGTGTTTGCACAAATTGATATCCAGCCTCAGTATGAATTTTATACCAAAAATTTTCTAAGTTTCGCCTTAAAATCATTCCATTTGGTAGCCAAAAAGGAAAACCAGGTCCAAATTCACTAATCATAAATAAATCTAATTCTTTTCCTAATTTGCGATGATCCCTTTTCTTACGCTCTTCAAGAGAAATAAGATGTTCTTTTAAAGCAGTTTCAGTCGCAAAACAAGTTCCATATATTCTTTGAAGTTGATGGTTTTTAGCGTCTCCTCTCCAGTAAGCACCACTTATACTAAGCAATTTAAAGTTCTTTAACCATTTTGTGCTAGAAACATGAGGCCCACGACATAAATCATAAAAATCTCCCTGTTTATAAATTGTAATAGTAGTCGTATCTTCTAATTCTTCAATCAGTTCTTTTTTATAAATATCATTACTAAATAATTCTAAAGCTTTCTCTTTTGAAACAACTACTCTATGAATGGTTTCCCCCGATGCGGCTAATGCTTGCATCTTTTTTTCAATTTTTGGTAAATCTTCCTCATTCAACTTGATATCACCTAAATCAATATCATAATAAAATCCCTCTTCAATAGCAGGACCTACCCCAAACATTGCATTTGGATATAATTGCTTAATCGCTTGTGCAAGCATATGTGCACAAGAGTGGTTTAAAAGATTTTCATACCCATCTTCTCCACCTAAAATTAACTCTATTTTGCCATCTTCTGTTAACTCTTGACTCATATCAATCAATTCATCATTCAGTTTAGCCACCATACATTTTTTAGCAAGACTAAGAGAAATGCTATTTGCAATCTCAAATGGTGTAACGCCTTTTTTAAATTCCCTTTCAGATAAATCAGGAAAAACTATTTTAATCATTTTTTAACCTCCCTAAAAAAATAAAAGCCTTAGAAAAATAAGTAGTCTACACTACAATTCTTCTAAGGACGAAAAATCATACGGCTTTGCTTTGTTTTTCGCGGTACCACCTTAGTTCAAATAATAATTTATCATTATTATTTGCCCTCAATCTCTTTAACGCAGAGCTTTTACGACTATTATTTCTAATAGTAACTCCCAGGGAGTAACAATCAAACTTAATTTAGCTATTTTCACTATCTAGCCTCACTAATAAACTAGTCTTTGATTATCATATCCTGTTCAACGTTTTAATACGAATAAATTATAACACATACAAATCAATAATTCAAGTTATTTATTTTAATTAATTGCGATAATCTTCGTCAACTAATTTCACAAATTCCATTAAAGTTCTTATTCTTTCATAAATTCTAGACGCTCTTAAATCATCAATATCACGATTAGATTCCTTTAAATGAGCCAATAACAATTCTTGATCTAAATTAGAACTCATAAAAGTAAGCCGATTATTCGTCATTCTTTCTTGTAAAATTGCCCCTAAAACCTCATCTCGCAAATAACCAGTTAAAGTCTCCCCACCAAAATCATCTAAAATTAAAACTTCCACCATCTTTAACTGTTCAATCATATCCTCTATTGACCCACTATAAATTGCACTTCTCAACATTCTAGCTAAATCAGGATAATAAGCAAAAATGACCTTATGGTTGTTTTCGGCAAGAGTTTTAGCCAAATAAGCGAGTAAAAAAGTTTTACCACAACCATAATTGCCATGAATATACAAACCTTTTGTTGCTAATTTCTTTTCGTATTTATCAATACAAGTTTTAATTTTATTCAGGATTTCTTTTCTATTTACATTCACATAAATATCATCAAAATTAAAATTTTGAAAACTACAAGCAATTAGTTGCAAATTTTTTTGTTTTTCATCTATCTGTTTTTTCTTTTGCAAATATGGACAAGGCTCATAGTTTAAATCAAACTTTACTTCATCATATGATAAAACAGGAGCATAACCTTCATATAATTGTTTGCATGTATGAAGACCTATACAATTTTGACATTTCTTTTTTCTTAAAACATATGCTAAAATAATATTTAAATTTTTATCTAACAATGATCTATTGATATTATAATCCATAACTATTTTTTTTACATTTTGATCTTTTAATATTTCTTTTATTAACTGATCACGATTTTTTTCTAAATCTATTTCCATACTCTACTCCTTATTATTAGGATTGAAGAAATTTTTTAGTTCTTCTAAATCACCATCATCTGCTAGATTTTGACTAGTTGTTTTATTTTTATTTTGTTTAAGTATATATTCTTGATACCAATCAGGTACTCCTTTTTGAACTTTATTGGTTTTTTTATTCTTTTGCCCTTTTTCTTTATTACTAACATATGCAATAGCATCTGAAGTTGATTTTACAGCAGCTCTTTTCCAAGTATTAATAATTTTTAAAAAATAATTATAAGAAGGAATTTCACCATTCAACTTTTCTATTTCCAAAACATATCCAATTAATACATTTAATACCCCAATACCAATATTTGTGTCTTTTAATAAACGATCAAACATCTCTATTTCTGTACTTGTCAAAGCAATTCCTGATTTATTTTTAACAAATTCATTAGGACTTGCCATTTCTAAATATCTGATTAATTTATCATCAATTGCCGATGATGTTTTCATCATCGTTTTAGGTATGATTCCTAGTTTTTGACCTTTTTCATCATACTTTTTTTTCGCATTTCGAGGTATTTCATCAAATAAAACTTCCTTATATTCATTAACAGATAAAATAATAACATCTTTCATTTCCTCTGGCGTTAATTGATATAAAAAACTATATCTTTTCACCATATTAATAAATTTTTCATCACCAAAATACTCATTTTTAATCACATCATAAGCAGAAACCAAAATCATAAAACGATTAAAATCAAACATCTGATTGTTTATAACAATTCCATTATTCATATTATTCAAACTGGCTTGGGATAAATAAATATTATCTGATAATTCAATATCGTAGACGTCATCAAAAACATGCGTAATATCTTCAAATTTATTAATATCTAATTTTCGCATCATAAATTCTAGATATGACTTTTCATAAGCATCATGACCTATTTGATATTCAAGAAGGGTAGAAAGTTCAATATTATTAAAAAATTTTTCTACATCTAAGGGCTTTTTTAAATAATATACATATAATCCATCTTTATAATAGACATTTAAAAGACCGATTGCTTCTAATTTATTTCTTATTTCCGTTAATTTATTGATTGATCTTAGGCGCATTAATCGAATAATTTTTTCATGTTTATCCACCTCTGATTCAAAAGAACCATCTGGCACTAATGAATATAACGTTTGATAAAGGGAAATAGCCTTATCACCAACAAGTGGCATATAAAGTTTGATTAATATTTTTTGTTCATATAATGCTAAAGGAGAAGAAATCATTACTTCATAATCACTTAAATTAGATAAAGGATAGCGATTATTCATTCCTTTCACCACCAAGATATTTCAAAGTCAACTTGCGATCTAAAATTTCATATAACTTTGCAATAATTTTAATTGGACGTTTCAATGGCAACACATACTTTGCATTAATTTTCATATCAACCCTAATATCATATAAACTCATTTCATTCAAAATAACAATAACTCTTATTCTTTTATATTCGAATAACATTTCATGGTAATAATTATCCACATTTATCATTTTGAAACCTACTTGATTCAAACAACTGGTTATCAAATGTTGCGTAGTATGATAGTCATTATTATAATAATGCGGCTTAAGTCGTTGATCTAACGCATTATCTGATGTTTCAAAATTATTTAAAAAGAATTCTGAAAGTGCCATTTTATTTCTCCTTTTTATTTTAAAATTTTTTGTATTTGTTCTATAGTATAACACAATTCATCAGAATTATCAATTATAAACGTCGCTTTTTGGCATTTTTCATCTAATGGCATTTGTGATTGAATCATTTTTTCAGCTTCTTCTTGGGCAAGATGATTTCTTTTCATCAATCTATCTAATTGCACTTCACTATTGGTATACACGCACCAAATTTCATCACATAACTTTTCAAAACCTGCTTCAAATAACAATGGTACACTTAAAAAAATTACTTTATCTTTAGATAAATTTATTTTTTTTTGGCAAATATCGTACACTAAAGGATGAACAATATGATTAATCTTTTGACGAATCTGATCATCATTATATATCATTTTTGATAAAACTGCATCATCAATTTCTTGTTTTTCATTTAAAATTGTAGAGCCTAATTCTTTAACAAGTCCTTTGTAAATACTTGTTTTTTTCATTTTTGCTTCTTTCACAATCTCATCGGCATCTATTACTTGATATCCTTGTTTTTTCAAATAATGAGTAACTGTTGATTTGCCCGTAGCAATCGAACCAGTAATACCAATAACTTTAGGACCTCTTCTTTTTTGACAATTAGAACAAAAATAAGTCCCCCTACCACAAACAAATTCTTTTTTGATAATCGTTCCACAAACCGGACATGGTTGTTTTTCCTTAGAATGAACAAGTAATTCAAGTTGAAAAAGACCTGTTATTCCCAAACTTGAAGTATAACTTCTAATTGTTGTTCCTCCCGCTTCAATCGCTTTAGCCAAAACTTTTTTAGATGATTCTAAAATATTATTAGCATCTTCTAAGGTTATTTTATTGGATGGCATTTTGGGGTCTATTTTACTCATAAAGCAAACCTCATCCACATAAATATTGCCAAGTCCACAAATAATTTCCTGATTTAATAAGGCTCCTTTAATTGGTTCTTGTTTTTTTTGCAACAAATTATATAATTCATTTTTGCTAAACGTCTCATCATTTGCTTCTTTACCAAGTTTGGCTAATGCAGGATATTCCATTATTTGCGTTTTTTGAATTGTTTCTAATACTGCCATTTTACCAAATTTTCTAGTATCATGGTATCTAAAACTAATTTTCTCATCTAAAGTAAAAATAATATGTTCATGTTTGATACGTTCATCATTTAAGGTTTTTAAGAAAAATTTACCTTCCATTCTCAAATGACTAATAATAGTATAGTCATCTAAAATAAATAGTAAATATTTGCCATATCGATCAATTTTTCTAAATGTTTGCCCAATTAGACTTTTTTTAAATTTTTCAACACTCGTATTTTCCAAGATTTTATCATAATAAATTTCAATATTAGTTATTTTTTTACCAATAATTTGGCCTTCTAAAGTTCTTCGAACTGTTTCTACTTCTGGTAATTCTGGCATATTCTTCTCCTATTTTAAATCCCAAGTCTTGCCAACCTCTACATCAACATCTAATTTTACACCAATATCCACGGCGGTTTCCATTGTTTTTTTGACAAGATTTTTAACTATTTCTAATTCTTCTTGTGGACAATCGATAATTAATTCATCATGAACTTGCGCAACTATTTTGGAATTGAATTTTCCTTGTTCAAATTCATTTTGAACTTTAATCATTGCAATTTTCATAATATCAGCAGCGGTCCCTTGAATTGGGGCATTCATACTTGCCCGTTCTGAAAACTTTCTAAGTGCCGCATTAGAACTATTAATTTCTGGCATATACCGTCTTCGATTATAAAAAGTTGTTGTATACCCTCTTGCTTTGGTTTCTTCAACACATCTGTCTAAATAAGGTTTAACCTCTGGAAAAACTTCAAAATATTTTTGACTAAAAAGACTAGCTTCTTTTTGAGAAATATGCAGTTCACCAGACAATCCCCAATCACTCATTCCATAAATAATACCAAAATTGACAGCTTTAGCCATTCGTCGCATTTCTTTTGTAACCTGTTCTAAATCAACATTGTATATTTTTGCTGCTGTATTAGCATGTAAATCAATATCACTATTGAAAGTTTCCTTCATGGCAAAACAATTAGAGGCACTAGCAAGAATGCGCAGTTCAATTTGGGAATAATCTGCACTCACTAAATAGTTATTATCACTTGATGGAATAAACATACTTCTAATAATTCTGCCTTCTTCGGTTCTAATTGGAATATTTTGAATATTTGGTTCTGTTGAAGATAATCGCCCTGTTTGAGTCAACGATTGTTTGAAAATCGTATGTACTTTGCCATCTGTTTGATTTATTTCCGCTAATAATCCTAAAACGTAAGTAGAATATAGTTTAGCATATTTTCGATATTCTAATACTAAACGAGGAACCGGATGTCTTTTTGATAATTCTTCTAGTACTTCAGCAGATGTGGAATAGCCAGTCTTATTTTTTTTGCCATGCCCTAATTGCAAATCTTCAAAAAGAACAACTCCTAATTGTTTTGGCGAGGCTACATTAAAACTATATCCTACTAAATCAAAAATTTCTTTTTCCATCTTTTTCATAGAAGCATTGAAATATTCTCCTACTTCTTTTAGTTTATCTTCATTCACTTTAAAACCATTTATTTCAACTAAACCCAATATTTTAGCTAGTGGTAACTCAATATCATAAAATAAAGCTGTTTGATGATTTTCTTCTAACTTTTTATCAATTATTTCCTTTAAATTGCATACCAAACTTCCTTTATCCAAAACGTAATTAGCCACAATGGTTTCATCTGGAACAACATAAGTGGTTTTTTTACCATAGATTTCCTCAAAATAAGGAAGTTTCGTTGGCATAAATCTCTCAATAATACTTTTAATATCACTCGTTATATAAGACGGATTTACAACATAAGCGGCAAGTACAACATCAAAAGCAAGATGTTTTAAATCAATACCCAAATATTTTAAACTTACATACGTTTTTTTCGCATCTACTGTATAGATTATCAAATCAGATGATAGTAATGATTTCAATTCATCATTATCTATATAACGTTTATCTAAATAAAAACCTCTTTGATCAATAATAAGACCTATACCAATAATGGATGATTTATGATAATTCTCACCATCTAGTTCAACTTCAATGACAATTTTTTTGGCATCTTTTAATGCGGCAAGTGTTTGTGGTAAATCATTCAAATAATATTCTTTTTTCTCATCAAGAGTTACATTTTCTTCTATTCCTTCTTCATTTGAGGACTGAAAACTCATTTTTTTCAAAAAAGAATTAAATTCTAATTTTTCAAAAAAATTTCTCAACTCCATTAAATTAGGTTTTCTTAAACGCGTTTCTTCTTCAAGAATATCAATTTTAGCATCAAGTTCTAATGTAGCAAGCATCTTGGTTCTCAATGCAATTTCCTTTTCTTCTTTAAGAGTTTGGGATAATTTTCCTTTAATTTGATCAGCATTTGCAATAATATTTTCTAAAGTTTGATACTCATGTAAAAGTTTAATAGCTGTTTTATCCCCAACACCGCTAATACCAGGTAAATTATCAGATTTATCACCAATTAATCCTTTATAATCAGTTAATTGCTTTGCCTCAAATCCCATTAAATCTTTAAAATTTGTTGCATTATATTCTTCTAAATCTGTTATCCCCTTTTTATTCAAAAAAACTTTTACATTGTTACCGACTAATTGCAATAAATCCTTATCACCGGATATAATAACAATCTCATCAAAGGTTTTCGCAAAACGTTTAGCCATCGTGCCTATCAAATCATCAGCTTCATAATCATCAGCTTCAAGTCTTTTAATATTTAAAATATCTAGATATTCTTTAATAAAAGGTATTTGCATGGAAAATTCTTCTGGCATTGGTTTTCTGCCACCCTTATATTCTTTATACGTTTGATGGCGAAAAGTTTGTTTTCCTTTGTCAAAAGCAACAAAAATATGGGTTACACCTTCAATTGTTAAAATTTTATTCATCATATTCACAAAGCCATATATTGCATTTGTATAAAGATTATCGCTTGTTTTCATTAAATTACCTGTATATGCTGTTGCATAATATGCTCTAAACATAATACTATTGCCATCTAATAAAATTAGTTTTTTCATGCCAAACACCTCAATCAATTTTTAATAATTTTTTCTATTTTTATTTTACCACAAATTGATAAAAAAATATCGAATATTAGAAATTTTTTTCACGCATAATAATTTTGGTGATAAAATGTTTAAAAAAATCCTATTAATTTTGCTTTTTTCTCTTAATTTTTTTATACAGACAAGTACAACAATACTTTTGCCCACAACTTATGTTAATAATAGTACTGATGAATTTTTTGAAATGATTTCTCAATATGAAAGTTTTAACGAAAAATTATTTGATTTATATTATCAAGAATATCAAGTAAACAACAATATTATTTTATCACTAAATAAAGTGAATTATCCTAATTTTTTCAATGATCAAAAAATATATAATAGTTTTACTTTTAAGGGAGGACTTTTTGTAAATAAAAATTATTATTTACAAAACAACTATATCCCCGATACTTTAATTCCTGTAACGATTACAAAAATTAATCGCAAACAAGAAACGATGCTAATTGATAAAACAACTCTAACCTATGCTAAAGCAATGTTTGATGAAGCCTCATCAAAAGGATTAAACTTAGTTGTTTTTTCGGCTTATCGAAGTTATATTAAACAAAACGAAATTTATAATAAAGCATCTGATAAAAATTATGTTGCTCAAGCAGGATTTTCCGAACATCAAACAGGCAAAGCCATTGACATTGCAACACTTGATACAGGACTGAGTATTCATTTTGAAAATACAAAAGAATATGAATATTTAACTAAAAATGCCCATAGATTTGGCTTTATTAAAAGATATCCTAAGGATAAAGAAAATGTGACAAAATATCCTTATGAATCATGGCATTACCGATTTGTCGGTCAAGATTTAGCAACATTTATTTATGAAAATAATCTAACTTTAGAAGAATATATCTATATGTATGTAGAATTAAAATAGCACCTATTCTAAACTTTTCTCATATTATACAATGAGGAAGGAGTTTTGCTAGATGTACTATTCATATTTACCATATCAAAACCAAACGCGCCTTTGGCTACCACTTTTAGCCGGTGCTGCTATTATAACTGCCCCTTTTTGGTTAGGTGGCAGAAATAATTGTTGTAATAATCAGCCATACCCTTATCCACAACCATACCCACAACCATATCCACAGCCTTATCCGCAACCGTATCCACAACCATACCCACAACCGTATCCATACCCTTATCCATATCCAGTAACAACGCTTACATAATGTATTTTTTTGACAAATTATTTTTTTCTTGATATAATTAAGATACAAAAAAGTTAATAGAGGTAGCGGTGCAGAAGAGTAACCATTCGAGCAGGCATGCAAGGAAGATGGCCAAAGGCAATCACCGCCGAACGTTTAATTTAGGCATAAATTATTCGTGGGGTTATAGGAAAAACTTATAACACTCCTACATTTAGTAGAGGCGCTAATTGATTTTACATAGTTATTTTAATTAGTAAAAAGCGTCTAGACGCTTTTTTGTTTTTTATAAACAATACATATAAGGAGAAAAATGATGAAAAAAGTATTTATTTTTATTACTTTACTATTTGCCTGTTTATCTATTACAGGATGTAAAAAAATTAAATTTGATGAATCTAAAAAAATTTTAGTAGTCGGTTTAGAATGTAACTATGCACCCTTTAATTGGACTGAAACTTCAAAAACCTCAACGAATTGGCCAATTGAAAATGTTAGTGGAGCATATGCGGAAGGATACGATGTTCAAATTGCTAAACTTTTATGTCAAGAATTAGGCTATGAACTCGTGATTAAAAAAATTGAATGGGATGGTTTAGTACCTGCTTTAGATGCCGGAACAATTGATGTCATAATAGCTGGAATGAGTCCTACCGAAGAAAGAAAACTATCAATTGATTTTACAAATGCTTATTATAATACTAAACATGTGATTTTAACCACAGCGAATTCTGTATTTGCAAATGCAACAACTTTTGCTCAATTAAATGGTGCTAGAGTAGTAGGACAAAAAAATACTACTTATGATACTCTTGCTAAACAAATTGCTGATAAAGCTACCAATAAAGATTGCACTTACCTCACTCCTTTAGCAAGTGTTCCTCTTATTATTAATGCCATAACTTCTAATGCTGCTGATTTAACAGTTTTAGAAGAACCCGTTGCAAAAGGTATTGTAGCTTTAAACCCTAATCTTACTTATTTTACATTGAATGAAGAATTTGATTTAGATCCAGCTGATACAATGGTATCAATTGGTCTTAGAAAAATTGATGATAAATTAGAAGAAAAATTAAACACTGCACTTGCTACCATTACAGAAGAAACTAGAATGAGTTTAATGCAAAACGCTGTCAATAACGGAAATAGTGAGAGCTAATTATGTCTAAATTTATTATTATTTTAGATGAATATGGACTCTTAATTTTAAAAGGCGTTGGTGTTACTCTCCTCTTATCTATTATGGGAACTATTTTAGGTCTTATCTTCGCTTTGATTTTAGGAAGTATAGTTAGTTTAGAGGATTCTCCCTTCGACAATAAATGGCAAAAAAATATAAAGCAATTTTTAAAATGGGGAATTAATATCTATGTAACAATTTTTAGAGGAACCCCTATGATTGTTCAAGCTATTATTTTCTACTATTCATTTTTAAAAATGGGCATCAATTGGTCACCCATCATAGCTGGACTTTTTACTGTAACCATCAATACTACCGCATATTTAACAGAAGTAATTAGAGGCGGAATTCATTCTGTGAATAAAGATCAAACCGAAGCTGGTTTATCTATTGGACTATCGCGGTTTCAAACCTTTATCTATCTTGTTTTACCACAAGCCCTTAAAAACGCAATGGCATCAATCGGTAACGAATTAGTGATAAATATTAAAGATACCTCCGTCTTAAGTGTTATTATGATAATGGATTTATATAATGCATGTATGATGGCAGCTGGTAAATATTATTTTTTCATTGAGTCAATGTTAATTGCTGCCGCAATCTATTTATTTTTAACAATGTTTTTTACCATCGTTTTGCGTTTTATCGAAAAAAAAATTGGTGCTCCTTTAAAACAATTATCAAGTTCTAATTAGGAGGGATACAAATGGAACCAATGATTAAATTAGAAAACATTCATCAAGAATTTGATGGTGAAACTATTCTTGATAATATAAATTTAAATATTTATGAAGGAGAAATTGTAACAATTATAGGTCCTAGTGGTGCTGGTAAATCAACTCTTCTTCGTTTCATTAATTTGCTTAATCGTCCTACTAGTGGTAAAATATACTATTTAGGCGAAGATATCATTCAAAATAGAAAAAAACATCATTATTATCGCTCCAAAATTAGTATGGTATTTCAATCGTTTAATCTTTTCAATAATTATAGCGTTTTAAATAATTGTACTTTAGGATTAAGAAAAGTGCTACATGTAAAAAAAAGTGAAGCAAATCTAATTGCTAAAAAATATTTAAAAATGGTAGGCTTAGAAAATAAAATCAATGCAAACATTTCAACTCTTAGTGGTGGTCAAAAACAACGAGTAGCAATTGCAAGGAGTCTTTCAATGAATCCTGATGTAATTTTATTTGATGAACCAACAAGTGCTCTAGATCCAGAAATGGTTTCAGAAGTTCTAGATACAATTAAAATATTGAAAAATAGTGGCAAAACATTAATTATAGTAACGCATGAAATGTCATTTGCAAAAGAGGTTTCTTCCCATGTTATTTTTATGGCAGATGGAAAAATTGTTGAACAAGGTACACCATATGAGATTTTTGATCATCCTCAAAATACTCGTACTAAAGAATTTTTAAAAAGATTTACTTAATAAAAACACTTTAGCAAATTGTTTTTTGCTAAAGTGTTTTTATTTTATATTGAGCATTTATTTTTAAATAATTATATTTTATCCCCTTTTCTTTTTCTATATTTAATAAACTATGATAATATCCTATCATCTGTCTACCATCTATTATTTGATACCAATAAATTGGTAACTGATGATATTTCAACAAATGTTTTTTTCCGTAATGATTTTTAAAATACTCATCTATTGTGTGACCAAATATTCTTTCTAATTGCTTCATACCATCAATTCCCATCTTATGAATGATCAAGAATTTAATTTCCTTAATGACTGTTTCTATTTCATTAAATGATTTCAGATCTAATGGCGTAACATAATTATGTATTTGATACCTATCAAATACAACTCCCATTAAATAGGATAACAAATTTTCGATAATATGCCCAATAGTATGTTTATTCTGTTGATTGGTATTTACATAACTCGTATTCATTTTAAAGATATGATTATAGATGTCGTTTAATTGCTTTTCTTCTTTTTCTATTTGTCTGTACAAATCATCCATTTGTAATTTATAATTTTTGATATTTTCATCAAAACTAACTGCACAATTATACCCATTATAAAAATCATTTGCTTGATAATGCCATGATAATTCATCTTGCGAATCAAGCCATTTAGCCTTATTGATTAAACTTTCAACCAATCTATTGATCTCATGTATTTTATCTTTTTGAATAATTATTGGTAAATTGGCAATATTGCCTACTTGAAAATTAACTGTAGGGGCTAGTGCTGACAAATAAAAAAAAGCTACACTACTAGAAAGATAACCTAAAATATATTTCTCTAAAGAAGAATCAACAAAAAGGGATGATCCCGAAACATCAAAAACATATCCCTCTTCTTTGTATCTAACATTAAAACTATTAAACCCAAATAAAGACCAAGTAATACCCTTTTTAAAATAATACTCTTTAGAAGGTAAATGATTGCCTTGTTTTTGCAATGCTTGATATGCTTTCTCATCAAATTGAATAACTAACTTACTTGTTGCATACCATTTTGTCTTATCACCGCCTTTATTATATGGAGCATATTTTTTTTTACTATTTAAAAAACTTTCTACTGAATGACAATGAAATCCAATACTGCTAGGCTCAACTTCATACCACCATCTTACATAATTTTTATTATCTCCCGTGGCCAACCCCTGTCTTATATGAGTAAATGACCCTAATTTAGGTTGATGTATTAAAATATGATATTCATTATCATTTAACCAATAAATAAACGGATAATGATTGAAGTTTAAAAATTTTTTAGCAGATATTTTATAATAATTTTTTTGTTCTTTTAATCCTTTTTCTTTTTCAGAGATAGTTTCATACTCTGTTAGCTTAATAAAAAGACTCTCTTCGCTAGTTTTTTCTTTCTTAATAATAAAAGCACATGCCAAAGCATTATAAGCATTTAAATTTTCAAAAGTATTTTTTCCTAAATGTAACAAAGATTTGATTTGAAAATGAGTTAAAATATACTTTCTCAAACTACTAAATGATTTAATAAACATCCATGTATGTAAAGTTAACATAGCAAGATAACCAGAGGGAACTAAAAAATCCAAACATCTTTCTATAAAGGCCGTATATAATTCTGATTTAGCATATTGATAATTCTGATTCAAATAATGAAGAATGCTACTTGGTAAAACTTTACGTCCCATATAAGGAGGATTGGTAATAACGATATCATATTTCATCTTTAACAAAATTGCTAATTCAACAATTTCTTTTTCTTCTTGACAAGTCACCAATTGAAGTAAACTAGCATAATCATAATCGGGGACTTGAATTAAACTACCTATTAGACTAGCATCTTTCATTGTTTCAATTAACACATTTACTTCATGTAATTTACTCCTTTTGATATTAGGTGTTTGAATACAAACAAAATTAGGTGCTACTAAATTGTCATCATCTAAATAAGTTGGACATAGTTCAATCGCTTTCATTAGAAAGATAAATTTTGAAAGATTGATAACGCTTGGGTCAATGTCAAATCCATATAATTGTTTAGAATAAATCTGCTTAATACTCTCTTTTATATCTTGATTACTGTCTTCTTGATACTTTTTCATTAAAATTTCAAATATTTCTAACAATAAATGCCCTGTCCCTAAACATGGATCTAAAATTTTACAAGTTTTAAAATGAATATCTTTGTCTATTTTTTCAATCAAACTATACTTAGCCCCATTAACCGGAATAATATTTTCAACCATATATCTAGCAATCCATTTTGGGGTAAAAATTTGTGTTACCATCGTAATGTTTGTTTTATCAATTTCTACATTGCTATTTCGATTTGTGTATTTAAAATGCATAAACCTTTCATAATCTTTAAAATCTTCTTGATAGTTCATGATTTCTTCAATTGGTGTTGAAGACTTAATATTTTCTTTTAATAATTTGATTATATCTTGATTATAAAAATGATAAGGATAATTCATTTCTAATTCTTCAATATTATCATCAAAAATATGCTTAAAATATTGATTTTGTCTAATACAAAGATTCATAATATTCTCTTTATCATATGACTTAATTTGAAAAATTTTCCTAGCGACTAAAAACTCAATCGTAATAATTCTTTCAAACCATTTTTGAATTAGATGATTCTTATCTAAATCTTGATATAATTGGCTAATAAGACGTGCAATAAAAGTATTTGTATTTGTAACACTCATTTCATCACCTACTTATTTATATTGTATCATAACTTTTTTTTAAAGCCAAGAAATATAAAACAATTATTTTATGCAAACAAAAAACTGCATAGTGAATTACTATGCAGCAATATCTGGTCCAAGGATAATTGTTAATGTTGTTCCAACATATTCAATTCTAATCTTCATATCATCTTCTCTTTTGGCATTATAAAAATAATATAAATAAGTATTGTTATCATCTAATTCTTTTTGTTCACTACTATCAATTACAAATCCATATGTTTTCATATTATTTAAAATTATATGAAAGGCTGCATTTGTAATATTCTTATAAACAATACTTAATTCATTATTATCTTCATATGCTAAATAAAATTCACCATATTTGATTTCTTCCATTCCTTCTAAATATTCATGTTCAGCTGGCCAATGATCATAACTTTGTGGTTTTTTGACAACTTCATAATCTAGATATTCTTGTATATCACCAGAAAATTCTAAACTAGTTACCTCAAAATAATTGTTACTACCTGATAAATCAATTTTTTTTCTTAAACAAATTCCTGTTTCCATCTCAACATAATACTCTTCTGTATATAAAATACCATCCGTTGTTATATCTCTTTCATACATATTAATAGTATAATCTAAAAACTTTTGATTTTCTTTAACATAAAAAGTAATATCAACATTATCAATATGATCAACAAGCAAAGTAATAAAATTATTTTCTATTTCACTTACAGTATCACTAACTGTTGTAATACTTCTTGTTTGATTCTTTATATCTACATCATACCATGTATGATTATTATTGTTATATAATAAAGCTTTTGACGTATTATTTTCATTTAATAAGCAAAAAAAGCCATCAGTTGATTTGATTAAATGGACATCGCTGTCTTTAAATTTTATTTGTAAATCATATGAGTTATTAAAATATTCTAAAACTGTTTTCTTGCTTTTAAATAAATTAGGATCAGCCATTTGCAAATTTTCATAAGCAAAATATGGATCTAAAAAGTTATCTCCAATTTCAAGTTTATCTATTTTACAAACAATTTTTTGTTCTCCTGTATCAATACTGAAATACAAACATGCACCTGTTTGATTATCAATATAATAGGTTTCACTAGCCTCATTTTTTTCTCGATAATATTCAGTAACCTCACGGTTTAAATATGTATTGGCTCTTTTTTCTAATGATGAGATTTTTGAATTTGAAGTATGATATGTCAAAATATAATATATATTGTTCAAATAGGATGAAAAATCATAATTTCCTACCACTAGAGTCTTTTTTTGATTTGTATTATCCACTCGATAAGAAAGATGATTCGTTTTATCATAAAATACATAAATATTTTTATCACTATCAGCTAAATAATATCCCTTTGAAGTTTTTATCAATTCAAAACGAATTCCATTAAAATTAGCCACAATATCAAAAGTACTAATATTTTGTTTGATTTCTTCTACTGATTTAAAATTGTTTTTATTTTTTTTACAACCACTAATGCTTATAGAAAGAAATACTACTATGAAAAACAAAACGATTTTTTTCATATTCTCTTCTCCTTTCTTTTCTTTTATTATAACACATTTTCTTCCCTTTTAGCAAATTTTTCTTTATTTTTTTATTATTTAATATATTTTTGCCAAAGTGATGAAATTTCATACATTGGTTCTGGTTCAATTCTAGTATTAGATTTATGCTTTGTTCCTCTAACAACTAGTTCAATAGAAATAATTTCACCAATTTTAGAAAGAAAATCTTCAATTTTTGAATAATCAAAAGCTGCACAAGAGAAAATATCAAAATAAGCATGTTGTGTCTTATAGTCATAATGAATAGAAATATGGCTTTGAGCAATGACGATAATACCTGATAGATAATCAGGATTTTCTACTTTATCTTTAATTACATAAGGTCTTGTAATTGGATCCATATCAATTTTATAAACAAATTTATCTAAAAAATCATAACATTCATCCATTGAAAAAGTTTTATCAATTTTTAATTCCGCAAGACAATGAGGACCAAAATTATTGTTTGGATCAAAAGGGAGTTCAATATTAGCAAATTTTCTTCGATCGCTTGTTGAAATCGTCGATATTTTACGATTAAAGGGGAGTAATGCTTCAAGCAAGTCAACTAATAAGTCAGAATCAAAACTCTTGGTTGAAAAAACATCAACAAAATAACACTCCCTTAAAGGAAAAGTGTGAATGGTAATATGTCCACCTTTTAATAATAAAAAACCACTAACCCCAATATCTTCTTTTACTCTTCCATAATAATAAGGAATTAAATATGGATTGGCAATAGGCTCTAATCCTAAACGATAAGAAAGTTTATTTAAAGTATCATTAATATATACTAAATTTTCTAAATTATGATTTTTACTTCCATAGCAATCAATCATTGTATGTTTCATTATTTATTACCTCTTACAAATTTTTGATAAAATATTTCATATAATAATTTCAATCCCAACCATGATGTAATATCATTTACATCAAGAAGAGGAGAAATTTCAACTAAATCCATCGCCATTACATTTAAATTAGTAAATACTTCTTTAAAAAATTCACGCATTTGTAAAGGTGTTAAACCAAAAGTTTCAGGAGTACCTGTCCCTGGTGCATAAGAGGGATCAATGGCATCAATATCAAAAGACAAATAATAAACAGCCTTTTTATCATGTTTTTCTTTAATCATTTTAACTACTTCTTTAGCTCCTAATTCTCTAAACAAATCTGCTGTTATGACTTGAAGTTTAGGATTTTTTTCCTTAAATTCTACTTCTCCTTTTTCGTAACTCCTAATTCCCACCATATGAATATCTGTTTCTTGATAACCATTTTCAATAGCCCTACGATTAGGACAAGCATGACTTGTTTTACTACCCATATATTCATCTAAAATATCCATATGTGCATCAATATGAATAATTACCGGAGTTAACCCCATACGATGATATTTTTCATAAAAAGCTTTTTCTAACGGAATACTGATAGAATGATCACCACCAAAAAATAGCATAAATTTATTATACTTTAAAATTTCATGGGCCTTTTCTTCTAATTCTTGATAAAATTTCTCTTTAGAACTACTAGGTGATACTTCACAATAATCATAAATTTTCACCTTTTCTAAATTATGAAAATTTGCGTCAAATGGTGGTAGATATCTCGATAATTCTTTTAGTTTCTTTGGAGCATGGCTAGTACCACTACCACAGGAGCAACTTAAATCATAGTTAGCACTTCCTAAGATAATATTTGCTTCCTCAATATGATTCGTTTTTAATTCACGAAAATCGTTATAATCCATTTTTGTACCTCAATATTTTATGTCTTTTTTTAAACAGGATAATTATATCATAACTGCTAAGTTTAGTCTAGTTATTATCACTAATTTTTTAGGTTAAAAAATTAAAATGTGGATAATTGTAAAAACAACTATCCACGCTTTTTAGTCGTTCCTTTTTTTCTTAATCTTTGATAAGGATTCATATAGTAATTAGGGTTATATCCATAGTAAGGATACGGCATACCATAATATGGATTATAACTTGGATATTTCTTATTTTTATTTATAGGATTATGATTCATATTTTGTGTAACCTCAGGTTTTTCGTTTTGTTCTAAAACATTTACAACAATTTCATCATTCAGATGAGGTTCTGAAACTGGTTTAATATAATCAGTTGCTTCTAATTTAGGGTAATATTCTTCGATAAATGGTTCAGTATTATCAAGTTCAGTTTGAACAATTTCTGGAATTTCTGGCAACCTTAATTTTGTCCCTGGAATTAAATTATTCCAATCTTTAATATGATGATTAATTTTAATAATTTCTTCAGTAGAAAGATTATAAATACTTGCGATTTTCTCAATTTTTTCATTTACTCTTACAATATGAGTATTCATTTATTCACTCCCTAAAAAAAATCGTTGGACACCAACGATTTTTAATTTTCATTAATGAAATCTTCATTAATTTCATTTTCAAAATTATCGATGGTATCAAATGTATCATTACAATTATATACGTTTACCATCATCTTGGTTTCACCGATAATTTCAGCAAGTGCATCAAACACGACTTCGACCTCAATATTACCATCGTTTATGCAAGCATTAGTACATGTAGGTTGTTGCAATATTCTAACTATAACATCTTTATGATCGGTGGTTGCATCACAAACGATATCCCTCACCTTGATGACGCCTTGATAGGTAGTTTTAGCACGGGCAATTTCTGTTTGAGTATTATTATCATATGCATACCAAATATTTATTTCAAAGTTTCCAAATAATTCCACTTGTTTTTCATTCTGAGTAGCCTCAAATTCATGATTAATTACCCAACAACCTAAAACACTATATGGTGGATTATCTGGAGTTATAGTTTCACAAATTCTAAATGTCTTACGACCCTTTGCAAGTACGGCTCTAGTAACAATCTCGCGAACTTCACTCATCTATATCCCTCCTCAATAAAAGTATATGAAAAGTTTGATAAACTTGTGACAGAAAGATTTAATTTAAATGATACAATATATTGTATTCTAAATCGTTCCATTTAGCACAATATTTTGCTAAAATATGAAAGTTTTTTATTATACATTATAATAATTAACTGTTTAGATTAAATAAAGGTTCGACGATATTCAAAAAGAACAACACCATCATGAACAACATAGTATTCTTCATTTACTACTAACTCTTTAGCATCATATTCTTCCACTAACAATTCTAAAATTTCTTCATTTTTTAATGTTTGAAATATTGCTACATATTGATATTTTTTTAAATAATACGTTTGAAAAAATTCTAATTTTTCTAACTTTATTAATTTTACCTCCTCTTTTTGTTCTGGAAGGTAACGTTTATTCTCACTAAGCGTTCTTAAAGTTTTTTTAGCAACTAAAACAATGATAAAAATAATCATTAAAAAAGCGATTATAAAAATTGATAAAACTATTAAAATGACTTTATCCATTTTATCACCCCGCTCAATTATAACAAATAACGGAGTAATTTGTCAATTACTCCGTTATTAAACTACATATTCATCGCTTTATAAATAGCATTAATTACTGTATCAGAAGTATCTTCTGAATAGCACCAGCACATAATACCAACACCTTCCATACTTTGGGCATATTGATATTTAGCAATAATTGCTTCTTCACTATCATAAGTCACAAAAATTCCATCCGCACTACTATATAAATAAGAACCAACTAACTTATTATTATCATATTCTGTGTATTTTTGATATCTACCAGTCGCAAGTAAAGCCTCAATTGCATTACCATATAAAGTTCCTGAAGCAAATGAACCAGGTATACCAGAAATCTGAGTTAAAGTTCCTGCCACACCCAAATAAGGATAGGTCGTTGATACAGATTGTCCAGTTACTTTATATGCCTTACCATATCCCGCACTACCAATAATAATTTTATTTCTCGATAGCCCCAAAGAAGTAAGTCTTGTCACACCATAATCGCAACCAAAACCATACCCTCTATCATAATTAGATTTGTAAAGAGGAGATAAATGGGTAGTCGTATCCGTTTTATTCATATCATAAGACATTATATTAATATAATCAACGTATTGATCTAAAGTTACAAAATCAAAACGATCACTTGCTGTACCCCAAGATGATGCAGGAACAGCCGCACTTAAGAAATAAGGAGTTCCACCAGCATCTTGACGTAAAGTCATTTCTTCTCGTAAATCTTTCATTAATTGATTCATTCCTGTTGCATTAACCTTTACACTTTCAGAAACTGATTCCCAGTCAATATCAATACCATCTAAATTATATTCTTCCACTAAATCCATTAAATTATTAACAAATTTTTGGCGTAAAGTTGCATCAGCCGTAATAGTCATAAATGCTTTACAAGTATCAGTAGAAACACCATTTACACAAGCAATAATTCTTACATTATGATTTTTTAATTCTTTGACTTCTTCTAAATAGCTAGTATCAGTTAAATAACAACTTCCATCCGCGTTTGGTACAACAAAGGCATAGTAAACAATATCTAAAGCCTCTTTGGTCGTTTCAGAAAAGATCGTTCCATCTAATTGATACCTCTCATTATATTGTTTATAAGCATACATCGCACCAACAGAAAAATAAGTTGCAACTGGTGTGGAAGGTAAATCTTCAAATAAAACTGGATCAACGGTGATTTGTTTTGATTTTTCTTCCTCATCACCATTTTTATACGCTATTTTTACAGAAACTGTTATCGTTTGTTCTTTATGTGTTTGATATACTTTGGAAATCGTTCCCATTCCATCTTCAATATGGTATAGATTAGGATTGGAAGTACTCCATGTAAAGGTTGCTTCATCATTTTCTAAAACTAAGGAATCTTTCGTATATGAATTGGCTTGATCACTAACACAATTTAAAATCTCACTAGTTGGCAAATTACTATTATCTATCATCCATCCAGCATATAAGGTAATTGTATCAGAAACAGTTGAAATGATTTCCCCTGTACAATTCGCATTTGTAAAAAAGCCGATAAAAAGATATCCATCTTTTTTTGGAGTACCTAAGGTATTCATTCCCTTATAGACTCCTTTATAAAGTTGATCTGAAACTAAAGTTGTTCCTTCTAAAGTACCTCCATCAAGATAGAAAAATACTTCATACTCTTTATTTTTAATGAGATCTTGCAATTTTGCTTCAGCAGCCTCTAAAACATCTAAATTAGTAACATAACTCTTAACCGTTGCACTTAAGGCATTATATTTATTTCTAGCATTCACAATAACATCTTGGTCATCTAAAGTTATTTCATCCACACTTGGCAAAGCAGAGATTAAATTAATAACAACTTCTGCCTTTTCTTTATATAATTCAATTTGTTCTAATTCTACTATTTTTTGTTCTAATCCTTTTAATTTCTCTAAATTCGTCACATACACTTTAGCATCATCGGATAAACGATTATACCAATTTCTAGCATTACTAATTCTTGCTTTATCCTCTAAAGTTACTTCTTCTAAAGAAGGAAGCGATGCAATTAATTCATCTACATGTTTCGCATCCGTTTTTAACCCTTCAATATATTTCAATATCTCCATTTGTTCTTCTGCTTTTTCTAAAATCTCTAAATTAGTAACGAGTGCCTTAGCATTATCTGATAAAGTACCATATTGATATCTAATATTTTGAAGCATTGTTTTATCATCAATCGTTAGATTTTCAATACTTGGTATAGCATAAATCATTTCAACAATTTCAGCTGCTAATGCTTTATCTTGCTCATCTTTTTCAATAATAGCCATTTGCGCTTCTGCTTCTTCTAAAAGTGCAAGATTCGTAATTTCTTTTTTCTGTTCTAAACTTAAAGCTTCATATTCTTCTCTTGCTTGTTCTACTAAAGTTTTATCATGAATTGTTAAATCGTGAGAAGATGGCAAATTGTTAATCAAATCAATAACTTTCTTGATAGCTTCCTCTTCATTTTCTAATTCAACAATTCTAGCTTCTAAATCAAGTAGTTTATCATAATTCGTAACAAATGCTTTAGCTCCTTCTTCTAATTCTTCATATTTTTCTCTTGCAGCAATCACTAATTCTTTATCTTCAATTCTAACATCTTCTAATGATGGTAAGATATTAATTTTTCTAATTACCGAATTTGCTGCCGTTTGATATTCTTGTTCTTTTTTTAAATTATCAATCTTCAAAATAGCATCTTGAAGTTTTTGATAATTCGTCACTTTTTCCTTATACTCATTTGGTAAAGACTCATATGAATAACTAATTTCTCGAACCTTAATATCATCATCTAATGTAACTACATCTGGTAATTCATCAATAGCTTGAATAATATTGTCAACTTTTTTTAAATATTGTTTTTCTTCTTGTTTTCCCTTACATGATGTTATCCCTAAAACCATCAATAATAATAAGGAAAATGATATTATTCTTTTTTTCATTTTATTCACCTATTCCCTTCTCCTTTCATTATATAAAAATTTTACCATTTTTTCTCGAATTTTGCAACTGACAATTTTTACAAATCAAAAAATCCCACTTTTTAAAGTGGGATTTTACTTTTTCTATTCTTCTTCATCTATCATTTCTTGAATTTCAACTTTAATTTTTCCAACTCGCATACCTTCTACCTCAGTAATAGTTACTGTAAAATTAGCAAATTCAAAGGTATCCCCAACTTCAGGAAATTTTTCTAACATATCTGTACACCAACCACCAACAGTAGTATACTCAGATTCAAAGTCGCGATCATCATAATCAACCAATTCAAAAAAGTCATAAATATTCATATCACCATCAACTTCATAAATATTTTCACCTAGTTCTTTATAATCAAGAATTACTTCATCCGTTTCATCAAAAATATCACCGACTAACTCTTCAACAATATCTTCAATTGTTAAAATTCCCATAAAACCTCCAAATTCATCAGCAACAATTGCGAGATGTTGATTTGTGGCTTTAAACTTTGTTAAAATATTTGAGATATGTTTGGTTTTATGAACATACATAGGCTCAATTAACATCGATCTTAAATCAATTTGTTCACCATTTAATATTTTCTTCATTAAACTTGTCGTATTTAAAATTCCAATCACATGATCAATGGTATCTTCATATACAGGAACTCTAGAATAACGAAAAATTTGTTCATTTTTAAGAATATCTTCTTGATTATCATCAATATCAATAGCAAACACATCCACCCGTGGAATCATTATTTCATGTGCAGTTACATCTCTAAAATCTATAGCTGAAATGATTAATTCTGCATCTTCCTCATCAATAACACCTTCTTCTTCTAATTCCTCAGTTATAACGTTCAATTCTTCATCAATTTCAGAAACTTCAATATTTTTAGGTGTCCAAATCTTTGAAATCAATTTAACAAATTTTGTCACAAGAAAAGTTATAGGAAAAAAGATTATTCTACATATTTTAAATGGTTTAACATAAAGCAAAGTAAGTTTTAAACTAAACTTGTTAGCCAAAGCTTTAGGCAAAATTTCACCAAAAATAAGTACTACAATGGTAGCAACAATCGTTGCTAATAAAGATCCCATCTCTTCACCAAGATAAGCAACTGCCACCATTGTTGCAAGAGAAGACACTGCAATATTAACTAAATTATTACCGATAAGAATAGTTGATAAAGCTTCTGAATAATTATTCACAATCTCCATTGCTTTCGTTGCCTCTTTATTACCATCACTTACTTTTTTCTTCAGTTTTATTTTATTCACACTTGAATAAGCAATTTCACAGGAAGAAAAAAATGCTGATAAGATTATTAATATCACTATTAAAATAAGTATTGCAATAACAACAGGAGTATTCATTATTTATTTCCTCCTTTTATTGACAATTCTTTTTTAGTTTCACCAACAAGTTCTTCTAAAACATCTTCCATTGTAACAAGACCTACAAGTTCATTAGCGTCATTGTATACTATCGCCATATGATTTTTCTTGTTTTTAAATATTTCAATCATTTCATTTAATGATGTAGTATCTAACACTTTAATTACGTCACTAATTGACTGTTTTAACGCAAATTTTTTTGAATTAATGGCTAATTTAAGAAATTTGCGAATATTTAAAATTCCTACAATATTATCATATTTTTGTTCATAGACAGGAAGCCTTGAAAATTGAATATTATCAATTCTTTTTAAAATTTCATTTTTTGATAATTTATTATAATCAAGTGCGACAATTTTTTCTTTTGGGGTTAAAATACTTTTAACTGTAATATCATTAAAATCAACAGCTGCTTGGATGATATCACTTTCTTCGCCATCAATTAGGCCTTCTTCTTCACCATAAACAACGATATCTTTAAACTCATCTTCAGTTAAAGTATTGACATTTTCTTTGATTCTAAAAATTTTTTTAAATATCCACAAAATGAAATTAAAAATTTGCATAATTGGATATATAATGACATAAATCACTGCCAAAGGATAGCTTAAAATTTGAGCCAATTTATCAGCATTTGCTTTAGCAATGTTTTTGGGAATAATTTCGCCAAACATAAATACAATAATCGTCATAACGACTGTAGAAACCATTGTAGCAACGCCTTCATCAGATATCAAACTTAAAGCGATTAAGGTAGCAAGAGAAGATGATACAATATTCACAATATTATTGCCAATTAAAATGGAAATAAGTGATTGATCATATCTATTTAATATTTTTAAAGTTAACTTTGCACTTTTTTTACCATCTTCGGCTTTTACTTTCATTCTAACTCTGTTACAACATGTAAGTGCTGTTTCAACAGCCGAAAAGAAAGCACTACCAAGTAACAATACAACAATTGCCCATATTAAAGACAAATGATTAGTCGTATTAGTTAAATAACTACTATACGACAAGGGGACCAGTGGATCCATATTTTTTCTTCAACTCCTTTTTTAATATATGCGTCAATTATATCAAGAAATACAAAAATAGTCAAATATATTGTAAAAAGAACATTCCATTTGATTCAAATACTATATTTATTGTTTTATTAAGGTTTTAAAATAAAAAACGATGCATATATTTTTAAAAAAATGCATAGTTTTAGTATAATTATTTAAAATACTGATGAGGTTTTTATGTCAATATTGCTAACTATTTTTATCACAACATTTATATCCGGTGTAGTTGGTACTGGTCTTGGTGGGTTAATTGGTGCTCTTTTTAAAAAGAATTCTGATAAAACGGTATCTCTTCTATTAAGTTTTGCAGGAGGGGTAATGACTAGTATTGTTTGTTTTGATTTACTCCAAAATGCTATTTTTCCAACTACGAATATGGAAGTAAACATTTTTATTGTTATTGCTGGATTACTCCTTGGTTATTTTATTGTATACTTTTTAAATTATTATATTGATAAAAAAACTGAAAAAGAAGTAAATAAACCTTTTAATCATCCAAAAACTGCTGATGATTTAGATGAATTAATCCATGCTGACCACTACCAAGTCCATAAAAATAATAATGATTCAAAAAGTGCTTTGTTTACAGCAGGAATTATTATGGTTTGTGCGATTGCTCTTCACAATATTCCAGAGGGAATGACAATTGGGGCTTCTGCCTCCATTGCTAATGATGCTTTAACTGGTAGTGCTCTTGTGATGGCCGTATTAATTGGTCTACATAATATTCCAGAAGGAATGGCAATCAGTGTTCCTTTAATTAGTGGAGGAATGAGTAAAATGAAGGCTGTTTTTTTAACTGCCCTTTCTGGTTTTCCTACAGTTCTTGGCGCCTTTATTGGTTATGCGATTGGTGATGTTGGTCCAATTGGCTTATCACTTTCTTTGAGTTTTGCTAGTGGTGCCATGCTTTATGTTGTTTACGGAGAAATTATTCCTCAAGCTTTATTGATGCATCGCTCTAAAGCCCCTGCTTTTGCAATCATTATGGGGTTAATTGTTGGTCTTTTGATTATTTATATTTAACATTGAAAAATAAAAAAGTATAAACATTATTGTTTATACTTTTTTCAAAAATAAAATAGCAACTTTTATTTTTGTTAATTGTTACAAGAGCAGCTATCTTCTTGTAACGTTTTTTTGCATTTTTGGAGCATTTGGTCCATTGTTTCACTTACATTTTTCACAAGTTTGTCAATTTTTTGTTTGTTAGAAGCAAATAACCATACTCCTAAAACCGTCATTGCTCCAGCCGCGTACGGAACGATTGATGATTTCATATTTGTCACCTCTTTGACTAAAGTAGCATAAGTAGATTTTATCTGTCTAGTTAATAGTTCTAAACAAAGGGAATATTATATGTTCTCCTAATAACGAATCAAGATACTTTCTTTATGCAATATTATTATGAGATAGTTTTTACCAAAAATACAAAAAAATTTTTTCCAATATTATGAATTAAAATTATCAAAATCACTTGCTTTTAATTCGCTGAAAATACTACCTAGTTCATCATCATCTTCAATAATTTTTTCACTAGTTTGTTTGGGATTATCTTCATTGACATTCGTATTTATATATTCAATAAGTTTATTTTTCAAAATAGTTTTTCGATTATTTTCAATTTTTCTAATTCCTTGTTGCATCATTTGAACATCACCAATTAGAATTAAAATCTTTTTTGCCCTTGTAATAGCAGTATAAATCAACTTACGTTTCAACATAATAAAATGTTTAGAAGAAATAGGCATAATAACAATGTCAAATTCACCACCTTGAGCTTTGTGAACACTAATTGCATATGCCAAACTAAGATCTTCTAATTCTTCAATTGTATATTCAATGATATTCTGATCAAAAGCAACCCTTAATCCAATAATTTTTAAATCTTTATAAATAAAAGAATCGATATAACCAACATCGCCATTCATAATGCCTTTTTCGGCTCTATTTACCAATTGAATTACTTTATCATTCTGACGAAAAACTTGTCCATAATGTTTTATTTGTTCCTGTTCATCTTTCAAAGGATTAACAAGATCTTGAATTTTAGAATTTATTTCATTGATTCCACATTCACCCTTATACATCGGAATAAGAATTTGAAGATCCTTTTTTATATCATATCCTCTAGAAATATATCTTGAAGTAGCATCAACTAAAATGGATGATAAATGAGAATTATCCGTAGCAATAAAAACGCGATCACTTAATTTATCTAAAATATTTTCGGGAAGAACTCCTTCATTGATATGATGAGCCAGTTGAATAATGCTGGAATTTTCAGCTTGACGATGGATTTTAGTAAGTCTAATTGTTTTAATTTCTCTTGAATCAATTAAATCTTTTAAAACTTGTCCTGGACCAACACTTGGAAGTTGATCCACATCACCAACAATAATAAGTCTTGCATCATCTTGCATTGAGGTTATCAACCTTGATGCCAGTGGCAAATCCATCATGGAAGCTTCATCAACAATAATTAATTTTGCAGAAGTTTTATGATATTTAGAATAAGTAAAACTATTCCCTCCCATATAACCTAAATATTTATGAATAGTCATTGCTGCCATTTGAGTTGATTCTTTGAGCCTTTTAGCCGCTTTTCCGGTTGGCGCAAGTAATGCAATATAATCCGCTACTGCTGTATTGTCTTTATTAAGTTTCAAATACATTTCAATAATGGCTTTAACAATTGTCGTTTTACCTGTACCAGGTCCTCCTGTAATAATGATAACAGGTTCGGTAAAAGCACTTAAAATGGCATTTTCTTGTTCTTTACTGAATTCAAGATGCGAGTTATATTTAATTTTATAGTAATTCTTATTGATCTCTTTTTCATCATACTTTAGCATTTTTTGATTAAGATCTCTTTTACCTTTTAGCATTTTAGATAATTCTGATGCCAATTCTAATTCTTGAATATACATTTTATAATCAAAAATATTTTTATCTATATCTATATAAATTTTCTTATTAGAAGCAAGGTTTTCTAACACTTTATCATATAGATCTCCATCAATATCTTGCCCTAAATATTTAACTGTATAATCATATAAATCAATTTTGGCAATATAACTATTTCCAACACTATATAAAGTTTCTTGCAAAACATATGTTATTAATGCCTTTAATCTAACAATACTATTTTCTTTAATACCGATTTTTAAAGCAAACGCATCATTTTTTTTAAAACCAAATCGTTCAATTTTTTCCATCAATACATAGGGATTTTCTAGTACAATTTCTTTTGCCATATCCCCAAAAACAGCAATGATTTTGTGAGCCATATCCATTGAAATACCATTATCTAAGAAAAAAACTATTGTTTCTTGGTTAATTTCATCACTAATTATCCCTGTTTTAATGATGGCTTTTTGTTTGTCTGTTAGATTGATCTCTTTTAAAGCATCTTCATTTTCTTTAATAAGAGTCAAACAATTTAACCCTAATTTTTCAACAATCGTTTTGGCAATTTTAGGACCAATGCCTGGAAACATATCACTAGATAAATAACTAATCATTCCTTGTTCCGTTTTGATAGCCTTTCTTTCAAAACGATTGAATCTAAATTGTAATCCATAATTGTGATCTTTGACAAAGTCACCATTAAAAGTATATTCTTCCATCTCATGAGGTTCCCGATCAAAATAACCAACTAATGCAATTGTATTACCAACAATTTTGCTTTTTTTCATCGCAATTGTTTTATCTTTATAATCAAGTTCTAAAATAACTACTGTATACCCATTTTCGGGATTATAATAATTAATTTTTGTGATAATACCACTAATGCTTTCCAATCTACAACCTCCTTCTATACTATAAATTATAACAAACGTGCTTAATTTGCTTCATAGTTGATTAAACACGTTTGTTTTTTAATATTTTCTTAAAATATTATCCATATAAACTTTATCAATCGTCCCGCCCCCAAGACAGTACTCACCATCATAAAACACACAAGCCTGACCTGGAGTAATCGCTTTAACTGGTCTACTACATTTTACCTCTAAAGTATTTTCATTCACCCAAGATACCGTAATTTCTTCATCTGGTTGACGATATCTAAATTTTGCCGTCATTTTTTGATTATTGCTAAAAGTTCCATTGATTATATTCACATCGGTTACAATAACACGATTCGCATATAAAAGTTCTGTATCTTTACCTTGACCAACAATGAGTTGATTTTTGGTTGTATCTTTTCCACATACAAACCAAGCCTCGCCAGGACCGCCAATATGAAGACCTCTTCTTTGACCAATTGTATAATACATTACTCCATCATGATGACCTACAATTCTACCATCAGTCGATATTATTTCACCAGGAGTAGCTGGGATGTAGTTCATTAAAAATTCTTTAAAGTTCCTTTCTCCGATAAAACATACTCCTGTTGAATCTTTTTTATCAGCAACCACCAATTGATATTTTCTCGCAAGTTCTCTAACTGATGGTTTCAACATATCTCCTATAGGAAATAATGCTTTAGCAAGTTGTGCAGAACTAAGCTGTGATAAGAAGTATGTTTGATCTTTATTTTCATCAATTCCTCTCAATAAATAGTGTTTGTCACCATCATGAATCACTCTCGCATAGTGTCCCATTGCAATATAATCGGCTCCAAGTGCAATGGCTTTATCTAAAAATGTCTTAAATTTTATCTCTTTATTGCATAAAATATCTGGATTAGGTGTTCTATTTTTTTTATATTCTGACAAGAAAAAACTAAAAACTGAATCCCAATATTCTTCAATAAAATCAACGCGATGCAATTGAATTCCTAATTGATGAGCTACTTTTTTAGCATCCTGATAATCTCTTTCTTGTGGACATACTTCATCCATTAAATCAGGATTTCCAAGAACATCATTATTAATAGCAGAATCCCAATTGCGCATATACATAGCCTCTACATCATATCCTTGTTCTTTCAATTTAAGTAAAGCAACACTACTATCTACTCCCCCAGATAAACCAACAATGACTTTTATTTTTTTATTTTCCACTATTTTCCACCTGCTTTTAATTCAAAAATAATATCTCTAATACTCATCGCTTCTTCAAAATTAAGTTTACTTGCCGCCTCCTTCATTTGTTTTTCAAGAGTTGCAATAATATTTTTTTGTTCAATTTTGGATGCCTTTTTAAAGGTTTCAACACTGATTATTTCATTAATATTTTCATTGATATTTTCATTGATATTATCTGATTCAATCGATAAACTTTCACCAATTTCCTTTTTAATTGTTGTCGGTGTAATATGATGCAGACGATTATATTCTTCTTGAATATGTCTTCTTCGATTAGTTTCATCAATTGCTTTTTGCATAGATTCCGTAATGGTATCAGCATACATAATCACACGTCCATCTTTATTACGAGCAGCCCTTCCAATAGTTTGAATAAGAGAACGCTCACTTCTTAAGAAACCTTCTTTGTCTGCATCTAAAATACATATCAAACTAACCTCAGGTATATCCAATCCTTCTCTTAAAAGGTTAATACCAACTAATACATCATAAATTCCTTGACGAAGTTTTCGAATAATTTCTAATCTTTCTAAAGCCTTAATTTCTGAATGTAAGTAGGCAACTTTAATTCCATTTTCTTTTAAATAAGCAGTTAAATCCTCACTCATTTTAATTGTTAAAGTCGTAATTAAAGTTCTTTCATGCTTACTGATCTGTTTTTTGAGATCAGCCATTATAAAATCAATTTGATTTTTAGTCTTTCTTACTTCAATTAAAGGATCAAGTAAACCAGTTGGTCTAATAATTTGTTCAACAATTTCATAACTACGCTTGAGTTCATAATCTCCTGGTGTAGCTGAAACATATATGACTTGTTTTATTTTTTGTTCAAATTCTTCAAAATTTAATGGCCTATTATCAAGAGCCGATGGTAATCTAAAACCATAATCCACAAGAGTTTGTTTGCGACTACGGTCACCATTAAACATACCCCTAACTTGTGGAATCGTTACATGTGACTCATCAATGACCATCAAATAGTCCTCACCAAAAAAGTCAAGCAAAACAGATGGAGTTTCACCTGCTTTTCTTAAACTTAAGTGTCTAGAATAATTTTCAACTCCGCTACAACTGCCAATTTCTTTTAACATTTCAATATCATATTTTGTTCTTTGTTCAATTCGTTCAGCCTCTAATAATTGTCCCCGTTCGTTAAAATATTTTATTCGCTCTTGTAATTCTTCTTCAATTCTTCTAATTGCCTCTTCTTTTTTAGCATCATTTAAAACGAAATGGGTTGCAGGAAAAATTGAAACAACATCTGTTAATTTCGTTACTTTACCGGTTGTAGTATCAAAATAGGCAATACGTTCAATTTCATCATCAAAAAAAGTTACCCGAATACCATTATTACTCTCACTAGTAGGTAAAATATCTACATTATCACCTTTAACCCGAAAAGTCCCTCTTTCAAAATTCATATTATTTCTAACAAATTGCATAGATACTAATTTTTCTAAAAGAACCTCTCTTTTCAGGTGTTCTGCTTTTCTCAATACCAACATAGAATTTTCATAATCTTCAGGATCTCCAATTCCATAAATACAAGAAACAGAGGCTACAATAATGGTATCTCTTCGCTCTAAAATGCTTTGGGTTGCGGCATGACGCATCTGGTCTATTTCATCATTAATGCTAGAATCTTTTTCAATATACATATCTTTACTTGGAACATAAGCCTCAGGTTGATAATAATCATAATAGGAAATAAAATATTCTACACGATTTTCTGGAAATAAACTTTTAAGTTCTGCATAAAGTTGTCCTGCTAAAGTTTTGTTATGAGCAAGCACAATTGTTGGTTTATTAACATTAGCTATCACATTTGCAATCGTAAATGTCTTTCCTGTTCCGGTTGCACCAAGCAAAGTTTGCTCACTAATGCCAAGTTCAATATTTTGCGTTAAATGTTGAATTGCCTCAATTTGATCACCCATAGGTTGATAGGGAGCAACAAGTTTAAACTTATTCATTTTACTTTCTCATATAAACAACATTTTTAGGATTTTTTAAATCATATAAAATGTTGATATATTGCTCTTGCGTTTCAGTATACATAAATGAATTTAAATTGGCTTTAATAAGTTCACCTTTATTATTATAAAATTCAATTTCAATTAAAGATTCTTTATTCCCTTTAGCATCTTTATTACGACCAAATTTAAATGTTTTTACCTCTGCCATACATTTAGCACCATATAACTTTAAATAATTTTGATTTTCTTCTTTTGAAGCAGTCGTTAATCTTTCAATTAAATAAGGAATCGTTGTAATATACATAAAAAGTGGTAACATATACACAAGAATTGATGAAAAACTTGCACAATTGAATAAATTTTCAGGATTAGTATTCGTTGAATTAAAAATGTTAAATCCACCTGATTTGATAATCAAAGTCGTAAACCAACCAGTCATAAAAATACCGACAATTGCTAAAAAAGCATCTGTCACAAGTGGTGCAGCTTTTATTTTAATTTTATTGCCTTCTAAATAGGTTGGAAAGCAAGTAACTCTTTTTAAATCATCAACTTTAGGGTAATAAATTTCTAATTCTTGGTCAACATAATATTGATCATTAAAAGATTTTTCTGTAAATTCAAAATAATCAACAAATTTAACAAAATTAGTAGGAGATACATACTCCACTTTAACATATACACGTTTTTTTTCATGAATAACTTCCACAACCTTGGCGTTAACCTTACTGTAGTCTTCTTTCATACTATTATTTACTTTAATAGCTCGAATTAAATTAATAATAAAACATACAATGTAGCCAAACATAAAAGCTACAATACAAATATAATAAATTATACTCAATACAACGTTCATAACAACCTCCTATTTATGATACTCTTTATGATTCATAATCGTTAATGCTCGATATAATTGTTCCATTAATATTAATCTCATTAATTGATGAGGAAAAGTCATATCTGAAAAAGATAAATGAAGATTGCTTCGTTTTTTTACCTCTTCACTTAATCCATTTGAACCACCAATAACAAAAGTAATTTTAGATACACCATAGATAAACTGTTTTTCTAAATATTTGCTAAAAGTGATACTATCAAATTTCTTCCCCAAAATTTCCAAAGTAATAAGATGTTCATCACTATTTATTTTTTCTAAAATTTCAAATCCTTCATTTTCAATATTTTTTGAAATATCCGAAGTATTATACTCTTTTAATTCTAATATTTGAAGTTTTTGAAAACCTTCAATTCTTTTTTTATATTCATCAACGCCATCTACTAAAAACTTTTCTTTCAGTTTGCCTATACAAATTATCTTAATCATCATTTAACCTCAATTATTGGTAGTGCCTCATGTTGTTTGGCAATTTGAATTTGACATGGAATTTGTCCATCAAATACTTTCACTACTTCACTATAGGCCAAACTTTCTAAATTACATTCCTCACTTAAATGGGATAAAATGACTACTCTAACATATTGATAATTCAAACCCCTTAAATAATTTGAACATTGAATATTTGATAAATGACCATTATTAGACAAAATTCTTTGAATCAATGGCCAAGTTCTTTTACTCTCTTTTAACATTTGAACATCATGATTCGATTCAATTGAAATAACTTGTAAATTAGCAATTATGGATAGATATTCCTCTGGTATATAACCAGTATCAGTAATATAACCATATGTTTTATTACCCGGACCTTTTTCTTTAAACAAATATCCAAAACAACAACTAGCATCATGTGATAATTTCATTGGGACGACAAAAAGATCATTGAAATCATAACGATTATTTTCTCTAATAAAATAAACCGATAAATCATTTAAGCCCCCATTTAGTCTTACATTTAAAATTTTATATACTTCTTCACTTAAATAAATTTTAGCTTTTGTTTTCATTGCAATACTGATTAAATATTTAATATGATCAGTATGTTCATGGGTAATTAAAATTGCATCTAATTTATCTAATAAAATACCCTTTGATAAAAGTCGATTCTTTATTTGCAAATAACTAATTCCCGCATCAAGTAAAATTTTATTGTTTTTTGTTTGAATATATGTGGCATTACCCTTAGAGCCACTTGCTAGTACAATAATTTCCATATTCCCTCACCAATAATAAATTATATCATAAATGCAAGATTTTAGCAAACTAGATAATAATAAATAAAAAAATTAAAAACCTCTTTTTCAAGAGGCTTAATAAAAGGTTTCATGTTAGAATCCCCAGCATGCGCCAATAATAGCAAGTAAAATAAATAGAACTAATATGAAAGCATACCCATATTCACCACGGCATTGATTCATCATTCTTCCCCCTTTCACTATTGATAATGAGCTATCATTTTACACTCTTAATTTATGAAGATTTTTTTTATATGACTATTACTTTTGCCTATTAGAATAATTTCACATTAATTTCACATTTGACCATCTTTTTTAAAAAAAGTTGTATTTAGTTATTAAAAATAGCTTTTATAAGTTGAATTTTTTTATAAAAAATGGTAAAATATAAACGTTAAAAATTTTTTAATTTCAAGAAAGGAAACAAAAAAGATGAAAATTTTTAAGAAACTATTGCCTGTTGTAATAGGACTTTCTTTAATTATTGTAATTGCCATAACAATTGTTATTGTTAATGCAACAAACAGTAAAACACCAAAATTAAGTAATGGTGAGGAAAGTTATTTACAATTTGGCAATTTAAATGTAACAAAGCAAACGATATATGATGCTTTAAAAAAAGATTATGGAGTAGTTGAATTAACTCGTTTAATTGACACCTATCTTTACAAAGATGAAATCGCAAAGGTAAAAGATGAAGATTTAATTCCTTATATTGAAAATGATATCTTTGGTGAAGATTTTAAAGGTGATAAACAAAAAGAATGGGATGATGTCATTGAATCCTTAATCATAACTGGTGTCATAACCAAAGCGGATGCTGATGAAAATAGTGCATACGATGCCTATACGAGCAAAGTATGGACAAAGGTAAAAGATTATTATCGTTTACAATATGCAAAAGAAGTTTGGGCCAAAGCCGAGTATCTAAAAAGATATGAACAAGATCGCATAGATAATGGTAAAACTGGCTTATTCGATGATGAGGATATTGAAGAATACTTTGAAGATAATTTTGGAAAAACAACAACTGGCTTGTTTATTCCTTTTACTAGCAAAGCTGCTGCTGATGCAATGATGAAAAAGTATGGCATTAATCCTGATGCCTCTAAATCCACCTCATCTACTAATCAACTTGCTGGATGGGTAAAATCAACCTATGATCCTGAAGTAAAAGAATATCCTACTCTTCACGATTACTTAACACCAGATGAAGTGATTGCAGCATTTATTGGTATGTACAACGAAGTTTGGGCTTATACCAATAATGGTGAGGCAATTATTACAAGCGATTATTATACAACATCAGTCAGTGAAGCAAGAACTTTACAATTAGTAAAGGTTGCTTTAGATGAGCAAATGAAAAAATATGCCACAATTAAAGGCGATTTAAATTTACCACTAGAAGTTGTAATTAATGGCAGTGATAAAAATGCTACAATTGAGTGGGAAGCCGTTGACGAAGAAAACTTTAAATTAAATAGTGAAACTGGTATCATAACAGTTACTCGTACTTCTTCTAAACTTTCACAAACAATCAAAGGTATTATAAAATTTGGTGAAACAACTCTTGAAGTAACTTATAAAATTGAAGTTACCGCAACCAGTTCTGATGATTCTGAAAAAGAAGAAACCAAAACTGTTGTGGTTGATGCCTTAGATGTAGTTTTAGACTACAACTTTACTTTAAATAATGATATTTCTAAATATTCTCAGTTTATTTGGGAAGTAACAGACGATAGTGATTATGCTGCATATCTAACTTCTACTTCTACGAAATTAACTTATTCTGATGATGCGGCAGAATTCTATAAATCTTATTCCGTAAAACTTGAAAGTGTTGGCGATTATTATTGTTTATTTATCAAACTTGGCGAAGGTGAAGAACCAACATTAGAAAATTCTCGTGATGAAGTAATTCAACAAATGACAGAAGATTTATATAAAGTTGGCGAAAATGAAAAAGCTAATATTGAAAGAATGTATTATGTTAGACGTCAAGAAAGTGGTCTAAAAATTTATGATAAATTTATTGAGGCTATCTATGAATATAACTATAATACTTTCTATAGTACAACTCTAAGTGAAACAGATTTCGATGAATATAAAACTAGTCGTAAGAACAAGAAAAAAATAGTTGCGGTAGTAGATGGTTTAGAAATCACACCTGATCAATTATTTGCTGAAATGGAAGCAAAATATGGTGCAACTTATGTTAAATCTTATGTTGATCAATATTATATTATTAATAGTGATTTTAATACATCTCTTAACCCTTGGAAAGATATTGAAGATAAAGACTATATTAAATCTTTATTAAAATCCGATATTTCTTCTTTTAAACAAAATTTTGAACTTGATTATTTTACGTATGCATATCTTGCATATTATGGATATATCCCTAATTTCCCTGCATCATATGGATGGAAAAACTTTATTCATGATTATTTTGGTGCCAATTCTGAAAAAGAACTATTAATTAATCGAAATTATGGTGGTAAAATTTACATTGATGTTTTAGAAAAATATACTGAATCACTGTATAATTTTGAAAGAATTAAAGAAGCAATGGAAAAAGCGCAAGATGAAGTTTATAAAGTTGATGTAATGAATCTAATCATTTCTGTTGATTATGATTATGATGGCACTCCAGATACCAAACTTGTTGAAAGCAATAAAGATGATGTAACTGAAGAAAATTGGACTCCTGAACAAATTGAACTTGCCGAAGAACTTGCAACATTAATCATGACAAGATATGATGAAGTTTTAGCAACTGGTACAATTTCAGATAAACTTACAGAAGTAGTTACTGTTTACAAAGATGCTAAATATGAAGTGGTAAATAATCCAACTACTTTAGAAGAAGCCTTTGGTAAATATAAAGTTGCTGGTTTACAAATTAAATTTGAAAAATCTGCTAATTATGATCACACATCTTCTTTAGTTGAAGAATTCAAAGATGTAATGCTTGAAATGTGGAATTATGCTAATGATAATGGTCTTGTTTATGACTCAAAAGCTGCTGAAGATGATACTAATTATACTAATCCAATTGTTGAGGCTTTAAAATATAATATCGTAAATACAGATCAAAATTATGCTTTTGCTACTTCTTATGGTTTCCATGCTGTAGCTGTTGAAAAAGCGTATGACTTTGTTGATCAACCTACTGAAGATGAAATCAAATTATATGAAGCATCAACTAAACTTACTGAAACTCAATCTAGTTTAACAACAGCTAAAAAGAATTTAGAAAGTGCATCTGGTAATGAAACTGCAGTAACTTCTTATAAAGAACAAATTAAACAATTAGAAGTTAAAGTTGATGAATATGCTAAAGAAGTAAAAGAATTAATGGAAAAATTAGGTTTAGATTTAGAAGACTTTGATGATGAAAATAAGACTTATACATTAGATGAAGATATAAGTGCAAAATGTACAGCTTGGTATGATAGTGCTAAAACAGAAGTTGAAACCTACATTGTCGAAAAAGAACTTGCCAATAAATTAAAAGCAGATCTTGATTCTATGACATTTGCAGAAGGTTTCAATAAGGATCAATTATTATTCTACATTGATTATCTACTTGAAAGCTATGCAGAAGAGAAATAGGATGGTACTTAAAATGAAAAACTTTAAAAGATTTATTGTTATTATATTAGCAATTTGTGCTGTAATGGTTTGTGCAAGTTGTAAAAAATGTTCCAAAGATAAAAATCGTCTTATTCCAACACTTTCTGATCCAACAGGAACGTACTTAAAAATTGGTAATTATACAATTACAAAAAAAGATGTTTATTATCAATTACTAAATTCTTATGGAACTGAAGTTTTGTTAAATATGGTTGATGATGCACTTCTTCCAGCTTTAAGTGATGAAGAAGGATTCCAAGAATATTTAGATGAAATCATTTATGGTGATGAAGAAAAAACGGATGAAGTAAAACAAAAATTTCTTGATGAATTAATCTTATCGGGATTAAGCAAAAACCCTGAAGATGATAATTATTATGAAACATATTATCGTTTAGTATATCGTAGATTAGAATATGGTAAAAAATACTTTAAAGATCATATGGAAGAAGATTATTTTAAAGATGAAGATATCGAAAAAGCGTTTGAAAACACTTATCGTAAAACTAATGATTTGATTATTATTAGATTTGATTCTCGTAATGAAGCTAATTATTTTATGACAAGTAATAATATTGACTTAAATTATTTAAATACTGGTTGGCAAAAAACTGATGGTACTAAATATACTAAAGATGAGATTTTAGCCATCTTTGAAAACATTTATAAAGATATCAATAATGTAAACGAAAGTGGTTTAAAAACTTATACTTATGAAGATTTAACAACTATCAATTCCTCTTTAGCAAATGCGGTCTATAATTGGAAAGATGGCGATTATTCAAAAGCTCCTACTATTTATGGCAGTGATTTATACTTAATATACAAGAGTACTGAATCAGGAAATTTAGATGAAGATGGAAATGTTGTTACACTTGAAAGTGAAAAAGATAAAGTCATTGAAGATTTAATTGAGGCAGAAGTTTCTAGTGCTTATGCAACAATGGCTTCACAAGAAAATGAACTTGCTCATAACCTTAAAATTTATGATGCTGGACTTGAAAATTTTTATAAAATTACCTATGATAGTATTTTCAAAAATTTAGGTTATTCAACAGATGATTACCCTGCTTTTGTTTATACTAAAGAAGAAAGTAATGTTAATGTATTTAGTTATGAATTAAATGGAAAAACCATATACGTAACTGCAGATCAATTTTATGATAAACTTATAAGTAATTATGGTGTATATATTGCTGCATTATATTTAAAACAATATATTGTACTAAAAGATAATGGCGTATATGATCTTGCTACTGGTACTATCTTAGATCAAGAAAAATACGATGATTATTATGAAGCAGAAATTGCTGAATATAAAGAAGCATTTGAAAATGGCGATTATGCATCTTTAGGTTTTGATAAAAATTATGGTTGGGACAACTTTGTTAGAGACTATCTTGGCCTTCTATCTGAAGAAAAAATTATTATTAACCTTGATTCAAGTTTATACGAAGAATCGTTAGATGAGTTTAAAGAATCTTTATATTTAGTTGAAGAAGTAAAAGATGAAAGTGGTGAAGTTACTACTCCTATTGATGCTTTAGTACAAGAAAAAATGGAAGAAATCTATAACAATTATTTCAATGCTACTGCAGTTGGTTTAAAAGTTTATTATGATAAAAATTTAGATAATAAAGCTGATGAAGTAACAGAAGGTAGCCCTGAGGCTTTACTTGCAACTCAATTGCTTCAAACAATTTATGCTGAAGCAGTGAAGAAAAAAGAAACAATTACTACTGCTTTAAATGATGTCATTCTTGAATACAATCTTACCAATAAAAATCAAAATGGTATTTGGAAAGAATTTAAAACTGCTGGTTTAAAAGTTAAATTAATTTCTAGTGCCAGTTATAATGCATCTAGCAGTAATGATGAAAAAATAATAGAACAAATTCGAACTCAATATGCAAGATTATTAGCATACAATGATACTGACAGCGAAAAAGGTACAGATCTTTCAGGTCAAGATTTAAGCAAATCTTATACTTATACTAAAAATGATGTAACTTATACAGTTAGAGCAACTGATTTTGTAAATGTATCCGATACTGAAAATGATTTTGTTCTTTGTGAAAATACAACTTATTTATATTTTGTAACTAAGATTGTAAAACCATATTACATTACATCTTCAACAAAGTCATATAAACCTACTCGTTTACAATATGAAAATTATCTGAAAAATCCATCAAATACTACTACTGCTGTTAAAAATTGTATAACTACATACTATATTCCGGCAATAAATGCTTTGGCTGATAGTGATACTGTTAACAATGCTTTAATGGATGAATCATTAGAATTATTAACAACGATTACTTTTGATAACAAAGAATTACTAAGAGAATATATTAATGCATGTAAAGTTGTTGAGGAAGATGTTGAAGAATAAAAAGTTTCTTATGAAATTTTCTCATTAAATAAAAAACTTAACTTTGATATATAATTCAAAGTTAAGTTTTTTTTTATTTCAAATTAGGTACATAAATACTTTTTCGATTTAAACTTGTAATTGGTGAAGAATAAGCACCCTTTTGAGTCTTCAAAATTTCAGCACTAATTGGTGCCATTTTAGAATCTGCTAAATCAATAAAGTGCAAAGCAAATGCTTCCATAATGGCAGGTTCTTTTGGCGAACCAAACTCTAATTCACCATGATGAGAGGCCACTAAATGACTTAACGTTTTATATTCTTCTGTGTCATCAACATGTTGTTCCGCTGCTTCAATTGCAAGCATCTGAAGACCAATTACAATATGTCCAAGAAGATTTCCCTCCTCTGTATAAAGAGGTGATCTAGGCCCTGTTAATTCTTTAGTTTTACCTATATCATGTAACAATACGCCAGCATATAATAAATCCGCATTCATTCCTTCATAAACTTCTAAAAATTTATCAGCTAACATCAACATTGAATAGGTATGGTAAGCAAGCCCATTAAAATAGTTGTGATGCATAGACATAGCAGCAGGAAAAACAAAATAATCATCAGGAACTTTAGAAATCAAACCAACCACTAAATTTTTTAAAATTTTGTTGGATATTTTATGAATATAGTTTTTTATCTTAGTTCTAAGTTCCTCTTCTGAAAGAGGGGCAGAGCGATAAAACTTTTTATCCTTAATTTCTTCTTCGCTAACTAATCTAATTCCACTTATCACAAACTGAGATTTTCCTGCATATTCATTAATATGAGCACTAAAAAAGCATACCATTCCTGGATTCACTTCATTTTTTTCAATCAAATTTACATCCCAAACTCTAGCATCAATATTAGAATCACCATCTGATAATGTTATACTATAATAAGAACTTTTATTAGGTGTATACCGTTTTTGGGTTGACTCTACTAAAGCATAAAACTCAACATCTTCTCCTATTTTCATATCAATAAACTTTTTCATTAAACTAGACCTCTTTCATTTAATACGCGATATTTGGTATTATTTCTTAATAAAAACTCTTTAACTTGTTGTTTAATTTCTTCACTCTTGATTTTTTGTTCTCTTTCTGATAACTCATAATAATTTTTAACACCCTTTACATATATTTTATAAAGTTGCATAAAATCTTCTTTATATTCATCTTTTATCATTTTTAATTCCTCATCAGAAATATCAACTAGTTTATTATTTGAAGATAAACCACCTAATTGCTCATAGTAATCAATATCAACAGGTACTTGGTCCCAAGCATCAAAATTATTCTCTAAAGTTTCTGAATAATCATCATAAACTTTTTGATATAATTTTTCTTCTTCTTTAGCATCATCAAAATATTTATCTTCTTTTTCTCTTTTATTGGCAAAAATAGGATTAAATATTTTTTTATCTGTATCTGGTGCCCTAGTTATCATTGCTTGTTTATTTAGCGTTGATTTGCTCATTAATTTCATAACTTCATTTCTAAGAAGTAAATTCTTATTCGGCACTTCACCATTAATAACCATTGATAATAACTCCGATCTAATCATTGAGATTTTAGGATCATCAGAACCAACTATACTGATTAATTCACGGTTGCTAAAATCTAATTCTTTTTCATGATGAATTGGCAAATGTTTATGGATACTTTTAATTTTACGTTTTTGACTATGATATTTATGATTATACGCTTTAGAAATGCGATCAGCAGCTAATAAATCCTCAACTTTAATTTTAAAAACCATCATTGCGTTCACTTTATTTACTGATAAATGTTGTGAAAGTTCTAATAATTTTTTTATTTCGACCAATTCTTCATGGGTATGACCAGTATTATCAGGTATTTGTCCCATTATTCGATAAAGAAGGGTAATCTTTTCAATTGTTCCTAACTTTTTATAACTTTTTATGAGTAATCTTACCCAATAAGAATAGTTCGGTAAAAATTTGAATAAATTATTATCATCTATAGCTTTTAATGCTTTTAAACCAAACTTTTCATTTAAAATTTTATATAATAAGGTTATCATTTTTTGATCACTTAGTTCTTTTAAATATTGTTTGCTTTTGCGCATGCCTTTTTCAGTATTACTTTCAATATCAAAACCAAATTTAGCTACCAAATGAAGACCTCTTAAAATCCTTGTAGGATCATCTTTAAAGCGTCTTTTACCACTACCAATGATTCTCACAATGCCATTTTCTAAATCCTTTTGACCTTCAACCAAATCGACAACTGTCAAATTAGGGGTTAAGGCTAAGGCATTGATGGTATAATCCCTCCTAATAATATCTTCTACTAATTTTTTAGAATAATGAACATCTTTGATTTTAAATTTTACATATTCTTCGGTCCTAAAGGTCGTTATTTCATATCTAAAACCAGCCTCTTTAATAACAATTGTTCCTAAAGATTCATAATAATCATCAATATTGCAACTAGAAAAAATATCTTTAATCGCAGCAGGTGTGGCACTAGTAGCGATATCAATATCATTAAAATCAACATTTAAAACGAAATCACGGACAACGCCACCAACAATATATGCCTCATAGGTCTTTTCCTTTAAAGTAGCAATCATATCTAAACCTCTTTTAAAGTATTTATACATATCATAATTGCGATGTTTTAACGATTCTAAATATAAATTTTTTTCATCCATGATTTCACCTCACTTTATTCTTTTTTTTTGTAAAATTTATATTTTTATACATTAAATCTAAAAAGCATAATGTCACCATCTCTTACAACATAATCTTTTCCTTCTAGACGCACTTTTCCAGCCTCTTTTACTTTAAGAGGCGTTCCATATTCAACTAGATCTTCATAAGAATACGTTTCAGCTCTAATAAATCCTCTTTCAAAATCACTATGAATAACACCAGCACACTGAGGAGCAAGCATTCCTTTTCTAAAAGTCCAAGCTCTACATTCTTTTTCACCTGCTGTAAAGAAAGTACAAAGACCAAGCAAAGCATAAGCTTCTTTGACAAGTCTGTCTAATCCACTTTCTTCTAACCCCAGATCGTCTAAAAACATTTGCCGATCTTCATCATCTAACATACTTAATTCTTCTTCTATTTTTGCGGAAATCATTACAACTTTTGATTCTTCCTTTTTAGCATATTCTTCTACTAATTTAACATATTGATTCCCCTTTACAATATCGTTTTCACCAACATTGGCAACATACAATATTGGTTTCATTGTCAAAAACTGATAGTTTTTCACATACAGTTTTTCTTCTGTTGTTAAGGGGATTAAGCGAGCAGGAATATTGTTCAAAAAACCATCATGCAGTTTTTTTAAAATTTGATATTCAAAAACTGCATCATTATCAACTTTAAGTTGAGCTTTTTTTTCTATTTTTGGTAATCTTTTTTCAACAACTTCTAAATCTGCTAAAATCAATTCTAAATTAATTACTTCAATATCACTGATTGGATCTACTTTTCCTTCTACATGAATAATATTGGGATCTTCAAAGCATCTAACAACCTCACAAATAGCATCAACATCACGAATATGTGATAAAAATTGATTGCCTAGACCTTCACCTTTACTTGCACCTTTAACAAGTCCTGCAATATCGGTAAAAGAAAATGAAGTAGGAACTATACTTCGTGGTTTGACTATCTCAACAATTTTATCTAACCGTTTATCTTTTACTTCAACTACTCCAACATTAGGTTCAATTGTCGCAAAAGGAAAATTAGCGGCTAGTGCTCCTGATTTTGTAATGGCATTAAATAATGTTGATTTACCAACATTAGGTAAACCAACAATTCCTGCTGTTAAACTCATAATTCACCTCTATAAAAATATAATCAAAACAATTAACACAATCAAAATTCGCATTATGATATTCACCAAAAGATTTCGATTGGTATACATATAAATACCCGTGGCTACTAAATTAAAAACTATACTCACAATCGCAATTTCTAACGACATAATCCAAGCTATTTCAAAAAGTGCAACAACAATACTAGTAACAAAATAGATAGCCTGATCTGAAAGCATGGTTTCATCAAGAGCATCAACTAGATACTTTCTACCAAGTATTTCTAAACAAATACTAGATAAAAGTGTCCCCACAACAATCTTAAAAATACACTCACCTTTAAAATCAAAAAAGACAGCACTACCTTCTTCTAAATATTTTGTAATATATTTAGGAAAAATTAAAGTGAAATTAGATAAATAATTAAGTAGGATAACAATTGCAACTGTCAAACTCCCAATCATAACACTACCTAATATTTGATTTTTAGTCATTTTGGGAAAATAAGATTTTAAATCTTTCTTAAAAACAATAAGCATTGTAACAAAAGCAATTATACTGCTATAAAATAAACTATTGGTTTGACAAAAAAGATTAGTATAGCCGCTATCATTATTCATTTTATTTTCAATTAAAGCAAAAATAACTTGAAAAATTCCACATAAAATAAAACCGGCAATTGCATAAATCCCAAAACTTATTTTAAATTTTGCCACAGGATCAGGACCATAATCACCTGTCACCATCGCTTTATGCATTTTTTCGCTATATTCACCACAACTAGTACAATATTCTTCATTAGGATTTAAAATACGATAACAATTTTTGCATCTTATTTTCATTTTATCACCCTTTTTTACTCTTTATTAGTATTTTTATTATAGCACAAAGGTAAAAATTTGTAAATCATTTAATGTTTTTAATTTTTAAAGTCTTAACTTCTGTGATATAATATAAATAGGAGGTTTTAGATGAAAGATTTTTATCAAGTCATAATTTTAACGTTGAAAAGATTTGCGATTTTTAATTCTAACTATCTTATTATAAATACTCCCGTTTTTTTATTAAATAGTAATGAAATTAAAATAAATGAAAAAATAATATCATTTGACTATTTGATTTTTGATAATATCAAATTGATTTCTAATTATTTAAATAGTAACATTTTACATGATCACACGATTCCAATTACCAATTATTTTAATGCTACTTCAATTGAAAATATTTTTTACACAAATGATATTTTTCATACTTTAGAACTAATTGAAAATGAAGAATTTTAAAACAAATTAACAATTATAAATTATAATTGTTAATTTTTGTTTTGTATATCCTTTAATTTTTTTGGAAAAATATTATCGGTGATATAAAATGAAAAAACGTTTTTTTAAAGTATTTAAAGTATTAACTATAACTTCAACTTTACTTTTAACTATTTTTATTTTAACCATCGCCATTATCACTACTAATATGAATTACCAATTGCCAGAAATTATTAATGTTGAGTTATATGATAGCAATAATCATAAATATCTAAGTTATTCAAATGGAAAAAAACAATCCTATGTTCAACTTGATGATATTTCTCCCTATTTAACAAAAGCATTTATTTCAATTGAAGATAAACGTTTCTATAAACATCATGGAGTTGATATTATCAGAATGGGTGGTGCTGTTTTAAAAAATCTTAAATCTAATAAATTATCAGAAGGAGCATCAACAATTACTCAACAATATGTTAGAAATCTTTATTTAACAACGGAAAAAACTTGGAAAAGAAAAATTAACGAAATTCTCATTTCTTTAAATATTGAAAAAAACTATTCAAAAAATGAAATTTTAGAAGGATATCTCAACTCTATCTACTTTGATCATGGTATTTACGGCGTTGAGGATGCTAGTATTTATTATTTTAATAAGCATGCAAAAGATTTGACCTTAGAAGAAGCTGCCGCAATCGCCAGTATTCCTAAAGGTCCCACTCTATATTCACCGATTAAAAATCCTGAAAACAATAAGGAACGTCGTAACTTGATTTTAAGAGAAATGCTAAATGATGGTCTAATTACCAATGAAGAATATGAAGAATCTAGTAAAACAATATTGAAATGTGTAGGTAATAATCCAAATGATGATGCGATAAACGCTCCTTATTTTCAAGATTTAGTTTTACAAGAATTGAAAAAAATTCCTGAAATTAGTGGTAAAATGGCTGGCGGTTTAAAAGTTTATACTACACTAAATACTGAACTTTATACAGCTATAAATGATAGCATTCAAAAAAGAGCACCAGAAAGCGATATTGAAACAGCTATCTATGCAATGGAACCATCAACTGGAAAGGTTTTAGCAGTTGTAGGCGGAAAAGATTATGAAAAAAGCACTTATAATAGAGCAGTTTCTAGTAGTAGACAACCAGGATCTTCTATTAAACCCTTTTTATACTTAACTGCCCTTGAAAACGGCTTTACTGTTGCTACTACTTTTGCTAGCGAACCAACTACTTTTTATTATAATAATACGACTTATTCGCCAACCAATTTTCAAAGTATTTATGCTGGATTTGATGTTTCAATGGCTTATGCTCTAGCAACTAGTGATAATATTTATGCGGTAAAAACACACCTTTTCTTAGGATGTGATAAAATGGTTAACACGCTAAAAAGATTTGGTTTTTCAGGTGATATTCCAGCTATTCCTTCCCTTGCTCTTGGAGTAAAGGAAGTATCCGTGAAAGAATTAACAGAAGCTTATAGTATTCTTGCTAATAGTGGTAAACAAGTTACACCAACAATTATTACTAAAATAACAAATATGAATGATGAAGTTTTATATGAAGCAAAACCTAAGACGAGTAGAATTGCTGACGAAAGTGATGTTTATTTATTAAGCGAGGCAATGACATCCGTATTTGATGATAATATGACTTATAATATTAGACCCACTGGTGTTTCTATTAAAAGTATGTTGACAACAAAATATGCTGCTAAGAGTGGTTCTACCGATACTGATAACTGGATGGTTGGATATAATCCTGATATAGTAGTCAGTGTTTGGAGTGGATATGATAACAATAAAGAAATTATCTCTTCGCTAGATGCCAAATTTGGTAAATATATCTGGGCTGATACAGTTGAAGCATATTATAGAATTACTGGTATTACTCCCTCTTGGTATGAAACACCACAAGATGTTATAAGTGTGGAAATTAACCCTACAACCGGATTTTATGCAGCCTTTGGAGAATATACTAAACCAATTTACTTTAAGAAAGAAAACCTTCCATGGTTTGTAAATTTTAAAAATGACTAAGTATTAAGTACTTAGTCATTTTTAAGATAACTTTCAAAAGTTGTATAAACCACTGTTGAAGGAATTGCAAAATTTAATCCTTCAAAATTATCACCAGGATCACCAACTAATTTCCATGTATTAATTCCAATCAGTCTTCCATATATATCATAAAGACCACCACCACTATTACCAGAATTGATTGCAGCATCATGTTGAACAAAAGTATTATTCACAGTTTTACCATTTAAATCTTCTTCTTGAATCATCCTTTGGGGACAACTAATAGCACCAATTGTGACTGTATTGTAAAAAGACTCGATATCATATGGCGAACCTACCGCAATCACATATTGACCTATATTTAATTCTTCCTCACAAAAAGTAGCCACATTTAATAAGATTCCACTATCAAATGAAATTAAAGCCAAATCATAAGTAGAATCATATCTAATTAAACTTGCAGAAATATAATTATCATTATCTAAATATACACTAAATTTAGCATTTGCATTCGTTCCAGTCACATGACGATTCGTTACAACTAAATAATGATACGTATTATCATAATTTTTCGTTCTTTTAACAATCACTCCACTACCAAGGCTTTCAGTTGTGGTTATAATACCACCACTTTTAATAACCCTAATCGCAACTGTACAAGACTTGGCTATATTTGAGCCTTCAATTAAAGCTTGTTCAATATCTTCAACTGTTATATTTTGACTATATTCAATATATCTATTTTCAATTTCATTGATAATTGTCTTCTTTAATAATTTTTGAATGTTACAACCACTAATCATAAAGCAACTTATGATAAGTAAACCAACTAATACAAACATTTTAATTTTCTTTTTATTCATATCTATCACCAAAAATTCTCTTAACATTATTTAATATATTTTTTGCCATCTCACTGCTGTCTATACCTTTAATTTTTGCCATTTCTTCAACAATTAGCGGAATATATTTAGGACCATTTTCCTTTCCTCTAAAAGGATGAGGTGTAAGATATGGTGAATCAGTTTCAGATACTAAATATTGCAAATTGATTTCTTTTACCACATCTTTCATATTCTTCCCATTTTTGAAAGTAACTGGTCCTGAAATACCAAAAGAAAAATTGAGTTTTATATATTCCTTAGCCATCTCAACACTGCCGCTATATGAATGCATAATCCCCCCAACTATTTTGGCATTAGTATTCTTCAATGTTTCATATGTTATTTGATGTGCATCTCTACTATGAATAATTAGAGGTAAATTTAATTTTTTAGCTAGTTCTATTTGTCTAATAAAAGCTTCCTTTTGTTCTTCTTTGGTTGTTGTATCCCAGTGAAAATCATACCCTACTTCACCTATAGCAAGAACTTTTTTATTTTGAGCAAGTATTTCTAACTTCTCATATTCTTCATCCGTATAATTTTTTATTTCAGTTGGATGAAATCCCACTGCCGCATAACATCCATCTATTTTACTTGCTAATTCAACAGCCTTGATTGAAGTTTCTAAATCATACCCTACAACAATCATCCTTTTCACATCAGCTTGATATGCCTCATCTAATACTTCTTTTAAATGACTTTCTAATTCTCTATTATTTAAATGTACATGAGTATCTATAAACATCTGCTTACTCCTATATAGAAATCTTTATAAAAATAAAATCCTTTCTTCATCCATTTTCCTTCCATCATAATTATACTACATCATTTATTTTTTTCAAAAAAGAAAACTTTAAAAAATAAAAACAACTTGTATGATTTATCAATCGTATTTACTTTATTGTTTATCATCAGGCATCTAGTACTTACCTAATTTAAGATGATAAAACGTCTTCTCCTATTCTATTTATTTAACATCGGGGTTGTTATAATCACTTATACCAAACAAAAATAGGATGTAGTCTTTTTTAGAAAAATAAATTTGCATATTTTGCCATTTTTATTTTTCCTTCACACATATTTACTATATAAATAAAAAGATAAAGTCAAATTATACATTTAACTTTATCTCTATGATTACTTTTATTCTATTTTTCCTTTTTTAAAGTTTGCATTCTTTCAATGTTTTATCCTAACTTACCAAATTATTACTCGTTTATTTGGTGCAATATACATCTTATCCGTTTTCTTAACCTGAAAGGTATCATACCATTCTTGGAAATTTCTTGGTGTAATGTTTGCACGTAAAATATTAGGAGCATGGACATCCAAATGAAGAAGCAATTGTAAAAATTCAGTTTTTGCTTTCATACACCATATTTTAGCCCAATTCATAAAATATTCTTCATATGAAGCATGAGGTGTATTTTTCATTATTTCAAGAGTAACTGCCATTCCACCATTATCAGCCATATTTTCACTAACAATAAATTTACCATTTACTTTTCCCCATGAAAGTTCAATACCATCAAATTGTTTAATCATCGCTTTAATTTTGGTATTCAATCTTTTTTTGTCTTCTTTTGTCCACCAGTTATTGATATTACCATTTTCGTCACATTTTGCGCCATTGCTATCAAAGGCATGAGAAATTTCATGACCAATAACTGCACCAATACCACCTAAATTTTCACTTCTTGTTTGCTTGATAGAATAAAAAGGAGCTTGTAAAATGGCGGCTGGGAAAGTAATATCATTTACAAAAGGATCATAACATGCATTTACCATATGTCCTGGCATTGCCCATTTTTTAGGATCTGTTGGTTTTGTTAACTCTTCTAAATTTTCTAAAATTTTTATTTCTTTTAATGTATGTACAATATTATATAATGTGTCTTCCGCATTAAATACAAGTTTATCATAAATATCTTGAACTTTATCAGGATATCCCATTTTTACCCCAACTTTGGATAATTTTAAAATAGCTTTTTCTTTAGTAGCTGGTTCTAAAATTTCATTTTCTTGAATTCTTAGTTTATAAGTATCAATGATTTGATATACAATCTCAGTTATATCTTTTTTAGCTGCTTCACCAAAATATTTTTCACCATAATATAAACCAACTGGTTCTGCATATAGTTGAGATGATAATTGATAAGCAAATTTTTCAATAGAAGTGTTTGCCGGGATGCCTGCGATAGCACGATAATACGTGCTACCTAATTCTCTTAATTCCTCATTTAATAAAGAACAAGAATCAATAAGACCAGTTACATATGACCAATGTTTATATAATTCAAATGTTTCTGCATTCAATACATCTATAAAGTTTTTAAAATATCTTGGTTCAGTCACAATAATCGTTTCTGGAATAAAACCAAATAATTCTTTTAAAATAGTTTTAAAATGAATTGTTTTCAATAATGTTGCTACTTTTGATACTTTCATTGGATGATAGATTTCAACATATTCTGACCACTCTTCACTAGTTTTTACTAGACTACCAATCAAACGATCAAACGCTAGAGTATCTTCTATATATTGATTTTGATCTTCAGGACTTAACTCTGTTTTAGCCATAATCATTTTAGCCATATTGGTCCATATCCCTAAAATCATTTCTTTTTGTTGCATCATTTCTTCTTTATAATAGGAAGCATCGGGCAAAATAACGCTTGGACCTTGGATACATACACAATGTTGTTTTGTATTTTTCATATCTGTTTCAACCATTATCTGAAATGGTAATGGTAATTGATTGAGCATTAAAGTCTTATACATCTTGCTAAATGTATCCAAATTTTCTAATTTATCAAGAATCGAAAGATTCTTTAGGGCAGGAAAGATGCCATCCTTTTCTTTCTTTTCAATATTTTTAGCAATTTTAAACAATGTACATGCTTTTTCTAAATAATGATTAGGGTAAACTTCTTTATCACACATTTCTTTAAATTCATTTATCATTGTTTTCTCAACATCTACTGCTAGAGTTTGAAACCCACCTACCGATGGTTGATCATCAGGTATTACTAGTTGAGCTAATTTTTCTTGATTAACATAAGTGTATAAATCATCTTGTATTCTTACTTTATCAGTATTTATCATTTTTGTCCTCCTATAAATAAAATACGTAAATAGAATCAATGAAACTAAATTATATTCATTATATCATATTATTTTATCATGTAAAATAAATTGAAATATATTTTTAAAATATAATATTTAAACTCTTTTTTATCTAATCATAATTAAAATGAAAAAGTATCTCTTAGACTTTCACATTACTAATATTCTTATGGTTACTTATATCACTTTTTTGTCTAATTTATCTAACTCTTCTAAATTAGCTTGATAATAATGATATTTACCACTTTGTATTTCTGTGCATAAATTATGTTTTTTCAAAACTCCTAAAAATTCAGTTACTTTTGTATTTCCTTTTTCTAGTATTCTACACAATTTTGCTTTAGTTAGTCCAAAATCACCAAAAATGCTACATTGTATTAATATAAATAATAATTGATTGATAGCATCTTTATTCTTATGTGTTTCAAATATTGGCGTTATTTTTTCTAAAATCATTTCATATTTATTCAATATTTGACTTTTTTCTAAAGCATATATTTCTGTTTTTTGATATGATTTATAAATTAAATCTAAAAACTCATATACAAATGTAGAAATATCTGCTTTATTCCTACTATCATTTGCATGAGAAAAAGCCTCTAAATACTGTGTTAAATTTTCTTTAATTGTCATACTTAATCTAAATCCAATCACTTCGTTAAAATGTTTAGATAAAATATAACTAGAAATAAATCTATTTATTCTACCATTTCCATCATAAAAAGGATGAATATAGCCGAAATAATAATGAAATAAAGATACCCTTATCAATATGTCTATGGATTGATCATTTAAAATATATAATGCCTTATTCATATATTCTATAATTTTAGATTCTGGCATTATTCCATTATGAATAATTTTTTCACCTGTTTTATAAATATGTACTGTTTCTTTTCTAAATATTTTGCCATCTGGCAAATTTTTCTCATCTTCTAATCTTATTTCATTATATAACATCTCATCATATAGTTTTCTAATGTCAAACGAATCTTTAAAATCTAATTGTTCTTCTGTTAACAATACATACTTATTCACAATACCTTCAAATCGATTTCTTGTATTTATCTTTTTTTCGATTTCATTGATTAAATCATTGATATCTTTTCTTGTAGATATTACTCCTTCTATTTCATTAGTGTATTCAATTTCATCAATTAATGATTTTCTCATATATTGATCAATTGCAATGGATGGAAGATTAGAAAAAATCTCATTGATTCGATTATCTATATTTCGTATATTTGAAACTAAAGCCATAATATATTTATCATAAGTAAAAAATGATTGTTGCTCATTGATGTAAATATCAAATTTAATTGTTGATTGAGAATTAAATTTCTCATTATATATCCGATTGAATGTAGTACTATCATTCATAACAAATAATTTATATAAAGATTCAAAATTCATACTAACACCTCACATCATATTATATCAAATCAATTGAAACAAGTCAAATTTTATCATTCATTTTTTATATTTTTTGAACGATATAATAATAAATATTACAATAATATTGTCATAAAATGCAAAAAATGAATGAAATATTTATATTTTTATTATAATACATTTTAATTTTATAATTTTTGATTGTTGCATGAATGAGACTAGCGCCCCACTCACGTGTTCAAAAATCCTAGAGATTTGCAATCCCCCTCCTTATAAGCTATTATTAGTATAAAATATATAATTACTGCATTTATTACTATATTTTAGTTTTGTGATAAGATTATTTATAATTTAATAATGAAAAATAACTTCTAAGTTATTCTAGATGGTTTTGGTGAGCTTATGAAAACAAGAGTCAATTTTGTGTAATTCATAAAGTCAATAATATTCAATTTAAGTAATCAAAAATGCTCAAACCTTATATGAGACTTGAGCATTAATATTATTTAGTATTGATTTGTTTTTATTATAATTTATTATATTTTGTAGAAACACCTTTCGCTTTATCTACAGGATACTTTTTTTCAGTTTTATCCATTTTATTATTGATTATTTTTACAATATCTACATCCAATATTTGTGACATTTGAATACAGTAATTCATAACATCTGCAAGTTCTTCAAGAACTGCTTCTTTATTAAATTTATCATTTGACCATTGGAAGCATTCTAAAAGTTAAGCAGCTTCTATTGATATTGATTTTGCAAGATTAACAGGTGTATGAAACTGATCCTAGTCCCTATCCTTGTTAAATTTATCTATTCTTTTTTTTAAAATATCTAGTTTTTCCATATATTAACTTATTCTTTCTTTTATATACTCACTTAAAGATTTATCTTCACAATAGATATAACAACCTTTTTGACCTCTTGTCAAAAGTACTTTGTAAGTATTTTTAATTAATCTATCAGCTAAAGATTCATTTTTACAACCTTTAATTTTACTTGTCTTATCATCTTTACTAATTGCTAATTTATTTGTTGTAACTTTATCATCTTTAAAAATTAAATCTTTACCTATTATGACACCTACATAATCAAATTCCATACCTTGGCATGTATGGATACAACCTATTTCCTCAAATAATTTAGGATTTATTGCCCAAATATCATCACCATATAATTCTATAGTATCTTGACTCCATGAGCCATTCATTAACTCATGTGTCTTTTGTATATCAAATCTAATTACTCTTTTTTTTGCTTCTTGTTCAGAATATCCCCATCTTTTAATTAAATTTTCTCTCAAGGTATTAACCATTGGTTTTTCCCACTCAACATGAGCAACAAATTCAAATAAATTAGCTTGTAAAAATCCTTCAGATACCCCCCCCTGCTCCACTAAATAAATCAATTACTGTTAATTTTTTCATTATTGTTTCACCCCTTCAAAAGAGATGCTTTTTTCTTTACATAATTGTTCAACAGCATATTCTGCTTTTTTAGTAGGTGTTACTTTGCCACATTCCCACCTACATATTGTTACATATGATACATTTAATATCTTTGCTAAATCAGTTTGACTCAAATTCAACTTCGCACGAATATATATTAATTTCTCTTTGAATTCCATAGTTTTCTCCTTTTTAACATCTTTTAACATATTTTATCATAATTCGACAATAAAAGCAACTTAATAGTTCAAATAATAAAAGAATAGAACATTAAAACTTATTCTCATCTATTAATTTATATAATATTTTAATTCATTAACTAGTATTTCATTTTCATCTCTCATATCTTCTAATGTTTTTTGTTTTAATTTATAGTTTTCTCCATCTGGATAAATATCATCTTTATATTTAGTTACAAGCAATTTTGATAAATCTTGTGATAAACCTTCTTTTATAAAGAACACTTGAATCTTATCATTTGTTCCATACTTAATTAAATTGTACTCTTGCTCATCTATAAAATCAATTTTATATAATACTTCAATGTATCTTAGTATATAAAAATCTAAGTAATCCAAGTCTTCTTTTACTTTTATGATTGCTAAATTTGTTAATTGTTTTTTGTTTAGGCTTGTCTTATCAACAAATGGGCTATTACGACCGAATGGTTGAGGCGTTCCCCATTTTCTGCCTACATATATATCATTACCACTGCGATTTTCCCAATAGTAAATCTGTTTGGTTATCATTTGTGAAAAACTTTGATTTTCTTTTTTCCACTTCAATACTGTATTATAATGATGTCTTGCTCCATCTTCATCTAAGATTAAGATTTTGCTATCTTTTTTATACGGTAATCCTTTTATAAATAAATCATAAATTATGTCAATTAATTCCTTACCATTTTTATTATAAGTCTTTATTCTATTTTCAATAATTTCTTCATATCTAAATAAATCTAAATCTATAATATTTTGATCCATCATTATTTTACCTATATTTGTCTTAAATTGAGCTTTATGACCATCTATTGCTTTATCTAATAATACTGATAAAGTTTTTTTCTCAACATCTTCAACTTTCTCTTTCGCTTTTTTTAAAAATGGATTTTCAACTTGATCATTTCTCTTATCACTGCTTGATTCCATTTTTAATCTTTCAGAAATGAATCCTTCATAATCTCCACTTATTTCTTTTCTCTTTATGAAATAGATATTTGACATTATGCCTTTTAGTCCTTCTTTTTTTCCACTAAATATAATATTGAATCTATTTACTCTACCAATCAAATTTATCAATTGATGGTAAGTTAAATATTTTGGTCCTTTATATAAATCAAGAATGAACATAGTAGTAAAAGGCATATTAACACCCTCAAGCAATGTTGAACTACATAATATATACTTTAAATTTTTAATTTTTCTAACACGATCTTCAATGTATATTCTTATATTATCAGGTATTAAACCACAATGATAAATTACACCTTTTTTCAGACCATCAATTAAATCATATTCTTCATTAACATAATTTGATATTTGCTTAATCATTTTCTTGATTTCTTTATCATCTACTTCATCTAGTTGTTCAGAAATTTTTTTCGCAATTTTGACTATTTCTTTGGGGCTATTAATATAAATTATATTTTTTTCAGTACCATATGACTTAATAAAATTAATATAATCATTTATTTGATATTTATTCAAAAAAATAAATTCATCGAAATACCTATCATATATTTCACTAATATTTTTTTGAAAATCAATTAAATATATATTCTCTGATTTAATTAATGGTTGAACAATATTTCCTTTAATACTACTTTCAATTACATATTTATGAGATAAACTATTTTCATCCTTAATTATAGGACTAAAATATTTAACTATAAAATTTTTATTTTTATTATTTAAATATATTATTATTTTTGATAGCAATTTAGATCTTTCATCATTTTCAAATAAATTATGAGCCTCATCAATCATCAACACATCAAAAACAATATCGTATTCATTTTCAAATAATACACTATATAAACGTTCTTGTGTCATTATATAAATATTTCTTCTATCATTACTAGGAACTACATCTTGATGTGTAATAATTTTAGGTTTATTTTTTTCTTTTTTAAAAAGACTATATAATTGTATTCTAGTCTGATTAATCAAGGCTTTTGTAGGAACGATTATACAAATATTTTTTTCTTGATAATTAGCCAAAACATATTTAAAAATCAAGTCACTTTTTCCAAAAGATGTAGGCGCTACTAACATATAATTAGAATCATTAGATAAAAAATCATTTATCATTTTTATTTGATCATAAGTATAACAGTTTTGATTTTCTTTATTGGTAGATGAATCAATTAACATATCATTTATTGATCTTTTTAAAATTCCGTTTTTTGCTAAATTATGCTTTTCAATAACTTTTAAAATTGGAGTATTAATTAAGTCTCTAGACAAATCATCTAGTAATTCATAATCATCAGTACTTATCGAATACTTTACTAAAATATGATATCCAAATTTTTTTATATATTCATTTTCTGAATTTAAAAACAAGATAGCAACACTTAATAATTTTATTTTTTCTTCATATGTTAACTCTTGTTCAGCCAAAAACTTATGGTAAACATCCATAAATTTTAGTTCTTTAAAATCGTTCTCTACTTGTTTTAATGTAATATGTCTATTCATATGAAGTTCCTCTTATTAAATCAATAATGCATTCTAAAGTTTTCTTTCTAAAACATAAGAATGTTACTTTTTCAAAATCAGATTTATACTTATCTTTTAACTCATTTAATTCATTTTTATTGGTAACTTTTATTAATGAATTATTGAATACAACACTTGATAATATTACATTATCAATTTTACTAATTGAATCTTTTTCTAAAATTTCTTTAACCTTACTTCTTAATGAACTTCTTTTAGAAAGTACTTTCCCAACCTCAGATTTAGCAACATTCCATAAATTTAAATTATTCTTTTTAATAAATTTGTCATTACAATCTCTATAAGCTTCTTGGAGTTTTTCTTTATTTGTTTTATTTATTAAACTATCATCATTTTCAGATCCTGATTTAATCTCTACATACCATAAACCATTTTTAGTATCATAAAACATATAATCAAAACCACGTTTATTTGACTTATCCTGATCATTAAAAAATACTGATAAATGTTTGTAATTTGTAAAAGTTTTAAAATAACAATGAACTATAAATTCACCTATAAAACCAGCTTGAAATGCTGAATCCCTATCTTTTAGGCGATCTAAAAAACTAGATACCGTTTGCTGATAATCAAACATATCTTTGTTTTCTTCACCCCAACACATTGATATTAATTCGTTTTTAATTGTTTTTGCTATTTCTTCAACAAACTCATCTTCAATGTATATTAAATTTACTTTTTCTAATGTTATTTTATGTCCTTTTGCCATATGCTGCTCCGTATATTCCTGTAATTTATATCATTTAAATATTTAAAACTAAATAAAATTAACTTAACAAAAATAATAGCTAATTTTGCTATTTAGTATATTATTTTAATTTACTGCTTATTTTTTTTAAATGTTCATTTTGATTTTTAATTTCTTTTATCAAATCTTCTGATTCACTAGTAGTAGAATAAAACGTGACATAATTTTCTATTTCAATCTCAAAATTATCAGAAAACTCTTTTCCACTAATATCATAGGAAATAATAGTACCTTTAATATTCTTTTTATTTGGCAAATCTCTATATTCATTTGTTCCAATGAAAATATCATAATGTTGATTAACTCCAATAGTACATACTTTATTTTTAAGCTCATCCAGTGGTCCTCTATAATCATCTTCTACACTATTAATAAAATCTTCATCTAGTATTATTTTTGTATTATAAGAAACTTGATTTCCATTATTATTAAACCTTAACATCCAAAACGTTCTTTTCAAATAAACTATTTCTGCTGAAACGCTTGGTCGATTTATTAATGAAAACTGTTTCTTCATTTCTTCCGTTTGTTCTCTTGCTGCTTTAGCTGATTTAATATTTGCAATACATATAAATACTGTTGCAACAACATATACAAGTGTTATTATAACCATTAACCAATCTGTAATTGTAGGCATATATTATCTCCTTTCATTTTTAAAATAAAGTTATAGTAATGTGATTATTAAATTGTATATTTCTTCCAATAAATTTTCTATTTCACCATTACTACTAACGTAATTTTGTCTTAAGTTTATTACATTTTGTTTAACTTTTGAGCTATTATCTGTGTGAGATAGCAATAATCTATTTTCAATTTCCGGAGAAAAAGAAATACTCGAATCAGATAAAGTTTCTATTAATTGATTGCAATTTATATGTTTTGGGGTATTTGAATCAGTATCAAATAATCCTATTACTTTTAAATTACAAAGATGTAAACATTCAATTACCCAAGGCATAAAACATTTACCAAAAATAACTTCTGAGTGAATATACATCATCTTTTCATCATTAATATACTTATCGTTTAACAATTCAAACACTTCTTTTTCAATATGCCCTTCACCTAACAAAACACATTTTGAGAAAACACTTCTATAGATAATAGGTAAAATAAAAATATTAAAATACTCGTTTTTGTTGTTTTCTATTAATGTATAAGAAGAAAACTTATAATTATTATCCGTGTATAAATTATGACTCGTAGTAACATTAACAAAAATATCTTTATCAGGTAGTTGTGTAGCAATACCATTTTCAAAAACAAAAATTTCATTTGTATCATCGACAAAATATTTTAGTATAACTGGAGAATGAGTAGAAATAATTACTTTAATATTGTTATTTGAGATTTCCTTTAATACTTCTCCAACATATTTAAACAATGACGGATGTAAATGCCTTTCTGGTTTATCAATTATTAAATATTCATACGCATTGTTTGTATTTTCCTGTAAGATTTTAGAAATTATTTTTAATTGTGCTAAAAACTTTTCACCTGAACCGGGTTTATTAAAACTATTAGAATTTGTTGAAATATTTACACTTATTAAATTTTTAAACGTTTCTAAATTATTCACTAATGAAATATTTAACAAACCATTGTTAATACCACTAAAATCTAAAGATCCTATAATTTCATTCAACTTATCTTTAATTGGTTGTATGTCTATTAGCCTATTGATCTATGATATTAAGGTGGTGCTATCAGCAGAATTTTTCATATTTTCGTCAGGTTTCACCTCTGACCACACTGATATACATTTATCTTTTATATTCTTATTTTTTGATAATGACTCTAATGCATATGTTTTTCCCTAAGAATTTACACCTACAAATGCTACTCTACTTAGTCTATTAATTTGTTCATAAATTGCCATAATATTATCTCCCTTTCAAAATAAAATAATAACATATTCTACGCAGCATCATCTTTTATATTTTCAAACATCTCAATAATATCTTGTTCTTCATAATATTTTTCCGCACGATAATCATCTATATAATCGTCACTTCGCATATCTGCAAGTAATTCTTTTTCAAATTCATCCAATTCAGTATATATATCTATTTGATCTAAATGTTCCTGAATCATTTCGTCTGTAATTTCAATATCAAAATAATTTAGCAAATCACAAACATCATCTTTTTCTAATAAATATATCATTTCTTCCTCTATTTTATAAATAAAGTCTGAAGGATCCTCTTTCAATTTATCAGTGTAATCCCCCATATCATATAGTATTTGCCAAAAATTAATATTTGAAATTATCTTATCAAAGATAATTTCAATTCCTTGATTAGAATTAATTATTAGTTTCACTTTCTCAAAGCTTAAATTTTTCAGGATATATAATGCGGCTTTAAAATCAAGAACATTCATAATATTTAATATTACTTTCTCATATAATTGATTTTCAATAGTTTCAATATTAAATTTCTTAAAATTGTTTATAGTACATAATTTTCTTAAAACATTCTTAACATCTAGGCCATATGAATAATTTCTAATTAAAGAATCCTTAGTAACAAAACTAATATAATAATATATCATTTCTTTAGGAATGTTTGGGTTATTATCCACATATAACATAAATGCTTCATCAACTGATCCTTCATTAAAATATAAATCATTTATCTTTTTACTAATAAGTAAATCTTCTAATATTTTTGTTGTTGAAAAAGTTTTATAAGCATTCTGATATTGTTCAAAAACAATTAAATTAGCTCTATAATATTTACTATTAAAATTATCAAAATTGCTCTTTAAAACATCATTTATAGAAGGATTAATCACTTTAACAATTTTACTTTTCTTATAATCATCTATAGTAAATTGAATAAACTCATCAACTAATCTTTTTGAACATTCTTCATAATGATCTTTAGTTGTATATTGAGGAAAAATGTTTTGAATTATTTCGTTAAATGCCATCTTATGAATTTCTTCTCTAACTCCATTTACACCAATACCATATAATGTCAATAAAAATATTTTATCAATGTCTTCTAATCTAGTATTATAGGGTTCTTCCCAAATTTGTTTTGGATTATTTAAGGCATATGCTATAAAATTTACGTACGTTAACCCACTTTTTTCTTTATTATAACGATTAGTAATGTACTCAATTATTCTAGGATTATAATTTCTATGATCTATAATTTTCATATATTTTTGGTCTTCTAAAATCTCTTTTTTATATTCAAAAGGTATCTTTGAAAAATATAAATGATTATACAAAATTTTTGCCTTTTCTAATCTAGTTAAATTTTTTACTTCAATTTGATAGATATTCATTTTTTCCATTTTTCGGTCAAAACTTGGATATTTATTACATGCTTCATTAAGAATTGTAATTCTAGAGTTTAATAAAAGGCATTTATTCTTATTGCATTTAATATATTCAATTAAAGCATTTAAATTACTTACTTTTTCATTTTTTAAATCAAAATAAATTTGACCTAAAAAATCATCAATGTAAATTAATTCTTTTGTGTTAACGTCCCTAGAAATTATATTTTTTATACTAGATATGTTTCCATAGGATGAATAAATCAATTTTAAATCCTTATATTTGGAAAGCATATTCAAAATAACCATTTCTGAAATAGTTGATTTACCAACACCTGGTCCTCCCTTAATCAAAACAATATTGTTTTTATAAATGCTTTTAACTACTTCAAAATAATTATTAGTTTCAACATAGAATTTTTGGTGTTCCTTTATTTTATTAACTAAAGTTGCTGAATCAATATATATTTCATTATTATATAAACTGTTTAATATTGTTTTTGTTGTAGCCCACAATTTAAAATTTTTTTCTAAAACTCTTGCATATTTTTCTTCACTTAATAAAGAACAAATTCTATTTCCATCAAAAATATTTTCCTGACTACTCATAAATTTAGAAAACATATTATAAATTTTAGTATGATTTTCATCATTTAAAGGGCAAGCAGTGAATACATAATATTCTTGAGGATTTTTTGCAACTATCTTTGAAATTTCATTCTTTATTTGATTTATTAAACTCGTTTGATTTTCATACCTTTTGCATTGTCCTATGATTCTATTATCACCTGATGTTTGTTTAATATCAACACCACCATCTTTTCCTGCAGAAAAAGTTCTAAAATCTTTCCCAAGATAAACAGAAAGAATATCCTTGCTTAATTTTTCAAATTCTTCAGAACTTAAATTGTATAAATTATATTCCATATAATCATACCTTCTTTTTATTAATTTTTTTGTATTACCAAATACCTTTTATCTTACTCTCTATAGTACAGTAATCAAATTTGTCCCTGACTAATTTTTTAAATTTTTTTGGGCTTTTAGTATTTTCACCCTCATTTTTGATACCATTTAAGGCTTTTTTACTATATTTTTGGCTATTTTGACCTATTTTCTCAATTTTGCACTCTAGACAAAAATGACTTCAACTATGTTCATAAATAATAAAAAGTATTAGTATATTAGTAGCAGGAATTTGTTGTATTAATTAATATTCTAAACATATAAGCATTCATATATTTAATAATACTAACTTAAAATCAATATAAAAATATTTTTGTTTTGTACAGTATACTTTCATACGTACAACCCTACCCTTGTACGTTGAAAAAGTAAATAGTACTATTTAAGTATATTATACTCCTAATTCATTCGTTTTTAAAGGAATTAATTAAAAATAACTACTTTTATGGCAAAATACAAATAAAAATTGCTAAAATCGATTAAAAATAGGTGAGACAAATTCAACATACAACGTTACATAAATAACACAAAAATGATGCATTTACTTCTTTTTTACTACTCTACTATTTTTATCATTTATTAGAATTTTTGCGATAATACCTATTATTTATAATAGATATGATTGTGGATATAATCGGAAAAATGGTACATATCAATATAGCCAATTTCATTCCTACTTGTTCAGCATTTAAACCATATTGTGAAGCAGTATGAATTATATTAGAATGCTTTGCAACAGCATCCGTAATAATACCAATTAACTGTGGACCTACAGAAGCCCCTAAGTCACCCCCAGCAGCCATGAATGCAAATAAGACAACACCACCATTTTTTACTTTGTGATTACACTCTATTAAATTACCAGGCCAAAGCATGGAGACACAAAAACCTGTCAATCCACAACAAATTAATCCCAAAAAAGGAATCATACTAATACCAGCAATGATATAGCAAATCGTTGCGCCAAATGAACCTATTATCATAATCTTAGACAAGTGTTTTCCATATTTAGAATATAACGTTCTTCCAAGCCCTAACATCAGTGAAAACATTGCAACACCAAATATATCCCCATAAACTTTAGGAATCCCAACTGATAATTCCAAAAAGGTAGATGCCCATTGAGACATAATATTTTCAGTAGCTCCACCTACAAAGATTGCTATACATCCTAACCATACCCATTTATTTTTCAATAAGGTCTTTATTTTAGACTGCTTTTCATCAAAATAAATATTTGGTAATTTACTGATACTAAACAGTATGATAGAAAGAATAGGAAAGATAGTAATGATGAATATAAAATATTGCCAATGATCATACCCAAAAATTCTCATAAATAAAGAAAAAACAATTACAATTCCCACAACACCCCAAGCAAAAACAGAGTGTAATTTGCTAACTTCTTTATCTGGATTGCTAGATGGTAAGGCAGCAACCAAAGGACTTAACAAAACTTCAACTAACCCACTCGAAATAGAAATAAAAAAAGTACTAATAACTAAACCAATATATTCATGATGCGGTAAAATCCATGGTGTTAATCCATACATAATCAATCCAACTACTGATAGAATTGGCATTAAAATAACGCATAGATTTATATTAAATTTCTTACTAAAAAAAGTAAATATCAAATCTATAAATAATTGTGTTAAAAACCCAATTACAATAAGTAACCCTAGTAATGAATATGAAATATTATACATTGTTTTTAGCGTTAAAAATAATAGCGGAGAAACACATGAAGTTGCTGAACAAATTATATTGGTTATATAACAAGCACTTATAATTGTCTTAGAATTTTTATCCATAAATTATGAATATCCCTTTCAATTTACAAATATCAACCGATTCAATTTTTTACTTATACTATTTAACTGGTATTATCACTTTATTACGATGAATAGAATCGTATTCATTATATAGTATATTATACTACATTATTGTGAAAAGACATATTTTTACACTAAATAATATCATTCATTTATATCATTTCTTTATAAAAAATAAGCGGAAAAACCATTTATCTTCCACTTATTTTTTTATGTTAATATTTTTTCTCATCAACAATGATATTGATACAATTTTAATATTGACCCCATACCAGTTTAACTTCAAATTTGATTTTGTTTTTGAATTTTATCAATAATCAATTGAGCAATTTTCTCAGTAGCATCAAGACTAACATTTTTTTCTTGAGCTTTTTTCATCTTTTCCATGTCATTTTCACTATTTAGTAACTTTAACCCTATTTCAGTGAGTTCTTTGGCATTTGGTGCTGAAATTGACATACCAAGATGATGAAAGAAATTTTTATTAGCAGTTTCACACCCTGGAATAGGAAAAGTATGAACAAGGGGTAATCTTGATGCGGCAGCCTCAGTTGATGTAAGTCCTCCTGGTTTTGTATAAACAATATCACAAGCCTTCAAATATAAATCCATTTGATTGGTATGACCTAAAATAACAAACATTTCATTTTTGCCATACAATTTAAGCAATTTATGATATATTCTTTTGTTATTTCCACATATAACAACAATTTGAAGATAATTTTTATCTTTAATTTTATTAAAGTTTTTAACAAGTTGAATCAATTTACCAGCACCCATACTACCACCAAGTAGTAAAGCAATTTTTTTATTTAATTTCAATTGTAGTTTTTCTCTTGCTTCCTCTTTGCTAATAGGGTTTAAAATTTTAGGAGTAAAAGGAATTCCTAAAGGGTATAGTTTATCAATCGGCATTCCTCGTTTAGTAAAATCGCTCATCAATAATTCATGAGGAATGATATAAAAATCACAATCTGTTTCCTCCCAAAATGGTGTACAAGTATAATCGGTAGCAACCCCTACAAAAAGTGGCAATTTGACATTTTCTTTTTTCATATAAGTTAAAGTTTCAGCAGGAAAAAGATGAGTCATAATAATTGCATCATAGTGGTGTTCTTCTAAATAAGGAATTAAATATTTTGCCATCTTTTTATTTATTTTATACACAGGGGATTCTTTTGAATGTTTACTAACATACATTCCCAATTTATACACTTCTCCAAAAACATAAGGAACCGTTTTGACTGTATTGACATAAGCATTCGCAACTCTTTTTGCTACTTTTTCTCCTGCAAGCGTTAAATAGTCAAAAACAAAGGCTTCATGTCCTATTTTTTCAAATTGAAGTTTTAAAGCATTTGCAGCCGCATCATGACCTCCACCAGTTTTACATGATAAGATTAAAAATTTCATATTAACGTTTTCTAAAGGCAAAGCGCACTTCAGTTTCCTCCATTTTTCTAAATGATGCAAGATGTTTAATGCCAACAATCATTGAAATACTAAAACATCCAATAAAAATGATGAATGATTTAACAATAAAAATACTTGTTAAAATAAAAGCAAAATAAGCAAAAAAGATTCTTAAAGTATGTGGTTTAACAATAATGATTAATGAAAAGAAAAGAAGCCAAAAAGCAAGTAAAAGTCCCATTTGCAAATAAGGAAATAGGCCTAATAAACTACCAAAACTAACCGCAATACATTTTCCACCACCTTTAAACCCACTATAAAGAGGATAAGCATGGCCTACAACAGGTGCAAGCATAATAAATGAAAACAAAATATGATTAGGTGAAATCGTATTTTTAGCTAAATAAACGGGAACAAACCCTTTGCCTAATTCTAATAAAAGTGTACAAATTCCGCATAGCATGCCACCTTGAATAAAAGCATTTGCAGTTCCAGGATTCCCATCCTCACTATCTTTTTTCGTATCCACTTGTTTAAAAATTTTAGGGATTAGATACCCAAACATAATACTACCTAATACATATCCTAGTATAATAAAGAAAATATAATGGATGGTAATTAACGTTTCTTTATTCAATATTAGTAAGTAAGTATTCATAAATTACACCACCTTTTTATTCGTATAATCGGTTAAGAATGCGAAGAAATTCTTGTGAATCGTGTTCTCCTAATTTATGAATCATCTTATTGATACTCATTGCAATATCATCAATAATTCTTTTTGCCACAATCTTACCTTTTTCTGTTAATTTAATAATCGTTTTTCTTCGATCATCTTCAGCCATCATTCTTTTAATAAAAGCCTTTTTTTCTAAATTTTTAAGCGTAGATGCAATTCGACCACTTGTTAATTGTTGAATTGCACATAGTTCACCTGGTGTTAAATTTTTTTGATGAATTTCTTCATAGATAAACAGGGTTTGTAAAATACCATTTTCTCCTTTATCTAATTCTTTCACTCGATGAATAAGGTGATTTCTCTTTCGAAAAATACGCATAAATTTATATGATAATTCTTTATAATTCATTTCATTTCTCCTAATTATCTTCTACTAGAAGATAATTATATCATCTTTGTCACATCTTGTCAATAGTATATCGTATTTATATATTCAATAATAAAACACTCTATTCTAATGTTTTAACATTTCATAGAGTGTTTATTTTATAATTTATAAAGTGATTTTTATTTTATCTTGCGAAAACACCATTATTCCAAATTCTACTTGCAGGATAAGTTCCATCCCATTGTTCCCAAGTTGTTGTACCAGGAACAATACTATGTAAAGTAATCGTTTTAGTCTGACCATTTAATTCAACAGTTAAATCATAAGATACTGTTGTAGTAATAGCTGGTGCTTTGATTACTCGGCCAGTATTATCAATAATATCAGGATTATTAGATTGAATAGAAATTTTTGCATTACTATAATTCTTTTGAATTTCATATTGTAATTCAACCATTTCCATAAAACTATCCCAATAAGAACCAGAAATCATTGTTTGAGGACAATTTTTACCACTCCAAGTATTATGCATTTTCACTCTTGTTGTATCTAAATCATTTCTTAATAAGATATCGGCAACAAGTTGTGCAGTTCTTTGGAATGTATCATAGATATCACCAGATAAATTAGAACACATTTCAATACCAATTGAATTATTATTTCCACCACGGGAACCAATTGTATTATAACTAGATGAATACCATAATGGTTCACCAATATAGTAATACCCATTCTCTACTTTCCAAGTTGGGCCAAGAATTGATAAATAACTAGCAGAAGGCGCCGCACCATTAATTGTTGGCACTTCAATTTGTGTAATGGTTCCATTTAATGATAGATAATAAGCAGAACCACTTTGTACAACATCAAATTGAGGTGCTATATTGCTAGTGGCAACCGCATTGGTTTTCGTCCAAGTAAAGCTTGCAGATGTTCCATCACCGGCATGATATGCAATATATTTTTCAGGAACGACACCATAGATGGCATCATTACCTACTGTATAGTGAATGGAGGTTTCACCGCTTGACATACCTTGAGCAATTGATACAACTGTACCTGTAAGTGTTGCGGTGTCATGAACAGTAACAAATTCAATTGTATCTACACTTCTACGTTCTTTATGGTTATTTGGATTAGCCTCACTTGTTGCATAATATGTTTCATCCACTTTAAATTCATCAAATAAGTATCTATTGACACTTCCATAAGTAGAAACATATACTCTTTCAACACCATCATTATATAAAGATATGTTACCCGTTTCTACTACAGCAAAATTGTTTCTAGCAAGCAGTGCAATTAATCTATCGATATCTGTATCTTCTGAATATACTCCTACAGTGATACAAACTGATAAATTAATTTGAGTTCCTTCAATTGTAACTAAAACATTTGCTTTACCATTAGCAAGAGCAGTTACGAGTCCTGTTTCCGACACTGTTAAGATGTTCTCATCACTTGATTCATAAATAAATTTAGCGTTTTCTGTACCTTTTCCGTAAGCTGTAGCAATGATTTGCAATGTATCATCAATATGAATTGATCCATCATAGTGTTCTTCAAATGTAATATCAACCGATTGAATCGAATTTACAGTAATTTCATGTTCATAAGCAACTTTTCTTAGATAATCGTAAATTGTGATTGTTGCTTTTCCGGCATTAATAGCAGTAATTAAACCAGTACTTGATACAGTAATAATATCTGTGTTACTTGATTCATAGAATAAATCTTTAAAATATGCATCACTTGGTTCTACACTTGCCACAATTTGGAAAGTATCACCGGTTTCTAGTTCATCACAAATTTCATCAACTCGAATATTAGTTACAGGATTTAGTTGTTCCCATTTTGCATATAAAGTAAGATCACCATTCAAAGTTTCTAAACTAGTATATAGATTATCCTCGCTATCATACCATCCTAAGAATTTATATCCTAAATAACCAGGAACAATCAATTTATCACTATATCTTGAAGGTACAACTAAAGTATCATCTTCAGGTACTTCACTAAAGAAATATACTGTAGCTGGTTCATCTGCGGTAATATCCTCAATCGCTTGATCAAAAGCAACCATTTGACCAACTGTCAATTTAGTTGTAATTGGGTTAATACTTGCCCAATAATTGTTGTAAGAGTTAGAAATAGTAATAACATATTCAGCACCTTCTGGCCAACTAGATGCACCAGAAGAAATAATTTGAACAATTTCATATAAACCAGTTTCTAAATTTTTAGCTATATAAATACGATCAGAAAAAGTTGCTGCAGGATCATAACTACTTGTTCCAATAAAGATATCATTCGTATATCTTCCACCCCAGAATGTACCATTATTATAATTATAATTATTAATCGTTAAATGTGGAGCATTGCCAGAATGAGCAACTAAGTATTCTTCTGAATATCCACCATTAAATATATAAGTTACATCATAAATTTCGCCTTCTAATACTTTCCACTCAGCTACTAACACAATATCACCTCTTGAAGTTGAAGGAATTTCAGTTACATAATCTCCGTTTAAACTCCAACCTAAAAATTCACAATTTAATTTTGTAGGAGTAGGTAGTACAATAGGTTCACTAATTAAACTATTATAAGCAGTTGGATAATTTCCTTTTAAAGTACCACCATCAAGTTCATAATTGATAACATAAAATTCAAGTGGTTTTGCTTCATCAACAATTGGTTTAGTTGCCAAAGTAGTACCTGATGTTTTTAAATGTTTAAATAAACTAGCATAAGAAGTTAGATCAGTAATCACTTCACCCTCATTATTTTCATAATAATTAGCACCAAATTCTGCCAAATGTGGATTTGTAGTTTCAGTATCAGAACCTTGATATGTTCCAAAATAATGAGTAGTAGGAAGTCCTAAAAATTGATTGTTATCTACTTTGCAACTCCAATTAGATGTACTTGCTCCATTATTTCTTAACCACATATAATTATAGCAATGATCAAAAATATTGCCTGTAATTTCCCAAGCTGTTTTATTTTCTTGGAAAATATGAGCAGAAATTGCACCATTATATGGAACCGCATTAGACTGATCAGTACCTATTTGTTTAAAAGTATTATTTAACACATACACTATTGTATTTGATCCACTAGGTCCGGATAAAGCATACATAAAGATTGCATTGTATCCATTATTTTGAACACTTTGTTCAAAATAATTATTCGTAAATGAAATAATACCTTGGTTATAGCCACCCTCACATCTAATAGCATCTCGATCAAAGTCTAAGAATACATTCCCTTCTACTGATAAATTAACAACTCTATTGATTAATAAGTTAACATCACTAACATTCGTAAATCTATTATTTGCAAAATAGAAATGATTTGTTGAACCTCCACTTGGTAAATTGAATTCTACAAATCCTTTCATCACATAACGATTGATAACCCAATCAGTAGTAGAAGCATTTGTATCATAAACTAAATTATTTACAAACTTAAAGTTATGATACTCTTTGTTTTCACTTCCAACGATTTTAGCACCCTTTGTAAAGGACAATCCATCCATTGTAAAATTATTAGCAGAAGCAAGAACTGTAATAACGCCTGTTAAAACAGCTTCTTCTTCTCGTGCGAAAGTATTTGGATTGGTTCCTGCATTTGGTCCAACAATTGTTAAGTTAGCCAAGGAAATCGTAACATTTTCATTATACTCACCAGCTAAAATAATAATCTTACTTCCTTCTTTAGCATCGTCTAAAGCAGCTTGAAGTGTAGAGTAATACCAATCCTCTCCAACTCCTACATATAATGCATCTTCACGCCATTTCGCACTAAGCACAATATTTCCTGTTGTTCCTTTTTCAATAGCAGTAATTTTTTCATCATTGAAATACCATCCAACAAAAACGAAATTGCCATTTGTTGGTACTGGAAGTTTGGTTAATCCAACTTCGCTATCATATTTAGTTGGAGCATTTGCTGGTAGAGTTCCACCATTTAAAATATATTGAATCTCCCAAAGATCAGCACTTTCATCAACATATTCAGGAACATCAGTTTCATTTTCATAATACGTATCCCAGCCATCAACACCCATAAATTTACTTGCTACTGGAGTTTGATCGTAGTAATTATTAGCACCATCAATATTAAAAGAATATGCATTTTTAATATAATAGGTAGCTAAAGAATTCAATAATTTATTATAATTGATATGCACATCATGAGTAGTTTCGCTCATATCAGTTGTTTGATCTAATCTAAATAGCATATATGAATTATCTACCTTATTATATTGGAATTCAATTTTAGCAGTTCCTGTTGAGGCACCACTATATTTTACAAAAGTTGCTGCAGCATGACTTCCTGCTGTTTGACCACAATTTTTGAAAGTATTATTTTTGATTTCATAGGTTCCTTCACTATAAGATCTAACCCAAATTGTATATTGAGAATAATTTTCAAAATGATTATTTATAATTGAAACATTTCCCTTCACACCAAAGGAAGCCGTATTATCAATCTTAATTCCATCATTATAGTTAGCACCATTACCAACAAAAGAACAACCCTTTATAGTTAAATTGATTATTTGCATACCATAAAAAATCATTGGTCTTCCTGTAGATTTTTCATATTTGAGATTTGTTAATTCTATATCCTCAAAAATGGCATTTGCATCATCTGTTTGTGGAACAAAATGAATAGGTGCAGTTAAACTATCTTGTGCAGTAGAATTGACTGTTGACTCATAGCAATAAATATTTGTCAATTGAATATTGCTAACACCACTAGTTGAACCAACAATACGTCCCTTTTCAGTTAAAGCGATTCCATCAATCACAACATTATTTGAATTGATTAAAATATCACTAGTAAAAATAGTTTCTGCATTTCTAGTTTCATAAACTGGATTAATTCCCCAATTCGCACCATTGATGGTTACTGATTTATTGATTGTAAAGCCTTGATAAGTACCGGCTACCACCAAAATAGTATCTCCGTCTTTTGCAGCATCTAGGGCTTCTTCTATTGTCGCATATGCATTTTCATTATTTGGATCGACAATTAAATCTTTTTCAACCACTTGTTCTTGTTCCCATTTTGCAACAACTGTAATATCGCCTCTTTGCTCACCATTGATTTGTTCAATTAATGCATCATTGAAATACCAACCCAAAAATTTAAATCCTTCTTTTGTTGGAACTGGAAGTAATGTTATTTCATCAATAAAGTATTTTGTTGGTAAGTTATCGCATACACCACCATCTAATTCAAAAGTAATGAAATATGCAATTTGTTCCCATTTGGCATAAAGAGTAATATCTCCCTCTAGGCCAACTTCTAATTTATCTACTAATTGATCATTGAGATACCAACCCAAAAATTGATGATCTTCTTTTGTTGGTTCTAATAACTCAATTGGTAGAGTCAACATATCATATCCTTGGGGATTATCAGGATGATTGAGGCCTCCATCAAGTTGATAATCAATAGTATATTTTGTAACTATCCATTTGGCATAAAGAGTAACTTTACCACTCATGGATGCATCAAGCTCTGTTATTTTATCACCAGTACATTCAGCATCTAAATACCAACCATCAAAAGTATAGCCTGTTTTAGATGGATTATTTAAACCAACTGGTAAATCAGAATCAGTATATGATGTTGGATTATTTGGATGATTGATACCTCCATCTAATACATATTCTATCTCATATATTTCTTCTAAAACCGTAACATCAAAAACATATTCACGATACTGTATACCATCAACACTTGAGGTAACTCTAGCAATAATTTGTGTAGTACCTTTAGATACCGCTAAAACATACCCATCATTATCAACAGTTAAAATCTTATCATCATTTGATCTATATGTTATAATCGGATCGATACAACCTTCTTGAAGAACATAAGAAATTTTATATGTCTGTCCTTTTAACATCTTATCTTTTACATCAAATTCAACATCTAATGTCTCTGTATAGACAACCTGAATTGTTGTAGTTGCATATACAGAAGGGTTATCTTTAACAAAAACTTTTAATTCTGTTGTCCCCTCTTTTAAACCTGTTAATATTCCATCAATATAGGTTGCAACGGTTTGTTCAGATGATTCGTATACTAGTTCATAATTACTTTCATGTGAATCCTTGACAACTGTAGGCATAAAGTCTAATTTTTCACCTACTTTAATTGTGTATAATTCTTCATCAAACTTTAACTTGATATATCCGTCTGGAATACATGATACCAAACAAAGAATTACACCAACCATTGATAAAATTAAAAATAATCTTTTTCTTAATTTTAACATTTCTCCTCTTCCTTTCATAAAAAGATATTTAATTATATCACTGAGAATTTTTTTTTGCAAGCGTTTGCACTTTTAAAGTAAAGGAAGATGATTTTGTTTTTTATTCACTTTTATTTAAATTATTTTTCTTTGTAAAAATATAAAAAAACAAATAGAAGACTGTCAAAATTTAATATAGTATCCTATTTAATTTAAATGAATTTTTCCTAACAAAAAGCTTACTAGAAATCTAGTAAGCTTTGAATTATTCAAACTTATTGTGCTTCATCTTCAACAATCATAGTTGAAACTAAAGCTTTAAATGCAGCACTCCATTTTGTATTATACATACCAACAAAATAATTAGTTTGGCCATTTGGAATATATACTTTAAATCCTTCAGGCACTTTATCAAATAATGTATCACTTACATATGTAATATGTGCTGATGTTGTAAAACGAATGCCCGATAATGTAGTGTCAATAAATGCACTTGCATCAATGGAAGACAAAGTTCCCGTAGTATCTTTTAAAATAGTAGCCACACCATTAAAATTACGATTGGCAACAACTAAAGTATAATATGTTGAAGTTGCACTTGCCTTACGATAAATTAAATGATCAATTTCAAAGAAGAACTCATTTCCATCTTCAATTATAATTTCTGTTATATTTGGACAATTCGCAAATACATTTGCAGCCAAATCCTTTGTATTGGCAAGTAGTGTTACAGCTTGCGAATATTTCGCAGGAATAAATTCAAGTTTAGTTGTCGTTTTGCCACTCGTTGTTGTTGTTGAATATAAAACATTATTGTATACTTGATATTTGCTTGAACCATCTTCAACAGTAATGCTTTCAAGTTTTATTAAATTTGCTAACGCATTGACTTGAATGGATGTAACGGTATTCTTGACTTCAAAGGTTGTTAAATTTTTATCTGGTACAAGATATAATGTTGTCAAAGATTTATTATATAATGCCCCATTCACACTTGCATAACTTTTATTATCAGCACTCACATTGATAGAAACTAATTTCTCACATCCTAAAAATGCATTTAAATTAATATTGGTTACACCTTGAGGAATATATAATGAAACGATTTGACTACAATTTTTAAATGCCTCTTCACTAATTTTTGTTAATGTTGACGGAAAGGATATAGCAATTAATGATTGACAATTTTCAAAGGCATTTGATTCAATTGATTTAACCCCTTCTGGTAAACTTATTGCCGCAAGTTGAACACAATTTTTAAATGCTGATGTACCAATATGATCAAGAACACCATGAATTGGTAATTGAATTAAAGAGGTACATCCTTCAAACATTGAAGTTGCAATAGCAGTTGCATTCGCTGGTAAACTAATACTATTTAAAGCAGTACAATCTTTAAAGACATTGATTCCAAAAGTTAAAGGGTCACTACTATCAGTACCAAGAAAAGTAACTGTTTTTAGATTGCTACAACCTTCAAAAGCACTAAATGCAATATTTTCAATTCCCTCAGGAATAATAACACTTGTAATCGTTTTATTGTTTTTAAATAAATTTTCTCCTAAAGCTTTCACTTCTACACCATTAATTTTAGCAGGAATTTCGATATCACCAGCTAAATCAGTGGCATCAACAATTGTTTGTGTCTTACTATCAAATTGAAAAACACTAACCCATTTTGCAACTAAAGTAATATTAGAAGTTACAGGTTTTGTAAAATCATATGGTTGATCATTGAAATACCACCCTACAAAATGATACAATGAACGCGTTGGGTCATTTGGTCTAACAAATGTTGAGCCAGACTTTACTTCAATCTCTTTTACAAGAGTACCTCCATTAGAATCAAAAGTTACAGTTAAAGTTTTAACTGGAAATAAATCTGGATTATCATTCATAAATTTATCAAATGCAATTGTAATTAAATCTTTAACTGTGTTGCTTGAAATAGTTGCACCAGAAACAACAACGAATGAATCATCTATAGTTGTGCTAGTAGCACCGTTTAATCCCATTGATGAACCATTAAAGCTTTCCCCTTTACCTAAAGTATCACTTTGTGTTGTAACCATATTTACAATCTTTCCATCTTCATCTATTCCTACATATAGTTTTACAGTAGTAAAAACATTAGCCTTTTCAAGATAATAAATACTTACTTCTTTACCATCTTTTACTGCTTTATATTCAGCCTTTAAGTTTTCGGTTGCTGTTATTGATACTTTTGTATATTCTGCTCCTGCAACAATTTTTTCTAATTGTGTTTTTACTTCATCAGAAATCTCATCTGGATTAACTGGACCACTATGATCAGTTGCAAATTTATCAAATGCAATTGTAATTAAGTCTTTAACTGTGTTGCTTGAAATGGTTGCACCAGAAACAACAACGAATGAATCATCTATAGTTGTGCTAGTAGCACCGTTTAATCCCATTGATGAACCATTAAAGCTTTCCCCTTTACCTAAAGTATCACTTTGTGTTGTAACCATATTTACAATCTTTCCATCTTCATCTATTCCTACATATAGTTTTACAGTAGTAAAAACATTAGCCTTTTCAAGATAATAAATACTTACTTCTTTACCATCTTTTACTGCTTTATATTCAGCCTTTAAGTTTTCGGTTGCTGTTATTGATACTTTTGCATATTCTGCTCCTGCAACGATTTTTTCTAATTGTGTTTTTACCGCATTGGGGATTTCACCATCTGCTTCTTCATCTTTATAAGATGCAACAAGCGTAAGATTTGAATTTACTGGTTTGCTAAAATCATATTCAGAATTATCTAACATCCAAAACACAAATTCTTTTCCCTCAACTGTTGGCGCAATAATTGCTGTTGCTAGTTTTCCTTCTTCAACAAAATATTTTGCATATTCTTGATTGTTGACTTCATATTTTACTTCATAATAAGTTCCTAAATTTCTTTTTTTACAGCTTATAAATGTAAAAGAGAAAATAGTTACTAAGAAAAGTAAGAATACTTTAGTAAAAATTTTTTTCATATTTCCTCCTAAAATTTAAAATTTTGACAATATCACTATATTATCATACTATTTATTCTATTATTTGTTAAATGTATTTTTTATATATAGATATATAAAAAAGGATATATGAAATGATAAAAATTAAAACTTGGGTTCTATGTTTTAATAAAACCCAAGTTTTTTATTTTATTTAAATATATGATTATTTTTTAAACTTTTACTCTATAACCTCATAATTTTTGAAATAACTTTGCCAAATGATTGTTTGATAACTTTCATCACCATTATAATAGATGGTAACTTCTAAACCATTTTCTGGAACTAATTCAATGTAATCAACAAAATTAGCATATGGATATAGCATTCCTTCTTGATATAAACCTTCAAGAGCAGGTGCTGTATCACTTAAGAAAACGAATGTTTTTAATGATGTACAGCCATAGAATGCTTTGTCACCAATGGCCTTTAATGTGGATGGTAAAACAACTTTTTCTAAAGTAGTATTTTGATAGAAGGTATTGAGTGCTATCTTTTCTACCCCTTCCGGAATAACAAATTCAGAACTTGATTTATCATTATAGGCATAAAGAACCGTCTTAGTGGAATTATACAATACTCCATTTTCATATAAATAATATTTATTAAGATCCTCTACAACAATTTCTTCAATATGATAACTTTGATAGAAAATATTTGAATAGTCAAAATTACAACAATCATTGCTAATAACAACTCTTCTTAAATGATCACAATTAGCAAATACTTGTTCTTCAATATACGTTAAATGATTTGGCATTATTACTTCTTCTAATCCTGTATTAGCAAAAGCTTTAAACCCTAATTCTTCAATCATATTTAAATCTATCTTAACTAGATTAGTAGCATCCTTAAAAGCTTGCGGATATACATATTTTAAATTAACTGCTTTTACTGCTATAACATTCGCTTTTTCAAAACTATTATTCCCAATTTCTTCTACATTTGTAAGATCAATATTCATTAAATATTTATTAGAAGCAAAAGCATAATCTCCAATTCTTATTGTTTGTTCTAAAACTTTATATGTATCTAACAATTTACCTGCTGGAAATAGTACCAATTCACTCAAATCTTTTGAATATACAATACCATCAAATGAATCATAATCCAAATTATGAATTTCAAAATTTTCTAAACCAGTACAGCCAACAAATGAACTTGCAACATCAATTCCTTCAACGCCATTAGGTATCACTACTTCTTTTAAAGATGTACAATTAGCAAAAGCAAAACTACCAAGCGTAGTTAGAGAAGTGGATAAAGTAAGACTTTCAACAGATATACAATTATTAAAAGCATCTTCACCAATTTCATAACAATTACTAAGATTAAGGGTAGTAAGTGATGTACAATTATTGAATGATCCTTCACCAATATACTCAACTTTTTCAATTCCTATCATATTTTTAAGAGATGTGCAATCTTTAAAACTATTTCTTCCTTGAGAAATTCGCGTAACATTATTTAAATCAATTGTTTCAAGCGATGTACATCCCTCAAAAACTCCATAGTAAAGGGTAGTAATGGTTGATGGAATTCTAAATTCGACAAGCGATGTACAACCGGTAAACATATTACTAAAGGCATCTTCACTTACCCCACCTTCTTCACTTAAAAATTCTACATTATCTGGTAAAACAATTTTTGTTAGTTTATCACAACTACTAAAAGCATATGCACCCACTGTTAACAAATCTTCAGTAAAGACAAGTTCACGAACATCTGTATGATTTAAAGCACGGCGACCAATATTGGTAATAGTACCACTATACTCTAATTGTGCATTAGTTAAGCCAAACATCATCGCAATTGGAAACTCTGTAATTTGATCATGTAAAGTAATTTTTTTGAGCAATGGTTTTTCTAATTTGCATGTACCATACGATTTATTAGCAGTGGTTTGCACACCTTCTTCGGTTATTAAACTAACAATAACAACCGAACGAATTGCTGTTTCTGCTTGACCAAATGCTGATTCATTAAGCTCTGTAATCGTTTCTGGTAAAACATACTCACCATCATAGTCCCAACAAGATGGAGTAAATAATTTTGTCATTTCCTTATTGTACATTACTCCACATTCACCATTTACTAAATATTCATTATCATCAGAAGCAGTATATTTAAGTAATTTTGTCGAATCTGCTGAAACGTATGCTTCAATTTTATTTAAATTTTTATGAAATACGACGCTTTCTAATAGTGGACACATACTAAAGGCAAAACCTCCAATAGTATCAACATTGCCATAAAAATGAACTTCTTTTAATTTTGGTAAATCAGCACAAGTTGCGGAATCTTCTCTCATCACCATAAAGCCCCAATCTTCAATGGTTGTTTCACCAAATTGTCCAATATCACCATAGAAATTAAGTATAGTCAATTCTTTAGCAGCAGATAGCGTAAATTCATTTACATTGCCAAGATAACCATAAAAATTGGCTTCTTTTAAAGCAGGAACATCATAAAATGCATTGGCCATATATGCAATATTTGAATAAACTGTTAATTTTTCCAATGAATGTAAGTGCGTAAAGGCTTCATATCCCATTTGCAAGTATGTCATATTGCCATCAGCATCATTTGGTGTGAATGGCAAAGTCACTTCTTTCAAAGATATACAATATGAAAAAGTCATAAAACCAACTGAACTTAAACTTGTTGTAGCAAGATCTGCTTTTTCTAAACTAAAACATAAGGCAAACGCTTCTTCACCAATTGTTTCAAGCGTTGTAGGGAAAATTACTTCCTTTAATGACATAGCAGCTCTAGCAACACCAGAACCAATGGTAGTTACTCCTTCTGGGAATACAATTTTTGTTATATTGTTATCTTTTCTAAATACATCATTAGCAATTACTTTGATACCATCAGGTATAACAACCTCTCCTCCTGTACCATTATAATAATATAATGTTTCATCAACAATAACAAACTCTTCCCCTGTGTTCTCAATACCCTCTGCAGTAGTTGCTTGATTAGGTGTTGCGTTCATATAGTTTATATTAAGCGTTGTTACAACTTGATCTGTTTTAGTCTCTTCATAACTAGTTTTATTTAAATCTTGAGTGGAAGTAGAACCAGTTATAAATTCTTCATATGCTTCAATTAAATAACCACTTTCATTTAAGGCATAATCACCAATCGCAAGAGCTAATTTATGATTATAAATCTTGTCCTTATAATCAGTAATATCAACAGTAACAACAGTATTTCCCCCGCGAACCTCATCATAAATTGGAAATGCATTATCACAAATTAATTCAAATTCATCAGGATAAGCCTCTGATTCTGTAAGCAAACCAAAATAGGATAAATAATGATTATCATATGCTTCAAATTCAAGATAAGTTCTACCCTCTTTTTCATAGACTTTAGAATCTAATAAAGTTGGTGCCTCATAATCTAGAGTAAGTGGAATAACTAAAGATTCTTCTTTTTGATCAATTGTATCTAGAACTCCAGTAATGACAATTTCTAATTCTTGATTACTACCAACTAGAAATTGAGGAATTTCAATTTGTAACTCATGTTGTGTAGGAACAAGTGCACCACTATCATTTAGATATGTTTTACCTACATTTGTAGCATAACCATTAAAATATGATTGACGTGTATATTTATCAACAATTTCATATCTTAATTCTTTCACACTTCTTAAAAGACCAATAGAAACAGAATACAATACATTATTCCCCTCATAATTTAAAGCTATTTTATCTGCTGATGCAAGCGGTGCCTCATATCCGTCTGGTAAGATAAATAACTCATAACTACCAAGTGGAAATGGATACCCCATCATTCCTGAAATATATAATCCTAATGGGATGGTAGGATATATTTCATACGTATCATCATAATATGTTGCATCAAAAATAGGAGCATCATCCCAATCACCATAAAATGCTAACCATGGGATAGAAAGATCAATATTAGAATCAATCGAATCTAAAGTAATATACCCTTCTACATACATTCCATTTGCAAAAGTGCTATCTAAATACGTTTTATCTTCATCAGTTAAGAAAATACTTACTTTAACTTTTGCGACTGAATTTGCCTCAACTGTTAATATTCCATCTTCATACGTTCCATTTTCAACTATATAATCTCTTTGACTTGCTTCAAGTAAATAAGCTTTTTCTAAAATGCGACCATTATAATCTATGCTATCTGTCATTACAATGCTATCTAAATTATATGATACATCTGTTGAACCAGTATTGACAACATTGAAAGTCATATAATAAATACCATCACGACTTGGATCATCACCTAACTCCAATTTGGTTCTATCCGTACCAGTAACACTTAAATAAACACTACTATTTAAGGCGGCATCAATATTAACTAAACCTGCTCCTTGCTTACGTGGGGTTGCGGGAACACCATTTTCATCTTTGATAATACTTGCAGTAGACATTAAAACTTGATATACCCTTGCTTGAAGTTCAGTTTCAGTCATTTGTGGATAATTTTCCTTTAATGCCTGTCTTACAAGTAAGGCTGCCCCTGCTAAATTAGGTGTTGCCATTGATGTACCACTATAATATGCATATGACATTTCATTACCATTTTCATCTTGAGTAATAGTAGGAACTGAAGAATAAATGTTTCCACCTGGAGCAGTAATTTCTGGTTTTAACTCGAGATTAGGAAGAGGACCAATTGAAGAAAAACTAGACATTTCATAAATTTTGTTATCCATATTAAAATGAATAATTCCTTCCTTAACCTTTGTTAAAACAGATCCAGAATCTACTGTTACTGTACATGTTGGAATATATAATTCTCCTTCAATAGATGCTATAATTTCACCTGGTTGATTATTATAAATGACACAAGCAACAGCTCCATAATATGCTGCAACTAGTGACTTATATTCAAATGACGTTGAACCTCTTGATACAACCGCAATTTTACCTTCTACATCTAACCCTTCATAATCTTCTAAATCACCATAATTTGGAATGACAACATATGGTAAAGATAATGTTTTATTTCCCTCTTCAAATGGTAAATATTCATAAAAAGGATATGATTCTGAGGTTGCCGCAAACGCAGCTGAATTAAAGGTCATATTCGTATTACCAGATACAAAATAATTCTTTAAAGTTGCATTAGATGAAGCAACTCCAAATGATGCATCATATGAAGAAGGTGAACCTACCAAACCATTATCAGGATTAGAACTTAAACCATTACCATAGATAGTACCATCTCCTGCTTCACCATCATTACCAACTGCCACACAAACGCTAATACCTACGGAACCTAATAAATCATAGACTTCATCAATAAATTCTCCTCCATCGCCTTCTGATGTAAAACCATTAGCAGAACCAAGTGACATATTGATTGCGTCTACTCCAAGAAGAGCACAATCTCCTAAAGCCGCTATGATATCAGTTGTATATGCTCCCGGTGTGCCATCTGAAAAAACTTTCATAATTGCCAATTGGGCATTTGGTGCAACACCAGTGATTTGATCATCATCACCAGCAATGATTCCTGCAACGTGGGTACCATGTGCACCATGACCATAGTAGTTAACTGCCATATAATCGGGATCAACAAATTCATCCATATCAGCATAATCAAATCCATAAGGAATTTTTGAACTCTTATAGAATTGTTCAGCTTGATAATAGTTACCACCATTGGCAACATTAGGATATAAGAATTCACTAATACTTTCAATATTTTGATATGTCAATGCAACATCTGTTAATTGTTTTTGAAAAGCCTGATGACTAGTATCTAAACCAGTATCAAGAATAGCCACTATCATTCCTTCACCCTTATAATTACTATTTGTAGCAAGAATGCCGGTTTCTTTTAAAGCAACATCATATGATGATTCCTCTTGTGGCATATTATATAATTCTGAAATTGCTACTTCTTTTACTTTTGCAAGTGATGATATTTTTTGAATATCTTTATATTTAACTTTTATACCTAATCCATTTAACAATGTCGTATAGGAATGTTTAAATTCATAGGCAATTTCATTTTCATCCAATAATTCTTTTACTCTACTTTGAATAGTAAGTAATCTATGAATGGTATTTTCACCATCTTTAGTTAAAGCAAATTCGGCTAATGAGCCCATAAAATTGCAAGCATGATATTCTTCTGTTAAAGATTTCCCCTCTAATTCAACAATCACCCATACTTCATCATCAGCTTCAAAAAGATGAGATTGATATAAATTATTTTCATATTTTTTTAACTGATTTAAATTAAAATTAGAAATCTGTGAAAAAGTAGGTCTTGTATTTTCAATTTTTGGAGAACTACCTTTACTATCTCCACATGAAGATAAACCAAAAATTGATAAAAACAAAATACATGTTGCAATGGATAAACTAATTATTTTTTTCATTTTCATCTTTCTTCCTCCCATTACCAACTATACATTTCAATAATCATTAAAATATTTTCCTCAAGATTTGCTACTGCCTCATCATAAGTTGCTTGAATAGCAGCAGAACCTAAAGCCATACTTATTTCATTAACATAATTTTGATACGTCATCTCAATTTCTTCAAGCGCATATTCTGCCATCTCTAAAGCATTGATTTGTTCTTCATAAGTTGCAAGAAGAGTTTCGTAAAAAAGACTAAAATCTTCTAAACATTTCTTAAGAAGAGCATCCGCTATAACTTTATCCTCTTGTATTGTTATAACTTCGTCCATTTTCTGTTTTGCTTCTTCTAGTAGCATACTAACATCTTCTTCTGATGACATGTTTCTTAAACTATTAGCATATTCAAAATAAATATCCTTCAACTCTTCTTGTTGTGCTGCATAATAATTATTCAAATCCAAAACATCAATATATGCTAAAAGTTCTAAAATATCACTATATTTAGGACATTTATCAACAGCATTGAATTGTTCTATAATCTCTAAATAGGCATTCACAACATCTTTTCTACTCAAAGCTAAATTTATCGTATTTATTCCTTCTTCCAAAATATTATACATGAATGTCAAAGCATCATCTGTATAATATTCTATATTTATGGCTGTAAAATACTTGTTTAACTCCATTATTTTAGTTGTTTTTAAATAGGCTGCTAATTCATGATCTTGTTCTTTAGTCACAACCTTTGTTAAATCATCAACAGCATTGAAATAGGTTGCTACAGGTAATGGTGCACCACCTTTATAAGTATTCAAAGTCTCAACCGTCAGATTTTTAATGGCAATCATTTTTTCCCATTCTTCACTATAATAATCATCCATATGATAAGTTGCAAAGATATCTAAGAACAAATTACAAAAATTTTTTACTGCCTTTGCCTGCTCAATGACTTGATTGTAAACATCATCTACTTCTTCATTGGTAGTAGCTTTTGAAACTACATTTTTTCCTTCTTCAATAATTGTAAGAATTTCTAAAAATCCGTCCTCAGGATATAATCTTGCGTCAATTTGATTAACAAATTCATCTAATTTGCATACTACCTCTGTTTGATAAACATTTAAGATTTTTCTAAATTTTGCCACAAGATTTAAATTTGTAGTAACATTACTATTAAAATCATAAATGATATCATCTAAAAACCACCCTAAAAATGTAAACCCCTCTTTTTTTGGATCATTTGGTTTTGTTACTACATCACCATAACAAACAAGTTGATCCTCAATTTTAGGTAATTCTTCATCTGTATTAAATTTTACAATTAGATATTTACTTTCTACTACTTGATACGTATAGGTGAGTACAAAATCTTTATAGTTAATTATTGCATTTTTAGTTCCGATTGTTGTTAAATCAAAATCTGTTATCATTGATTCATCTACACTAACATCAAATACTTTGCCATCACTATAAGTTACTTCTAATTGAAGACTATTAATATCAAATGATTCATTTACTTCAAATACTTTTGAAACATCCGTTGACGCTAAGTTGACACTTACGATTTCGGTTGCCATAAAACATGAAGTTAACGTCATAACTATTCCAAAACTTAAAAAAAATAACATAACTCTTCTTTTCACTGTAATCCTCCTTGTCCATACATATTATCATTTTTTAAATGATGATAATAGTATATACTATAATATTTATTTAATAAAATAATATAATAAAGAAATCGCTTACATTGCATTTTTTTACTTTTTTTGATTTTTAAAAAATATTAAAATATTTAATTAAATTTGGTATATTTTATATTTTTTAGTAATATATTCTACTAATAAAATGATTAAAAAATCAATATAAAAAGGATTAGTATTTTCACAATTTACTAATCCTTTAATTTTGATATTTCTACTCTACATAGATTCTAATATAGACTTCATAGTTACTATTATATTTATATACTCCCTTGACTGTAACCCAACCAGAAACAGTACCTTGAATGGTGCCAAATGAACTTACAGTAACCATGCCGTTATCTCCTTCTTCTTGATATGCAATCCATGTAAATGCTTGAATACTCGAATTTGGGCTATCATCACCTAAACAAATAAGTCTAGTATAACCTTTATGTATCGTTACATCTGGAAATTGTGCTACCTCAATTACATTACCTAAACCACTAGTAACTTCTGTTCCGCTAATTGTACCATCTTCTCGAATATCAAATCCATATTTTAATCTAACTTTTATTGTACTTGTATCTTCAACGACCTTTATATCTAATGTAGCTATAATTGAAGGATCTTCTTTATATACACATTGAATCGTTGTCTCGCCTATACCAACTGCCGTTATCGTTCCATAATTACTAACAATAGCTACATTGGTATTTACTGAATACCAATTATAATATTTATATCTTGAAGATGTGTTAGGTGCATCTGATCCTAAATAACATATCTGAGTAAATCCTTGTGTTATTACAATAGGTTCTTTTACACTAGAAGAATCAGTATAAATAGTAAATTTTTTACTATCAATTTGTTTAGAAATACTAATATTTAAGTTTCCCATTCCTATACTATCAAATACACATAATAATATTTTCTTGCTACTTGTTAAAGTTTCAGTTAGGTCAATAAAATTTGATGAACTATTTATTGCAAATGAATTTTTATAAGTATACTCATTAGAATCATTTGTTTCAAACAAAACAAACAACATATCATTTGTTTGATTCCCTAAATATTCTAATATGATATTATATGTTCCAATCCTTTCAAAATTATAAACATATGCAAAATCACCTAAAGGCATACTTATTTCATCAAAATATCTATCTTCATTATTCATATTAAAGCATGTAAAATCTGTCACTTGTAAAACAGTTAGTGTTAATTCATAATAATCTAAATCAGCAACTTCTAAATAAATTTTATAAGTTTCATTATTGCTTGCATAAAACATTATATTATTAGAATCACTAACACTTTCTGCACTATGAAAATACTCACTTAAACTACATTTTTCGATAACATTTCCATTAAAATCTTTAATAGAAATGCTACTTTGTGAATTAACTAAATTATTATTGACTAATCCTTCTACTTTTAACCAAAGTAAGTCGCCAGCTGATGCTGTAATCAAAAACTCATTTTTATTTTCATGTAAATGGGTTAAAACATTAACTTTATTTCCTGTTTTGATATAATTATTTGTTGATGTATGTGGATACATTTGAATCGTTATATCTCCAAAATTTAGGTTATTTTCCATATATATTTCAATATAGGCTTTTCCTATTTGTAAAGAAGGACAACTAAAAACAATATGTTTACCTCCTGATTCAATAGTTAATCCATTTGCAATTAAATCCATATTTTCATCATATATATTCATAATTAATTTAGATGAGGCTTCTACATCTATCATATATTGAATAGGACATTCAATATTTAACATATATAAAATCGTTTCACCTTGAGAGATATCAAAAGTTAACTCTTTTCGAGGCGTTCTGCAATGAAAATCATAATTAGATGGGCTTTCAACATATTTAATTAAATTTGAATATTCTGACCAATTGGTATCTTCTTTATATCTAAAAATTTTAGATGTAGGAACAACTATTTTTTCTAAAGAACTGCATCCACTAAAAACATCTGTTCCTACATTGGTAATATCTGTTTCTTTTTGAATTATTATCTCTTTTAAATTAAGACAATTTTTAAAAGCCTCATCAGAAATCGATGTAATAGTAGGAGGAACTATTATTTGAGTTATTCCATCATTATTAGAAAATGCATTTTCTCCAATCTTGCTTACAATTTTACCTTTTAATGATGAAGGAATTACAAATTCTTCAGAAACATCAAAATTTAATCCATCCAATTGAATTGTTCCATCCTCTAATATTGTTGTATTAAAACTATCATTGGTAATCGGAGTAACATTCAAATCACTCATAACATTAGATATTCTACATGCATATCCGAGATGCTTATTAAAAATATTATTTCCAACACCAAAATTTAGTCCAATTAAATAAAGTTTATCACCATCTGTATAGTATATTGGTCCACCACTATCTCCTTTTTCTGGCGGATTAGTAAATCTAAATAAATTAGTTAATTTCTTACCATTGATTTTGGCTGATGTATTAGTACTTCTAATTTTACCACTAGTAACACCAGTAGTTTGACCTATTCTCATTATGGGTTGTCCTTTAATAATTTGATTATCATTACCTAACCATACATCATCATAAATGATATTATTATATTTTGCATATGGAGTAATTTCCCATTTACTCTGATCTGCATAAGGAATAAATGCAGCATCAATTGTATTTTGTTGTCTCGATTTTGAAGCCGTCCCTAAGAAGATTTCATCAGTAAAACTACTTATTGATTCATCCCAATATCCACCATAACTCATTGTCATATCATATGGTGCTACATGTGCATTAGTTAGCACTCCAATTCTACCTGTATCCTTACAAACAGCGTTAACAGCAAATGTACCTCTAGATATAATTCCCGTTGTATATCTATGAAAAATTGATTCACCACCATAAGTTATATTTGATGTTTCCGACAATCCGCCATCAGAATCTACTTCAAAATATAATGCATTAGGTTCATACAACTCTTCATTTTGTAGATGTTGAATAACAACCTCTACATCTGTTTCATCATTTAATTCAACAAAAACATGATTTAATTCATCATCAATACCTACAATATAAACACTACTTTCTAGCATAATATCTTCAATTGAATTTAATACTTTTTGAAGAAAATTGTACGAATAGGTAAACTCTTGATAAATAACTTGACTATAATCACTTGACATATAATTAACTGAATTATTATTATTTACCACTGCTATATTTAACATTCCAGTATCATCTATATATGCTCCAGCATAATTTTCATTATAAATCATATATTCTTTATTATTATGAAAATCTGTTCTAACTTGAAATTCAAGTATAATTTGAGAGTATATTTTAATACTTTGAGATAAATTTGATAAATATACTTGATTCATACTTAAATTGCTAGAATCTTCATATGCAAATAGTTTTATAGTGTTTAAATTGAAAACAATTAAAAAGGATAAAAATAATACTATAGTTAAAATTCTTTTCTTCATATTTATCACCTTTTACTACAATTAACCTTTAGTTCATCGACATTGATTATGTCATTCTTTTTAATCTCAATTAACATTGACCAAAAATAGGCCTCCGTACTATAATTTCCTATTTTAGTTGTTTGTTTGATATTTACGATTAAGGTAGATCCATCAACAATAATGTGTTTAAGTTTTGTTTTAAGATAATTGGCCGTTTCATATGTAACTATAATGAGAGCATTTTCTTTAAAATAGTTCTCATCATAATCTCTTAGTTTTTGATTCAAATCACTAGAATACCCATCCGAACTTTCATTATAAGCATCATTGTTCCATTCGGTACATTCCTTTTTTAATTCTTCTAATGATTTTATTAAACCATTACTATAAAGTTGTGTACCTTTTTCTAGTTTTTTGTAACCAAATGCCTCATTTTGATTATAACTTAAATTATAATTTATTTTATTTTGTTTATTACAACCGCATATGCTAAAAAAGAAAGCAAAAATTACTATTAAACTTATACTTTTTTTTGTCATTATATAATTTACCTCCTAAAATTAATATATTTTATAAATTTTTAAAATGACAAGTCTAAACCAAAAGAATTTTATAATATTTAAATATGATATTTGTTAGATTTAGCATATATACATCTTTACTTTTCATCGATTATTAAAATAAATTATAGTTTATTATTTTTATCAAATTTATTTTATCATATAATTCTTCAAAAAAATTATACATCATTTATATATCGAATTTTGTTTTTTTTTGTCTTTTCTAAATTCAAAATATACTTATTTATATAAATTATACAATTAAAATTAACAATTTATATAGATTGATGAAAATTAAAAAACAAAAAAGTCTCTATTTTTCATAGAGACTATTTTCATTCAAATAAAATCATTAGTTTTCTAATTCAGAAACTGAACCAGCACCAACTGTTCTTCCACCCTCACGAATAGAGAATTTAGTTCCTTTTTCAACTGCAATTGGGTGAATTAATTTAACTGTCATTTGAGTATTATCACCAGGCATTACCATTTCAGTTCCTTCTGGTAATTCAATAACACCAGTAACATCAGTTGTTCTAAAGTAGAATTGAGGACGATAATTAGAGAAGAATGCTGTATGACGTCCACCTTCTTCTTTAGTTAATACATAAACTTCTGCTTTAAATTCAGAATGTGGTGTAACTGATTTTGGTTTTGCAAGTACTTGACCACGAACAATATCTTCACGAGCTATACCACGAAGTAATACACCGATATTGTCACCAGCTTCTGCTTGGTCTAATAACTTTCTAAACATTTCAACACCAGTAATAACTGCTGAACGAGTATCTTTGATACCTACGATTTCTACTGTATCACCAACTTTAACTGTTCCACGTTCAACACGTCCTGTAGCAACAGTTCCACGACCAGTAATAGAGAATACATCTTCTACTGGCATTAAGAAAGGTTTATCAGTTTCACGAACTGGATCTGGAATATATTCATCAACTGTATTCATTAATTCTACGATAGCTTCTTTAGCCTTTGGATCTCCTTCAAGTGCTTTTAAAGCTGAACCACGAATAATTGGAGTATCATCACCAGGGAATCCGTATTCATTTAATAATTCACGAACTTCCATTTCAACAAGTTCAAGTAATTCTTCATCATCAACCATATCACATTTATTTAAAAATACGATTAATTTAGGAACACCTACTTGACGGCTTAATAGAATATGTTCACGAGTTTGAGCCATAGGTCCATCAGTTGCGGCAATAACTAAGATTGCTCCATCCATTTGTGCTGCACCTGTAATCATATTTTTTACATAGTCAGCATGTCCTGGACAGTCAACGTGTGCATAGTGACGTTTTTCTGTTTCATATTCTACGTGACAAGTATTGATGGTTATACCACGAGCTTTTTCCTCAGGTGCTCCATCAATTTGGTCATAAGCCATTTTTTGAGATAATCCTTTTTCTGCTAATACAGTAGTAATAGCAGATGTTAAAGTTGTTTTTCCATGGTCAACATGTCCAATCGTACCAATGTTTACATGGGGTTTTGAACGTACAAATTTTTCCTTTGCCATTATAAAAATCTCCTTTTTATTTTTAATTTCATTAATATTTTATTATAAATTCTTTTTTTTTGCAAGTAAAACGTAAGTTTTTATTATTGAGCACTACGTTTTTTTACAACTGCTTCTGCAACATTTTTAGGACACTCTTCATAGTGATCAAATTGCATCGTATAGTTTCCACGACCTTGCGTATTTGAACGAAGAGCGGTTGCATAACCAAACATTTCAGCAAGTGGTACAAATGCTTTAATAGATTGCGTTTTTCCTCTTGCTTCTTGTCCATCAATACGTCCACGACGAGTTGATAAATCACCAATTACAGTACCAACATATTCATCTGGAACAATTACTTCCACTGATTCTATCGGCTCTAATAAAACGGGTTGGCATTTATCTGCAGATGCTTTAAAAGCCATTCCACCTGCCACTTCAAAGGCAATTTGACTAGAGTCAACATCATGATATGAACCAAAAACTAATCTTGCTTTGATATCAATGGTTGGGAATCCCGCAAGGTTACCATTAGCAAGTGAATTTTCAATTCCCTTATTAACAGCTGGGATATATTCACGAGGAATAACACCACCTACAATTTCATCTACAAATTCATATCCTTTACCAGGGTTTGGCTCAAATACGACTACGCAATGACCATATTGTCCACGACCACCAGATTGACGAACAAATTTACCTTCAATTTCAGCACTCTTTTTAATTGTTTCACGATATGATACTTGAGGTTGTCCTACATTACATTCAACATGGAATTCTCTTCTCATTCTATCAACAATGATATCTAAATGTAATTCTCCCATACCAGAAATAATTGTTTGACCCGTTTCAGCATCAGTATAAGTTCTAAAGGTTGGATCTTCTTCAGCGAGTTTTGAAAGTGCAACAGACATCTTATCTTGATCGCCTTTCGTTTTAGGTTCTATCGCAACCGATATTACAGGTTCTGGGAAAACCATTTTTTCCAAAATAACAGGATAATTTACATCACACATTGTATCACCTGTTGTTGTATCTTTTAAACCAACTGCTGCTGCAATATCTCCCGAAAAGACTTCTTTAATTTCCGTACGATTATTGGCATGCATTAAAAGAATACGACCAATTCTTTCACGTTTATCCTTCGTAGAATTAAGCACATATGAACCTGATTCTAGATGACCCGAATACACTCTAAAGAAAGTAAGTTTCCCAACATAAGGGTCAGTCATAACTTTAAATGCTAATGCTGAAAATGGAGCATCATCATCTGAATTCACGATAACTTCGTTACCATCTTCATCATGTCCTTTAATTTGAGCAACTTCAATTGGTGATGGAAGATAATCAATAACAGCATCTAAAACTTTTTTTACACCCTTATTTTTAAAGGCTGTTCCACAAAGAATGGGGAAAAATTTTACTGAAAGCGTACCTTTACGAATAGCAGCCTTCAACATCTCTGCTGTTACTTCTTCACCTTCAAGATAATTCATCATTAATTCATCATCAAATTCTGCTACCGCATTTATTAATTCATCACGATAAAATTCTGCTTCATCTTGCAATTCTGCAGGTATTGCAATCTCTTGACCATCTTCATCAACACTACCCTCATTATAAATAAAGGCTTTCATCGTTATAAGGTCAATAATACCCTTAAAATTATTTTCCGCACCAATTGGATATTGAATTGGATGAGCATTGGCACCAAGACGATGATCTAATGATTGGCAACTATATTTGAAATCTGCACCAGTCTTATCCATCTTATTGATAAAAACAATTCTTGGTACTAAATAATCCGTTGCTTGACGCCAAACTGTTTCGGTTTGAGGTTCAACTCCTGCTTGAGCATCAAGAACTGTAACAGCACCATCAAGTACTCTAAGTGAACGACTTACCTCAACTGTAAAATCAACATGCCCTGGAGTATCTATGACATTGATTCGATGTCCTTTCCAAAAAGCAGTAGTTGCCGCTGAGGTAATTGTAATTCCTCTTTCTTGTTCTTGTTCCATCCAGTCCATTTGTGCAGCACCATCATGGGTTTCACCAATTTTGTGGATTTTTCCTGTATGATATAACACTCTTTCGGTA
>FR890815.1:235366-237024 GCA_000433035.1 Staphylococcus sp. CAG:324 | reverse complement strand
CTTTCGGTAAATGTGGTTTTACCAGCATCTATGTGAGCCATTATACCAATATTACGTGTATTGAGTAATGAATATTCACGAGCCATTTTATTTTAATCTCCTATTACCATTGATAATGAGCAAATGCTTTATTTGCTTCAGCCATACGATGAGTATCTTCACGTTTTTTAACAGCACCACCTACACCATTAGCGGCATCCATTATTTCTTTTGCTAATCTTTCTTCCATTGTTTTTTCATTGCGAAGACGAGCATAGTTTGTCAACCATCTTAAACCTAGAGTATAGCGTCTTGCTTCTCTAACTTCAACTGGTACTTGATAGTTAGCACCACCTACACGGCGTGATCTAACCTCTAATTGTGGCATAATATTTTCTAATGCTTGTTTATATACTTCTAGTGGGTCACGACCTGTAGCTTTAGATACACGATCAAAAGCACCATAAATGATTTGTTGTGCCACACCCTTTTTACCATCCAACATTACACTATTGATTAGTCTTGTAACAAGAGTTGAATTATATATTGGATCTGGTAATACTTTTCTTTGAGCAACATGTCCTTTACGAGGCATGAAGGTTCCTCCTTTCTACATTTATAAATTTATTTTATCTTATTTTTTTCCAGCTTTTGGACGTTTTGCGCCATACTTAGAACGAGCTTGTTTGCGGCTTTCAACACCTGTAGTATCAAGTGTTCCACGAATTATATGATAACGAACACCTGGCAAGTCTTTAACACGACCTCCACGAATTAATACAGTATTGTGTTCTTGCAACTTATGACCAATACCTGGAATATAAGCAGTTACTTCAATACCATTACTTAAACGAACACGAGCCATCTTACGAATAGCAGAATTTGGTTTTTTTGGTGTCATTGTTGTAACACGAGTACAAACACCTTTCTTTTGAGGACAATTAATAGTTGTTGCAACTTTCTTTAAAGAATTAAAACCAATTCCAAGATGTGGTGATTTTGATTTTCTAACCTTATCTTCACGTGAATTACGCACTAATTGATTAATTGTAGGCATCTTTTTTCTCCTTTCATTTATTAGTTATTTGATGTATATTCCACATTTCCACGTGTTTCAATACTTCAAAAAATATAGTCTTGACAATAGTCAAAACATAACCTCTATTATTATACTCATTTTAGCCTTCAAAGTCAAGTTAGATACTCACATATTTATATTTTGCAATATTATTATTACAAAAAATTTAAATCATATACCAATAAAAATTATTCAGTTTAAAAGAAACCCCCTATAAAATATAGAAGGTTTCTAATTTTAATATTTCTTTTTATTCAACAATACTACCTTACCACCAGTAAGTTGAATCATTTTAGCAGCATCTAAAGAAAAATCTTGTGCCTTAACAATCAATGGTTTATCAATAATTCCCCTTGCAAGAACTTTAACAAAGCAAACATTTTTATCAATCAATTTTTTATCTTTTAAACTATTTATTGTAACTATATCACCAGCTTCAAAATTACGTGATATTGTATCAATATTGATGATTCCTTTTTTGTTACCAAAAATTTTTTCTTCATCAACTTCTTTTTCAATTAAAATGCTTGCAGTCTCATCAGATACAATCTCTTTCACTTCAGCTGCACTTACTTGTTGTCTTTGAAGTTCTTCCATATGA
>FR890815.1:0-235304 GCA_000433035.1 Staphylococcus sp. CAG:324 | reverse complement strand
ATGAGCTCTTTCTTCTGCAAGACGTCTTTCTTCTTCTCTTGCTTTTTCTTCTGCAAGACGTCTTTCTTCTTCTCTTGCTTTTTCTTCTGCAAGGCGTCTTTCTTCTTCTCTTGCTTTTTCTTCTGCAAGACGTTTTTCTTCTTCTCTTGCTTTTCTTAATTGTTGTTGTTGTATTTCTTCATTCGTTTTTTCTATTGGTTCAACTACTTGATCTTCCTCTAATAAAGAATCATCATATTCTAATTCACCATATGCACTTTTTACATTACGAACTAAATATGTATCCTTATCTGATTTTTTTCTTTTTAAGACTATTTTTGCCATCAATAACCTCCTTAATTTTATTCATTAGTTAATTGATATATTTTTGAATATTTTTCTTTTAAATATTCAAGATAATATTTCGGATTAAATTCTTCATGAGTTACCATTAATAATATTTCTTTTGGACTTTTTGAACCTGCATATTTATGCACTTTCTCTTTTAACCATGCATTCACTTTAGATAAATCATCAGCTCCAAAAGCCTCATCAATATTCAATTCTTTTTTCATTTGATGATAAAGTTGAGCAGCATAAGCACTTCCTAAAGCATAAGTAGGAAAATAACCAAATGAACCACCCGCCCAATGAACATCTTGCAAAATACCTTTTGTATCATTTGGAACTTCAATTCCTAAATAATCTTGATATAATTTATTCCAAAGTTTTGGTAACGCATGTACATTAAGATTTGATTCAATTATGGCTTTTTCTATATCATACCTAACCATAATATGAAGAGGATAAGTCAGTTCATCTGCCTCCGTTCTAATAAGCGTCTTTTCAATTTTATTTATAGCATGGTAAAAATCATCTAGTTCCACATCATGTAAATTTTCAAAAAATAACTGTTGTAAAACAGGATAATGCTTAGACCAAAACGGATAACTTCTACCAACAATATTTTCATAAAAACGAGATTGTGATTCATGCATTGCCATTGTTGTACCACCGCTTAAAGCTGTATCATCATATTTGCTATCGCATTGTCTTTCATAAGTAGCATGTCCTAATTCATGAATCATTGAAAAAATACTTGATGTTAAAAGATTTTCATAATAATGGCAAGTAACTCTCACATCAGTAGTACCATATCCAGAAGTAAAAGGATGTTCCGATTCTTTTGTTAAACCAAACTTTTTATCAAAACACATCACATCCATCAAATAATGAGCAAATTCTTTTTGTTTATCAATACTATATTTTTTATACACAAAAGAATCATCAAGAGGTTTTAATGATGTAATTTTTTTAACAAATGGAACCAATTCTTTTTTTAAAAGATCAAAAAATTCATCATATTCTTTTTTTGTAAAACCTTTTTCATAATCATTTAACAAAACATCATAACCTTTTAAAGTATCCGTTTCTAAATATTGAATATATTTTTTTTGCCAATTGATAATTTGAGCTAAAACAGGAGCAAATAAGGCATAATTATTATTCAGTTTAGCTTCACACCAAATATTATTTGCTTTTGCCAACAGCATTTCATATTCAATAAGTTCTGCTTCAGGGATTTTTAACTCTTTTTCTAATTCTTCCCAAACTTTAACTATTTCTAATTTTAAATCTGTTGTTAACTCTTCTTTTTTATCATATAAAGTTTTTACCGCCTCAACATATTCTTTACAATGAGATATTTCTAACATCATTGAAACAAGTTCACCAATTTGTTTAGACCTTTCTTCTAAACATCCTACAGGAGCTTCAGTTTCAGAATCCCAGCTAATAAGATACATTGCATAATGAAATGCATTCAATTTTTTTCTTGCTTTTTGATAAATTTCTAAGGCGTTTTCCATCAATCAACCACCTCAACTTTATTAGCAATAATCTCTTCTAAAGCAATACCTATACTTTTCGTATTTTTTGTTTCCGCAAGAAAACTTTTTTTAGAAGCATCAATTTCCTTAGCACGTTTGGCTGCCGCAATCACTAATTTATATTTAGATGAAGATTTATCTGTCAATTCATCAATAGATGGATAACGAAGACCATCTCTTTCTTGATTCATATTTTCCATTTGACTCATACTTATTCCTCCATTAATTTATAATATCCTTCTAGTGCTCTTTCACACTTCGCATGTTCTGCTCTAATAATTGCAATTATTTTATCAACTGCATTTTCTACTTCATCATTGATAACAATATAATCATAAGATGAAGCAAGCATTATTTCATTCTTGGCCTTAGTTAATCGCTCAATGATAATATCACTCGTTTCTGTTCCTCTATTCGTTAATCGGTGCTCTAAAGCCTTCCAAGATGGTGGGGCAATAAAAATAAATACGGCATCTGACATTTTTGCCTTCACTTGTAGAGCCCCTTGAACCTCTATTTCTAATACTACTTCTTTTCCTTCTTCTAACTTTTCTAATACTTTGTTTTTAGGAGTTCCATAATAGTTATTGACAAATTTAGCATGTTCTAATAAATTATCATTTTTTATTTCTTGTTCAAATTCTTCCTTAGTTACAAAGAAATAGTCTTTACCATCAATTTCTCCTTCTCTTGGCATTCTAGTTGTCATTGAAACCGAAAAATCTAAATTATGACCCGTTCTTTGAAACAAAGCTTTACGAATCGTTCCTTTCCCAACTCCAGATGGCCCCGAAATAACAATTAATAATCCTTTTTCATTAAGCTTCATATGTTAACCTCAAAATGATATCTATTTGGTTTATTTTACCACTATTTGTTTTTTTTTTCAATAGTTTTGTTATTTTTAATTTTTTGTTGTATAATAAAGTATAAATTTATAAAAAGAAGGTTAAACAATATGCCCTACGATGGTATTCTTATTCATTTTTTAACATCTGAATTAAGCGAAAAATTAGTTGGTGGTAAAATCAACAAAATCATTGAACCAAATGCTTTAGATTTATGTCTACAAATTAGATCTAAAGATCAAACTGATAAACAAATTAAAAATTATCAACTTTTTATATCTTCTTCTTTAGATATGCCTAGAATTTATTTAACTACCCAAAAAATATCATCATTTGAGTCTCCTAAAAATTTTTGTATGGTTTTACGCAAATATTTAGAAAGAGGTATAATTAGTAAAATTGAACAAATTGATAATGATCGAATTATCGTTTTTCATATTCGTTGTACAAACGAACTTGGTGATAACGTTACTTATCTTTTAATTTTTGAATTGATGGGAAGAAATAGCAATATTATTTTAGTAAATTCACAAAAAATAATTATTGATGCTATTCGAAAACTTCCTCCATCAGAAGATTGCAAAAGATTCATTCTTCCAAAGGTCTCCTACTCTTATCCACCATCTAATGCTACTATTCATCCTTTTTTACTTGATGAATCTGACCAATATGATCTAGAACTATTACAAGGAGTATCTAAAATTGCAAAAGATGCAATTCAAAATTCACATCAAAGTATTAAGAGTTATTTGCAAAATCCTTTAAAATTTGCAATCTATCAAATTGACAAAAAATATGATTTTTATGTTTTACCTCTTTTTCACTATCCAGTCATTCAAGATGGATTTGATTCTATAAGTATGATGCTTGAAGTCTATTATAAAGATTATAAGATAATTTATAATGATAAAGCCAAAGCCTTAAAAAAAATAATAAAAAATAAAATCATTCATTTACAAAGTAAAATTGATCATTTACAAAGCGATTTAACTGTTGCAAATGAAAATTTAAAATTGAATGAGATTGGTATTTTATTACAGGCTAATCTTTATAAAGTTCAAAAAGGAATGCATACAATTATTGTCGATGATTTTTTTCATAATCAACCACTTGAAATTCAATTAGATCCTATGCTTGACCCAAGTACCAATTTAAAAAAACTTTTCACAAAGGCTAAAAAAGCCAAAAATGCCCTTGTTATGATTGACTTGCAATTGAAAATTGCGAATAATGAACTGAAATATTTAGATGAAATATCTAGTCAAATTGATTTTGCCAACAATATAGATCTTGAAGAAATTAAAATGGAATTAATAAAAAATAAATATCTTAAAGACAAAAATCAATCTAAACCAAAAAATAAAAAGATAAACATTACTAAATATATTTTAAATAAAAATGAAATACTAGTAGGGAAAAATAATATCCAAAATGAATATATCACGCATAAACTTGCCCAAAGTTATGATTGGTGGTTTCATGTTAAGGATGCACCGGGTTCTCATGTTGTTTTTAAAGTTCCTCACCCATCCTATATCTTAACTGAACAAGATATTCGCTTTTGTGCTAATCTAGCCGCAAGTTTTTCTAAATTTTCTAATTCTTCTAGTGTCCCTGTTGACTACGTTTTAGTTAAATATCTAAAGAAAATTCCTGGAATGAAAGGATCAAATGTTACTTTTACCAATAACAAAACAATCTACATTGATCCATCTATGAAAGAGAAATTTAATCTTTGATCATAATAAGACAAGAATAGCAATATACCTGACTTCTACCATCATATAAAGTCGCAACACTATATTTAATATCAATAATATCTTCTGTTTGAAAATGATCTAAAAATTCATTTACCTTTTTTTCTAAATCTAATTCATGTTCTTCATCAAATACTTTAATAAACATAAAAACCCCCTAAATATTGATATATTTAATATATCATTTATTTAAGGGGTTTTTTGTCATATTTACATTTATCTTTATAAAAACAATCCTCACATTTAGGATTTTTAGCTAAACACTTGTAACGTCCCATAAATAAGAACAAATGATGGGCTTGATGCCACTTACTTTCGTCAATGCACTCCATTAATTTTAATTCTACTTGTAAAACGGAAGCATTTTGATCAACAATTCCCATTCTTTTCGATACTCTTTCCACATGAGTGTCAACAGGTAATCTTGGGATATGATAGCCTTCGGTTAAAATGACATTGGCAGTTTTACGTCCTACCCCTGGCAAACTCTCTAATTGTTCTTGTTCCCTAGGAACTTCTCCTTGATACTTTTCAATTAAAATTTTACTAAGAGCAATGATATTCTTACTTTTATTATGACTTAGACCAATGGTTTGAATAATTTTTTGAACATCCATTTGAGATGCTTGAGATAAACTTAAAGCATCAGGATAAGCTGCAAAAAGATTAGGAGTGACTTTATTTACAGCCTTATCAGTTGTTTGTGCTGATAAACTTACCGCAATCAACAATTCAAATAAATTGTGGTATATTAATTCACAAGATGCATGAGGAAAAAGGTTTTCCAAATTTTGTAAAATCAATGCTACTTCATCTTTTGACATACATGGCATCCAACATTTTTTTAATATCTTCATCATATTCAACCATTGTTCGCTTACTTTGTGTTTTACGATTTGCTAAAATAGCATCTGCATATTTTAAATGTAATTTTTTAGCTTTAAGGCTATCTAAAACAGCAGTTTTTATTTCATTATAGGAATACCCTAAATCTAACCATGAATTGATAATCATCAAATCGGCAGGTGCGCAAGGTTTAGCATAAGTAGTTTCAACATATAAAACAATTTGACTTAACATATCTTGCCTATCTATAAATGCAGTTGTATTTTCTTGATTTAAAACAGCAGCTAAGGCCTCATATACACCATCAAGTTCAAATGATTCCACTCCCTCTTCCATGCTTATTTCAATAAAACCTTTTTGAACAAGTCCGACCACCAAATTAGATAATTCATCTTCACTCAAAGTCATTTTTTTTGTCAAAGCACTTGTGGATAAAATATTATCCTGATCATCTAATTTTCGAAAAAGAAAGATTAAAACAATAGCTTCTGTTTCAGTTAAATTTAATTCTTTATAATGTGTAATTATTTCTTCTGTAAATGAAATAGTTTTAGCTTTAATTAATCTTGCTACAGAGGTCATATTGGTTACTCCTTTCTTTTGCTTTCTTTGATATTATATCATAATTTTATTTTTTTGTCTTATTTTGCATAAAAATTTACCTGGTTAATTAATCCAATTATTTTATCAGTGATAAAGGTATCATTATAGATAAAATACGTTTTATTTTCTCTCGCTAATTTATTCAACTCTTTTTCTATTTTATGTGCATAAATATTCGTTGTAATGACAGGAATACCTGACATTAAAACTTTTTGAATGATTGTAATTCCTTCTTCAAGATTAGTCAAGTCAAGATAACAACAAACATCTAACCCCATAATATTTGGTATTTCTTCAGAAGGGCAAATTTGAATAACCCAATATGGAGATAAGTCATAACAAACTTTTGATAGCATCAAAACCCTTCTTTTCTTTTGTTCATTTATAAATAAACATCTTGATAAAACAATTACGAATACTATGATAAAAATAATATAAAAAATTAAACAAATATGTATTATCATTTTCATCACCTCTTAAGATAATTTATTCAAAAAAGATCAAAAGGGTGATAAAAACCTAGTAAAACTAGGTTAGTAAAACTAGGTTTTTTATTTATAAACTTCTTCTTTTAAAACCCCAATATAAGGAAGGTTGCGATATTGTTCATTATAATCCAAACCAAAACCAACAACAAATTCATCAGGAATTGTAAAACCAACATATTTAGGAACAATGCTATGTTCTACTCTTCTTGATGGTTTATCAAGAAGAGTTGTGATTTCTAAGGATGATGGTTCCATATCTTGAATTACTTTTTGAATTGCGGCAAGCGTAAGACCTGTGTCAATAATATCTTCAACAATAATTACATGACGATTTTTTAGAGGAATTGTTGGCACATGTAATAATTTTACTTCACCTGTCGTAGTAGCACCATGATAACTAGATGCTCGTAAGAATTCATATTCTAGTGGAATATGAATATTTTCACATAAATGAGCAAAATACGACACACTGCCCTTTAAAAGACAAATCATTACTGGATTTTTATCTACATACTCTATACTAATTTGTTTAGCTATTTCTGCAATACGCTCATCTAACATTTCTTTTGTAATTAAAGTTTTTTTAATATTATTGTTAATATTCATGTTTATTATTTTCCTTCCTTTTCAATAATACTTCTTGCAATTTTTACACCATTTGCTCCAGCTTGAGCAAGTCCTCTGGTAATACCAGCTCCATCACCACCAACATATAAATTTTGAATTGCAGTTTCAAAGTGAGAATTAACAATTGGTCGATCACTATAAAATTTAGCCTCTACTCCATAAAAAAGAGTATGATCACTAGCAATACCAGGAGTAATATAATCTAAAGCCTCAATCATTTCAATGAGTGATTTCATTACGTTATAAGGAAGGACTAAACCTAAATCACCAGGAACCGCTTCTTTAAGGGTAGGTTTAACAAATCCCTCATCAATCCTTTTTTTAGTCGATCTTCTGCCCTTTTTAATATCACCAAATTTTTGTACTATTACACCACCATTGCTAAGTTGATTAGCAAGTCGACTAATTTCTTCAGCAAACCCGTTAGGGTCGTTGAAAGGCTCATCAAATTCAAGTGATACTAGAAGAGCAAAATTAGTGTTTTTAGAACCTAATCTAATATCATTAAAAGCATGACCATTACAAACCTTTACCCCATGATGATTTTCAACCACTACATGTCCACTAGGGTTTGAACAAAAAGTTCTCACGGTTGTTCCTACACTTGTGGTAAAAATAAATTTACCTTCATAAAGATAGCGATTAATTTCTTCCATAATAATATCGTTTGTTTCTACTCGAACACCAATATCAACTTTATTGTTCTTAAACGATACTCCATGCTTTGACAATACCTTTGTAAGCCAACTAGACCCAGCTCTACCTATACAAAGTACAACATATTTGGCTTCTAACTTTTCACCATTTTCCAAAATAATCCCTTGAATTTTACCATCTTTCACAATAATTTCATCAACAGTTGTCGCAAACAAATATTCAAGATGGGGTTTCATATCTTCATAAATATTTTTCAAAACTTGAAGGTTAATTTCAGTACCAAGATGTCTGACTTCGCTTCTTAACAATTTTAATCCTCTTGCTATTCCTCTTTTTTCGATATCTAAAACTTCTTTTGTATAAGGATTCGTAAGTTCTTTCGGGGCACCATGATCTAAATTAATTTTATCTACATATTTAATTAAATCTAACACCTCATCTTCATCTAAATAGTCACCCATCCAACCACCAAATTCACTAGTAATATTAAACTTTCCATCCGAATAAGCTCCACAACCACCAAAACCAGAGGTCATCGCGCAACTTGGATAACAAGTTCCCGTTTTAGTATTGGGACATTTTGTTGCTTTTTTTTCTAAAATCGGACATTTTCTAGAATAAATGTCATTGCCTTTTTCGACTAACAAAACTTTCAAATTTTTATTTTTAGTTATTAATTCATAAGCACAAAAAATTCCAGCAGGACCAGCTCCAACTAAAATCACATCATATTTTTTTTCCATACATTCACCTACATCATTTCTCTTCTAACAATTGTTTGGTTGATATCTGGACCGACCGAAATGATGACAACGCTTATACCAGTTATTTTTTCAATAAACTCAATATACTTCTTAGCATTTTGAGGTAAATCTTCATATTTTTTTATATTTGTTACATCTTCTTCCCAACCTGGCAACTTCTCATAGATTGGTTTACATCTTTCAAAATCACTCACTCTTGAAGGAATAGTATGTATAACTTTGCCATCTAATTGATAGGCAGTACAAACATAAAGATAATCTATCCCCGATAAAACATCAAGTAACATTAAAGCTATTCCCGTTAATCCATTAATGTTAGCACTATACTTTAATACTACTCCATCAAGCCATCCAATACGTCTTGGTCTTTTGGTTGTAGTTCCATATTCATGAGCAGTTTCTCTAATATAACTAGCCACTTCATCTTCAAATTCAGTAGGAAAGGCTCCACTACCCACTCTTGTGGAATAGGCTTTTGCTACACCTATAATATCTTTTATATGAGTTGGACCAACTCCACTGCCAATACAAACCCCACCACCTGAAGGATTTGATGATGTAACAAAAGGATAAGTACCAAAATCGATGTCTAATAAAGCTCCTTGTGCTCCTTCAAATAAGATTTTTTTACCCTCTTTTACTGCATCATTTAAAAGTGTAATTGTATCGGTTACATATGGTTTTATTTCATCAGCAAGTTTTTGATATTCCTCATAACTTTTTTCAATATCAAAAACCTTACCACCATATGTTCTAATTTGTTCGTTTTTTATTTTTAAAGTTTCTTTATACATTTTTTCAAAATCATTGCTTATCAAGTCACCCACTCTAATGCCTTGACGAGCCATTTTATCGGTATAGCAAGGACCAATCCCTTTTTTCGTCGTACCTATTTTATTTGCTCCCAAAAATTCTTCACTCAAACCATCTAATTCTTTATGATAATCAAAAATAACATGAGCACGATCACTAATATAAAGATTATTACAAGAAAATCCTTTATCTTTTAAATTTTTAACCTCTTCTAAGAAAGTTTTGGGATTGAAAACTACTCCATTTCCTAAAACATTTTTCGTCCTGCTGTTAAAAACCCCTGATGGAATAACATGAAGAGCATAAGTATTCCCTAAAAACTGAATGGTATGTCCAGCATTATCACCACCTTGATATCTGACAACAACATCTGCCTTTTGACTTAAATAATTGGTAATTTTTCCCTTACCTTCATCACCCCATTGTGATCCAATTACGACTACTGCATTTCTCATTTTTTACTCCAATCCAAGGCGTTTATAAATGCTATCTACACCTTTTAAATAAAATTTTACATCAAAACATTTTTCTAAATCATCATTTAGAATGGATCCTACCTTTGTCTTTTTCAACAAGGTGAATAAATTCTCATCCGTATTTAACGCAATCATTGCCTGTTCTTGGACAATATCATATGCTTCCATTCTATTCATTCCCTTTTCAACTAATACATTGACAAGATGCCCAGAAAAAACAGCACCATGAGTAATATGAATGTTTTTAAGCATTTTATCAGGAAAAACAGTTAAATTTTCTAAAATTCCCTGATATCTATTTAACATATAATCAATTAAAGTAGTCGTATCAGCTAAAATAATTCTTTCTGCTGAAGAGTGACTAATATCTCTTTCATGCCATAAAATGTTATTATCAAAAGCAACCATCAAATTACTTTTAACTACTCGAGCACAGCCACAAATATTTTCAGAAGCAATCGGATTTCTCTTGTGTGGCATAGCGCTTGAACCTTTTTGACCTTTTGCAAAATATTCTTCAACCTCTTTTACCTCTGTTCTAGATAAATGACGAATTTCAATGGCAATTTTTTCTAATGTCGAGGCAATTTGAGCAAGACAATACATATACTCACAATGCCTATCTCGAGATATAACTTGTGTTGATATTTTTGCAAAATCTAATCCTAACTTCGCACAAACAATTTCTTCAACCCTACAAGGTATATTAGCAAAATTGCCAACTGCTCCACTTATTTTACCTACCTCAATCACTTTTCTTGCGGCTTTCCATCGCATATAATTGCGCATCATCTCATCATACCAAAGAGCCCATTTTAATCCAAATGAGGTTACCTCTGCATGCATTCCATGTGTTCTGCCCATACAAGGTGTCATTTTATACTTTATAGCTTGCTTTTTTAAAACGGAAAGAAAAGTTTTTAAATCATCTTCAAGAATATCATTCACATTCTTTAGTGTAAGAGCTAAAGCTGTATCTACTACATCCGTGCTAGTTAAACCATAATGCAACCACTTACCTTCATCTTGAAGATTTTCAGTAACCGCTTTTGTAAAGGCAATTACATCATGATGTGTTTCTTTTTCAATTTCTAAGATTCTATCCACTTCAAATGTAGCATTTTTTAACATTTTTTCATAATCTTCTTTAGGAACAATACCTATTTGTGAAAAGGCAAAAGTTGTGGCAAGTTCAACATCAAGCATATGTTGAAATCTCGTTTTATCGCTCCAAAGATTACGTAATTTTTTTCTTGCATATCTTTCAATCATCTTATCACCATCAAATATTTATTTGGAAAAACCAATTTATATTATAACAAATTTACAACAATTAAACAATAAAATTACTAGGTAAAATACTATACTTCTAAAAAGGTGCCATTGTTATTTTCAAATAAATCCTTTCCCCTTAATCCCTTTTTACTGAAAACTATTTTTTCTTAATTTTAAGTGCTGAATCAAATCTTGATATGATAATACAATCATCTCTTTGTCTACTAAACCTTCTGTTAAAATACCAAAAGCATCACTAACAATTAAATATTTTGTGAGTTTATAAGTTTTATGCATTACTAGTTTACTTAAATTATCATTCAACCTTTTTACTGGATTATTTGTTTGATTAAATTTGATTTCAAAAGGATCCTCAAAAGAAATCACAATATATGATTGCGTATTATCATCTTGATAAACATAAAAATAATCCTCTTGTAATCCATTCATTCTTTGATAAGGATAAGCTAATTTTTCATCAATAATCCATAAATTACTTATATCAGAAGTAGCCTCTTTATAAGGAATAAAATAGGTATCAATCAATTCCTTTAAACTTAAATCAAAGGTTAACAGTCTTTCCAAAATCTCGCCCGCAACCGCTCTTTTTAAAACAAAATTAGCAAATTCACTATGCAGATTTTCACAAAGAGGAACGACTAAATTTAACAATTTATCTTTGGCATAAGGCGTTGCATCTTGAAGAGTTTTGTTAATTTTATCATGATTCTTTTGATTAAACTTTAAATTGAGACGACTTAACTCCATCGATAATTTATCTTTATTAGAAGCCACTGAATAAGAAATATTTTTAAGTTCCTCAGAAGCATATTTCGTTAAATATTTATATTGAGGACAATATGAATCAATATAATCAATTACTTGATTATCTCTTAAATTAATCATTGGTTGTAAATAATCTTTTAAAAAAAGATTTATTTCATTATAAACTAGTTCATATAAATTAATCGCTAATTCAAAATGTGGTCTATCTAACTCTTTTTCATCCTCAAAAATAACATTACTAAAATACGTTCTTTCACTGTTTACATCCTTATCTAAAAAAGCCCCACTAACATAACATTGATAAATGGCCTTTTGACCATTCAGATTAAAAATTGTTGGTAAATCCTCAATATTAGCAATATCATAACTACAAACTACTCTATTTTGAGCACATATATAGATTTTATGTTTAGAAGCGCTTGATGCGTTTAAAAAAACATGCCTAATATTAAATAACCAATTATTAGAGGTGATACTTTGACTTTGCGTTTGAATAAATTTCTCTTTTTCAAAAAATTCATTTAAATCAATCAAATCAATTTCATCTTCAATTTCAATTTTGGGCATGGAACCAATTACAAAATAAGTGGCAAAATGTTCAATAATTTTATTAGCTATTTCTTTGAGGGAAATCTCTGTAACCGGCCGATATTCCTGATTTAAGTTTCGCAAGGTAATCGTTGTTGCAATCTCTACATCATTTGATACTTCTTCTAAAGTTTCATTATGGATCTCATCATCAATATTGAATTGAAAACTTCTTAAATATTTTTTACCATTTTCTTCAAAGACACTCTTAACAAAAATCATTTCAAAAGCTTTTAACCAATTGATTCTACCTACTCCTTTACCCCCAATTTCTACTTTATAATCCGAATCACTTGTGATGAAAGATTCATAATTATGTTCCACAAATCCAATACCATTGTCTGTAATTTCTATTGCAAAAATACCAGAAGTAAAATCGGTTATGCGATAACTATCTCTCTCAATTTTAATTTTAATACATGGATGATTGAAATATCCTCTTTCTTCAATCGCTTGAATTGAATTTGTAATTGCCTCAAACAAAGGAACAAAAGAATCAGTTGTTGCTAGTTTAAAATTTCTTACCCGATTTTTAAAATTGAATTTCATAACTTTTACCTCACATTTTATATATCTTTGCTTATTCAGTATAACAAATTTCATCATTTTTTGCAAATAATATAAAAAGTTATGTTATAATAAAATAAAATAATAATTGTAAATTTTCAAGGAGGTAAAATGAGTACATTAATTTGTCTAATTCGCCATGGTCAAACGGATTGGAATCAACAATTTCTCATCCAAGGTCGTTTTGATATTCCTCTCAACAATGAAGGAAAAAAACAAATCAATCAAACCATTTGTCGTTTAAATGCCTATAACATCCATTGGGATCTTTTTTTAAGTAGCCCTCTTTTAAGGGCAAAAGAAACTTGTCAAATTATTAAAGAACATCTAGGTTATCAAAAAGAAGAAATCATTATTCGTGATCAATTGATTGAAAGAGAATTTGGCGAAGCAGATGGTCTTAAAATTACTGATACTGTTTATGAAAGAATTTTAAATGATGATTATCAAGGAATGGAAAAATCTACTATAATTAGAAAAAGGGCATATGATGAAATGTTAGCCCTTGACCACATCTATCCTAATAAGAAAATTTTGATAGTTACTCATTCTCACTTTATCAAAGCCCTTTTTACCCAACTTGATCAAAAGATAACTTTTAAATCTTCCTTGGCAAACGGATCTTTAAATTTTGTGGAAATAGACAAGGGGAAAATTATTCACTTCAAATTTAATCAATAATTTTAATAAACAATTTATTCCTATTTAAATTGGTATAAAAAGCATTTTTAATTTTCATAAAAATGCTTTTTTTATTTCTAAATTATCCTACAATTTTACTACTTAATCTTTCATCCAACTTTCATCACGGGGGTTTAATTTCCATTTCAACAGTTTCTCTTTGGCAACATGATCAATATAATTGAATGACACTGCTACTTCTAACAGTTCATCATAATTGGTGAGAACCGAAACAGGACATTTTATCTTTTCAAAATTAACTTTTGCTACTTCTAAATTGTAACTAAAAATAGCAACAACCCCTATAACAATTAATCCTGCCTCCTCTAACGTCTTTACAACCTCAATACTGCTACCACCTGTTGAAATTAAATCCTCAATAACAACAACCTTTTGACCCTTTTCATATTTGCCTTCAATTTGATTTTCTCTACCATGAGATTTAGCACGACTACGAACATAACCCATCGGTAAATCTAAAAGAGCACTAATATATGCAGCATGGGGAATTCCTGCAGTTGAGGTTCCCATTAAAATTTCAACTTGAGAATATGTTTCTTTGATTATTTTAGCCATTTCTTGTTCAATTTTTTTTCTAATAACGGGATAAGAAAGGGTTAAGCGATTATCACAATAAATGGGTGATTGAATACCACTTGCCCAAGTAAACGGCTTAGAAGGCGACAAAAAGACCGCCTTGATATCTAATAAGTCTTTTGCAATTTCTTTCATTTTATTCACCTAAAAATTCTTTCTTAATATTCATATATGCTTCTTTAGGGTTTTGTGCTTTTGTGATAGGCCTTCCTACAACAATAAAATCACAGCCCATTTTTTTAGCCATTTGTGGTGTTGTGATTCGTACTTGATCATTGGCTTGTGTTGAAGTTGGTCTAATACCAGGAGTTACTGTAATAAAATCTTGACCACAAACTTCCTTCACTTTTTGCGCTTCTAAAGGACTACAAACAACACCATCCAATCCTGCTATTTTAGCATTTTGAGCATATTGAACAACCGTATCAACCACTTCGCCATTGATTCCTAATTCTTGATTCATCATCTGTTTACTTGTTGAGGTCAGTTGCGTGACAGCAATCACAAGAGGTCTTTTAGCAAGGTTCTTTTGAGCTGAAACTTCCATCACTCCTTCTAAACATGCTTTCATCATTTGTATACCGCCTGCCGCATGACAATTTATGATATCTACATCAAGATTAGCAAGACATTTTGACGCATGATATACAGTGTTAGGAATATCATGCAACTTTAAATCAAGAAACACTTTATGACCCTTCGCTTTGATTGCTTTAATTGCTTCTATCCCTTCTTGATAAAATAACTCCATACCCACCTTAACATAGATAGGGGTTTCAAAAAGATTTAAAAATTCTTCTACTTTTTGATAATTTTCAAAATCTAATGCTACAATTACCATATTTCCTCCTTATTTGTGTGCATAACCAATTGCTTCATTGACATCATGAAAGCCATATTTTTCTAGTACATTTGGCAATGTCTCTATTATTTTTTTACAAATATATGGATCGACTAAATTCATCGTACCAATTGCTACAGCACTTGCTCCAGCATATAAAAATTCTAAAACATCATAAGCATTGGCAATACCTCCCATTCCAATAATAGGAATTTTAACTGCTTCATATACTTGATAAACCATTCTAAGGGCTACCGGCTTAATGGCTGGACCCGAAAACCCTCCCATCTTATTACCTAAAAGAGGTTTACCGGTTTTTAAGTCAATTTTCATTCCCAAAAGTGTATTGATTAAGGATAACCCATCAGCACCTCCTTGTTCAGCAGCTACCGCAATTTCGACAATGTTAGTTACATTAGGACTTAATTTGATATAGACAGGTTTGAAGGAAACTGCTTTGATTTTTTTGGTTAATTCATATACAAATTTAGGATCGGTGCCAAAAGTCATTCCCCCTTTTGTAACATTCGGACAACTAATATTAATTTCTAAAGCACCAACGTTTGCAACTTTTGACAATTCTTTTGCGACTAAAACATATTCATCTAAATTTGCCCCCGCAACGTTTGCAATAATTGGTAAATCATATTGAGCAAGAAACGGAAGTTTATCTTTAATAACCACATCTAAACCAGGATTTTGTAAACCAATAGAATTTAACATACCCGCAGTTGTTTCCGCAATCCTTACTCCATCATTTCCCCTTTTTACTTTCTCAGTCGTTGCCTTAATCATTATTGAACCTAGAATATTTAAATCATAATAATTAGCAAATTCTTCACCAAAACCGAAAGTACCGCTTGCGGGAATAATCGGGTTCTTTAAATCAAGACCAGGTAATTTTACTTTAAGATTCATATTTCAATACCCCCAAAGGAAAAATAGGTCCATCTTTACAAACTCGTACATAACCACTATCAATGGTTGCCTTTACAACGCATCCATAACAAGCGCCAATCCCACAAGCCATCCTTTCTTCATAAGAAAGATATCCTTCTTTTTTTTGATAATATTTTTCATCTAATTTTTGTAATAAAACTTTAGGACCACAAGCAAAAAAGACATCAAAAGCAACTGCATGATTATCTAAAAATTCTAATGGATTCTTTTGATAACCACAACTACCATCATCGGTTAAAAGATGAACTTGACCATATTTTTTAAATTCTTCTTGTAAATATAATTCATCTTGATTACGAGCAGCTAAAATAATTTGTAATACATTTTCTTTGTACGCCCTTTTAGCAACCTCAAGTAGCGGAAAAATACCACATCCACCACCAATTAATAATAATTTACGCTTTTTTATCAAAGGAAATCCATTACCAAGCGGTCCGATTACTTCAATTGTATCGTTCACTTTTTTTTCGCTTATCTTTTTAGTTCCTTTTCCAATTATTTTAAAACATACAATAATATTATTCCCATTAATTTCACAGATGGATATAGGTCTTTTTAAAAGCATCGTATCATCTGAGGTTGATATGTTCACAAATTGTCCAGGAAGAGCCAATTGAGCTATGTTTTTACTTTCAAATGTGAGTTTGACCACATCTTTAGTGATAAATTCTTTTGCGACAATTCTACACATTAAATCATTCCTACTTTCATTGTAATTTCATCTAACACATTAAGTAAAGCTCCAACTGTATATAAAGAAGTGAAGAGAGGAACATTATTTTCAATGGCAACTCTCCTAATCAAATATCCATCAGTATGAATTGTTTCATCAATACTAGGTGTATTAATCACATAAGCAATATGTCCTTTACGAAGAGAATCAAGAATTTCCGTGCTACCTTGATTTAACTTTTTCTTAATCCTAGTTCTAATTCCGTGTTCTTTTAAAAATTTACCAGTTCCACTTGTTGCTTCAATATTAAATCCTAAATCATAAAATCTTTTAATCAAAGGCAATGCCTCCTCTTTCGTCATATCAGATAAAGTTACAAAAATTGTACCATAATTTACGACCCTCATATTTGATGCAATCAAAGCTTTATATAAAGCTTTATTTAGAAAATGATCATACCCAATAGCCTCACCCGTTGATTTCATTTCAGGAGATAATACCAAATCCATTCCCGAAAGTTTACTAAAACTAAAGGTTGGTGCTTTTACATAATATTTATTTCGACTCGGTAATAAGCCTGTTTGATAGCCTAAATCTTTAAGCGATTTACCCAAGATTACTTTTGTAGCCAGATTGGCAAGATTTACTTTAGTAGCTTTGGAAATGAAAGGAATTGTTCTGCTACTTCTCGGATTCACTTCAATAATATAAACCTCTTCTTTACTATCAACAATAAATTGAATATTATATAAACCAATAATACCAATCGCTTTTCCTAATTGAATTGTATACTCGACCATTTTATCTATTACTTTTGAACTTAAAGTCATAGGTGGGTAAACACTAATAGAATCACCTGAATGAATGCCCGTTCCTTCCACTAATTCCATTACACCAGGAATCACCACATCATTACCATCACAAACGGCATCAATCTCACATTCTTTTCCTATAATATATTTATCAATTAAAACCGGCTGTTTATATGATGCCAAAAAAGCATTATGCAAATATTTTTTAAGACTTTTATCATTATAAACAACTTGCATAGCCCTTCCTCCTAAAACATATGAAGGTCTAACCAAAACAGGATAACCAAGCGTTTGAGCAACCTCTAATCCTTCGGTTAAAGAAAGCACAGTTTTTCCGGCCGGACGTAAGATATTCAACTTTTTTAAAAGTTCTTCAAATAGTTCGCGATTCTCAGCCCTAGCAATAGCATCTTTTCCAGTTCCAATAATAGGTACTTCTAAAGCATCTAATCTTTCACAAAGATTAATGGCAGTTTGTCCTCCTAATTCCACAATAACACCAATGGGTTTTTCAAGATGCACAATATTCATTACATCTTCAATTGTTAAAGGTTCAAAATATAATTTATCTGTAATTAAATAATCTGTTGATACCGTTTCAGGATTATTATTGATTACAATTGCTTCATAGCCCATCTCCTTGATGGCCCAAATAGCATGAACAGTTGAATAATCAAATTCAACTCCTTGTCCAATTCGAATTGGACCCGAACCTAAAACAATAATTTTGGGTTTATCACTAACAATCGATTCATTTTCCTCTTCATAACTTGAATAAAAATAAGGAATATAGCTAGCAAATTCTCCTGCACAAGTATCTATCATTTTATAAACAGGAAAAATATGATGCTTGAAACGATATTTATAAAATTCACATTCATTCATCCCCAAAAGTTTGCCTAAATAGCTATCACTAAACCCTTTCCTTTTAGCCTTTTTTATATGATCAAGATGACAATTTTTTTTCAGTTGATTTTCTAATTCAATAATGCTTCTTATCCTATATAAAAAGTATTTATCAATTTTTGTTAACTGATATATTTCATCAATTGTTACATTTCTTCTCAATAATTCCGCAACAGCAAAAATTCTTTCATCTGTTGCTTCTACAATATAATTTTTAAGAAAAGTAGCATCAAGATTGTCAAACTTTTCAAGATAAATATGATCCACCCCTATTTCTAGTGATCGAATTGCTTTCAAAAAACTTTCTTCAAACGTTCTTCCAATACTCATCACTTCGCCAGTTGCTTTCATTTGCGTTGATAAAGTTTTATTGGCTGTTACAAATTTATCAAAAGGAAATCTTGCAATCTTAGTAACAACATAATCCAAAGCAGGTTCAAAAGCGGCAATTGTATTCGCAATTCTAATTTCATCTAAATTTAGTCCAATAGCAATTTTGGCACTGACTCTTGCAATCGGATATCCTGATGCTTTAGATGCAAGAGCTGATGATCTAGATACTCTAGGATTCACCTCAATTACATAATAAGTAAACGAATGGGGATCAAGAGCAAATTGAACATTGCAACCCCCTTTAATGTTTAGTGCTCTAACAATTTTCAAAGCTGCATTTCTCAACATCTGACATTCTTTATTGGTTAGAGTTTGTGTTGGACATACTACCATTGAATCACCAGTATGAATCCCGACTGGATCAATATTTTCCATATTGCATATAGCAATGGCAGTATCGTTGGCATCTCTCATCACTTCGTATTCAATTTCTTTATACCCTTTGATTGATTTTTCAATTAAAATTTGATTCACCGGTGATAATTCTAAAGCATGTTTGGCTAGTGACAAGACCTCTTCATCCGAATTAGCAAAACCACCACCAGTACCACCAAGAGTAAAAGCTGGTCTTACAATAAGGGGATAACCTATATCATTTGCAACACCTAAAACATCCTCAAGTTTTGAGACTGTTTTACTTTCTAAAATGGGTTCTTCAATTTGTTGACACAATTCTTTAAATAATTCGCGATCTTCTGCTTGTTTGATTGAAGCAAAGTCTGTGCCTAAAATTTCAGTTTGACATTCTTCTAAAATTCCTTTTTCCGCTAATTGAACTGCCAAATTTAAAGCCGTTTGCCCGCCAAGTGTACAAACAATACCATCAGGCCTTTCCATTCTAATTACTCTTGAAACAAATTCTAAATTTAAAGGTTCCATATATACTTTATCAGCTATGGCATAATCAGTCATAATAGTGGCAGGATTTGAATTAATTAAAACTACTTCATATCCTTCTTCTTTGATAGCAAGACAAGCCTGTGTTCCCGCATAATCAAATTCTGCTGCCTGACCAATAACAATTGGTCCCGAACCAATAACTAAAATTTTTTGAATATCTTTTCTTTTAGGCATTTTTTTCTCCTTTGAATTTTTCCATATAATGAATAAATTTAGAAAATAAATATTCACTATCCTCAGGACCAGAACTGGCCTCTGGATGATATTGAACACTAAAAATCATTTTATCCTTATTCTCAAGTCCTTCTATTGTATCATCAAGCAAATTGATATGAGTTATCTTCAAATCAGTTTTTTCTAGTGATTGCTTTTCGACCGCAAACGAATGATTTTGTGGTGTAATTTCAATTTTTTGAGTTTCTAAATTTTTAACTGGATGATTGGCCCCACGATGACCAAATCTTAGTTTATAAGTAGTTGCTCCACTAGCAAGACTAATAATTTGATGACCTAAACATATACCAAAGATGGGCAATTTTCCTTTTAAATTTTTAACCACTTCAATTGCCACTTTATTATCCACCGGATCACCTGGTCCATTTGACAAGAAAAGACCATCTGGTTGATACTTTAATATTTCTTGGTATACTGTATCATAAGGTACAACAATAACCTTACACTTGAAAGCATTCAATTTTCGGATAATATTATATTTACAACCAAAATCAATACAGACAACTACATATTTATAATCTAAAACATCATATGTGATAACTTCTGTATGAGAAACACTACTCACTTGATTTCTTTGATACTTATACTCTTGAAGTTTTTGAAAACATATATCATTTGGAGTCAACGCATCTGTAATAAGAGCAGGCATAGAACCTTTTTCACGAATGATTCTAACCATTTTTCTAGTATCAACATCGCTAATAAGCGGAACATTGTTTTCTTTTAGCAACTTCTGCAATTCTTTTTGACTTCTAAAGTTAGAAGGATAATCGTTATAATCCCTAATAACAAGACCGCTTAAAAAAACTCGACGCGATTCAATATCATCTTGATTGACTCCATAATTGCCAATCAAAGGATAACTCATAACTACAATTTGATTATAATATGAAGGATCAGTTACTATTTCTTGATAACCAACCATTGAGGTATTAAAAACAATTTCAGCTATCGTTTCAACATCACTAGCATAACCCATTCCATAAAAAATTTCACCATTTGCTAATACTAATTTTTTATTTTTCATATACTATTTCTCCCTTTGATATCGTTTTTTCAATCACGCCATATAGTGTTTTCCCCTCAAAAATAGAAGATTTCCCCTTACTAAGAAACTCACTTGAATCTACAATAAATTTTTGTTCTAAATCAATAATGACAATTGAAGCTTCATTGCCCACTCTAATTTGACTATCCTTGATAGGAAAACAATCACTAACTTTTTTGCTCATTAAATCTAACAACAATTCTAACGGCATTTTTTTGGTTTTAACAAAATAGGTATACATTGCCGCAAAAGATGTTTCTAACCCAACAATACCAAATAAACTATGATCAAGACCACCACTTTTTTCTAAAACACTATGAGGAGCATGGTCAGTAGCGATAAAATCAATAGTACCATCAAGCACCCCATTGAATAAAGCTTTTTGATCTTCTTCATCACCAAGAGGAGGATTCATTTTGAATCGTCCATCATTTTCTAAATCACAAATTGTACATATTAAATGATGAGGGGTTACCTCAGCACTAACTTTACAACCCATCTTTTTAAATTGTTGAATTGCCCAAACGGTATACCTACTAGAAATATGACATAGATGAATTCTAGTATTTAAAACATAAGCAATTTCCATATTTCTAATAGCCTCAAGCGTTTCACTTAAGGGGTTAATTGGTCGATGATGATGCAATTTTGCATAATCCGATTCTCTAATCACTCCTTCATTTACTAAAGTCAAATCTTCACAATGACATATCATTACACTTTTGGCTCCTTTTAACTTAGAAAGGCCATCATATATCATTTTACTATTTTGAATTCCACTTCCATCATCACTAAAACCAATTACTTCATCTTTTAAAGTTGCAAAATTTACCAAGGTTTTACCTAAACGCTTTTTTGTAATCGTTGCAAGAGGATAACATTCAATTAAACTATCTTTTTGACAAATTTCTTTCATTTTTTTAATTTTATTTAACGTATCCGGAGCTGGATTTAGATTTGGCATCATCATTACTTTGGTATATCCACCTTTAGCAGCTGCCATACTACCAGTTTTAATCGTTTCTTTATATTCAAAACCTGGTTCTCTAAAATGAGCATGTGCTTCAATAAAAGCTGGAGCTATTAATTTGTTTGTACAATCCATTATTTTTCCTTCTTCTAAATTTGAACCAACCTTTATGATTTTGCTTCCTTCAATTACAATATCTATTTCCACTAACGATGATTGATAATACACCAATCCATTTTTTAACGTTGTTTTATTCATCTGCAAAAGTCCTTTTCAAAATACTTTGGCGAACAAAAACACCATTAGTCATTTGGGCAAAAATTCTTGATTTCTCACATTCAACCACCTCATCCGTAAGTTCTACTCCTCTATTAAAAGGAGCCGGATGCATGATAATAGCTTGTTCTTTCATCAGCGCAACTTTTTCCATATTCAATCCATATAGTCTATTATATTCTTCATTTGTAATCTTATTTTTTTCTTGATGTCTTTCATTTTGTACCCTTAGAAGCATAATAATATCCATATCTTTTATGCTATCATTTAAATTAACATAGGGGTAACCTAAAGTTTCGTCTTTATATTCATCAGGACTTGCAATATAACAATTCATTCCAAGGCGTTTCATAATGTCAAGGCCTCCATGAGCAACTCTTGAATGTAAAATATCTCCCACAATCAAAATATTAAGATTTTGAAAATGTTTAAATTCTTTATAAATGGTGTATAAATCTAAAAGTGTTTGACTTGGATGATCACCGGTTCCATCTCCCGCATTAATAATCGGAATATTCAAATCTTGTAATTCATCATAATACCGATTTTGGACATGACGAATAACACAAGCATCAACCCCAAAGGAGGCAAAAGTTTTAACTGTGTCATAAAAACTCTCTCCTTTACTTAAAGAAGAACCAACTGGATTAAAATTTATACTTTGCATTTTTAATTTCGCTTGTGCAACTTGAAAAGAATACTGCGTTCTTGTTGAGGGCTCAAAAAAAAGATTAGCAATCATTTTATGGGATAAATCATATTGTAAACCATTTTCAAAAGCCATGGCATCATCTAAAATACTTTTGATTTCTTCATTTGATAATTCACGTAAATTGAATAAACTTTTCATCTTCTTACCTCCTAATTAAAATAAAAAATAACTTGAAAAATCAAGTTATTTTGAAATCATTTGAATGCTAAAAAATGAGAAAAAGAAAACAAACTTATCATATCCATGATGTAATGAAAATCCAGTTGTTCCCTTTTTATTCATAGCACTACCTCTTAAATTATTTTTATATTCTCAAATATTATACCAAAATTTTTTATATTTAGCACATAATTTGCAAATATTTTTGCTTTAGAATAATCCATAAATTTTTCCATCTTCATCAACATCAATTTTCTCAGCAGCAGGAACTTTTGGAAGTCCTGGCATTGTCATAATTTTACCTGTTAAAACGACAATAAATCCTGCTCCAGCACTAATCTTCACATTTCTAACTGTAACAGTAAAATCACTAGGAGCACCAAGAGCAGTCGCATCATCTGAAAAACTATATTGAGTTTTAGCAATACAAATAGGCAAATTACCAAACCCTAATTCTTCAAGTCTTTTTATTTGTTCTTTAGCACGATGCAAGATTTTAACTTTGCTACCACCATATATTTTAGTAACAACAGCTTCAATTTTTTCTTCAATAGATATATTTGTCTCATAACTAAAATGAAAATCATTTTTTTCTTCACAAAGTTCGACAACCTCTTTTGCTAATGCTATACCGCCCTGTCCACCATTTTCCCAAACAGTTGATAAAACAACATTCACGCCAAGTTCTTGACATTTTTGTATGATTAGAGCAACTTCTTGGTCGGTATCGGTAGGAAAGCGATTGATTGCAACTACAGATGGTAATTGATACACATTTTTAATATTAGAAACATGCCTTAAAAGATTAGGTAACCCTTTTTCTAAAGCGGATAAATCCTCTTTTGCTAAAAGTTCCTTAGGCATCCCACCATGCATTTTTAAAGCTCTAATTGTCGCAACAATTACCACAGCATCAGGTCTTAATCCAGCTACCCGACATTTGATATCTAAAAATTTTTCTGCTCCTAAATCAGCACCAAAACCAGCCTCTGTAACAACATAATCGCCTAATTTTAAAGCAAGTTTGGTTGCTACTACTGAATTGCAACCATGAGCAATATTGGCAAATGGGCCACCATGCACAAGTGCTGGTGTATGTTCTAAAGTTTGGACTAAGTTTGGTTTTAAAGCATCTTTTAAAAGGGCAGCCATAGCCCCCTCTGCTTTTAAATCATGAGCAGTAATTGGCTTATCCTCACTTGTATATCCAACAATTATCCGACCAAGACGTTCTTTTAAATCACTAATAGAACTTGCTAAACACAAAACAGCCATAATTTCAGAAGCAACCGTGATGTCATAACTATCTTGTCTTTCTACTCCATTCAATTTGCCTCCCTGCCCATCGGTAATGAAACGCAATTGGCGATCATTCATATCAACACATCGGTGCCATGTTATTTTATTTAAATCAATGCCTAATTCATTTCCTTGATAAATATGATTATCAAGCATTGCGGCAAGTAAATTATTGGCTGCTCCTATTGCATGAAAATCACCAGTAAAATGCAGATTAATATCTTCCATTGGTACTACTTGAGCATATCCACCACCAGCAGCTCCACCTTTGATTCCAAAAACCGGTCCAAGAGAGGGTTCTCTTAAAGCTACCATTACATTTTTGCCTATTTTCTTTAATCCATCAGCAAGACCAATTGTTGTAGTAGTCTTCCCCTCACCAGCAGGAGTTGGGGTAATTGCGGTAACAAGAATCAATTTAGAATGTTCCTTTTTTAAATCTTTCATAATTGAAAGGTCAACCTTAGCCTTATAATTCCCATATTGTTCTAAATATTTTTCATCAATTCCTGCATTTCTAGCAATTTCTTTGATATTCTTAGGTTGAATTGATTGCGCAATTTCAATATCAGTTAACATAGTTCCTCCTTATAAATTGAATTTTCACTATTACTATTCTAACATTTATTATAAATTTTATTTACTAATATACAACAATAATTTTTAAAAACAAATTTTACAACGAACATTTTGTTAAAGACAAAAGAAAAACTCTCAACTTTAGTTGAGAATTCTTCTTTGACTACGCTTGAGTTATAAATTTATTGTAAGCTTTTTTAATTTTTGTGATATCAGCAGGATCTGTTTGATACCAACCCTTTTGTTCCATCGTTTTGTAAATTTCTGATTGCATCGCAAGGGAATCATTTAAACTATCGCTAAAGGTTGTTAAAATATGAGGAGTTGATGATTCAATTGTTCCATGCATATACAAATCACAAACGCCTTTGGTAACTAATAGTAAATCTTCCATTAACGCTCTATCGTCCATTTGTAGCACCTCCTAAAACATTTAAAAATTTTGTTTCTAACTCTTGATTTCTTTGTCTAAGAGTTTCTACAAAAGCCTTTAAATTAGGATCTTGTAAATTTCTTGAATAAGTTTCACAAATCGTTTTCATATGTTTAATATGCCCAAGAGCATCTTCAACATATAATAATTCTTTTCCAGTCATAAATAAATCCTCCTTTATAATTATTTTTAGAAGAATTTACCTTTTTATACATAAATTTTTAAATTATTTTTATTTGATACTCTTAATCATTAATTTACACATTAAATTAGAAAATGCAACACTATTGTTCAGTTTAAAACCTTCCATTAAAAGTGTCTGATTGTATAACAAAGTAGCATAATCTTTAATATCATCAGGATTTTGCTCATATAATTGATTTAAAGCATGAAATAATTCATGATTAGGATTGATTTCTAAAATTCTTTCCGCTTTGATCTTATCATTTGTAGGCATTGCTTCAATTACTTTTTCCATTTCAAAGGAAACCCCATCACCACTTACCAAACAAACTGGTGAATCAACAAGTCTTTTCGATAAAATAACATCTTTTACCTCATCCTTTAAGGCTTCTTTTAACGCTTTTAATAAATCTTGATGGTCTTTTTGTTGCTCTTCTAATTTTTCTTTTTCTTCCTCAGTTGTAAGATCATCTAAAGCCGATTGATTAATTGATTTAAATTCGTGATCATTATATTTATTTAAAATTTTTAATAGAAATTCATCCACATCATCAGTTAAAATCAAAACATCATAGCCATATTTTTTAACAATATCCATTTGAGGCATTGATAAAATTTCTTCTTTTGATTTTCCTGAGGCATAATAGATATCCTTTTGATTCTCTTTCATTTGTTCTACATATTCTTTAAAAGTAATCATTTTATCAGAATTCACACTACTATAAATCAATAAATCTTGTAACAATTCTTTTTTAGCTCCATAATTTTCATAAGCACCAAATTTTAAATTGATTCCATAATTTTTAAAGAATGTAAGATATTTATCAAAATCTTCTTTTTGAAGTAAGGCAAGTCGATTGATAATCTTCTTTTCAATATTCTTTTGCATCAAATTTAAAACCTTATTTTGTTGCAACATTTCTCTACTAATATTAAGCGATAAATCACTAGAATCAACAACCCCCTTGACAAACCTCAAATAATCAGGTATTAATTCTTTACATTTATCCATAATGAAAACCCCTTTAGAGTAAAGTTGCAAGCCCTTTTCATAATCAACAGAATGTAAATTTCTAGGTGGTAAATTAGGGATAAACAAAAGTGTATTATAATTGACACTACCTTCAACATTAAACATAAGATGAAGCATTGGCTTTTCAAAATCATAAAATTTTTGCATATAAAAATCATCTAAAGCCTCATCTGTCACATCATTTTTATTTTTCTTCCAAAGCGGAATCATCGAATTTAGAGTTGTAAGTGTTCTAATCTCATCATATTCACCCTCAACTTCTTTGCCATTGTCATCAAGTTTGGGTTCTTCTTTTGTCATATACATTGTAATTGGATATCTAATATAGTCAGAATATTTTTTAACTAAATATTGAATTGTATATTCATCTAAATATTGATCAAAATCAACCTCTATCTTATCATCTTCACCCTTAATATTATCTTTTAAATATAAGGTAATTGTAGTACCATCGGTTACTTTATCAGATGTAGCAATCTCATATGTATCCTCACCCGTTGAAGTAAATACATATCCCTTATCACTATATGGTGATTTCGTATCAACAACCACCTTTTTACTAACCATAAAAGCTGAATAAAATCCAACCCCAAATTGCCCAATTGTTTCTAGGGCATCCTTTCCTTCTTCCTTAGAATTTTCTAAATTTTTAACAAAGGCAAGAGTCCCTGATTTTGCGATTGTTCCTAAATTATCATTTATTTCATCATATGTCATACCAATACCATTATCCGATATTGTTAATGTTCGTGCTTCTTTATTTAACTCAAGATGAATTTCATAATCATTCCTTTTTGCCAATTTATCATCTGATAATGATAAATAATGGTATTTATCAATTGCATCTGATGCATTTGATAATAACTCTCTTAAGAAAATCTCTTGATTTGTATAAATAGAATTGATCATTAAATCTAATAATCGTTTGGATTCTGTTTTAAATTCTTTAATTTCGCTCATATTTTTCACTCCTTTAGCACTCTTTATATATGAGTGCTAATACTATTATACCACTTTTTGGTTATTTGTCAATAGGTTTCATTCATATTTTATAATATTTTTTATTTATAAATAAAAAAGTGGATACTTTGATAAGATACTTTACAAATAGACCATTTCTATATCTTTTCAAAATTTATCCACTTCATTTTTAATTTTTATTATTCAACTACTACATAATTAGCAATAACATATGTATATTGCGTCTTATACCAGTTAAAAGAAACTAGAGTAACCACAATTGTTTTTTCATTTAAAGCCTCTAACTCTTGATAGTTTTCGGCATAATATTTTGCATTAGTATAATTATATAAATCAATTTCTACCGAACCTAAAGATAAATATGCTCTTTCACCTGAGGCACTAACATGAACAATTGCCTCAACATCCATATAAACAATTCCACCAAGTAAAGCATTTTCACCTGCTTTACTATCAACTGCTATCTCTTCTAACGTTTTGTCTTTTAAGAAAGAAGATGTTGGTACTGCATTGCCTTGAGATAATATAGTAATTGTTGAGCCATCAGCAAACTGAGGTAATCCATAATATAAATCCATATTACCTTTAATCAAAACTTTATCGCCAACTTCAACTGCTGCTTGGGTTTTACAATAAATTGTACCCGTTTCATCAGTTATATAGAAGTTCCATTTTGTAGCACCACTTGATTTAACAATTGAGGATACGATTCCTTCTACAATAACAGTTTCTCCATTTTTTGTAGCTTTTTCTCTAAATTGTTCAATTGTTAATATTTCAGCTTTAACAATTTTAAAGAAAATATCAATCGTTGTCTCAGTACTGCCATACGTTAAGACTAGACTGATTGAAACATCTTCTGTTTGAGTTGGAGTTGCAATATGAATCTGAAATAAATTTCCTTCTTGTACTGCAGTTACCGCATCACTAGAAGAATGGGAAAGAACAATCTTACTGCCTTCTAATACTTCATATTCAATTACTGCACTATCAGCATATTCATTATCAAATAATCCCTCAATTTTTGTTTTTTCAAAATATCCTACTAAAGCCTCAGGAGTATCCACTTCACCTAAAACTTGTAAAACTCCAGCTTTCCAAATAAATTTACCACTAGAAACAGCACCAATACGAAGAGTGACATACGCTTCAACACATTTTCCAGCGTATGGTTTTAACCATTCATATTCAGCAGGACCATTTTTACCAGAATTTTGTGAATATACAATTGTACTTAATGATGGATCATGAATATCATGAATGTAATAATTTACATAACTTCCCGAACTTCTTTCAACATAGATTTGTGTTTTAAAAACCATATTAGTAATATTGTTATCAGATGGATTATTTACCAAATCTTTAAAAACCACTTCTTCTATTGCGTGAGTTGGAAGTTCATGTTCTTGCCAATCATGATATAGTACTTCTGCATTATTTAATCTAATAGAACCAGTATGGTTATGATCTTCTCGTGGTTGATATAAATCACCATATCCTTCAACATAAACAAACTCACCAATACTTAATTTAGTAATATCAGTGTTCGTGTCAACAGCAGTTGATACAAATACTGCAATTGAACTAGTGTCATCAATTAATTCAAAACCTGCCGGTTTAGAAGTACCTGCTAAATATAAGAAACCAACAATATATCCTTCAATTGTTACCTTTTCTCCTTTAGCTGCCTTTCTTGCCTCTTCTATTGTAATTGTCTCAATGGTCGGTTTTACCATTGCTGCTTCAAATTCAACAACTCTTGTTAAAGTTTTTCCATTATATGTAAGCGAAATAGTAACTGCCATAGTCACTTTTTCTTCACCAAATTCAAGATGAATGGTATAGCCATCGTTAGTAAAAGTTACACCTTCAAAATTAGAGGAATAACAAACTGATGAACCTGCTAATTTTTCATCAGTATTTACCAAATCAAAACTACAAGGACTATCATAATGATCAATAAATTGGTTAGCTAGACGATCTAGACTATATTCCATATATTCTTCATCTGTTACTTCAACTTCATCTAAAATTTGAATTGGAACAATTCGCCAAAAATTACCGCTTGCGGAAAGCTTACAATTATGAATTGCAATATAACATTCTCTAATACTACCATCATACTCTTCAAGCCATGCTAAATCTTTTCCGTTTGCTGTCGTATAGGCATAATAACTATTCACACCATTTAAATCATCAAAATAATAATTAACAAAACCATTGCCAACTGATTTACGAACCTTTGCCACCACTTTATAAACATTTGATGTAATATTTTCTGATACAGGAATACTACATAAATTAGCAATGGAATGATCCTCTATAAATGAGGTAGGAACTTCATAAATTTCACCATCCGTTTTTACACTCGTTGGGACAATTTGTTTTGCTCCTGTATATCCCGCCATTTCAGCAGATGTAAGAGAATTTTGATCAATATATTTTGTATATTCGCCACTTACTTCTACTTTATTGCCAACTTTTAGGGTTTCAGCATATTCTGAACTATGAACATAAATTGCATCTGTCTCATCAAATAAATAGAAACCAACGGGAACATTCTTTTCCGTTCCATAAACAATAAATGCCACAATTCCTGTTGTAATTACAAATCCTTCGGTTGGAAGTTTTTTTATTTGACTTATTGTTTGAAGTTCTTGCTTTAATACTGTAACATCATATACCTTTGCTTTTTTATATGAACCAACGCTAAAAGTAACTGTAATTTGAAGGGTTACATCAACTTGTTGCCTTCTAACAATTCCCTCATTAGAAACAACATCTTTATTAGAAGACTCATAACTTAAAGTTACTTCACCAATTGTAGTTTCAAAAACTAGATTTGATTCAACATGATTCAAATCAACATTTTTAAAACATTGACTAATAGCATTTTCAACAGATGCTTTAGGATCCGTATTTTCATCAATACAACCTGTGATAAAAAATGATACTAAAGCTAAAGTTAAAAAGACAAATAATTTTTTCATTTTTTTTCCTTTTCCTTTTCTTCAAATTTATGGGGGGAGAACAAATCTCGTAAATATTATACATATTAATTTATTTTTTGTCAAAATATACATTATGAAAACATTTTATTTTTGAAATTATTCATTTGATTTACAAATAAAAAAATAACTACTCATTATTTGAGTAATTATTTTTAAATTTATCTATATATCCAATCTAATTAACAATTTTTCTAATTCATTTTTTTCTCAATATTATTTCTGCTTTACATCCATAGATTTGATCATCTCTAATAATATCACCTATTGTATCGGCGATAATGCATCCTGATAAAGGATTTTTGATACTTTCAATATGACCAATAATGGAAGCATTCACTTCACTATTTTCAAATGATAAATCCGTTTTGATCATCTTACAATCTTTTAAAACTAGATTCTTACAATAACATAGAGGTTGAGTTCCTTCAATTGTGCAATTGATAAAAGTAACATTTTTAGCATACCATGCAAGATATTCCCCTTTCACATAGGAGTCTTTGATTACTACATTTTCACTATGCCAAAAAGCATCTTTTGTATCTAAATAACTACTTTCAATTGTTAAATTTTTACAATATTGAAACGAATATTTTCCCACAAATTTTAAATTTTTAATAACCAGATTTTTACTATCAAAAAAAGCATATTCTCCTTCTAGTGTTGAATCAACCATTTTTAAATCATCATTTTTCCAACCAAACTCTTTAGAAATGATATCGCATTGACTAATCTCAATGTTTTGACATTCTCTTAACGCTTTAATACCATATAATTTCGATTGTTCAATTTTTACATTATGACAATACCACAAAGCAGCTCGACAAAACTCTGTCATTGTTGATCTTGTCATTGTCACTGGATAAGTATGCCATATAGGGTATCTTAAATTAAAATAACATTCTACAATATGAATATTGCGACATTCTTTTATTGCCGATTCCCCATCTTTTGGTCCATCAAATCTACAATTTACAATATTGCTATCTGTAATATGATATAAAGCTCTTTCTTCATCTAAAATTAAATTATTTATATTATTCATATTATCACCTTTTTTAATATATCATATTTTATACATTTGTTAATTCATTTTGCTTCCAAAATCATAAAACTTCATAATTGTATCTTTTATCTCTATAATTTTATCAGATAATATTACAATAAAATCATCTAATGATTGAATATTGTCTAAAGAAATTTTCTTAATTTTTTCTATTTCCTTTGACATCATCATATTTTTCAGATGTATCTATACTCTATTCTAAAACAGTCTTTTTTACACAAAATACACATCACTATTTTTAAATTTAAAATAAATAGTTACATTATATCCCCTATATTGCATATTTGTTTCAATATTGGAAATGCTATTTATTTTTTATCTTTTGTTTCATAAAATCAATATGTTTTATAAAATAAGTACTTTTAAATTCTTCTTTTCCAATTATTTCATAACATTTATTTGCCAATTCATAATAACCACATTGAATTAAAGTAATAATATAATCATTAATACTTCTTCCTTGATACCACATCGATCTTTTTTGATTCCAATTATCATACGTACCAAATAAAGTTGTTATATATTCTTTAGTTTTTAAATATGGATATAGACTCAAAAATATTTTGTAAGATTCCTTCAATAATTCTTCATCTTTTTCTAAAAATCTATAAAACTCTTTTCCACCTAATTCCTCAGCAATAATAAGTGGAATTCTCCAAACTTTATCTGCATCTAGTTGACTATCCATAGCACAACAAAATACAAATAAATGTGGATACTTCTCATATAATTCTTTTTGTCCTTCTGGAGCAGAAGCATTATCATATACTTCTCTACATATTTTAAGTACTTCATTTTTATAGTTTTCAAAATCTATACAATATCTCCATTTAATTTCTTATAAAAGATTTTATATAATCTCTTAAATTTTTATCTACAGCATAAACGTAGGTACCATAAACACCTCTAGTTAATAAAACTAAATATGCATTTGTTATATTTTTAATAGTCTTCAATTTATCTTTTGATATTGAATTAGTATCAATAAATTTATCAATATTATATTCGATTTGTTTTGTAACAGGATTATATGAAATATCTTCACCAAATATAACGCCAGCATAATTTAAGTCATGTCCTTGTACTGTATAAATACATCCAACTTTATCAATATTTTCTTTTTTAGAGATAAAATCTCCAGCATTAAAATCTTCGTTCCAATTATACTTATATCCGTCAATTTCAAAATCAAAATCTTGTTTGTATTTTGTTGACTTTTTGTCTCTTGCTTTTTTTCTCCAATAGAACGATAATCCACTAATTACTCTACATAATCCATTATATTGTTTATCTTTATCTTTAATATCCTCGAACATTTGATGACAATCATCATATACTTTAAAGTCATATTCGCTATCCATAAAATACGATGTTGGATTACTAGTAAATAAGTTATGAATAAAATCTATATATTCGTTTCCACCTTTTACTCTTAATTGAGCAGTCAAATATCTATGCATTACATTTTCTTCATTAAGAAGCAAATCAAAATCTTCTTTTTTTACATCTGATTCTTTTACACTTTGTGTACTATCATAAAATAATATTAGCATTTTATTAGCTTTTAATTTTAACCAATCTAACTCAGTAGCATCAAGAGGCAAACCTAAAGTCCTATTAACGTGATCATGTGTTCCGTAGTTTGTTAATTTATTTCTTCTTTTTAAACGATGTGCTTCATCAACAATTAAAACATCATAATCACCACGTGATGCTTCAGAAGGTGAAATAACATCTATATGTTTTAACTCTTTAATAGAATTAAATATCCTTTTTATTGAATCTTTAAATGCGGGAACTGCAATTACAAAAGCAATTTTATCATTACCATACGTCTTAATATCTTTTATTAGTTGTGCTTTACTAAATAAACTTTCATCGTCAAGTAATTCATCAGTGTCAGAACAATCATAGTTATTATTTAATATATTTGCAATCATATTTACAAAATAAACAGCTATTAAAGATTTTCCTGTTCCAGCTCCACCATCAACAACTACTTTAATTTGATTTTCACTTTTCATGGCGTGAACATAGCAATCCAATAATTCTTCAACCACTTTATATTGTTCACTAGTTAATTCTTTATATGGTGAAAACTTGAATATATCAGAATTTTCCACTTCAAATAAGCTATGATTAACTAAGTTATGATTTTGTAACTTTATCCATAAATCTTCAAATAAAGCTTTATACAATGATCTTTGATAATAATTATGTGATTTAGATTGTCCACCATTTGAGTTTTGTAAAATAAATTTCCCATCGGCATGCATATGAGTAATCAACATATTTTCAATATCTAATATTGCTGATTTATTAAATGAATCACTTAACATTAAAGATATTTTTGTTAATTGTTTTCTTTTAGGATTTGCTAAATGTTGAGTCATTCTTTGAAAAGCACTTTGTGTTTCTCCAACGTATGCTTCCTTATCTCCTGAAAGAATATAAACAACAGGCCAATCTTCTCCCTTATCTCCACAATCTTTTATTGAATTTATTCCTTGTTTAGTAAAAGAATAATTTTCTATTTCTGTTTTAAAAGTATTACTTAGCATAACAAAAAATCTCCATAGTATTATTTAATTATATTATACTCTTTATAACTATATTTTTCAACAAAACTCTCTTTTTATATGTTTAATTTGACTTTTTTCTTATATTTTTATAAAAAAGAAATACCATCAATTAACAGTATCTCCACTTCTTTCTATTTCATCTATCTTATACCATATTACTTTTTCTATTTCAAGTAGTAATTTTAATGTTGAAATATACTTATCTGAATCTATGGGATTAAGATAAATAACTATTAAATTGTTTCTTAACTCAAATAGTAATCTTAAATCTAGTAATTCATCTATTATTTTTAATCTTTGTTTTCTTGTTTGTTCTTTATCCATAGCACGTTCTCCTTTTCTACAACAAACGATATACTAAAATATTAAAGAATCCAGCAAAGTGATAATTACATATTTTTATTTGGTGTATAATACTTTGGTGAATACAACTACCCTTACACGCAATAAAAACATGATTTTACATTTTTGATTCCTAAGCTTAGTTTTCTTCAAAATTGAGCTAAATCTAAATAATTTTTTTATGAAAATATGGCTATTCTGTCAAATATTAACAGTGACAAATGAAATATTCAACATTGGTTGCGTGTCACAAAGGTATATTTAATAGCGATTTTTATAGGTTGAAACTTTAATTTGTCTTAATGATAAAACAGATCTTTTAAAATCTATAATGTCTCTCTATTAGTTAGAGACAGTTTTGTTTTGAAAAGCTTATAAAGCACTGATACAGGTTCTAAAAACTGTCCACGAATTAAAAAAGGCCACTCTCAGGATTCATGCTCCATTGAGTGGCTTTAAAATTTATTCAGAATTATTCTAATTATACGGATTGATTTAAATTCGTATTACATTAATAATAGTAGAATCAAAATTTAAAATTAATTATCTTATCATCTGGAAAACCTAACTAATGATGCTATTGATTCATGTTCTTTGTGAATAATAGAATCATTACCAAAGAAAAACTTAGTATAATAAACCGCTTCACTACCTGTTTTAAAACCAACTTTTGGAAAAATTCTATAATTTGGATTCATTAACAATGGCGCAGAACTTAAAGTATAAACACTCCATTTATCTTTGTTAACATGTTCTGCAAATTTTGAATAAATTACAGCTATACTTATTTTTGAAAAAACACCCGCACAAAAAACATTTGAAAATATCGAAAATGTATCTAATCCAATAGGACTACAGCCAAAATCTTCTTTATCATCCTCAATTAATGAAATCACTATAGATATTCTATTTCTAGGACTTTCAATTGGAGATAAAACACGTTCCTTTAAAGTATTATAACCATATTTCCAATTCTCGTTACATATTGACCAGTAAAACATTCCATTAATTTTCCAAAGCCATCTAACAAGCAATTCTGCTTCACAATCATTAAAGCCATTACCATTTTCAATTGATTCAAATATTTTACTAACAGGACCTTCCAATTCTATTCCTAATTGAGCATTACAATCTACACATATTGGAATTGTGCAACTTGATGCTGGAACTTTTCTACCAAGCCAGTTTATTTTATCTTTTCTAGTATTTGTTCTATTTAATAACCACTGTGGAAAAATATGTTCTTTACTCATTTCTTTATCGTCACATTCACAAACAATACATTTATTTCTAAAGTGACTAAAGCTTGGTTCACTAGGAAAACAATTCATATTCATAACCCCATTTTAAATTAAATTTTAATTTTTATGTTAAGAACTAATATTTTTTCAATATATTATTAAGTTTTTTTAACTTTAGTATATAAGCTGTCTATCATTTCTATATAATCATCTATAGTTTCTTCTTCATCTTCATCAATAAATGAAGCATATATTAAATTCTTGATAGTTTCATATGTAACTTCTTTTTCTTTATAAACTTTCATTGCCATATTTTTGGCAATATCAGGATATTGATTATAAGGTGAAGCGCTTCTAATAAATCCACATGAATCATAATAATTAATAACATTTAGTATAATGTCAAATATAACAGCATATTTATCGTTATCATATCCTAATAGATGATCTAATTCATCTTCTAAGATATCTCTATCCATTACTTCATTAAAGGTGATTGTTTTGTTATTTGTATTAATGAAGAAAGTAATACCAGCTACATAATAACTTAATATACTTGACTTTAATATTTTAGTTATAGCATCACTTTTATTAAATTTAATATAAAGATAATTAACATCAAAATATACTAGAGCAGGAATTATTTTTTTATTTCTTCTAATCTTAATATATACATACTTATCTAAGTTATTTAATGTTATATAATCTTTAAATAACTTAACAATATTTTTCTCTTTAGTAGGTTTATTATTAAGTGATACGTTTGATATTTTAAACATAAAAAACCAAAATAATAATCCCCACAATAAACCCGATAATAATGATAATAAAAAGATAAATAATGAAAATTCAAATGCAAGCCCAAAAACTATAAAGAATATTAAACCAAAGGCTATTCCTCCAAGCATACTTATTAAAAAGAAATTAGGTTCTTTAAATATGTAGTTTTTCAAAACAGATAAATATAGCATACCATTTAATACAGTTAATATTATTCCTATATTATTGCTTTTCCATCTAATTTCTTTAATATAGGTTTTACCATTTGAACAATCTATAGAAGGTGTAGAATATAACTCAATCATATGATTTTTTAATCTAATAAAGACATCATCATTATAAGGAGTACAAAAAGAAAAACTAGTAATATTATTTTTGAAGTAACTTATATTTACATCAAATAATATTTCAGTATTACTATATTTAAAAGTTATTTTGCTATCTTTATTAATATATGAAATATTATTAATAGATAATAATTTTATTAAATCTTTAATTGATTTACAATTTAGTATTAACTTTAACATATAAATTACTCCTTTCTAAAAATTAATATTTATTTCTTTTCTTTCTTTGCACTTTTCTAGTAAGTACACACTCCATTGTTACTTTAAATCTATTAACTAATTCTTCATCATCCAAATCTAAATATTTCTTTGGCACAAGTAATTCCCCTGCAAAGTTATTTGCTTGCCATTCAGGATCTTCATAAGTTTTACATTCAACAACATCCTCAAACTTAAAGTTCAAAATTCTAGATTGAAGATAATGAAATAACTCATGTGCCAATGTAAAATTAGACCAATAAATATTATTTTCATAATCATCTAATACTTGCTCTTTAATATAAATAAAGTTATCAATTGTATTATATTTTGCTGGAACATTTTCTTCTAAATATGAATCATTATTATCTAATATTTGAATTGTAAGTAAACCTTTATCTGATAATTCGTTAATATAATCAAATATTGGAAAAGCAACATCATCTGTTATTCCTGCTTCCTTTCTTAAGTTAGAAGCAAGTTCTTCTATATCTTTTACGCTTAGTGGATTAGTTTTTATCATCTGAAAGTGCCTTTCTAAGCTTCTCTAATAACTCAGGGTCAGCATTTTCAATTTTTCTAGCGAAAGCTATAGAAACCTCTTTTTGAGCTTCATTCATTTTTGCTATTTCAATATCTACTCTTTGATTTGTTTCAATTATTGCTTCCATTAATTCAGCATAATCTTGATCATTTAAATTATACGCATCTTTAATTTTCTTTGCATATTCAATAGGTATCAATTTTCTTCCTACTTCCATTGCAGAGAGAAATGATGGCGATATTCCTAATCTTGTAGACATAGTTCGCAATGACTCACCAATTTCATCACGAAATTTTCTCATCGTTATTCCAAATTTACTAATCATTATTTACTCCATTATCTTTATTATTTTCAAATATTTCTATATCACCAATCAAATTACCTAGAAAAGAAGATGCGAGTTTTCGATCTAAATCATCATGTATTTTTTGGTTATCATAACTTCTTAAGCAATTATAACATGATGGATCGCAATTGCAATTTTCCATTCTTTCATACGCTCTTTCAATAATATTATACAACATTTTACCATCATCTGTAACTATTCTCCTTGAATGTCCTGCTCCACCAGAAACAGCATCATAAATAATTATTGAATTATACATTTTATGATTTTTAATTTTTAATGATAAGCAGGCTTTAATATCTTTTCTTTCAATATTCAATTCATCAGAAATAGTATATAAAATAGCATACATTGTTGAAATCATCGTTTTATAATCTGAGGTATCACAATCAAATGAAATTTTAGCAACATCTGTATTAAATACATGATGTAAAGAATATCTAATTAAATCTTGACAATCACATAAATACTGGCCAAATAAACTTTCATGTTTATGACTTGTTGAGATTTTTAAGTCTCCTCTTTTCATTTTCTTTGTTGCATCTTTATCATTTTGAATTGTCTCATCATCTGCATATGCAAATCCACATTTTTGACAAACATAGAAATTTTTTGAACATTTAACCATTAAAGAATCATTTGTTGTTGATTCAATAGTTACACCAATACCGTTAAATTTGAAATTATACTTATCTATAGTTTTAGATTCTTTATTCCCAATATAATAATCATCAGACTTGTAATTTTTCTCTTGTTTTGTTAATGGAACATCTTTATCCACTCTTTCAGTAACAAAGCCTGCCCTTGGTTCAATGCTTTCAAAGAAATCATGCTCATATAATTTCTTTCCGCAGGAGATACATTTCTTACCTTCGCTTGATATAGGCGTAACACTATAATTTAAAGCTTGACAATCAGGATCACTACAATATCCAAGAAATGCTCTATCCCACTCAAGTTTGCTATTACCGACTTTTGTTTTCTTTATATATCTACTTGTGTACATTCTTCCATCAGCAATAACTTCTGAAGATGGGGCATATTCCGCTATAGCCATTTGCAAATCTCTGCTTAATCTAAGTTTATTAATATTAGAAGCTGTAGTGTTTTGCTCTAATTCAACTGTATCAACAGGGAATCCATATCTTGGTAAAATATTGCCCCTAGCAAGAAAGTCAATTAATTTATTATATTTATAGTTATTTAATTTTCTTTCACATTTAGCGGCTTTATCTAAATCATTTTCACTCTTATATTTTTTAATTAACTTTTCAAATTCTTTTATATTATTCTCATATTCTCTAATTAAAACGGTAAATGCACCATTATCCCCAATAAAATCATTTAACCATGAGTAATCTAATATTCCTATTCTACTATGCAAGCTATCATTATTGGGAATTGATCTAATCAACATAACTCTTAATCGTTCTGGTTTTGTATTTAACCAATCAATAAATAATTCATATTTTTTTTGATTAATAAATAATTCTGCATCATTGTAATTATAATACTCGCTATGATCCGCAAAAAACATACTTAAAGCAACTGCATAAATATGTCTTCTTACAATTTTTTCATTATCAACCTTAAATAATGGTGGTAATATAACACCACTTATCATTTTCTTTGGCTCTTTATAAAATGATAAATCATGCGAACTTAATTTTGCAAATGTTAAGCAAAAAGCAGCTGCGTTAATACTTCTTCCAGCACGACCAGCTCTTTGGGCATAATTGGATGGTAATGGTGGCACATCACGTAAAAATACTGTTTCCAAATCACCTACATCAACACCCATTTCAAATGTTGTTGAACATGACAATGCATTAATTTCTTTTTTAATAAACTGTTCTTGGTAAGAAGCACTTTCTTTCTTACTCAGTTGAGCGGTATGTTCTTTAATAAATAAAGGAGACATTCTATCACTAAAGTATAATTCAGCAAAGTGATTATTTCTGCTTAAGTCATCAGAATTCACAACCTCGACTTTTTCATTACAACGAACTGTGGAGCAACATCCATTTATATTAAATTGTGAAATCTTTCCACATTTAGTACATCTATACCAATTAATTGAATTATCTCCTGCAATCTTGACTTGGAAATATTTTGCAGGCAATACATAATTGCCATCTTTATTTTTGTCGACTAAGCAATATGAATTACCATTTTCAGGTTTAGTTAAATAATCAAAATATTGAATTAAAAATTCGAATGCATCTTCTTCATCAATATTTAAAAAGGTCCTTACTAAATACATTCTATTAGTTTTATAATATTTATCTTTGCCATTTAATCTAGCTCTTGGAGACCAATAAGTAATATATGATTTCTTTTTATCAGGTAACTGCAATTTTGTAACTAGCTTTTGAGTTGGAGTATAAAAAATATAATCTCTATCATTATCATCAATATCAGTATCACTATCAGTACAAATTGCTCCCATCTTTACTATTTCAAAAGCAAGCATATTTAAAAGATTCTCAGCAGTTTCATAAGAAACATTATAACTATCTTTCACTGCTTCGATTATTTCTTTTGTATTTCCTAAATAATTAAACTGTAAAACACCCAATGCAGTTAATGAAGTTGTTGAATTATATCTAGCTAATTCATTTAACATTGCAATCCAAGCATTCTTATTACTAACAACAGTCAAATTGCTCTGATCAGAATTAGACTCTGCAAAACTCCTTGTATTTGAAAAATAAGCTGTAAGTTTTGTAACAAAATCCGAAATAGTAAATACATTATTCAATATATTATTTCTTTGTTCTCTAATTATATGACATATTCCACGTCTTCTAATAAACTCATTATAGCTTTTACTTAGATAACAAACGAATTTAGCAGCTTCTTGTCTACTATCTGAAAATGCTAAAAATTGTCTACCTATCTTTTTTTCTTTTTTCTTTGCAGATAAAGAAGACTTTGCAAATATATTTGTAGTTTTTATTTCTTGCTCATCTTCTATATGCTCAATTTCAGGTAATTCCTCATAAAGAGATGTAGCCAAAACAGAAGTTGCAGCATCATTTCCTAAATATAATCTTTTATATATACCTCTATGACAGTTCCCACATCTTGAACCTGTTTCCATTTTTCTGGCCTTAACCACTTTGATATAATCATTTTTTCCACAATCACATGGCAAATTTTTTATTTGTTCTTCCAATACAATGGATCCACAATGTGGGCACAAATAATAATGTTCTAGTTTCTTTTCTTCTATATCTTCATCATCTTCAATATCACTATTTTCTTCTTCTGCTAAAAAGAAATAGTCAACATCCTCTCCAAGTTTAGAAACTTGAACTAATTGATTATCAACGATTTTTCCCACTAAAGCAAATTTCCCACATTCATCGCAAATAGAACTTTCAAAAACTGCATATTGTTTATTATTAGTATAATAAAATTTTTGTCTGATTAAAAATAATTTCTTTATTGGACTCAACGAAATATAACAACCTTCTAAACTTCTTATAAAGAAATGATATCTTGCATCTATTAATAATTTGCCATTTTTTTGAGCTCTAGTACATAATGAAATAAATGATATTGTAGTATCGATGTCAATATCTAAAATATTACTGATATCACTAAGAGTAGTAACATTGCTAGCATCTTCTCTTAATTTCTGGTATAAATCAGTTTTTGATATAAAATCATATAATATTTCATTTTCATCCATTGTGTTATCAAAAACAATATTGTATTTTTCTAAAACATTTTTTACATAATTTGATTCATCTGATAATTCTCTATATAAATCATTATTATATGATTTTGCATCATCTAAATGTTCATATGTTAATCTAGTAGCTCTAATAATGTTTTTCTCATCAAATAAAACACCACATAAATTTTCAGCAAACTTTACGATATCTTTATTAGAATCACTGCTAGTACCCAAAGTAGCACTGGTTAATATAAACTGAGGTTCTTTCTTGGATGAAATTCTAGCTCTTAATCTTCTTAATAAAATTGCTGTTTCAATACCTGTTGCTCCCGAATATACATGTGCTTCATCTAGCACTACAAATCTAAAATCTGACTTTGAAAATAAAACATCATCTTTTGGTCTAAATAATAAATGTTCTAACATTGCATAATTAGTAAATAAAATATTGGGAGGAGTTTGTTTCATTTCATCTCGTGAAAGTAATTCATTAGTAAGTCTTTTTCTTAGCTCTGGAACAGCCTCATTTCCAAACATTGCTTCATATACAGAATTAGCATTATCTTCGTTATACTCTGTAGCCCCATTATATACACCAAAAGTAATATCAGGATAATACATTAATATTTTCCTAATATTTTTCATTTGATCATTAGCTAAAGCATTCATTGGGTAAATGAACAATGCTCTAACTCCAGACCCTAAAGTACCTTCTTCTTTTTCCTTAAGTAATTCGTTAATTACCGGAATCAAAAAACAATTTGTTTTACCACTACCAGTACCAGTAGAAACAATAGCATTATGCCCTGCCACTATTGATTTTATTGCTTGTTCTTGATGTAAATATAATGGTCTATCAATTGGTAAACATCTCTTATACAATTTTGTATTAGGTTTCCCACTTTCTAAATTTCTAAACAAAGGAGATAAAACTCCATCATCAATTAATTCAGAAATAGAACGGCCATTTTTAAAAGCATCATTAATTTCAAGCCATGGACCGCTCGAAACATTACCTCTTAATTCCGTTATAAATTGCTCTCTCAATTTTTCATCGGCAATTGAAAATGAAGTTGAAATATAACTAATAAATTCTTCACGTATATTTTTCGAAGCTACTACAGGATTAAACATATTATATTACCTCATAAATAAAATAGTCTATTGATCTATTTTTCTTTCCATTACTCTTTAAGCAATTTGTAATTTTACCAAATTCATCAAGTGTAAACTCATTATCAAAATCATATTCATCATCATAATAATCTAATCCATATCCCATATACAAAAATTTATTATTTATAAATTCAATACGAACAGGATTAATTTTACAATATGAACCATCTATTTTTTTCATCGCATTCAAATATATTTTCTTTCCATCTTTGTCAACAACAAAAATTGAACCAGAATACAGTTTTTGACCATTTTGGATAGACAAAAATTTTATATTATCTATATATATACTTTTGATTAAAACATCATCTACACAATTAAATAATTTAGCTTTATTTATAAATATTTTTTTATTCTTATACTCAATATTACGTTCATCGCCAAAGACAAAATCTGAACTATATATTAGTTTTTCACTTTTTAAAAAGCCTTTACTAATTAAATATAAATTCATAAAATATTTATTTTCTTCCAAATTATCAAAATCTAATTTTTCTTTTTTCGATTTTAAACTTCTACTTTCCAAAACTTTTTCATTAAAAATTATATCCAATCTAAAATCGGAATTTTTATCACCAACAAATCCACTTGGATTCCAATATATTTCATTTCTCATTGAAAAAATAAAGAAAGGATTATCAATAAATGTTTCATTCAAATATACATCGCCACAATCGAAATATTCATCATTTTCTGTTTTTAAAAATAATATTAATGGTTTAGTGTATTTATTAAATTCCTTTAATGCGTAAATTGTTTGACCAAGTTTGAAATCATGGTTACTTGAGAATTGTTCAACAATGTTATCATTTAAGCATAAAACTAAATTCATATCTTTTGGCATTTCTATAGTCATTACTGATGAGTTTGTAATATCTTTATACCACAACCCATTTTTAAATGGTTTATTATTCCAACTACCATCATCAATCTTCCATCTAATTGTAGGTGGATTAACGATAATCTCTCCTCCCTCCAATGGAATCGAAATTTCTTGTTGATTAATATTAAAAACTTGTTTTTCAAAATATTTTTCAGTAACAAATTTAACTTCACCAGATGAATCATTTCCATAATAAACTTTTTTATCAAATGTAATTCTAATATCTTTGAATTTAATTAAATTAATTCTGCTGATAATAGAATTATCACTATATTTAAACACACTAATTTTTTGCGGTTGGCCAACATCTAATAAACTTGAAATACAAAATTTTGATAATCCATCAACCAATTCAAAATCTGTTAATTTAAAAAATGTTTCTTCATATCGCACACCATACTCTTTTGCCCTATTTTTATCACAAACAATATATAAATCACCATCTATTACTTTATATTCAGAATCTCCATATCTATAAATGGCTTCGCTATTTTGGTTTGCAAAAAAATATAATTCTCGATTTGTTTTTTCATTGAAGAAAAATATTGTTTTATTTGATGATTGTAATAAATCACCTTCTTGAGCCTCTAAAGAATAAATATACGGGCTTTTCCCAAACCTATGAATATCAAAAGGTTTTTGCAATAAAATATTAAAATCTCTTATGAATAGATTATAAACTCCAGGAATGCATTCATCAGATATAATTTCTTTTGAATCTTTAAATAAAATATAAGATCTATTTAAGCTATCCTTTGAATTATATATAATATTATCACGATGTGTTATTTCAATATTAATATTATTACTAACAAAATTTGCAATATCAAATTCCATCGATTTAGTCTGCATCAAAATACCAGAACCCTTAATAGCTAATGGCTCACAATATTTTTTTTCACCATCTACTTTTAATTCTAAATATGGCTCATAATCAAAATTGTTTCTTAATCTAATAGCAGGTATTTTTAATTTGACACAATTATCTTCTAAAACATATTTTGGTCTAATTAATGAATAATCTGAAACAATAGATACACGCTTCCCATGTTTTTTTCTTTCTTCTCCAAATAATAATTCTTTAGCTTTCCACCAATTAGATAACAAAACATGCATTTGAGTGTTTAAAGAAATAGGTTCATTATTAAAAAGAAAATTAATTGATGAAATTGTATCTTCAATCAAATAAATCATTAAATCTTGTCTGTCAAGAGCTAAACCTCTAATTCCTGCTCTTATAGAATAAGCTTTACTTCCAATTACAAAATCATCTTCATCATTATTATTACTAAACTTATTTTGTAAACTTTCTGCAATCAATTGGAAAGCAACATCATTTTTTATATATTGTTCTTCCAAATCATTGCAATAAATTATCCAGCACAAATCAAAAAATGATTCAATTGAAGATAGCGGAGCAAATGAATGACTACATAAAGTAGCATAGTACTTTTTCTTAAAAGAGTTAATCATAAAAACATTTCTATCTTTACAAACCTTTGTAATTACATTAACTAATTGTGTATATATTTTGCCACTAACGTAGTTACCATCGTCAAATTCTCGTAATAATAATTTTTTATAAACATATTCAAAAAAAGCGTCTTCTTCAGAATTCCATTCCTTGGCAATATTTACTAATGTTACAAAAATCAAACTATAATCACTATATTTAATTGTTGATCCCCAGGTATTAGCTACATTTCTCAATATACAACTAGATAAATTATACATTTCGTTTAATTCATCATTTGTAAAAATTGTGTTTCCAACAAATTTTTCTTTTATAGAATCATTTATTTTTACTTTCAATTCTTTTGTCATAAATTCACCATTTTTATATAATTCTCATAAATATATAAATTTTTCACAATAAAAATATAAATTTTGATAAAATACAATAAAATTATAACATATTTTTAAACTGATGTCCACCTTTTGGTGTATAAAAACAATAGTGTATTTAAAAAATGCTCGAAAATATTTTATAGAATAAACTATACTATACCTTCGAGCTTATTTTTATTTAATGTAATTACTAAATAAATATAAATACTATACCTTCATTACCATAATCAGAATCATTTTTTATTTGATTCCCATATTCCATCTTTGCTTTATAATAAGGTGATGCACTTGTTAATGGTTCATACCTAACTTCACCAGGAAGAAAATCTCTAATAAGCCCTTCATTCTTCATTTTAAATAAAGATTTTATAGCAGCTTGCTTTGAAGAGCATGAGCCTGTAGTTGAACCATATCCAGTCATTATCTTAAAATATTTTGTTTCTTTTTTTACAATTTCTCTTAATCTTTTACCAATATCTTTTTGTGGAATAGATCCATGAAATTCAGTGTATAAATTCATCTATCTTCTCTCTCCACCTTTATAATTTGGATTATTAGAATTTAATTGGTTAGCCCTATTATTTAGCATTTGTTGGTGAACTACGCTATTTCCATTCATTTGATTTGAATGATTGTTATTATTTGCAACATAAGCCTTATTATTAGGGTTATGTTGATTAGCATAATGATTTAATTGTTCGTGTATATGTGTGTAACTAGATACTCCATTTCCCTTACTCATTATCTCACCTCCTCTTGCTGTTTATATTTCTTTAGTAATGGTTTAAGCCATGTATTAAACCATAACTTAGTCTTATCAAATCCTCCATCATGATAAACTGCTCCAACTATAGCTTCTAAATATGTATCGTGCTTACTTGATGCAACCATTTCATGCTGAGGATTATTCTTTGAATAAAAGTGTTTATCATTATAAGCATAATTAATGATTCCTTCTTTTATAACAATAGAATATAAAGTCTTATTATTTTCCAATTCCATCTTATATTTAGTGATTTGTCCCTTTGTCTTGAATCCGGCTTTATAAAGATCATCTGCGATTAATGCTTTAAGAATAGAATCTCCTACCGTTGCTAATCCTTGATTAACATATTCTTTTTTCTTTTTACTTTTACCAGGGACAGTTATCTTAATTGAATTCATAGCTTCAGAAAGAATATTAATATCAATAAATTTGTAATGAATTTTTTTAGATAGTTCTCTCATTTTGTTTTCAATATTATTAACCATTTAAGCCATCTCTTCTTAATATTTTTTTATAATACTCAATAGGATTTATGTCTTTTATATTAACAATATCCTTATAATATTCTGTTGTAGCATTATCAATAAATTCTAAGTATTCAGCATAAGTAAATAGCTTCCAATTATCTAAAACAGGAATTAAAGTTTTACCACCCAAATTACAGAAATTTTGTTTTTGGTAGATAGTTGTATCTACTTGAACAGTTTTCCCTTCAATGCATTCAAACATTTCATTATCCCAACCATTATTAAATGATTTCCATTTATATAAAACATTAGCCCCTGAATTAAGCATTACCTTGAAATATGGAATTTCTTCTATTTCTTCAATTGTTCTATCTTTTGTTTCAGTATGAGATGTTTTGCTACCAAATATACCATTATCTTCAATAGTAACTTCATAATGAAGGTTTGCATATAAAATGGAATCCTTTTCTAATTGGCTAAATGAATACAACATATATTCTAAAGCCTTTAGATTTCCACTTTTGCATACATCGTCTGACTTATAATCATACGAGAATGAATATAGTTTGTTAAGTTCCCATAAATAACTTTCGTTTTTTAACTCTGATATTTTATTTAAGATTTCTATAACAAATTCTTTTTCATTCTTTTCATTAACAAAAGCTAAGTGACGTGGTCCATATTTTATATATGCATAATAGTTTGTATCAAATTTAAAATATTGCTTAATAAAAACAAATTCCTCTAATTCATTATTCGATAATTCATTTTTAGCCCATCTTGGTAATAATTGATAGAATCTTTCTTTTACCATTGCACAATGCTCAAATAAACTTTTTAGGTTATCTACATTCTTATTATTGATATCTTCTCCTAATTCAAAATTAGAAAGGTCGTAATTTCTTCTCCAATAATGACTATTGTCTTCATTATTTAACTTACCATTATATAATTCAGAAAATGTGACATTATAAAGTTTGGCTAAATCATATAGATGTTCAGTAGTTATATCATCGCCATTTTCCCATTTAGATACTGCAGCCTTACTTACACCTAATATATTTGCAACCTTTTGGATTGTATATTTATAGTTATTCCTTAATTCTTTAATTAATGTCGATGTATAATAATTATTCATCCTCAATCACCTCCATTTCGAAATATTTACCCTTAATTTCTTCTAAAGATAACTTATCTAAATCAGATAATAATTCCTTAGTTAAGTCTCTATCTCTTCCTTTTAAGTACTCATTATAATCAATTTTAGATTTCCAAAATTCTATATAATCTCTAATTGATTCTTCATCAGTTCCGCCAATGATTTCATATTTATGAATCTTATATTCTTTTTCACCTGATTGAAGCATTTCTTTTAATTTATCTATTTCAATTAAGCCTTCAGCAATTGATTTTTCAATAGCCTTGTACTCGTTCAAACATTTTTCTAGGGAACTATCTAATCTTTTAACGTCAGCCATCCAATACTTCTTATCTTGATTAATATCAATATTGTGTTTTTTAGCTTCCTCTAGGTAATATTCTTCAGGTACTTCATCATGAGTATTAAACCATTTATATATCTCATCAATATCAGAATAGTCATTTCCACAACCATAGCCCTTAAGACATCCTCTCAAACTAAAATAATACTTATTTAAAAATCTATTTTTAGCATTATTTTCTATTTTATAAGCATTAATTTTACCTTCCTCATCTACTAGATGAACTTCAATAGGTTTTAAGCATAAATTATACAATTCTTCTAATCTATCAATGATTCTATGTGTTTCATAATAACCTTTTTTAACATTAAAAAAATATTTATTAATACTGGCACCATGAGTAATAAGTTCTTTCATTTCACTTTTTACTTTCATTTCATGATTATACTCGCCATTTTTTTCTTCAAAATTTTTGTAATATCGAGAACCAAATGCAGATGGATTTTCATCGTATGGTTCTATATTTTGAAACATTGCTAAAAGCATATCCTTTTGCCAATCTTCAATATCATTAAATCGTTCCTGTAAAATAGGTTCATTATTTAAATCAAGAACATCAAGACGAAATCCAAACCATAACTCTTTATTTTCCACAAATAGTTTTTGAATCTCCCAATACTTTTCTTCTGGGTTCATATTTCTTATTTCTGTTAATAATCCATTAAGTGCATCTTTTACTCTTATATATTGGTCATTAACATCGATAGTTGTATATTCATCAACATATGTAGATGCATGATAAAAATTATTAAATAAGAATCTAAATTCGTTTTCTTCGTTAGAAGAGAAGACTCTATCAATTCTAATAAGTAGCATTTCTTTAAATCTTGAAGTAATTAGTTTAATTTGTTCATTACGGATTAGATATAAATTAGCTTTTTGATCATACTTCATACCCCAGTGTTCATCTGCTAAAAAGTAAATTTCAGAATAATCAATATCATTACTATCTTCACCGTCAAGGATTTCATCTATTGTCCTATTATAAATTTCAGAAAGCATTTCTAAATTATCAGGAGATGGTAATATAGAACCCCTTTCCCATTCTGCAATAGCGTTAACAGATATATCTATTCCTTTATCTGAAAATTCTAAAACTAAATCTTCCTGCGAGAAAGATTTACCATCTTTCTTTCTTATTTTTTTGAGTCTTAGTTCTTTTAAATATTTACCTATTCTTTTCTTATTAATCATTCATCCATCCTCCTTGAACATACTTTTTCATTTCTTTTTCCATTGCCAATGCTCTTAACCTTTGACCATTTCTAGGCTTCTTATATTTCTTTTTGTCTTCTTCTGGGTAAATGTCTTCTTGCTTTACACAATTATATAATCGTTGATCTGAAGAATTTTGTACTTTGAAGTACATATCTGCTTCCATTATTTTTAAGCCTGTAAGATATTCTTCTAATTCGATAGCAATTACATCTCTAATAGCATCCTTATGATGATGCTTCACTCTAGGCTTTTGTCTAACAATCTTAGCAGCTTCTTCACCATCATTAGCCTTTACATAAAAGCACTTTATTATATAATTGTTTCTACCGACATGCCCACATTTAGCAAGCACCTTGTAGTACATAGTGTTTTTTCCTCCTTGAACACTAATATTATAAATTAAAAAAACAAAAATAAGAATTACCCAGCGCTTAAACTTTTAATTAACATTGTTGATTAAGTTAACTTTTACTTTATTTTATCATTTTTATTAAATTAAATCCACTATGTAAAATAAAAAAGCAAACATTAATAGAAAATGTTACAAAAAAATGTTATCCAATTAAGCCTGAGATAAAGATATAAAATATGTTTTTGGAAACATATCAATAAACCATCATCTATTATAAAAATAGCCAGGACTCTAAAAATCATTAGAAATCCTAGCTTTTAATTCTATTTTCATTAGTATATTTCCCCAAACTAATACACTTTGGTACTCTTATAACCCTATGTTGAACGTTATAAAAGTCCAAAGGCATCAATATTCCCTCATATACGAGTGTCTTTTAACTTTCAACATTAGCCTTGAAAGAGCATTAAGTCTTTTTAAAAAATAAGCCATTTTATCTAGTCTACTAATAAACTATCAAAAATAGCTCAAAATACTCATATTTTTGCCTAATTTTGTAATATTTTTACTATTTTTTATTGAGACAAATTAAACATTCAACATTAGAAGTAGAAGGAAACATGTCAAGTAATAATACTCCAAACATATCTGTATGAAGAAACATATCAATTTAAAAAAATTTATAATTTATACCTACTACAATAATTACATAGCAAGTATATTATTTTGATTTTTCTATAATCAATTCAACTTGTCTAATCATATCTTCTTTATTTGGCATATAAGTAATATATTTAGATGCAAATATTTGATTAGAAAGTCCGCCCAATGCATATTCCAAGTTTACATTTCCTTTATCGGTATAAAGAATTATTCCAATAGGATCATTATCTCCATCATCATTAACTTCTGCTTTATAGTAATTTAAATACATATTTAATTGACCAACAGCTTCTGGCATAAGTTGAGTGGTTTTAAGTTCAATTAAAACATATGCTTTAAGAATCTTATTGTAAAAAACCATATCAGCATAGTAGTGTCTATTATTATATGTTACACGTTGTTGTGTTCCCACAAACATAAAACCTTTACCAAGTTCAAGTAAGAACTTTTCAATATGAATAACTAAAGCTCTTTCTAAATCAGATTCAAACATTGGTTTATCTTCAAGAAGACCTAAAAAATCAAATACATATGGATCCTTAATCATATCTTCCGGTGTAGAAATTTCATTTCCTTTTAAAGCTAAATTTAAAATAGTTTATTTATTACTTTCACCATTAGATAACAATAATCTTTCATATAAAGATGATGCAATTTGACGTTTTAATTCTCTAACACTCCATTTAGCATTAACACATTCTTTTTCATAAAATGTTCTTCTATCTTTATCATTGATTGATAAAAGTTCACAGTAATGTGTCCAAATAAGTTGGCTAGTCAGTGATTGGACACTATTGTAGTTTGTATAAAAAGATATCATATTATAGATGTTGGATTTAGAAAAAACTCTATCATACTTGTTAGTCAGTTTCTTTGATAATTCCCTTATCAAATTAACTTCATATTGTCTATCCTCGATATGAAGCATTAAATCCTCAGCAATTACTCTACCTATTTCCATATAAGTATATAAAAGAGTAGTGTTGACAGTTGTTGAAACATGTTCTCTAACTTTTATTAGTAATTCTTCAATCTTTCCAACTAATTCATTATTTGATAATTTGTCAATTCAAGTATGAAACACTATTCCAATAATTTCTTTAATGGTATTTTGTGGTTCAAACCCTTGCGTATAGTCGAATATGAGAAAGGACAATAAGTTGTTTATAGAACATAAAAAAAGCATATATTCTAGATATTTCATCAAATATATGCTTATTTTTATTAAAAGTAGCTATTTTTCAAACTACTTATAGACCTTGCATTGTGGTGCAAATATGCGGGTTTGAATATAATAATATATCATTCAACAATATCTCCACTTCTTTCTATTTCATCTATTCTATCCCATATTACTTTCTCTATTTCTAGTAGTAATTCTACTATTGAAATATGCTTATCTGAATCTTCAGGATTTGGATAAATGACTATAAGGCTATTACGTAATTCATATAATAATCTTAAATCTGGTATTTCATCTATTATCTTTAATCTTTGTTTTCTTGTTTGTTCTATATCCATAGCACTGTCTCCTTTGCTCCAACAAACTATATACTAAAAGATTATGTTATCCAATAAAGTGATAATTTATGTGTTTGTCATCCATACCTATTAAAATTGAACATTCAACCCCTATTGCACGAATGACAAACATCTATTTTCTCATAACTCAAATGATAGTACAAAATATCGTTTTTTAACACAAATACAGTACAATATGCCCCTTTTTTCATTAAATTGACCTGTTTTTTTCAAAATTCAAATGAACAAATTCAACGTTAGATATATAAAACAAAAACACATATAAAAAAGTGCAGTAACCATGATTACTACACTTTATCATTCAATATCGACCGGTTACAATCAAACTTTATATTTACCTGCAACTATAATTTGATGATTCAACAATAAATCTTTAAACTATTCTACCTTCAATTTAGCATTTAATAAACAATATATTATATTAAATTAACTGGGCATAACCAACAATCTTTGTTTATTGGTTGTAGTTTTTGCGTTAAACAAATAACAATACCTGGTCTAACATCATTACTGTATTTCTTTAAGACACTAAAGTTTTTATCTAGATTATTTGGACTTATACCTTTTTTTATTTCTATTGGATATAAAGTATTTCCTTCTACATAAACTAAATCAACTTCTTTTTGATCTTTGTCACGATAGTAATACAAATTAATTTTTGGATCTATTCCATAATTTGAAAAGTTTTTGATAATTTCACTCACAACAAATGTTTCAAAAATTGCTCCAGATAATGCTCCAACTTCTAAGGTTTCAGGATTTGGATATTTTGCTAAATAACTACATAATCCAGTATCCATAAAATATAATTTAGGAGCTTTAATGATTCTATTTGAAACATTAGAATAATATGGTTGTAATAAATATATTATACCAGATGCTTCTAATATACTAATCCAACTTTTAATTGTTTTCGAATCTACTCCTATTTCTTTTGCGATATTAGCATAATTTAATTCTTGGGCAGTTCTAACAGCTATATATTGCATAAAATTATAAAACTCTAATGTTTTTCCAACATTTAATAATTCTCTTACATCTCGTTCAATATATGTATTAACATAAGAAGAAAAATAATTATTTCTTTCTGCTATATTACTTACAACAGTTGGCATACCACCATTAAATATTCTCTCAAATACATTACCTTTCTTTTCAATACTATTTTTTTGTTTTTCTTTAAGAACATCTAATTTAGGACTAAATAGACCAACATTGCTTTTATTTATTTCACTATTAGATAATGAGTATAAATTTAAAACCCCAATTCTACCCGCTAATGATTCACTTACATCTTTCATTAATCTAAATTGTTGAGAACCAATTAACCAGAACAAAGCTTTTTGTTTAGTATTATTTTTTAAAGATTTTAAACGATATTCATCTACTATTATTTTTATATATGGTAATAAATTTGAAGCATATTGTATTTCATCAATAATTAAAGGATATCCATATTGTTCTAAAAAATATTTTGGATCTGCTTTTGCCAGTGTTCTTGCATCTAAATCATCTAAAGTAACATAATTCATATCATCTTCTTTAATCATTTGAAGCAATGTAGATTTACCAACTTGTCTAGCACCTGTAACAACAATAACAGAAAATTCATTTGAAAAATTTTTTATAGTATTTTCAATCACTCTACTAATATACATTAATTCACGACCTTTTTGGAATATAACTCCATTTTAGACTAAAATATTAAATTTGTCAAGTGTTTTAAATATATTTAAATGTTTTTGTTGTACACAATATACTTTCATACGTACAACCCCAGCCTTGTACGTTAAAAAAGTCTTTTGTCCAATTTCTAGTATTTTTGATGTTTTTCTTATGCTTTTACAGGTTTTAGCAGTTTTTTAATAATTTCTCATTAAAATATCGTTAAATATAGTTGATTTTAGGCGAGACAAATTCAACATACAACGTTCATTCTATGGCAATAAAGTCTATGACGTTGAAAGAAAAATTTGTCTATAAAAAAGCCACTCATCAGAGCAGCTTTTAGCGTTAATCTAAAACATTTATTTTGTCTAATAAAAAATCTGTAAATTTACAATGAAGAATTCCTTGCTCATCATAATAACTGGTTAAAATATCATTTCTAATAATTACCTTTTTAAATGAATCACCTGTAATTGTTAATGGTCTAATTTCTGATACTATTTTTTCATCATTATCCATTCTAAATGCAGATTGAATATAAACCTTAAAATCAAGTTTATTTACAATAAAATCTATTTCAACATAATCTGATGAATCATGTGTTCTTAATGGAATTGCTCCAACATCAACATTATATCCTCTTCTAATTAGTTCATTATATAATATATTTTCCATTAAATGGCCAGGATCATTTTGTCTAAAGTTTAATCTAGCATTTCTTAACCCATTATCAATGTAATAATACTTATTAGGATATTCAAAATAACTTTTTCCTTTCACATCATATCTTCTAGCCATATTAATAATGAATGAATCAATTGTATGACTGACATATTTAGAAACCATTTCAAATGTAACTTTTTCCTTTTTTAAAGTTGATATTGAATTAGCTATTCTATTATTAGTAGTAAGCGATAAAATTTGTGAAGATAAATAGTCTAAGATATCATTTAAAATGTCAGGCCTTTGAATCCTATTTCTTTCTACAATATCTTTTATATATATTTCATTAAATAAATTTTCTAAATAACTTTTTTTATCTTCAGCAGTTTTTTCATGTACAATACCAGGCATTCCTCCTAATATCATATAATTATTTAATGCTTCATTTATATCTCCACCAATGTAATTATAATATTCAGAAAAAGATAAGGGAAAGACATGAATTTGGCTAGATCTTCCTCTAAACTCAGTTGAAATATCTTTTGATAACATTTTTGAATTGCTGCCAGTTACATAAACATCAATATTTTTATTATCTTTAAATTGATTTAAAATATCATAGATAGTTGCAGTAACACCGCTTTTTCTATCTTTTTTTCGATTGCCATTTGAACTTCATCAATAAATAAATAATATTTATCTAATGGGGGTTTATTAATTGTTTTAGTTATTTCTTTATATAGCATAAACGGATTTCGAAAAGTAATGAATTCCATTTTATCTAATTTTATTTCAATTATATTTTCTTCTTTTACACCATTTTCAAGTAAGTATGTTTTATATATCAAATAGCAAAACTGATTTTCCACAACGTCTAATACCAGTAATTACTTTAATATTACCATCCCAAGCTCTTTTTATGAGTTTATTTAAATACCAATTTCTTTCAATCATATTAATATTACTCCTTAAACTTTAGTCATTTGCGTTAAAACTTTCAGTAGTATTTTAACATTTGAAATATTTTTTGCCAATAGTTTAGACAAATTTCATAAATATTATATGTAATAAATCAATTAAATTTCTATCTTTTTTATTTTTTACACAAATTTATTGTAATACTATTTACTAAACTAGTATTTATTCTATAATTACATGTGGTTACACCTAAAATTTTCTTCATCTTCAAAATTATTATTAAATTTTCCGTTCTTTTTTTCCTTTAAACATTTCTGATATAATTCTACATATTCTTAAATAGAATAAAAACTACGAATATTAAAAATTCTATAATATATTGAATATCCACATTCATCTATAAAAGAATTATCAGCTAATAAATAATTATTTACAAGAGCATAAAATAATATATAAGAATCATTATGTATTTCAGAAAAATTATGTTTTTTTATAATTACAATCTTATTATTAGCGTCTATATTTAATTCTATTAATATCTTATCATTCATTTTTTACTACTTGCTCCTTTTATTTTGATATTTCATTCTAATGCTACAATATCATTATACATAAAATATAAATTATATACAATTAATAATTCTTATAGAAGAACATCAATTACACATTCACTCATACCTATTAAAATTGAACGTTCAACCCCTATCGTATGACTGAAAGTCAGTAATTTTCTTATATCTCTAATTATACCATGAAAAGTCAAGTTTTAACACAAATACAATAAAATAGCGTACTTTTTCCATTATAATTGCCTATTACAGCCCTATTTTCTAATAGACAAATTCAACATACAACGTTCGTCCCATGGCAATAAAGTCTAAATAAGGTTGTTTTTTGATAGTTGCATGGCAAAAAAGTCTATGACGTTGAAAGATAAATTTGTCCATAATTAGATTTATATCTTATAAAATCAATATAACTCCAGCAATATTAAAAAGCTTGATTACATTAAGATATCGTAACCAAGCTTTTCTGTATATATAGTTTTTTTTAGTAGATATTAAAATATATTTATTCATTTTTCTAAACAATAATCTTGAAAACTATCATTAACATTTCCTTTTTTAGTAAAATTTAAACTCTCAAAAAGTTTAATTGAAGAAATATTAGTAATAGATATAGTTGCATTGAATATATCTACATCAATATTAATAATTTTTTTATTATTCTTTATCAAATCATTTAAAATTAATTTACCATAACCATTATTATGGTATTTAGGATTAATAACAATAAGATTTATGCTAATTGTATTTTTTTCATTTTCTTTAAAGTAACATAAAGCTAAATATCCTAGTAATATATCATCAACATAAACTGCTTTAGTAATGTAAATTTCGCTGTCAATTTTATCTTCTTTTAATAATTTATCATAACTTGAAAATGAGTAATCAAACATTGCAAACTTTACCATATCAGAGTTTTTATCAATAATCCATTGATCAAGTATTGATAAAGAAGATGAATCTACATTTTTATAAACAATTTTCATAATATTTGTCCTTTTAATTTTTAAGTGCAGTTATTGGAACAACATAAACTCCGTCATTTCTTTTATATGCAGCATTAGATAATCCACATATTACACACATAACTTTAGGAGCTTTCCCACCGTTAGATACTATATCATTACAAACTTTAATTAAATTGTCTGCACCTTCATCTATTTTTTTAGCACCCATTTTAATTTCAAAAGCACACCAATCACCAGTTTCTAATTCTATTACTGCATCAATTTCATTATTTTTGTAGTCTTGATAATGGAATAGTTTACCACCAAAAGACTGAGCATAAATAGACAAGTCTCTTTCGACTAAAGCCTCAAATAGAAAACCAAATGTATTTAAATCACCTATTAGTTTATCTTTTGTTAGATTTAATAATGCACAAGCCATTGCAGGATCTGCAAAATGTCTTTTTTCAGATTGTTTTACTCTTAACGATGAACGAATATTAGGTGAGAATGGTAGTTGATTGTTGAATAAAAACATGCGACCAAGCACTTCTAAATACTTAGCAATAGTATTTCTACTCATCGATTCATGATCTTGTTCTATAATATCCTTTAATAATGCTGATGCTGAAACTGTCGTAGATTCATTTCTCGCTAGAGATTTTAATAATAATTTCACTTTATGAGCATCATACTCTATTTCATCATCAACTTTTTGTAAATCTTCTTCTATTATATTATCCATATATGCTCTTGGCATTAAATGAAGAAGATTATCTGGTGCACTTATATTTTCAGGCCATCCACCGCGAACAATTAAATTAGCAAGTTTTTCTAATGAAACTTCTTCTAATAGCTGATCTTCAAAAACACCATTGCATAAGTCAAATAAACTAATATTTCCTGTTGAATCATCTGACTCATATAATGACATTGTATTCATTCTAATTTTAATAATTCTTCCACTTCCACTATGCATGATACCTTTTTTCTTTGGCGTAGATGAACCTGTTAATATTAATTGCCCTTTTTCGTGACGCTTATCAACTTCTGCTCTTGTTGCATCCCAAATAGATGGTACTTCTTGCCATTCATCAATTAATCTAGGAGCACCACCTTGTAAGATTAAGGCTGGATTTAATTCAGCAATTTTTCTATTATTAAAATTATTAGCTGGATCTCCGACTAGAAACTCACTATTTGAATGAAACGCAGATGCCCATGTCTTACCACACCATTTCGGGCCTTCGACACAAATAGCTCCACTTACTTTTAAATAATCTTCAATTGTTTTATCAATTATTCTTTTTTTGTATTTGGATTTATCAGTTAATATACTCATAATTAACTCCTTTACTTTTCTATAGTATATCATAATCTTATAATTCAGTCAAGCTAAGTGAGCAATATTTACAGATTTAACTGAGCAATATTTTATTATTTAAGTGAGCAATATTTTTAATTTTAAGTAAACATTTTATAATTCAAATTTGCATAAGATTATTCACATTAGACTAATTTATAATATTATATAACTATTATTAAAAATGATACCACTTTAAATTAATTTATAAACAATTATAAATATTATTAAATATTATTCAGCAAGCGATTTGTTTTATAAATGTTTTTATTAGATTGTATCATTATAGACAAATTCAACATACAACGTTGGTTGCGTGTCACAAAGGTATATTTAATAGTATTTTTGATAGGTTGAAACTTTAATTTGTCTACAATAAAAAATCGCTTTAGAATTCACAAACTAAAGCAATTATATTCTGTTAATTAATAGAGTAATCATTATTGTTAAAGTTGCTAATTATAACTGTCTTAAATAATCTTGTATTCTTTTCGACAATATTTTGTAGATTATCTAAAACATATTCTAAATTTTTAACATCATATTCATTTTCTTTTAGTTCTTTTAAAACTTCAAATGTTAACGGAATAACAAAATCGCACGTATATTCATTATTATATTGTTCTGGTAAATTAGAACAAATAAATATATTTACATAATTATAATTATTAGAAATTTTAACAACTGTATATAAGTTTAGATCTTTTTTGGGAAATAAGCCTTCTAAACTTTCTTCACCAAAGTCATCATAGTCATAATTATCTTCACATTCAAAATCATCATAGGATAAATATTTTATTCCAACTTTTGATATTTGAATATATGAATTAAATACTGTACTACCTATTCCATTTAAATAATTCAAATAATCATTTAAATAAATTTTGACACGCTTTTTATATGGTATTGGCATAGCATACAAAAACATAATAATTGTTGAAAGTACAAAAATTGATATTCCAACATATTTATAAATATATCCAATATCTTCATATTTTTCTGAAGCTATCCCAAGTACAATAAGTAATGGTATAAGAGTGATTATGTATATTCCAATAGCAATAAGTCCTTTTATTTGCTGTGTTATTTTGTAATTTGGTTTAAAGGATTGGTAATTAATATTTCTAATTGTATAATCAATATAATCATAATTTACTATTTTGGGTTTTTTATACAACCTTAAAAAGATCAAAGAAACAATAAATAAAATAACTGTAACAATAAATAGCCAGTTAAAGACTTTAAAGTCAGTAGTAAAATGTTTTTCTTGAACATCTAATAAAATATTTTCATCTTTTATAATTTGAAAAACTACAAGGTGTTTATTTCTAAATGTTTTTTCATAAGTAACAATTGTAATTTCATCTCCAATTTCAATCAAATTAGAAACATGTTGATAATCACTATCATTAATTTTAAATCTATATTCTGTATCCTTTAATTCTATAAATGTCTTTTTATCATAATCAGAAAGAGTATAAATATTTGTAACAATATTTGTAAAAACTAAATTTTCACTATTCTTATATTTAATACCAGTAAGTAAAACCATAGACGAGAAAAGAAAAAATATTATTCCATATATTGCGAAACAAACATGTATAGTTAATGGCAGCCTTTTTACATGTTTAACTATTTTTTTCATAATTACCTCCTTAACAAAAAATCACACACAAAATACAATTATTTATATCTGTAAAAAGTTAATCCCCATTATTTTTGATATTTAATTCTAACCTCATGTGTTTACTATTACACACTCTTTATGTACATTCAACCTACATCGTGCAAGAGAAAAGTTCTTTATATAATTATACCATTTTGTTTAAGTATTTAAAAGTAATATAACAAAAAAGCCAATAAATAGGGTATAATACCTAAATATTGGCTTTATTTAATTATCTACGTTCGAGACAAACAACAGTTTCAACGTTGGTTGCGTGGACCAAACGTCCTTTTCATCCTTTTTTCGGAAGTTGTAAATCGCATTTGCCCTTTTTCATATAAAAAGCGAGTCAATCACTCGCCTTAGTATTATTTATATTCTATTTTAAAATAATCTAAATATGACTTAACAATATCCTGCCCTGACAAACAAGTATCATTTAAATAGCCTTTTTCATATTTATAATTTTTTAAACCACGATAATAGAAATCTTTAATTTGTTCTGTAATAATAAATGGAACTATATTATGTTTTAAGCATTCTTTTAAAATAATTAGTCTACCAACTCTACCATTACCATCTTGAAAAGGGTGGATTCTTTCAAACTCATAATGAAATTCTATAATATCATAAATAGTAATATTATTCTTTGAATTGTAATCATTTAAAAGTGTAACTAATCTTTCTTTTACCTTTTCAGGTGGACATGTATCAAGTCCTCCAACTTCATTAACAAGTAGTTTATAATCACCAACTCTAAACCAAGTTTTTTCTTGATCACTTGTATTATTTTTTAAAGTGTAATGAAACTGTTTAATTAATGATTCTGTTAATTTCGTTTTAGCTGATGTAATAGCTAAATCAATACATCTAAAATGATTAGTTGTTTCAATAATATCATCTACTTTAATAGCTTCATCATGAATGCCGATTGTTTTGGTTTCAAAAATCAATCTTGTTTGATCGTGAGTAAGTTTACTTCCTTCAATATGATTTGAATTATATGTCATTTCAATTTGAAGTTTATGATATATTCCACCTTTTAATTTACTATCTTTCTCTTCTTTTAACATATCTAATAAAGTTCTTGATTTATTAGATGTTCTTTTTTGTCTTTTTGGCATTGTTGCATCTTTTGGTATTCTCCAAGTTTTGCCTTCTAAGATTGCACCAATAACTCTTCCTTTATTACAATAATCCCTTACACTTCTTTCAGAAATTCCCCATAAAGTTGCTATTTCAGTTGTAGATAAGTATTTCATTTTTATCACCTTGTAATATTATATCATATATCGGCAAAATAAACAAGCAATATTGTTATTAAATTTTGTTATTTAAATTGCCGATATTTGCCATTTATTCCGATAAAATGTAATAATTCTCCCTAAATTGATGAAAGGATTAGTATTATATTCTGGACTAACATTACTATTTATTTTTATATTTTATTATTTCGTCAATATTCTTTTTTAAAAAGATTATCACAAATTCTAAAGTATCAGGTGCATCTCCTCTTTGTTTATCTACAAAATGAGCGCATTGATACCTAATTAATGCATCTTTTATTCTATATTTATCAAATTCTTCGCCTATTTTGCATTCATGAATATTAATATATGTTTTACCATTATCATTACTAATTTTATAATTATCATCTTGATTAATAAAAATATAAATATTATCTAATTTATAAGTGTATAAATTTTTATTTACTTCAACTTTAAACCCATATTGTTTTAGAAATTTTAGTCTCTTTTTAACATTATATCTTTGAGCAGAAAATAGAGCTAAAACAAGAATAATTGGAAAAACAGTATTATAAAGACGAATGATATTACATCTATTCTTTTATTATCTCTAATAAAAGAATCTGTTGGAAATAATAACTCTAAAATAATAAATAAAATAAGTACACCCACTGGAATGCATAATAATAGTATAGCCCATAAATCCATTGGACCTTCATGGTTTATTAAAATCAAATTGTAATATGCAGCAAGAAAAAAGCCAATTAATATACTTATAATTCCAAGTACGGCAATAATTTTTCTTTTATTCATAATATTATCACGCCTTTCCTATTTATCTATTTGTCCGTTTAATTTTGATATGTCTAACTAACTTTTTTGTTCATTCATCAGAAAGTGGTACCCGTAAGCCCCTTTAAACAATATAAAAGTCATCTTTTATAGACAAATATATTATACCCCTTTTTGCTTTAAAATCCTATTAAATCAATTAAAAAGGCTATATTTTTTGGTTATTTTCTATAATTTTGGTCTAAATTCTTTGAGATAAAAGTGACATTCAATGTTGGTTGCGTGTCACAAAGGTATATTTAATAGTATTTTTTATAAGTTGAAACTTTAATATGTCTTAATTTTTATCATGTTCTTTAAAAATCGCCAACAGCATCAAAAAGGTTGAAACTCTAGTTTGTGTTCGTTTTGTATTTAAAGAACTGCTACTGGCTCTACAATCGGTCCACAAATTGAAAAAGGTGCCGTTTTCTAGCACCAAAATGTTTATAATATATTTATTTCTTTTCAAAATAATTAGTTGGACCTCCATAATAATGACAATAATTATTAGGTCTATTTGAAACCATATCTAGTAATTGAATCAAGCTTACAATATGAGGATTTTGTAATACTGAATATAATTTCACCTCTGTATCATCAATTGGCGTCATTGTACAACTTACAATCTTAAATTCTTTCATCTTCTCTAGAATATCTTTTGCTTCTTCTAATGTAACATTTAAATTATCACACAATAATTTTTCAGTAAAACTACCACTAGTTCTGCTTCTACTATACAAGAAAACTAATGAATCATAAAATATATTATCACTTAAATATTTACAAAATAACATTTGTTTTTCTTTGCTTTCTAACATTTTTAAATAATTTGATTTATTATCTTTTGGAATGACAGTAAATACTTTATTGTTTTGTGCTAAAGAAGTAATAATGATTCCATCTTCACTTACTACAGTAGAAAATAGATCATCATTTGTAATTTCTTCTTTAAATTTATCTAAATCTATTATTTCTTCCCCACGAGTTGCAATAGACATAATAAAACCTAATCTATAAACTTGTTGTATTCTTTCATTTAAGTTAAAACTTGTTATATATTTAAATAATTTATTTTCAATATTAGTTAGTTCATAATCTTCAATATCAAATAAATAATCAGTTGAAACTTTGAAATATTTTGCAATAGCAGGTATTAATTCTAAATCTGGTGATCCTCCATTTTCCCACTTACTCACGGCTTGTGTAGAAATGCATAATGTTTTAGCTAAGTCTTCTTGTGTTATTTTATTATGATTTCTTAACTCTTTTATTTTAGTTCCTATATTCATAATATTTAATCTCCTTTATAATCTTATGTGATTGGCCATTCACTATGTAAATTAATTTACATAAACATTATAATTCAAATATTTTTTTAAAACAATGGAGGTAAAATTGATAATATCAACCAATATTTGACTATAAAATTAGTTTATCAAATAAAATTTTATATATGTATGTTGCGTAATATTTTATATTTAATAGTTTCAATTCTAAAAGTTGCATAGACAGATAGAGCCCTAAGATAACTTCTATGACTCATATTAATCATCTATTACTTTAAGCTGATGAATTGTAATCTCTCTATCTTGTTTAGACTTTTCTCATATTCAATACCTATTGATATATGCAATCCTATAGGAATTATACCAAAGCCTATTTATCTTTATACTATTATTATAGCACATTTTAGTATAAATTTATATTAATCTACTAAATTTTAGTACACATTATTTATTTTATCAAATAAAAAAGTTCTTCTAAATGAACTAGTTTGATTCAACTAGACAAGTTCATTTGAAGAACCTTTTATTTTAATTATGCCTCTAAATTATAAATTTCACCTGCATCATTATAACCAAGAGTGATAGCCATACCATTATAATATAAGCATAAATAATCACCTTGATAAATTGTATGACTTGGATCTACAATTTGTGTATTAGTCAAATCAAATAAACCTTGACCATTTGTATATCCATAACCACCTGCACTTGATTGAAAAGCGGGTGCACCATTTTTAAATGTTTGATCAAGAAGAGCCGCAAGATAAGGATCACTAGCACCAAAATCGAAATTTGCAACATCATCAATTTTTAAACTTCCTTTGATCTTTTCTGCTGTAATTCCTTCAGCACTTCCTGATTTATTTATACAAATTAAATTCATATAAGTTAAAGTATTATCAGAATTTGCTTTTAAGAAAGATTTATTAAATGGTGTAAACAAAGCATCTAAAGCTTTAATTTGAGGTACAATTGCACTGGCTTTTACTATTGTAAACCAACCTTCTGTACCAACAACATATGATTCAAGTTTAGAATTAATAATTTTTGTATGTGCAACTTTACCACCATCAGCTTCTAAAGGTCTTACATGATCTTGAACAATAACCGGACCACCTGCACCAATCATCTCACAATCCTTGATTGTTACTTTATCAGAACCCCAGTTATAAACAAAACTATTAAATGAATCATAGGCCTTACACTTATCCATTACAAATTCAGTAAAAGTATAATTTGGAAAGTATGTGATAAAGAAACATGCCGCAAGATTATTATATGCTGTAAAAGCAGGCCCTTCTACTTTAATAAGAATTTGTCCTCCAGCTTTAATATTATTTTCAACTCTTGGTGCATTACCAATCATATTTAAATTCTGAATTGAAGAACTTCCTGTTTCAGAACCCTCAATTTTAAATAAACTTGCATGACTGATTGCTTCTCCCTCAGGAGTAATTTGTCCCTCATCTCTGACTACTTCTCTTAAAGTTTCAGCTGATAATTTATAGTAATTCCCTAAGATATTAAATGTTTGACCATCTCCAAGGTTTCTCATATACATATTCACAAAATCTTTCATTGAACCAAGTGCTCGATTGTAATCTGAATCTGATTTGTTTAATTCTTCAGCTGTATAGAAGAAGTAACCTGGAACATCATTTACTGTTATATCAATATTTTTGTGAAAAATTAAACTCGTTGGAAAATAATCACTAGCTAAATTATTTGCCTCTTTAAAAGCATTCCAAGCATCAGCCTCTGCTCCATTTGTTCTATTATCCATATAACCAAGTTCTTTCGCATTATACACATTATAACCTTCAACTACTTCAAATTCAAAAGAAATCGTATAGTCTTCCACATTTTCCAATTGCTTATTTGTCAGACCTGTTGGAACAACTTCTACTTTAAAAGCATTCCCAACTGCACTTGTCGCAAAATCAATTATACAATTTTTTATATCAATCCTATCAATCAATTCTGAATTTTCTAAAAGCAATTCATAAGTATCGCCATTTAACAGATATACTTTTATATCATATTCCCATTCACTAACAACAACTTCTTCTTGAGTGCCAGTTATCGTATTTACTTTATAAAATGTGCATGCCGGTTTAATACTCCAGCCATTGTCATCACCAACAACATAATTTTGCGTTAGATCAAAAAATTCAGTTTTCTTATTTTCTTTTTCTTTTCGATTTGTATTGAATAATAAAATATCCTCAGGCTGATTTACTGCATATACAATAATTCTTTCTTCACTTTGTTTTTCTTCGAATTTAGCAACTAGTGTAAGATTAGAAGTTATTTTTGTATTTTCAAAATCAAATAAAGTATCACCTAAAAACCATCCCTTAAATTCATAATTTTCCTTTACAGGATTGGTTGGTTTAGTGATAAGAGAATTTTCTAAATATTCCTCTTTTTTATATTCACTATCATCAACAATAAAAGTTACATAATATTTTTCAGGATTTTCTTTTTCCCAATTAGCCTTTAAAGTAATATTTTTTTCAAGTTGCATAGTTTCATCAAAAGGCTTTCCATCTAATAACCATCCTTTAAAAACATACCCCTCTTTTACAGGATCTTTAGGTAGGACTAATTTTTCTCCTACTTTAACCTCAATATCACTTACTACACTACCACCATCAGTATCAAATTGAACTGTGATTTTATCGGAACATGCTGCAAGCGAAAATAATAATGTAAAAACAACTAAAAATAAAGTTAATTTCTTTTTCATTTTTTTCTTTCCTTTCTTTAAAAATAATTAGCCAAGAATACTCCAATCAAACGCACTTACTTCTATTTTGATTTGAGTTTGTTTACTATCGGTTGATCTAATTATAATAGTAGCTACTCCTCCTTTTAAAAATTCTATGGTTGCAGTACCATCACTGTTTGTCGTTAATTTATAAATTGTTGAATTTTCATCATAAATATACTCCAATTTTTTATGAGTAGCATTATCTGGAGTAATACGACATTTAATTTCTACTTTTAAACCACTTTTATAATCTTTTTTAATATATCCAATATATCCAGCATGAATTTTAGCAAGTCCTGTTTCTGTATTTGGATCATAATCTTTATATCCATCAGAAATACATTCAATCTTTTCAACATATTTTTGTTCATCATATACCTTCATTTTTAAACCAATAAAACCAACCACTACAATAGCTAATACATAAATCACAATAATTGTTATAATAACTGATTTTTTCATTTCATCACCCCTGGATTTCATAATAGAAAGCCTTAATACGTTTGATAAACATTAAAAGCGTAGATCCAAAAAAGGCTATACTAATTACCATCAATTTGAAAAGTCCTAACATTACGCTACCTACCTCACTACCTAAACTTGCCTCAGATAACAATTTATAAGCAATTATCGCATAGACGGCTGAAAGAATAAAGGCTAAAATCGTTGATTTATTTTCATTAGGATTATCAATGATTCCACCTGTTGTTGCATATTGTTCATTTTGTGGATTCATTATATCGAGATTAGCACTATAAATCATATGACCTAAATGTAAAAATAAAATAGCAAATCCCAAAATCACAATTTCACCAATACTAAAGGAAACCGAACTACCAAAAATTGCACAAGTAACAAAAACAGTAGGTATTGAAAAAATAACATTAAAAACCAATTTAGTAAATAGTGGATATGCGGCATAAATAGGTTTGGTTTTTTTCATATATCCCGCGCGACCTTCACGACTATAATAGGTTGCAACTAAAGCATTAGAAGCTAATAATGGTAAACAAATCAATAATATATTGAATGTATAAATTAACAAATCACCAAGTTGTCTTGTATCCATAGCTTTATACATTGCATTTAAAAATAAAATTAAAATAGGTACAATAATATAAACCATTAAATAATTGACCGAAATATTAATAGTTCGTAAATTAATTTTAAATTCTTTATCAATAAAGGTCAAATATTTATTATGTTTCTTATTGGGTTTATCATCACCAATTCGTTTCTTAATTTCAAAGTTTTTAGACATCATTCCGAAGAAAATCGGTCGTGAAATGAAATAAACTAAAATAACTAAAACAAAGCAAATACCAATTAAAATACCTAGTTTAACAAATGTCATCCAATTTAGGGCATAAACTTGTTTATGGGTAAAATTACCAATGATAATACTAACCATCTGACTCATTATTGATAGTTTACTTTCAATCATTAGCAGAAATTCTCTAATATTTCTACTTACAGTAGGCCACTGAGCGATTAAATCAATATTCTCTGGTATTAATCCAATAAGATAAACAATACCTATAATAGCCAATATCAAAATACTAATAAACAATAGTACTTGAAGGACTGGCACTTTTTTCAAAAATCTTTTGATATACATCACAAGAATTGACAATAATGAACCAATTAAAACAGGTAACATTAAGATGAAAACAAGCGGGATAAAAATCCACAAAAACATCCATAAAGAACAAAAACCTTTAGTGACAAGTAACAATACACAAGAAAGCGTTAAAGGCATCAAAAAATTTAAACTTTTCTTCAATTCATACAAGTAAAAAACAATAATTTTAGAAACAAAAATTTTATTAGTATCCACTGGTAACGTAATCAAAACTCGATTATCCTCAGAAAAATATAAATTATTTGTTAACTCAAATGTACATGATATCAAAGATAGTCCAAGTGAAATTGTTAAAATTAATACCATTACACTAGGAAATTCACTATTATAAAAAAGTCCAATTGTTAGAGAAAGAGATAACACAATATATGAAATAGCAGCAACAATTGCAAATTTTAAAATACCAAAAATAATTACTCTTAAAAGTTGTTTGCGATCTTTAACAAAGCTTAAATCTAATTTATCACGAAGTTGCATCAAAACAAGCGTTTTAAGTTGTTTCATACTATTAGTTTTATGTTTCATAGCATCTGTCATTTCATTTTGAATAACGGCTTTCATATTCTACTAATCCTCATCATTTTCAATTGTATTTAAATAGAATTGTTCTAATGAAATACCTGATGCTTCTATTTCATCAACACTTTTTATACATTTGATATGACCTTTTTTAATAATAGCAATCCGACCACATAGTTTTTCTACAATATCAATTAAATGGGAACTAAAGAAAACAATATTTCCTTCAGCAGCATGTTGCTTCATACACTCTTTTACTTGATATATGCTATTTGGATCGAGCCCTGTTAGTGGTTCGTCTAAAATCCAAACTTTAGGATTGTGAACAAGAGCAGACATAATCGTAATCTTTTGTTTCATTCCATGCGAATAAGTTCTAATTTTACTATCAATTGATGCCTCCAGTTCAAAAATTTTAATATATTTTTCGATACGAGTATTTCTTTCTTCTTGAGATACCTCATAGATATCCGCAATATAATTAATATATTCCCTTCCTGTTAATTTTTCATACAAAGCATAATGATCTGGCACATAGCCAATATTATATTTTGCTTCTACAGAATTTTTACTCACATCATATCCACAAATTTCAATATTCCCTTCTGTGATTGGTTGTATTCCTACAATACTTTTAATAATTGTTGATTTTCCTGCTCCATTTGGTCCTAAAAAGCCAAAAATTTCACCTTGATTTACCTCTAAATTGGCATCTTCTACCGCATAAACTTTACTTGTAGCATATTTTTTAGAAAAATGAATCAATTGCAGTTTAGCTAGTCTTGTTTGTTGCTCCCTCATAAATTCTTCCTTTCTTACTTTACTAGGTACTGATTTTCTAGCAATTTCATCTTGTTTAATTTTCTTTAATTTTACATGGAGTTCATAATGGCTATCTGCTATCCTAAAGAATTCTGCATATACAAACCAAATTGCAAGACCTAAAGCAACATAAGTCGCAAAGAAAAGAATTTGATATACAGGATGAAAGGTTAAAACCTTATTTCCAATGGTAATAGTTGCGGAAATATTAAATAGTTTCTCGGCCCATTCTCCTAGTTTATCAGCAACAAAATTACTATTGATAAAGAAAAAATCTGTTTCATGACCATTAGCAGTAAAATAAACATTTAAAAATAATGCTAGAACAAAATATCCTAAAAACCAAATCATTGACCAATAAAATTCTTTAATTTTAGGCCTTTTAAATTGTTTTAATGCAACGATTAATAATGGCATAAAGAAAGCAATCCAATGATTAAACCAAAAATTAAAAATTCTCATACTTAAAATGTTAGTACCATCGTCATAGTTTGGCATAAGCATTGCTATTAAAGCGCCAAAAACATTAATAAAATATGTAAAATAAAATAATCGTTTAAATTTAAAAATTAAGCATAGCGGAATAATAAACATTGCAGTATTACACAAATGAAATGGCCATGTCCAAGGTTGAGAAAAATTAGTATAATCATAATTTACAATAAAGCCTACCATTGTAGCAACCGATATATATATTAAAGAAAAACGAATAACTTCTTCGGTTTTATTTCTTAAAGCAAAATATAAAATAAAGGGAACGATAATACCAATATATATCAATATACGATGATAAAAACTAATGTCTTTGACAACAATTGTATCTTTACCATACCCAAAAGCAAATTGGACAAAATAGGATGGTAGGGATGCAATCATCATTAGAAGTAAAATTCCAAATGTCATCAATACTTCCTTAACATTCGTTTTCATCTTCCTATCATGAAGAATATAATATATACTAAGTATTATTCCTAACATACTTTCTAAAAGATAACACACCTTTAACACACTAATATTATTATGACCAACAAATAATACCATTATGGATGGTAACATCAATACATTTAAAAGATAAATTGGTAAAGTGATAATTCTTGCTAAATTAATTATTGTTTTAAAATGGAAAAAAGCTCTTAAAATAGTGATAAGCACTCCCGTATATTGTAACCAAATAGCTATTAGAGCCAAAATTGTTTTTGCTTTAGAGATTGGCGATGAATCAAGACCAATATATCGATCAATTTGAGTCGTATAACTAAAAAGTCTTATCGTAAAAAGAATAATTAATAAGATTGGTAATCCTCTTTCAAATAAAAGTGGGATGAATTTTATTTTTTTTCGACTATTATTTTCTATTTTATGAATTGCTACACTTGATATATTAGTATGTTCACTACTAGTATTTGTCATAATCTACCTCTTTACATTGCATAATTTATTTTGCATTGTAATCCATATTACTTAAATATTTTAACATTTTTTAAGTTTTTTTACAATAGCAAATCAAATAGAATACATAAATTCATAACTAGAAAGCACAAAAAGAATGAAATTACTTATTATTTAAATTAAAAAATGATACTTATTTCTAGTATCATTTTACCATAATATTTACTTTACATTGTTTTTATCTTTTATATTATTTGTCATTTTTAACTTTTCTATCATATTTTTATTCAATTTATTGCCAATCATCCAAAAAGCAACTTTCAAAATTTAATCATAAATTGTACAATCTTTTTTCATCTCAAATCCCTTTTGAACTTTCATTAAATACTGCTATCTATCATATTATTATGTTATACTTCCTTCATCATTTTCATTGTATTTCTTTTTACAAGGAATCCTAACCATACCCTTTGATTTTATCTTCCTTTTTATAACAAAAAAAGTTAACTATCTATTTTTAAATAGTTAACTTTAGACCCCTATACTCCTTTATTCGTATGACTGACTATCATTATTGTGAAGCGAAGCTCTTAATGCCTCTTTACGTGCTTGTAATGTTTCTTTTGCATTGTCAATTGCTTCTTGATATTTGGCTTCAAAAGTATCACATACCTCTTGTTTAAATTCATTTAATTTATTTTCAGTATCAATTAACGCTTCAAAAGTAATCGTTTGAATAGAATCAGGTAATTGTTCTTCAATCTTTTTCATTGTCTCAAGAGAAGTTTCAAAAACTAATACTAATGTCTCGTATACCATACTGCTTGCCTTTTCAATGCTTTCTAAGATAGCAAGTTTAGCCTCATATTCCCTTTTTAAACTTTCAAGTTTTTGTACTTCTTGAAATATCTTTTCATCTGTTTCTTCTTCAGTTAGATTAGCCACTACAACTCTTTGATCAAGATATGCTTGTTTTAATTCTGCTAACTCTAACCAAGCTTTTTGATACTCTGAGGTTGGGTCAATAAACTGACTATAATACCCATCTTGCATACTTGTATAGGCATTATTTAATGCATCATAAGCAAGATTATATGCATGAATCAAACCTTGATATATTATATCTAAATGATTCACCGCATTTTTAACAGCTTCTTTTTCAGTAATTGAAATTTGATAATTTTTAAATTCATTATACATTTCCTCAAGTTTAACACTTGCTAAATCTGCTACTTCTAAATGATATAATTGAACAACATGAACATAATCATTATAATTAAAATTATTGATTTCTTCTTCAGTTAAAGTTGGATCTAACTCTTTTGCAAGAAGTTTTAATTCCTCTTCTGCATACCCTTTGGCTGTTTCAATTGTTGCTATAACTCCTGTTTCTTCTAAAACCTTATTTAAAGTATTTCGAGAGAATTCTTCTATTTTATTCGTAATTTCTTCAGTGTTAGCACTAATTGTTAAGGTTACTTTATTCTCATCACTACCCTCTACAAGATAGCCTAAATCTGTTTCAATCTTTACAATAATTTCTAAAGCTTCATCTAAATTTTTACCAACGATTGCCTCACCATAAATAATCATTTTACCTTCATCATTTAATCCTGTTATGGATAAAACCCTATTTTCTTCATCTACTACCATCTGAATACTTGGATTCACATCTACTTGCACAATAGCATTGTATTCTTTAGCATTTACTTTTTTATTGTTGAGGGCTATAACTCCTATTACAATAGCAAGTAAAATACAAAATGAAGTAGCAAAAATCGGAACCCATCTTTTATAAGGCTTATTTACTTGATATTGTTTTTGCTTTTCCTTCATATTCAATTCTTTTTTCACCCTTTCATATAATTCATCGCTAGGATTGGTATCTAGCATTTTTTTTCTCATATCTGTTTTTAATTTCTTTTCTAATTTTGACATTTTAATACACCTTTCTAAGTTTATCTAGTCCATCATAATACAAACTTTGAACCTTACCTATTGTCATATTCAAAATTACAGCAATATCTTTAAATTTATAATTATATATAAATCTTAATATCATAATACTTGTTGTATCTTTATCAAGAAATTCCTCAAACATCATTATCATCTCATTATTAGAAGAATGATTGCATTTCTCTCTTTGAATTCGTTCGTCATCTTTGAATATATCCTTATTTTTATCCCGGGTTATAAAATTTAAAGATACATTTCTTGTAATCATACTAATCCATTCTTTGAATTTGCCATTTTCTTGATAAGAATGAATGGAATGCATAACCTTCATAAAAACCTCACTTACGATGTCTTCAGCATCTTCTTTATTGTAAGTATACGAATAAGCAATATGATAGATAAGTTTCACATAAGCATTATAAATTTTTTGAAATGCTTCTTCATCTTTATTTCGCAATTTTTCGACTAGTTCTTCTGTAATTTGTAGCATAGAAATATATTTCCTTCCTCTTTACACTATACATAACACCAAAAAAGGCATTTTTATTTTTAATATTATATTTTTTAAAAAAAGAAAATCAAGTATTTACAACTAAATACTTGATTTATACTTCATTTTTGCTTTTTTTGTTAAATTTATGAAGAGGAAGTTGGGAAATAATCATCGCCATAAACATCAACGCGCAACCCCACATCTCTCTTGAGGTCAATGATTCATTGATTAATATCATCCCCGCAAGCAACGATACGACTGACTCTAAACTCATTATAATAGAAGCCACAATGGGTCTTGTATACTTTTGTCCAATAAATTGAAGAGTATATGCAATTCCACCGGATGCGATTCCTGCATATAAAAGGGGAATCATTGCATGTTTTACTTGATTCATTTGTGGCTTTTCAAAAATAATCATTAACAAACAAGATAGGCTTGCACAAACAATAAATTGAATTGTTGACATCATAAGACAATCATTGTCTTTTGCAAAATAATCAATAAATAAAATTTGTATACTAAAGAATACCGCACAAACTAAAAGTCCCCAATCATAACTATGAATAGAAAAAATTCCACCTACTTCTCCTTTTTGAAAGCACAATAAAATTAAACTGATAAGAGCAATGATAACACTGATCCATTCCACTATTTTTACTTTCTTTTTGATAAACATTCCCAAAATTGGTACTAATACAATATATAAGGCTGTGATAAATCCTGCTTTACCGGCTGTTGTTCCTTGCATTGAATATTGTTGCAAAACACTAGCAATCGCAAGTGAAACTCCACAAAGGATTCCTCCTAAAAAAACTTTCTTTCGTTTTTGTTTTTCCATTTGAAACAAAGATAATTTTTTATAAAAAATGAAATCGCGACATATTGTAATTATGATAAGAAAACTAGCAGAAAATAAAAATCTAAATCCACAAAAGGAAAAAGGGCCAATGTAATCCATACCAACCTTTTGCGCAACAAAAGCACAACCCCAAATAATTGATGTCATCAATAACATTATTGAACCAATTGTTTGTTTTTTTCTCATATTTACCTCTTATTTATCTTTCCTATCATCTTATATCCCAAACTACTTTTATCCTTTTCTATTTTAATTATCTACTCTTTGACAATAAGGAACAATTGTGCCTTTAAATGTATCTTGAATAAACTGGATTGTTTCTTCATCAGTTAAAACCTCAATCAAGTCTTTCACCCACTGTTTATGCACATCTTCACTTCTAACTGCTAAAATATTCGCATTTTTATGTTGAGGATCAGCTTCTTGACAAATAAGTTGTTTATCAGTTAATCCTGCCGCAATCGCATAAGTCGCATTAACAATTCCTAAATAGGTGTCCTCATCATCTAGCGTTTGGGCAATTAATTCAGCTGAAACAGGTACAATCTGTAAATTTTTAGGATTACTGACAATATTTTCAATCATTGCTGTTTCAATATTTTCTTCTAAAGTAATTAATCCTGTTGCTTGCAAAATATATAGGCATCGACTTAAATTAGAAGCATCAGAAGCAATTGTTATCTTTGAACCATTAGGTATATCCTCAACACTTGTAATTTGTTTTTTAGTATATCCGCCATAAACACAATCATAATATGCTAAAACCGATTTCAAATCTTGATGTTGAGCTTCATTATAATTATCTAAAAAAGGTTGATGTTGAAATAAATTAGCATCAATTGATTTTTCTGCTAATGCATCATTGGGAAGACTAAAATTATTAAAAAGTTGAATTTTTAATTGATACCCTTTTTCTTCAAACTTGTCTTTAACAAAATTTAAAATAGGTTCTCCTGGTTGATACATTGTTCCAACAATAATAATATTTTCATCTTTTTTACAAGAAGAAAGCACACATAAAAAACTAACTAAACACAAACATAAACAAAATAATTTTTTCATCATCTTTTTATCCTTTCTATTTTACTAATTTATAAATACAATTGCCAATAAGTTGAATCGCTTCAACCAAAAGAATTGCAGTAACAACCGAATAAATAATGGCATTCATATCATAATTTTGCTGACCATAGATAATAGCAAAATTACCAATCCCACCAGCGCCAACCGCTCCTGCCATTGCACTATAACCAACTAAAGTAATCAGTCCAAGAGTAATACCCGAAACAATAGCAGGAAGAGCTTCCTTAATAACAACTTTTGTAATAATCTGAAATCTATTTAGACCAAGTGATATTGCAGCCCCAATTACATCCTCATCTACTTCCACTAAAGCATTTTCAATAATCTTGGTGAAAAAAGGAATAGCAGCAATTGTAAGTGGAACAATAGCCGCTGTATTACCGGTAAATTTAGACACACCAGTAAAAACTTTCATTATTGATCTGGTAAAAGGAATTAACCAAAAAATTAAAATTAAAAAAGGAAGACTTCGAAAAAGGTTGACTAAAACATCTAAAATTTTATAAATAACTTGACAACTTTTATTAGAACTTTTTCTAAGGTTATATAAAACACTTCCAAAAATGATAGCAATGATGGTTGCAATGATAGCACTAATCCCAACCATATAAAGTGTTTCTAAAGTAATCTTTAATACATATTCTTCTAAATATTTTTGTAAAGTAATCTTAGGCATTTTCATCTACCTCCTTTATAATATCAAATAAAATGGATTGATTTTGTAAATATGCAATTACTTGTTGTTTCTTTACATTGTTATCATCAATATTTATAATCAATGAACCTAACGTGTTTTCTTTAAAACGCTCTAACTTTCCCCAAACAATAGAAAAATCAATATTCAAATCTCTTGCCATTTTTGTAATTAAAGTATGGTTAGATGATTCTTTGGGAAAATAAATTTTAATATTGATACCACTTTTAGGTAGAATTTCTTCTTCATTTGTAAGTTCTTTTAAAGACGAATTATTACTAACAAATAATTCATCCGTTTTACCAACCTCTAATAGCTTACCATCATTCAAAATAGCAATCTCATCACAAACTTCTTTAATAACTTCCATCTGATGTGTAACCATTATAATGGTAATATCATATCTTTCTTTAATCTGTTTTAATAATTTTAAAATATCGTGAGTCGTTTTAGGATCCAGAGCAGAAGTGGCCTCATCACACAATAAAATTTTGGGATTGAGCGCAAGTGCTCTAGCAATTGCTACTCTTTGACACTGCCCTCCTGATAAACTACGAGGTTTATCGTTTAACTTATCACTAAGACCGACTAAGGATGCCAATTCTTCTACTTTAGCTTGAATTTCACTTTTTTTATAACCATTACATTCAAGTGGTAAAGCAATATTTTTATAAATTGTTTGGGTTTGCATTAACGAAAAATGTTGAAAAATCATTGCAACTTTTTTTCGAAATTCTCTTAATTGCTTCAAGTTTAAAGTAGCAATATCCATATTATCAACGATAATAGAACCACCATCAATCTTTTCTAATTGATTAATTGTCCTAAGTAAAGTGGATTTACCTGCTCCGCTTTTTCCTACAATACCAAAAATACTTGAGGATGGAATGATAAGATTGATCTCATCTAAGGCTTTAAAATTTGCATACTTTTTACAAACATTTTTAAATTCAATCATAGATACCTCCTTTTAGATAAATAAAAAACGTCCCTATCAATTTTGATAAGGACGATTAAATCGTGGTACCACCTTAATTTACTTAAATATATATTATTATGTTACTATTAATACTATCTAAGCCTCATTACGAAATACTAACATATTTCTCCGCTATAACGTGCGTTCACGTCAGTAATTACATATCATTACCGCAACTCCAAGACCATGTTCATAAAACCCTTTACACTTTTTCTCACCAACCAAAAGTTCTCTTTGCTAAAGAAATTTTATTACTCTTCTTTTCAAAATCTTTTTTATTTATCTATTTCCATTATATTATGATTTTATTTTTTTATCCATCATTTTGCTATTTTATTTGTTAAAACAGAGTTTTTTTGGTATAATGAATGAAGAAGGTGATAAAATGGAAACCCCAAAAAATTTAAATACATACTTAATACATCAAAGACGTTATTTTCATATGCATCCTGAAATTGGATTTGATACCTATCAAACTGCTTCTTATATTTACAATGAACTGAAAAATCTTGGCTACAGTCCTTGTTATCTTTTAAACAAAGCTGCAGTTGTCGCCAAACTAAATTTAGGCAAAGAAAAAACAATTGCTTTTAGGAGCGATATGGATGCCCTTCCCATTCAAGAATTGAATACAATTGCATACAAAAGTACCAATTCATATATGCATGCGTGTGGTCATGATGCTCATATGGCAATACTTCTAACACTAGCCAAAGCAATAAGAGAACATCTAAATGAGATCAATTATAATATCACCTTTATCTTTCAACCAGCAGAAGAAGGTCCTCTTCCTGGAGGATCAAAAAAAATAATTGAAACTCATCTTATTGATGATATTGATGCCTTTTTTGCATACCATGTAACAAACAAATTAACCAGTGACTCAATTGGAATTAAAGTAGGAGCAGCTTGTGCCGCACCTGATCTTTTTGATCTTACGATTACTGGGAAAGGTTGCCATGCCTCTACTCCTCATCTTGGTAAAAATCCTAACCTGATAGCAGCTAATATTATTCTTGCTTTCGAAGACTTATATCAACAATTAAAAGAAAAAAATCCTTTCATAGTGATTACAACAACTTCTATTATATCACAAGGTGCCTATAATGTGATTCCTAACCAATTAATGATCAAAGGAACTGCCCGTTCTTTAACCAATGTAGAACGCGATATATTAAAAGAAAAGATGACTTCTATTGTTAATGAAATAGCCCTTTTCAATGAGGTTGATATTCAATTTAATTTTTATTATGCTTATGATCCTGTTTTTAATCATGAAAAACTTGCTAATACATATATGCAATACGCAAAAACTATTTTTCATCATACATACTATTTAGAACAACCAGAAATGATTGGAGAAGATTTTTCTCATTATAATCAAATTGCTCCTATTTGTCTAATCTGGTTAGGTGTTAGAAAAAAGCATCAACCATTTAGTGATCTCCACAGTCCTAATTTTACTTTAGATGAAGATATTTTAATAAAAGGAGTCCTTACTTACTTAGAAATGATAAAAGGAACTGACTTATAATCAGTTCCTTTTTAGTGCGTAGCAATGGAAGGCCGATATAGGGGGGCAGCCTTCCGGCGTGTATGGATAGTAATATTTGGGGGGGCACAGTCCATACACATTACTATTATAACACATTATTTATCCTTTTGCAAGTCTTTTCATCATTTTTTGTATACTTTTGTAGAAAAAATCTATTTTTTCGCAACTTTCGACAGAGCATCTTTAGCAGCCGCTTGCGATGCTTCTTTTTTAGATCTGCCTTTTCCCGTACCAAGAACAATGCCTTCAAGGATAACCGAAATAGTAAAGGTTGGTAAATTCGCTGTTCCTTCCTTCTTAATATCCTTATATACCAATGAGGCTCTAGTTTCTGATTGTACATATTCTTGAAGTAAACTTTTGTAATCTATAAATTCTATTTGATCGTTTGCTTTAATATGAGGAAAAACCAATTTTTCTAAAACCTTTTTTACATCATCTAATCCATTTGTTAAATACAAAGCTCCTAAAAATGACTCAAACGCATCATTAATAATCGCATCTTTTTGTCTACCACCTGATAACTCTTCACCACGGCCTAGTAGTAACAACTTATCAATTTGTAAATCTTTCGCATATTTAGCATTTGCATTCTCGCATACATATGTTGCTCGTAGTTTGCTCATTTTTCCTTCGGGAAGAAAAGGAAAATTTTCATAAATATATCTGGCTACTAGCATTCCTAGTACTGCATCACCTAAAAATTCGATTCTTTCATTACTACTGACATTATGCTCATTAGCATATGATGAATGAGACATCGCTAAAATAAAATGATCGTACTTTTTAATTTTGACATCATATTTAGCTAAAATTTCATTGAGTAATTTTTTATTCAACATTATAAACACCTATTTTTAATCTAGTTTTGTTTGTTTCATTTGATAATTTTTTTTGGCAATATCAAATAATATTTTATATTCATCATTATCAAAGGTTGACGGATCATTAATGATTTCTTCAGAATCAGAATTGGCAAGTTCTAATAAATCATTATCTTCTTTTAATGATGCATATTTAAAGTTCATAGCACCTGATTGTTTTTCGCCAAAAAACTCTCCAGGTCCTCGATTGATCAAGTCATATTCAGCAAGTTTAAATCCATCTGTATTTTGTTCTACCATTTTTAGTCTTTCAATACTTGAATCAGTTGGATTATTAGCAATAAAGAAACAGTAAGGAATACTATCACTTCGCATTACCCTTCCTCTTAGTTGGTGAAGAGTTGCTACCCCAAAACGCTCAGCCCCTAAAATAACGATAGTTGTAGCATTCACAACATTTACACCAACCTCAATCACACTAGTCGCAACTAATATTTGAATTTCATTATTCAAAAATTTTTGCATGATATCTTCTTTTTCTTCTGCTTTGAGCCTTCCATGAATTAATCCTACTGTTGCTATTTTATCAAAATATTTAACCATATTTTGATAAATTTCTGTAGCATTGGCAGTATCTAGAACATCCGATTCTTCAATTAAAGGAGTAACCACATAAATTTGATGCCCTCGTTGAAGTTCTTCTTTCATATGATTTATAACTTCTTTTTTATGATCATGATCAATATATCTTGTGATAACTTCTTTTCGATTTTTAGGCATTGTTTGAATGATAGATATATCAGTATCTCCATAAGCTGAAATAGCAAGTGATCTTGGAATAGGAGTTGCACTCATTTTTAAATAATTGACATCTAAACCTTTATTTTTAATCAACACTCTTTGTCTTACACCAAAGCGATGTTCTTCATCCGCAATTACAATACCAAGTTTATAATAGTCTATATCTTTTTGAAATAAAGCATGAGTTCCAATAATAATATGTATATCACCACTAGCAATTTTTTCAATCATTTCTTTTCTTTGTTTTAAAGGAGTTGAACCTGTCAAAAGACCAATCTTAACTTCTTTATCATCCTTTAAGATTTGCGAAATGGTCTGATAATGCTGTTTAGATAAAATCTCTGTTGGACACATTAATACCGCTTGATATCCACCTGATACTACTGCCATAATTGATATAATAGCTACAATTGTTTTTCCACTACCTACTTCACCTTGTAAAAGACGATTCATCGCATAAGGAGCTTTCAAATCTTTTAAAATTTCTGATATTACTTTTTTTTGATCATCTGTTAACTCATATGGAAGAGACGTCTTTAATTTTTCTAATACTTGACTATCATAATTTATAATAGGACAATTGTGATCGTTTTCTCGCATATAATGTAAATATTTCATCGATAATTGATATTTTAATAATTCTTCATATTTCACTCTTTGAATTGCTTGATGAATTTCATCTAAATTTTCTGATAAATGTAGAGTATAAATTGTTTCTTTTAAAGAGGAAAAATGATACTTATCAAGAAATTTCTGAGGCAATGTTTCTTCAATTTTATCTTTGTATCTTCTATAAACCATACTGACAATTTCTAAATATTTTGCCTCTCCAATATCTTTGTTATGATATATCGGAATAATATTGCGATCAAGTTCATCACATATCATCAAATTATTCACCGTAAAATTATTCATATTTTGATAAAATTTACCTTGTACTCTAATGACACTACCGTAATTTAATTTACCTTTTAAATATATTCGATTAAAAATAGTACATCTAATTTTTCTACCCTCAACATCTAATTGAAAAACAACCGTTGAAAGTTTACTTTTTAAATAATTAACAGTAACTTTTGAAACAATAGTTCCTTCTAAAATAGTTGGAACATCCAAAATAGCATCATGAATGGAATGGATTGTATAATCTTCATATTTAATAGGAAAATCAAACAACAAATCTTCAACTGTTTGAATTTTCTTTTTTTTCAAAATACTCACATACCGTGCTAAAATATAATCTTCATCGGCCAAAAGATAATGATTAAGCATACTTGTTCCTCCAATTTTAGAAAAAGTGGAGTTTTCTCCACTTTATCATCCTTCATTATTCAACTGATAAAATATAACTATATACTTCTTGTTTTCCACATATAACATCCATTTCAAGAGATGGATAATTTTCTTTAATAAAGTCTTGAATATGAGTTAATTCATCATTGTTTACATCTTTACCATAAATTATTGTAATAATTTCTTTTTCGTTTACATCAACACTTGATAAAATACCTTTAATAGCATCTAACTTTGTATCTTCAGATACAACAATCTTACCATTACAAATGCCAATATAATCTCCTTCATTAATATGAACGCCTTCAATTTCTGCATTTCTAATAGAGTAAGTGACAAGTCCAGTCGTAACATTGCTAATCACATCTGAAATTTCAGATAAAATGACTTCTATATCACCACTACTTAAGTCAAGCATTGTAAGAGCTGAATATCCTTGAGCAAGGGTTTTACTAGGTGCAACATGAATTTTAGCTTTATCATAATATTTTGCTGCTTGTTCAGCCGTTAAGACAATATTTGAATTATTGGGAAAAACGATAATATTTTCTGCATTCAAACTATCAAAACCTTTTACAAAATCTTCTGCAGCAGGATTCATACTCTGCCCACCTTCAACAATATAGTCAACACCCATCTCTTTAAATACTTCAACTAATCCCTCGCCTGATGCTACCGCAACAATCGCAAACTTTTTACGAACGGATTGTTTTCTTGCCTCAACACATTGTGGACAATTACATTCTTCAAGTGATTTATTCTTGTTATCGTCTTTAACCATTACTTCACTATGTTGTACCGACATATTTTCAATTTTTAAAGTTACATATTCACCATACTGTTGACAATGATTTAAAACTTCGCCTGGTGTCTTCGTATGGACATGCACTTTTATAATATCTTCATCTTTTAACGCGACAATACTATCCCCTAATGTTTCTAAAAAGTCGACAATTGTTTTTACCTCAAATTTTTTAACGTCTACTTTTTTATTTTGTAGTTGAAGAATAAATTCCGTACAGTAACCATATTCTAGTTCGCTATCAGCGTTAAAAGTTCCCTGACTAATAACAGACTGTTGTACATTAAACTCATCTTTTACTTCAACGATTTCCCCATTTAATGCTTTATGCATCCCTTCTAAAATGTAAACAAATCCAGCCCCTCCAGAATCTACAACACCAGCCTCTTGTAAAACTGGTAATAAACTTGGTGTTCTGCCAAGTGATGCATGTGCCTCATCGATAAGAATTTTAAAGAAATCTTCTAAAGATGTCGTTTTTTTAGTTAACTTATATGCTTTTTTAGAAGCGTCTTTAGCAACTGTAAGAATGGTTCCTTCAACTGGTTTCATAACAGCATGATAAGCTTGATCCACTCCACTTAAGAAAGCCTTACCAAATTCTTTAGCTGTAACTTCTTTGAATCCAGCAAGTCCTTTATAAATTCCTCTAAAAAATTGGGAGAGAATCACACCTGAATTACCACGTGCTCCCATTAACATTCCACGTGATAATTTTTTAGCTACTTCATATATAGATTTTTCTTCTAAATTCTTAATTTCATTTGCGCCGGCTTCGATTGTCATACGCATATTTGTTCCTGTATCGCCATCTGGTACAGGAAAAACATTTAATGCATCAACTGCCTTATAATTCGCAGAAAGATTAGCGGCACCATTGATGACTAGTTGTTTATACAACTCACCATCGATTTTTAAATGTTGCATAATACTCCTCCTTATATAGGTATATTTTAAATATGCTAGTTTATTTTATCATATTTTTTATCTTTTTGCAAGTAATATAAAATTTAAAAATCCTCTTTTTCAACACTTTTCTTCGATTGTTAAATTTTGCCAATACATTATATGTTTTTAAATAATATATTATTTCTTCTTTTATAAAGAAAATAATGATTTTTAAATAGTAATTTAGTTGCAAAATAGGATTTTTTTTGCTATAATAGTTAAGAATCAAAAGTATCAATTTAAGGAGGAACAAATTATGGCAAAATGTTATGTTACAGGTTTAGGACCTAAAACTGGAAATAATCGTTCTCACTCATTACAAGCAACTCGTCGTACTTGGAAACCAAATTTACAAAAAGTACGTATTAAAGATAAAAATGGTAAAGTAGTAAGAGTGTATGTTTCAACTCGTGCTTTAAGAACTGGTCTAAAGAATGGCTCAATTGAACGTGCTTAAATTTGAAGAAAAACAAAAGAGTATAATTTGTTAAGAATTATACTCTTTTTTCTTATTATTTATTCAAAATGATCTAAATTAGCAAGATATTCCTTTTTTGCATTTTCTATTTTATGAACCCAAGAAATAAAATTATCTATCGTTGGATTATTTTTTAATTGCTCATTTTCTTCTAACCAATAGTTCAATTCAAATAAGGATTGATCCCATCTTACAAGTGTCTTATCCTCGCTATTGCAATTTCCCAAATTCAAAATATCATTTTCAACAGGCAAAACAATTGTCATTTCATAAGATAAATCATATGCTCGACATTTTAAAATTTCCTCTTCATATTTGAGACCTATTTGCTTAGATAACTTTAAATTTGAAAGATATTTGCCTCCTACACTAAAAAATGATAATAAATCTTTAGGCAACAAAACTTTTAAATACTGAATGCGATTTTCAAAACTATCTTGATAATTTAAATAATTCTCATAACCATCATCAGTCAATGCATAAATATCTTTATCAAAATAATCTAACAAATATACTTCGGCAACATAAATCTCTTCGCCAGTGATTATATCTACATAATCTGATGCAATATGAATAATTTCAAAATAAGCCAGTCCTCTTGTTAAACTACGATAATAAGGATCTTCATATAATGATTCTTTTTTTGCATCTTTTTTATCTTCAGGTTTCACTGGTAATTCTACTTCAGTATCAGTTACTTTCTTTTTGGATAATTGTAATCCTTGTATAATATTATTCTCTTTAGATACGGTGCAGCTTGATATGAAAGTTACAAATACTAACATTATTAAAAAACTAATTTTTTTAAACATATATACACCCCTTAATATTTTATGTAATTTATATATTTTTATTCTCGGCGTTTAAACCACATAAATAATAATTGTTGCAATAAATGTATTATTATATTTATATACACCAGTTATTGTTACAACACCAGACTTATTTCTTGCCGTAATAGTGCCATAAGCACTTACAGTCGCTATCTCTTCGTCACTAGAAGTCCAAACAAAATCTTGAATGCTATCTGTTGGAGAGTTTGCTTCAAAACAAATAAGTCTTGTATAACCTTTATGTATCAGTACATCACCAATCTCACCATTATTTTCAGATACTTCAGTACCATAAGGTGTTCCTGAAACTCTTTTATCCGTTGTCAACGATACAATTTTGGTTTCAGTAGATTCATCTGGTAAAATCGTTAATTCAAATATGCTAACTTTTGTTATTTCATATCTATAAACTGCCATAATTTTAACTTGAACAATTTCATCAGTTTCTAACGCTGTAACAGTACCATAATTGCTGACTCGTGCTTTGGTTTCATCTAATGAATACCAATAATAATCCAATCTAGAATTTGATGGTATACCATTTTTGATATACATCAATCTAGTATAACCTTCTGTTATTGTAGTTCCTTGATAATCACCTCTGTTCATCGTTACTTCAGTTCCTACATTAACATTTTGATTTAAATCTGTAACAAGATTAAATGTAGACTTGATAATTCTACTAATAGAAAGATCAAATTTTGTATCATATCTATTAGAAACAAAACCTATATAATACCTATGTCCATATTCTCTAACCAATGGTCTTTCAAAAATAAATTCAGTATCATTAATATTTATATTTTTACTTTCAAGAATAGTTAATTCACCTTTATATATTGAAGCAAAGATAAAGATTACATCTGTAACTGCTTTCAAATCTGAAAAGTTAACTTGATATTTATAACGACCAGTTTTGAAATCCGTTATTTCATATAAAAAATCTGATTTTCCGCTATATATATTAGATAAAGTAATTTCATCACTCACAGGCATTGAAATTTCATTTTCAATTTTATTTACACTTACATATAAATTATCACATACATGAGTATATCGAACATCTATAAAATATTTTTTCCCAATTTCTAATTGAGCAATTACATTATTACTATAAATGCCATTTCGTGCTGGAGTAGAAAAATTATCAATTGATAACTTATTGATGACATTTTTATTTTCATCTAAAATTTTAATAATTCCTTGAGATGGAGTATTGGATTGAATATTATTATAAATAATATTCAATTGAAATTCATAGAAATTATTCTCATTAGGTATAAATTCATATAAACATTCGTTATATGGTTCATGCAAATGTTCTTTAGCATCTATGATCTCTCCTTCTTCAATTGATAATGTGCTATGATCAAATGTGATATCCATCTTTAAATTGACATCTTCACCATCCTCTTTACAATTTGCAAAAAGAAAGACCAATTCTTTGCATTCATTTGATCCAAATCCATAATAAGGTATAGTCATCATATTTCCTACTATTGAAATTGATTTATTAGAAATTTCATTATCTATATTTTTTAATACTTGAATAATTTCTAAATCACTAGAATTGTCAAATTCAATCGTAATATATACATTGTATTTAGAACAATCGCTATTGTAAAAATGTCTATATGTACTAGAATAAAATGGTAAACTTAACTCTTTGTAATAATGACCTGGTCGTTGAAAAAAACTATATGGCTCATAACTGTATGCTGGTATATTAGCCTCTCTTTCCCAATAATCTTTATATCCATCTAGTAACAAGTCATATTTATCTTGTAAAAAAGAATTATATATTGAAAAATCTAAATACAAATTGTCCATATCTGTTCCATATTTATCTAACGCCATATTAAATGCATCTAAAATAGAAATTGTATAGTCTATCTCGTTTATTATATCTTTTATTGCTGAAATTCCATATTTTTGATATATATATAATGGTAATAAAAATAATGCGTATTTTCTATAATCATCAATACTCATGTCATTTAATGAATATTGCGTAGTTTGATGAAATAATTCTACTTTAGCTAAATAATTATGCCAAGTATGTCTATCAATATCACTATTATTGAGACTAATTTCATTCATATAATATAATCCAGCAAAAGAAGCAAATGATTCGTGAAAGATTGTTCTATCTAAAGAATCATTAAATCCATTACTATTTTCATCAATAATAGCATGGAAATATTCATGTGATAAAGTTAACAAAAATGAATCATCATCTGTAGAAGCTCCTAAAGTCTTATCTAATAATCCATAATTTAAAACAATATTTGAATATACTTGAGTATTATCAATATTAAAATATGTACAACCATATATATTATTCATATACTCCTTATGTTCTAAATATATATTATATTCATTATCATCATTACTTTTAGGTTGTAAAAATCCAAATCCATCCGTACTACAAAAACTTTCATTAATAGCTAAAATTCCATCTATGACTTTTTGTACATTATTTTTTTCCATTGTAAATGGATCATAATATACTTTAAACAAACCATTATTACTAACTTCATAGGTTACTGGCATATATGATAATTCTGGTGCCAAAATAGAATAATTACTATTACTATAATAATTAATCAAATTATCATTTATATTCTCTTCATCAACATTAATGTTAGTAATAAAATCATTAAAAATATAATCTTGACTATTATTTATTGTAACTACTAAATCAAATCCACTATTATTTTTTAATAACTCTGTTTCATATTCTACAAATAATTGTCTGTCATCCACTGATTTAAATAACACTTCAACTTCATTGTTCTCTATATATTCTGGAATTATTTCATCAATTTCTAACATTTGCAATTCAATTTTATCCTTCGTTTTATCTATAAAATAACTTCTTTTATCTAAACCATATTCAATTGGAAGGGTTGATAAATCAATTTTTAAATAAAAATATTCAGAAGGTCTTTTAATTGTAATTGTATTCTTATCTAAATTTATTTTTTCATAAAAATTATCTTTAAAACTAACAATTTTACCATCCTCAACATTGGGAATAGCTTGATACAATTCTAAACCTACATTAAAAATATCTATTTCACTATAAATGCTAATTTCTATAAATTCATCGTTTGTTTGCTCAGCAGCAATCTTTTTAGCATTGCTAATATAGTAAAAACTAACTAAATTAAGTAAAATAACAATAACTATTTTTTTAACAATTTTCATACTATTCAACTATTTCCTTCTAAAGTAAAAGTACAAAGTAATAAAATACTTTGTACTTTTATTATAAAACATCGTCATGTCGAATATTGTCAAAAAATATTAATATTTTAGAAAAATATCATTTTTTTATTATTTTTTATTAAAAATACTTTGATAGGCTTGACCGATAATCCTTCCTAATCTTGGGGCTTCTTCTAAACTAATACTTGATAAAGCAATCCTGTATCCGTTACCAAAATGACAGCCATAGGCACCTTGAGATTCAATTTTCTGTTCAAAAATTGGATTATCAACTAAAATGAGTACAAAGAAACCATTTTGATATGGCGCAAATGGTACTGTATACTTTTCTAATTCCTCAATAAATCTTTTTGAACGTTGTTCTAAATTTTGTGAAGTTGCTCTAATTTCTTCCTCAAAAACCAACCTTTGTTTTTTATCCGATAGGGTTTTCGTTACAATTTCCATTCCCAAATGACTAGTATTCGACCATATCGATCTTGCAAAATATGAAGTAGCTTCATTAAATAAACTCACTTCTTTTTCAATCGTAGTCATTTGAATTAAAGCACCTAACCGAAGTCCATAAATACCAAAAGTTTTAGATGCACTAAAAGCAAATAGAACCATCACATTAGATGAAAGTTTTTTTAATAATTGAAAATTCTCTCGCGTTTTAGCACCAATATCATTCCCATAATCTAGATAAGCGATATCTAATAATAAAATAATTTTTGTTTTTTGTGACAACGCATTGCATAACGCAATCAAACCTAAATAATCCTCATCATTCATTACAAAACCAGTTGGATTGTGACAAGGATCATTTATAACTAGAAATAGTTTATCATATTTTACTTGCAACTTATTTGCTACTTCCTTTATATTTGCAAGATCAAGCCTACCATTTTCATTATATAAATTGTATACATGATGATTGATTTCTAAATTTGTTGCAATTTGCAAATAAGCTGGCCACATAATATTAGGTAACATCACACCTTCATTTTTTTCTAAATATGTTGCAAAAGCCAATGCAATTGCGCCAGTTCCACCACAAGTTGCAATTGCATTCAAATAATAATTCGTATATTTATCTTGATAATCAGAGCCCAAAACCCAATCTTTTATTGCTTCAATAAATTCATTTGAACCTTTTACACTACTATATGATAAATAATTATTATAATCCGGCTTTTCAAAGGCCTCTTTGACACAACGAAATACCTTAATTTGCCCACTTTCATCATAATATGAACCAACCGTTGCATTGATGATACTAGGATTCATTTCTTTTTCTTTACGTGCTTTAGCTGAAAGAGCTAAAACATTTTCTATTAATTTTTTTTGTTGATTTTTTTTGGGCATAAAATCTTTCATTTCATCACCACCATCTTTTCTTTATTATAAATGTATTTTACTAAATTTCTTCTTTTATCGCAAGTTTTTCACTTATATAATTGAAAAGATGATAAGACGTGAAAATCTTATCATCTTTTTCATTCTATTTTTCTTTCTTTGAAAAAAGTTTTACAAAGAAGGCGATAATTTTAGAAATGAATTTTGGTAGTTTGATAATGTGAAAGTGCATACATACCCTCCTAGTGATACATTGTATGAAAAAACAATTCAATTTATGCCTTCTTTAGCAAAAAAACTAAATAGATAAATGCCTCCTCTTTTTACTTCAATAATTGGATTTTTATGATTATGTAATGGTTCGTTACTAACCGCATACGTATCATTAGGACTAAGCAGAACTTGATCTAGTTCATACAAAGCATTCGTTATTGAAACAACCGTTTCTTCTTTTGCAAACAAAGAAAAATATTTACAATGAGGTCTTTTAATTTCATAACTATCATTGGTTTTCATATATATAACTTCATTCTCATCATCAATAATTCTAATCTTATACTTATCATATTTGGCCATCAACATATAGGTATTAAATTCATGATCTAATCTAGCACTAGTTGCATCATAAACATCAATTTCTAAATTGAGGGAACCTTTCAACTGTTCTAAATATTGAAAAGCCAATTCTAAATCCGTTTCATTTTTTTGGCGTGAAAAAACTATTGTTTCATATGAATGATCTTGAATATAGTTTAGTTCTTCAGTACTATCAAAATCACCTATTGATAAATCTGGTTTAATTCCTCTTTTGATCAATTCAAGACTTCCTGCATCTATCCCAATAAAATAATCCGATGGATTTAAGTGATAATTTTGATAAAAAGTTTTAACCGGAGAGGAAGCAACAATAATGATTTTCATTCTTCTAACTCCTTTATAGTTGTATATAAATTATCTTGTTGAAACAAATAGCTTCCCACAACAATGATATCACATCCTGCTTTCTTAATAAGTTGAAAATTTTCATTGTTAATCCCTCCATCCATTTCAATTAAATATTGATATGCATACTTTTTTCTTATTTTCGCTAATTCTTCCGTTTTGTAAAGAACTTCTGCCATAAATTTTTGACCTCCAAAACCTGGCTCTACGCTCATTACCAAAACTAAATCTAAAAAAGGTAGATATGGTAAAATAACATCTAGTGGCGTCTTTGGTTTAATGGCAATTCCTACCTTTAACGAGGCTTCTTTAATCTTATCAATTATCATTTGAGGATTTTTGGTAGCCTCAATATGAAAACATAAATAATCACTGCCACTTTTAATATACCGATCAATTTGATTGAATGGTTCTTCAATCATTAAATGAGTATCTAAAATGAAAGAAGTCTTTTGTTTTATTTGATAAACAAATGTTTCATCAAAGGTATAGTTAGGAACAAATTTATTATCCATTACATCTAGATGCAAATACTTAATATCGGCTTTTGCTAATTGAAATAAAATTTCATCTAAATTTTGATTGAATACTGATAAAATTGATGGTGCAACTTTCATTTTTTTTACCACTTTCTGCGAGATTTAATTTCATTCATAAATTGTTGGTAATTCTCATACCTACTTTTTAATATCAATCCTTCTTCTAATTTTCTTTTCACATTACAAGAAGGTTCATTTTGATGAAGACAACCACTATATTTACAAGATTCAGAAAAGTGAAAAAATTCAATAAAACTATGCGAAAGGCTAACCTCATCCATATCGAAAAATTCTACCATTCCAAATCCCGGAGTATCTGCTAACCACCCATTTTCCACAAAGAAAAGTTTGGTATATCTAGTCGTATGTTTCCCTCTATTTAAAGCTTTAGAAATTTCAGCTGTATCCATCTTAATGGTTTCATCAATAAGATTGATAATACTACTTTTACCAACACCACTTTGACCTGTAATCACACTTGTTTTATCTTTTAAATAAGGTTTGATCTTGTCAATAGTTAGCGGGTCTATTGTTGTTGTTTTAATAATAGGATAACCAATGGTTTGATAATAATCCATCTTTTTGAAAACTTCTTCTTTTTCGTTATCGTTTAATAAATCCATTTTAGAAAAAACTAAAATAGGCAAAATATTTTGAAATTCAAACACACAAATCATTCGATCTAAAAGATTTAAATTTAGTGATGGTTCTTTTACACTAGTGACAATAAAAGCTTGATCAATGTTAGCAATTGGTGGTCTTACAAAATCACTATGTCTTGGTAAAATTTTAACAATTGTAGCATATGGATTGCCAGATGTATATTCCACTATATCACCTACTTTAGGTGATGTTTTTTGGTTACGGAAAATACCTCTTGCCTTAGCAACAAAAGTCTTATTTGAACTTTGATCATAAAGGGTATACTCTCCTGAAATTAAACAAGTGATTATTGCTGTCATTTCCGTTCTTCCTTTAATCTTTTAGCCCTTAACTGTCCACAAGCAGCCATAATATCCGAACCATGTTCCATTCTAACGGTAGCATTGATACCATTTTTTCGTAAAACTTCAAAAAAAGCATCTGCTTTCTTTTTAGACGTTTGTTGAAATGGTTTAGTGCTTATTTCATTATATGGTATTAAATTTACATAGCAATTGATTCCTCTGATAAGTTTAACTAACTCTTCAGCATGACCGATTTCATCATTGATTTCAGATAGTAAAATATATTCAAACGTAACCCTTCTATTTGTTTTTTCAATATATTCTTTTACTGCTTCTATAACTTGTTCAAGAGGATATTGTTTATTAATTTTCATCATTTGATTGCGAATCGTATTATTTGGAGCATGTAAACTAATTGCTAAATTCACTTGTAAATCAAAATTAGCAAATTCTTTAATTTTGGGTACAATCCCACAAGTAGATACTGTGATATGACGAGCACCAATTTCAAAACCATTAGGATAATTTAAAATGCGCAAAAATTCCATTACATTATCATAATTATCAAAAGGTTCACCAATTCCCATTACCACAATATTCGATACCCTTTGGAAATGAGAATCCAAATCTTTTTGTACCATTAAAACTTGTAAAACCATTTCACCAATTGTAAGATTTCTTATTTTGTTGAGTTCCCCACTAGCACAAAAAGCACATCCCATATTACAGCCAACCTCACTAGTAACGCATATACTATTACCATAATGATGTCGCATTAAAACTGTTTCAATTAACTTCCCATCACTTAATCTAAACAAATATTTCATAGTGCCATCATTTGATATTTGTTTAGTCACTAACTCTAATACTTTTATTTCAAACTCATTATTTAATAACTCAATAGTGGTTTTAGCAAGATTCGTCATCAAATGAAACTGATCAACTCGAAAGCGATACAACCATTCAAAGATTTGTTTAGCTCTAAAAGGTTTTTCCCCTTTCGCAGTTAAATATGCTTTTAACTCTTCTAACGAATAATCATAGATATTTTTTTTCATTTAATAACCTCGTAATCTACATATATAAAATCCATCCTCTTTGCTTGATGGAAACACACGAATTTCTTTTTCTTTTTGAAATGATGGATGCTTAAATAAAAATTGTTGAATCATATCTTCATTTTCCTCTTTATTGATAGTACACGTACTATATACTAAAACACCATTAGGTTTTACATACTTGCTCATATTTTCCAAAATTTGTTCTTGAGTTTTTTTAATTGAGGCAATTTTCTCAAGCGTCATTTGATATTTTAAATCTGGTTTATGTCTAAGTACACCTAGCCCAGAGCAAGGGGCATCTATTAAAATTTTATCAAAAAGAAAATCAAAATGAACATTCATCGCATCTGCTTGCATTGTTTTTACACAAGTTGCCCCCATTTTTGCAATATTATTCTCAATTAATTGAATTTTATGAGGATAAATATCCATTGCAATAATCATCCCTTTATTATCAATCATACTCGCAAGTTGCATTGCTTTAGAACCCGGAGCACTACAAGCATCAAGAATCACATCATTTTCAATAGGATTTAGGATTTTACCAACCATCATACTAGATTTATCTTGTGCAATGATCTTTCCTTGTTGAAATAAACTACTATGAATGAGATTACTTTTTGTTTGTAAAATCATATCATCTTCTAAAGTATACAAAATGTTATCTTTTTCTAACGTTGTCTTGACATCTTCTATCGTAGTTTTTAATGGATTAATTCGGTAGGTATTGTATATTTCCTCATCATTTAAGAAAAAATCAACTATTCGATCTTGATATTGTTGATACAGCATTTTGGTAAGTTCTTGAGGAAGACTATATTTGATACTATAAGATTCTATTTTAGATAAATGATCAAAATTCCTTTTAGGCAGTTGTTGATACTTTCTTAAAAGAGCATTGACAAATGTTGATGCTTTATAATCTAACTTTTTGATACATTCCACAACTTCATTTACCAGATAATACTTTGGTAGATTTAAATTATCCATTCCATACACCCCTATTCTTAAAGCATTTCGAACAAATGGTTTAATTCTCTTCCCTTTAGTAAGTGGTTGCAGATAATAGTCTAATAAGATTTTATTTTCAACTACACCATACACTATCTTTGTATATAACTTTTTTTCATGTTCATTCCAATTTACTTGATTTAAAGTTCTACTAACAACTAAATTAGTATAACCATTTTCATTTAAGATTTCCCTTAAACTATTTAGAATTTTATTCAACATCTTTTTCTCCCGCAAGCATAGTAAACACGTTTAGGCGCATTTGTAAATATTCTTCTTTCACTATAGTCTTATCTTGCAAATACTTTAAGGCTTTCGTAGTAATTTGATAAGCTTTTAAATAATCCTCTTTTGTAAACTGTTCTAAGGCGATTAAGGAATGCATCATTTCAAATGGAATGAATTTTACATCTTGACTTGATACATGATGATTTAACAAATGAATCAAATTATTTAAAAAAATTTTAGTTTTTGGACTCTCATCTTTAAGTAAGCTTTCTTGCAAATCACTAAAATGAGGAGAAGTGGAAAAAAGTTTCTTTGTTCTTTTTTGCAAGTTCTCTAATTCGTCCTCAGTAAATGAATCTAGTAAAAGAAAAAGAGCGGAATCAAAAATTGGATAAAGGTCTTCTTTGAATTCATAAATCATTTGAAGAAGAGTTTCATAATCATTCATAATATAGTTTTGAATAATTGAAGTTTTATCACCATTTTGGTATTTATTTACATTTTCTTCAAGGTTATGATATGTATTTCGTGTAAATTGCCATTTCTCTTTTAACATCAAATTTACAATATGGTTCATTAATATATCAATATATATGACATCTTTTTTGATTTTTGTCAAATTTTGCAAAATACTATCGATCATCCTCTATCACCTACTTTTGGTATTATTATACAACAATTGAAAAATTTTTTCAAGAAAGGTATTCAGGCTTTTCTTGAGATATCTTGCATTTTATGTTTACATTTGAAAATTTTGTGTTATAATATTAACAATTCATTTAGAAAGGAGTTTAAAATGAAACCAGAATTACATATCTTTGGTATCACAATCCCTACATTTGGATTAATGGTATCAATTGGTGTTTTATGCTTTACCATCATCATTTTAACACTATTTAGAAAAAATCATACCAGTGAGAAAAAAATTGATAAATTAATTGTTGTTTGTGGGCTTGCAGGAGGAATTTTTGCCCTAAGTGCTGTTTTCTTTGATGCTTTATGGCACAATATTTCTACCTACAAAGAAACTGGTAGTTTTAACTGGGAATGGTGGGGTATTACTTTTTCCGGAGGTCTTTTCGGTGGTATTTTATCATACTTCATTCTTTATTATTTTATTATGAAATATGATCGGAATAAAATGTTTTTCTTCCTTGATATCATCGTGGTCGGTCTTTGTGTAGCCCATGGTTTTGGTAGAATTGGTTGTTTTTTTGGGGGATGTTGCTATGGAAAAACAGTTGAACCTCATACCTTTTTATCTATCTACTATCCGATAAATGAACCTAATGCCAAATATGCTTGGATTTTACCTACTCAATTATATGAGGCGGTTTTCTTATTTATATTTGCAGCCATCTTATTTTTCTTTATTAAAAAGAATCGCTGTGGATGGTATTTTATTGGCTATAATGTATTCCGATTCTTACTTGAATACTTACGAGGTGATGATAGAGGTTCTAGTCCTTTCGGTTTTTTATCACCATCGCAATTTATGAGTATTATTATGTTTTTATGGGGAATTGTATTATTAATATGGCGCAAACCTCTAGAAATGTGGCTCCAAAAGAAAAATGTTTTAGAGCCGATTGCCGAAACTGCCAATTCTCATGATCTCGAATTAACAAATAAAGAAAATCCTGAGGATGTAAATACCAATGAATAAAATTTTAAATATAATTGATCGCATTATCCTCATTCTTGCTTCCGTTATTTTTATTATTTTAATCGGTTGTATCAGCATTCTTCCGATTGCTAAATCCAAATCTTATTATCTAAAAGAACAAGATAGAAATAAAGTTGAAGAAATTTTAGAAAAATATACTTTTAATGGGTATGTTCACCAACACTATGATGAAACAACGCATTCTTATTATGATTGTTACTATCCCAAATATGATGTTACAAAAGAAGATTTGATCAAAGCTACCGATTTGATTATCCAGTATTTATATCATAGCGATTGTGATAGTATGCAATTTCAAGTAATTACCTCCGAAGGACCAGTTAATTTTTTCTCTGAACAAGCAATCGTTCACATGCAAGATGTTAAAGTTCTTTTTATAGGAGGAATTCAACTTTGTTATGTCTGTATTGTTCTCTTTATTATTTTTATTGTTTATTTAATCATAAGAAGAAAAACGATTGGCCCCATCTTTTTCAAAACATATATGATTACTGTTTCTATCTTTATCGTTTTAGGTATTTTTGTGGCCATCTTTGCAATTGTCGATTTTGATTTGGCTTTTGAAATTTTCCACAAAATTATTTTTCCCGATAGTAATAAAGTGGAATTGGCTTTGTCATTTCATTATTGTGATACATTAACTAATGTATTAACAGGTGATTTCTTTATGCATATTGGTACTATAATCTCAATTACATTTATTGGTATTTTAGTTTTTTCGATTATCCTTTGTGGATTATTTAAAAAATATGGTTCTCATCTAAAATCGACCCTATTTAAAAAACAGAATAAAAAGCATTTATTTAGCACCCTATAAAAGGATGCTATTTAAATGCTTTTTTTATTTTAAATTATAAAAAGATTGCAAACCATCAAACCTTGCGCTTTCTTGCAAATCATCTTCAATTCTTAATAATTGATTATATTTTGCAATTCTATCTGTTCTAGAAAGTGAACCTGTCTTAATCTGACCTGCATTTAATCCAACTGCAATATCTGCAATCGTCGTATCTTCACTCTCACCACTACGATGCGAAATAATTGCTGTATACCTTGCTCTTTTAGCCATTTCAACAGCTGCTAAAGTTTCTGTTAAAGTACCAATTTGATTTAATTTAATTAAAATGGCATTAGCAACTCCTTCTTTAATCCCTCTAGTAAGTCGCATCGTGTTAGTAACAAATAAGTCATCGCCAACAAGTTGAACTTTTTTACCGAGTCTTTTAGTAAGCTGTTTCCAACCTGCCCAATCATTTTGATCTAATCCATCTTCAATAGAAATAATCGGATAAGTATGAACTAATTTTTCTAAAAAAGCAATCATTTCTTCTGATGTAAGTGTTTTGTTCTCACTTTTTAATTCATAAACTTTCTTTTCACTATTATAAAATTCACTAGAAGCAACATCTAAAGCCAAATAAATATCTTTGCCAGGAAGATATCCTGCTTTTTGAATTGCTTCTAAAACTACATTTAAAGCATCTTCATTAGAATTCAATTTTGGTGCATATCCTCCTTCATCACCAACAGCAGTAACAAGTCCTCTTGATTTTAAAACTTCTTTTAAATGATGAAAAACTTCTGATGCCATTTGTAAAGCTTTTTTAAATGTTTTACAGGAAACAGGCACTATCATAATTTCTTGAATATCAATACACCAATCCGCATGTGCTCCACCATTTAATATGTTCATCATTGGTGTTGGTAAAACATGTCCATAAGTACCACCTAAATAACGATATAATGGCATATCATAATAATCGGCTGCAGCTTTAGCACATGCAAGGGATACTCCTAAAATAGCATTTGCTCCTAGTTTTTCTTTATTTTTCGTTGAATCTAATTGAATCATCACTTGATCAATTAACATTTGACTTGTTACATCATAACCAATAATTTCAGGGGCAATCACATCATTGACATTTTCAACCGCTTTTAAAACACCTTTCCCTAAATATCTAGATTGATCTTTATCTCTTAGTTCTAAAGCCTCATATTCACCAGTTGATGCCCCACTAGGAACAATGGCTCTACCATATGCTCCAGATTCCGTTGTTACCTCAACCTCAACCGTTGGATTTCCCCTTGAATCAAGAACTTCTCTTGCGTAAACATCTACAATATATGGCATATTATCTATCTCCTTTTTATAATTTTATACATTATTTTCCTATTATTACTATAGCCATTTTATTAAAAAATATACCACTTTTCAGGATACTTTTATAAAACAAATCTATTATATCAAAAACTAATGATTTTATCAAGATATGCTATTTTCTTTCAATGAAAAAAGACATCTTCAAAATAAGTTTTGCCTTCTTATTTAAAGATATCTTTTTTTAAAATGATACAATTAATTGAAAAAATATTGAGTGATATTATCTGAAACAGCACCAGAAAAATACGATTCTTCACCATTATACAGTATATTTAAACCAATATATGAAATCTTAAGATTAGCCAAAGCATCATTATTTAGTATATCATTTAATTCAGATAAACGATAACCAAGTGATGAGGCAATATCATCAAAAGATACTATACCAAAAATATTTGGTTCATCTACAGCATTTAAAGAAAGGTATCCACTATACGAAGCATTACCTATTTCTAATTCCAACTCTAACTTTGAAAAATTTCCCTTAGAAAGATTATCTTGATAAAGATTGAAAATTTCTTCTTTAATAGATACTACTAAATAATCTATCGTTTGATTATCAATTGTTTGAGTTATAACACTTAATTCATAAATACTAGGATATTGCCAATCAATATTCAAATAATATTCAAAATCATAAATCAAATCTTTTTGCTCAGTCGTTAAAGCAAATGAATAACAATCGACTAATGCCAATAATTGATCAATTTTAGTTAATAACGCATCGTTGAAAAATGCTTTATCAGCAGCTGATACTCCCTCACCAGTTGTTAATTTTTCAATTAAATCAATAACTGTAATAATTTTTGTAGGAGTTGTATTTGAATTAGCAAACAATACTTTCCAATTGTTTAAATTTTCAATCAATATATTTTTATTCTCTTCATAACCGGATGTCTCAAAATTTCCTATTAAATTTGTTTGTAACATCATTTCCAAGAATGGTTTTAAAGTTTCAAAGTTGTCATATATGCATTGATATAGTTCTTCCGCTTTTTTCAAAACATCAAATTCTTCATTATTTTGAAGCATCTCTTTTCTTAAATTACTACTATAAAAATAATATTCAAAACATCCTACTAATAGATCTTTATATTCATTTAAAACATCTTTATCTACATATGTAAATACTTGATGTAACAATTCACAAACCACTTCATATGAAACTTCGGGTGCCTTAGCCATAAAAATAGTTTCATAAAGCATCATAACTAATTGTTCAGCATAAGCAGAATCGACAGATATATATTCTAAAAGTTCTTCCATTTCATCAAAAAGTCTATTAAACAATTCTTCGTCCATTGCTTGACCAAATACTAAAGAGAATTGTGAATCCAAATTGAAACCATTTGTCATAAGAGCAAATTTAGCAATATAATATAAACCTGTTTGATCAAAGTTTTGTATATCCTCATTTTGTAATAATGCTTCTTGTAAATTAGCAATGAGTTTTTGAATTTCAGCATTTGCAATTTCTGCTTGTTCAGGATTGCCCATTATATATGCTTCAATGATGGAAATAATATCATAACTTGCCGTATCAATTGATGTAACAAAATCAATGCATGTATTCGCAGTACTTAAAATTGTTTTTAAATACTCGACAAAATATTCGATTCCTTCGATTCTAATTCCACCATTTGCATTATCAGTCATACAATACATAATATCACTAAATGATAAAGTATCTACAAGTTGTGCGAGAATATCGATATCCTCTTTAGTTGGTAAAGCCTTGTCAATGACTTCGACTAGATTATTCTTCAAAGTTTGTGCATCTAATAATGCCGCAAGCAGTTTTTCTCTTGTATCAGCCGTTTGAAAAGCAGTAATCAAATTTTGAAAATCTTCATTTGATGCCATCACTGTCGTATAAGCTTGGAATATAGCTTGCACACGTTTACCAATTTGAGGCATTTTTTGAATGATAGTTTTTCTGAAAGCTGGATTGTTTTGATAAATGTTAATTGATGCAGTTTCTAATTTTTGATATAACATAGCAGTTTGAAAATAAGTATGAATTACATTTTCATTTTCATTCGTATCTTTATTGTTCATATAATAACAAATAAGCGTTTCAATTTCATCTAACGTTAAAGTATAACTTTCGTTTGTAATGTTATTCGTAAAATTTATTGTTAAATCATTTCTAGTCAATTTATACTGCGGACAAAGTGATTGTAAGATTGTTAAAAAATCAAATACATTAGAAACAGTATAATTATCAGCATAACTAGCTACCCAAGCAAGACATGGAGCAACAAGATTCACAAATTTTAAATCATCCTTTGCCTTTGTAAAGATTGTTTGATAGGCATCGTTATTCACTAGTTTCGTAAAAACTGTTTGTAAAGCCTCATCATATCCTTCGGGATTCACAACATTATCTACTAACATCTGATGAATTTGTGAATTAAATAGTTCTGATGCATACAATAAGGCAACAGATAATAAATCAGAAACTCTTTCATCTTCTATATATTTTAATACTAATTCCAATACTCCTTCATCAGAACTCAACTTTTTTAAATCATCTACCGAAACATTATACTTTTTACAAGCAATAGCTAATAGTTTGATAGCACTTTTAAACGCATCATCAATATAATTAAGACCAGAATCTACTAAAAATTGATTTACTTCCTCATCTGATAAACTAACTTGATAATTTAATATTTCTGATGATTCTGATTCTCCGGTTTTAGATTTCGCAACCACATAAATATAAGCTAAACTAATTTCAGAAGGAATCTGATAAGTTGTTGTAGTAAGATTTGTAGCCCTCAATTCATCATCAATATAAATATCATATGTTTGGGCCCCTTCTACTGCTTGCCAACTTAAAATATTATCTTCTATTTTTAAATCAGTTGGTTTTGTAAGTTGTACTACTTGCTCCCATTTCGCCTTTAAAGTAAAATTGCTTTTCACTTTTTGACTAAAATCATACGTTTTACCATCTAACTGCCATTCCACAAAGATATAGCCATCTTTAGTAGGAGCAGTCGGTTCTTCTAAAGTTTCTCCCTTTTTTACTTCAACAGCGGCAACTGTTGTACCTCCATCAGTATCAAAATTAACTGTAAATTTTTTATTACATGATGTTAGAAAAATAGCGATAAAACTGATCATGAATAAACATATAATTCTTTTTTTCATTTTTTCCCTTCCTATCTTATTTAATTTATAATAGATTATAACATTTAAAAAAATTAAATTCAACTATATTTTTAATTTTTTTAAAAAATAATAATTTATTCTATATTTGAATCTACCATAACAAAAAAATATGATATCTTTTCAATATCATATTTTTTCATATCTATTTTGTTAAGGCTTGAGAAACGGCCACCGCAACCGCAACCGTAGCACCAACCATTGGATTATTTCCCATTCCAATTAATCCCATCATTTCAACATGGGCAGGAACAGAAGATGATCCCGCAAATTGAGCATCAGAATGCATTCTACCAAGAGTATCTGTAAAGCCATATGAAGCAGGCCCTGCTGCCATATTATCTGGATGAAGTGTACGACCAGTTCCACCACCTGAGGCAACTGAAAAATATTTTTTGCCCATTTCAACACATTCTTTTTTATAAGTACCCGCAACCGGATGTTGGAAACGAGTAGGATTTGTTGAATTACCCGTAATGGATACATCAACTCCTTCATAATGCATAATTGCAACACCTTCACGAACATCATCGGCTCCATAACAATTCACTAATGCTCTTTCACCATTAGAATAAGCCGTGCGAGAAACTTCATGAAGTTTTCCTGTTTTATAGTCAAAAGTAGTTTCAACATGAGTAAACCCATTAATACGAGAAATGATTTTCGCAGCATCTTTACCAAGACCATTTAAAATCACACGAAGCGGTTCTTTTCTTACCTTATTTGCTGTTTTGGCAATTCCAATTGCTCCTTCAGCTGCGGCAAATGATTCATGACCTGCTAAAAAAGCAAAACATTTTGTTTCTTCTGATAGTAACATTGCGCCAAGATTACCATGTCCAAGACCTACTTTACGATCATCAGCAACTGATCCTGGAATACAAAATGATTGTAAACCAACACCAATATATTTTGCGGCATCACTTGCTGATGTAGCTTTATTTTTAAGTGCAATAGCAGCGCCTACTGTATATGCCCAACATGCATTTTCAAAACAAATAGGCTGAATACCTTTTACAATATTATAGGCATCCACACCAGCTTTATCGCAGATTTCTTTTGCTTCTTCAATTGATGCAATACCATTTTCTTTTAATGCTTTATTTATTTGTTCAATTCTTCTTTCATAGTTTTCAAATAATGCCATTATAAGTATGCCTCCTATTCATAACGTGGATCAATATATTTTGATCCTTCTGCAAATCTACCATATGTACCTGTTGCTTTCTTTAAAGCATCATCAGCATTCATCCCCTTCTTTAAGAAGTCAGTAAATTTACCTAAATGCAAATATTCATAACCAATTATTTGATTTTTATCATCAAGAGCTAAGCGAGTTACATATCCTTCAGCAAGTTCAAGATAACGAGGTCCTTTTAGTTTTGTGCTATAGGCTGTTCCTACTTGACTTCTTAATCCTTTTCCTAAATCTTCTAATCCTGCACCGATAGAAAGTCCTTCTTCAGAAAAAGCCGATTGTGTACGACCATAAATAATTTGTAAAAATAATTCGCGCATTGCTGTATTAATTGCATCACAAACAAGGTCAGTATTTACAGCTTCTAAAACCGTTTTACCAACAATTGCTTCACTTGCCATCGCTGCTGAATGTGTCATACCAGAACACCCAATTGTTTCTACTAAAGCCTCTTCAATAATGCCATTTTTAACATTTAATGTTAGTTTACATGCACCTTGTTGAGGAGCACACCAACCAATACCATGTGTAAATCCGTTGATGTCTTTAATTTCGCGAGAATATGTCCATTTACCTTCTTGAGGAATAGGAGCACATCCATGACTTGCACCAACCTTAACACTACACATCTCTTTTACTTCATTTGTATAGTTCATGTTTTCTTCTCCTTTTCAATTCTTAAATTTTAACCATATATATTATAAACGAAATTCAACTTTTTCGCAAATATTAAGATTTTTTATTTATTTTTATTTTAAATAAATATATATATAAATACCTATCCACTGAATGACGGCTCCCGCAATCACAAAAAAGTGCCAAATGAAGTGAGATACTTTTTTATCAATTATAAAAGGAATAATTCCTAAAGAATAAGTTATTCCTCCTGATAAAATCAACATAAAAAAAGCAAAATTATTAGAAAACATTTGAGGCAAAAAGAATAAACCGCTCCATCCTAAAAGAAAATAAAGGGGAAAATGTATATATTTCAATTTCGATGGTCCAAAAATAGCAATCAAAGTAATTCCTATTCCTATTATAACCCATTGTACAATTAAAAAAATCAATCCTTTGATACCACCAATATAGCATAGTAAGATCGGCGCAAATGTTGCTCCAATCAATAAATAAATGGATGAATAATCAAACCTACGAAAAACTCTTTTTACCATACTTTGATATGGAAATGCATGATATAAGCAGCTCATGATAAACATGAAAAAAAGCCCAATAAAATAAATACTAGCACCAATATATTCTTTTGATGTATCAGATGCAAGAAGCATCAAAATATATGAAACAACCGAAAAAATAGCACCCAGTCCATGCGTAACCGAATTACCAATTTCTTCAATAATTGAACGATGTGGCATATTTGGTATAACCTCATAGGTATTTAAGGTTTTTTTACCTATTTGGTATTGTTTTTTAAGACTTTTTTTATTTTGTTTATAAATTTGTTTCCATTCTTTTTTCTTTAACCTATATTCTTTTTTTGTCATTTTTATATTCTCCTACTTTTCATAAATCCCTTTTATTATTTTATACCCTTTTTCTATATTTTACACCAACAAGTAAAAATAAAAAATATAATTGCATTCATTTTTTTACTCATACAATTATATTTCCTTTTTATGAAAATAATAATACTGCAATTATGATTCCAATAAATAATATTATAGGAATCATAAGTTTTAAAATGTATATTAATTTTTCCCTCATATGTTGTTGCTTTTTTAAAGTATTTTCATAACTTTCTTTTGTCATAGTTTGTTGAACTTCAATGTTATCTAAACTAACATTGTAATAACTATGATTTAGATATGTATTGAAAGCAATACATAAAATACCTAAATCAATATAGATACATATTAAAATAATAGTTGGAAATAATCGATTATCAAATAATCCCGTTTTGTTAAAAAGGTTAATCCATTGTTCATCTATACTTATATCATTTAAAATGAAATACAAAACAATATTAATAATATATATCAAAGCAATAGAAAAACAACATATAGCATTTAGATATATTACGGATTCTTTAAGTATGCTTTGCTCTTCTTTTTCAATATCAATCACTATATTTAGAAATTTTTTTAACAGAAAAAGAAAACCTATATGAATACCAAAAATAAATACAACTATAAAAAGTAAAATACTGCTAAGAATGAAAGCACTACTATCCAGATGGATAGATAAATACACAATTGGCAACAACACAAATAGAACCAAAATAACTATCAATATTGTAATAAATAGTTTTAAAGTAGTGACCACCTTTAACAATTTTAATCCTTTTGGATTATATATCGTATCATTTTGAAAATAAGATAACCATATACCAATACAAAAAAGGATAGGGAAAATCATACCTAACAAATCAACAAATAATTGTTTAGAAGAAATCAAAATATGAATCGTATTCATAAAAATACCAATTGATAAAAGAATAGATAAAATAAGCATAAAAGGGGAATTTAAAAATATTCTAATTTTATCAGATTTTTTTAAAATAGTTTTTTGATTCATATTCTTATCCTCAAAACAATATTTATTTTTTAAGAATCATACTTTTTCCCGTCATTTGAATAGGTTTCTCTATTTCTAATAATTCAAGCATTGTTGGAGCAATATCTCCTAGATTTCCCGTTTTTCTTAATGTAATTCGTTCATTAGTAATCAAAAATGGTACTGGTGAGGTAGTGTGTGCGGAAAATGGCTTATGATTTTCATCCCAAATTTCATCGGCATTACCATGATCTGCAGTAATAATTAAAGTTCCACCAACCCCTTTTACAGCCTCATATACTTTACCAATACATTCATCAACAGTTTCGACCGCTTTCACTGCTGCATCAAACACAGCAGTATGCCCTACCATATCACAATTTGCATAATTTAAAATAATAGTATCATATTTTTCTTCTTTAATGGCAGCAACAACTTTTTCCGTAACCTCATATGCACTCATTTGTGGTTGTAAATCATATGTTGCAACCAGTGGTGATGGTACTAAAATACGATCGGCACCTTCTAGTTCCTTATCAATTCCTCCATCAAAAAAGTACGTTACATGCGCATATTTTTCCGTTTCCGCAATTCTCAATTGTTTTAACCCATGATTTGCAATGACATCACCATACATATTATTTAACTCTTGAAGACCAAAAGCAATATCGCCTTTGACAAGTTCTGAATACAGCATCATTTGCACAAAATCTATATTTTTAAATTCTATGTAATTTTTTAATACTGATTTTTCGCTTCTAGCATAGGTTGGATTAGTAATAGCAATACTCATTTGAATTGCTCGATCTGGTCTAAAATTAGCATGTATCACCGCATCATTTTCCTTTATATGGGAATCTTTAGTTACAATATATGGTTTAACAAATTCATCAGTGATATTATTTTGATAACTTTCATCAATTCCTTCAAGCAAACCTTTTATCGGAGCCTCACCCCTAACTAAAGCATCATAGGCAAGTTGAATTCGATCATAATTTTTATCGCGATCCATTGCATAATATCGACCACTAACAACCCCTAATTCAACCCCTTTTACACGTTGTTGATCAAGATAGGTCAAATAAGTTTTTGCTGAAGTGGGAGGCACATCTCTTCCATCTAAAAAGGAGTGAACATATACCTTTTTTACACCGCGTTGAACCGCTTTATTCATTAAATATACAATATGATCAATATGAGAGTGGACACCACCATCTGACATCAATCCCATAATATGAAGAGAAGAATGATTTTCAATAGCATGATGAATTGCCTTATCAATTGCCTCAACTTGATCTAATATTTGATCACGACAAGCAATATTTACTCTTGTCAATGACTGAAAAACAACTCTTCCTGCACCAATATTTAAGTGACCCACTTCACTATTTCCCATCTGACCATCAGGAAGACCGACAGCCTCACCTGAGGCACCAATAATTGTATGCGGATATTTTTGAAAGAGTTTATCTAGATTAGGTTTCTTAGCTGCAACTATAGCATTACCATCGGGATTTTCTCTAATACCATACCCATCCATAATAACTAACATTACTAATTTTTTTTGACTCATTTTATACCTCTTAAATTTTTATACCTATCTTTCATACTTGTATTATACTACTTTTTAATCGTCTTTTCTAGTTTTTTGAATTGCCAAACGTTTTCCATTTTTGTTTCAAAAACTTTAGTGTACACTAAATTAATCAAACCGGTTGTAACAGGCCATTTACAAAAAAGAGCAACAATTCTTAAAGGTAGTTTGGCAAGCATAGAAGCAAAACCAAAATGGATTACTAAATAGATGGAATTAATCGCAGTTGCAATCAACGATGTAGCTAAAACTACAATAAATAAAGAAAGTAAATTGTCATAAGGTTTTTTATAAAAAAGTCCACCACTTACACCCCAAATAATAGTTGTAAACATCATAATAAAAGAAAAAGGATAAGGTGAAAAGCACAAACCATATATTAAATCAGTTCCTAAAGCCACAAGTCCACCATAAAATGGTCCTGCAATCATTCCGGCAAGAAACAAAGGAATATCAAAAAAACTAATTCTAAATTCACCATCACCAATGGAAAAAACCGATTTAAATACTACACCCAAAGCCAATAAAATTGAAAGAATTGCAAGTCGTTTCGTTGTCATCTTAAACATTATCTTTATCCTCCATTTGTTTAATTTTATATATTATACTACAAAAAATAAAAATGCTATTTAAAATAGCATTTATTTTTCTTTTAAATCGAAAATCATTTTTAAAGCACTCTTTTCAAGTCTAGAAACTTGTGCTTGTGATATTCCTAATTCTTCTGCAATTTCCATTTGTGTCTTATTGTCATAATACCTACTATAAATAATTCCCTTTAATCGATCATTTAATTTAGCAATTCCTTCTTCAATAATCATTTTATTGAGTTTGGTTTCTTCGCTTTCCGCATTGTCTGCTATTTGATCAATTAAATAAATTTCATCACCACCATTATTATAAATTGGTGTATAAATAGAAACGGGTTCCTGAACAGCTTCTAAAGCAATAACAATATCAATTGTATCAACACCAAGATACTCTGCCATTTCCTCAATTGTTGGTTCCTTACCACTTTCCATAAAATATTTTTCTTTATATTGAAGAGCTCTGTAAGCTGTATCTTTAATGGATCTACTAATTCGAACTACCGAATTGTCTCTTAAGTATCTTCTAATTTCACCAACAATCATCGGTACCGCATAAGTTGAAAATTTAACTCCATGTGAAAAATCAAAGTTATCAATTGCTTTAATTAATCCCATCGCTCCTACTTGAAATAGATCATCTAGGTCTACCCCTCTGTTATTAAATTTTTTGATTACGCTTAAAACTAGTTTAATATTACCTTCCACTAGTCTATCTCGAGCCTCATAATCACCATTTTGACTTTCTTTGATTAACATCATTGTTTCTTCTGGTGGTAGCACTTTTAGTTCTAAAGTATTTACCCCCGTAATTTCTACTTTATTACGCATAAATTCACCCTCCAAATAAAGTATGCGTAATTATTGATGATTTTATGCATTTTTTTATTATTTTATAAAATGAAGCAAATTATAGGATGAAAAATATTAGGCGATTTTTACTAATTGTTCAATATCTTGACGCATCTTTTCAATTATTCGTTTTTCTAGTCGAGATATGTATGATTGTGATATTCCCATCTTATCAGCTACTTCTTTTTGGGTAAGAGGCTCTACTCCAAATAATCCATATCTCATAATAATAATTTCTCTTTCTCTTTTTGACAATCTATCTAAAGCATAATATAAATTTCTAATATCTTCTTCTTCTGAAAGTTTTGTTAAAGCAAGTGGTTCACTAGAGCCAATAATATCTGATAAAATCATCTCATTTCCTTCGGAATCGATGCTTAACACTTCATCTAATGAATACTCTTGGCGACTTTTTTGGGTTTTCCTTAAATACATTAAAATTTCATTTTCAATACAGCGTGAAGCATATGTAGCCAGTTTGATGTTTTTCTCCATTTTAAAGGTTTGTATTCCTTTGATTAATCCCATAGAACCAATGCTAATTAAATCTTCCATATTTATTTTTGTTGATTCAAATTTTTTAGCAATAAAAATGACTAATCTTAGATTATGTTCAATCAAAGTATTTCGTGCTTCAATATCACCATCTTTTACTAATAAAAGCAAGCGTGTTTCTTCTTCTTCTTCTAATGGTTGTGGCAAAAGATTATTACTATTTATATAATAACAAGGTGACTGAATATTTTTAAAAAAAATTAAATCTAATAGTTTCTTAATTAGTTTTATCATGAATAGATTCTCCTATTGAATTATTTAAAATGATGTCATACTCAATTTCATCAACAAAAACATAGTAAACTTGATACAATTTTTTTTTAACTTCGAGGGTTGGTCCTTTATAAAGAGGAACTTTTTTTTCTTCAAAAATACTCTTTATGGCGGTCATACCTTCTAAAATAAACTCATTATTCAAAAATTTCTTTTTTATAAAAACAATGGGAATATTTTGATAGGTAGCTAAATTCCCTGTATCTAAATAAGCTTTTAAAGTACGTTTATTTAATTGAATATCATATAAGTTTTCATTTTCTTTTTTAAAACGATCTTTATAATTTTGAACTAAATATAAAACAACAACATAGACTACTGTTAAAATAAGAGGAAGTATACTTTTTACTTCAAAAACCACTAAGCAGCCAATAAAAGTCATATTTAAAAGATAGAAAATAACAATTTTAATCAGTTTTTGTTTAATATCACTTTTTTGAAATGCTATCATTCCAATAATAATCCCCATAAAATAGCGAATAAAAAAATAAAATTGATATGGTAGAAAATACAAAAGTAATAGCAAAACAGATAATATTAAAGATATTGAGACTCTTATCATAGATAATTTTTCTTTAAAAATTAAGGCAATTGTTTTAATAAAAACGAAATTTACTAAAATTGTTGATAAAATCAATAGATCGATATAGATGATCATTTTTAAACACCATAAATATTATACATCTTTTGAATGACTTATTTTGTCATAACTAACAAGTTAAATGAATTATTTTTATAAAAAATAAAAGAAGTAGAACCGATTGAACCTCGTTCATTCTACTTCTTTTTATCATTTTATAATTTTTAATTTTGCTTTTTCGTCTTATTTATCTACTAGTGAACCATCTTTTCTTGTAAATTTACCACAAAGTATCATAATAAAATCTACAAGAGCGCCAATGCCAAATAATCCACCTGTGCATAAATAAAGAATGCCTGTGCCTATTTTCCCAACAAGAAAACGGTGAATGCCTAAACCTCCAAGAAAAAAGCAAATTAAAGCTAAACCAACTTTATTCATTTCATTTTTCCATCCTTTCCTATAAATGTCTATTCCCTCGACTTTATTTTACAACTATAGTATTATTATACTATAAAATCTCTTTTTATGCCACAAATTGTATAATATTTCAGGTATATTATTTATTATTCTAACGTTTTACCATTATATAAATTATAAATAATATTAAAAAGTTTAGCCATTTTGTTGGTACTTTCTAATTCTTCTAAATTTTCTTCTTCTTGCATCTTCATTATTTTTTGATAAAAATTACGCATTTTATTTTTTGTCGCAATGACGACTGATTTGGTCTCTTCTTCTTTAGCAAGGTCATATACCAAATCAATAAAGTCTTGATAATGATATAACTTTGTATCATCCATCTCATATCTTAGACCCATAAACTCTAAAACAAAAAGCAAATAAGTTATTTCATCTACAACTTGATAATTATGTTTTTTAATCATTTCATTTAAATATTTCATTAGCGTTTTATTTTCTTCATTTTGATTGGTTACTAAATACTGAATAAATTTTTGAGCTAAAAGTTGTAAATTACGACTTGGATAAAACGTAAATATAGAACCTAACAATTCTTTAAAATACTTTTGGGCATCATGATAGCCTCTTTGAATATTTTTTTTAATGACCTCATGCCTAAAATCCATAAAAGAACCAAGATTGATTTTAGGTTTAAGATAGATGACATTAGGTAAATCAATAAGATAACTATTTTGTGGTTTAGTACCAAACATTCCTAAGTCAATTGCAATAACTTTATCCGCTCCTAAAGCAAAACAAAAATCAATAGGTAAATTATTTTTATAAAAACCATCAATATATTTCTTATCATTGATTTTCTCAATTGGGAAAACGGGGTAACAAGCACTTGAAGCATGAATGAATGGTAATACCAAATGTTCATCAATCTTTTTCATATCAATTTTTTCTTCAACTAGTTTAGGAAAATCTACACAAATAGTTCCAAATTCACAAGCACTTTGTTGAATCTTAACCGGATCGATATACTTTTTACACAGTTCTTTAAAAGGAGTAATTTTGACTCCCTTTAGCGTACCAAACGTTTTTAAAAATTTAAAAATATAATCTGGATTTAGTTCAGTTAATAATTTTTTATTCAAATCCATACCATTTAACATAATTTTATCATTACTAATTTCTAACCATAACTTTTCTAATTCTTCAATATCATCTGTTACAACCAGTGCTCCATTAATTGCACCTACCGAAGTACCCGTCACAACATCAAAATGCCAATTTTTTTCTTTTAAATATTTTAAGATGCCCACTTGGTAAGCCCCTAGTGAACCACCTCCTGCCAGTGCTAATCCAATCTTCATTATTCAAAACCTCTTGATTGTTGTAATTTATTAAAGAAAACAGCTGCACTAAGGGGAACTTTGCGCATTTTTCTAATCGGTAATTCCGCTCTCATAAAAGCTTGACCTCGCTTTTTAATATTGTTTAAATCGCGATCTATCAAAACTTTTTGACCAAATTCTTTCCCATACAAAACGCCAACATCAAACATTTTATTTAAATTTTCTGTTTGAAATGAATAAGTAGAAATACCATTGTCACATCTTGCGGCAATATCTACATCTAATACAACTGTATCGCTATTGATTAATTTTAATGGTGGTAAATATCTTGGATAGCAGTGTAAAATGATTAACAAATCGACATGACAACTAAAAAAGGGAAAAACTGGAATATTATCAGTTGCACCACCATCTAAATACAATCTTTTATATTCTTTTCGATATAGCCCATTCACAAATGGAAAAGTTACTGTAATATTAATCACTTTATATAAATCCTCTTGAGGGGTTTTGTTATCAATATAAAAATAATGCGTTGATAAGCTATTTAAGCAAGTACCAGTTACATAAAGGGGAACTCTAATTTCATTATGATTATTGGTAAGTTCATCTAAAACTTGATCAACTAACTTATTTTTTAAGTTTAATTTTAAATTAGACGTGTTTTGAAAATTACTATTGCGATACATATATTCCAAATAATCTAAATTATCATTTGATAAAGCAAGACCATTCATTGCGCCAATAGATGAACAAGACATCAATGCTATTTCTTCTGGTTTGAGGTAATTTAATAACCCTTTTAAAAAACCAGCTTGTGCAGCACCTCTTGCAAAACCGCCTCCTAATACTAATCCTATTTTCATAATCTTATCCCTCAATACTCACTCTTGAACGCATTTTTAAAATGGTTAGAGTCAAAACATTTAGTGCAACAACAATTGATATAGCAAAGCATATATATATCAAAAGACGAGCTTGAGGTATTTGTTGTAACCCTATCTTAGATACAAAAGATAGAATAAATAAAACTGTTGAAAAAATAACTAAAATCAAAACATATATGGATGTTGAAAAAATATTAAATCTTTTAATAGTTAAAAATCTCACAATTCCCGCAAAAAATTCAAAGAGAATAACTAGTGGATAATAATATCCAAGCAATAATATTTTATTTTCCATTTCTATTTTAAGTATTTGTTCATTTTGATAAGATACCATCATTAAAATGGAAAAAATGATGAATATTGTAAAACTTTTTAAAAATAACAGTTTATTTTTATTGGCACTTTTTAATAAAAAATCACAAATAAAAAACAACAAACTAAAAAGAACAATAAATGCCCATGGTGTTAAATGAATATTTATTCCTGCTGCATTTACTAAAATAATATCCACAATCATTAGAATAACAAAAATATTAAATGAAACAATAAAAAGTAATTGACGAATGGTTAAAAATAACCAGTTAAATAAATTTACTCTTTTATCTAAAAACTGTTCTTTTTCAAAGTAGGTACCGCAATAAGGACATTTCGTTCCCACACCTCTCATAATAAAATTACACTCTTTACAATACATCGCATTCTCCTAATATATTCATATATATCCATACATTTTAATATTATAACATTTTTCGCTATAAAGTTCAATTTTATTGATATATAATATTGCAAGTTCTTATCTATTATAGTATTTATATTTTTTTCATTATTATTTATAAAAAGAAAGAATAATTTTAATGCTATATGGATGTATCCTTTATCATCGTATAATTGATAAGCAAAATGCCTCCTCTTTTTATTTGATTCATTTGAACAACTTTATATCCTCGTTTTATAAAAAAAGGTTTCGCAACAAGAGATGCATGTGTAACAATCCTTCCCGTTACTTTCTGCTCTAATCTATCACAAATAGCCGTTGCTACTCCTTTGTTTTGATAATTTGGATGAACGTACAAACGATCAAGATATCCTGTATGACTGATATCACCAAAACCGATAATCATTCCCTCGTCAATAGCAACCAAACTATCGTGTTTTTGAAAAGACTCATCCCATTTTTTTAAATCTATCTTACCGGTTGCCCAAACATTTTTTTGTTCTTTCGTGTAATATTTTGGATCTATCGCATGAACTGTATTATAAAATAGTTTTGCTAATTCTCCGCAATCTGATGACTGATATTGTCTAATTATCATTGTTACTCCTTTTCAAATTTTTAAGTTTGTATTGTAAAAGTATACTGCTAAATTAAAAACACCCAAAAGGGTGCTTTTAATTTATTTAAATCTATTTTGAAGCCAACTAGGAACTTTGGTTTCCTTAGTTTCTTTGGCATCGTTTTTAGTTGACCCACTTTCGACATATGGTGTCCTAGCGACAGTTTCTTGTTGTGGTCTAGTATAATTATAGGTATTGTGAGTTGTTTGATAACTTCTATTCACTTCTTCTTCTTTCACAATATTTTCTGTTTCCGTTTTATTAATTGTATCAAAGCCAGTAGCAATAACTGTTACAACAACCTCACCATTTAATTCAAGATTAAACCCTGTACCATGGATAATTTCAATTTCAGTTGATGAAGCATTTCTAATTTCAGAAATTACATCTTCCACTTCTTTCATTGTGATATCAGCATCACTTGTGATTTGAACAATGGCATCGGTTGCACCATTAATATCCACTTCTAATAAAGGACTGCTAATTGCCATTCTAGCAGCTTCAACCGCTCTATTTGGCCCACTAGCAATACCAATTCCCATCAAAGCTGTACCTTTACCTTGAAGTACTGTTTTGACGTCCGCAAAATCTACATTGATTAATCCTGGTAAAGTAATGATTTCAGAAATTCCTTGCACACCACGCCTTAAAACATTATCAGCCTCACTAAAAGCATCTAAATAAGTCGTATTTGTCCCAATAATTTCTAATAATTTATCATTTGGTACAATAACCAAAGTATCTACATATGGACGCATTTGTTCAATTCCTACAATAGCTTGTTGCATACGTCGCTTTCCTTCAAAACCAAATGGTTTGGTCACAACACCAACAACGACACATCCTGCCTCTTTAGCATACCTAGCAATAACAGGAGCAGCACCAGTTCCTGTACCTCCTCCCATACCTGCAGTAATAAAAACTAAATCGGTATCTTTAAGGACTTCCCTAATTTCCGCTTCTGATTCTTCGGCTGCACGACGTCCAACATCTGGATTTGCACCTGCCCCAAGACCTTTTGTAAGTTCTGTACCGATAGGAATTCTAACTTCAGCCTTCGATAATCTCAACACTTGACAATCGGTATTAATTGCAATATATTCCACACCACGAACATCATTATCAATCATTCGGTTTACGGCATTACCACCACCGCCACCAACACCAATAACTTTTAAGACCGGTTTTGCTGAAAACATATCTTTTGGTTGATTCATAGTATTCCTCCTCACTTATTTGTGTATGCTATTATAACATACTTTTTCTATTAATTCAACTAATTTATTTAATATTTCCAATTCTCATAACATCACGTGCAATCATTAATTCTTCATTAGTAGGTACAACTAAAACTTTAATTTTAGCATCAGGCTTACTAAGTTCTAAGAATTGACCCTTTATTTGATTTTTTTCTTCATCTATTTCAATTCCAAAAGGTTCTTTTAGTCTTGCACATATATTATACCTAGTTTCTGGTGCTTTCTCACCAATACCTGCAGTAAAAATAATTGCATCAACTCCACCCATATAAGCATAATAACTACCAATATAGTCAACGACTTTCTTTTCTTGCATTTTTAAAATCAAATCCGCTAACTCATTTCCTTCTGCTTGAGCTTTTCTTAAATCCCGTGCATCACTTGATTTTTTATAAAAACCAATATAGCCAGACTCTTTATTTAAAATACGATTGACTTCTTCGGCGGTTTTATTTTCTTTACGACAAATAAAATCTACCACCGCAGGATCAATTGTCCCTGATCTTGTTCCCATAGGAACTCCATCAAGTGGTGTAAGTCCCATTGTCGTATCTACACATTTTCCATATTTAACAGCGGCTAAACTTACACCATTGCCCATGTGACAAGTAATAAGTCGTAAACTTTCAAGGGGCTTGTTGAGATGCTTTGCTGCTTCATAAGATACATATTTATGAGATGTTCCATGAAATCCATATTTTCTTACACCATATTTTTGATACCATTCATAAGGTACTGCATACATATAGGCTTCTTTTTCCATTGTTAGATGAAAGGAAGTATCAAAAACCCCTACATTAGGAACCTTGGGTAAAGCTTTCATAAAAGCTCTTACTCCCATTAAATTAGCAGGATTATGAAGCGGACCTAAATCATTCACTGATTCAATCTTCTTAATAGATTCTTCTGTCATTAAAACCGAATCATGATAGAATTCACCACAATGTAAAATACGATGACCTACTCCAGAAATTTCTTCAAGGCAATGTACAATCTTTTTTTCTATTAACACCTTTAATAACATTTCAACCGCATCTTGATGATTTTGAATTGTAACATCTTCTTCTTCTTTTAGACCATGATATTTAATTGTAAAATGGGGATCTTTTAACCCTATTTTTTCAAATAAACCTTCGGTTATTACCTCTTCTTTAGGCATTTCTAACAATTGAAATTTTAATGATGAACTTCCCGCATTAACTGCCATAATTTTACTCATATTTATGCCTCCATTTTAAATATGCTATTTATATTATTATATCATATTGATGATTTTTTTTCAATTAATATAATATTGATTTTAAAAGTTACATTTTTATTGATATTTTTATAGAATCAATATTTTCCTATCTATTATCCAATACTATATCCGTTCATACGAATGAAACTATCTTTGATTGAAAAGATATAAAACACTGATTTATTATCAGTGTTTTATTTATTATATTATGCAAGTCTTGAAAGACGAGTTCTAGCATGTTTGTTACCATTATCAGCCGCTTTTTGATACCAAGAGAGAGCAAGATTTACATCTTTATCTACGCCTTTTCCATATTCATAAAAGCTTCCTAACATATCTTGAGCCCAACCATTCCCTTTTTCAGCCGCCTTTTGATACCAATTGATTGCTTGTTGATAATCTTGTTCCACTCCGTTACCATTGTAATAGCAATTGCCTAAATTATATTTAGCAATATGATGACCTGCTAAACCGCCTTTTGATACCAATTGATTGCTTGTTGATAATCTTGTTCCACTCCATATCCATATTGATAACATTCACCAAGTTTATTCATAGCCCCTTCAATATTTTGTTCGGCAGCTTGTTGATACCAATTGATTGCTTGTTGATAATCTTGTTCCACTCCACGACCATAGTTATAACAATCACCTAATCTATTCATTGAATTTTTATTACCTGCTTCCGCTGACTTTGTAAAATATTCCACTGCTTTGGCTTCATCTTGTTCCACTCCATCACCATAGTAATAGCAATTCGCAAGTTTATTTTGAGCCCATTCATTTCCATCAAGAGCTGCTTTTGTATACCATTTCACAGCTTCTTCAAAATCTTTCTTGACTCCTTCACCATATGCAAAACAATCACCAAGTGAAGATGCTGCAAGCGTATTGCCAGCCTCAGCCGCTTTTTGATAATATGAAACAGCCTTGGCTTCATCTTTGGCTACCCCACGGCCATAGTAATAGCATTCTCCTAAATAATATAATGCCCATATACTATCCATTTGAGCTGCCTTTTCAAAATATTTCATCGCTTCTTCAAAATTTTGAACAACTCCTTCACCGCGATAATAGCAGTTCGCAAGGGATTCGGTTGCATAAGGATGATTTTGTTTCGTTGCTTGACGATACCAATAGACAGCTTTACGATAATTTCTTGGCACACCTTGTCCAAAATAAAAACAGTCTGCAATTGCATTTTGTGCCTCTACATATTCAAGCATTGCCGCAAGTTCAAAATAATATGCTGCCTTTTTTTCATCTTTAGCAACTCCAAGACCTGCTAAATATAAGTTAGCAAGCGTAAATTCTGCTAGTGCATAGTCAACTTTTGCCAATTGTTCAAGGTATAGGATTGCATTTTCATAATCTTCTTTTTCTATACATTCTTTTGCTAGTTGATACTTGTCTTCTGTACTTAATTGATTCTCAATGTTTTCTAAATCTTCTTTTTTTGCCATAATCTTTTTTTCCTCTACTTGTTATATTTTATTTTTAGCTGACTATTTCAATCTTCTCATACCCAAAATAGCCGTATATAATTATACCATTTTTTAATTTTTTTAAAACTTATTTGCTGATAAATTTTAGATGAAAAAAAGATGAATTTTGATTTTAAAATTCATCTTTTTCCTATTTATTTATTGATTTAATATCCTAGTTTTTTATAATGCTCTAAAAGTTCTAAAAATCTTTGATAATGCACAACTTCCCGTTGTCTTAAGAATAAAAGGGGTTGAATGACTTCTGGATCAGTTGCTTGTCTAATTAAATTTTCATAAACGGCTCTTGCCTTTTGTTCTGCTGCCATATCCTCAACAATATTAGCAATGACATCACCTGTTGCCGAAATATAGGCAGTTGTAAAAGGTACTCCTGATGCATTTTCTGGAAACAAATCTTTTCCATGTTCTGTATAATATGCATCTAATCCAGCTGCTTTAATTTCATCAATGGTGGCACCTTTCATAAGTTGACTCATCATTGTTTGTAACATTTCAATATGGGCAAGTTCTTCGGTTCCAATATCATTTAATAGTGATTTCCCATACTCATCTGGCATTGTTACTCTTTGATTCAAATAACGAATGGCGGCAGCAAGTTCACCTTGTGGTCCACCATATTGACTTGCAATAATTTTTGCCATTTTTAAATCTTTTTTCGTAATATTAACTGGATACTCCAAAATTTTATCATATAAAAACATTATTTCCCCATCCCTTCAAATGGCCAACCTTTTTGCCATTTCCAAACTTTACCTTTGTTTGCCTCTGAATCAAGTGTAAGTGGACCACACTTTTCTTCATAGAGTTTTTTCACTTGATTGTATTCATCTAAATATTTATCAAATAATTCTTTTGTTACCACATCATTTGGGTGTGTATCTAAATAAAGTTGCAAATCAATTAAAGCAAATTGATATGCTCTAAGTAAATTTAAGGGATTGTTTTCATCAAGTTTTCTTGGAACATAGTTTCCAAAAGGATCATACAAAGTTGCATCCATATTGCCTTTTGATAAGCCATCAATAGCAACATAATATTTTAGATTTTTACTATTATTAGGATTTTGACTTTGATACAATCTAATTAAATTTAAATAATTTTGATTCATTTTTTTTACCTCCTAAAACAATGTATGTATTAAAATTAAAAAAGGAATGGGCTAATCTAAAATTTCCCATTCACATTCTAATTCAATATTGTATTTATTTAGAGCATCTAATTTAATTTTAGAAATCAATTGCGTCATATCTAAGTAAGTAGCATGACCTGTATTGACTAAATAATTTGTATGAGCATTGCTTACCATTGCTCCAGCAAGTTGATAACCGCGATACCCCAAATCATCAATTACTTTCCAAGCCTCATAATTCGTACCATTTTTAAAAGTAGAACCGGCCGATAACAAATGTAAAGGTTGCGTTTCCTTTTTTCTTCTTCTAAGAGTTGCAATCTTTTCAAGCGGTAATTTTTTGATATGGGCTTCTTCAACCTCAATTAAGGCTCCTACTATAATTCCTTTTAAATCTTGAAATTTACTATGGCGATAAGAAAAGTCTAATTCTTCTTCTTTGTAAGTTTGAATCGTCCCTTGTTCAGTTAGATAAGTTACCTCTTTTACAATATCCTTCATTTGCACCCCATATGCACTTGCATTCATATAAATAGCACCACCTAAAGTACCAGGAATGACACTTAAAAATTCAATTTTCGTATAGCCTTGTTTTGCTAAAGACATTGCTAATTTACTATCATTCATACCAGCTTGTACAATAAATTTATTATTTGTTATTTTAGTCACTTTAGATAATTTTTTTAAACTTATCACAACCATTTCAAAATCTTTATCTGCTGCTAACACATTAGATCCATTGCCAATAATAAAATATGCTATTTTATTTTCAATTAAATACCGAAAACCAATCAATAAATCATCTAAGGTTTTAGGGCTGTACAAACAGGCGATTTGACCCCCAATTTTAAGCGTAGTTAAATCTTTAAAAGAAATATGAGTATGTATCTCCCCTAAAAAATTATTGTTCACATATTCTATAAATTTTTCAATCTGATTCATCTTTTTCTCCCCTATTCATAACTTTTACGATTTCTTGATAAAACTTATCATTTACATCACCTATTTGATAATGTTTTAATTTTTCCAAATAAGAATCATACTTTCTAATCGTTTCATCAAGTGCTTCATTTAAACTTAAATAGTCAAAATCTTTTTCATCTATCATTTGAATCAGTCCTTCATCACATAGACTTTTGGCATTATAGTATTGATGATGATGCGTTACATTAGGAGAAGGAATAATAATAGAAGGCGTATGCGTGCCTAAAATTTCAAATAAAGTGGTAGAACCGGCTCTAGCAATGACAATTCCTGCCTTACTTATTTCTTCTAATAAATTATTGGTAAAAGGTTTAATTAAAAAATTAAATCTAACAGGAATAGTAGAGACGATCTCATCATAATATTTTTTTCCACTAATCAGCGTTATTGTATAATTTTTGGCAAAGGGGCTATTCATAAATTCTTTCATGACGTGATTTATTTGATACGAACCCAAAGAACCAGATGTTACTAAAATATTTTTTTTATCTAAAAAAGCACTTTTTTTGACCTTTAAAGCATCCATATATCTAGGATTACCAATCCATTTTGTCTTAAAAGGATATTTTTCTAACCCAACCGTCTTCTTAAAGGTTGTAAGAATCAAATCTGTTTTTTTAAGATTTATTTTATTGGCAAAGCCAATGACACTATTTTGTTCATGAATAATGGTTTTTAGTTTTAATTTATTGGCTATATAAATACTGATGCCACTAATATATCCTCCCATTCCAACTACCAAATCAACTTTTTCTTCTTTCAAAATCTTTTTAATGGTTGATAAAACCTTCAAATCATAATAGATTGTTTTACAGTAGTCTGTTATTTTTGTAGGTTTCCCATAAGCCTTCAAATAATATATTTTCGTAATATTGATATTATTTTTCAATATATCATACTTTTCATCTTTACTTGTAGCAATAAAAATAATTTTAACATTTTTACTTCTACTTTTTATTTCTTGAATAAAACTTAAAGCAGGAGTAATATGACCCAAAGTTCCTCCACCGCTAAAAGCAATAACCACCTTTATCTCACCTCTTCCGTATATTGACTGATATTGATAATTAAACCAAGAAACATCAGGGTTAACACTAAACTAGATCCTCCATAAGAAAGAATAGGTAAAGTAATTCCTGTTACTGGTAAAAGACCAATTACAACACCAATATTAATAAATACTTGTGTAAAAAGAGATAAACCAATACCCAGCGATAGAAATTTTAAATATTTATTATCAACATGAAGCGATATTTTAACTGCTTCAATGACAATATATAAAAAGACACCAATTACAAGCAAACCACCAATTAAACCAAATTCTTCACATATAATAGCAAAAATAAAATCGTTTTGTGGTTCTGGTAAAAAGAAATGTTTTTGCATACTATTGTTATAACCTAGACCAAACAAACCACTAGGTGCGATGGCAAACAACGATTGAATGCTTTGAAAACCACTTCCTAACGGGTCACTCCAAGGATCTAAAAAAGCAAATATTCTTTCTAATCTATAAGGAGCACTCGCAATTAAAGCTATGATTCCAATAATACCCAGACCCAATAAAATTAAAAAATACTTCAGTGGAACTCCTGCATTAAATAGCAATAAAATACAAGAAACGACCAAAACCAACCCAGTTCCAAAATCTGGTTGTAACATAATAAGACCAAAAGCACTAACAATTAAGATCAGCATTTTGATAAATTCTATAGGTTTTTTTAAATCTTTATGATGGTTGCTTAAATATTTTGCAATAAGTAAGATAATCGCTAGTTTCATGAATTCAGCAGGTTGAATGGAAAATGAACCAAAACCAATCCAACTTCTTGCTCCTCCTCTTACAACCCCAATTCCAGGAATTAAAACTAAAATTAACATAATCAATGCGGCAACATATATATAAGTTGTAGCTTTATATATTTTTCTGATATCAATATGAATAAATAAAATCATAATTGCAATTCCAATTATGGCAAAAATCAATTGTCTTTTTAAAAAATATGCCTTATCATCATATCGATATAAAGCAACAACATTACTAGCACTATAAACCATAAAAAGACCAAAGATGACTAACATAATAATTATAATAAATAATTTTCGATTGATGCGATGTTTTATCATATTTGTTTCACCACTTCATTATATGATAAGAATCCATTATTATGAAAAAACCTAACCTTTAATCTAATTAAAAGTTAGGTTTATTTTGCTTTTCATCTGATGTTAAGAAAAGACCATCATCCTCCGAAAATGGTCTTAACCGGTATTTTAGCAGTACCATTTATATTATAACATATTTTTTTTAATTTGTCAAAGTTTTTTATAAATTTTTCTTAAAACGATAAGATAATGTGAAGTTCTTGAATTTTTAATTGATTATTGTTTTTCTTACCTCTGACATTGCAGGCTTATAAATCGTAGTAGATTCTAATAATTGAACAGCATATAACGATATAGATTCTGGCATAATAATGGAAAACTTTATTTGTTCTAGACTATACGTTTGTAAGATGGAACTTAAATTAAAATAAACTACATTCTTTCCTACAGCATCATCATCTATGGCATCAACAAAAATGATTTGATCATCAATCATAACGCTTAATTGAATCTTGCCCATACTTTCACAAATCCCATTCTTTTCTATAAACTGAGTAGCAAGCATAAAAGTTTTGCCATCATGTCGAATATCACCTTGTAATTTTGTATTCAAGGTATAAGTGATGTAGTTTTCATGTATAACAAAATGGGATTGATTACTAAAATCTGTTTGATAACGCATACCATTTGATTTAGCAATAACTTCTACTTCTTTCAAATGAATTTCATTGTATGAGGTATTATCAATTTTAAAATAATTATAATCAAAAGAACTAAAATCAACTTCATAAATTTTATTTTCTAATGTATCAACATAAATGGTATCAACGAACTGCCAAAGGATACCATCCCCACTACCATAAATAGCTACACTACCTAAATTATATCCTAAAGTTAACCTTAAAGCATTTAATCCAAATTTCATTTCTTTAGAAACAATTATACTATTTTGATCTTCATCATCAAACAAATAGAATATTCCATTTTGAATTTTGGCATCAGTTGCCACAAGATCAAAAAGATGATAGGTTGTTTCATCAATAAATGTAAAACTATTCTCTTCATCTTTTATCAAATCAGTATGTCGAGAAGGAGTAACTGAATATATTCTGCTTTGCTTACTTGACTCAATCATAACTTGATCTATTAAAGTATCTTCAATCGGAATATTAGCAAACCCTTCATTATTTCTAATTCCTTCAACAAAGTCAAAAGTAGTCGAATTATAATATCCCGCATAAATAATATAATTTATAATTTCATTTTCTACTTTACTACATATACCATTAGGTGGAGTAATGACAAAATAATATATTTCTGAAACTTCTTCCTCATTACCTAGAAAATCTTGAAATGTTTCAACAGGAAAGGCTGGTGTTTGTAAATCCCAAAGCGTAAAAGCACTTAATTGTAATTGGGATATCTTTTCATCTTTTACCTTATAAGTTCCTACAATTCTATCTGTCTCCACTCCATTTACCATTTTTCGATAATAAACATCAATAACAGTACCTAAATCTAAGGTTCTATCTATAATATTCGTGTGGTTACCATCAAAACTTTGTTGTTTAAATTGTAAAAGAAAATCTTTATTTAAGGAAAGGTTGCTAGACGGATTTTCTTCAATTCCACTATTATAAATATATGAAGTTTCCTCATTTGTATTTTTATGATTTACAATATATTTAAAAGTATAAATACCATCCTCTGGTAAAATTTCTTCTGTAACTGAAGCTGTATTTTCTCCCACAATTAACTCTGAATTGCTAATTGAAGTAGCAATAACTAAATATCCTGTTATTTTTTCAGGAGCGATATAATATAAATACATATTATCAAAATATTTTTCAATTGGTATTTCTGTAATTTGTTTTTCCTCACCAATTAAATTTATTATAAAAGCCTCAACATATGCCTCGCCAACAAAATTATCCTCTTTGCTAACTGTAAATACATATCCCCTATTATTGTTAATGGGAATTTGAATGGTTTGATTAAGCAGATTTTCCTCATAATAATCTTTCATATATGAATCTGGAAAACTAGTTACTATTTTAGTACCAGGAGCTTCTACTAATTCAATTAAAAAACTCCATCTTGCATAAAAAGTAAGTGAGGCAGTAATCTTCATATCAGATTCTTGAATTGAATCTAAACTTTCACCATAAGCATTTTCACTATTCGCATTAGAAACCAAATAAAATCCCGTAAACACATAACCAAAAAGGGTAGCACTTTGAACCCAATCATTGATTTCATTGATTAAATCGCTTGTAAAGAAATCTTTAAAGCTAGTATTCTCAACTAATCGATATACTTTTTGTTCGGATTCAATAAAATGATGGTTAAAATCACCACATTGTAAATCTAATGTTATTGTATATATAATAGGAAAAACAATAGATATATTCATTTCTCCTGTTATTAAATTACTAGGAACATATATTTCATAATATTTTACATTATCAATAAATGTATCTATTTGATTCATATTATCATCATAAACTCTAATTCCATTAAAATCATTTAATAAATCATAAGTTTGACTGCCAATATTGATAATAAATTGATTAGGAATGCTACTATAATTCGCTTTTGAAACAATTTTAAAATAGTAATCACTGCTACTTGAAGCGTAAGTTATACACTCCATATTGGCTCCTATTGTAGTATAAGAAACACTATACTGATCAATTACTTTAAAATAAATGACTTGTTTTTGAGTTGGGTCATCTTTTAACGTAACTGTGATTTGATAGACTTGATTCGAAACTTGATTAACAATTAAATCACCACTGCTTTTTATTGTACCATATGTTGATTCATATGTTACATACTCAGCATTTGTATCATCATAATATTGCGTATTATCAAAATCATTTACTTTTTGAATGATTGGAATAAATTTAGTAATTGATCCTGCTCTTAATAAATAAGGATTATCTTTCGTTACACCCAACGTTTCATCAATACCTGCTAAATAATAATTGATAGGTGGTGTGTATTCCGCAAAAGTGACCCCTTCTAACTTCTTTTTGTTTGCTTTTAAACTAAACTTTAGACAAGATTCATCATAAAAATTACCACTACCGATTTTAAAAGATAAATAAAAAGTTTGATCTTCTTTTAATAATTGATTAGGAACCCATGTAATGGTATAAACAGTATATGCATCGACAATTTCATACGTATAGTTGAATTCTCCAATTCCAATGATGGAATCATTTTCTACAATTGTTTCATTGCCATTAGAATCCCATAAAGTATTTAAATATATAGGGATTTCTTTTTTCACTTTAAATTGGAATTGCATATAAGGCATATTATCATATATTTTTACAATATATTCTCTAATGACGGAAATATCCTTGATTACCTCACTACTCCCTATTTCTTCATAACCGCTTTGAATTAAATTAAAAGGATAATTTACATTCTTTAAATACGTTTTCCCATCTGAGGTCTTTCTATCATATACATACTTATTATCTTGATCTATATAATATGTTTCCAAAAATTCAATATTATTCTTTTCATTACTAGTATCTTTTTCTTGATTATAAATAATGATTTCACCTAAATCGAACCATCCATCATTATACATTGCCTCAAAGTCATCGTATTCATTTGGACTCCTACTGCTACCTTCTTCTTTGGCATTGATCCAAATATTGATAATATTTGTCCTTCGATCATTATCTTGTCCAATATAATCAAGCGAAACGATATTACTAGTACCACCATTGTTTATGTTAAAATATTCATTCGATTTTAAAACTGGCAATATTTTTATTCCCATTCCATCATCATTATTCAATCCAGTTAAAATACTTGTAATACGCACATTTTTACCACTTACTTGTTGTCTTGAAAAATCTAAGGCAATTCCTAAATCAGAAGAAACATGAGTTACATTTTGCAAAACATAATAACTTCTATTGCAACTACCTCTATTTGTAATTGGATAATTATTACTTGCAGTATTGAGATAGGAGTTTGTATAACAATTTTCTATTTGTATATTACTCGATTGATAATGATAAACCATTCCACTTGCAAATGAATCACCATTTTGAGAGATTGAATCTAACAAAGAGTCTACAACTACACAATGATTGACATACATTGTTGTTGATGTTAGATGTGAACAAATTCCGGCAACATAGGCATTATCTTTACGTGGAGTTGCCAAATCAGTGGCGGAATTAGAAGTTGCCACAATTTTAGATCCATATACATAACAATCATTTATATAATGCGTTCCCGCCCAAGTGGCTGCTCCTAAAATACCTGATGCAAAAGCCTCAATTCGTTCATTGCCCAAACATTGAATAGTGCTATGATATACGTTAGAACTTTCAATATATACTGTATTAAATGAATCTGAAGTATAACATGCTCCCACTAAACCCGAAACATATATATCAGGATTTCCATATATAATTGTTGTGGTTGCCCTTCCATCTATTAAAGCATTTTTAACCATACAATTAGAAAGGATGATTTTTTCCGTATCTGTCTTAGCATTATTTTTAATAAATCCAATTAAACCACCACAAAAAGCACTATCTGGACTTTCATGACCTTGCATTTGAATGCTATCTGTATCTAAATTTGAACCAATATAGGATGATGCCTCAACACGAGATACTTGATAAATTCGCCCAATTAGACCACCAGTATAGTTTTCTCCTCTATAATCTCCTCCCCCTGGAATAGTGTTTTGAATGGATTCGATTTTCGTTGTTGTCCCCATTTGTTTTTGATTTTTAAAATCATACCCGTCTATCTTAATATTATGCATTGTAGCATTTGGTCCTCTAAAATCACCAATAAAGCCACCACAATATGTATTATTGGTATCAACTTGAGCATTTTTAGTTTCATAAGATAAACTTCTTGATTGAATTGATCCATTATTTAAATACAATGCTATATTTGAATAACTTGTTCCCATCGAATAACCGATAAAACCACCAGTTGATAGATCACCGATTCCTAAAGACCCTATTTCTCTAATTGCTAAAACATCCGCATGATTAGCATAGATATTTATATTTTTAAAGGTATACGCAAAAGTTTCTTTGGATATTACACCAAATACTAATCCTGCAATACAGTGCTCCTTATCCGTTGTTATATCAATTTGTTTCCCCTCTATATGATTAGCGGAACTTGTCTGTATAGCACTAACTTGAAAAGATGATTGTTCACTAGATAAAAAGATTTCACTTCTTTGATTTTCCGAAAGACCATTTATGTTAAACAAACCCTTCGCAACAATCCCCCCCGCAATACTTTTACCAAAAGTATTGTTTTTGTCTTCTTTACCATTTTGTAAAGATTGGATTTGATAGTTACCATTAAACAAATATCGATAGTTATATACTATTTTCCCATCAATTTCTGTAGTTGTAATGGCATTTTTAAAATCCTCATTCGCATTTAAATAATTCCCTAACACATAACCAAAAAGACCAGCAGTATATACATTGGCTTGACTATTGCTATCTAATGATTGAGCTGTAAATAGGGATTTTTCACTATCACTATTATCAAATTGAACAACTCCGACATCTAAATTAGCATTCGCATATACATATCCTACTAATCCTCCGACATATGCATTGCCAATATTCATACTAGCATAGAGTGTTTGTTTTTGTTTACCATTAAAATGAATATGATTGATTCTTGTATCCTTTGTGATGTCTAAATAACCAAAAAGATTTCCCGCATAAATATTACTATTGGTATTGTAATTTCCCATCTTAAAATTGCTTACATCAATTGAAAGTCCCGATGTATCCACATCAAAACGATTGATATAGACATTTGTTCCATATCCTGATACTAAACCGACATATATATTATGACTAGAGTTTGATTGAATAATCCAACTTCCTTGATTGCCATCATATTTGACTGTATTCATTTCATCAAGTCCGCCATTCATCTTTCCGGCAATCCCTCCAACATAAATGGTAGCATCATTAGCATGAATACCTGTACTTAATTTTACTGTCACATTAGAAAGTAAAGCCTCATTGATTTGCCCTGCTAGACCCCCTGCATAAATTGTGTTTTGACTAATAGACTCATTTTTACTAATACCAATGCTAGTTGTAATATTCAAATTTCTAACAACTGCTTCTTTATCTAGATAACCAAAAAGACCATAATAATGTTCATCACTAGCCTCCGTAGTACTTAATGTTAAAAAAATACTTGAGATTTCATTATTACTAAGTCCACACATAACACCTCTAAATGGTCTGTTTTTATTGCCAATTCCTGTAAAATTTTCATCATATAAAGATAAATTATTGGCAACTAAAAAGTATCCCGTTTGAAGGCGATCATATAAATTATGATTGATAATAAAATTAGCCTTTTCTTTATTGGTGGTTAAATTCGCATATTCACTAAATTTATCATAAAAATGATCATATTTTTCAATGATGCTTGTATCAGTATCTTTGACATTGTTTCCATAAGCAATAATATCTTGTAAATCAATTAAATCTTGTGCGGTTTCAATTAAAAAACGATTATACATATATCTACCATAATCTTCTGTTGTGGCATCTTTTCTCATCGTTGCAATATGCATATTACAATTAGGAATAAAAGACAAGATATGAGTAGTAGCACCATTTTGAGGTAAAGTTTGATTATTATCATCTGTAATAACCCAACTTTGAAAAATTCTTGATTCATTAATTGCTCTAATCGTAACTTCTGTATTTTCCTCTACAATATAGGTATCCACATCTAAAGTACTATCCTTTAGTTTTACTCCTTGACCGCTAACATACACACTAATTGTAGAAACTTTGTTTACCGTTAGGGTATATTCTTCGGCCGCATTTACTTTCTCTTGAGGTTTAATGATAAAAGCAATCAGACAAATCACTACGATTCCGATGAAAGCCGACATCACTATTGAGCCAATTGTAAAAATTTTTCTCATCGTTGCTATCTCCTTTCTTTTTTATTTCGTAACAAGATTCACAACTTCTTGATCTACATTTTCATCATTTTTATTAGGCAAATTAGCCTTTTTAATATGTTCATATCCTCCAAACTGTTCATCATATAAAACATAGGTTTCTAAACCATCATTTTTTCTGACACATACTTCAATTTTCGCATCTATTGTATAAGCAGTTGTGGTTGGTAAAAAATTCAAATGAAAATTGGAAGCTTGAGGAATATATATTTCTAAATATCCGCGGTCTTTCTGAGTGTAAACATCAACAATATAAGGTTTTGTAATATCTAAATTACTAGGGTTTTCACCAATACCTATATGAATATCATCTAACATATGAAGATTTAACAAGACATGATCCCAATAAATTGTAACCAAAAATGCTTTAGAAGTATATTCATAAACCTCACCATTGATATTTGCTGTTCTCGGATAATATTCACCATTGCTTTTATAATGTGAATAGATATTACTTGATTGAATATAAAGAACTTGATTTTGTGTTTCAAAAACTTCACTCACAGTTTGAGAAAAAACAATTAATCGATTAGAAACAAGAATATCGATAATAAAAACTTCTCGATAAGGTTTGATGAGTTGAACTACCACAGAAACATTTTCTACTCTTGTCATTTCAGTACTTTCTTCTCTAACCATCTGAATTGTTAAATTATGGGTTTTGCCCACGGCACTAGAACCCAGTTTTTCATATAGAAAAGTATAATTTCCCCCATCGCTTATTTCTCCATCATTTTGAACAATTGTTGATTGATATTTATATGTATCATTACCAATTTTTTTAGGTTTTCCCCATACATCTAAAACATACAAATCTTCCTCACCACTAGGGTTTTCCATAACTTCGCCTTTAGAGTTATAAAATTTAGAAGGTTTTTCAATTATATATTCAATATCTCTTTGCGTAACATCTTCACCAATATAATTCATCAATTTAAAATTCACATACCCTTTGTTATCTTCTAATGACATACTCATATGATTTCTATCACTATTAAAATAAAGAGAAGTATATAAAGCCAAAATCTCATCTTTTTCTTGTTTAATATATCTTGATGAAGTCGGATTGAATGATATATTGACAAGTAAAAGAATAACAAATAAAAATACTAACATCAGTAAAACATGTAACCGCATATTAAATATTTTTCTTTCTATCATAAAATCCTCCTTCTTTCTATGGATTAAATACTAGATGCAGCATTGATAAATAAGTAAATGGATAAAGTTGCTCCAAAATAGTCATCACTTGTTGTATTTGATAACTGATCATCTAAAATGCAATTGATTTTAAATTCATATTTTACCTTTTCTTGTTCATATGGTGGTAAAGCTATCTTATTAGTCAACAATGAAAATTGTGTTGTTGCTACACTTCCATCTGTAGGTACTTGCCTAAAACTTATTGTACAATTGACATCATACGTTTGCCCTTTTACAGGAAGTGAAATCATTGCGGTGGTAATAGGAAGAAACTCGCCTACTAACCCATTATAATCTAATGTTTTTGAATTATAATTGCTGACATAAAAATGGTAACTTAAATCATCTCCTGGCATTACATTCATTGTTTCAATTCTTTTATGGATGATGCCATCATCATCATATTCGGTTTCATATCCTACAATTAACTGATTATTTCTAAATAAATCCGATCTTTCATAATTAAAATATAATTTATCACCAATTGTAAAACTAGTTTTAGTTGTAGATGTGTGAATATATTTAGCTAGAGTTGATGATGTGATTAAAACTACACATACAAAAACTAAATATAAAATGAGCAAATATTTTCTCTTCATCATCTTCTCCTTTCTAAATAAAGTATATCTTTACTTACTTGATTACTTTTTTTATTTTTTTATCAATATATACATACCCCTCAATAATTAAAAATCCGCCCAAAACAAAAACAATAATGCCAAATGGAGATTTAATGAAATTGGCAAATCGATTATATTGGTGCCATATTCCTATTTTTTTACCAATAATACATGATACATCAAAAGGTTCATCATCAATATTGTTTGTTTCTTCATTTATTCCTCTTGTTGTAATAATATTACCATCACGCTTTACAATTTGATGGGTAACTGGTGTTTTAGCATTTGGTGGCAAATATGTAACAATCATGCCTACTTGATACTGATCATCTTTTATCTTTTTAGTAATGATCAAATCACCAATCATTATTTCTGGTTCCATACTGCCTGTAGATACCTCAAAAAAAGCAATGCCCCAAACAGTAGTTGGTTGATCTTTATCAATTATTCTTTTTATCAAATACACTGATAAGAAAAGAAAAAGAATAACAAAGAAAAATGCAAGAAAAAAAGAAATGAATTTATAAATTATCTTTAACATTGGACTAGTCTACCTGTTCTATTTTTAAATCAAAAATGATACTACAATATAGTCCATATTGAAGATATCCTAAACTATTTTCAAAATCTATTTTATCGTGTAAAAATGTTTCATACATTTCATATGTATTTCTTTCAACAACTTTTTCTAAACTTTCTAGTGTATTTCCTGCCACATAATTTTCAATTTGCGTTTTTTGAGAAGTTGTAAGATTAGAATAAGCAACCTTCATCGTTTGTCCAACAATACCATTAGTATTAGGAAAAACAAAAGCTGGTTCACCATTTACACCCGTTTGTGATATATAGTTTAAATAATCAAAATAATCATATTCATTATAACCAAGATAATACGTTTTGCCTTGAATTTCATATGTTTGTACTAAACCATCAAAGCCTATATTGGTATCTGATAGTCGATAAGCTTGATATTTTGCTTGAATTCCATCCACATCAGCACTACTTTCTGATACACTCCAATTCACTCTAAAGGTTTTGTATCCTTCCATATCCAAAGCAATGAGTTCTTGAGCTAAACTACTCAAGTCCTTTTCAGCATAAAAATAAGTAATACTCCCATTATCTTTTTCCTCAATGGCTTTATTCAATATCAATTCTTCTGAGGTTTGAAGTAACAACGTTTTATCTATACTTTCATCAATTCTTTCTTGATAATTCGCTTGTTCTTCTAAAGTCAAATTGCAATATTCATCTAACGAAATGATTTCAGAAGAATCTAGTTTTTGATAACTTACAATTTGGGCAATATCACAATGATATAAATAGATTGAAAAAGTAATGGGGTTATTTCCTGATAAAAAATTCCATGTTAAATTTTGTTTATTGATAAAATTGTCACTATCAAGGCGTAAACGAATTTTAGATCCCTTTGCAATTTGTGCTTTTACATCTGATAAATTATAAATCGTAAAAAACCAATTGCCATTCTCACCTGCTTGTGATAATTTAAACCCCTCACCAAGCATACTCACTTCAGTTTTATCTTTTTTTATCGTTCGAATATCCCACCTAGCAATAGTTGAGGTACTAGAATTTGAATCAATAATGGTTTTATATTTAGCAAATGTAGTTGATCTACCTATCTTACCACTAATGGCAAGACCAGTTGCCAATATCAGCAAGCCAAGTAAAATACATATTTTATTTTTTGTTGTCTTTTTATCCATTAGTAGCTCCTTTCTTACAAATTCTTTTAATGATTTGGATAAATAAGTATTGAAGTAATGGCCACAAAGAGGGTATAGGTTGCATTATTATCTATTCCTAATTCTGTCTCAAATTCATCATTATCCACATCTTGCCAATTCCAATCTAGTCTAAATTGTATGGTTTGATTAGATTGAATTAAAATTTCATTAGCATACAATTCATCAATATCAATCCAATTGTTTGTTTCACCACAAAGATATTCATTCTTACAAACCAACCGGTATACAATAGGAAGTGTATCTTTATTATCTTCAGTAAATTCGATTGATAGTATAATATCTTTGGAATTAGGATTGGTAATACTAAAATAATATTCACCCATTTTTCCCGGATATAAAATTTTATCCCCTATTTGGCTACCGAAAATATTCCATTCATCTAAAATAATGTCCCCATCTCTTTCACTAATCACAATTTCTTTAGGTCTTGTTGGATTGCCAGTCGTTTGTAGGCTAACAAAACTAATAAAAAGTGCTAAAATAGCAAAAATAGTACATCTTATAATAAAGAGAATTGACTTTGTTGAATTAAAAAAAGAACCTAAATAATTATTTTCAAGGGTATAGATGTTAAAAAAACGATCGGCCTTAGCAAATATTTCTTTAGTTTGTTCATTATAAAGGGTATATTTGATCTTCCTATTCTTTAATTCCTTAGCAGTTACATCAATTATTGTATTAGAACTAAGAACGGATTTAAAAAATAAATCATCATGGGAAACAATTTGATGTCTTTTGATTTTGGCAACTATTTGGCCATTAGAATCTCTGATTGTGTTGAAATATACATGATAACCTAATAAGCGCTGGGCACTTTTATATTTTTTCTTCATCGTTCTTCCCTCCTTATACTATATTTTTAATAAAATACATTTTGCCTTTTGAAACTATACTTTAGTAAAAATATATCTTTTCATCCATCCTGTTTAACGCCATAAATATAAGCGCTTTGATAGGCCACAATCTATCTATGCGCTTATATATACTTGTGGCTTTAAATGTATAACACTGAAATACTAGTCAACTTGAACAAATACAATTGTTGCATTAACCTCTACAGTAGATGCTGCTAATCCTAAAGTTGTATCAGCCGTATCGTTACCATCAAATGGCCATTCCCAAGTGATTGTAACAGTTACAGAAGTATTCATATCAATCGCTTGAGTAGTTAAACTAGGTACGGTAGTAGATGCTTCGCTAGCACTTCCTTCATCTACTTGAATTGTATATTCAAATGGTACTTGTGCACCTACTACTTCTAGTGTTAAGTCAAAGGTTGCATTAACCTCAGAAGTATTTTTGACTACAAATTGAAAACTACCCTTTGTTCCTGGAGCAATTTTATTTGCTGCTACATCAGTTTCTGGATCTCCATCTGTGTCTAAAATAGTATCAAATAAATTGAATGCAATTGTTTTAGTTGATGATAAATCAACATCTGATAACGTTCCTTCGCTTGTTCCATATTGAAAAGCCCATTTAGCAACGCTTGCACTGTCATTACCAGTTACTGTCGATGTATATTTAGCAAATGTTCCAGATACTAAAGTTAGTGATACGACAAAAACAAAAGTAATAACTAATCCTAATGTAAAAATTTTATTTTTTTTCATTTTTTCCTCCCTTAAATTTAATATATCAATTTATATATGTATTTTCATGTGTGGCCATGTGAATACCAAAACTTAACGAGATGAATCTTTCCATCCCTTTTGCGCCTTTTCTGCTTTCAATTGTGCTAGTTCAGTTTCTAATTCGGCGTTTTTTGAATTAGCAAGTTGATTTTCTTTTTTCTTTTTAATTAAATCAATAATTAAAATGCAGGCCAATGGCAATCCTAAAACAACAATGACACCAATTGGTGATTGAAGAAAATTAGCCACCCCACCAATTCCCGCAATTCTTCCTTTATAAAGACCCACAACTTGGTTATAAGAAATGGGATCTTGATCAATTGAAGTATTATAATCCCCTTTCATTACAAAAGCAGAAGCATTTTTATCTTCTGTGGTTCCCTTCAAAAAAATTCTATGGGTTACAATTGAACCATCCTTTGCAACATAGGTAATAATATCTCCTTCTTTTAAAGTAGTAGGATCTACTTTTTTAATAAAAATTAAATCGTTTTTATTAAAAGCTCCACTAATGATATTTCCACTTTCATCTTTTTCAATTGTCATTGAATCTGATACAACAATTAATGGGGCAGTATCAAAAATCATTGGTACCTTGTCTGGATGAATCCATCCTTGAATAATGAATATCAAATTTAAAATAACCAATGGTAAAAATATAACCAATAATATAACCCCAATTATATTTAACACTCCAAATTTAGTTATATTTTGCTTTAATTGACTTTGTATTTTTTCAGACATCTTTCTTCCTTCCCGTTTGATTAAAAAACTTTATTATTTATTATAAATAAGATAATTTAATTTTTTAATTATACTATAAAACGTCTTTAAAGGTATACCTTTACGAATTTTTAAATGTATCATTAAAACATTAAATTTATATTAAAATTCATCTATTTTAACTAAATTATTGACTTTATTGGAAAAAAATGGTAAAATATTGTATAATTTAACCTTTATCATAAAGGTATAGATTTAAAATCTTTTAAATTATACAATATTTTTTAATTAAAATTATTGAATTTTTCTTATCATATAAAAATATGAAGATGAGTTCTTAAATATTCATTTTTTTAACCTTTTTATTTTAAAAAAATAAAAACCTTGTAAATTGTTTACAAGGTTTTTTGTTTTATGCGATACCGATATATTTAATTTGAAATGCAGGTTCTATTTTTTCTGTATCATTATTGAATTTTTCTTGATCAAAATCAATCCAAAATTTAACACCTAAATATTCAATAATAAATTGATTCTCTTCAAAATGACCATTACAATGTTTGATATACCAATTTTTAACTTCATTTATTAAATAACTTGAATCTGTATTTATCGCTTTTAAATATGTCGGATAATTAAAAATATAATAATTTTCTTTTGTTGTATCTAAATACTGATCCTTTTTTAAAAGACTATCTAACTCAATATTATAACCACCCACAATATATTTCGTATTATATGGTATTGGTAACAATACCAATTTTTTCATATTCTCTTCTTTTACTACCATTAAAGGCATTTCAAGTGCTATGGACATATTTTCAGTATATGAATATGCATAATAAATTTTTCCATTACTTTGAAAAGTTCTAAAAGAATAGGAAACTCTTGTTCCATCGTCCTGTGTTGCAATGATAATCTTTTCTAAGGATTGAGTTCCCTCATCAATTGGTAAATAATCCTTTCCTAATTTCGCACCTTTTTTTTCTTCTCGTTCGACCCTTCTTGTTTCGATGATTTGATCATTGGAATATCTTGCTAAATGGTTGGCCATAGCATCGCTTAAGACATACGGATCATTTTGAACAAACTTAACCAAAGCATTTGTCGAATCAGTTGAAATTCGAACATTTTCTAAATCAAAATGCATACTAGGTATATGATTTGGTAAAAGCATATGTTCTTTATACTCATTTGGAATCGTGATATCAACTCCATTTGTCATTGTAACATACTTATTTTTTAGAAGTGAACAACTGCTCATAACCAATGTCAAAGTAAATATTGATAGTATTGACAATATTTTTTTCATTTTAAAAATCCTTATCACTTTCATTTAATCCATATTTATCATAAAATTTTTGTTTAAATTCTAAAAATTTATTTTCCATGATGGAAAATCTAATATTTTTCATCAAATTTTCTAAAAATTGAATATTATGAATACTTATAAGCCTAGCACCTAATATTTCATTTGCCTTTACTAAATGCCTTAAATAAGCTCTCGTATAATTTTTACAAGTGTAACAATCACACTCTTCATCAAGTGGCCTAAAATCATCTTCAAATTCTTGATTTTTAAGAATCATTCTCCCTCTTGATGTCATCGCACAAGAATGCCTAGCAATTCTAGTTGGAAGTACACAATCAAACATATCAATACCCCTTTCCACTCCGTCTAAAATAGCACCCGGTGAACCAACTCCCATTAAATATCTTGGTTTATTTGGGGGTAAATGAGGTGTTGTATAACTTAAAACTTTATTTTGAATATATTTAGGTTCACCTACACTGAGTCCTCCAATAGAAAAACCATCAAACGGAAGTTTGGTTAATTCATTTGCACAATATATTCTAATATCTTCAAAATCTCCTCCTTGGATTATGCCAAATACCCCTTGGCTATCCTTATTTTGATGAGCCTCAAGACCTCTTTTTGCCCACCGAATTGTTCTTTCAACTGATTTTTCCATATAATCTCTCGTTGACGGATATGGTGGGCATTCATCAAAACTCATCATAATATCACTGCCTAAACTATTTTGAATTTCTATTGCCAGTTCAGGTGAAAGAAAGAGTGGCTTACCACTTTTATGATGTTTAAAATAAACTCCTTCTTCTTTAATATCCCTAAGTTTAGCAAGAGAAAAAACTTGAAAGCCACCTGAATCTGTTAAAATAGATTGATCCCAATTCATAAATTTATGCAATCCACCAGCTTTTTCAATCAATTTATGACCTGGTTGATTCCATAAATGATAAGTATTACCTAATATAATTTGTGCACCTGTTGCCACCACCTCTTCTTTTGATAAAGCCTTAATGGTTGCTTGGGTTCCTACTGGCATAAAACAAGGTGTATCTATTATAGAATGAGGTGTTGTAATTTTTCCTACTCTTGCCATTGAATTTTCATCTTTTTTTATTAATTCATATTTGATTACCATTTTATTTCTCCAATAATATACTACATTAAATTTATTATAACATGAAATAACAATAATATCAAGTAATAAAAATTTATCTTCAAAGAAAGATACTTCAAGCAAAAGAAATTAAAAAAGTATGAACAAATTGCTATTCATACAAATCGTTCATACTTTTCTATTTTAAATCTATGGTAATATTGTTAAAATAATCTTAGAAACTTTACTAGGATTACTCTTTAAAACACAAGTAATTACAACTGTTCCTGCCCCTTTAGCCATAACAGTTCCATAATTACTAACCGTTGCAATTGATGGGTTACTAGATGTGAATGTGTAATCTAGTCTAGATTGACTTGGAGCATCCCCACCTAAATATAAGCATCTCGTATAGCCAACATGAAGGGTTGTTCCCCCTTTTGCTCCTCCATTTTGTGTAACTTCTGTACCTAAAGTTTGGGCTCCATCTGGATCTGCAACAATATCAAATTCTGATATTGTAAAGGTTGTTGACACACTCTTGCCTACCATATCAACAACAGTAATCACATATTCACCTTTTCGCCAAAAGATAAAATTATTTTCCACACTTCCCGTTTCAACTTTATTTGAATTGAAAGGTTTATATTGATAAGTCATTTGATTGACTTTAATATTATCACCATAAATCACTTTCATACCAGCATTTGTAATTGATCCTTCTAGCATAGGGGTTTCAACAAAATAATCCCATTCTACTAAATATATCATTGGTGCTGTTTTATCAATGGCAAATCGATATGTTTTTGTATGATTTTTTCGGTTATCGCGAATGGTTACTTCATACTCACCTTCATCACTTATATGCATATAACCATAATTACTTTCTAAATATTCGCCCGTTGTTAAATTTCTCCCCTCAATAACCAAATCTAAATCCGGATCTCTTCCATAATCTAAATCAGAAAAAGAAACGGTTTCACTATAATAGTATTTTCCAGCTGTCAAACTTGTATATATACGATTAGATGAAACAATAGAACGATCTACAAAAAAAGGTACCCATATTCTATCCATATATTGCATTTCTTCATTATAAGAATAATATACAAAGTCTAAATTTCCTCCCATTTGATACGTTAATGTTTCTCCATTAGCAATATATTGATTTTCAATTCTTGGTTCATAAGGTATCACACCAGGACACTCAACCCAAATATCAAAATATCCACCACTGGTTTTTCCTGTTAAATCATTATATGTAACCGAAAAACCATTAGCAACAACTGAAATAGGACTTTGATCTTCAACTATATTTACAACCTGTCCATTATCAAAAGATAAGGTCCACGGAGTAGTCACTACATCACTACTTGCTTTAACCTTTGATACGATATTCATTAAACCAAAGCCAACTAGTAATGCAAAAAACATTGTAAAAATTTTAAATATTTTTTTCATATTTTTTCTCCTTTATTCATATAATTCTATGGTAATACAGTTAGAACAATTTTAGAAACCTTACTAGGATTACTCTTTAAAACACAAGTAATTTCAACTGTTCCAGCTGACAAACCTGTAACTGTACCATATTCACTAACCGTTGCAATAGATGGATTACTAGATGTGAAAGTATAGTCTAATCTTGATTGGCTTGAAGCATTACCTCCTAAATATAAACATCTAGTATAGCCGACGTGAAGAATTGTTCCCCCTTTTGCTCCCCCATTTTGTGTAACTTCTGTACCTAAAGTTTGAGCTCCATCTGGATCTGCTACAACATCAAAATCGGTAAGTTGAAATGTTTGAGTTGTTACATTCCCTATCATATCGGTTACGGTTATTACATACTCACCTTTTCGCCAAAAGATAAAATTATTGTCAACAGTCCCTGTTTCAACAAGACTTGATGTAAATGGTTTATATTGATAAGTCATAGAATTAACCTTAATATTATCTCCATAAACAACCTTCATCCCTGCACTTGTAATAGTACCCGAAAGAACAGGAGTTTCAACCATATAATCCCATTCTACTAATTGAATGACAGGTGCTGTCTGATCAATCGCAAATCGATATACTCTACTTTCATCTTTTCTTAAATCTGTAACGGTTACCTCATATTCTCCTTCTTTTTCAATATAAAAATTAATCATAAACTGACTTCCATATATGGTATTTAATTCATTTGTAGTTAAATTATAAATCTCGAAAATTAAATTAGGATCACCATAACGAACTCTATCATAATCACCAAAACGAATAGAGTGATTATAATAATACTGACCTGGATTTAAATTTGTTACAATTCGATTTGTATCAATAATGGAACGATACAAGTATAATTCAAACCATTTGTACTCACCAGTTGGGTCAGCCGAATGAAATCTAAGTGTGATTGGACCACCTAAATTAAAGGTGAGCGTTTGTCCATTTTGGATATATTGATCTGTTACATATGGATCAATTCCTTCCATATGTAATGATTCGCGAAAAACATCAAAATATCCACCAGTTGTATTTCCAGTTGTATCCAAATAGGTAACTGAAAAAGCATTCGCGACAACAGAAAGAGAATTATCATCCTCCATCACATTGAACACATCACCATTATCAAATGACAATGTCCATGGTGTAACTTGTACGACAACATCAGCTTTTGCGTTTGTTAATGCACTAAATAAACCAAAACTCATTAACAAAGCAAAAAAAGCAAAAAAGAATTTCTTAACACTCTTCATATTTTCTCCTCCTTTTCATATGATATTAGTGTATCTTTATGAGTTAAGAGGAAAAATACAGAATAAATAAGAACTTGTTTTTTGCTTATTGATATTCAATATTTTTTCTTATACTGTTTTTCGCCCTATATATTCTTGCTCCCCCGAACTCAATTTAATTATATCTAAATTACCATTTTTTGTCAATGTATTCTTTAACTTTTTTTATTTATTTATGAAATACTTATAAAAGGTTTCTTTGTTTATGTAAGAAAATGTTAAAAAGGTCCATTCATTACAATATCTTTGTTTTTTATGTAAGAAAATCATTATTTTAGAAAAAATAAAAAAGAATAGTTAGATAGATTTATATTTAACTATTCTTTTTTATAGTGAAACCACCGATCTTACATCATATTTTATAAACCTAAAATAAAAAGAAAGATAAAATAGAAAGAAAAGGTAGTATGGTTGCAAATGTAAAAAATAAAACTCCTATGTCCAAAAACTACTCGGCATAGGAGCATTTAAGATGTATTTTAAAATTTAGTTTACCTATCCTCAATCGCAAGAGGTTTTTAAATCGAAAGTAAACTTTGAAATCTACTTTATACAATCCCTGTTTACAAATGTAAACAAAATTTTGTATATGTTTTTATAATACTTTTTTAGTTCATCTATTCCCATTTGGTCAAAGAGTTGTAGGGTTGCTATTCTACAGCAAACACCCTACAATCAATGATCGTTTTTTCAGTTCAACTTAATATTTATTTAACATTACAAGCTCTAGTTTTACCAGTTCTTGAATCTTCCATAACATCAAATGTAACCTTTTGTCCTTCAGTTAATGTTTTATTATTACCTGAAATACCAGTAAAGTGAACAAAATAATCCGTTTTTGTTGTTGTTTCACTTATGAAACCATACCCTTTACTAGTGTTGAAAAATTTAACTGTACCTTCCATACTTTGAGGTACCTCCTTCTACTATAAAAATATAGCACTTCTATTATAACACATTATTTTAATAAACATAAAATAAATACTAATTTATTTTATTTTTTTATATTTTATGCCATAATTTTGAACAATTTCAATCAGTCCATTGTATTCATCTAGAGTCAATTGATTCTTTGGTATATATAAAAATTGTTTAAGTGATGTAATCAAAAAAACAAAATCGTGACTATCCATACATTTACTAATCATTGAATAATGAAAGGATGCGACATTATTTGTATTTAGACTTTTATTTTCAATTCCATTATCAGTAAATTTAAATACTACTTCGCTTTCAGTACCATTATTGGTTTGTTCAAATTGCTTAATATTTAATTTCATATTTCTATTGATAATCAACATAAAATAAACGATATAAAAAATACCAAAAAGAAAACAAAAAAGAGCTAAAAACAAACTAAAACTATCAAAATGATTGATAAGAGTAAAGGCTTCTAAAACACCTATAACAATTAAAAAAATTGACATACAGATAGCAAAAATTTTTGTCTTTTTATGAAAGACTTTCAGTGCTTGACTTAATATACTTGTATTTAATTTTATTTGAATTTCCACTTTCTCACCTCAATTGATTTTTTCTTTCTATATTAAATTCATATATATTTATATTCTTGTATCTATCCTCTTTTGTATTATGCAACTATCCTTTATGAAAAAATTACTTACTATATTATATCAAATATTTTTTATTTTGTCTAGCTCATCCTATTTTAACCACTAAAAATAAAATCTTCATTGATAAATAAAAAACATTACATAAAGAATAAACAAACAAATGCTATCTTCCCTTCATTATTTTGATATAAAATGCATACTATTATACTTAAGTATTCATCACTTCTTATCCTCATATTTATAATTTTTAATTATAAATGTATTATCCCTTATTTCATTACTTACTCATTGTTATTAAATCTTTTCTTTAATCTATTCGTTTCTTTGTTTCAACTCATTTCCCCTTCTTTTTGGGATAGATTTTTTATGAATAATGCGTTATCATTCAACCTATGCATTTTGACATATCTTTAGTATGAGAAAAGGCTTTATCTTTGTAAAGTTTGGCCTACTCTATTTTATTAAGAAGATGATATATAAAAAAATAGTATGAATTTTTAAAGTCTTAAAAAACTCTAAAATGCTTGATTTCAGATTTTTTTAAGACCTTTTTCTTTCATAAAACTAAGTCTGGCGGAAAATGGGGGATTCGAACCCCCGTAGCTTTTACACCCTAATGGTTTTCGAAACCATCCTCTTCAACCACTTGAGTAATTTTCCACACTTTTATTATATCACATATTTTTATTTATGCCAGAATATATGCTACTAAATAATGTTGTTTTAACATTAATGATATATGCTACGATACTAGCAACAATAATTTTGATAATATCAAAGATTATAAATGGTACAACGCATACGGTAAGAGCATAGGCAAGTGAATTTTCGGTTTGAAACATATACCAAATTGTTCCGACAAAGTAACAAATAATTGTTCCTAAAACCATGGATAAAGGATACCAAAAAAATTGTTTCTTATTTATGCAAGTTAAAAAACTAATTATAATAACTGCTGGAAGATAACCAATAATATAGCCACCAGTAGCACCTAATACAACACCAATTCCGCCTCTAAACGAGGAAAAAACGGGAATTCCAATAATACCAATAAATATATAAACTAAAACGACCAATAGTCCATCAAACTTTTTAGTTAAGCCACCAATTAAGTACAATGCAAAAGTAGCCAAAGTGACTGGAATATCACCAATTGGAATTGACCATGGTGAAAGTACACATAAAAATGCAGCTAAAATTGCAATAAAAGAAATTTTTTGAATTGTTTTATTCATTTGTTACCACCATCCTAGTAATTTCTCCTGAAGATATCGTTTTTACATCATTGTTTATTAAAACTTGTAATTCACCCTCTTCAGTAATATTCAAGACTTTTGCTACATACACTTGATTATTTTGATATAATTCAACTTTTTTACCAATTACAAAAGATTTTTTGATATATTCATGCATATAGGTATGATCATCAATATTTTTTAAATATGCATCAATTTGATTAATGATTGCTATTATTAATTCATTGCGTGAAATAATTTGATTTGTCTCATCTTCAATAGTGGTGGCTATCCTACGAATATCCTCACTAAATTCTTGATGATACATATTAATACCAATCCCAATAATTACATATTCTAAACTTCCTTGTTCAATAGAAGTAGAACCTTCAGTTAAAATACCACATATTTTTTTAGAATTAAGATATATATCATTGACCCATTTGATTGTTGTTTTTGTACCTGCCATTTGATCAATTGCTAAAGAGGTTGCGGCGGCCGCAAGACACGTTAATTTTTTAGCATACTCTAAAGAAAAAGTAGGTTTCAGTAAAATACTCATATATATACCACTAGCCTGATTAGACATAAAACTTCTACCAAGTCTACCTCTTCCTGCTGTTTGGGCATCAGCAATGACAACCATTTCTTCCATTTTTTCATTTTTTTTCATTTTCTTTAGATAATTATTCGTAGAATCTACACTATCTAATACTTGTACATTTCTTTGGTTTGTTAAATGGCTTTTAATATATTCTTCATCTAATACTTTCATATCGTTTTGATATATATATCCCATACGATTCACTCTTTTAATATCATAGCCTTTTTCAATTAATTTAGCAATGACTTTACTGACATAACTTCTTGTAATTTTCTCTTCTTTTGCAATTTCTTCGCCACTAATCATTTTGCCTTCTAATTCATTTGGTTTTTTTGATGCTTTTAGTTTTTGTAAAATATTATTGTATATCATTTCATTTGTTTTTTTCATCTTAGGCCTCACTGATATAAAGTATATCATTTTTTTCTATTATTGTCAACTTATTTATTATTTTAATAGTTGACAATGTTTTTTATAGAAAAGGCCATATAAGGCCTCATCTTAATTTAATTGAGTTTCAAATATTCTATCCATTTATAAATTGTAGCTATATGATACAAATTCCATATTTAAGGAGAAAAATGATGACTTTTTTCAAACATAATATATTTATTTTGTAAGGTGATTAGACGTCTTTTTTTAAACTTGCGAAATACTTTTTTTTGTTCTTCATCATTAGTAAGAATCAATACCTTATTAAATGCTTTTAAAGTTTCACTTTTTCTCATCAAATCCCTCCCTTTTTTATTTAAAAATCATCCTTCATATTTGGAAGTTTAGAATAAAATCCTAACAGATACTTTTTACTAAATAAATCATTTTTTCTAACACTTTTAAAATCAGATAAAAATACAAGACTACTTTCACCAAATTCATTTTTGCTTGCAAAATATATTTGATTTCTTCTAATCTCGCCATTTATAACATTAAATTATGGGCAGTTGTCACTAATCGAGTGTTATTAGGGTTTTTAATAATAGTATCAGCAATTAATAAATGAAATTTAGTATTAAATTCATCAATAAAATTACTCTTTTTTGATCTAAAGCTGCTATAATCCATCCCAAATATAAAAATAATTTTTTAGTTTCTTCTGAATAAAAATTTGAATTTCTTAATAAATATACTTCCTTTTTTCTATAACTTCTTTTTCTTTGTTATAAACGTTAAAATCTGTTTTTATGTCAATCTTACCAATTTCTAATTTATCTACTTCAATTTTCAAATTTAGCTCTAATGGTAAATTTATAGTTTTACGATTTTTAATATCATCATTAGATGCTAAATATTCTTTGTGTAAACAAACATCTTGTATTCCTATATCTGCAATTTTTAATATTTCCAAAGTCTTTTCTAAATATTTATATTTTTTTCATCATATATATTAAACATACTAATATTATTTTCAAATATAATTAATGCTTTAGTAAACCATGCAATACTATCTAAAATAGATTTAGTAACAATTTCTAGTAGATTATATCTCATAGAATTTGGTATAAATAATAAATTTTTTTGAAGAACTATTAAATTAGATATATCTTTAGACATAGAAGTTAATTTTATTTTTATCCCCATTAAATATACAGACTAAACGCTCATACCTTTTATTATAATTATCCTATTATTAATAATAAATCCATATCTATAAAAGATATTGTTTTCTATAAATTCAACTTCATACAAACTATCATTAAACTATGAATCGTTATCAAAAGTATAATATTCATTATTTTAAATAATGCCAAAAGTAGGTGAATTAGAATAAAGAACAACAAATTGCATATACCTTAAGACTTTTAAAATATTTGATTTACTAGAAGCATTTGGTCCATAAATAATTGCACTTTTTATTAAGGACTAATCTCCTAAAAGTAAATTTTTATTAATACTAAAGGTATTTAAGTCTTTATAACTATTGTCAGTAGTAACTTCCATTGAAAATATAGTTTCTTTTTTAAAAGATTTAAATTTAAAATTAACTAACATTTCAATCATCCTTTCAATATCTTTATTGAATCATATTATATGATTACTATCAATTCTTATTCAGTATTTTTGTAAAAAATAACAAATTATTTATATATAAAAACTTGATTTCAAAATTAAATTGAAATCAAGTTTTTAAAAAATAATTAATTTATAGAATCATTATAATAATTAATTAACATTAATATATCTTCAAAAGTAATTAATCCTTTGCCTACTGCAACTTTAAAATATTTAAATGGAAAAGCATAAAATACTTCTAATGATACATAATCTTTAAAATCATCATATGTATATAGTCCATATTTTTGTATGTCTTTGATCATAAGCTCTTCATCATATTTTAAATTCTCACCATAATCAAAGAAATTAACCATACCAGCAGATAATGTTAAAATATTATTTGCCACTAAATTTAAATGCCAAACCGATGCAGGATTATAAACTCTTACTAATTCTTTCGTTATGTCTACTCTATTTAATGTTATAATTTTTGTATCAATTGTGCCATTTATGCATTCAGTTGCAACAAATTTATGACCTATATATTCCATTATATTACTCTCATTAATATATACATATTTATTTAAATTCATATCAAATAGTGCATGTTCACCTACAATTCGTAAACTACTATTATCATCAAAATAAAGATTAATTATATTAGTTAAAATTTCTTCTTCACTATTATGAACATTTACTAATAATGGAGCATAATCCCAATCACCAGTTTCATGATTATAAATCAATAGTAAATCACCTATTTCTAAATTTTCAACTTTTTTTTGAGTACCATCTGCCATTGTAATTAATGTTCCTTCAACAAGACAAGTGGTATCTTTTTCGTGATTTATAATAAATATAGCAGTATAGATAGTACCATCTAAGCCTACAACAACACATTTTAAAGTTGCCTTATCATCACTAGTTCCAGTTCCACTACCTGTATTAACAGTTATAGATGTAACATTCTTTTCTATATTTACTGCTTGAGTATTATCGTTAATCCATTGTCTTCCTGTAGCTGATGCATTTAAGGTCCACTCTATTGAACTATATGGTGCAGTTGTTGGATTTATATTTATGCTAAATACAATTTGTTTGTTATTTCCATATTTACCATTATAATCAACATTATTACTACCGCCAAACGTACTTTGACCAAGAACTTTTTCTGAAGAATTGCCACTAGCATCTGTAATATATACTGATTCAATATTATCAACATCTACTTCTTCTATAACTTCAACTTCAAAAGAGCCAATAACTTCATCACAAATAGCTTGAATGATTACTTTTCCTAACGAAACACCAGTAACATTGCCACTATTATCAACAGTTGCAATACTTGTATCTAAACTTTGCCAACTAATTGTTTTATTATATGATTTATTTATATCAATAACCTCTGCATTTAATAATATTGATTTACCTATATATAAAGGAATTTTTCCATTTATTGTTGGGGTAGAACAAGTAACATTAACCTCTTGCACATCAAACTCATTGATACCATTATTATTATTAGAAATAGATAATGTGCTATTAATAACACCAATAATTGCATTATTTTCATTATAAGAAATTATTTGTCCCTTTTTATAATAACTTGAAGCATAGTGTGCTTTATAAATATTATTAACAAACTCAAATTGATAATCATTTAAAGAATCAAAAACCAAAACTTGTTGATATTCACTTATATTAAATGATTCACTTGCACCATTTATTAAAATATTAAAAGATGGTAAATATGAATTATAATTTGTAAAAGTATTTATTCCAACATATAGTTTTATTTTAGTATCTAAGTATTCCAATGGATAAATATTTATTTTTTCTTTTATTTCAAGATAATCTTTTATATTCCAAGCAGGATTTATTGAACCTGAACTACCCATAACCCAAGCTTCTTTAGACACTATTTTTCCATTTGTATATGAAATATCATTAGCATCCCCATAAACTGTTCCAGCTAAATAATTAGATTCAATTCTACCACCACTTAAAACTTTTAATATGGCTCCTTCTTTAAGAGGATATGGTTTACTACTTCCAATTGCACTATTTTCACCATTTCCAATTGAACCATCATAAAAAGCACTATAGACTATTAACTCATTAGATTTTAATAAACATTTATCACCTATTGTTAAACTACTACCAGGCAATAATTTGACTCTTTGATTAGTAATATCAAAATTGGCAATTGTTTGATCTTCGCAAGCAAATAATTCAATATTTATTCTATATGATAGAGGAAAATATGCCTCTGTGGTACTTAAATCAACTGTTATTATAGATTCTTGAAGTTTTAACTGAAAATTATTTAAAATCATTCCACCATAAATTTTTGCATTGGCAACTAATGTATTTTTATCAAATTTATAATTAACCGATGAATAAATTGAATCAGTTAATTGAAAAAAGAAACTTTCATCATTTCCCAATATATTAAGTTGTTGTGTAAAGACTTTATCAACACCCATAGTTGAATATGTAACATAAACATTAGTTATCCCATAAACCTTTGCATTATATCCTATCTTTACTTGTGAATCTATATTTCTCATTTCAAATTGATTAAAGGGGGAACATCTTTCCTCACTTATTGCTCCATCTGTCATTGCCCATGAAAAACTAAATCCTTTATAATCATCAACAATAAAAGGAATATATAAATTTCCACTAACAATATTAACTTTACTAGAATTATTTATAGATTGTTCAGATATATAACCATAACAATATATATTAGCACTATCATTTTCTTGACTTATTTGAGAATTATTCCCAAGTAATATTCTAGAATAACTATGTGAGGTTTGACCAAGTGTACATGCACCACTTGTACCACCACTTAAATATCCACTAACTATTAAATCTCCATTATTTTTTAAAATTACATTATCAGCAATTTTTACTGTTACTCTTAAATATTTACTTTCATTTTGTGTAGCAAATAAATTATAAGAACTATTACTTCCTCTTGACCTATCATCTACTTGCATACTATTAATAAAAGTTTTTAAAGTGGCAGAGTCTGTAACACTATTTAGAGAATCTTGATCAGTAGGAATTATTAAACTTACACCACTTTTTATTTCACAATTATTATAAATTGTATAAGAGATATTATCTGGAACTATTGAATTATTAGTATCATGATAATTACTTTTAGTTGGTGGGATAACAGTTACAATATCACCACTATTTGAAGCATCTAAAGCACTTTCAACTGTACCATAATATTTATTTTGACTACCTATTATGTAAGATACTGCTTTAACATCTACAGAAGTAGAGTAAGAACCATCATAGTAATTGATTTTTTGATTGTTTTGTGTAAGAGTATATTTCACAATAACATCTACACTTTTTATACTTTCGGTTGATTCCCCAAACTCAATTGAAGAGACATCAATAACAAAATTTCCATACAAAATTTCATTTTGTACTCCTAAAACAAATAATTCATCTTCATTTGTTATTAATGGCGTTTCACCTTGATAAATACTTGATAAATTTAATGATCCATTTAATTTTGGAGTCGCTTTGTTTATAGTAAATTGTACAACTTCATCAAGATATGTATTACTTTTATCTTTAATTAATATATCGTATGTACCAGCATCTATAGGAAATCCATCTTTATAAAAATTCTTAGTATTTGCTAATCTATATTTAAAATCCATATTACTATCTAAAATATCTGAATTTTTACTAGTAGGACCTTGTTCTAATCCATTATAAATAACGGACTCTTGATTATCATAAGCATTAAATAAAATACTATCACTACTTGGATTATATGATGGAGCAAAAATAGTTCTACTTAATATTATCCACGTAGCAGATAAACTTATTATTAATAATGGAAATAACATCAAAAATAATACTAATATTTTTTTTCTATTCATTAGTTATTCCTCCTAATTACCTGTTACAAATGCACTTACTGAAAGAGTAAGTTTATTGACATGATTACTTTCATCATAAATAATAGGATAAATGTTATTTTTAAAATAATTTGAAGCATCATCAATAAACCATTCATAAGAAATATCTAAATTAAGTATTGATATATTATCATCAATATTAAAATATTTACCAATTTCAAAATTTAGACTATATTCATTATCATTAATTTTTAATTCACTAGAATCTAAAAAAATATTTGTATTATTTAACTTTACTGAAGATTGAAAAACATAATTTACTTCTAAACTAGGATCTCCATTATCTATTACATAACTATCAAATAATCCTTGATTATCATTAAATACACAATTATCTGAATGTGTTAATATAATATTAATATAAGCTAAACTAATATCTTCAAATAATTTTTTACAATTATCAATGTTTATTTCAAATGATACAATAAAACTTGCTTTTTTGACATAATTGCCATTAGAATCAATGAAACCTCTTTCACCATATTCAAATCCTAAAGGCTCTTTTGTTAATAATATATAATCATCGCTTTCAATAACGGTATCAACATCAATTTGTCCATTCACTAAAATATTATCTAATGTACCTATAATCCACGAAGAAAAACCTATGCCAATAATTGATGGAATACATAATATAATTATTATACTCATCTTAATTTTTTTCAACATATTAAGTTTTCCTCCTTTTTATTTATATTTTATGCATTCGCTAACTCCCATTTTGCATATAATGTCAAATCAGAGAACACTGCTGTTAAATCAGTAAATGCTCCATTCACAACCGTTGGAATTTTTACCGTATACCATCCAGCAAATACATATCCCTCTCTTGTAGGAACTGGTATTTCATATCCTGATGCCTTAAAATAATTCCCACCGACAATTTCATAAGTGAAAAGCGTACCAAGTGGCATACTTGCAGGTGCATCTGCTGAATCATTTAAGTCAAATTTCACAGTATACGTTTGATTTGTGATATCATAAAGACTTATCACTTGTGTCCACTTATTATTTTGTTTGACATATATCACATTGTGGCTTAAATCATACCATAGATCACCATTGATACCATCTGTATCTAGTGGCTTACTCATTTCTGAAAACCATTTATTAGGTCTTGCGAATTCTAATTCCTTTGTTGTATCATCAGTATATGTAATAATCATAACATATCTATCCCCATTAGGTATTGATACAATATCTTTAATCCCCCTACCATCTTCTCCTTGTTGAGGTGCAGGAATATTCACAATGACATCTTCACCTTGCGACATTTTAAAAGTCAAAGTCACACTAAAATCTCTATTGATTCTTTGGTCAATGCCGATCACCGAAATGCCATCTTTACCATCTTCTCCTTTTGGAAGTACCATCGGTTCTGAACTCGTCCCATCACTATATCTAATATAAATTACTATTTCTCCAGTTTCAGGATTGACAACAGGATCTATACTGCTAACCGAAACACCATCTTTTACTTCCACAATTGTTGGTGAAATAGAATCATCCGTATAAGTAATTGTTAAAATTGAACCACTACCATCTTCTTTTTTAGTCGTTATTATTTCTTTAATTCCTACCCCTGTTGAGCCTGTATCACCCTTTGGTACAATAAAAATGGTTGGATCTAAAACTTCATTTACATATGTAATTGTTATTTTAATGTCACCATTTTCTAAACTTTCAGCTTGAATATTTTCAATTTGTAGTGACTCATTATCACCAAAGAAACTAGAACATCCTGCTAAAACAAAACATAATAATATCATAGTTATTAAATTTAGGATTTTCTTTTTCATGTTCTTATTCTCCTTTTATGTTATTCAAAATTAAATCAGAAATCTTTGGTGTTTCTCCATATAAATAACCATCACCTTTCATACATACAAATTTGAATGGTTCATAACCGGTTACCACCGTTACTGCTTTTAGCATCATATTTTTTAACATCTCAACTGTATTAGAACCTTGTCCTAAATTTAAATAATTATCAATCAAATCAATTTCAATTTCTCGATTGAAATGAATCGTTATATCCTCAGTGGAAACCTCAACTTTAGATAAATTAAGTCCACCACCATAATACGCAATAGGTAAATTTATATATGTTTTACCATTGTCTGTATAAATTGAACCTTGAGTTGTGGCCTTGTCAATTAAATATTGTTTAATTGGAAATATTTTATCAATATCTATTATTCCCTCATAACTTGGATCAATGGATTGAGCAAACTTTGATATATTTTCGGTAATTAATCCACTAATATCCACACTATCCGTAGCTTTATAATCATAAAATTTCGTATTACCACAAATTTCTAATTCAACTGGATAAGATAACCCCGCAATCTTACTTGTTTTAAGACTATCAAGAGGTATACCTTCTTGTGTTTCAAGCATTCCTAATACTTCCCAAATTACACTAGGAATATTCGAATATAAGAAAGGTCCATTAAACATAGATTCAAGAGAGATTGCCGCAATTCCACTTTGATAAAAGAAAGTATCTTTTATTTTCATACTACCTTTGTAAATAGGATTATTCTCTTCATCTTGAATTAACTTTTCATTACTAAGCGCTCTTTGCATAGACAAAAGAGCTTTTTTCATATTCTCTTTTGAACTAAAATTGGCTTGTAAATAGGCATTTAAAATATTGTCACCAACCCCATTCGTTTGAAAATAATCTTCTATTTGAAGTGATGTCAAATTCCCATTTAAATCGGTAAAATCATACGTTTTACTGCCATCAATAAGAATGTACTCATTCGTACCAAGCGAAACCAAAAAGTTTCTTGCATAACTTAACATACTATTGATTACTTCTACATGCATGGAAGAAAAACTACGTAAAACATTTTTACCATTCGCAAGTCTAGCATTCATAATTTTTATATTATTTCCACTCACTTCTAAAACTGTTCCCACTGTATCAAGATTAGCCAATCTATTACCAAAATCACAATTTCGTACATAGACATCATTGATTAAAATATCATTGCCTTCCACATACATTCCAATATTATCTTGACCAAAAGCTTCAACCAATGGCATATTATTATGGTCACCCAAAGCATAAAAAGGAAGAGGACCTCTAAATAAATCATCTTTAGCTAAATGAGGAATAGATACAAACGTTCCATCACCACTATCTACTTCAATTATTTCAGTTGGATAAGTCAGATTATGCATATTAATCGTATATCCATTCCCATAAAAGTTTTTTTGAATATGAAGACCTACTAAAATTTCAGTTGATATGTAATTGCTACCGCCACTTGTTGCAACACTTTGATTCCACTGATCAATATAATTTTTATTATAGGTTGTAACAAAACGATAGATTTCATTTTTAAAATTAAATTTTTTAGTGACTGGATTATAGTTACCAAAACATTCAACATTATTTTCTTTTAAAACTGGCTTGCCATCTTCTAAGAGAACCTCTCCACTAGCACTCATCTGATAAGCATTTTCTAGTGATTCAAATGATTTTCGAAGAACAATAATTTCACCAGTATTTGAATAATTAGAACAATTCAATAGATCATCATAACTATATACATTCACTCCATTTTCAACTACTTCAAAGGAATAAGTAGCATTTTTCGCAATATTTTCATCACCACAACTAATGGTAAATGAAGCAAAACCAGCATCTTTAATTTCTAATGTATGATTCATTAAATCAATTTCAATATTATCCGTTTGGTTTTCAATTCTAAGTAGCGAAGAGATACTCTTTGGTACGGCTGTAATTTCTAAATCAACACTTGCCTTTATTTTATTTTGATTTTCTAAATCATATTCACCATAGTAAATTGTTTGATCAATATTGTTTTGAGAACCTCTAATTTTCGTTTGAATAAGAATGGCTCCATTTTCATAAATGATCGCATGCATGGATTTAAAAATTGTACCCTTTTCATTTGAACATGTGATAATCACCTCTCCACACGCAAGTGTTTTTAAATAATAGTGCTGATCTTGTTTAACAATTTCACCATACACATTGTCATCTTCTATATTACGATTTCTAATACTCCATACAAGTGTATTACCAGCCCCTGCTGGATAGTTTTTTTGATTGACACCAACCGCTTCTAACAAATATAAATTATCTTGTAACTTGAAAGCCTCGGTATCATCATAATCCCATTGAATTGCAATAATATCATTATCAATGAAATGAAAGGTCGTATTAATCGTTACAACACCAAGCAAAGCAATTAAAAAGGGAATTAACAATAAAATAATTAAGTTTTTCTTTGTCATATTAATTGATCACATCCAAATCCATAAATAAAGATTCCATATTTTTTTTCAAATGAAACACGTGTGGTATTCCTAGTATGACAAATACAATACATCCTATCAAATAGGCAATATATATCGACATACCAAAATATGAAAGAATTGTTGTCACTATAAAATATATAATTGGTAAAATATATGAGTATAGATTAGAAACAATTGACCTTCTTGGTTTATGATTTCTAATATTCAATTCTTCCTTTAAAGAAATCACATCATAAATGAATAATAATAAACTTACTAATACAAAAGCAAAAATGAAAGTGATAAACGTAATCGTTTTTAACACCAATAAGACAAGTAAAGTGATAAAAAGGGATGTAAAAGAAAGTAGCAAAGGTATACTTACTTTTATCAACAATTGAATTCGAGGTAAAACTGGTATTGTTTTCATCACTTTAATCGTCTTTTTCTCCATTTGAATATATTGACTTGCTCCCTGATTGATAATAACGGTAAATAACATTAAAATTAAAATATCTAATAATGGAATAAAAGATGGTACAATTGAAATATAATAAGCAAAAATACCAGAAGTAAAAATTGTATTTAAAGCTTTGATTACCAAATATACTAAAAAGGGTTGAACAATCAAAAGCCCTGTAAAAGATAAAGTATAATTTTGATTTTTAGTTAAAAGTATAACTTCTTTTTTGATTAAAGCTTTTTGGATAGATTGTTTTTTGTAATCTTTTATTCTATGTTTTTTCTTATTAGAAATAAAAATATTTCTTACATAACTAAAAGTAAAAATAGTAATACTTAAACCAAGAATAAAAATACCCAATGATATACCTAAGTATGGTAATATACTACTATATCTATTTTGAATAAAAATATCTGTTAAAAAATTAATTGGAATCTCATATTTTCTAAAATTGATGAGTTTATCCATCATTGTTTGGGTAAATAAATGATTTATATTTCCCCCCGCAATCATTTCAATAAACAGATTCAAAACTTTTGCGTAAAAATAACATCCAATCACAAGCAATATTACGATTAAAAGAAATCTTACTAATAGATGCTTGTTTAAATAATTTTTTAAAAGCCAAAAAGGATAGATAAAAAGAAGAGCAACTCCCATCTCAAAAAAGAAAGAAAGAATGGGATAAAAAAGGGCTAGATAATAAAATTTTAATGTCATTGCATAGTGAATACCATATGCAATAAATAATGGATAGATAAATAAAATACTAATTGCATAATGAGTAATGAATAGAAAGACTAATTTAGATAAAATAATTGCACTATTACTAACTGGTTTTGTGGATAATTGTTCAATATCCTTTTGATTAAAAAAAAGTTTCATCGCTCTAAAGATTCCAGAAATAGTAATAAGAATAGAAATAATAAATAAAAATACATTCATAAAGGCCATTGGTGCTTGATGAAATTTTCCTATTTTATTCAAAATAGTTGTAAACAAAAATACCTCAATTCCAATAAAACAAGTAAGAAAAAAGATTGTTATTAAAATAGTAATTATTTTTTTAGCAATACTTTTTTCTTTTCCAAACATCAATTTAAAATCTTTCGCAAGGAGGTTAATCATTCTCGTCCTCCATACGTTTCAATAAAGATTTTAGCAAGTTGTAATCTTTTATTAGGATTTTTATTCAAATCAAATAATTCCACCACTTTGCCATTGTTAATAATCGCTACTCTATCACAAATTTTAGATACTAATTCAATATTATGGCTCGTAACAAAAACGGTATTCCCATGATTTGCATACTCTCTCATCATTTTTTTCAATTCTTCCACAGCCATAATATCAAGACCAACTGTAGGTTCATCTAAAATCCAAATTTTAGGACTATGCAACAAACTTGCAACTAAACATAATTTTTGTTTCATACCATGAGAATAATCAGAAATGGGATTTGACAATTCTTCTAAATTGAATTGAAGTCTTGTACATAAATATTTGTAATTGTGATTAAAATCTTCTTCACCTAAACCATATATACTAGCAATAAATTCTAAGTAATCATATCCTGTCATTTCTTCATAACAAGTTGGCTCACTAGCAACATAACCAAACGTTTGCTTTGCTTGAAGAGGATATTTTTTTATATCAAAACCTGAGATATATACCTCGCCTTTAGAAAATTTTTTAGAACCAATCATACAATCAATTGTTGTTGATTTTCCAATACCATTTCTACCAATAAAACCAAATAACTCTTTTTCATAAACTTCTAAATTTAACCCCGTTAAAACATCTTTATCACCATAGGATTTATAGAGGTCATTGATCATAATTGTGGCTTTTTGTTCTTCTTGAGAAAGTTTGTTTTCTTCCATCAAAGCTACCTCCTTAATTTTAAAAACCAAATGGTATCAACCTGATTGACGTCTTTAAATGTATACATACTTCCACAATCACAACATGTATATAGTTTTTGATTATTTTCTATATTTTTACTTTTACAAACAGGACAATATTTCATATATAATTCCTTTTTTGCAAAAATCTCTTGCAACTTAGAATTCAGCCAAAATGACACTAATTTTTTTTCAGAAACTAGTTGATTATTATATGGCTTATTTGCATTTTCTAAATCATATATACGCCAAATTGTAATCAAATCATTAGATATACTGTTGTAATCAAAAAATTGATTCATCTGAAGTTTATTTTCCGTATTAATGATTAAATGATGTTTAGCAGGAATTGAACCATATGAAATATCAAGATTAATACATGGTATGTTTTCTTCTAGAGAAAGTTTTAGTCTATAATCTTTATATATAAAAGATAAACAATTATAGTTTTGACTTTTCGTATTATCTAATACAAAGTTTTTTTCTTTGAAACATTTTAATATCACATATTTATAATAGATAGTAAGTTCTTCAAGTAATCTATTTTCATCTTCACTTTTAATAAATTGAAGATAAAATTTATAACAATAATTGTATAAACGATTTTTTAATAAAATGTTAGTAGGTAAAACTTTTGTAAGATGAAGATTGCACTTAGAAATTTCTTTATAAAAAGAAGTATTTTGAATAAACATTTGTTTTCTTTGTAATGCTTCAATTTTAGTAATCATCTTTTCCGCAATCTTATTTTCTAAATATTTATCATTATTTGATTCTACCGAAGGAATCAGTGATGCATAAAATTCACTATATTTATTTAACTCCAAACGTATAAGATTGATAAGCATTCCGATAAAAATATTTTCATAAATTTGAATATCATCAGTATATTGATAGTGATGCACATATTCAGGTACCATTTCATCATTTTTTTCTTTCCAAAGTCTATTATCTTTACATACTTGTTGAAAAGAATCAGATGAAATATGCCCTGCTAGTTCTGATCTAACAATAATGTCTTCTCCTTTATTAGAAAGACTAGGATGAGCAATAATAGAAACTATCACGCTTAGAATAAAATTCACTTCATCAAAGAATTCATCATCTTTCTTAAAAGAGAAATCTTGCAAAGATGGAAGTTTTAAATTATCTAAATCTCGATAGAAAAATTTAATACTTCGATGTTCATCTTTATATTTTCTTATTTTTTTAATAACTTCTTTTAGTTTTAACTCTTCGATGAGTTTCATAAAATTATAACCTTCTTATTAAACTTTGAATTACTTTTTCACTACGATATAAAACATCTATTCCGTATGTTTTCGTTATTAAAGTTAATAAATCTTTCAAAGCACCCTTAACATATTCTTCAAAACGACCTTCAATTTTACTAATTATTTTTCGTGAAACAATAAAATCAATAGCATCTTCTTTTGTTCCACCGGATGCAACAAAAACAGGCACGAGTTTTGCAATTTGATTCAAAATACGATTACCAAAAGTAATATCAAACTTGTCATAAATAAAATCACAAACAGTTTGAAATTTATCATAATCACCTTTTGTCATCTGATAACTAGGATTATTCAATGCCTCTTGATATAAATGTTGCAGATGTGTTTTGCTAATATGAATTTTACTCACTTCTTCTTTTACTTCAAAAGGAATATTGCGATCATCAAAATCAATTGTTATTGCTCTATCATACACTTTATCAGTAATTGTAAAGGTTGAATCATCTTTATTTGCGGTACCAACAAAATAGGAATTTTCAGGTATTGTAATAAAACCATCTTCTAGTTTAGCAGGTGGTACAAATCCATACGGAAGTTGCATAATTTTTAATTTCCAAAGTTCTTTTGGATATTCTAATACTGATAAAAAGTCAGCAAAATAATACTCAACCCTAGAAATATTCATTTCATCTAAAACAAAAAAATGAATTTGATCGGGATTATAATTGGCATGATATAATGAAATCAAAAACTCTGTTTCGGTATAAGTTTTTGAAAAATCATTAAAATATCCAATTAGATTTGTCTTATCACGATATGTTGCTTGAACAGGAATAAATAAAACATCAGCATGAATAAATTTTGCAAAATATCTAGGCAAACTTGATTTACCAGTACCACTTAACCCTTCTAAAATCATAAAGTGTGATGCCGCAAATCCACTGACAAAAAATCTAATGGTATCTAGATCAAAATATAGTTTTTCTTCTTTTGCAAGATAATTGCGAAAGCGAATACTAATTTCTTCTAAACTATATGTATCACTATCTATTTTCTCTATTGCATAACCATCATAAGTAGTATCCATCATAGATAAAGCAGGAAAAACTTTTTCCCGATCATCTAACTTTTCAACTGTGCGAACAATACTTTCATTTGGCATACTTGAAGTAGCGGTTGTAATCTGTCCGCCAGCAATAGAAGATGCCGTTGCATTTAGTGTTGCATCAAAATTAGTAGTGACGTCAATTTTAGTATCTTCCTCATCAAAAGTAATCGGTTCATTTTTATCATATGCTCTAAATGGTTTATCAACTAAAATATAGTTGACTACAAACATTAACATACCACCAATAAATAAAAATAATAAAACATATATACAAGTTGTCAATAAAATAGTTTGCCAAATAAAAAGCATAATGTTACCAATGTTTTCAGCATCTAATGGTCTTTGAATGAGAATTCCCACACCTACTGATAATAACGCACATAAAATAAAAGAACTGATATATATTAAAATCATTTTCAAACTAAATGGTTTTTTGTTATTGACAATAGCAAACCTTTTCTCATATAAAAAGATAGTGACAAAAACACTAACATAGATTGCTACAAGTATCAAAGCAACATAGCCCGTTACACCACAACTAATTGATTTAAAATGAAGTGCTTGCGCCACTTGTGCTAGTGGATTATTTTTATTAGCAAAAGAATGTGATCCTTCTATACAAAGGCCTGTAAATAACAATAAAAATGAATAAAATATTGCTAATGATATAAATATTAAATTTTTTCTTGTAAAATAAGGTTTGTTCATCATCTTATTCTCCTTGATTATCGTTTTCAATTACGACTTCTTCGGCAATTTTTTCTGAAGTCTTTAAATTAAGCACTTCTTTAATCATTGTCTTATTCGATTTTTCTAAATAGGGACCATCTTTCATCTTAGTTTTTTCAACAAACCCTGTTTCATTAAAATGATAAGCATATCCCTTATAATAAATTGTCTCAACATATTCTGCCTTTATTTTTTCAACTTCTAATTCATCGGTATAATCAATTGCTTCTTCTAATTGTTCAATTCTTCTTTTTTGAGCTGTATTTATTTTATTAGAAATTTTATCAATCATGATTAAACAATAAATTAATGAAATAATCGTGATGATACCAGCATATGACTGTAAAAACATAATAAATATCCCTATACTAGGTATTTTCTTACCTGTATATCTTCCAATTACATCATCAAAAGTTGGATGATATTTATCACTTGCGTCATTGGCATCACCACGGGTTACATATTTTCCATCTTCTATTTCAATTATTCTATGAATGACATTGATTCCTTGATCATTTCGATAAGCAATAACATCGTATTTGTTCAAATCTGATGCATTTTCAACCTTTTCCAAAACAATTATATCATACGTTTGAAATTGATTGTTCAAATTGTTACTATTTAGATAAGCATTTGCGTCATTTTTCTTACTCATTGAGCCTGAGGCAACAACCATAATGGTTTTATTACCAATCATTGTTATATTATTTTGAAATCGATTAATTAATGAAAAAATAAATAAAGGTATAATGAAGAATAAGGCAAGATAGAAACAAATAGATTTAACTATCTTTGTTACCATCTTGCGCTTTTTAATTTTTTCTTGTCTTTCATAGATTACTTCATCGATCAATTCAAGATCTTTTTTTCCAGACTGAATTTCATTTATTTGTGAAGTTGCATATGATTGATATAATATCGTAAATATTGTTGCAAAACTAAATACCCCGATGATTGTAACTATGAGGGAAATAATTTCAGCAGAAGACATTTGAATTAATTTGCCCTAGCATTGATTACTACTTTAAAAGTAGGACCAACCGCTGCATTGATTATTTCATCTGATGCATCGACGTCATATCCATAAATAGTAGCTCTTAACTCTTTTAGAATTTTTTTCACTTCTTCGTCTGATACTTTTGTACCCGTTTCATTTTCGTCATAATACTCACCTGGATTTAAATTTTGGAAAAAACTTCCCCATTTAAATTCAATCGTATAAGTAAAATCGTATCCACCCTCTTCATTTTCAGTACATGCACCACCCAAAGTTTTTAAATCCACTGCCGAATTTGCGCATTCTGGTAAAATAATATAATTTTTATCAGCAGCAGCTTGTAGAGCTGTTTTCACTTTTTCTTCCATTTGCAGTTCAATCGTAAGTTCACCTAAAATATCTCTAGGAGATACTTTTCCTGTTACTACTATCTGTAATGATTCAAAATTAGTTCCATCATTTCTAACTCTACCTGTTGTATCTTCTTCTAATGGTTCAAATTTGATTGAATCGGTTGATAGCGCAACATCCGTCAACTTTATTGATCCATCTGTAACAGTACCAACACTCACATTTCCATCATCTTCATAATTTGCATTCGTTGACATTATCCATGCCGCAAAACCTGTTGATATCAAAGCAATAGACATAAATAATAAAACACCGAATAAAATAACTTTTCTTTTATAAGAATTTTTTGTTAATTTAGCCATCTTACAACCTTCTTATTATTTATAATATTATTCTGCCTCAGTTGGTGTTACCGTTACTGTAACAGTAAATTTACTAGTTTTCAATGCCTCAAGAGCGGTTAAATTGGTTTTAGCTTGATCTGCTAACTCTGATGTATAATCTTGACTATTATAATATTCCATAGGGTTTTGATTATTAAATGCACTACCCCATGAGAGAGTAATTGTAATATGATAAACACCAGTTTCTTGCTTTTGAGCTGTTAATGTAGGCAAAGCATTAACTAAATTGCTAGATACAGCAGTAGTATATGCGTCATCTCCCGTAATTGTTGCATTAACAGTTTGGGCATCAATAGGACTACCCCCACTATCTTTTACATTCACAACAAGAGTAACTGTTAGATTTTCTGCATAAGTTGGATCTGTATTCTTTAACCAAGAATAGGTATACTCACCAGTTTTCCAACCAAAAACAATGGCATTTTTATCATCTTTCCAACTTGTCTCAACACTCAATCTATTATCTGTTACGGTATCAACTGAAATGTTACCTTCTATTTCTTGTTTAGTGTCAGAAGTAATGATCCATGCCGCAAAACCAACACCAATCAATGCTAAACATGATAATAAGCATAAAGTTAACGTTAACGTCTTTCTTTTCATTTTAAATTCTCCTTACATAATTCTAAATAATTCTTTTTCTCATCCATTTTAATATCTAAATAATCGACAAGATATGTTATAATTATACTATTTTTAAGATAGTTTGTCAATATAATATAAATGTTAAAATCGATTTTATCAATGTTTTGGAACATTTTACATAAAATAATAGTATGTTTTTTATAAAAATATGCCTTTTTTTTAAAAAAACAAACCAAGTTAACTTGGTTTGTTTCAATTACTATTCAATTATAACATACTGATGATGAATGACATCATATAATTGACTAAAACTTTTTTTATCAATATATTGATATGTGGTTGCTATCATTAAGATTTCTTCATTTACTTCTAAAAAGTTACCATCTAAAAAATTATCATATTGATTAAAAAACAATCTATACTCATCTAAATCATTGAAAAAGCGATATATGATTTTTTGTGTTGACATATTTTCTGTAAAATTATATTTCACATAAATTAATGTTGAACTATCTTCTTGTAAATATATTAATTGTTGATTCGTAATGGTTTTCCCAAGTTCTGCTATTTTAGCATTTTGCTTCTCAACATTTAAAATAAAATTATAATTATCTTCTATCCTATCTTGTTCTTTTTTACAAGAAGTTATCGTCAGTATCATTAAAAAACTTAAAATAAGAATTATATATTTACTCATTTTCATTTTTTTCTTTCCTTTACATTTCATTATAAAATATGTCAAAACAATGGCAGCACCGCAACATATGCTATTGAGTCCCATAGATATCATAATGATACTTTTATTGCTATCTTCTAATTTTAATACTTCTGGCAAACAACATATGGCAAGAGGAATAACAACAATAGCCGTAATGGTTAATATTTTTTTCATTTGCAAGTTTTGAAATAATAACCAAAAATATACTCCTAGTAGCCCATAAATAATGATATGAAATAAACAAAAACTAATTATTTCTAACGTTGAATATTTCATAAAACCAATTTTAGTATTTGGTAAAACCTCAACAGGAAAAGAAAAATAATAATTTGAGGTTGCATCATCTTGATCATCTACTTCAATAATAACAGTCGTTTTTCCTGCATGTAAGGGAATGATTGTGTTATTGATAATTTTAATGACATTAGGAGTGGAAAAGCGATAAGAAACTTTTGAAAATGTTGCATTTGGATCAACATTTAAATTAATTTTTTGATATTCATCAAATGATAAAACATTATTTTCTAATATACTTATTACATATTTTGGCAATACTTCACATACTTTAATCTCAAAAGAAAGATCTAAATCACTATTTTCATAATTTTTAATATAAATTGTTGCAATACCTGCACTTAAAGCATAAAGTTGATACATATTGTTACTATACGTAATAGATAGAATATCTGGATTGCTAGTTATAATTTGATAATTATTAGCATTATTAAAATTTGGCATGACATTTATGCTCATATATGCGTTTTGAAAAACATTTAACATTCGGGTTGAAAAATCAACTTCAACATAATGATCATCTTCTTTTAAGTATGTTGTATAACTCATTTGCGTCACTGGTTGATATTCTATATAATTTTGTTTAACATGAATAGTAAGGGTTTTGGATTTAACTGTCTTCCCATCATCTACTGTTACACAAACATCTGCTGTCCCCTCACCAATTGCCATCATATCCCCATTACTTCCGATGATAACTGATTGAGGATTGGATGATGTATAAGTATAATTTAATTTTTTGGATAATGAGTTTGTAATCGTAGTGAAAAAACTATATGTTTTTCCAACCTCCATTTCAAGAGCTGCTTTAGCAGATAGATCAAAAATCATATTCTCGACATGAAAATCTAAAATAATTTCTTGTTCTAGATTATCAAAAAATTGAATAATAATTTGGGTATTCCCTATTTCTAGAAAATTAATTTTTACAATATATTGATGATTGTTGTAAGTAGTTGTACAAGATGCAACATCAGGATTAGTTGCATAAATTAAATAATTATCACTTTGGGCATAAATATAAGGAGTTACAACAATATAAAAACTGATTGTATCTAATACTGTAACATTATTTTTTTGATATGTATTTAAAGCAAAGGGTTTATCATTTAATGTAGGCTGTTCAATGGCTATATATTCAATTTTTTGATTGGTATTCTCACTAACAAAAAGAGTAAAACTAATCTTTTGGTTCTCATCATATCGGTATTTTATTGTAACTTGCGTTTCTCCAACTTGCTTAGCAATGAAATATCCATTATTCACTATAGCAATATCCTGATTTGCAATCTCTACAATTATATCATCTTGATCTAATACTTCATTTGATCCTAATACTTCAAGAAAAACAGCATCTCTTTCATGCATTTCATATATCCAACCATTTTCTACGTTTTGTAAGGTAGGATTTTTTAATGTGAGATTATCCACTTCTCGAGGTTTGATCTCAAATTCTAAAGTCTTGTTTAATAAATGATTATACTTACTAGAAATATCAATGACTGCTTTACCAACGCGATTGCAATTAACTGTTGCAACATATTGTTCTGTACTTTTAAAAGATATAGTATCTGTCTGTAAAGAAAAATTTACCATTGCATTACTAGAAGTATTACAAGATGAATTGATGGTGATTGTATCCCCAACATATATATCATAATCCGACATACTGCCATTTATTTCTTTATTATTAATATATATTGCATGAATAGAAATATCGTCAGCAATTTCAACTTTATCTAATACATTATATATTTCAACATTTATACTATCAAAATATCTACTATCTACTAAACTTTTTACTGTAATGGTTACTTGACCATTTTCTTTAGCATAAAGATAACCATCCTGAACTGTACAAATCTTTTCATCACTAGATATCCATTCAAGTTTACCTAAAGCCACACTCCCGCCTATATGAATATCAAGTTTTTTTATTTCTCCTTTTATTAATTGCAATTTTTGTTGATACTCGTTCGAGAATTCTAATTTGTTGTTTCTTTCAATAACCTTAATTTTTACAATATCATAAAGATTGGCATCATTTTTATTCGTTACTCTAATTGTTGTTTCACCTATTTTTTTCCCATATACACTACCTGTTGTTGATACTGAGGCAATACTTTGGTCAGTACTCAACCAGTTATAATTCCAAGCATTCAAATTTGTAACGATATTTGCCTTTAAAGTTAGTTGCAGCGTATCACCTAAATACATAATTTTTTCACCATTTAATTTTTCATTGATTTCAATTTCAGTTAAAGTATTTTCTATTTGTTTTTTTTCACTGGTTTCTTCAAAATTAAAAATACTAAACAGACCGCCTTTTTCTTTAACTTTAAAAACATCAATAGCAATGAACGATATAAACAATACAATACCTATTATATATACAACATTTTTCTTTTTCACTCTATACCTCCTACAATTTTATAGGGGATTGGATTCAACTCTTGCCAATTTGGTTTTAAAATTAATTCAAAAGTATGTTCAATTGCATAGGGATGCCAATTTTTGGGTATTTGAAATCCTTCAAAATAAATGGTAAAAGAAGCATCGACAAAAGCTTGATATTCTATTACATCAACACTAGTTGGAATTACAACATATTGTAGTTGTAGACAAGAATCAAAGGCATGATAGTTAATTTTTTTGACATTATGATCAATCACATAAAAAGTTTGGCTATTAGATGCGGGAAAGTGAAGTAAACTTTCTCCACTACTGTCAAATAAAACACCATTTTGATCTTTATAAAATGGATTGTCTAAATCCACATAAATCATTTCTAAATGATAACATGCATTGACCCACGTATCACTAATAAAACTAACTCCTTTACCAATGGAAATTGTTTTTAAATTTGTACAACCCCTTAATGCTTCACTATGAATGGTTGTTAGATTATCATTTATAATTAAATTTTCTAAATAGGAATTCGCATGAAAACAAAAACGCTCTAATACCAATATATTTGATGGAATATAAAAGGAGGTATCCTTTTTTCCTAATGGATAAACTTTTAAACTATTTCTACTTTTATCATACAAAACACCATCTTCACTATAATATTTCGCATTTTCACTTTCAACCCAAATGGTTTCTAAATGAAGACAGCGAATAAAAGCATCTTCTTTTATTTCTTGAATATTTTTACCTATCGTAATTTTTTGGATATTCTCACTATCAAAATAGCAATCAATTGCCACAACAGGTAAACAATTATAGCCATTAGGAATTATAATTTCTGTTTCTGTTCCCGTATAGCTACTTATAATATAACCGGTCTTGGAAGGATTTAAAACATAAGAAAGACCACTACTTCCAACAGTAATTGGTTCTAATTTACCATAAACAATTGTATCATGACTAGGTATTTGATTTAATGAGGCCACTTTTTTAAATTGGTCATCAACATACCAACCTCTAAAAATATATCCCTTCAGCATTACATTATCTATCAACTTATACTTCGTATTGTATTTTAAATCGGTGACTTTCTCATATTCTTCTCCATGAATAATATATGTAACCTCATAAGTCTTTCTTCGATATAGCACCTCAAGTACCAAAGAGCCATCTAACACAATCTGTCCTTTGACATCACTACTTATCACTTCTAATCCTTCATAAGTTTTTATTGGTGCTACCACCTCTTCATTTAAACTACCATATAAAACATTTGTTTCAATTATGCTATACTTATCATCCGTAATATTTTCACCCTTATAGACTACTTTATATGGAATAGCATGGATATCTATCCACTTCACATAGATAGTTAAATTTTTATCAATTAAATTTTCTTCATTAATGGGATTTTTACAATCACTATCTAAATAAAAACCATTAAATATGTGATTTTCTTTAGATGGTTGTTGTAAATTCTTTATAGTAGAACCATACTCAACAAATTGTGTTTGTTTGGTTGTTTCATCAATCACTATCTCAATTTCATACTTTACAATTTCCCATTTGCACCAAATTGTACTATCTTGTAAAAAACAATAATCACTCTCTATTTTTTGTGTCAATTTTTCATCAAAATAATATCCTACAAATCGATATCCCTTTTTATTTGGAACGTTTAGATTGGCAATTGTATCTTGATAATTTAGATTTTGCTTTTCACTATTTTGATTATCCAGATTGACAATTATACTAATCGGCATTGTTTCCCATGCGGCATATAAAGTCATATTTCTATTCATTTTGGTATCAAAATTGTATAAAATGGTACATTCAAAATCATAATACCAACCAACAAAATAATATCCTAACTTTTGGGGAGCACTTGGTTTTTGAATTGTTTTTCCTTCCTCTACTTTGATAGACGCAATTTCACTTCCCCCATTGGTATTAAAATGGACATCATAATACATTGTTTCTTTCCTTACATTTTGTTTATTATTACAGGATGATAAAAAGCATAGCAATAAAACTGAAATGATAAAAATACATTTTTTTATATTCATTTTCCTCCTATATTGAATACATTAAAAATAAAAAGGAAGTCTATTTTTTTACAATAGTCTTCCTTTTCATCATTTTACTTAAATTTTTATAATTCTAAAATTATTTTGTTGCTACCTTAACACTAGCAATAACTTCCTCTTCAGAATTATATGCAAATACAGAGAAAGATTGAGAACCAACAGTAAATGTATATCCTTCTTTTACTTTTGTACCATCAAATACATAAAAGCCTTTGGTTACATTATAGGTTAACCAATCTTTACCTAAAGTAACTATTTCATCTGATGCTTCAGTTGTATCTTCAATAGAACCTTTAGTCACAACTTTTATTGAAAGTTTGCCATCTTTGATTTCAGTTGCAAATAAACCAGTTTTTTGTGCTTCACTACTAACTGAAAGTTCTACAGTTACAAAATCAGTTAAAGTACCATACTCTTTACAACTCATACCTTCAAAATATAAATTAACTTTTACTTTTGCAATATTACTATCATCAGCTACAGCCTTTAACTCTAAATAGTTATCTTGTACTTGTAAAACTTGTGTAAAATCAAGTGTAGGAATGACTAAATTTGTACCTTCAACCAACTCTTCTGATCCTTCTAGTTTAGAATGAGAACCACCATTTGCTTTATTACAGAATACTAAATCAGACTTAGCTTCTACAGATGAAAGTGTTCCTCTATTACCAGAAGAGATAACTTTATAAACAGTTTTTCCACTAGCTCCATATCCAGTTGCATAACCATTTGTAAATAAAAGTGATGTATTTAAAGCCTCAACATGCCCATAATTATAACAATTTTCAAATGTATAATTACCTGTTGGAATGGCAAAGAATACGCCAACTCTTGTTGAAAGACCAATATTATCTAAATAACTATCACAATTTTTGAAAACAACAGTTGAATCTAAGAAACTATACTCTCTTCCTTCGGCTGCATATTTCAAAGTCATTGAATAAATTGCATATCCTGCATAATTGTATCCAGTACTTACTGAACCATATAAATCAACATTTAAGAAACTGATGGTTCTATCACCATATGAATTAGCCAAACAACTTACACTAATATCTTTACCCTTAACAAAAACAGATAAATCTTTTAATGTTGCTCCTGATAATTCACCAAATAGATAATTGATTGGTTCAACAACATTATATATACGTTTATTATTACCATCTAGTACACCTTCAAATAATTGAATAAAGGCATATCCCATATCCCAAAACATTTGAGCATCGTTTATAACAGTACTCATATCAATATCATTCATTAATTTGAAGTAAACATCTTTTGTTGTTTCAAGTGTGTTTATATTCATAAATTGTATAGCATTTGTGATTTGATATGGATTATTTAAGCTTCCATTTCCGCCAGCAAATCCTTGTTCTGGATCAACTACTTGATAATCAAAATAAGATGTAGCTTCTCCATACGTAACAGAAGCAGTTTTGTTCCCAATTGTTGACAAATTAAAGTTTTTAATTGTAATTTTTACATCAAATGGTACTCCGTCTTGTTGCGCACTAACATTGCCGTTTTCATCAGGATAACTTAAAGTTAGTACTACATCATTACCTTCAGCATCGGTAATTAATACTTTCATTAAATTGCCAGTTACTTCTTGGTTTTTAACAAATGTTGTTGTTGGCATTTCAACAATGCTAATTCTTTCAGCATTTTCTAATGATACACATCCAACTAAGGTTGCAAAACCAAGTCCAGCTATAACGAATGATAAAAATAATTTTTTTATTATTTTCATTTTTTATTCTCCTTTAATTTTTTATATTTTTATATATATTCATATATATAAACGAAATTTAAATGCATATTCCCTTATATTCATTATTTATATTCACGAATAAATAAATATTTTGGATCTTGTTCATCCCCTGTAACAATAGCAATTTGAGAAATTGATACTTGATTACAAGATAATGATTCACCATTTACTAAAACTGTATGAGTATTTAAATTTTCTATTTTCTTTTCATATACATAACAATTATTTTCACTATCATAAATACCATCTTTAATATAGATTTTGATTTTTTGATCTGATAATGCAAATCCATCAAATACTTCAACTATACCGGTTAATCCAACAACATCTTTAGATTTTAAAACTTGTGGCAACAACTCAATTTCCATTGAAGCATCTTTAAAATTCGTATAATTATAAACATATGTAGGAAGATATACTCTAATAGTAGCCTCATTATTATCAAAACTAAATTCTTGTTTGATTTCCCAATCGACATCAGAAACATATCCAAAATTTTCTACTTTATAGCAATTTAGATTTTCATCTACTAAAATAGCAGTATAAGTACAAATATTTTCTGATAATGATCTTCTAATTATGACTTTTTCTACTTTTGAATAATTAATTGTTTTTCCTAAAAAATTTATATTAGGAATCAAATATTTACTAATTATTTGTTGTTCAGCTGTATCTTGAAATATGACATTTTCTAAAGCGGTTATTACTTCTTCTTTACCATTTATGGTATTCGTATATGTTACCGTTACACCATTATTTAATTTGGCCTCAGCTGTATAGTATGTTATGTTAAAATCTATACCATAAGTAAGTGGAATAACATTTAAATAAGATGTTCTATCCGTCTTTGCTTTTAAAGCAGCCTCACTTAAAGCCTCTGGATCAAATAACACTGTGTTTTTAGCAACAATTCCCGCACAGCCTATTACATTCTTAAATGAATTTGCTTTAACAATTTCTACTGTATCTGGTATCTCAAAAGCTGTTGTAATATTTACACGATATTCTACTGACTCTTCTTCCGCAAACGGTTGACATGCAGGAATCAAAGTAATATCAGGTACAAAAACCATTCTAGAAATATTTAATGTTACATGAGTATCATTATACTGAACAATATTGCTATAAGCATTAGCAAGTGATTGAAGTTCTGCTTTAGTAGAAAAATATGCTCTATTATACATAATATTATTATCAACATAAACGGTTTGAACTGTATCAAAAGTTGATACATAGTTTTGAATCGATTGCTTATCAGAATTATCGAAACCTTTATATTTTAAATCATCTAAAGCCTCAATAGCACTATCTAATAAACTATCCATTTTATCTAAAATCTCTCTTTTTTTAGCTTGTGAATCTAGTGATCCACTATCCATCCCATTTAGAGCTAATAAAGGCAAATTTCTAACAGTATATACAATTTGTGTTAATTCATCATCAAAAGTATCCACATAGCGATATTCTGGATGACCTGCTGATAAGGCTTCAATACAATCTTGGGTAAAAGTTTTTGTTGAAGATAAATTTTGTTTGGTACTTGTACTAAATGCCTCTTCCATTGATAGAAATTTTACTTCATTTTTACTAGCATCATACCAAAAACGATAATCTTTGATTGTTGATTCTAACGAGTAATCATATTCTTCAATAATACGCGAAATTTCATATGGTTCAAAATATTCTCGATCTTGAAAAGCGGCCTCTGCTGCTAAAACAACTGAAATATTTTTAGCTTCTTGCACACCTTTTGATACTTTTGCCTTTTTAATATAACCTGCAATTGATGGGATTAGAACAGCTGCGAGAATTCCAATAATAGCAATGACTACTATTAATTCTGTTAGTGTAAAACCTTTTTTCTTTACGCTATTCATATATTCATCCTCATCTACTTTATTCTGTCTGTGTTTGAGTTGGATAAATTGGAGTTTGTGATTCTGTCCAAGTTGTATTTTCTTTTGAAAGTTCCAAAACGCGGTATGCTTCATTTACTTTTCTTAGAACAAAAAAAGTACTCACTCCTTCTATATTGAATTCAGTTGCAGCACTTGCGGCATCAACTACACTATTATCCTTTAATGGTGAAACATTACATGAACCATTTTCTAATAAAACATAATATCCCCCATCGGTTTCAACAATATAATATTTATTTGTAGTTAAAGTTTCATAAATATCATCTGTAACATTAACCTCTGCAATTAATTCTTGATACATTGCGCTTGCATCTTGAATGGCTGCAGATTCTTTTGCATTTCTAATATAACTTGTAATTGATGGAATTAACACTGCCGCAAGAATTCCAATGATAGCAATGACAACAATCAATTCGGTTAATGTAAAACCTTTTTTATTTTTTAATGATTTTTCCATTCCTTTTCTCCTTATTTATATAAAATTTTTGGTGACTGCTATTAACACCTATATATCAACTATGTATTTTATTTGTTATACATAATTGCCAATAATTCTTGAACTGTAGTTTCTCCATTTAATACTACCGTTCTACAAGTGGAATATAAATCCAACATTCCATTTTCAAGGGCCTTTTGTCTAATTTGTTTTGTTGAGGCCTTATTGATAATGAGTTCTTTTAAATCTTCCGTCATTTTTAGAACTTCATGAACACCAAGTCTTCCTCGATATCCCGTATTATGGCATGCCGGACAGCCCACCGCCTTATATAATTTTTGCGATTGATGAATATTTAAAATTTCATTCTCACGCTTGCTAGAAAGATATTCTTTTTTACATTCTGGGCATAATCTTCTAACAAGTCTTTGAGAAATCACCCCCGCTAAAGCATCAGTTACAAAATAGGGTTGTAACCCTAAGTCAATCAATCTAGTCACTGCTCCTGCAGCATCATTAGTATGAAGAGTAGACAATACTAGATGTCCAGTAATTGCCATTCTCATGGCAATTTCAGCCGTTTCTTCATCACGAATCTCACCGACCATAACAATATTAGGATCTTGTCTTAAAATACTTCTTAAAGCACTTGCAAAAGTTAAATTAGCCTTATTATTTACTTGAACTTGATTTACACCTGAAATTGTATATTCAACAGGATCTTCAACCGTAATGACATTAACTGATTCATTATTCATTTCTTTAATAAAACTATATAATGTTGTCGATTTACCACAACCAGTAGGTCCTGTTAACAAAATAATACCATAAGGTTTTTTTAATAATTCATCGACAATTAAGTTTTCTTCTGGTAAAAAACCCAATTTACTTCTATCATAATTAAACGCTTTTGTATCCAAAATCCGAATTACAATTTTTTCACCAAAAGAAGTTGGTAAAGTTGAAACACGAAAATCATATGTTTCATTATTATAAATTTTTGTAATTCTTCCATCTTGAGGAATTCTGCGTTCTGCAATATTCAATTTGGAAATAATTTTTATTCTCGTGGAAACTCCTGGATACATTTTAGGACTAAATGCAGTATTCTCATAAAGCATACCATCAATTCGATATCGAATTCTAACAATATCTTCGTATGGCTCAATATGAATATCGCTAGCCCCTACAGCAATCGCATCATTTAAACATGAATCCACCAATTTAACAGCTGGTGAATTCACCAAATCAGCCTCATCCATCCCAACAATATGTTCTTTTTCTAAAAGGTTTTCTTGTTTATTATAAGCGGCAATCGTTTGGTTCATTTCGTTTTTGGCAAATATTCTTGACTGAATTCTTACCAATTTAGTATCAGGACACACGACAATTTGCGAATGGGTACCAAATAAAGCATACGCAATATTGATTGCATTAAAATCAAAAGGGTTAGATGTTGCAAGAATATATCTTTGATTTGACTCATCAAAAGTAAGCGGAATTATTTTATATTTACTAATCCATTCATAAGTCAAAGTTTTAACTAGATTTTCATCAATCCTAATCGTATCAATGTTATAATAATCATATCCTAAATAACTAGCCAATACTTGGGATAATTGTTCTTCATTTATCCATTTTTCTTGGCTGAAAACTTCATAAAATGGTTTTTCTTCCGTATTTATTTTTTCTAAAATATAATGTATTTCCTCTATACTACATACATTCATTTTAACAAGTTGCAAACATATTTGTTGATGAATATTTTGTTGGATTTCATTTTTCATTTTAAACTCCCGTATCAATTGAACTTGTAATATCTAGCATCGGTAAAAAAATTGATAACAATACAACAATTACAATCATACCAATTAAAATAATCATGAGTGGTTCAATTAAAGCTGTCATTTTTTTAATGGCATAATCTACTTGATCATCATAATATGTACAAACTCGATTCAGCACTTCCTCAAGTTGACCGGATTGCTCACCGACCGAAATCATTTCAATCAAAATATTAGGAAAAATATTAATTGTTTCCAAACTTTTAGCAATTGGCTGTCCTCTTTTGATTTCACTAATCGTAACTTGCATTTTCTCTTCAACATAACGATTACCTAGCAATTTACTCATAATAGTTAAAGCATCAACGATAGAAATACTACTATTTAACAAAGTGGAAAATCCATTTGTGAATCTCGATGTTATACTTGCTAAAACGACTTTACTTTGAATACTATGATGAACATTAAATTGATCATAAAGCTTTTTAAATTTTTGATTACGCAAAAGTAACAAAAATGCCATAATAGATAATAGTATGATTGATAAAATATATAAAATGTTATTTTTAATAAAATCAGTGATTTTTAAAACAACCGTTGTGATTGGAGGTAATTGTGCTTCTAATGATGTAAAAACATCCTTAAAAATAGGCATCACATACAAGGATAAAACAGCCAAAATTACCATGCATAATGTTAATAAAAAGATTGGATAAGCCAAAGCACTTTTCACTTTTCGTTTTGTTTTATTATCCTTTTCATAATAATCTGCTAGTTTATTTAAAACCAATGACATTTTGCCACTTAGCTCTCCAATATGAATCATATTTCTAAAGAAAACAGGAAAAGTTTTGGGATATTTTGCAAGTGATTGGCTAAGCATCATCCCTTGCATCAAATCGTAATGAACGACTTCTAAAATCGTTTTTAATTTATTTATTTTAGTATTATTCTTTAGAATTTCAATACATTTATTCAGTTCCATTCCTGCATCTAACATAATTGCAAGTTGTCTACAAAATAACGATAATTCATCCACTCGTATTTTTTCTAAGAAGGTAAATAGTTGTGAACTTTCTTGAATTTTTTTAGAACTAATTAAATAATAGTCTAAATTACTAATGATTGCTCTTAAATCCTCTTCATCTTTGGCAAAGAATACTCCATGAATGATTTTATTATTTAAATCCTTGGCTTTAAATTTAAATTTTGGCATCTTTTCCCTCCTTTTATTGAAACAAATGCAAATACCACAAAATTAAATCAGGACCAAAAAATAAACTAATTGTAAAACCAATGACAAGATAAGGACCAAAAGGCACTATTTTTCTATTTAATTTTTTAGAAAAAATAAGTTCAACACCTGCTCCAATGATGCAAGCAATAACTAATCCTAAAATCTCTAATTGCCATCCCATAAAAAGACCTATTCCTAAAAATAATTTTAAGTCACCGCCACCAATTACAGGTTTTCGAATTATTTTTTGTATAATGTAAAAAATACCAATAATGATGATATTGACAAGTAAGGATAAAAATTTATCACTATAATCAATTGTATATTCATGATTTAAACTAGTAATATCAGCCATTATGATTGATAAAAGTCCTAAAACCGCTACTGCTATATTTAATGAATCGGGAATAATCAACTCATCTTTATCAATGAAAAAGATAGCGATAAAAATCTCTAAAAGCAGCGTTACTACAATACTTGTATAAGATAAATCAAATCTTATTAGTGAAACAATTGCAACTAGCAATCCTAAAACTTCCACAATAACATATCTTATATTAATTTTTTCTTGACAGTGATGACATCTCCCTCTTAAAAAAAGATAGGAGAAAATAGGAATATTTTCATACCATTTTATTTTGTAACCACAAAGTGGACAATGGGATGATTTCTTAATAATTGACATTTTTTTAGGTAGTCTATAAATGAGAACATTTAAAAAACTACCGATTGCTACAAAGAAAAGCAAATAAAATGTAATAACTAAAGCATACAACCAAAAGGATTCTTTTATCAATTCTTTAGTGGAACTTATTAACAATAAATGTTTAATCATATACATAGCCCTTTTTCATAAGGTGATAACTTGTTATTCTATTTTCGGATATTTGAAACTGCACTTGAATTTGAAATTTTAATTTAGTATTTATTTTTTGAATAATAAAATGAAATTCATGCGTGGTTTGAAGTCTAGTTACAACAATTTGATAATGCGTTGTATATTCAAATTCACATGAAATATCAACTTCTAATAAAGCAAGATCTTCTAAAGATAATTGATTCAAATATTCATATGCAACATTTTCTAACTCTAACTTTAACAATTGTTCTTTCGTATTTGCATTCAGTTTTTGTGATGAAGTATGAATAGTTATCAATAGTGACATAGATAAAAATACTAAAACAATAACAACTAGCAGTGTTATATATAAAGATGCCCCTCTATTATCTAACATTCTTTTTTTCATATCATACCTTTTATTCTACACAAATAGTTCTTTCTAAACATTTTTGATCTAACGGATATTCTTCATGATTGACATAAATTCTTACTTCTATTGCAAAATATCTTGTTATTTGATCATCAGATGTGATTTCCTTTACATCTATGATAAAATAGTTATCAGTAACCTTTTTGGATATATTAAATTGGCTATCATAATACAAATAAAGAAAATGATTAGCTTGAACAACAGGATATATTATTTCCAATCTTTCATTAAAAGTTTGTGGTTCAATGGTAAATATCTCCAATATTTTTTCTAGTTCTAAAACCATATTTGTTGTTTTTTCAATATTTCTTTGGGTTTTTTTAATTGACAAAATCATCTGGCCACTACTTATAAAAATAATTGCCAACACAACAATTGATACTAAAACTTCTACTAATGTATCGCCTTTATTACTTTTCATTTTACTTTAACCTGAAACTTAAAATCATGATTAGATACAATAAAAGTATGATGTATCTTTAAACTTTGAAGCAAGAAGTCTTGCTTGTCTACTAGTTTCAAATCTGAAATCGTTATGTTTAACTCCTGTTCTATTACCTTTTTAATCAAAAGGGCCAACGCATCAGCTTCAACATTTAAATAATACTTGTCAATTTCTACTTGTGATAAATAAAGAATTTTTTTTAATTCAATATTTATTTTTTGAAGAAATATTTGAACCATTTCTTCTAATTTATTTTCCTCGATATTGCTAAATAATTGATTATTAGGTACACTAGATACCAATAATTCATTCAAATAATCAGTACCTAGTTGTACAATAGAATTATTTAGGAGAACATCGTTCTTCCCAATAAGAATTATAGTTTGTTGTTTGTCAATATGGATAAACATACTAAAACTATTTTTGATAAAAACTTTTTTCATGCATAAATATTGCTTTAGTGCATAAGGGATATACTGCACTTTTACTATTTTTAATTGTAATTTAGAAAACAAACCTATAATCTGTTGATAGATATTCTTTTTACAAATTGTATAATAATAATCTAAAATATGTTTGTTCAGCCTATATTTGGTTTTCGCATATATATAGGTATTGTTAAAATCACTACCATATAACTTTTTGATTTCTAAAGCCAATGTTTTTTTCGCATCTATACTATTTAAATTTGGTATTCTAATTTTTTCAATAAAAATATCAGAAAGATTTAATCCTATGATAATTTGAGCCTTTTTGAAATGAAGTCTTTTTAAATCGTTAAAAATTAACTCTTTAGTAAACTCATTATCCATATCACTGATGGAAATTTTATAATTTAGTGTTTCGATTACTTTTTTCTTAGATAATGTTTGAACACAACATGTCATCTTAATCCTATAATGATCTTTATCGTTAGTTACTAAACAGAAAATCTTTTTTTTCATACTTCCTTCTTTTCATTCACATGAATAATATTTTTAATCCATGTTTCTTTTTCCTCATTATCTAAATATATTTCTATTAAAATACCCGATTGTGTATATTGATGTATTGTAATATTTTTAATTTTTTCAAATGTTTTAATTAAACTTCCATTAGCATTATACATACTACTACTAGCCTGATCATATGAAAAAATTATTTTGTTATCTAATCTTACAGACCATTTGGTTAAGCTTACATCATTTTCAATGCTGAGTTCTTTAGCATTTTGATTCGCATCTTCAATCATATTTTCAAATTGAGTAATCACATAATTTTTTTCTTCTACTCTTTTATTTTCCGCATAAGATGCTCGATAACTTTTATAAAAGGAATTGGTAATTACCGCAATCATTGACAAAAGAATTGCAATAATTGCAATACTTACAACCAATTCAATGAGTGTATATCCTTTATCATTTGAATATTTTTTCATATAGTCACCAAAAAAAAGACGAAAAAAGCGTATTTTAATTTATTTTTTAGAATATTTTATTAGATGTTAATCCTATACCTTTTTAACACGCAATATAAATATTAAAATGTACAATATTAATCAAAATTAACCATATTATTTGACAAAATTAACCTTTATTTGTTAAAATAATTATAGTAATAATATTTTTTATTAGTGAATATATTAGTATGTAAAGGTATACTTTTGCATACCAGTGTTTTTTTATGGTCATTTTTATTTTTTAATTTTTTCCTATATAAACTCAAATAAAAACAAAAAGGTTAGATTGATTTCTAACCTTTTCTTATCTTTTTTATTTCATTTGACTCAACTCGCCTCTTTCAAAACACAAACGCATTAGATTATTTTTTGCATCCAAAGTGTTTCTCCATTTTAACTATGATTTAATCATACATTATCCACTTTAATCCCATCTCGTTTTAGCCTATCCTCATACATTTTCAATTCTGCTTGCCAAAATTGACTATTATTAGGATGAATCGTCAAGACCTGATAGTCTAAAAGGATTTTCCCTAAATGTTTAGCTACCTTTATGGAACCATAGACATTTAAATGATTGCCTTTATCCCTAAAATCTCGATTAAAATCAAAATGAATGTATTCTGGATTCACATTATAATCAATAAAATCAATGTTATATTTATCTGCATATTTTTTTACACCATAACTTTTGGCATAAGACCATGATGATGGTGATGGTAATTCAATAAATAAAATCTTGATATTTTCTTTTTCACATAATTTTCTAATTTTATCTAAATATTTGATATTTTCATTAGGTATTGGTAAAGCTTCATCATGGATATTTCCCATATAATCTGTTAATTTATAATCAAATACTTTAGATGAATACATAAAGCCTTTAAAAGGATCATAATTATCATTTAAATTGGGCAATTGAGTGAAATCTTTCCATGTTAAATTTTTCCATCTTGAATGATAAATAAATGGAGCTGCTAAAAACTGAAGTTTAGCAAACGCTTGAACATATTCAGCAAGTCCTAATCGATTATACAAAAAATCAGTTTCAATTAAACAGATTTTGATTTGATGTTTTTTTAAAATATCTCGCAATAAACGATACGAAGCAGCAGTAGAACATTTAGCAATCCCACAAGAATAAGCAGTAATGTTGTATTGGCGATATAATTCTAACGGATTGATGCCACTATATAAATCACTATTGCCAAGTCCTACAACTTCAATGGTGTCTTTCGCCTCTGCTTCAAATCCTCTTCCCGCATAAAATTGTTTTCCCCCTTTATCAGTTCTTGTCTTTGGTGTGAAGATGAAGCATAATGCTATATATACAAACAAAAACATAGAAATAAAAAGGATACTTCTTTTCCAAAACTTCATCTTAAAAACCTCCATAAATTGGATCAGGTGGTAAATACCCAAGTCCATATGCACCAAAAATAATAATACTAAAAATTAAGATCAAATAAGCACTATATCTAGCAAAAATCGGCATTTTAAAAAGGTAATCTTGAATTACTATTTTTTTCGTTTGCAAATATTCAAAAATCAATAAAATGGTTAAAGCAAGAATAGAAATAATCAGTTCATGAATGGCAAAAACCTCATTGAATGATTGGCTATTTGGTTGAAAAATACGCATTATATACATTCCTACATCAGTTAAACGATTGCATCTAAAAATAAGCATTCCAATATTAACTAAAATAAAGGTTTTTATTATCTTTAAAAATCGAATAAAAACATGAGAAGTTTTTTTCTTTTTAAAAAGGAAAGAAAAGACTGTTTCTAGCATCATTATAAAATAATAATATAATCCATATCCTAAATATTTCCAACTAGCTCCATGCCAAAGACCGGTTAAAGACCAAACGACAAAAAGAACGATACAACTAGGAATAAAAGTTTCCCAAAATTTAGGTACTTTGCCTTTTAATTTTTTACAAAGAAAATTTAGGAACTTTGACATAGAAAGTGGATAAAAAACATATTCTTTAAACCAAGTTCCAAGACTAATATGCCAGCGACGCCAAAATTCTCCCACTGATGATGAAAAAAATGGTTGTTCAAAATTTTTTTCAATCTCAATTCCGTACATTTTTGATATTCCGCGTACCATATCAATTATACCAGAAAATTCAGCATATAATTGAAAAGTAAACCCAATTATACCTAAAATTAAAATAGGTCCTGTCAACTCTTTATCAAAACAAGCAACAACTAAAATGGATAAACGATCGGCAATGACTATTTTTTTAAATAATCCTACAAGAATGCATAAAACGCCTCTTTTAAAATTATCAAAACGAAAAGAATGTCCTTCTTTTAATTGTGGCAATACGTAATCATAATGAGAAATTGGTCCTTCTAAAAGGCAAGGAAAATAACTAGTGAATAATAAAACATCCAAATAATTTTTACTAGCTTGATATTTCGAACGATACACATCTATTAAATAACCCGTATTCGAAAGGGTATAATAACTGATACCAATTGGTAACAAAATATTTAAATATGGAATTTCTAATTCTAATTGCAAAAAACCAAAGACATTATTTAAAAAACTATCAAAAAAATTTACATATTTTAGACCGATTAATAATCCTAAATTTAATATCAACCCTATAGATAAATAGCGTTTGTTCACTTTTTTAGTTTCTTGTTTTAATTTTTTAAATTCCTCTTTTTCTAAAAAATCCTTTTTTTGATTCGTTTTTTCAGTACGATTACTGATTATTAAAGCAAATACATAGACAATTAACGAACTTAAAATTACAAAAAATCCCATAAATTTGCTAGCCACAAATAATAAAATTAAACTTCCTACAATTAATACAATATATCGATATTTCTTGAAAAAAATCATGTAGAAAAGATATACAATTGTTGCAAATATAACTAAATATATCAGTTGCTCATATGCCTTCATATTATTCTTCTTGAATTTTGTTAATCAGTTTTAAAATAGCATCTAGTGACTCAAAATTCTCTGGTACAATATCAAGCGGTGAAATTGTAATATCAAATTCATCAGAGATTTTCATAATAAGCATTACAATTTCCATACTAGTTAAAATTTGTTCACTAACTAGATGTTGTTCTTTTTCATAATCAATTCCTGATTTTACATCATTTAAAATATCTAATAATGTTTTTCTCATAATAGCCTTCTCCTATCTATTTAAACTATATTTTTCTTGATAAAAATGTCGATCAATTTTACCATTTTGATTCAATTGAATTATTGATAGTTTTTCATACCTTGATGGCAACATATAATATGGCATCTTTATTTTCAATTGCGATATCAATTCATTTGTATCCATTGTTCCTACATAACAACAAATAATTTCATCTAATGAAGAATCATATAAACAAAAAGCATTTTGTATTCCATCTAACGAATTACAAAGTGTTTCAATTTCTCCAAGTTCAATACGATATCCCATATGTTTGATTTGAAAATCTTTACGGCACAAATAGATCAATTCTTGTTTATCATTGTATTTACATATATCACCGGTTTTATAAACAATTTCACTATAATGAGGATTCAGTGGATTTTGAACAAAAGCTTCAGAAGTTTTTTGTGGATTATTGTAATACCCCATAGCAACAAATGCACCTTTTACATACAATTCTCCTTCTGTTTTATCGTAAACTGATACCAATTCATTTTTTTCATTAAGTAAAAATACCTCTAAGTTTTCACAAGCTTTTCCAATTGGTAAAGATTCTTCATTGACAAATCTTCTATCTACTTTATAATAAGTACAAATATCAGTAGTTTCTGTAGGTCCAAAAAGATTAGCAAATTTAACATTGGGTAATTTATCCATCCAATCATTTAGAACTTTAACGGGCATGACTTCTCCCGCAAACATTGCTAGTTTTAAATATTGAGGTAAACAATAATCCAGCAAATGCATTTGTGAAATAATTTGATAGGCAGAAGGAACCCAATAAATTGTGTTGACTTGATATGTATTCATCATTTCAAATAATTTTACCGGAAAAGAAAAATAACTTTTTGGCACAATGATGATTGAGGCTCCAGATAAAAGGGTTGAAAAAACATCTGAAACCGACATACTAAAATAAAATGGTGTTTGACTAGCAAAAATGGTTTCTTGATTTATTTGAAAACAATTTTTAAACCATTCTATATAACTAACAACATTTAAATGACTAACAACCGTTCCTTTTGGTATTCCTGTTGATCCTGAAGTAAATAAAACATACAAAGGATCAATAGATACCATTTTCTCCAATCGTTTTTTGATTAAGGATTTATCATAACACGCATCATTATATGTTATATCAACACAAATGGAAGCAATATCTTGGAAAAAATCCCATTGATTTTGATTATGCTTATCCACTAGAATCAGTTTCGGTTTTGCAACCTCTATTATTTTATTAACTCGTTGTTTTGGTGATTCCACATCAATCACTACATAAGGATTGTTCGCATATATACAAGCAAACATTGCTACAACAGTACTAACCCCTCTATTTGTGACAATTCCTACAACTTCATTTTTATTTGTCTTTTCAATCACTTTAGTCGCCAAAATAAGTATATTTTTATATAATTTTTCATATGACAAATAAAAGTTAGGCTCTATAAGCGCTTTTTTATCTAACCTATTTTGCTTTTTCAATTCTTCTATTACTTTTTCAAATTCAGTTACAATTGTACGCATTTTATCACCAAATATATTATATCATTTCTCCTATTAAAATAAAAGAATAATACTTGTTGTATTATATTTATTTTAAAATATGGATCCGATTCTTCCATTTTATCTTGTAAAATAAAAAAGTAAGAACGAAAATTCTTACTTTTTTATAAGAATTTTTATTTATATTCTTCAATATAAATAGGAGTTTTTATCCGAAGATACTGAGTAATAAACCTGCAGCGATTGCACTACCAATAACACCTGCAACATTTGGTCCCATTGCATGCATCAATAAATAATTTGACTTATCTTCTTCAAGACCAATCTTATGCACAACTCGCGCAGCCATTGGCACGGCTGATACTCCTGCAGCACCAATCATCGGATTAATCTTGCCTTTTGATAATTTACACATCACTTTACCTACAAGTACGCCTCCGGCAGTTGCAAAACTAAAAGCAATCATACCAAGTACTAAAATTAAGCCAAAATTAAGGGCTTGACTAAGTTCCGTAAGCATTGCGGTAGCACCTACTGCAAGACCCAAAATAATTGTGATAACATAAAGAAGTGTTTTAGCTGAAGCATCAACTAAATTCGGAACAACACCAGATTCTTTAATCAAATTTCCAAGCATAAGCATTCCAATTAAAGCTGCACATGATGGAATTAAAATAATAACAATAACCATTACAGCAATCGGAAAAATAATTTTTTCTCTTCTTGAAACCACTCTTGATTCAACCATTTTAATTTGACGTTCTTTTTTACTAGTAAGAGCCTTAATAATAGGTGGTTGAATAACGGGTACTAATGCCATATAGGAATAGGCAACAACCGCAATCGAAGCACATAACATTGCACCACCATCTGCACCTGTTAATAACTTATTTGATAAGAAAATAGCAGTAGGTCCATCAGCACCACCAATGATACCAATTGATGAAGCCTCTAACGCATTGAAACCAAAAAGGATTGCACCTAAAAAGGTAATAAAAATACCAAGTTGAGCAGCTGCTCCTAAAAGTAAACTACTAGGACGTGAAATGAGTGGTCCAAAATCAGTAGTTGCTCCAATTCCAAGAAAAATCAGTGGTGGAAAAATTTCCCATTCAATTCCTTTATGGAATGAATATAATAGTCCTAAAGATTCACCATTTGTACCATCATTATATAGAGCTGGCGCTAAATTAACAAGCAACATACCAACTCCAATAGGAATTAATAAATATGGTTCGAAACCTTTGGTAATTGCAAGATATATTAATAAACATGCAACCAAAATCATAATTAATCTTAACAAGAAACTTGTAGCATTAAATGAACCATTATCTAAAAATCCCATTTGGCCAAAGAAATTTTTAAATAATTCACCAATCATAAATTATTACCCAATTACTACTAAAAGTTGACCATTTTGAACTGAATCGCCTTTAGAAACAGCAATGGATCGAATCACACCAGCCGTATCTGCAACAACTTCATTTTCAAGTTTCATAGCCTCTAAAATACAAATAACATCACCAACATTTACGCTATCTCCTACTTTAACTTTCACATCTAAAATAGTACCAGCCATTGGAGCTTTTAAATCTGTACCTGCACCATTTGATACAACTGGAGTACTTTTTTCTTCTGTTACTGGTGCTTTAGAAGGGGTAGTAATTGTAGCATTACTTTCAGTAACACTTTCTACTTCTACTTCGTAAACCTTACCATTTACTTTAACTTTATAAACTTTCATGTTTTTTCTCCTTATCCTATTTGTTTAACCGAAACAACTCTAACATTCTCATGTGTTTCATTACGATATGCAATCGTCGCTACAAGTGTGGCAACCATCATATCATCATCAGTAATATCTGCCATTGTAAAAACTTTTTTAGGGGTATTTACAATCGTATTATTTTCTTTTGTATTAACTTTTTCATTACTAGTTTTTGGTGCTAAATATTTAAATAGTGAAACAACACCCCAAAGAAGTGCAAGCATCAAAAATACAATTAATATACATACAAGAGCAACCAAGCATGCATCAGCAAATGTGATATATCTTGCATACAAAATATTGGCACTTTGATTATTATTAGTCGAAACTCTTGTACCTTTTTGGAAATCATTTGTTGTATACCATCCAGCAAAAGTTAATCCATCATTTGCTATTTCAGGATAAGAATAGACCTTTGTTGTTTGATTTACTTTACTATCTTCTACAAATATAATTTCATATTCACCTTGAGGAATAGTTGATCCTGGTAAATATAGAATAGCAGTCTTATTATCTATATCATTTTTGAGATATCCTACAAATGTATATCCTTCTTTGACTTCAACAACTACTTCCCCATTTTCAGTAAAATTCTTTTTATCAAATGTTGGTCTTTCCTCTTTACATCCTGAAATAACAAGTGTAAAGGTTAAGACGATAAACATTGATATAAATCTGATAACTTTTTTCATAATTCACCTAACCAATTAATACATCAAATTCTTCTACTTCATCTTGTAATGTTGGTGCATTACGATTTTCTAAGAATTTTACTGCAACATTTTCAAATAATGCACATGATAAAACATCTTCATCTGATTTTACAATATTTGCATATTTTGCTTTCATCGCATCAAATTCAGGTGCAATATCATCGGCTGGACGATGCGTAATCACTAAAGCATCACCAATAATTTTTTTACGAATATCTTCATCAATTGAAGCAGGAGCTTTGCCATATTCGCCTTTTAAATATGCCTTAACCTCAGCAGGACTCATCTTATATCGTTCACCACTAATAACATTCATAACAGCTTGTGTACCAACCATTTGTGAAAGGGGGGTAACAAGAGGAGGATAACCTAAATCTTTTCTAACTCGAGGAATTTCATTTAAAACCTCTTCATATTTATCCATTGCTCCTTGCCCTTTTAACTGACTCATCAAATTAGAAAGCATACCACCAGGAACCTGATACTTTAAAATATTAGGATTGGTAGTTAAAGCTTTAGGATTTAATCCACCATTAGCAAGAAAACGATCTTTGACAATAGTTAATTTATCGCATGCCTTTTTAAGATATTCTAAATTTAATTTTGGATCGTATGGAGTTCCTTGAAGTACATATTCTAAAGCCTCCGTACATGGTTGACTTGTACCTCCTGAAAGTGGCGATAAAGCAGTATCAACAATATCAATACCCGCTTCAATAGCTCTCATCACTGTCATTTCAGCAACACCACCAGTACAATGTGTATGCAATTCAAGTGGAAGTTTAACAGCTGCTTTCATTTTTGATATCAATTCATAGGCATCGGCTGGAAGTAATACTCCTGCCATGTCTTTGATACAAATAGAATCAGCCCCCATTTTTTCAACATCTTTAGCCAGTGATACATAATAATCAATAGTATGTACAGGACTTGTTGTATAAGATAAGGCAATCTGGCAGTGACCGCCATACTGTTTTTTATATTTATTCGTAGCATCAACTGCACTTTTTAAATTACGTAAATCATTTAAGGCATCAAAAACACGAATAATATCAATTCCATTTTCTAATGATTTTTGAACAAACTTTTCAACAAGTTCATCTGAATAATGGCGATATCCTAAAATATTTTGTCCCCTAAATAACATTTGTAATTTAGTATTAGGACAAGCTTTACGAATTGCTCGTAATCTTTCCCATGGATCTTCATTTAAGAAACGAAGACATGCATCAAAGGTTGCTCCTCCCCAAACTTCTAAAGCATAATACCCAGCCTTATCTAAAAGACTTGCAATTGGTAAAATATCTTCTGTCGTAAGACGAGTAGCAAGAAGTGATTGATGCCCATCTCTTAAACAAGTATCAACGATTTTAACACTCATTGTGATTCTCCTTCAAAAAATTTTATGCTATAAATTAGCATTCAGTAGTAACTTTTTTAATTGCTTCTACTGCATCAGTAGGTAATTCTTCACGTGTACCTTTTAAACTATTCACATAATCAAGTCTTGATGCCATTTGATTTTTAACAAGTTCAAGATATTCTTTATCACCAAAGTTTACTTCATATCCTTCAAGTGGTAAATATTCAAGTTGTGTAAATGGTCCAAATGGAACAAATTTTGCTTGATGTTGAACAATTTCTTCAATTAAACCAAGCGTAACTTTTGGTGTAACTTTTGTATCTAAGAAGAAACCAGTATTGATAATATAGCAATCAACATGCTTTTCTTCAAATAATTGTTTAAAATGTTCATAATCCTTATGTAATTCGTATAATCTAAATGGATTAGCATATGGAACGAAAACAAGTTTATTCAATTCATCCGCTGATACTTGTTCAGCAGTAGAACGCATTGTAGCAAGAGTTGCACCCATAACTGATGCTAAAGCAGGATCATTTACTTTTACAACAGGAGGAAGTGATTTATCTTTCATAATCCAAAAGATAGCATCAACCGGAGTATTAAATGCATATTCACGATTTCCTGTTGCAAGAACTGATTTAACAGTACGACCATTACCATTACAAATATCTTCAGTCACTGGTACAAGTTTCCCCTCATTGTTGCGAGTGGCACCACAATTTTGAATAGTCAAGAAATATTTTGATTGAGGATTGTCTAGTGGATAATCTTGAGTTTTATCAAAATATGATTGTTCAAGTGAAATGGAAGAACAATCTTTATTAGAAATAATAAATGCATCATCATGTAAAACAGTTGTGTCAAGTTTACCACCATGATTTGATAAAGTAATTGTTGATTTACCAGAACCAGATAGACCAAATACACCAATGACAGTTGATGAACCATCTTTGAAATTAAAGCGTTTTTGTCCACCATGGCATGCAGTATAACCATTTCTCTCCGCAATACTCCAAGCAAGTGTCAATGTACCTTTCTTATGTTCACCAAAATATCTCATACCACAAATCATAGCACAATTGTGAGCTTGATCAAATAAAGCAAGTCCTTCTGGGAAACGATCTGTATACATATCTGGATCAGAATAAATATAGATATCCCCTTCATCTAAAACAAGAGAATCATGATACATTTTAGTATATTCTTCATTAACAGTTTGGAAATTTAAAATCCAAGAATATAAGGTATTTTCATATCCTTCTGGTACTAATAAATGGGCTTTTAACATAAATTTCTTATCAAGACCTACATATGCCATAGCGTGATACATCTTTTTATTGCGTGATGCAAATACAACTTCACGAACATATCCAGCATATTCTTCAACATTCGTTTCATCTACTAAACGGCGTAATTTTGCTTGACGTCCTGTTACTTTCCCATCATTATAAAGTAAAACTTTAGCATCTTTAGGTAATCCAAATTTTTCAGGATTTACAATGGGTTGATCAGTTACAATTGTTCCACTTGAATTTTTTGCAAGTTCATACGCTTGTGCTAAAGATGTTACTTCAACAACATTGTTACGATAAAATGCACTTTCAATTGTTGTACGGATACGGCTGAATACCTTTTTGTTATGAGCACCGATTTCACTCATAGGTAAATTGTTTTTTGTTGCCATATTGGCCTCCTCTTCTATTTATATATTTTTTATTTTTAAACTATTTAAAAACGCAAAAAGCATACTGATGTATACCCTTTGCGCTAGCAATTTTGATATATGTGTGCATAATATAATATACATCAAACACTTTTTTGAATTTAGTAAATTTAGTCTTTCATCAAAAAAACCAAATTCTTCAAATTTATTATATCATACCTACTTTTTTAATTCAATGGAATTGCTTAATAGGCAATCCTACTTTTATATGTGAGTGATATAAAAAAGATATATCTAAATATCTTTTCTTGATTGATCACATAATATTTGAAAATATCCAGCAACTCCAATCATGGCAGCATTATCCGTACAATTTTTAATTGAAGGAACAGTAAACTTCTTATTTAATTTGGCTACCTCTTCTTTCATTTTCTGTCTTAAGCCCGAGTTAGCAGCAACCCCTCCGGCAATTATTACTTGCTTTGCTTGATATTCTTGTGCAGCTCTAATTGTTTTTGATACCAAAACATCAATTACTGCATCTTGAAAACTTGCAGCAAGATTATAATAATCCAATTTTTCACCTTTTATTTTGCATTTGTTATAAAGGTTGATTACCGCTGACTTTAAACCAGAAAAACTAAAATCATAACTATCTTTTGCAAGTTTTATATGGGGAAGAACATAGGTTGGCTTGCCAAGTTTTGCCATCTTATCAATAACAGGACCACCAGGATAACCGACTTCTACAACACGAGCAACTTTATCATAGGCCTCTCCTACAGCATCATCTAACGTCTGACCTAATATTTCAAAATCAAAATGATTTTTCATCAAAACTAGTTCAGTGTGACCGCCAGAAACAACAAGAGCGATTAAAGGAAAAACAAAATCATCCTCTAAATAGTTTGCATAAATATGACCATAGATATGATTCACCATAACAACCTCTATATGATAAGCAAGGCCAATCGCTTTTGCCGCATTCACACCAACCATCAAAGAACCAATTAATCCCGGTTCACTAGTTACCGCAATTTTGTCAATATCAACATAATTCAATTGAGCCTCTTTCATTGCCGCATCAATTACATAAGTAATTTTTTCAATATGGTGTCTACTAGCAACCTCAGGCACAACCCCACCATACATTTTATGAATTTCAATTTGTGTATAAACAACGTTGCATAAAACCTTTTTGCCATCTTCTACAATGGCAACGCTTGTTTCATCACAACTCGATTCAATTGCTAATATTTTCATATATACTCCTTCATATAAACTAAAGCATCCTCTTGATTGCTATAATAATTTGTTCTTTTATAAAGTAGATAAAAACCATTTTTTTGATAAAAACAAATGGCTTTTTGATTAGATGCACGAACCTCTAACGTTATTTTTTTTAAAGATGGCAAATCTTCTTTGATTTTATTCAATAATTTTTGACCAATTCCTTGACGTTGATATGCTTCATCAACAACAAAATTTAAAATTTCCGCCTCATCTAAATAAGCATATCTACCAATATAACCTACAATTGTATCATGAATTGTAGCTACATAAAATTTAGCAATTTTAGAATCACACTCTTCTTCTAAGATTTCTTTACCCAAAGATTCCCCTAAAAAGGTTTCTTCTAAATAAACTACCCTATCAATATCTTCTTTTTTTAATTCTCTAATTTCAACCATTGATTTCACTTCTTAAATAATTAGGAACATATTGAAAAATATCTTCTTCTTTATATAAATTTTGTTCAAACAAATAGGTAGACAATTGTTTAGTTTGAAATAAGTCTGCACTAACCTCAATCACCTTATACTCTTTTAAAGGCTCTAATAATGCATCATGTGAAAAGGTATCCTCACTTTCAAAAGTAATTTTTTGATGCATAATGGAAGCCAATTTATAATAACTATGATTCTTTTTGGCAATTATTCTTACCAAAAATTTCCCATTATTATTTATATTAGATACCATCATTAAATCTAAAGAAGAAAAACTATATAACTTTAAATTTTTAACAAGAGCCAATACTTTAGCAATCGTTCCCGAAATTCTTACACCCGTATAAGAACCAGGTCCTCTGCCAACAAAGATACTATCTAAATCATCAACATTCAAATTATTTTTTAATAGAAAAGCCTCTAAATAATCAATAATTGTTTCTGAATGTTTCTGTTTGCCATCTCTTACTAAACTATCGATTTCTTGATGATTATCATATAAAGCAAGATATAAATAATTTGTCGAACTATCCATAAATAATTTCATATTTTTCACCTATTTTATCAACTACCATATGAGGAAAATTTTTAAGAATGACTTTTCTTGTATTCTCATCTAACTGATATATATCAATAAACCATGTATCATCTGGCAATAAGTCATCAATAATACTTGCCCATTCAATAACTGTTAATCCTTTTTGATAAAAATATTCCTCTAATTCAAAATCATTGCTACTATTACTTAAGCGATAAACATCTAAATGATAGAGTTTATCAATTCCATTCACTTTTTTTCTTGCATCATATATTTTCATAATTGTAAAGGTCGGACTATTGATTACCTTTTCAACATCAAGAGCCCTACCAATCCCTTTTGTAAATGTTGTTTTGCCCGCACCTAAATCACCATTTAAAGCGATGATGGTAGATGGTTGGGCAAAACAAGTAATATCATATGCAAGGCATTGCATTTGTTCGATACTACTAATTTTTAGTACTAAATTTTTCATGAACCTTTTTCCTCTAAATATTCTAAAATTCCAAGATATATCATTAACGATATTTTTCTTAATTGCTCATCATCTGTTAATTTTTCCAAATCACTTTCATTGGTTAAAAATCCTAATTCTACCAAACAACCAACTTTCTGTGTATTATCAAGTAAATATTTTCCACTAATATCTTTAGGAACCCTTTTATTAGTCGAATCAACTAGATACAAGTAGTTCATAATTTTACTTGCTAGAAGGAGATTATCCTCTAAATTTTTGTTATAAAAAGTTTGTGCTCCTTTGACTGATGAAGAAGGATAAGCATTTGCATGAATAGATATATATATATCACAAGCAGAATCATTAATCAAACTAACTCTTTTTAAAATATCATCGCGTTTAGATTTTGCTAAAGCCTCATCTTTTGATCTTGTCAATTTTACTTTTAAACCAGTCTTTTTAAAATAGGCTTCTAAATATAAACATACTTTTAATGTAATATCTTTTTCAATTATAGTTTTGTCAAGTGACGTAGCTCCACCATCAAAACCACCATGACCTGCATCAATATAAATAAAATGCGTTTTTTCATTAGATATTGCTACAACCTTTTTAACTGAAAAGAACGTAATACATACTAAAATAGCAAAAAGTAAAAATAAAATGTTTTTTTTCAATTTTTTCAAAATCTCACCTATTGACATTTTATTTTCATAAAGCAACTTTATGCGTGGTTTACTTAAAAAAATCCATTAAAATATTTTCAAGTTCATTTTTTTGTTCTTGTGTTAATGGTGGTAAAACACCATTCTCATTTTTGATATGATCTTGCGTAGTATTTAAATGATATTTGACCATTATTCCCCTATCTACTTTCACAAATGTTGGTGCATTAAGACGATTATTACTTAAATCAAGAGCCTCCTTGAAATAATTATTTTCAAGTTCAAGATATAAGTCATGACCATTTGCTTTTTCATTATCCCGAATTTCTTTGATACACAAATAGTAAACAACCTCAACAGCAGCATCTTTAGCAACTTCATTTAAAACGGGCATTAAAGCTTGACACCATGGACATTCAGGAAACCCCATTACCAAATAAAAGGATTCCTTATCCTCTAACATTGTAATCACATCATCAATTTGCACTTCTTTATATATATGATTTTTATCATTCAATGACGGATAATCTTTCATTATATTCCTCTTTTTACATCCTATTAGGGTTAAAGTAAAACATATCGCCAATATGATTCCTACTATCTTCTTATTCATTTTTGTCTTCCTTATATTCTTCAATCCATTCGGGTAATTTTTCCGCAAGCGGTTCAAAATCAATTTTATACTCTGGTATTTTGCATCTAATCCCTCTGGTTTTGTGAAGTTGTTTATAACTTAGTTTTATACGATGATTTTCCTCATCAACCTCTAAAACCTTTAATCTTAATTCTTGACCTACCTTTACAAAATCATTGATATTTTTAACATAATTGTCTGAAAATTCTGAAATATGTACAAGGCCATCATACTCTCCTACTACAACAAAAGCACCATAGCCTAAAATATTCGTAATTTTACCATTTACAATATCTCCTGGTTTCATATGCTTTCCTCTTCTACTACTTCTACACCAATGACGCCTGGCACTTCTTCTAATAACAATGCCTCAACGCTATTGGTGATTGTATCATCACTTGATGAACAGCCAATACAAGCTCCAAGAAGTCTAACATAAACAATACCATCTTCAAATTTAACAAAATCTAAATCACCACCATCGGCATTCAGATAGGGTCTTAATTTTTTAATTGTTTGTTTTATTAATTTAATTGTTTTATCGTTATTCATTTACATTCACCTTTTTCTTTATTATTATACACCATTTTATTTATTTTAGGTTAAAATTTGTTTTTCATTTTACTTTTGTATAATTAAAGTATCTTTTTCATATATATTAATATGAATAATCAATCAACCCAAACTTATACAAGACTCAAATTTGAAGACAATTTATCTATTATTTTTATTATACTAAATCTTTTAAATATTAGAGCAAATGCAATTATTGAAAACGCAATTCTTATCGGCGATATTTCACAAATTTCTAATGCCCTAAAAATATATCGCTTGATTATAGTCATTTCCATCTTATTATATATATATTTTGTTAAAAGAAATTATGAGTTTTATATTGAAAGCAAACAAAAAGTAAACTACGACAATACGCTAGAAAAAATAAGATTAACAGGAAGTGTTTTTATTTTAGTCGGAACGATTCTTCTTGGTTATACTATTTTTAAAGAAAAAACTCCAGAAGGAGAAGCTGAGGTTGCATAAATACTATGATTAAATATAATCAATCATGTGAATATCTTAAAAATTAAAAAAATACAATATCATTTTTCATTGATATTGTATTTTTCTTTATTTTAAAGTGGTAACGATTGGATGGCTCCTTCTCCCATATAGTAGTAATATGGAACTTCTCCTTGAATAACAATGGATGAAAGTAACAAATTTGTATGATAATCAATTTGAGATGTTTTTAAAGGAATAATTGTTTCAACCTTAATATTTACTTTCAGATACAATTCAAATAAAGAATTATTAATACCATAATCAACAAGATTTGTATATATATCCGTCTGATATGAAGAAACCGGCAACACTTCTATTTTGATATCAGGACCTAAAGTGGTAAACAATGCTCTGGATACAAGCATACCAAGCGGCATATTGATATCTTTGACTGATTCTTCAATTGTACCATCCCTCAACAATTTTGACAATGTTAAATTCATAGAAGAAATTATTTTACTTGTTTTGGTACTATCTATATAGATACTACTGATTTTCCCATCTGTATTATACTTATAATTTAAAATATTATCTGTATCATTTAAAACATTATTTTTTTCAATTGATTCTGCTAAAATATCCGAAATAATCGTCGTTACTTCTTTTTCAATATACAAATCAGATTTTTTACTAAAATAATTATCAATCATGGTCAATAATAAAATAGGAATTAAAAAAATAAAAAATAGAAGTAAGAATTTTTTCATATACACACCTTCTATTTTATTATATTATTCAAATACTATTTTTAGTAATTTTAAATTACTTTTTTAATTAAGACAACCGCTTCACTTGCAATTCCTTCTCCAGTTCCAATTAAACCTTTTTTCTCTAGAGTAGTTGCCTTCACATTAATATAATTACAATTCGTTAACTTTTTGATATTTTTAGCCATGATAGATTTATACTCTTTAAGATTAGGTTTTTCTAAATAAATCATAATATCTATATTTTCAATAACAAAATTTTCTTGATTTAATTTTTTAACAACTTCTTTTACAAAATAACAAGAGTCTTTGTTTAAATATTGCCTATCCGTATCTGGAAAAAGAGTTCCTAAATCTCCCATTTCTAAAGCTCCCATCATACTTTCAGCTACAACATGATATACAACATCAGCATCACTATGCCCCATTAAACCAAAACCCACATCAAAGGAAATACCTCCAAGATATAAAAGACGATCCTTAGCAAATGGATGAAAATCAAAAGAATGCCCAATTTTATATATATTATTTTTAGTCAAGATATAATTGACATACTCCAAATCCTCTAAAGTGGTAACTTTTAAATTTTTTCTGGATTCTTCAACAAAAGCAATATCAAAATTAGTTTCAAATAATTGCAATTCATCTGTTATATTTTTACAATTATCACTTGCTTTTAAGATAGTTTCATATAATGGTTGAGTAAAAAATTGCGGCGTTGAAACAGCCTTTAACTCATTTCGATCAAGTGTTTTCACCTTACTTGTTGTTTGTTTAACCGTATCATAAATAGGATGATATAAACTTCCGCAGGAAAAAAAGCTACTTTGTTCAATTAGATTGTCAATATCCACTTTGGTGATGAGCGGTCTTGCAGCATCATGAATGAGAACAACATCGCTCACCATATTGTTTAAAGCTTTTTGAACGCTTTCTAATCTCGTTTTTCCTCCTTCAACTAAAGTAATTTTTGTTAAATCGTAATTTTGTTTGATTGTTTCATAAACTTCATCTATAATAGTTTGATGGCATACTACTGTAATTGCCGCAATTTTAGGATGTTGATAAAATAAATCTAGGCTATATAAATATAATGGCTTTTGATTGATTTGATAGATTGTTTTATTACGATTACTATGAAATCTAGTTGACGCACCTGCCATTAACAAAATAGCCTTAATCTTCTTCATCTTTTTTCTCTCCTAAGACAATATTTAAAATATCATCGGTTTTATCAATCGTCGTAGTAATGTCTTTCTTTGCTAGATTGTTCAAAATTTCTAAATCATTTTGAATTTTAGCATTTTGAGGCATACTTTGCGTGACACTTTTTTCCGCAATTCTAATAATAGAAATGAGACCATAATCTTTTCGCATATAAATAGAATCTTCTTCAACTTGATAATAAATATCGCCAATTTGCATGCGATATTTTATTTTAGTAATTGACATACTATTCACAGTTTCCGCTTGTTCAATGTATGCGTGTACATCATCTGGATGAATATGAGAAAATAGTTCTTCAAAAGTATATTCTTTTTTTGTTGTTTTTGTATATAGTCTCATACATTCGGTTGCAACATATACCTTATTTTGAAAATCATAATACATGACAATTCCTTCTGATAAACCCATCATTACATCAAGTTGTAGATAAGCATCTTCTAAATCTGTACAAGCCGATCTAACAATTCCTTTTAATTTTTCAATTACTGCTACTTTATCTTGATAGAAAAAGATATTTCTTGCCACCAACATTTTACCACAAAAAACAGGTTGAATAATTGCATCATATTTAATGATACTAATTTCATCAAGATTATTAGGATTTTGTAGTTCAGCTTCCATTTGAAACTTATATTTTTTATGTTTACTATTGCATTCTTTAAATTCGGCTAAAAATTGTGCTACATAGTTTAAAGAAAATTCTTCCTTATTCAGTGTTTTAATATCAAAACTATCAAAAATAAATTTCCAACCTTTCATATTTAAAACTTCTTTTTTAGACAGTTTAGTTAGTTTTAATAATGAATTGCTACAATCTAGAATATTTTCTTTTTTATCCATTTGAATAAAAAAATCATATTCCGTATTTTTAATATAGTCAATTGTTTTTTGACTAATTTCATTTTTCATATACACATACAATGCCAAATCTAATAAAGCATAAACCAAATCAAGACTATTCACTATAATACAAATGATAATTAAAATTTCATTCAAATCAACAAACAAACAAAGAAGGAAAAGCACAATTGTAATTGATAAATCAATTATGTTTATCCTACTAAGGCAAAAAAACTTTACTAACCAAACTGTTAAAATAAAAGCCGTTAACAAAATAATTGCTACAATTTGTCCTGAACTAAAATTAGTAAAAATTGCTAGCATATTCATAAATATCCTTCCTTTCTATCTAACAATTAATTGTTGATCTAGTGAGGTTTTAAGACTTTCTAATGAAACATTTCCTGTAATAGTCCCCCCAATGGTAGTAGCAATATGACCAGTTTCTTCAGATACAACAATAGTAAATGCATCACTTTGTTCACTAATGCCAATAGCAGCACGATGTCTTGAGCCATAATGTTGAGGAATATCTTTCTTCTGACTAGGTTGATAAAAGGCACTAGCACATTTTATTCTGTTTCCTCTAATAATGACAGCCCCATCATGTAAAGCGGTGTTTGGATGAAAAATGGTTTCCAATAATTCAAAAGTAACCAAAGCATCAAGTTTTACTGATCCTTCAACTAAAGTGTTTAACGTATGTTCTTTTTCAATTGTAATAATCGCACCAATTTTTCTATTAGCGAGGTGTTCTGCTGCTTTAATTAACGTTTCAATTAGTTCTTCTTTTACTTCTTGATCTGATAAAAACTCTTTTGATGGTTTTCTTACGATTTTTTTAGAAAATAACTTTTTATATTCTGGTAAGTAATATAAAATTGTCATAAAACTCAATAAAATAAAAGCAATTAAAGTAATATAAATACCTATGGTTGTACCTACAATTATACTAATCAATAGTAATATAAGAGTAACAAGATAGGATATGAAAATATGTTTTGAACGAACATGTCTTACCAAAATAATACTAATTGCAATGATTGCAAAAATAACAATTAAAACTTCAAAAACAAAACTGACCCATCCATAATTTAAAGATGCTATATGTTCTTTAAGTAAATCTAACATTTCTCTTCTCCTTTTTGAGTATTTCTTTTTTTATTCAAATAATCAATAATTTTTAAATCTTTTTCATCATTTGCGTAATCTAAAACTGATAAATTTTTCTCATCAACTTGCATAATATCAGCATTGTTATGAATTAACAATTTCATAAATTTCAAATTTCCATAAGTAGTTGCTAGATGGAGTGGCGTTTGTTCAAATTCTCCAGTTATGTTAATATCGGCTCCATTTTTGATAAGAATTTTAATGGCTTTGGCATTTTTCTTGATTACCGCAAGATGAAGCGGAGAAAGATAATTGTCATCACAAATGTTGGGATTACAACCACTTTGAATAAAAGGTTGAATTAAACAATTCAAATTATATTCGATAGCATAATGAAGTAAGGTTTTACCATGATAATATTTACTATTCAAATTGATGTCAGCTATTCGATATTGCTTTAATATTTTTTTGATATAGGTTATTTTAGGTGAAGGTTTCTTCATTTCATTAATAATAATGGATAATTCCTTTTTATTTGCTTTTGCCTTCATTTATTCATCTTCCTTCACAATATCATGAATTACTTTATCAAATGAAAGAAATAAATCGAGCGTATAAATCACTTTTACTTGCCAACCCCGTTTTTCATATTCATTATGATAATATTGATAATCATCAATAAAAGTATTCATATTTTCATTTTCTTTACCCATAATGATGATTCCAAGAGGACTTTTTTTCCTAATAACTAAATCAAATCCACCAAAACTATATTCAACCTTTATTCCCCTTTTTAAAATTGCATTCTTTACAATTTCAATAATGCCATTATTCTTTTCATAATTATTTATACTTCTGCCAATTGAACGCTGAATGGATAATTTCGTATTATAATTTTCAGCTTCAATTCTATTTTTCATAAAATATAAAACTACACTATTATGAGCAGTGATAAAATTTTTAAAAATCAATTCTTTTACTGAATTTTCTAAATCTTTAAAATCATCATAATACATAAAAACATCATTCACATAGCGATTTCCTTCAGTCAAAGCATTTAAAATTCTAATATTATAACATAAGATATTGATGATTTCTTCTGGAGAAAAACTACCCATTAAGATATTGACAACCGACGTATACACCTTTCTTCTTGTTTGTTCTTTGGCTACAATAATGTTCATAATGTGTTTGGGATGTGCTTTAAATCGATTAAAAATATCTTTGATAAAATCATCAAATGTATCACTCATTACAATATTATACCGATTATCATATGAATATATATATTGATTTGTATAATCCCAATTATTATTAAATTTAGAATTAGCCAAAACATATCTTCGATAGTAAGATATTGTGCACATATCACCAAGTCTTTTCATTAAAGCATTAGAAACGGATGTTTGAAAAAGACGGTCACCAAAAACAATCACTTGTCGACATTCTGATAAACGACCATATTTATTAGAAGTTGATAAATGAACATCATCAATAATAACCAAATCAAAAGGATCTAAATCTAAATCACCATTAAAAATATCCAAATCACTAAAGAAAACTTGAACGGTTTTGGTCATCATTTGAATTAATTTATTATAATTATTGAATTCAATATTATGGTAATATCCATTATTTTTTCTAAACTCATTGCTATTTTTAATGAGTTCTTTAATATTGTTTTGACAATATGCGGCTTCAAATGTTTGATATTGACTAATTTTCTCTAGTTCTAGATAAGGTTGATTCAAAACAGGATAATTGGAAATCGCTTCTTTGTAATTTTCAACTAAAACAGAATATATAAATTGTTTTGAAATGTTTTTTCCATATTTGCAACTTCTAATTCCTTCTGATAAATTTTTCAAACCATATTTTAAAAATTCTTCTGTTATTTCATTGATTTTTAAAATTGGTTGAATTTGAGAGGTCTTATCCATAAATTGTTTAAATAATTTATAATTCGTTTCAAAACTATTCGTAAGCAATTCTGGTTGACTTCCTTTGAAACATACCGCAAACTGTCTAAAACTACTATTCCATTTTGAATAAAGTGCATCTAACACTTTAGTATCATCTAATAAAGAATTGAATTGCTCTTCTTTGAAAATATCATCTAAAATTGTTTTATGATTAAGCATTTTGATAAATTCATCATAGTGCTCAATTGTTCTACCAATTTCATTGATAATCGTATCTAATCCTTTATAATATTTACCTAAATTTTCTTTATAACGTTCCGCATTCTGATTTAAAGTTGTCAATAAATTTTGATATTGATTATCAATTTTTATCAAACTTACCATATCATCATAAGTTACGCTAGCAATACCATTAAAAATTACTTTTATTTCATCTTTTAAAGCATCTACTTCTTTTAGATATTCATTCCAAATTTTCAATTTTTCAACTTTATCAAAAATATTACCATCGATAATATGAATATGATAGTTTCGAAGTGTTGTACAAATACTTGTAGTTCGGTACCCTTCATCTTTAAAATCTTTTAAGAGATGATTCACTTTCTTTACATAATTCGTAGGATTTTTTTCTTTTGATAGTTTTTCTAAAAATATCTGAAAATATGTTTTTTGTACAATGTTGAGACTAACACTATATTGATAAAAATGGATAAAAGTGTTGATAAATTCTTCATCAAAATCTTTCACATTGAAGACTTCATTTAGTTTCAACTCAATTGCCTGCATTGCATCATTATATCTTTTGATTCTACCTATTATATCTTTTAATTCTAAGTGATCCTTCTTAACAGCTTTACGATTAATAAAAAGATGAAAAGCTTTTTCCACATTTTTCCGCTGAAAAGCAAATTCAATACTATCTTTAGTTAAAAATTCCATTTGGTTTATATATTTAGGAAGAAAATTTTTTTCTGTTTGATATATTTCATAATTTTTTAAAATTTCTTCACCATGTTTAGTAAAAATAGCAGGAAGTGTTCGATAAGTTTCAAAAATTAAACTATTAAACTTTATTGTAGATAAAAAGTTACTTAAACTATTAAAAAATAAATAAGTTTGTTCATTTAAAACACTAAAATTAAAAATTCTTGATAGTTCTAAACTAACATTATTCATTCTTAAAATATTATCGGCAATCTCTTTAGAAAGCAAAATTAACTTATTATCAAAAGTAATTAAACGATTCACAAAAATGGCATCTTGGGTTTTGTAATCTTCTTCTATTACCATATGATCAGCCACAATGATATCAAAGATTTCTTTCATTCTTCCTGCCTTATAGCCTTTCATAATATGTGCTTCATAATATTTATTCACAGTATAATTCATATCTACTAAAGCTTGGATTTCTCTTAAATCTTTGAGTACAACTTTTCTAACTTCTTCTTTTTTCCACTTTGGTAAAGGTCTGATTGAAGCAAAACTATAAATATGCAAAATCAATTTATATAAATCGCTAACACTAGTGGGCATTTTAATATCATATTTTACAATAAAAGTTTTTAATTTATAATACAATTCTTGATGAATATGAAATAATTCTTCGGTTCTTTTCATAATATCTTCAACCATAATATTATTATGAGATGTTTGAAGCCTATGCCATATATTATTTGCATATAAATCAATTACCTTTAAAGCGTCTTCAATTTCTTCTAATTGATGATAAATGCATGCAGCTTCATGATATTCCAATTTAGTTTCTAATAAAATAGGACTAATATCTAGATATTTTTGTTTCATTATGGCTAGATATTCAAAGACATTGTTAATTTTAAATCCATGTATTCTTTTTTGCAATGCATTTGGTAACAAGAAAATTTCATTGACAATATTGTAAGAAATATTACTAGCATCAACTTGATCAAAGATGAGTTCTGGTTTTTCAATATCCCGCAAGTTTTTTGTCAAGTTATATGTATAATTTCCTAATCCCAAATATGTTAAATTTTTTTCAATATCAAAGATATTATCCAAATCTTGATTAACGTAGAGAATCTTTTTTCCTTTGGCAATTTGATCGGCAATGATATTAATAATAGTATACGTTTTGCCACTACCTAGACGTCCGTCTACCGCAAATCTCTCTCCATCGCTTGCTTTTAAAATAACATATTTTTGATTCGTATTGGTTGGCAAAACTCCTTTAATATTCTGATAGTATTTATTTAAAATCATCTGTTCAGTCATTTCATTCATAGATGATTGAATGGACATATACTCTTTATCTAAAATAAAATCAGGATATTCGACAAAAGCAATCGTTAAATAACTCATAGGTTCCACTGTTGTTTTCATTATCCTTGCTAGTTCTAAACAAATATCATCGATATCTTTGGCAGTTGAAATTTTATGATTTTGATAGTTTTCTAAAAAACGCTTATCTTCATTGTTTAAAGTTTCTTTTAAATCATTCAAAGCATATTTTATCAACTTAGAATTCATTACTGGATCACCATTTTTAATAATTTCTAAATGTTGATAGTCAAAATCAAAGGGAATTAATACTACTGGTGCATATTTTTCACACTTCAAATCGTCGATATATTTCATAATCCCTGCTGTCAACAAAAATTTACAAGTGGAATTTTTTAATCTTAAATTAATCAAATAATTCAATTGATAATATACATCGGCAATAGGATCACCTGTTATCTTACCAATTCCATCACTCAAAAGTTCTAAATCAATGAATTCACTCAATTCGATTTTTTCATCATTTAGAATTCGATTGAATATTTTCATGTCAATGACACCAATTTCAACGTAGTAATCTTCTTCTAAAATATTCATTAAATGAAGATTTCTAGATTGAATATAATATTTTCTTTCATTTTTATTTTTCATCTTTTTTACCTCATCGACCTTGATGTATAATACTCCACTTTATAATTTATTATATCACTTTCTTCTGTTTTGTTAAAGCAAAATGGAAAAAAAATATCAATCAATTAAAAATAAGAATCTTATTTTCATAAGACTCTTACTGAATTTCATATTGATGATATAAATTATACAAATATTTACTTACAATGGTATCTACTACAATACCATCATCATGATAAGAAAACGCATGCACATTTGACTTTTCTTTTAAAAGATTGAAAATTTCCCCCTTATCATAGGGAATCAATAGTTTTACTTTTACCACATCATCAAAAAGTTTGTCTTTAATATAAGCTATCAATTCATCAAACCCACGCTGATCTAAATTAGAAGTTCGAATTTGATCACCGATGATAGTTGGCATAAACATGTCATTCTTTACTAAATCATATTTATTGAGTAAATAAACCATAGGAATATCCTTTACTCCTAAACTTGTTAAAACTTGATTAGTCGTTTGAATTTGCAAATTGGCATAAGGACTTGAAGCATCAACAACATGTACAATTAAAGAAGCTTCCTTTACTTCTTCTAAAGTTGATTTAAAAGACTCGATTAAATGATGAGGTAAATTACTGACAAAACCAACCGTATCGGTAATAATAAATTCTTCATTTGTCGGTAATTTGATTCTTCTTGTAGCAGTTTCAAGTGTTGCAAATAACATATTTTTGACAAAAACTTCCTTCTTTTTATCACCTTGAAACATATGGATTAACGTATTGATGCTAGAAGATTTGCCTGCATTCGTATAACCAACAAAAGCAACTGTTTTCATTTCATTAGCCAAACGTTTTTTTCTTGCATTTTTCCTACTAGCCACAATTTCTGCTAATTCTTTTTCAGCTTTTGTAATTCTTCTTTCAATATGACGGCGATCTTCTTCTAATTTTGTTTCTCCACTTCCTCTTCTTGCTCCACCTGAACCACTACCACCACCACCAAGTCTAGAAAGATTCGTATAAGAGCCTGCTAGTCTTGGTAACATATATTTTAAATTGGCAATTTCCACTTGTAAAATCGCTTCTTTTGTCTTCGCTCTTTTTTTAAAGATTTCTAGAATAAGCATCGTTCTATCCATCACATCAACATCGATTACATCTTTAATATTTCTAAGTTGAACAGGTGATAATTCTTCTAAAAAGACAACAAGAGAAGCTTGGTATAAATCCTTTACATTTTTGAGTTCTTCTAGTTTTCCACTTCCTAAATAGGTTGCATTATTGAGTGTTGGCATATTTTGTACCAAAGAAGCAACAACATCTAAATCACAAGCCTCACATAAAGCTTCTAATTCTTGAATTTGATAATTGAACTCTTCATCATTTGTATGATTTACTCCAACAATTATCGTCTTTATCTTTATCATTTCATTTTCCATCTAATCACCTTTCTTTCTTTGGATATTATTGTAACACAATTTTAGTTTTTTTGCAAGGTTTAAATACAGGAGTCTATCTTTTAAAAGACTTGCATATAATACCTTGTATGTAATACAAAAAAGTTTTAAGGAGGAGTACATGTTTGAAACTTTTAGTACAAATGCCATTCAAATTATTGATGATGCCTTACAAATAGCTAGAAGTCTTAATAAAAAGCTAGTTGGTAGTGAGCATTTGTTACTTGCCATGTATAAGAAAAAAGATACCATCTGCCATTTTCTCTTAGATGAAAAACAAATTACCTATGATGATATTTTAAGAGTTATTCACAATTTAGTTATTTTTAGAAAAAGCGATAGTCAAAGTCTTACATATACCAAAAAATTTCAAGAAATCATCTTGTATTCAGAAACACTTGCAAAAGATCTTGGTAGTAAATATGTTTATGATGAACACATTTTCTATGTAATGTTAAAAGAAGAAGATAGTATTGCTTCAATTGTTTTAGAAAAACTAGGTCTTGACATTGAAGACTTAATGATTGACATTGAAGAAATATTTAACTTTTTTGAAGGAACTAGTGAAAAAGAAGATCTAGAAATTACACCCTATCCTTTTTTAACCAATCTTTCAAAAACCAAAAAAGTTCACCCTTTTATTAAACGTAGCAATTATATCGAAAAGATTATATATATTTTGTCCAAAAAACAAAAAAATAATCCTTTACTTATTGGAAATGCAGGAGTAGGTAAAACTGCTATTATTGAAGGACTATCAGAAATTTTAAAGAATGAAACTATTTATCAATTAGATCTTGGTAGTATTGTATCAGGTACAAAATATCGTGGTGAATTAGAAGAAAAAATTACCAAAGCAATGGAATATATTAAAAAGCATCATGCTATTGTCTTTATTGATGAAATTCATAATATTGTAGGAGCTGGTTCAAATGATGGATCACTAGATATTGCCAATATCTTAAAGCCTTATTTATCTCGCTCTGATATTAAATTAATAGGTTCTACTACACTTGATGAATATTATCGTTTTATCGAAAAAGATAAAGCTCTTACCAGAAGATTTCAAAACGTTTATATTGATGAACCTAATGAAGCAGAAACTTATGAAATTTTAGAAGGTATTAAACAAAGTTATGAGGAATACCATCAAGTCAAATATTCATCATATTCTTTACAAAAAATTATAACTAATGCAAAATTATTCCTCATTAATAAAAGTTTTCCTGATAAGGCAATTGATATTTTAGATGAAGTTGGAGCTAGAAAAAAAACAAGTCATAAAACGATTGATAAATTGATTGATGAAGTAATTGAAGATACTACTGGTGTAAAAAAAATATCTCTTAAAAAATTAAAACTATTATCACTCAATTATCCTGAATTAAAAACCAATTATCTAAAATTTATCAAACGCTATGAATTCAATTATAAATTAAATAATATGGGTGTCATATATGTAGAAGATGATTTTAATCCCGATTATTTAATAAGCGATTTAAATAAAGTCTTTAAATTTAAAAATGAAATGTATTTAGAAATTGATTTAGAAAATTTTCACGATATAACAATGTTAAATAATTTAATTGGTTCAAGCAAAGGATATGTCGGCTTTGAACAAGGGGGTATTTTATCTGAACACCTAATTAAATATCCCATGAGTTTAATTTTTCTTAAAAATTTTAATAGTGCCCATCAAAGTATCCAAAATTTTTTTAAAACTCTTTTCAAAAAACCTTTCTTTTTAGATAATAAAGATCGTAAAATTTATCTGATCAACACTATTTTTATGATTTCTAATCCAACTTTAGATACACATTTAACGGGGTTTATTAACAATACCCCTTACCATAAGATTACGAAATTAAAAACAATTAAGAACAATCAAAATATGAATAACCTAACTCAAATTATTAAAAAATATGGCATTGCAATTCAAAATATTGAAAAAATTCCCAACGAAAAATTACCCGATGTAATTATCGATGCTTTATTAAAAAATACTAAAAATGATTGGTACAATGGTAATTCAACATCAATTGAAGAATGAATTGTCTAAAATAAAATTGATATAAGTCCTTGTTTAGTTTAATACCAAATAAGGATTTTTTATTTTTAAAACATACAAAAGAAAACATATAATTATATTTTCTAAATATTCCTAAGATACATATCTAGTAGGAGAAACACATTCATCAATTTTTTAAATGTTATTCCTTTTAGATAAACTATATTTTTACATATTCTATATATCTTTATTATTCTTTCTTTATATGTATTTTTTACTTTCTTATTTTATTATACTATTCATCTTTGCCAAATTATTGTTTTTTTTTATCAAATTAAAAACATATAAGGGTTGCTTATATGTTTTTAATTATTCAATATACACCAACAGATTTTTTCTAATTCTTGATAAGTTTGAATCCCAACAATTGCACTTTTATATTGTTTTGATTGAGGAATTAGTTTAAGATACCATCCCGCATGGGATCGCATTTCAATCATTGCTAGATGTTCTCCTTTATCAGCCATTAATCTTTGTGCATGATCTAAAAGGGTTTGAATTACTTCTTCTTTTGATGGTGGGTCAATGATTTTGCCTTCAGTAAAATATGTCACTAATTGATCAAAAATAAAAGGATTTCCCATTGCTGAACGTCCAATCATAATTCCATCTACCCCTTGTTGAAACATTTTAATGGCAGTAGAGATATCTTTAATATCACCATTTCCTATAACAGGAACATTTGACGCTTCTTTGACCATTTTTATATAATCCAAATTCACACTACCAGTATATAACTGCGAACGAGTTCGACCATGAATTGTAATTGCATCCACTCCTGCTTTACAAGCAAGACTGGCCACTTTATCACAATTAATTGAATAATTATCCCATCCTGCTCTAATTTTAATGGTTATTGGAATAGATACATTTTCCTTTAACGATTTAACAATGTCATAGATTTTTTGTGGTTCCTTTAATAAGGCTGAACCTGCTTGGCTTTTCACAACCTTATGAACGGGACATCCCATATTTACATCTAGAATATCAATAGGAGAAAGTTTTGACATTTGTATAGCCGAGGCTGTAATTGTTTTATAATCGGAACCAAATATTTGCATTGAAATCGGATGCTCATTTTCTTTTATTTGAATCATTTGTAAAGTTTTAGCATTTTCATAAGCAAGTCCTTTGTCACTAATCATTTCCGTACATACTAAACCTGCTTGATGCTCTAAACAGATATTACGATAACTAGATGTTGATACTCCTGCCATTGGAGCAAGAATAATATTATTTTTTAAACTTACATTACCAATTTTTAACATCTAATTTCTCGCTTTGGTTAAAACTTCTAAAAGATGAATCACTTCATTCACCTGAGATACTTCTAATTTATAATGCGTCACGAATCGAATTGTAGTTTGATTAGAACCTCTTTCCCATATATCAAACATAACATATTTGCTTAATTGTTCAACGATATCATTCTCTATCGTAATAAATACTTGATTTGTTCTTGTTTGAGTAAAAAATTGAATACCTAATTGTTTGAATCCTTCTGTTAAAAGGTTGGCTAAATTATTTTGATAAGCACCAATTTCAAAAAATAAATTGTTTTCAAATAAAGCCTCAAATTGTAAACCGCATAAAAAACCTTTTGCTAGCAATCCGCCAAAATGTTTTTGAGTATATCTAAATTCTTCTTTTAAACAATCATTAACAATGACAAGAGCCTCTCCCATCATTAAACCATTTTTTGTACCACCAATATAAAATGCATCTACATATTTAGCCAAATCGCTTGCCTGAATAGTATTCTCATTCGCCATCAAAGCACAAGCTAATCTAGCTCCATCAACATACAGATACATATTCAGTTTTTTACAAATAGTATATAGTTCCTTTAATTCTGCTAAACTATAAATCGTGCCATATTCAGTAGGATTAGATATATATAACATTTTAGGTCTCACCATATGTTCATCCGTATGTTTGACAACAATTTGTTCAACATCGTCTGCTTTTACTTTACCATCACTATTATTTACGACTAAAACCTTATGACCTGTTGCCTCAATTGCGCCAGTTTCATGAACATGAATATGACCATTATCCGCCGATATCACAGCTTCAAATGGTTTTAAACAATGTGCAATTAAAATTTTATTTGTAATTGTACCACCAGTTAAAAAATGAACATCTGCTTTTTTACATTTAAAAACATTTTTGATTAAATCAGAAGCTTTTTTGGTATGTTCATCTAATCCATAGCCAACATAGGTATTATCGAGATTTTGATTCAATTTTTCCATTATTCTCGGATGTGCAATATAACAGTAATCATTCTTTAAATTAATCATTGTATTCTTTCTCCTAATTTTATTTAACAATATTTTACCATATCTTCTAAATTTTAAAAAATATTATGCTAATTTATTCAAACGCTTTTGTCATTTGTTTTGCATTTTAGAAAAAATATGATATAATTAGATTAAGAGGTGTTAATTATGGAAGAAAACAATATCAAAACAACAGAAATCGCCAAACAAGATGACAATAAAAAAACTAAAACGACAAAAGTTTCTGATCAAAAATTAAATTGGGGATTTTGGATTTTAAGTTTTTTTCTACCAATTTTAGGATATATTTTTTATTTAGTTTGGCAAACTAAAAAACCATTAAAGTCAAAATCTTGTGGATGGGGCTCATTGATAGGCTCTGTATTTTACATAGTTGTAGCCATTATTATCATACTAATAATCGGAAAAATTCATTATCGATAAATCTAACTATGAAAAAGTGAAATTAACCCAATTTGTTAACTTCACTTTTTTTTATATTTTCTTGCATTTTATTCATAGTTATGATATAATTGAATAAATTATTTTTATTTAAAAGGAGATTAAATATGAAAAAATGCAATCACTGTAATCAATTATTAGAAGATGATGCAAAATTTTGCCCCGTATGTGGGAATAAAATTGAAGAAACAAATCCAGAAAATGAAGAAAGCAGTCAAGTGACAACAACAAATAGTGATTACTCATACTATAATCAAAATAATATGAATGCTACACCAAATAATCAAAAAGCTGATTCATCTAGTGTAGGTTTTGGAATTCTTTCTTTTTTCTTCCCTATTGTTGGGCTCATTCTTTTCTTAGTTTGGAAAGGAGAAACTCCTAGAAAAGCTAAATCTTGTGGAATCGGAGCATTGATTGGAGTTATTTTTAATATCGTTGTTTCTATTTGCTATGCGGTTATCATTGTATCTTATTTAGAAACAGCCTATTAAAATTAAGATTTTACATTGAATAAGAAAAAAATATGTATTCTATCTTCTATTATTCTATCATTTAGTATTTTTATTATTATGATGATTGCACTCCAATCCTTCCTACCTAAAGAGTTACAATTTTCTTTTGCTATCATTGGCAAAGTTCCTCTTTGTAATCGAAATAAAAATTCCGCATTAGCAATAGGAAATTTTGTTTTTCCGCTTTGTTGGCGTTGTACGTGTATGTTATTGTTCTATATTTTAGGAATGATATGTTTGAATTTAACACATTTGCGAAAAAAAATAATTTCTCTTCCCATCATATATAGTATGATAATTTGTATTACTTTCATATTGCCACTTATTATTGATGGATCTTTGCAATATTTTTTCGATATAGAAAGCAATAACTTAAGAAGAATTTTAACCGGAAGTTTATTTGGAATTGGTGTAAGCATACTAACTACTAAATTGATATCAATTTTATTTGATATTTAAAAAGAAGCAAATACCCATTGCTTCTTTTTTTGTTACTTGTTCTTTTCTATCCATTGATGGCATTATTTAAAATATAGGTTAGTATCTTTAGCAATATCATTTGTTAAAAATAAAATAGCAATTAAGTTAGGAATTGCCATTAAGGCATTTATAATTTCCGCCAAATTCCAAATCAAATCTATTTTTAAAAATGCACCTATAAAGACCATTAAAATATATAACCAATTATAAATCCTTTGAATTTTCACATTTCCCTTAGTCAAATAATCCAGACACTTTACTCCATATAGATTCCAACCAATAATGGTCGTAAAAGCAAAACAGATTATACACAATAAAATTAACAAAGAACAAACGATACTAGGAAAAGGAAGCCCTTTGGTAAAGGCATAATCAGCAATTGAAATCCCCATTAAGTTTTCTTTCCAAGCACCAGTAAGGACAACGCAAAGTCCTGTAAGACTACATATGATTACAGTGCCAAAAAAAGTTGATGTCATAGCAACTAACCCTTGCCGTATAGGATCGTTAGATTTAACGGTTGCCGTAGCAATCGGAGCACTACCAAGACCTGCTTCATTGGTAAAAATTCCTTTGGCTACTCCTTGTTGAATGACATTTCTGATTGTGATTCCCGTAATTCCTCCTGCAAGTGCTTGATTAGAAAAGGCCATTTGAACAATTGACCGTATTGCTAGGGGAACTTCTTTGATATTACAACATATCAATAAAAGACAAATAGCAATATAGGTAAGAGCCATAATAGGAACAATCCATTCACATACTCTACCAATTCTCTTCACTCCTCCAATTAACACTAATGCAGAAAAAATAGCAATCAGCGCTCCCGCAATCAAAGAACACCATGATAGATTTATCTTACCTATTGATAGAAGATGTAAACTTTCCTTATCAAAAACATTTTGCGTAGCATCAACAATTCCATTAATTTGTGTAAGAGTACCAAGACCCAAGATGGAAGCAAACATACCGAAGATAGCAAAGGCTTTCGCAAGCGGTTTCCACTTCGCCCCTAATCCATATTCAATATAAGCATAAGGACCCCCAATTATTCGATCATTTTCAATTTTACGGTATTTAACCGCCAAAAAACCTTCCGCATATTTGGTAGCCATTCCAAAAAAGGCAGTAATAATCATCCAAAGTAGCGCTCCTGGACCTCCAATTGTAATAGCTGATGCTACAGCAGTAATATTACCTGTCCCAATAGTTGCTGACATCGAAATGCACAAAGCCTGAAAAGTGCTCACTTCTCCTTTTTGTCCTTCTTCTTCTTTTAACATAAAAGAAAAGGCCTTCTTAAGTTTTGTAACTTGGAGACCTTTTAATTTTATTGTTAGCCATACACCAACTATAATGATTAAACAAATAAGGGGCATCCCCCAAATAAAATCATGAATTTGACGAATAACGTCTAAAGTTACCATATCTTTTATTCTCCATCTTTATAACTACTTACATATCTTGATGGACCTAAAATATATAACCCTTTTTCATTCCTCCCTGCTTCAATATAGCCACCATCTGTTCGAACTGCTATTTGATTACACGTTAATAATTTTAGTTTTTCTAAAATTACAAAACTTGCCATTACACCTGTTCCACACGCTTTGGTAAAACCGACGCCTCTTTCATATGTTTTAACATATATATCATTTGTAATCATTATAATATCTAAATTTAAATATTCTTTAAAAAGTGGTAGATTTCTAATCAAAGGTGCATCTTCTAATGCTTGTTTAAAATCATCAGGAAGAATGATTCCATGCCACACACCAGTATGCACAAGACTAATTTTATATATATGATTGTTCACAACAATAGGTTCATCAAGATATATTCTATTATCAATATATGTGAAGATTGGCTCATTCATTCTTACGTAAACCATAAATGGTGATAGATTTACTATTTTAGTATCTATTCTACCACTTGGTGTGAGAACCATATTCTCTTCTTCTTGAATAATATGATGACGATAACAGTATTCAATAAAGCATCTTATACCATTTCCACACATAGAAGCTAAACTACCATCTTGATTATATAAAACCATTTCTAAGGGTGTCGTCTTGACCATCATAAAACCATCTATTTTATTTTTACAAACCATTTGTGCATAAGCAGCATGATCTTTTTGACTTTGATACATACATATAATAAAGGTATTTTCACAACCGCTATAGATTTCCAAATTGCTCCTCCTTTTATATATCGTATTTTTATAACACTCTTAAAATGACACATTTTAGATATAATGATTCTTCACTATCAATTCTAACTGGATGATCGGGTGATTGAATACGAAAATCAAGCATTTGAACGATTCGTTTTGCATCCAAACTTGCTTCTTCTAACATCTGTAAAAATAAAGCAGGTGTCATATGATTAGAGCAAGAAAAAGTGAATAAAATTCCACCTGATTTGATTGCTTTTAACGCACTTAAATTAATTTCTTTATACCCACTATAAGCTTTTTTAACCGTATCTTTTGATTTAGTAAATGCGGGTGGATCAAGTATGATTACATCAAATTGATTTTGATTTTTACTATCTCGCAAAAAATCAAACACATCTTCACACACAACTTCAATATTTGTAAAATGATTGAGATTGGCATTTGTTAAAATATCATCACAAGCTTTTTGACTAATATCTACCGCAACACTTTTTTTCGCTCCATATTTCAAAGCATGCATAGCAAAACTTCCTGTATGAGAAAAACAATCAAGAACGATGCGATCTTTGACATAATATTTTAATGCGGCCCTATTCCATTTTTGGTCTAAAAAATATCCTGTTTTTTGACCATTTTCCAAATCAACCATTAACCGCACACCATTTTCTTCAATTACTACCTTAGGCTGAAAAGGAGCATGATATATCATACCTTTGTATTCTTCTAATCCCTCTTTTTTTCGAACAGCACTATCACTTCGTTCCATTATTCCTTTAGGTGAAAAGATTTTTACTAAAGCATGCACAATCATCTGCTTATGCATATCCATCCCAAGTGATAAAAATTGAACTGATAAATACTCTCCGTATTTATCTACAATTAAACCTGGTAGCCCATCAGCCTCACTAAATACAACGCGATAATTATCGGATAAACCCATTTGTTTTCGAAAATCATTTGCTAGATTAATTCTTTCTACAAAAAATTCTTCTGTAATTTCAATTTTTTCAAATGATAACATTCTTACCATAATTTTGCTTGCGGTATTTAGAAAACCTCTACCTAGAAAAGTTCCAGTATAAGTATAAACATCACAAAGTTTCCCTGATTGTATTTTACCCTCAATTGAGAAAACTTCATTAGAAAAAATCCAAGGATGACCATTTTGAATTCTTTGTTCTTCATCTTTTTTTAAAATTACTTTTTGCATATTCATCTTTTACCTACTATGTACCATATATTTTGTATTATAACATTTTTTTAACTATTCGTCAATTTAGAGTAAATTCTTTTTCATTTTATCTAATATGACTCATATATTTGGTTTTTTTATTGTATTTTGCAAATTGACAAATTTGTCCTTTTCTTTTAAAAAATACCTATTTTGTCCGCTTTTGCATAATTATAGACAAAATAGGGTATAATGAAGAAAAAGAGGTCAAAGGTGGCAATATGAGTTGGAATAAAAGAATTAAAGATTTACGTATCGACCATGATATGGGGAAAAAAGAACTTGCTGATAAACTAGACATTAATGAGCGTACCCTTACTCGCTATGAATCAGGTATCAGTGAACCAACAATTAGTGTTTTAATAAAACTATCATTGCTATTTAATGTAAGCATTGATTATATTGCCGGAATTAAAGACGAAGAAGCAATCCTCACTCCTAGTATTAAAGAAGAATTAGAGGCTATCAATAAACGCCTTGACAAAATCGTTAAAATTATTTAAATTTAAAAAAGCATATTAAACTATTTGATTTAGTTTAATATGCTTTTTATTTTCTTAAATTACCTCAAAATATAAAAGTTCAATTTCATCTACTAGTTTACTATTTAACTCAACATTCATCAAATCAGTAGAATAATATTTCGTATCATCATCAGGGAAAACGGTAATGATTCCATCCACATCACTCATAACAGCACCTATAAAATTAGCACCACTGGAAATACCTACATTGAGTCCTAATTTTTGTTTTAATTTTTGGGCCATACATATTGCATCATTATCATCAACACTAATTATTTGATCAACAATATCTTTTGGATATAAATCTGGTACAAAGCCATCAGATAAACCTTCTATTCGGTGATGTCCATGACTGATGCCAGTTGATAAAATTAAGGTCTGAAGCGGTTCTAAAGCATACACTTTCGTTTGATATTTTTCTTTCAAATAATGACCAATTCCGTTAATGGTTCCTCCTGTTCCTACTCCTGCAATCACAGCTGGAAATTCAGTTGTCTTTTTTTCTAATTCTTTACAAAATGCAATATACGCTTTGGCATTATTAGGATTTTCAAATTGTTTAGTAAGAAATACCTGTTGTTCAACCGCTAATTTTTCAGCAATCTGAAAAGCTTCTTCAAAAGAATTGGTTAGAATTAATTTTACTCCTAAACGATTTAAAATTTCTTTACGCTCTTGACTCATAAATTGAGGCATACAAATAATAACCGGATTACCATAATCTTTAGCAATTGTTGCAAGAGCAATTCCCATATTGCCACTTGTGACCTCACAAATGGTTGTATCTTGATGAATGAGTCCTTTTTGATAAGCATCCTCAATAATCATTCTTGCTGGCCTATCTTTGATACTTCCAGAAATATTTTTTGATTCATCTTTGACTTGAACCTTTTTTACAACTCCATGATATTTATAATATATTTGATATAATGGCGTTTCTATTTGTTTGTCCATTCTTTCACCTACTCATTTTAGTTTATGCATCTATTGGAATAATTGATATTAAAATATACACTTTCAAAGAAAAAGAAGCAAGGATGTTTATAAAAATAAACAACCGTTACTTCTACTTATTTGAAAGTCTTACCCATACTAGCATAAGACATCACTATTTTGAAACCAGCTTTCATATATATATATCTAGCATAATTATGTAACCCTGTATAAAAAGTCATAAATTTAGCACCATGCATTTTATTATAATATGCAAGCATAGAGAATAAAGCTTGTCCTAATCCTTTTCCTCTAACCTCTTCCAAAATAGCAATACCATCAAAATGACCACGACCACTTTCTTCATTCCACATCGCACCAGTCCATCCTACAATTTGATTATTTTTGCTAACTACCAAAAATGGATATGGTTTTTCTAATTCTAAATTTTCTTTAATTACTTTTTCAAAATCATAAATGTTCAATTTTTGACAAAACTCCTCTAACCCATAATGCTTATGTGGCTGATAGATTTCAATTTGAATGCCTTCTTTTTCATTATTATTGAGAATTTCTTTAATTTTATCACTAATTTCATAGTCAACAAGATTTAAATGAAAAGCATCTTGATAATTATAAGGTTCATAACCCCGATGTAAATAAAAGAAGTATTCATTAGAATTAATTCTAATCCCAGGTGCACAAGGGTGATCATGATTATCAGTATGAGGAATATACCAAGCATAACAAGAGGGAAGAAAATAGGCTACCGCAATCTTTTTTCTACCCATATGTTTAAAATACGTTTCTAATTTTGTTAATAGTTTAGACCCTATGCCTTGACGTCGATATTCTTTTTTTACAATAATTGCATTTACAATTCCTGCAACTTCTAAATTATCTATATATTGCTTTCGTAAATATCCAATGGCAAAAGCAATTAGCATATTCTCTTCATCATAAACAACAAAAGTTGAATCATATGAGAAATCAGGATTATTCAAAAGTTTTTCTTCATACGCATCAACAGACATGGTTTTTAGAAAATATTCTTCTGTGACAACTTCATTCCATAATTCACAAATTAATTTTAAGTCTTCTAATTTGGCATTTCGAAAAATCATTTTAGTTCTCCTTTTCTTTGTTGTAAAAATGCTTGAATAGTTTCAATTTGAGCAATAAATTTTTCTTTTTCTGATAATTCCGGCAACATAAAAATATTTGTTTCAACCTCTTTTAATGGTCGATTAGAAATAACAATGAGAGATTTCGCATCCTCTTTATTTTGAAAGAAACTACTAGGAAGCGTAATTAAAGCATCAATATGACCATAGTTTTCCATCATATGATAAAATTCATTGCTACCTGATTTAGAAAAAAAGTTATTTTCAATGAGATATATTTGAAAATGCTGATTAGGAATTTTCAAAAAATGCTCTATCGCAAGATAAGGAAAATACCTAACTCCTTTATCATATAAACTAGAATGATAGGCTTTATTTTCATAATCATAACATGCTAGATCACTGACAATTAAATCAATATGTGATGGTAAATATGCAAGAGCATCTTCATAATATATATTCACATCTTGCGTCATCATATTGGCTTTAGCAACAGCTACCTTTGTAAAAAGCATATGATTTTCAATGCCTAGTAATTGAATAAACGGATCACTATAGTTTACCAATGTATAAGCTAAATTGCCAACTCCAAAGTTAAAATCAAGCATCTCAATGCTATCTGTTTTACTAAAAAAGGCATTTACTAAATTAGCAATTAAAATGCCGATAGCATCTGGTGTAATCAAATCTAGTGGAAAATTCAAATTTTTAAAACCTTTAATATCTAAAAGCAAAAACGCTCTTCTAATTTCTTCACTATTTATACCATTTTCTTCTACATCTAATTTAAACGCCTCTAAACATTCATCAATCTTATTTTTTACATCATCATCAACCCTTAAAGGAACATCATTTAAAAAATAATCGATTACAGCAAGTAAACATTCATAATAATTCAATCTTCCTTTTTCTTTATTATAATTCGTTATTGCTGTATTTTCCTTTTCTTCATCAATCATACCATAATAGCAACTCATAATAGCATCATCAAGTAAATCAACCATTCTATTAATCATATCAACTTTTACTTTTGTCATTTCTAATAATTTTGGATTATTTTTCTTTTTCATTTTTCCCCATTTCCTTTTCATAAATTGAATTTGCCACCATTACACCCGATGCGATAGCAAAATGAATATTATAACCACCACACAAACCATCAACATCTAATAACTCCCCAATTGCATAGGTATTTATCATTTTTTTTAATTCAAACTTTTCAGTTATTTCTTCAATGTTTACTCCCCCTATTGTTACTTGAGATGCATCAAACCCATAATCACCAATAATATTTACAAAATAATTTTTCACTCTACTTGCAAGAGTCCTAGTTGTCAACTTGTTTTCTTTTTCTAAATCTGTCAAAATTTTTTGAGCTAGTGGCACTGGCAAAAAGCCAAAGGATAATTCTTTCATACTCATTTGTCGATTCATTGTTTTAAGATTATCTAAAAGTTCATTTAATTTTTTTTCTTCAATCAAAGGTAACAAATCTAATTTTAAAGTCAATTTTTGTTGACTTCTAGCTATTATACTAGATGCATTCATTATTACAATTCCACTTAACCCATCTTTTTTAAATTGAACTTCCCCATCTTCTGAGAATACTTCTTTGGTTCCTTCGTATAAACTCACTTTTGCCTTTTGTCTAAGTCCATCTAACCCTTGAATCGCTTTTTTTTCCACCATTAAACCTACTAAACCTGGTCTTAATGGAGTAATATCAATATGCATAGTAGACAACAGTTCATATCCTTCACCATTTGAGCCAAGTTTAGGCGTTGATTTTCCTCCTGTTGCAAAAATAATATAATCACACATCAAGGTCAATCTATCCTTATGCGTAGTATAGATTTGATATGTTTGTTTCTTTGTTTTTTCTACTTTTATTACTTCTGTATTTTCATAAACTTTTACATGATGCCTTTCTAATTGCATCTTAAAAAGTTCTACAACAGTTTTAGCCGATTCTGTGATTGGATAGGTTCTCAAATGCAAATCTTCTTTGGTAAAAAGCCCTAGATTGAACAACGTTTGCTTTAAATTTTGGTTGGAATATTGACTAAAAACATGAGTTGCAAACTTGTTGTTATAGATATGTTTTTGTAAAACTTGAGCACTACTTAAATTACACTTGCCATTTCCACTTGCTAAAAGCTTTTTACCAATTTGATTTTTCTTTTCTAATAAGATTACTTCAATCCTATCCTTTAATTTTTCTTTCAAACAAATAGAGGCCATAATACCTGCTGGACCTGCTCCAATTACTACTACTTTGGTCATATATACTCCAATCTCATTATCTATTTATTCATATTATACACTACTTAAACACTTTAGTCAAACAATCTATGATATATCTAAATGAAAAGACTTAGTAATGAGGATCATTTTACTAAGTCTTTTCTCCATTTACCTTATGCATGATTATCTTTTTTAATCAAAGATGCAAACTTATTTATAGTATCAGGAATTAAATCAATTAAATTTTCTAAAATGTGAGAATGCTCATCAAGATGAAGAACTTTTGCGTCATTTTCTAATATAACCAAAAAAGCAATAGGAGTAAGCGTCATAGTACCACCGCTAGCTCCACCGAAGGGATTTTTCTTCGTTTCTTGATTTTCTTTTTGATCAACACCACCACTGATAAATCCGCATTTGACTTTAGAAATGGGAATGACGGAAACATTATTATACGTCATCATTTTCCCCATTACAACATTGACATCAACCATTGATTTAATCTTATCAACTGAAATATCTAATAACTGAATGATATTATTCATAATTTTTCTCCTTCTTTTTGAATAATTTTAAAAATACTTTAAAATTCTTGATGATTGCAAAAAGCATTTCTAGTAGTGTTACAGTTGCGTAAACCTCAAAATTAATCCCTTGATTTTCATCTTGTAACAATACAATTTGATAATAGTCATCTTTTACCACATGAAAAGTATGATCAATATAATTTTTAATATTTGATATAATAAACCAATCCAAAAAACCTAAATATGGCATCATAATAGGATTAGAACTATTAAAAGTAGGAATAAAAGTTACCTTTTTAATTTTAGCAAATTCTAAAAGAAGATAAACAAAGAAGTTTTCTTCTTTTAAATCTTTTAAAATAATGTTCAAATCATTTTCAAAAAGATATGATATCTTAAATTGAAATGAACTTTTCTGCTTAGGTTTAGCCTTTTTTTTTAATTCCATTTGAAAAATCGTTTTTTTGAAAACTAAAACTTTTAATAATAAAGGTTTTTCTATTCTTTTGACAATTCTTGCTTCAATTGGAATGAGTAAAATTAAATCAAGAACAACTAAAATAATAATAAAAATAATAAAGTATTTTAACATATTATTATTTTTGTTAAATTTTACTAATTTATACGCTACTTATTATAAAAAAATATTATTTTTTGTTATAATAAAAGAGGTGATTCATATGCTATTCAATAAATGGGCTATCAAATGCATTCAATTATATCAAAAAGATAAAGATCGACCACATCGATGTAGACATCTGCCAAGTTGTTCTAATTATGGTTTGGAATGCTTTACAAAATTTAATTTCATTAAAGCTTCTTTTTTAACTGGATATCGTATTTTAAGATGCAATCCTTTAAGTCATAAAGTTTTCGATCCGGTTCCTCTTTCTAAAAAGGAAAAACAATTGAAACAATCCTATCAAAAAAAAGCATCATCATTTGATGAAGAATTATTTGCAATTATCAACAATCACAAACATTTTGATTTAGAACAACATATGAACTATTTAATTACAATTATTTGGGAAAATCATTTTGGTTCAGTTGAAAAAGTAAATGCAACAAATATAAAAAATGATGATATTATGCTTTTTTATGCTAAAATAGATCGTATTTTAATTCTTATTAAAAAGAAAAAGATACAATTCAATTATAAATTTGTAAAAAAATATTTAGAAAGTTATCTTTTTTCTGATATTTTTAACCATCCAAAATATTTTATACAAAATAAAACATCTATCAAATAGATGTTTTATTTTTTTCTATATATCTTAATAAATCCAAAAAATCACCTTTTGGATAAATAGAAAGATCTAAATTGTTTTTATTAATAAGATGATTTGTCAAAAGAAAAACTTGCATACCTATTTTACTAGCGATCATATCTTCACATACATCATTACCAACCATTAAACAATCACTTGCTTGACAATTCAGTTTTTCAATAATTTCTAAATAATATTTAGGATTGGGTTTACAATAATGCATATTTTCATATGTCGTGTAAAATTCAAAATCATGTTCATCTAATCCTGCCCATCTTATGCGACTTTCTTGCGCAATTGATGGAAAAATAGGATTCGTAGCAACCACTAGTTTGTAACCCAATTCTTTTAGTTTCCGAATAACTATTTGAACATTTGGATCAAAACCACAACTATGTTTTATTTCATTAAATTCGGTTTGATAAAATTGCTCAAAAAGAATTTGATCGCGATAAACTTTATCCCCAAAAATACTCGCAAAAGTTTTCCAAAAAACTTCTTCATTGGTTTGCAAACCATCATTTTTAATCATCGAGGCTGTACCTTGCCAAATGGCATCAATCAATTGTTTACGATCATATCCATATTTTTTAAGCGTTTGGGCTAAATATTTAAAATAATTTTGCGTAAACTCCTCTTGATCCATTGGTAATAAGGTGCCATCTAAATCAAATAAAATATATTTCATCTTTTAAAATCCTTTCTTTTTACAATTAAAATGAATGAGTTGATAGATATCATGTTGTGATATTTCTATATATGATCCTATTTTGAGTTCTTCTGGTAATACGATATTTGCAATCTTAATCCTTTTCAAATAAGTAACAACTCCCCCTACTAGATGCATCATTCTTTTTACTTGGTGGTATTTGCCTTCACTAATTGTTAAATAACAACTAGTTTCACTCACATTATACAAAGTGGCAGGTTTAAATTGCGTACCTTTTTCATCTACCAACCCCTCTTTCATCATCTTGCTAGCCCTATCATTGAGGACACCTTCAAATTCAATATAATAGGTTTTTTGAATATTGCTTGTTGGAGAAGTAACAAAATGACTCAGTTTACCATCTGTTGTTATGATAAGAAGACCTTCCGTATCTTTATCTAATCGACCAACAGGAAACAGTTTTTGAACTAATTTTGAAGGTAACGTATCAAGAAGCATCATCACGGTCTGATTGGTATCATCTGTTGTCGATGTTACATATCCTGCTGGTTTATTTAATAAAAAATAGTAATTTTCTTTATACATAAGTGGTTTATCATCTAACAACACTTGATCATATTTTTCTAAAATATTATACTCATTATTAGATACTACCTTTCCATTAACGATAATTCTTTTTTGCTTAATAATTTCTCTTACTTCTTTTCTACTTCCTATATAACAATTTACTAAGTATTTATCTAATCGCATTATAAATCCTTTCAATCAAATAATAACTTGATTTTTATGATATATCAGTATAACCAAAAATGCTTACTTTTATCGTTGTTATTATATCATAAAATGTATAAAAGAATAAAAATAAAGCAACATACATAAAGAAAAAAGAGACTATTTATAACAATAGTCCCTTTGATTTTTTAATGTTTTTTTCTAAATATAACTAAAGAAGTTGCAAAAAGAATAGAAAGGAAAATATAGATAAAGGAAGCATCATTACATGTACAATTTGAAGCCTTATTATTCAAATTTGTTAATGTTTGATCAAAGTCTGCCATGATTATTTCAATTTCAGCCAAAGAACCAGCTTTCTTAATATCTTTTAACATTTGTTCACAATACTCTTTTGCCTCATCTGTTGATGAATTGGCATTTTGAATAGTATTTGTTGCCAAAGTAATCGCTTCTAACAAAGCTTGGTGATGATTTTGAATTTCGTTTTTGAATGTAGTAACTTCTAGTTCAACTTCTTTTATATCATTTAATTTTTCAATACTGATAAATAAGGCTTCTTTTTTAGTCTTCACTAATTCTTTTTCCTTATCATTATAATCCAAATGACTGACAAACTGATTGATATCTTCTTTGATATTTTCAATCATTAATTTTAAATACGCTTTGTCAAAAGCATCCCTTAACGCTTGGACTTCTTCAGTTGTTTTAGATTGGGCAATTGCTTGATTATACTGATAGATCAGTTGTTTTATATTCGCTTTATCGGCATTGAGTGAATTTAAATATTCTTTTGCCTCATCCATAGTCTTGGTCAATTGTTCAATATATTGTGTAGCCTCTTGTATACAACTATCTTTATATATATTTACTTCTTCTTGATTTCCCGCAAGCATGATTTGATTTTTGGCATCATCAATCATAACAGTTAGATATTCTTTTTGACTATCTGTATACCAAGACTTGATTAAAGAATCTAACTCTTTGCAAACTGTAGTTTTTGTATCAACCAATTCTTCATGAAGCTGATTGATTAAAGTGATAAATTCACCTGAAACTTTTTTAATTTCTTCAATAGAAGCCATTTTATTGACTAATTCTTCTTGTTCTGCTGCAAGAGTTTGTATATATATGAGTTCTTTTTCTCCATATGATAATTGTTGAATATAAGTATATATTTCATCTATAGCATGTTGACGAGCTTTTTCGACATTTTCAAAATATAAATGGATTGTATCTTGCGCTCTTGTCCAAATATATGCAATATCACTTTGTTTAGTAGCATTACGAATCTGGACTTTAAAACTTTCACCATCTTTTATCAATTCTTGTCTTTCCGCATCAGTAACATCGGTGAAAGAAGCAATTAAATCATCAATTTTTTGAATATATTCTTGCTTTACTTGTTGAAGGAATGCTTCTTCTTCTTCAATTGTTAAAATATTATCTATATCTTTTAATGCTTCTTCTACAATTTTATCAACTTCATCATTACTTTTAGCCTCATTATAAATGAGACTTTTTGCTTCTTCTAACAAAGTATGAATCTTTTGCTTATTTTCTTCAGAATAAAGCGATACATCAATTGTAGCTTCTAAATCCTCAATACTTTCTTCTTTATATGCTAGTAACTCTTCTTCTATTGTCAAAAATTCATCTAATTTATGCTTTGCCTCTATAACAAGTTCATCAATTGAATCAAAAGACTGTGCATCATTGATTTGGTTAATCATCGTGTTTATATATGTAGTAATCAAATTTTGATTCACACTACTATAATTGTCAAGATTTAAATAATCATTTAATTCACTGATAGCCTCTTGTTTTTTATTGGTAAGTTGTGTTTTTAATTGGTTTATTTGATATATTGCCTCTTCTAATTTTTGATAATTGGTAACAAGCAGTTTTGCCTCATCGCTTAAACTATCATATTGATTCTTAATATCGTTGATTGTTGTTTCATTTGCCAGTGTAATATCCAAAGGAAGATTTTCAATTGCAGCGATAATATTTTGCGCTTTTTGCTCATCTGTCAATGCAACTTCCTCATCAATATAAGCCTTCATTCCAACATTTAACTTTGTAACAGGCGCCATTGGTGAACCTGTAATTAGCGTATCTAAATAACGTACAATAATAATCGCCTCATTAGGCTCTAATAAAATAGCACTACTCGTATCAAAACCATGAACCAAAGTCTTAATTTCATTATTAGCCACAATAATATAACCATCATTATTAGATGATTTACTCTCAAAAGCATCAGTTAAATAAAAAGATATATTACTCTTCGTTTGATTTACATATACACCTGCTACAGATGACCAGTTGCATGATTGAATATTGGTTGCATCATCAATTTCATGATAATTGCCCAAAGCAATAAATAACATATAATTTTCAATAACAAAAGTATGCCCAGACCAACCAATATATCCACTTTGTCCTTCTTCATATGCACCCTCGTCATCTGGTCCCATTGAACTTGGATCATTTCGGTAAAATAACGCATTTTGATTTTTAGCACTATAACCAATGTTTACCAAAATTTCTTTACTAACACTTAGATTATTTTCTGTAAGGGTTATAATTAAAGGTATTTCTTTGACCGCTAAATAATTCTTTAATTTTACTCCCGTTTCAATATTATAAAGATTACGATCTTCTATATTTTTATATTGTAAAGTCATATGTTGAGACAAAGGAATGACTCTATTTGTTTGAATATGTAAATCTAACGTATTGATATAACTTTGTAATTGTTCTTCTATGTCTTCATATTGTTGAATGATTTCTTCTGCTGCTATCAATTGATTGAAATTAGTAACTTTTTGTTGTTCTTGAAGAGATAAACTATCATATAAATTACGAATATGAACAATTATACTTTTATCCTCATATGTAATAGGATTGGGCAAATTATCAATCAAAGAAATAATGGTACTATGATCGAGTGAAGCATTGACAATGATAGCCTCACTTGTTTCATTAGCAAGATTTACAGAGGCAACATAGTAATTATAATTATTAAAATCATCAACCACAATACTTGTCGTTTGAATATATTGATAGATATGATTGATATCATTTTGATCAAGAATCGTTCCCTTTGGTACTTTATAAATCATATACCCCCTACTATTTTCTACCTCATTAAAATGAATTGTATTTGTTTGTTCATCATAATTGATTGTTGTTGGAGCCACCTCATCTAAAAGAGGAGCATAATACTTACTAATTGCACCAGGAATCTTCTTAGCCCAATACTCATTAGAAATCAAATTTACCGCATGATTGACAACATTGCTAGAGGTTTGTTTCAGTGATGAATATTTATAAAAACAAGCACCATCAAATTCAGGATACTGACCAGCATTTAAAAGTTGTAATTGAATTTCATTTTCGTTATATTTCCAATATTTATAAGAACCATCAGTACTAGGATCCGCTCCCATATAAATACCAAGACCTGTATAAAAATTAACTTTTTTATTTCGAACAGCCCAACTCCACCATTTAGTCAACTCTACAAAACTAGCCCCACTATGCTCAATTGCCCAATAGCATTGAGGCATAATATAATCGATCCATTCATGATTAATCCAATTTAAAGTATCAGAATACAAATAATCATCATAATGTGCAAAACCTGATGTATTTGAATAAGTAGGCATTGTCAAATTTCCATCTGCATCATATGTTGGAGCGCTTTGATACCCACCATTTCTATAAATTCCTGATGGTGAAATTCCAAGTTGAATAGCTTTATGATTTTCTTGATTATAGGCACGAATTTCATTAGACAAAGCTTCAATAAATAAATCAACTTGTTTTCTTCTAAAATCACCAATGGAAAGATTTTCCGTATTGTATTTTTCTCTTGTTGAGGTATCATCTGCACCATCAATATAGAAATAATCATCAAAATGAATCGCATCAACATCATAGTTTTCAATTAATTCCATACATGTATCCACAATAAAATCGCGCACTTCGGGAACACCCGGATCAAAAATAACATTTTCCCCAACTTTAATTAGATTATTTTCATCATTTGCAGGATTAACTGCTGGAAGTGCTTCTGCCGTATATTGCGAGTTAGAACCATCTGCCGAAATTCGGTAAGGGTTTAACCAAGCATGAAATTCAATTCCTCTTTGGTGACACTCATCAATTAACCACTCAAGAGGATCAAAAACATCAAAATCAACTCCACTCCACCAACTAGCAAGCGGATTTAATGAGGATTGATATAAAGCATTATTATGCGTACGCACGTGAAAAACGATGGCATTCATACCCATTTTATCCATATCATCTAAAACATTGTTCATCATTTGTTTAAACTGGGTTTCACTTGTATATTTTGAAATGTCGCCCGCAAACACCGTTACCCAAACTGCTCTTAATTGATTAGTAGGATAATTATATTCTGAAAGTTTATATACTTTTTCACTCGAGCCCCGGTATGTAAGATCACTTCCTGTATGTGTTTTTATTACTTCAAGACCTTCAGCTTTGACATCATTTACTTTCATCCCCAGTAAAGCAAATACAAAATTGAAAACCAACAGAAATAAAATTAATTTTTTTGTCGTTTTATTCATAACTTCTCCTTCTTTTCATATAGTATTATATGTATTATAGCATAATTTTTAAGAATATTAAAGATAAATGCAAACGTTTTTATGGGAATTTTAGTTAAATTTCTAAATATTTTCATAAAATAAAATTTTTTACATATAATTATACTAAGAGGTACTTGTTTTATGAAATGGTTTAAAAGAATTTTATTATTTGTTTTGGTAGTTTTTTTATATTTTTTACCTTCTTTCCTTTTCAAAAGTGATTTAGAATTTTACAATAGTTTAGAAGGTCCTAAACTACCTAGTATTGTTTTTCCTATTGTTTGGAGTATTATTTATGTTTTAATGGGAATTTTCGTTGTTTGTATTTTTGATAAAAGAAAAGATTATAATAAAAAAGATTTTACTAGAGTTATCATTTTTCTTGTCATCAATTATGTTATTAGTTTTACCTTTCCATACTTTTTCTTTATTAAACAAAGTTTATTTTTAGGCTATGTAACCACACTTCTTAGTTTTCTTACCATTACACTTACAACAATTGAATCTTTACTTCTTTCTAAAAAAACATCTTTTCTTCTTTTACCCTATGTATTATGGGGGATAGTTGCTTCCATTTTCTCCATTTTATTATATTTGAATAATTAAAAAACAAAAGTGTGTAAGAGTTCTACACACTTTTTTATAGGAAATTATCAAAAAGTAACACGGATTAATTAAGAACTATTTCATCCTCATTAATCATTACTTTTGACTCATAATACTTTATCAAAGCTCTTAACATATATTCTATATCTTTTACACCTGCTAATTCAACTGTCGAATGCATGGCTAGTTGGGCTAGACCAATATCAATACTTGGGATACTGATGTGTGATTGTAAAATAGCACCTAATGTACTCCCACCCCTTTGATCACTACGATTGGTATAATCCTGATACAAAATCCCCAAATCTTTACACATTTTTTTAAAAATAGCCTCACTTAATCCATCCGTTGTATATTTTAATCCTGCTTGATGTTTGATAACAATGCCCTCATTCATATACACCATATTTGTCAGATCACTTTTTTCAGGATGATTAGGATGCACCGCATGAGCATTATCAGCCGATACCAACAAAGAATTAGCAAGTAATATTTTAAAATCTAACTGAAAACTACTCGCAATCCGTTCAAGAACATCTTGTACAAAAGAAGAATCCGCTGCGTTAGCGGCAACGCTTCCAACCTCTTCATTATTTAAAACCGCACAAACTGCTATATTTTGATTCTTTGCTTCAATTAAACTATCCACACAAATATATGCACATTCTAAATCATCTAATCTTGATGAAAAAAGATATTCCTTCTTACTTCCTACTATTTGTGCCTCTTCCTTATTATATAAGAATAAATCTGTTGATAAAATATTGTTTTGCTTTGTATACTTTAATAGCACCTCTTCAAATGATTGATCACTACTACCAAGAAGTGGCAGCATATCAATTTGAGGGTTAAAGTTATTCTCTTGTGTTCGATTGAAATGAATTGCCAAACTAGGAATTACAATGGTTTCATCTAAATTCACCAATATTTCTTTAATTTTATTTTCACTTTCAACAAATATTCTTCCCGCAATCCCCAAAGGTCTATCAAACCAACTATAAGCAATCATACCACCATAACCTTCCGTGTTTAGTTTTGTATACTTATTTTTGATATCTTTTATTGTTGGATGTGGCTTTAATTTATAAGATGGAAAGTCACTATGACTGGCCACAATATGAAAACCCACAGTTTCTAGTTGTTGTGGAATTTTAAAAGCGACAATGCTTGAAGAATTTCTAATTATATAATACTGATGACCTTTTTCTAATTGCCACTCATCTTTTTCCATTAATTTAATAAAACCATTTTTTTGTAATTTGGTTTCTATATTTTTTATTGCATGATAACATGTATAAGATTGATTCAAAAACTCTATTAATTCTTTCATTAAAAAACAAAATTTCCCTTCACAAAAATTGGTATTTCTTTACCATCATGGGTATATCCCGTAATTTTCATATCATTGCTACCAAACATAAAATCTACGTGGGTGAGTGATACGTTATATCCTAGTTTGACTAATTCTTCTTCTTTCATTGTTGTACCATTTACTACATTCATTGCGTAAGCATTTCCTAATGCTAAATGACAAGAAGCATTTTCATCAAATAAAGTATTATTAAATAAAATATTTAAATTAGAAATAGGGGAATCATATGATATCAAAGCCACCTCGCCAAGACGTGATGACCCTTCATCAAGGTCAAGCAAACTTTTTAATGCTTCATATCCTTCTTTAGCATCAAAATCTACAACCTTACCATCTTTAAAAATAAAATAGAAATCCTTAATTAGAGTTCCTTGATAATTTAACGGTTTCGTACTTACCACCTTACCGTTTACCTTATCTTTATGAGGCATTGTAAAAATTTCTTCAGTAGGAATATTGGGCACAAAATACACTCCATTGCCTCCCATTTCGCCACCACCAGCCCAAATATGCGACTGAACCAATTCAATGTCTAAATTCGTACCTAAACTATTTTCAAAATGAAGTGTTTTAAAATTATACGCATTCATTTTTTTACTATGATTTTCTAAATCTTTAGTATGATTTTTCCACTCTTCTTTTTCATCATGATCAAGAGAAATTCTTGATGTATACATAATCGCATCAAATAATTTATCCCAAGCCTCATCTACCGTCAAATTAGGAAAAACCGTTTGAGCCCATTCATCATTAGGATATGCAACAATTGTCCACTGAGATTTACTTGAACTATAATGATTTTGGAAAAAGGTTGTTTTAGGACCAATAGCTCGATTGGCCATCATCATCTTATTGACATCAACACCTTTCATAGCATGAGGATTTTTAGAATCAATTACAATGCGACAGGCATGCTGATCAACAAAATATCTCATCTTAGAAAGATTCCATTCAGGAATTTCTTGAAGTGTTTCATCACTTGCGTAAGTATAATAATTTCTAGTTAATTCATCATCATTCCATTCAACATAGACTTTTTTGGCTCCTGCAAGATAGGCTTCTTTTTGAATAAACTTAACAAGTGGAGCAGCATGCAAATCAGATGTAATGACCACAATTTGATCTTTTTGCACGTTTGCCCCCACTCTTACCGCAAGACTTGCCAATTTTTTCGTAAGTATTTCTTTTTTATTCATGATATTTCTCCTTTTTGTATTTTTCAATTTGTTCATTTATATTATTTAAATATTCATATCTTTCATACATACAGTCTAATAGATTCTTCTTATCTTGTATTTCTTTTTCAAAATGAAGCAGTTTGACATAATCACTTCCTAAAGAAAACATTTGTTCATTTAAACTTTCTATTTGACTTTCTAAAGCCATAATTTTATCTTCAATTTGATCAAATTCTTTTTTTCAGAAGAGGTAAATCGAGGAATTTGTTTTGCTACATGTTCTTTGGGTTTTTGACTTTTCTTTTCTACTAAAGTTGCTTCTTTAATATACTCACTAATACAATTTGTGTATTCCTTTATATTACCATCTTGATAAATAAAACAATGATCAACAACTTTGTCTAAAAAATATCGATCATGGGATATAACAATAAATGCTCGACGTCACTCTTTTATATAACCACTTTAGAATTAATTTAGAAATCTATAAACAATCTTAATATCTCTTATTTGTTTAGCATCTACTATTTTAGGTGGACTTACTATAATTTGATCAATAAGATTACTAATTCATTCTTTAGTTAATTCTTCATAATTTAAATAATTTTTTGCCACTTCCATAAATTTTTTTACTTTTTCTAGTGGCTTGTCTAGATTTTCAGTCAATTTATAATCAATATCTTTTAATTTAAGATTAAGTGATTTTTGTTCATCTTGATATTTAGTTAATAAGTATTGATAGTTTTCAAAACTCATTAAGTTAGATGCATAATCTTCAAATACTTTACTAACTAAATTAGATAATACATTTAATCTTTGATTAATCTTATCTTTTTGATTTTTAAGTTCAGTTAATCCATCACTTATTTCTACACTATTAATTACACTAAGTAGAAACTCCTCTCCATACACATTTATATTATTAAATAATTCTTTTATTCTTTCATCTACTATTTGATAGATTACTTCATATCTAATACTATTAGCTTCTGTATCAGTTGGATGTTTTAAATATCTATCATAACATTGATATGAATTAGCTCTTCTTCCTGATTTTCTTAAATGATATCCTATAGTTAACTTTCTTCCACAATTAGCACATCTAAGTATTCCTTTAAATATGTTTGGAAAATCATATTTACTAGGTCTTTGTCTTCCTTTAATTAAGTCTTGAACTTTATTAAAGTCATTTCTAGATATTATTGCTTCATGGGTATTTTGAACTATTATGTGTTCTTCTTTAGGAACTCTAGTTCTTTTCTTGGCCTTATAGTTTTTTACTTCATATTTGTGATTTTCCATATCACCAATATAAACTACATCTCTTAAGATTTTACCAACTGTATTTGTATTCCATTTATTTATTTCATCATAAGTAAATTTAGATTTTCTTTGTTCAATTGATGTTAAACATCTTTTATCTCCATTTTTAGCTTTATAAATACTAGGTGTGTCTATTCCTCTTTTATTTAATTCTTGAACTATTTTTACTACACCTTTATTGTTTAAGGCTAATCTAAAGATTAATTTAACAATATCAACAACTTCTTCATCTATCACTAATTGATTAGGATCATTAGGATTTACCTTATAACCATATGGTGGTTGACAAGATATATAATATCCTTTATGCATTCTTAATCTTTTCGCACTTTTTACTTTCCTTGAAATATCTTTGGCATACATATCATTTAAGATGTTTTTAAATGGTAAAAGTGAACGATGTTCACTTTATCATTATTATCATTAATTGTGTCTATATTATCATTTACTGCAATATATCTAACACCTTTTTCATTAAAGTATATTTCAGTATAATAACCAGTCATAATATAATCTCTACCAAGTCTTGATAAATCTTTAGTTATTACTAAATCTATTTTTCCATTTTCAATATCTTGTAATAATCTTTGAAAATTAGGTCGATTATAGTTAAGTCCTGAATACCCATCATCAATATAATAATCATATATTTCATATCCATTATCTTTACAATATTTTTCTAATAACATCTTTTGTGTATGAATACTTGATGAATCACCTTCACTTCCATCATCTAATGACAAACGACAATAAATTGCTGTCTTATATAATTCTTTTTGTTTCATTTTACCTCCTGTAAAATAAAACATAGAACTAGACATCTATATTTTATCATATAATTCATTTTTTTGCACATCTTTCAACTTTTCTACGAGTAATTTTTTAATCACTTCTTTTAAATAATTTTCATCTTTATTTTCTTCAGACACAATATAAATAACATTATCAATCTTAATTTCTATAACTTTTTCTTTATTCATAAAATCCCTCCTTCAATAGTAACGGACATTTATGTGCCAAAGTGTCGGGGTCAAAACATAAAAAAGTTTAAAAAATTGTGAACAGGATAAATCGTGCTTCACTCTGCTTCACACGTCAGCATTTAGTAACTAGGATACCTAGCTTACATATTAAAAAAACCACCTTATTGGGTTTACCCAATAAAGTGGTTAGTGTCTAATTTCTATGTTTTATTATATGTTTAATAAATTAATTATTTTTTTGATTTATTGTCAAATATAAACCAAGCAATTATAGAGAATATTATAATAATACCAAACCATACGCCTAATTTTAAATCTTTTTTTACTAAATATGAGCATAGTGATATAATACCAAGAATTATCCATGGGATTATTAAGGAGACAACGGATAAAACACTATATAATTTATTTTTATTTTTTTTAAAATTAATAGACTTATTTAATCTTTCGTCTTGTTCAATGAGATCGATAAATTCTTTAATAAAAATATCGATAGCAAACTCATCATTATATTGCATTTTTACTATGCTTTGTTCCAATTCTTCGGGAGAGCCCTTAGAATCATATTTACAATACTCATAATAACTATCTTTAAAATTAAAAACAACAAACAAGTTATAATATTTGAAATATATCTGAATAGAATTTTCCTTTTTTATAGACGGATAAATATCTATATCTGTTGCATTATTATCAATTAACATTTTTTTCAGTTTCCCGCTCGAGTAAAATAATAGTATTTTGTCTAAAAAAGTATAATTATGTTTATTTGATAAGTATTTGATAACTTTTTTATTCATTTTATCCCTCCAATAAATTCAGAAAATTATTGATGATAATCAAAAACTTCTCTTATCACCCATTCAAATCCCATACTAAGTAATACCACACCACCAACTACAACTATACCTGGCATAGCAAACCCAGCAGCAACGACTCCTGCAGTAATTAATGACATTGTGCCGGCGGCAAGATAATAAGAACCTACACCGATTGCAGTATCAATACCTGTATCAATCCACATGTCAACATCTTTATAATCCCAATTGTTTTCATATAAATTAAATATAGCATTAACACCAAAATTCAATCCTACAGTTCCAAACACAGATTTAGCAATTGCACCAAATCCTGCTTTAGCATCACCAGTTAAAATTTGCTTAAACGATCCTTGTGCTAAAGTACCAAAATTTGATGAATATGAGTTAGATTGTCCAAACCAACGCCATGTTTTTCCCATAATTGGGTGCATATATCTAGTATTAGTAGCATATGCAAATTGTGTATGAATACCTTTTGCATTCAAATATTTTATACCTAAAATAATATCTGGAATAGCACCTACTAAAGTTTGCATCCATCCTGGAGCTGATGTATTACCAATAGAACCGCTAGGACTACTTGTGCCACCAACAGAACCACCTAATGCTAATGAATTAACCATTCCTCCACCAGCGCCAAAGCCAACGTTAGAACTACAATACGCAATTCCAATTGGATTGTTATTCGCATAACTATATAAGTTAAGTCCATTAATGCTTGATGGGTTTAAACTAGATACATCTGCTGGTTGGATGAATCTTCCAAGTTCAGGACTATAGTAGAGAGAGGTTATAAGAAAGAGGTTAGTTTCTATATCATAATAATACCCCTTATATCTTATTGGATTCATATTACCAATAAAATTTTTTGCTTTATTTTCTTCTTTATTTTTGTCTAATACTTTATGATTACCATAAGCATCATATATATAACTTGCTACTCTAGTTCCACAATAATCGTTCATCTCATATAAACCTACTATATTATGCTCCAAATCTTTTTCATATATATAATAACTTCTTATATTTTTTTGTTCAATTTCAAATCCTATTATTTCTGCTTCTGTATACAAATATTTTATTCTATATTCTTCTTCATTATTTTTTATTTTTGTCTCACTTATTATCCTTGTTCCTTCTACTTCATATTTAGTAATCTCCGCTTTTTTTATTTCTTTCTTTTCTACTCTTATATTATTGCTATCATATTGATATTCTATCTTTGTTTCTTTATCTTCAATACTTTCTAGCAATCTTCCTCTTTTCCATTTTAATTTTTTATCTGCATATTGTATTAAGTTCAATCCCTCATCATATATAAAAGTTTTTGTTTCATTATTTACTTTGATTCCTTTTAAAAGATCTATATATGGCATTTCATACAGATATTCTATATCTTCTTCTAATTCATAATTCAAATTATATTTTTTCTTTCTTAACAGATTCCCACCAAAATTATTTACATCCTCATATCCATATGTTATTATTTGTCCTATTTCTTTATTATACTCTTGCTTTAACGTACCTGCTAAATAATTATACTCATATTCTTTTTTTATTTTATTTTCTTGATCTCTTATTTCTACTATTTGCCCACTATTTGCATAAGTTACTTTCTCTTCTTCTTTATTAAAGGGTTGTCTTTTCTTATTTACTAAATTATTATATTGTAACTTATTAGTGCCACCTCCTATATATATGTATTCTTCTTTACATTCTTCTAATTTTTGATATGATGGCTCAATTTCATAATTATTTATTCTTGATACAAAACAGGTTTTCCCTTCTAACTGCCCTATCTCATTTCTTTCATAACATATTTTTAATTCAAAATGCTTTTCTTCTCCTTCTTTTAAAAGAATGCTTTCTCTTCCTATATTTTGCCACTGATCATAATAGTATTCCTTTTCCTCTGTTTCACTTATCCTTTTTACAAGTCGATCATTTTTATATATATTTTCTTTTTCTTTTATCTTATTGCCTTCTAAATCCTTATAAACTACCTTTATCAATTGTTTTTTATCATTATAATAATATTCTTCTTTTATATTTGTTATATAATCTATTTTCTTTCTCAATAGTGATGTTCTGGCTTTTATGATCCTACTATCTAATGGATCATCTATCTCATAAATTGTTTTTATTTCTGTTTGATTGTCTTTTTTGATTTCTTCTTCTCCATATATATAATATCCTATATTTTTCCACTCATTATTTTCATATTCTTTTGTTACAATCAATCTTTGATATTGATCATATATATGTGCTACTTTTTGTAAATTGCCATATTCAGTCACTATTCCTACATTATTCTTCCCTATTTCAAATTCACATTCATCTGTTTCATAATATATTGTATATTCTTCTATAGATACCTTTTTATCGCTACTTGTTAAATATACTTTCTTTAATCTTTCTTCTTCATCATATTCATATTCATAACTTGTTGATATTCGGTTTTGTCCTAGATATTTTATTAAATCTCCTTCATATGTAATCCTGTTTATTAACCACATATCTTCAGTTGTTTGTTCTAAACTTGTTATTTTATTTTTATATGGATTATATTCATATTTTATTACATTACCTATTATGGGTTTATATGTTAATATATTCCCCATTTCATCATAAGTTAAGTTTATTTCATCATCGAAATGATTATTGGTTTTATTTACTATTTTTATTACATAATTATTTTGGCTATCATATGTATATCTTACATCTTGTGATAAATCTAATAGTTCATTCTCTAATATTTTACTTCCACTTTTTATCCCTATTAAATTATGATTTTCATCATATTCATATCTTGTAATTACTCTTCTATTAAAACTATATTCATACCTTTCTAATGGTTGATTATATTTATCAGTTTCTATTTGTGTAAATATATATGTTTCTTCATTTGAAAACATATCACTTTCATTGATAACATTTGCATATGTTTTTACTAACATTGTTTTGACTGAACTATTATTTATTATTTTACTTGATGGTGCATAGATTGTATAATTATCTATCCCATTGAGTATATTATAATCTATTACCTCTAATCCATCTAAACTTACATAGTTTCCTTCGCCATATTTAATTTTTATACTTGTTCTTTTATAATTTGTTATTACTCTTTTAAATCCATTATACCAAAATGTGTTTTCATAATTATTATAGTTTTTTATATTTTCTATTAATTCTTCTTTACTTAAGTCGATATCTCCTTCTACTATTCTTTCCTTATTCAATTCATCCTTGTACTCGATTGCTACTGGCTTTCTCATCGCATATATCGTTATTTGTGGCCTATCTATGGAATAGGTATGATTTACTATTGGATTATTTATTTTTTCCATTACAAATGTAGATTCAATCTTTTTATTAATAAAACATATTGGTAAAGTTTTCGTCTTTTGTGTTATTATCAATTTTGCTATCTCTACACTAAACATTTTATATGTATACACTTGTACTTTTATTTTTTTAATATCTTCTTCTAATTTGACTTCTTTTCCATATTCTTGTTTCTTATCTACTTGTGTTACATCTAAAAAGAACTCTTCTATCTTTTCACTTTTATCTTCTTTTGTTATTCCCCATATTGTTATTTTGATTTCTTGATCGGTTGCTAGATGGAGACTAGAACCATATGGTATCTTCCCTTCTACTCTTATAATGTAATTACCCGCTTCTAAACTTTTATTATATTCTTCCTCATAATAATTGGTTATATTTGCATTTTCTGGGTCATAATTGATTTGTATAGCATTTGTTATTACATTTACTTTAACAAGTTCAACTTCATATTTTAATCCTTTTGTATATTCAGTTCTTCTATCTTCTTCTTCTCCATAATATTTTGTCTCGTTTCCTACCACTACTACTTCTGCTCTTTTATAGTAATCCCCTTTTTCATTAAAATAATATTTATCTTTTGTACGAATTTCTTTTCCTTTTTCTATATGACTTGTGGTAACATAGGCACATCCACCATCATCTTCGTAATATTTTTCATTTTTCAAAATCCCTTTTACATATTCTCCAATGACAGTAACATTTATCCATGCTCTTGCTATCCTATATTCTTTATCTCCTTCTATTATTGTTGATAAGAGTTTACCATTATATTCATATTCACTCTTGCTTCCATCTATATCAATGACTTGTTGTATTTCTCCGTTTTCTATCTTTATGATTACTTTATTTGCATCACTTCTTATAATTTCTATTTGTTTTTCTTTATATTCTATTGTTATTTGCCTTTGACTTGAATCTTTAATTCTTGTTAGCACTTTACCATAGCCTTGTTTTTCTTCATATGTAATAAATAAACTTTTTTCTTGGCTATATATTGCTATTAAATATCCTTCTTTATTAAAGACATATTCTTGATTTCTTATTCCTTTTATCTTTATCCTATTTTCTTCTATTTCTAATATATGACCTGTCCCTTTTTTTTCTACATATAAATTATTTTTTTCTTTGATAAAATAATATCTTTGCCCTTTACCATTTAAATACATATATGTTTCTTCTTCTTTTGCTTTGATTACCCTTTGTTGATAATTTAAACTCCATCCATATGGTAAATGATAATAATTATCTTCATATTCATAATTGATATCACTGATACTTCCATCATATATAAGTTTTAAATCCATTGATAATTCTTTTCCAGCATAATTTATTAATCTATTTTCTACTATTACTTTTAAGTGATACATATTTTCATATATTGTATTTTTCTTCAATATTATTTCATCATATTTTATTTTTTTAGGAAATATATTATTGATATAATATTCTCTTGTGACTTCTATCTTTTTGTTTTCTTTCTTGATATCTATTTCTAATTCATAGTCTTTGCTTTCTTCTATCTTCTTATCTATTATAAAATAATACTCTTTATTTGGCTCATCTAGATGTCTTACTAAATCAATATATCTAACATATACCTCTTTTTCTTCTTCATATTCTTTTTTTGCATAAACATCTTTTATATATCTTCTGTTTTCTATTCTAAATTCTTCCCATGTATCAATTTCATATAATTGATATATTTCTTCACTTGTTCCTTCTTGACAGATTCTTATCTCAAATTCTGATAATCCTGAAAAATAAAAAACTCCTTGGGTTTTTATTTTTATTCCAATTGCTTTGTTGATGCCCCCTTTATTGGTTAAGACTACTTTTTCTGTTGTCTGTTTTGCTTCTTTTCCTTCTTCTAATTGATATATTTCAACATTATACCCATATTTCTTATCTTCTATTTCTTTACTTCCTATAATTTTTGTTTCATGCATTGTTTTTTCTCTTTCCTTTCTTACTTCATTATACCTTTTATTTTTGTCGAATTATTGTTCTTTTTGTAAATTAAAAACATATAAGTTCATCTTATATGTTTTTTAATAATATAGTTTGCCTCCAATGGCAAATTCATCTGTATAAAATCCAAATAGCTCTGATATAGTGACAAAAACATATCCTTCTTGTTTTAGATCATTCACAATTGTTGTAATCGCTTCTTTATTATAATATTTAAAATCATGGAAGAGTAAAATACCATTTTCTTTTATTTCG
>FR890814.1:240669-249624 GCA_000433035.1 Staphylococcus sp. CAG:324 | reverse complement strand
ATAATCTCTTCCTTTTATTTAGACATAAGACTTATTTTATGTGTGAACTAAATGGGGTTCACTTCACTTTTATATCAGTAATTAAAGTCTTATTATTTTCATTAATATAAAGTGAAGTGATAAGAAGTGCTATCAAGAGGATAAAGTCATTATTTATTATAAAATAATATTAGAATAGGATAAAGTAAAGGATAGTATGTTGTAATATTAAATGAGAACACATAGTAGAAAGTATATTTAGAAGATATGTAAGTGGAGATACCTTTTAACAAATGGTGAATGTCCCATACTGATAAACTAAAAAACAAGAAAAGAAGTTTGTTTTCATTAAGTACAATTTAAAGTAGGTTAAAAAAAATACATAGGAAATGCAATAGAGATATCCTAAGTATTATAAGTTAAAAAATATTTGATATAGTATAAACTAAATGAGTGAATTATAATAATATAAGAGGATTATCAAAGATAGATAAAGGTAGATTTCAAGTAAATAGCAATTGGTTTAGATTAAACTACAAACTATAATTCCTAAAATAGCACATATTAAAATGGTAAATATCGCATTAAGATTTTTCTTAAATATTTTTTTTACTATGAATGAAATAGTCATAATAATAAACAAAATAATCATTGAAGCAAGATTAAATTGAAAGGATGATAAATTTATATATCCTATTGACTTTGCAAGTAAAATGAGTCCAGTAGAAAGAATTAAACCAAGAACGACACTATTTATTCCTAAAAAGGCAAACTTAACATATTTGTTATCCATAATATGAGTAAAAAATTTAGCAATTAAAAGAATGATAATAAAAGAGGGAAGAGTTACTCCAATAGTTGCCACGAGTGAACCGAGAAAACCAGAATGAATTGAACCGATATAGGTAGCCATATTAATTGCAATAGGTCCTGGAGTTGATTCACAAATACCAATAAAATTGTAGAATTGAGTTTCGCTTAGCCAACCATATTTTAAAACTGTTTCTTTTAATAGTGGAATCATTGCATATCCACCACCAATTGTAAAAAAACCAATTTTCAAAAATTCGAAAAATAAAAGAAGTAGCTCCATTATAATGTTTTCCTTTCCTTTATCATTGATAATATAATACCGAGTACTGCTCCAATTAAAATTAAAAATATTGAAGAAAAGTTTAAAGCAAATAAATCTAGAAGAACCATTATGAATATTACACTTATAATAATGATTTTTTGCCATATATTTTTCTTCATTTTTATAAACATATCTATCCCTGCTTTGGTTATTAAATAAGCGACAGCACATTTTATTCCTACAAAGGCATATTGGACATAGAGGTTTTCCATTAATTTGTTTAAAAACAAACTAATTATAAATATGAATAAAAAAGCAGGAAATATTACACCAAGAGTTGAAAGCATACTACCCAATAATTTTCCTTTTTTATAGCCAATAAAAGTTGCAAGGTTAATTGCAATAGGGCCAGGGGTAGACTCGGCAATGCCACATATTTCTAGCAATTCATCATTAGTCATCCACCTCTTTTTTTTCACTACAATGTCATTTAATTGAGCAATCATTGCATAACCACCACCAAAGGTAGTTGCTCCTAATTTTAAAAATGTTAAAAATAAATCTAGATAAATATTCATCACTTATTTTCCTCCTTGAGACTAAAGTAATTGTATCTTACAAATCATTATATCTATAAACGCTAAGAGTTTTTCTCGTTTATGTTTTAGTAATAATCTAATATGTTTACAATTATACGTAAAATCCTATATAATTTTGTAATTGAATTTATTATACCACTTGTATAAGTATAAGTAAACTATTATAATTTTATAAAGTGATGAAAAAATTGATAAAGAATGTAATGAATACTAAATAATACAACAAAGGATATCAGTTAATTTTATTTGTTATCTTGACTTAAGAAACATAAGAATGATAGTGAAAAATAGAATTATAAATATTAAAAATACATAATTATTGACATATGTCATAAATAAGAGTAAAATCATATTAAAGGAGAAAACTTTATGCCTAGACCATTTAAGAAAAGATTTATTTGTCAAGAACCAAAATTTAAAAGATTTAATTGTATAAATAATAATGAAAAGGTTACACTAACAGTTGATGAATTTGAGGTAATTAGATTGATTGATTTTGAGTCACTTACGCAACTTGAATGTGCAGAACAAATGCAAGTTGCTAGAACAACTGTGCAATCAATGTATGATAAAGCTAGAAAAATAATTGCTGACGCACTTGTTAATGGCAAACAAATCATAATTGAAGGTGGAGAGTATCAATTGTGTGAGTACTATCAAAGTGGTTGCAAACATGGTTGTGGCAAAAAGTGTCAACTTCTAAATCTAAAAAATGAAAAGAAAGGTCTAAATAATATGAAAACTTTTATAGCAGTTACTTATGAAAATGGAAATGTATTTCAACATTTTGGTCACACAGAAGAGGTGAAAATTTATGAAATAGAAGATAAGAAAATAGTATCTTCAAAAATCTTATCTACCACTGGCTATGGTCATGGAGCTTTAGCAACTTTTTTGAAAAATAATAAGGTTGATGTACTAATTTGTGGTGGTATTGGTGGGGGAGCTCAAGCCGCCTTGATGAATGCAAATATATCTTTTTTTGGTGGTGTAACTGGGAAAGCTGATGAAGTTGTGGAAGCATATGTCAAAGGAACTTTAGAGTATAATCCAGATGTAAAGTGTAATAACCATGAAAATCATAGCGGACATAATCATAGTTGTAGCGGAGAAAATTGTGCCAAAGAACATTGTTAATATAAAATTATTTAAAAAGTCATTAAAAATTTTAGTGACTTTTATTTTACAAAATTTTTATAAAGCACTGAACATCTTTCATCAAATTTTTATAATTTATATGTAAATATAATGAATGAAAGTTCTTGAAGTTACTTGTTAAAAAATACCCATATATTGTTTAAGATAGGATTGAGATTATTTTTTAAAATTTATCATTGGTCTTTGTTAATTAAATAATTTTGATAGAGTAAATGAAGAAAAGCATCACAAATCAATGATGCTAGATTAATGATGCTTTCCGTTAAATTAGTATTATGATAAATTGGTTAGAACTGTATCACAACAATTAAAGTCATAGTCTATGTAATTAGCAATGAAGCTTACTCTAAACTTTCTAGGTGTGCACATCATATTGAATGAATTGGTAACGTTTAAATCTTCTGGTAGGACAAATTTAATACATTTGATAAGTATATCTTGACAAGTATTTTGAGTATGGGCTGGTATGGTTAGAACTTTAAATCCTCTTTTATATTCTACATCAAAATCATCCACTTCATTTAACATAACTGCTAAGGCTACTCGTTTATTTGGACAAACGTTTTTAATTGTAGTATCAATTTGAAGAATTCTACCTAAAGAAGTTAGTTCAATGTCGCCTGCATCAAATTCAATAGAATCTTTGCAACCAGTTATTTCTAAATCAACCTTTGTAGGACATGGTTCTGTGATTACAGTGTCATCACACTCAACTAAAATACTTGGATCTGGGAAGGTTACTACATTTCCTTCAGAATCGGTATAATCAATATCTTCATTGACTTTTATTTCACCTGTGCAAGGTCCAATATGTTTAACGGTAAACTCTAATATTGCACCTTCAGAACCGGTTACACCTAGTTCATCAATTTTCCATTCAACCGTTGTATTATTTAATTTTATAGCATTACCAATATTTGGTGTATCAATATCGGTTATTTCAAAACAATCATTTATTGTATCTGTAAGTACAATATTTGTTGCGCCAGTTTTAGAAATATTTTTTGCTAGATCTGCAAAAATATTTTCTAATTCTTCATCATCAGGTGTAATAACTACATAAGCACTGTTAGGATCTGATGACCAATCATTTAATGCATTTACATCAATTCCGTCTTGTCCAGATAAACCAATACTATAAATAATGATTCCTTGTGATTTAGCCAATGTAGCAACAGTATTAGGGTTGCCACCTGCTGTAGTTAAACCGTCGGTAAACATTATCATTACTTTTGCATTTGTTGATGTTGGATCAAATAATTGTAATGCTTTTGTAAAGGCATCTGCATGGTTTGTAGACCCGGATGCGGATAAATTATCTACAGCTGTTTTTAAGTCATTAACAGATGTAATGAGTTGGGTATCTTGAGTAGCTGTTGTTGAAAAACTTACAATACCAATTCTACTTCCACCTCCTATTTGTCCATCATGTGAGCTATCTGTTGATTCATCAATAATATCAATGAACTTTTTAGCTCCATTTTTTAAATTTGCAAGTGCACTTCCAGCCATGCTACCAGATCTGTCTAAAATTAAAACTATATCTGTAGGATTGCTTACAATATCAGGTGAAGCGGTTAAAGATAGAGTAACTTTAAATGTTTTATTGCATGTTATACTAGTTGCATTGACTTGCTTGTTGGAATTTGTTATTCCCATTTTATCAATTCCTTTCTGAATCTATGTTAGATTCATTATAGTTTATGAATAAAAGCAAAAAAGGTATGGGGGAATCAAATATAAAATAATTTTTATTAAAAATAATGCTTATACAACAAATTTTTCATTCATATTGTTATGGATAAGGCCTATTTTTCCTTTATAAACGATTCTATTATTGATAAAATAGTTGAAAAGGATCAAGATTTAGTGTATAATAATAAAGTAGAATGTAATTTTATATTGTTATTGCTTTTTGATTATTTCCTATTTTATTTTAAAAAATCAAAAAATAAAGTATAACAAATAAAAAATGAATAGTTTGAAAATGAATAATAGTAGAATCAAATGGTGATAGTAATGAAAAAAGAAATAGATGAAAATGTATTGTATTTGATTTATTCTCTAATAGAAGAAATTCCTGAAGGAAGGGTTGCTACTTATGGGCAGATTGCCAAATTAATAGGTAAAGAAAATCATTCTCGATTTGTAGGTAGAGCTTTGAAAATGTCTCATTTATATGGTGAATATCCTTGTCATCGTGTAGTGAATCATAAAGGAAGAGTTGTAATTGGTTGGGACGAACAAATCACACTGCTAAAAGCAGAAAATATTGTATTCAAAGATGAATACCATGTAGATTTAAATAAACATCAATGGAAAGTCTAAATTTGAGATTTTTAAAAATATCAAGAATATAGTGGTAAGGGTATGAAAAAAATATTAAAGTATGAATCGAAAAGAAAAATAAATAAACAAAGATTTCAATTTTTTTTACATAAAGGTGGAGCAGTTCATTTTTTTTTGATTTTAGCAACAACAATTTATATTATAGCAAATAGTATCAAGCAAATTATTGATACTATAAATAAAAATGAACTGACTTTTATTTTTGCTACTATTTCATTGATTGCAGCTATTTTTGCTTTAATTGCTCAAATGATTAAATTTTGTCTCGATTGGAAAAAGTTTTTTTCTCCAGTGGCCAATGTGTATGAATATAAAAATAAAATAAATAAAGAGGATGTTTTAAAAATATTTTTTGCTAAAGATCATAAGGTGCTATCTGAAAAAGCGTTACAAAGTGGGTATGTTATTGCTAAAAGAGAAAATTCAAGTTATGTTTATTCAGATGAGGTAAACAAACTTTTATTTGAAGAAAAATATAATTTAAAAGTTGTTGTTAAAAATAAAATTGTCACCGAAGAAGAACAAATTGTGTTAGCATCTATTCTTCAAAAATATGTTGAGTCAAAGGGAAATATTTATAATGATCAATTATTAGGTCAAGTTACAGATTTATTTATAGATTTACCTAAAGAAATTATTTTAAATAAGACGTGTTATTTTAGTAACAAGGCAACCAATGATATTGTATATTCTAAATTTTGTTCTAAAACTAAACAAACATATGAATTTAATGGGTATAAATTTACGTTAGATGCTAATAATCAATTGTATGATTTAAGGGATTCTAATGCGGCTAATATCATTGGTGTCTCAACTATTATTTTAACAAATGATAACCACCTAATTTTATCTATACAAAATAGTAATAGTGATGAATCTGCGGGGTTAATTGTGGCAACTGGATCGGGGTCTGCAACTGTTAAAGACTATCAAAAACATCAATCATTTTATGAATTTTTAACAACAGGGATGGAAAGAGAATTAATTGAAGAAACCTCTAATTCTTTAAGATATAAAGATTTATCTTTGTGGTTTAGACTTTTTAATCAAAAGATAATTAGAACATATAAAAATCAGGAAAAACAATTACAAAGCAGATTAAAAGAATTATTTAAACCAAATAGTACAAAAGTGTATTGTTATAATAGAATTTTACATCGTGGTGGAAAACCAGATTTTTTTGGTATTACAAAAGTAAATGTATCATCAACAGAAATAAAACCACTTATAGATGATTGTAATCGTCATACTAAAGAATTATTAATTAATGAATTAAAATTATTATTGGGTAAAAAGAAAGATAAAATGGATGATGTTTTAAACGCCTATGACGCAATGCTTTCTAAACTGAATAATGGAATAATCATAGATGGCAAGTATAGTGTTATTAAAGAATATATTGATTTCAAAAAAGAGGCAACAAAAAATTATAATCTTAAATTTAGACCACTAGAATATGAAAATTTAGGGCTTTTTATGATTAGTTTAGATAAATTAAAGAAGATGACGTTATTAAATGATAATCAAATTTTTTCTTTGCAAGTAGAGTATATGGTTAGATGTTTAGTAAAGATAATTGAGAAGATTTAAAAATAAATAAAAATAGGCATAGATGTTACAAATAAAGGTGCCTATTTTTTTGTTGTCAAATTTTGCAAAAATATATATACATTATGGTTGACATTTACTATAATAATTCGTATAATATGATGGTGTTTAGAAATAGTAAACAAAAAGTTTATTTTAATAAAACTGAAGGAGGAAATATGACAATTGGTAATAAGATTAAAAATCTTCGAAATCTTTGTCAATTAACTCAAGAAGAATTAGCAGATCGGTGTGAGTTAACAAAGGGATATATTTCTCAATTAGAAAATGATTTAACAAGTCCATCGATTAGTACGTTAACAGATATATTGGCTGCTTTGGGTACTAATCTTCATGAATTTTTTAAAGAAGAAGAAGAACCACAAATTGTTTTTACTAAAGAGGACTATTTTGAAAAAACTTCTGATGATGTAAAAACGATTTGGCTTGTTCCTAATGCGCAAAAAAATGAAATGGAACCTATATTATGTGAATTAAAATCAGGAGCAGAGGCTACTTTAGATATGCCTCATGAAGGCCAAGAATTCGGTTATATTCTAGAAGGCAGTATCACAATTGTTTATGGTAATTATAGATATATTTGTAAAAAAGGAGAAACATTTTATTTTACAACAGATAAAAACCATTATATTTATAATCATACAAAAGAAATTGCAAAAGTTATTTGGGTTAGTAGCCCACCAAATTTTTAGGTACTATGGAGGAAATGATGGTAAAGAATAAACTGATTGAATTAAAAAATATAGTGAAATCATATGATGGTGAAATAGCCGTTGATCATATGAATTTATATATTCGTGAAAATGAATTTATTACACTAGTTGGTCCTTCAGGATGTGGGAAAACAACTACCCTTAGAATGATTGGAGGATTTGAAAAGCCCGATGAGGGGGAAATTATCATGAATGGTCAAGTCGTAAATGATTTACCTCCACATAAAAGACCGATTAATACTGTTTTTCAAAAATATGCACTATTTCCTCATCTGAATGTGTATGGTAATGTTGCTTTTGGGCTAAATAATCGAACATATCAAGAATTGATAGATTTTTATACGATAGATATAGTAAACAAGAAAGTAGAGGAGTTATATCCTAAAAAAGATATAAATCAAAAACCGTCTAGAATGCAATTGAAAAAAGCTATTCATGCATTAATAGATGAAAGTGTAAAAAACGCTCTTAAGATGGTTAATTTAGAAGGATATGAAAAAAGAAAAGTTGATTCCATGTCTGGTGGACAACAACAGCGTATTGCCATTGCTAGGGCTATTATTAATAAACCCAAAATATTACTTTTAGATGAACCACTTGCGGCACTTGATTTAAAACTTAGACAAAATATGCAATATGAATTAAAAGAGATGCAAAGAAAATTAGGGATTACCTTTATTTTTGTTACTCATGATCAAGAAGAGGCTTTGACAATGAGTGATACCGTAGTAGTGATGAGTAAAGGTGTTATTCAACAAATTGGAACACCAGAAGATATCTATAATGAACCTAAAAATTCTTTTGTTGCAAATTTTGTAGGCGAAAGTAATATTATTCAAGGCATATATAATGGAAATAAACAAGTAACTTTTATGAATCAAACTTTTGAATGTGTTGATGAAAATTTTAAAGTCGGTGAAGAAGTTCAAGTAGTAATTAGACCAGAGGATTGGGATGTAGTACCACTTGATAAGGCGAAGTTAATCGGTAGAGTTGATGCTTCCGTTTTTAAGGGAGTTCATTTTGAACATTGTGTTATTATACAAGAAAAAGAACTTATCGTACATACATATGAATTTGTTAAAGTTGGTGAACAAATTGGTTTAAATGTTGATCCTTATGAAATTCATTTGATGAAAAAAGAAATGGTTGATGCCGAAGAAGTCCTAGAAGAAATTTTAAATGCTGAGGATGGAATTGTTGAAGATGAAGAAATTTAGTAAATTATCTATTCCATATCTAATTTGGATGATACTACTTGTAATGATTCCAATTGCTATTTTAATTGTGATGGCTTTTCAAAAAACCAATGGTATTAAAATTTTTGAGGGTAAACTTGATTTTAATAATTTTAGGGTTCTTGCTACACCAAAAGTTATTGAATCTTTATGGCTTTCGTTTTTATATTCTTTAGTTGCTACTATTTGTTGTATTATTATTGCTTATCCAATTGCCTATATCATTGCAAGAGCAC
>FR890814.1:0-240639 GCA_000433035.1 Staphylococcus sp. CAG:324 | reverse complement strand
AGAGCACACTTTCATAATCGCTTTTTGGTCTTATCTTTTTTGGTTCTTCCTATGTGGTCGAATACTTTACTTAGAACAAAAGCAGTTGCTAGTTTATTTATGGAAGGGAATATTATTTCATCTATGTTTGCAAAAATTGGGTTAATTTTGCCTACTTTAGATTTGTATGGCAAACCGCTTGGAGTGATAATTGGAATGGTTTCCATGTATTTACCCTTTATGATTTTGCCAATTTATACAGTACTTGAAAAAATTGATCATTCTTTATATGATGCAAGTGATGATCTTGGAGCTAATACATTTCAAACTTTTTGGAAAGTAACATTTCCTATATCTCTTAAAGGAATTATTACGGGAATTATTCTTGTTTTCTTACCATGTGCTACTGGATTTGGGATTGCGGAAGGTCTTGGCGAATCAGGATTAATTGGTACTTTCATTCAACAACAATTTGGCAATAATTTAACATATGGTGTTGGTGCTTTAATATCACTAGTTATTTTAATTATTATTACTGCTTCTTTATTTATTGTTGGAAAGGTTGATAAAGAAGGAGAGACATTATTATGAATAAGGCTAAAAAAATATGCTCCATTTTATTTAAAGTAATTTTTATAGGACTTGCTGTTATTTTAATATATATGCCAATTGTTGTCATTGCATTGCAGTCATTCAATGGTTCTAAAAATAATGAAATTTTTACAGAATTTTCTTTTAAATGGTATGGTGGGTTAATTTCTCCTGAAACTTTTTTAACAGGAAATGATATTCAAAATGCAAGAGATTTACAAAAAGCTATTCTAAATACTTTGACTATTACCATTTTATCAACTTTAATTTCAACTATTTTAGGTGTGATTTTTGCTCTTGGCATTCACTCTTTATCAAGAAAAAAACGTCAAAGAATGATTCTTCTAAATAATGTGCCAATTATAAATGCCGATATTGTTACGGGAGTAACTTTAATGATTGTTTTTTCTATTATTTTTTCAGAATTAGGTTTTATGAGTTTACTATTATCACATATTTTCTTTTGTATTCCATATGTGGTATTAAGTGTTTTACCAAAATTATCTGAAATTGATAATAATTTATATGATGCCGCTGTTGATCTTGGGTGTAATCCTTTTCAAGCTATTTGCAAAGTAATTTTACCTGCTATTAAATCAGGTATTTTAATGGGAATGCTTTTAGTTTTTACAATGAGTATTGATGATTTTACGATTAGTTTTTTTACAGGGGCAAGAGTTTTCAGTAATGTTTCGATGATTGTTTATTTAAGAAAAGGCAAAGCACTATCCCCTAGTGTTTATGCTTATAATACCATTTTAACATTTGGTATATTATTTGTTTTAGTTGGTTATAATTTATATGTTCACTTTAAGAACAAAAAGAAAAAGTTAAAATAATTAAATAATTGGAGGAAAAGATTATGAAAAAATTATTATTATGTCTTGTAATTGTATTTGTTAGTGTGTTTTCTTTAACAAGTTGCAAGAAAAAACAAAAATTATATTTACTGAATTGGAATGAGTATTTAAATGGTGATTTGGTAACAAAATTTGAAAAGAAATTTAATTGTAGTATCGTTCATTTACCAAGCGAGTCAAATGAAGATATGTATACAGTTATTAGTAATGGTCAATATGCAGTAGATGTTGCCATTCCTTCTGATTATATGATTCAAAAACTTGTTAATGAAAACTTGTTAAATAAACTTGACTTTAGCAAAATGTCTAATTATCAAAGTGAGATGTTTGATGAAAATTTAACAAACTTAAGAAAATCATATTTTAAAGATAACGAGTTATATGCGGTACCATATTTTTGGGGTACAATTGGCATTATGTATAACGATCGTACAGCAGGTCTTGAACAAAAAATTAAAGATAATGGTTGGGCTGTTTTCTTTGATGATACATTAGTAGATAAAAATCAAGTAAAAATAGGTATGTATAATAATCCTCGAGATGCAATTGCGGTAGCAGAATTATATCTTGGATATAGTTTGAATGAAACTGATAGTACAAAGTTAAATCGTGTACAAGATCTTTTAATGAATCAAAACAAAACTTTTGATGTTAAATATGCCTCAGATGATTTAAAAAAATGGGTTGCTGGAGGGAAAAATTTAGATTATGCAATGGTTTATTCAGGAGATTTTTTTGATCAGTTATATATTTTAGAAGAAGATGGTTCCGATCAATATATTAATATGTATGTACCAGACAATACCAATTTATATTTTGATGCTATGGTAATTCCTACTACATCTAAAAATCCTGATTTGGCATATGAATTTATAAACTTTATGCTTGATACTGATAATATTGTTGAAAATGTATCATATGTTGGTTATTGTCCTTGTACGAAAGCCTCAATAGAAGCTTTGAAAAATGATGAATATTATTCACAATTATTAGAAACTTATCCGGCATTTTATCCTGGTAATGCTGTTAATGGAGAAATATATTATGATTTAGGTGATGATATTTATAAAAAATTAACAGATATATATAATGCAGGAAGAAATGCTTAAACTTTTCAATTTTATAAAAAACTAAGTTTATTTTTAATGAACTTAGTTTTTTTATTGATAGTAGAAATTGACAAATAATAATAGAATTTAACTCTTGGCAATTTTGTAAAAATATGTTATAATAATAGTGAAAAGAAGGTGAATGAAAATGAATAAAAAAATATCTTGCTTTTTATTACTTATGTTGGTATTTTTATTTGTACCAGGATGTAATAAAAAACATACACACGATTATGAAGATGCAACTTGTACACAACCTAAAATATGCACTATATGTGGACAAACAGAAGGGGATCCCTTAGGGCATACATATGATAATGATTGTGATGATATATGTAATGTTTGTGGAGAAACTAGAATTGTGCAACATCAATTTATTGATGCAACTTGTGAAGAACCAAAAACTTGTACTGCTTGTGGTAAGCAAGAAGGACAGGCTTTAGGACATTTATGGGTTGATGCAACTTTTGAAGAGGCTAAAACATGTTCTAGATGTGGAAAAATAGAAGGGGATGATGTATTAACTGAGGCTTTAAAAGAGTTTATTCCCCAAGATACTTCTACGAAATTAGACTTGCCAAGTTCTATTTTAGGATATGATGTAACTTGGACCTCGTTAGATAAAGATGTGATGCTAGATGATGGTGTTATTATTGCAAGTGATACCAAAAAAATTGCTCAATTGCAAGCTGAAATCAAAATAGATACACACACATATATAAAGAAGTTCAAAATTGGTGTGAATAGTATTGCTATATCTAAAGGTAAGTATGATGTGGCTTACAATTATTATGTAACTAAATTATCAAATGGGCTTGTAAAGGATGTTACTTTAATTAAAAGAGAGTATAATGGGTGTAGTGTAAGATATTTAAGTCTTGATGAAAATATAATTACATCGGATGGTCAAATTAAGCAAACGACAGTTGATCAAAGTACGATTATGAATATATATGTAATTCAAAATGGTATTGCTGTATTATATCCAACTGAAGTTACAGTATTATCTTTTACAGCTATTCAAAGAATAGAACTTACAAAGGTAATTGTGGATCAAATGATAGAAGATTTTCAAAATGGTGTAATCACAACATTATCCACATTTAATGATGAATATGGAGTAACTATAAATTGGAATTCTAATATTCCTGAATTCTTTGTTTTAGAAGATAAGGTTTTGACACCAATTGCTAAAACAAATGTAAGACTCAATTGTACATTAAGATATGATGAAGTTTCAAATTCTATTGAGTATGAATTAGAAAATGTTGGTGGTAATATGACAGAAGAAGAATATATTACTGAACTTGTAAAATACATTAGTAAAATTGAATTAAAAGGTTCTATTAATCATTTGCATAAAGAATACAATGATGAATTATTTTTAGATTATCAAGAAAGAATCAATTCATATGGAGTTTTAAATTTAGCAATGCCTACTAGTCCAGTAGTAAAAAAAGAATATATGGTAGATATTAGTAGAACAGATTTTAAAAATAAATTTTTTGGTTCAGGAACACTTGGAACAAATCTTAAACCAATAGTTGGACAAAATTATTTAAATGAAAAATTTTATGAAGGGTATCAGATGCCAAATAGTAGTAATGTTTTGTGGATTACTGTTCACGAAAGTGCGATGACCTTAGATGGACAAACTGCTGAATTTTTAGCCAAAGTACAATATCGTTATGCTTTTGAGCAAAATGATGCTAGAGCTGCTTCTTGGAATTATCAAGTTGATGCTTATAATATTTATCAAAGTTTTGAAGATAATGTTATTTGTTGGCATGCTGGAGATGGTACTGCAACGCCAGGAAGTGGTAATAATAACGGGATTGGAATTGAAATGTGTGTAAACCAAGATGGAAATTATGAAGGGACACTTGCTAATAATGCCAAACTTGTTGCATCACTTATGTTACAATATAATTTGACTCTTGACAATGTCAAACGTCACTATGACTTTTCTGGTAAGGAATGTCCTAGTTATTTAATTAGAACTGGACGTTGGGAAGAATTTGTTGAAATGGTAAGAAAAGAGTATTTAATTCAAAAATATTTAGCTGGAGCAACCATTGAATATCAACTTTCAACAGATACTTATCAAACAACTGATGAAGTATTGAATAATTTATTTATTGAAGGTGGAAATGGTCTTTGGTACAATAAACCAGTATCAGTTGAAACTGAAGTTGATTTTGTAATTCATGTTACAAAAAATGGTAAAAAATATACAGCATCATCAACGATTATGTTATTACCAGATGAAAACTAAAAGGAATGATTATGGATAAATATTTAAAAATTAGTGATGATGTAAAATATGCTTTAGACAATCATTTGCCTATTGTAGCCTTAGAATCAACAATTATTTCACATGGTATGCCCTATCCTAAAAATTTAGAAACGGCTTTAAATTGTGAACAAATAATAAAAAAAATAGGAGCTGTTCCGGCAACTATTGCCATTATTAAAGGTAAACTTTGTGTGGGTTTAACAGAAGAAGAACTTACTTATTTAGCAAAATCTGGCAGTCATGTGATTAAAACTTCGCGACGTGATATACCTATAATTGTATCAAAAGGGTTAGATGGAGCAACGACAGTGAGTGCTACAATGTATATTGCTAGTCTTGCCAAGATAAAAATTTTTGCTACTGGTGGAATTGGCGGTGTGCATCGTGGTGCGGAAATCACAATGGATATTTCAGCAGATTTAGATGAATTTGCAAAAACAAATGTGGCTGTAGTTTGTGCTGGTGCGAAAGCTATTTTAGATTTAGGAAAGACATTGGAATATTTAGAAACGAAAGGAGTTCCTGTTATTGGTTATCAGACTAAAATTCTTCCAGCTTTTTATACGAGAAATAGTGAATATAGAGTGGATTATCAAATGGATACACCCGATGAAATTGCTAAAATGTTAAAAGTTAAATGGGATTTAGGTTTAAATGGTGGTGTTTTAATTACCAATCCAATACCTTATGATGCTTCTTTAGATGAGAATTTAATGAATGAGGCTATAAATAAAGCCTTAGATGAAGCAAAGGAAAAACAAATCAAAGGAAAAGATATCACACCATACTTACTTGCTAGTATTAAAAATATTACAAAAGGAAAAAGCTTGGAATCTAATATTCAGTTGGTATACAATAATTGTTTACTTGCTGCCAAAATTGCTAAAGCTTATCAAACTAACGATGAAGTTTAAAACTTTTTTGGCTATGTATAAAAATATTATTATTTTAGTATGGTGGTTAGCAATTTTAGTTATTTTTAAAGTTTGGAATAATTTTAATTTTTCTAATGGTAATTCTATTCTATTTATTATTTTAATTGTTGTTTTCCCACTTGCTTTATATATATTTGGCGTTATATATAAGAAAAAACTTTTAAAACAAAAAAATTTAAGAAAAAAACCTTTTTTTGAAATTATTCAAGATGATTATAAAACAAAGAAATTGCAAAAAGAGTTTTTAGAACAGATTGAATTTTTAAAATTCAATTTAAATAGTAAAGATGATCAACTTCTCTTGTCTAATAATAAAATTGAAATTAGTTTTGAAAAAAATTATACCAAAATTAGTCTAGTAAATACTAGAATTACGTATTATTTTTATTATAGCAATCATATTTATCATTTTACAAAATTTGATAAACGTATGATACAATATCATTCCACTGTCTATTTGTATCAGCAAATGTTAGTATTATTAAAAAAACTTACCTGTAATCAACTTACTTATATGGAAAACAAAAAGAATTGCAAATTAATAAATAGTATTACAAACGAAATTCTTTATGATAATAATAAGAAGATGGATAAAAAACAAAAATACACTCATATTGTTACTATGCATTTAAGTGAGATATAAGATTAAACTTTCTAACTAGTTGGGTTAGGAAGTTTAATTTTTATTTTATTGTATAGAACAGATGTATTTCAAGTATAATAAAAAAGTATTATACTTGAAATAAAATATATAGTATAGTACAATTTATATACCCCCCATATGGGGTGGGTATAGGAGGATAATATGATACGCAAAAAATTTAGCGTTAGTGGAATGACATGCTCAAGTTGTAGTGCTCATGTAGAGCATGATGTGTCTTTAGTCGAAGGGGTAAACCATGTTGAGGTCAGTCTGATGACTAATTCAATGATTGTTGAGTATGATGAAGAGAGGGTAGATGAGGATAAAATAATCAAAGCAGTAGAAAATGGAGGTTATTCGGCAAGTATATATGTTAAAGATCGCAAATTAAATAACGATAACAAAAAAGAAGAAAAAAATAAATTAAAAAAATTGATAGCATCAATTATTTTAATGTTGATTTTAATGTATTTTTCAATGGGACCGATGATAGGGTTACCATTGCCCCTAATATTTGAAAATCATCAATATGCTTATTTAAACGGACTCATTCAGTTTATTTTTTTAATTCCTATTATTATTTTAAATAAACATTATTTTATAAATGGTTTGAAACGTTTATTTAAATTTTCACCTAATATGGATTCATTAATAGCTTTGGGGTCTGGTGCAAGTTTAGTTTATGGAATTTTTGCTTTAATTATGATTATAATTGGTATTCAAACACAAAATATGGCATTAATTGAAAGATACCATATGGAATTATATTTTGAATCTGCAGGAATGATTTTAACTTTAGTTTCACTGGGAAAATATTTTGAAAATCGTTCAAAACGAAAAACGACACAAGCAATCACGAAACTTCTTGATTTAACCCCTAAAATGGCACTATTATTAAAAGATAATATTGAAGTCGAGATAAATGTAGATGATATTAAGGTAGGAGATGTTCTCATTGTAAAACCAGGAACAAGTATTCCTATTGATGGAAAAGTAATAGATGGTATGAGCAGTGTCGATGAATCTACTTTAACAGGTGAATCAATGCCAGTTTTAAAAAAGATAGGTAGTTTAGTTAAAAGTGGAACGACAAATATCAATGGGATACTAAAAATTGAAGCAACTTGTGAAAGTAATGATACAACACTACAAAAAATTATTGATTTAGTAGATGTCGCTAGTAATTCTAAAGCGCCTATTGCAAGACTTGCGGACAAAATTAGTTTATATTTTGTTCCTGCTGTTATCGGAATTGCTATTGTAACTTTTATTGTTTGGATTTTAATAAGCCATGATTTTGAATTTAGTCTTGCAAGAGCTATTTCTATTTTAGTTATTTCATGTCCTTGTGCACTTGGTCTTGCAACACCTGTAGCTATTATGGTAGGAACGTATAAAGCCGTTAATTATGGTATTTTAATAAAATCAGGTGAAAGTCTTGAAACTTTACATAAAGTCAATACCATTATTCTAGATAAGACGGGAACTATTACTTATGGTAAACCGCATGTCACCGATATCATCACATATCATATAGATGAAGAAGAACTATTAAAAATAGCTTATTCATTAGAAAAAAATTCTGAACATCCTTTAAGTTATAGTATTAATCAACTTGCAATTTCAAAAGAGATTACTTCATATGAAGTAAAACATTTTGAGAATATTTTGGGTAAAGGGATCAAAGGAGTAATCCATGATCAAGAATATTTTATTGGGAATACTTCTTTAATCAATCAAGAATACGATTTAAAACGATATCAAGAATTATCAAATAAAGGGAAAACAGTTATTTTTGTTTTTACCAATCGTGAAGTTCTTGGAATGATTGCTTTAAAAGATGAGGTAAAACCATCAACCATTGATGCTATTGAAATGTTTAAAAAATTAGAAGTTGAAACGATTATGCTTACTGGCGATAATGAAGATACTGCCAAAGTAATTGCTGAAGAATGCGGTATTACAAAAGTAATTGCAAAAGTATTGCCAGAACAAAAGGCTAAAGTAGTAGAAGAAGTTAAAGCATCTGGCAAAATCGTTGCAATGGTTGGAGATGGAATTAATGACTCGGTTGCTTTAACCATGGCTAATGTCGGAATTGCAATGGGTAGTGGTACAGATGTTGCTATTGAATCAGCTGAAGTTGTTTTGATGAAAGATGATTTATCAGAAGTTGCTACAGCAATTCAACTCAGCAAAAAAGTTATCGCTAATATCAAAATAAATTTATTTTGGGCGTTTTTCTATAATATTTTATTTATTCCAATTGCTGCAGGAGTGTTATATGCACCATTTCATATTACACTCAGTCCAATGATATGTGCGTTAGCAATGAGTTTAAGTTCAATATGTGTAGTTCTCAATGCTTTAAGAATTAATAATTTTAAAAAGGAGAAAAAATAATATGAAAAAGATTATACAAATTAATGGGATGAAATGTGAACATTGTACATCAAGAGTTGAAGAGGCCTTAAAAAAGATTGCAAATGTAAAAAGTGTAAAAGTAAATCTTGCAAAAAAGGAAGCCATCATTCATGGTGATGTGGAGGATAGTGTTTTAGAAGAAGCAGTTAGAAAAGCAGGATACGAAGTAGTTTCAATTTATGTGAAAAAGGGATTATTTTAATGAGAGCAGATAAAAAACAAATTACAAGATTGCTTAATACGGCAAAAGGTCAAATTATAGGAATTATCAAAATGATTGATGATGATAAATATTGTATTGATATATCTAACCAATTGTTAGCGGTTGAAGCAATTATTAAGAAAGCCAATCAAGAGGTGATTAGAGCACACCTTGAAGGATGTGTAAAAGAAGCAATTGCTAATGGTGAAGATTCACATCAAAAAATTGATGAGATTATGCAAACAATAACGAAAATGTCTAAATAAAAAAGGAGAAAAAAGATAAAAGAAATTTTGTTTAAAATTTAAATAGACGGTTGTATTGATGAACTATTGATATAAAAAACCATGACATTAGTCATGGTAATTGTTAATAAGGTTTAAAATGTATTTATTCAATGCATAAAGCGTAAAAACTGAATTCAGGAAGGAGCAATTCTTTTTCTAAAATCATTTCATCATTGCAATTATAACAAAAAACAGTTTTTTCTTGTAATTCTGGTGGTAAAGTCATATTTATTTCACGAGTATTATGATTAATAATAAAATAAAAATTATCTATTTTAGTAATTAAATTATGTTTTCCAACTTCTAAAAATTCTAAATCTATATGTTTTATATCTTTAGTCAAATCATTTATATATAATAAATAAGGGTTAGAATCATATTGTATATCTTTAAATAGTTCATATTTACAAAACCAAAGAATTAATAAAGCATTCATTTTTTCATCCATTTTAGTTGTTTCTTTGTAGTTTATAATAAAATTTTGAAACTCACCTTTATTTGTAATTTCTAAATGTTCCAATTTTAGTAAATAATCAATTAAATCAATTTTTAAATTTACAAAATCTTCTATTAATTTTTCAATGTTCATGCCTTTATCTCCTTTATATGGTTTTATTTTATAATATAATTATAAAAAAAGCAAGAATAAGATATAAAACATTATGCTTTAAAAAAATAATAAAATGTAGTATAATGACAAAAGTGAAACAAGAAAGGAAGATGGCAGTGGATTTAAAATGTAAAGATGGATGGTTAGAAGTAATATGCGGTTGTATGTTTGCAGGAAAAACTGAAGAGTTAATTCGAAGAATCAATCGTATTAAGTATGCTAAAAAAGATATTGTTGTTTTTAAACCTGTTATTGATAATCGATATGATAAAAAACAAGTAGTTTCTCATTCTAATCAAAGGGTTGATTCAATTCCTATTCAAAATTCTCAAGAAGTTTTTGCTTATTTAGATAAGCTTCCTTATGCGGTGGCTTTTGATGAAGCTCAATTTTTTGATGACGGATTAGTGGATGTTACAGACCGACTTGCTAATTCTGGAGTTAGAGTAATTGTAGCAGGGCTAGATCAAGACTTTAGAGGTGAACCCTTTGGCATTATGCCTATTTTAATGTCTAAAGCTGAATATGTTACAAAACTTCAAGGAATATGTATGGTTTGTGGTGCTCCTGCAACTAGAACACAAAGAATTATTAATGGTCGTCCTGCAGCTTATAATGATCCAACTATTTTAGTTAGCGCAAAAGAAAAATATGAATCTAGATGCAGACATTGCCATCAAGTTTTTAATCAAACACATGATGAATAATAATGATGATTTTTATTATATGAATGAGGCTTTAAAAGAGGCTTATAAAGCATATAGAGCCGATGAAGTTCCTGTTGGCTGTGTAATTGTTCATAATGGAAAAATAATTGCAAGAGCTTATAATAAAAGGCAAAAAAAACATGATGTTTTTGGACATGCAGAAATAGTAGCCATTAAAAAGGCCACTAAAAGATTACATTCTTGGATTTTAGATGAAGCCACTATGTATGTAACTTTAGAACCATGTTTAATGTGTGCAGGTTCTATTTTGCAATCAAGGATAAAAAAACTTGTTTATGCGACTTGTGAACAAAAATTTGGTGTTATTGAAAGTAAGATGCAAATTTTTAATAATCAATCAATATTTAATCATTCAGTTGAGGTTGTTAGTGGCATTTTTAAATTAGAAGCTAGCGAACTTTTAAAAGAATATTTTAAACAAAAAAGAAAATCTAAAATCAAGAAGAAGAAGTAAAATCAATGGATAAAACATTGACAAAAATAAAAAAATGGTGTATAATAAAAATGTAAATAGGTAATAGATTTACGATAGGGGAAAATCTCAACTTAGATACCTTCATCCAAGGTTCCATGGTGAACCAGGTCAGGTCTTGATCGAAGCAGCCTTAAGCTTATGTAACTTGTGGATGGGGGGATCTAAGTTGAGATTTTTTAAAAGAAGGAGGATTAATAAAGTGAAAAAACTATATGTTTTAATTTCAATTTTTATGTGTAGTTTATTTCTTTTTACTGGTTGTCAAAAAACTTATACAATTACTTTTGATGCAAATGGTGGAATCTGTGAGGTAGATACAATTGATTGTAAAAAGAAAGATACGATTTACGTTCCAAGTGAGCCAACAAGAGAAGGATATACTTTCTTATATTGGGAAAAAGATGGTAGCCAATTTGATTTCAATGAAGCTATAACTTCTTCTTTTACTCTTGTTGCAAAATGGGAAATTCAAAAATATGATGTTATTTTTGATACCGATGGTGGAACATATATAGAAGACCAAAAAGTGGAATATGGTAAAACCATACAAGTCGATAATCCTACGAAAGAAGGATATGAATTTGTTGGTTGGTCTTTAAATGGTGAAATTTATGATGTTTCTACGCCTATTAAAAATAATTTGATTTTGTTAGCAATTTGGACTGATGTAAAATATACGGTAACTTTTGATGTAGCAGGTGGTGATGAACTTGAACCTATAAAAATTAAAAATGGTGAAAGTTTGGGAAAAATTATTCCCACTAAAGAACATAATAGTTTTGTATGTTGGTTACTAAATGGTGAAGTATATGATCCGACAACTCCAATTACTTCTAATATTACATTAGTTGCTTCTTGGAAAGAAGATTATAAAGTAACGATCCATTATAATAATAATGATCCAGATTTAGTTTTGTATGCAAAAGAAGGACAAAGTATCAATGATTTAGGTGGAATAGATTCTCCTATAAAAGAAGGGTATAAATTTATAAATTTTTATTATGATGAAGAATTCACTAAAGCAATGTTAATTTTTTCTAAAATCAACAATGATATTGATTTGTACGCTAAATTTAGCAAGATTTATTATATTACTTATCATTTGAATGGTGGTACAACAAAAGAAGAATTGTTGACAAGTTATGTTGTTGAGGATGTTGAAAACCGAAATATTGATTTAGTTTTGCCAGAAAAAAAAGGATATTTTTTTAGAGGATGGCATGAAAAAGAAGATTGTAGCGATAGTAATTTTTATATGATAACGAAAAAAGAAGCAAGAGATATTACCCTTTTTGCTAAATGGGATGAGGCAACTCTTCAAAATGCATATTTAGGTATTCTAGGTGATAGTATTTCAACTTATAAAGGATATATTCCTAATGGTTTTGTTCATTTTCCATATTATGCAAGTTCTGATGATGGAGGGATGATCACTTTAGAACAAACTTGGTGGCGAATTACACAACAAACTTTAGGTTGTAGATTAGGAATTAATAATTCATATAGCGGAACTTGTGTAATGAACGAGTATGGATATACTACTTCAGCAGAAAATATATCGAGACTTCAACACTCAACTCGTTTTGACAATCTTCCTCCCGATATTATGATAATTTATATGGGAAATAATGATGCGTTAGTTCAAAATTTAAATACAGCTAATTTTGAAAAAAGTTATCGAAATATGTTGAATAATCTTTATACATTATATCCAAATATTCAATTATTTTTAGGTACATTATCATATGAAAAATACTTTGTTGGCAAAGATTATTATGAAGAACATGTATTAGTAACAGCTGAAGTGAATCGAATCATTCAATCTTTAGCTAGTGAGTATAATTTACCAATAATTGATTTTGCGACTGCTTATAGTGATAGTTCATATTTATTTGATACGATTCATCCTAATGTGTTGGGTATGAAAGCTTTGGCTAATGTAGCAATTGATGCGATTTCCAAATTTTATAATCCAACAACAATTTAAAATATCAGTTCATTTGTTCCTCATTTTAAACCATTTTTAAGGTTTAAAATGAGGATTTTTTATGTTTTAAAACGGAAAATATGAGATTCTTTCGTATTTATATTAACGAAAGGAGATAAAAAGAAGTATGAAAAAAATAATGATATTATTCATTTTAGTTTTTAATTTGTTATTCACTAGCAACTTTTTTATAAAAATTCAAGCCTCAACTTTGAGCGATATTAGTAAACCATTAATTGTACTACAAGGTCAAGACTATAATCAATATCTAGACTATCCAGGATATTCTATAGTAGAAAGTAATGTTAATTTTAACAAATGTGGTATTTATCTAGTTAAATATGAAAATGATTTTAATAAAAAAGTTATTGAAAAAAGAGTATATGTCAAATCTTATGAAGAATTATTAAAAGAAAAAAATTTTAATGAACAATATAAACAAATTTTAGAAGATGAAAATCTATCTAGTGTTCAAATGGTTAAAAAAGATAAGGATTCTTATTATATTAGTTTACTAGAAAAAACAGATAATGAACTTTACAATATAAAATTAGTTAAAATTACGAATGAGTGGATTGTGTATGATAAGACAGTATTTTCTAAAGTTAGAGGAAAAATTGTTGATTTTGTAATCAATAATGATGAAGTTACTTTACTAGTTGAACAAGAAAGAGAAGGGTATTGCCAAGAGGTGTATCTTATTATGTTGAATAAAATTGGCGATATAGTAAATATAAAAAGGTATATTGGTGATGGTGTTGATAAAGCAAAAAAATTACTAGAAGATGACATCAATTATTATCTTATTGTTGAAACGAATTCTAGTAATAGTTTAGACTATAATTTTGAACATTCTTATCAAAGTATTGCCATTTTTGTATATAATAAAAAACAAAAAATAAATACTAGTTTTCAATATATTACTGGAAAGAATAATATGGAGGTTATCGATGCATCTATAGTTGATAATCAGATATGTATAATGACCAAGATGTATGATGCATCAATTCGACTTAAAGTATTTGATTTGTATTTTTTTTCTTGTGAAACATTAGAACAAACCAATCAAACGAATTTCACAATATCTTTAACGGAAACACCTCTTAAAATAAGCGTTGATCCTTGTGGAGAGATATATATTGTTAGTAGTGATTTTGAAAACAATGCATATGTGAATAAATTATATAAATTAAAAGATAATTTACAACAAGATTTAATGTATTCCTATCAATATCCCAAAGAAGCAGTGGCTCATTTAGTTGATTTTTTGGTAGTTGATAGTGATCAAATCATAATGCTTTATAATTTAGTGCATCAGCAACAAAATAATTTATATGGATATGTATATCAGATTATTGATCATAATCAGATAGTGGCTCAAATTGAAGATTTTAATACAGAAAGGTATGTAAATGGATTTATACAATCCAATGAATTGTTGTTTATAGATGATAATGGTATTTATGTTAATACGATTAACAATGCAATATTTAAAGAGTTAAATCAAGAAGTAATGATAACTTCTTGTAAAGACTTTGTTTCCCCTATTTTATTTGTGAATGGACAAAAAATAAATATAGACGAAAATAAATCATTTGTAGAATATGACATCAATGTTTTTGGAACATATTTGGCATATTATTATTTTACGACACCAGATGTGGATGTTATTGTCTTTGGGGATGTTGTTGTACTACCTAGAATCAATGTTAATCAAAATGAAATATATGATAATCATTTTGATTTAGTATTTAATGGTGATGCTTTTTTAAATAATTATAAAATTATGTCGGGATATACAATTACAACACCTGGTAAATATAATTTGATTGTAGAGGGAAAAGATAAGAAAACCGTTGAGGTTGATTTTTATGTTCAGGAAATAACTACACAAGAAACAATTAAAAATAAAGATGAATTGCAAATTACAACTACAGATACAAAAAATAGTAGTGAAGATTGCATAAGAATAAATAATCATCTTCAAAACAATTATTTTTATCAAAAAGAAAGAGGAAAAGAGATTTGGACTCTACTTATACCAGTTTGTGCTTTTATTTTACTAATCATAACTATTGTTCGAAAAAGGAGTTAAAATGAAGAAAATAGGTTTTATAAGTTTTATATTATTGTGTTGTTATTTTACTTTCATAACGCCCGCTCAGGCAGATAAAACAAGTCAAGAAGTAGAGTTTTATGAAGAAGTTGAAAGAGAAGTTATGTTAGAAAATATTGATAATGTGGATATTTTAGATAGTGATATTTATACTACAAATGGTGAGTTTTATTACTTAAGATATAATATAAAGAAAAAAGGAAAACTTATTTCCTATTGGGAAAGAGAAGATGATTTATATCTTTTATATTTTGATAACAATTATTATTTAGAACAATTAGATTTAAAAAATGGTTATGTTAAAGTAATTAAGTTTGATAATAAAATTGCCGATATGAAAATAAAGGATGACTATATATATCTAGTTGGTTCTTTAAATGGTGATGCTATTATCTATAGGTATAATATGGATTTGACTTTATATAATATGTATACTTTTGGTGGAGAACAATACGAAGAATTTTGTAAAGTTTATTTCATTGATGATGCTATATATTTATTTGGATTAAAAAATGGAATTAGTCATCATAGTCCATTTTTAAATGTTGGAAATAGTTTGGATATAAAATCATTTATTATAAAAATAGATAAGGATTATACAATCAAAAATAGTTTTTATATCAATGAGCACACAGAATTAGAGAAATTTAAAAATATAATTATTGAGAATCAAGAAATTTATTTTATCATTGAAAGCAATCATTGCAATTATTATCATTATACTCTTGATAAAAATTTACAAATTAAGGAGCGTTTTTCAATTTCAGTTAATCAAGACATATCTCATATTTTTCTTGTTAATAGTTATAACATAAAAAATGAAAAGATATATGTATATATAGCGAACCATAGTTTATATTATGGTGTTTTTACTAATCAATTTGTGCATACGTTTAAAATCAGTGATGAAGTTGATAATTTAAATTATAGTTTTATTCGTAACGGCATATTAGAATTATTTTGTACAGAAAAGCAAAAAGTAATTCAATACAAGGTTTCCATGTATTATATAAGTTATATAAATGAGAAAATAGTTTATTACAAAGATAGTACATATTTAGATACCAATCATTTTTTCGCATCTTCATATTTTGAGCCACTAGTTTTTAATTATGATTATGAAAAAAATTCTCAAATAACTTTAAATAAATCAGGTATGTTTGAAGCTTTTTATTATGCCAAAAAAGCAGATGGCAGTTATCTTAGAATTGTTACACCATATCTTATTCAACCATACCTAAATATTATAAATGAAGGAATGTATCAAAAAGGATATCAATTAGAATTTAGTGACAATTTATATTTAAATGATAAAAAAGTTTATAATGGCGAAATATTAAATCTCATAGGGGAAAATAAAATTACGCATGAGGTGAATCATATGAAGAAGGATTATATTATTTATGTTGAAGAGAAGTATTATAAACAAATGGATTTAAACTGGATAAAATCGCATATTGTCCAAAATCTTGATGATAGATATGTATATAACATTTTATTATCATATGATAAAGAAGTAAAGCAAGTAATTGTAAATGATGAGATTTGGCCATTTAATAAGGTTGGTAAAATGATAATGTTAGAGTTTTATTCTCACAAAGTGGGTATTGAAAAGTATAATATTGATTATATTGAATTTATGGATGGAAGTATATACACAATTCAAGAACAAGTATGTATTAAAACAAAGAAAAGTTTACCAATTATTGATATTTATTATCAAGAAGATTTTATACAATATAATATTGTCGATGATGATCAAAGTATAAATGATATCCTTATTAAATATTATTTAAATGATAAAACAGTTATTGTGGATAGACTTCATTTGGAAAATTCTAAAATTAAGATAGATAGTAATGTTACAAAAATTGAAGTTGTCTTGCAATGTGAAAATGGTACAACCGATTTATATGAACAAATATTATTTGAAATAGAGGCCGCTACAAAAAGTAAAGAAAAATCATTTTTTAATATAGATATTCAATATAGTGATAATAAAATAAATGAAATTTTAATAAAGGATTTTAATGTAAAAAATATTGACTTATTATCTGCTAAAATACAAGATGTTATTTTTACAGATGCTTTAGTTGATAATCGCAATAAAGTGGTAATTTATATATCATTTATTTTAACTAGTATAATTGTTATCGTTTCAACTATTATTCTTGTGATTAAGAAAAAATCCTAATTTGAATACTCAAAAATAAAAGTTTACTGAAATATTTTTTTATTAAGTAAACTTTTATTTCTTTTGTAAAAAAAAAGATTGTATGATATACTATATATGTATATAAAGGAGGTTTTTGAAATGTTCAATCAATTGTATATTCAAACCGAATATTCTATTTTGCAAAGTTCATGTAAATTAGAACCTCTTTTTGAACGTTTGGTAAAAGATAAAGTAGAGTCTTGTGCTATTGTTGATGAAGGAACGATGTATGGAACTATTAAATTTTATCAAGCATGTTTAAGAAACAAAATTAAACCGATTATTGGTTTAAAAGTAAATTATTTATATGATGATATGAATAGTAGCCTTTTGTTATATGCTATAAACGATTTTGGTTATAAAAATTTAATGAAAATATCTAGCAGAAGTAGATTAAATAATGGAATAGTAGATTTTGAATATTTGACAAAAGCTTCATTAGGACTAATTGCAATTATTCCTTTTGATGAATCAATTTTATCTCGATATCATCAACATCATGATGATAAAGCAATATTTCAAATCATTGATATTTTAAAACATACATATGATATTTTATATATAGGGCTTCCGATTCCTCAAGCATTAATTGGATTCAATTTTAATGAGGTCTATCATTTTTATAAAAATAAAGGTTATAAATTAGTTGCATTGCCCAAAGTTAGTTATCTAAATAGCGATGAGATGGATGCTTATATAACCCTTAAGTCAATTAAGATGAATGCGCATCTATATAAACCGTTAGAAGCAGAAAAATACCATTATTTATTAGAACAAGAAGAAGTAGAGTTTCTTTTTAGAGAGTACCAAGATTTAATTGATGCTACTATTGAAATAGCATCTTTGTGCCATGTAGAAATAGAATTTGGTAAGTATCAATTACCCTTATATCAAGCAGATTTAGATACTAGTGTATATTTGAAAGAACTATGTTTGGTTGGATTAAAGAAAAGAATACAAAATTTTAATTATTCCTATAATTATCAAATATATTTAAAAAGGCTGAATGACGAATTAAATACAATCAATCAAATGGGCTTTAATGATTATTTTCTGATTGTGTATGATTATGTTAAATTTGCTAAAAAAAAGGGAATATTTGTGGGACCGGGGAGAGGTTCTGCTCCTGCATCGCTTGTTAGTTATGTTTTAGGGATTACTGAAGTTGATCCTATTTATTATAATTTACTCTTTGAAAGATTTTTAAATCCTGAAAGAATTTCTATGCCTGATATTGATATTGATTTTCCTGATGATAGACGAGATGAAGTAATTAAATATGTTGGACAAAGATATGGAAAGGAAAAAGTAGCTCATATTGTTACATTTGGTACTTTTAAAGTTAAACTTGCAATTAATGATTGTGCACGAGTTTATCAATTACCCGATCAACATTTAAAGCAAATCAATAAATGTCTTCAATCTTCTTTGTCATTAAAAGGAACGAATTTATCATTAAAAGAAGCTATTGAAAATAATATTGAATTGCAACAATTAATGGAGGATTATGATGATATCAAGAAGGTAGTAGAAATTGCGGCAGTTATTCAAGGAATCCCAAGAAATATATCAACGCATGCGGCAGGTATTGTAATTACCAAATATGATTTAGTCAATTATACGCCTCTTGATGAAGGATTAGATGATATATATCAAACACAATATGAATCTAGTGATTTAGAAATTTTAGGTCTTTTGAAAATGGATTTTTTAGGACTTAAAAATTTAACCAATATTGCGAAAACAATTGAATTAATTAAGAAAGATAATCCTAGTTTTGTACTTCCCAAAAGAGAAGATGATGAAAAAACATATAAGATGTTAGCAGATGGAGATGTAAGTGGTGTCTTTCAATTAGAGTCGGCAGGGATGAGAAAATTGATTATGAATTTAAAAACATCTAATCTTGAGGATATTATACAAGCACTTGCTTTGTATCGACCTGGACCAATGGATATGATTCCATTATTTATTAAAAGAAAATTTAATTTAGAAAAAATAGAGTATCCACATAAAGATTTAGAACCAATTTTAAAAGAAACATATGGTACTATTGTTTATCAAGATCAAATTATGTTGATAGCCTGTAAATTTGCAGGATATACATTAGGTCGAGCTGATATTTTAAGAAGAGCAGTTTCTAAGAAAAAAAAGGAAGTTTTAGAACAAGAACGAGAGGTTTTTATAAATTCATCGATTAAGCAAGGATATTCCTATGATGATGCCAATTTAATATATGATTATATTGTTAAGTTTGCAGATTATGGTTTTAATAAAGCGCATAGTGTTGCTTATGCCAAGGTTGCTTATTTAACTGCTTATTTAAAATGTCATTACTTTAGTTATTATTTTTCTACTTTAATGACTTCTTTTATGGGAAGTACTAGTGATATTTTAGACTATACTAAACAACTACTTTCAAGACATATTAAAGTGAATGCTCCTTCTATTAATAAGAGTATTGATATTTTTAATGTAATTGATGGTGAAATATATTTTCCTATTAGTATGATTCGTGGACTTGGTAATGTTAAAACTAATGATATTTTAGAAGAAAGAAAAAAAGGTATTTTTAATAATTTTGAGGATTTTATTATTAGATGTAAAAATATAATAGCGACATCATTAATAGAAAATATAATTTATAGTGGTGCTTTAGATGAATTTGGATTGACTAAAAAAGCTATGATTGATCAGTATCAAAATATCATTGAACAAAGTACGTATACCTTTGTTAAAAATGTTTTGCAAATAGATTATTCAGAAGATGAATATAGTTATGGTACTTTGCAAGAAAAAGAATTAGAAGTTTTAGGAATGAATATAAAATATGATTTTTTTAAACAATGTGTAGCACTTTATGATAAATATAAGATGATGAAAATAAGTGATTTAGATTTAAATCAAAATATTAGAACAATGGGAATGATCAAAAATGTTAAAGAAATTTTAACAAAACAAAAAGAAAAAATGGCTTTTATTGAACTTGCTGATGATACATCTAGTATAGAGGTTGTTTTTTTTCCTAAAATTTATTTTTCCTCATTACCTCTTCATAAAGGTATGATTATAATGGTATCTGGGAATGTTCAAAAAAGAACAACAATGCAAATAATTGTAAATGATGTTAAAAAATTATAGAAGGAGAATATATGAGAGTACTTTGTTTTGATATTGGTGGCACTAATGTAAAATATGGTGTCATCGATAATGAAAAATTTTTAGAAAAAGGGTTATTTGATACAAATGCAGATCTTGGAAAAGAACATTTAACGAATATTTTAGTTGATATGGCTCGAAAGATGAAGGATACATATCAAATAGATGGAATTGGCATATCTTGTGCTGGTAGTGTGAATTTTGAAAAAGCATATATTGAAATTGCACCAGATGCTTTACCTAGTTTTTCAGATTGGGATTTTAGAAAAATATTTAAAGAAAGAGTAGGACTAGATTGTATTGCGGACAACGATGTGAATAGTTTTGCCAAAGCGGAATGTGTAAATGGTGCTGCAAAAGATTTTGATCACTTTATTGTTCTTACAGTAGGTACTGGTATTGGTGGGGCCATTGTTATGAATGATGAAATTTGGCGTGGGAAAAATTACAATGCAGGTGAAGTTGGTAGGGTTTTAATTGGTAATGCTAAATGGGAAAGCGTTGCTTCCACTCAAGCTTTAATTAAAGAGGCAAGAAGAGCAGGTCTGGATGTTCATAATGGAATAGAGTTATTTCAACTATATGATAATCAAGATGAAATTGCAATTGCGGTAGTCAATCGATTTTATGATTTGCTTGGTATTGGAATGGCCAATTTAGTATATGTATATAATCCAGAGGCAATTATTATCGGTGGGGGAATTTCTAAAAGAGAATCATTTGCTTCTTCAGTTGAAAAATATATGAATTCTCATTTGTCATATGGTTTTAGAAATACCGCAAAAGTTTTAAGTGCGAGTTATCGAAACGATGGTGGTATGCTTGGAGCATATTATAATTTTATTGAATATAAAAAGGAGAAAAAATAATGGATCAAAAAACTTTGGAAAAAGTTAAAAAATGGGAAAACTTTAAAGAATTAGATCCTTCTTTAAAAGAAGAATTAGAAAAAATAAAAGATAATGAAGAAGCTCTTATGAACGCATTTTATAATGATATTGCTTTTGGAACCGGAGGTCTTCGCGGGATCTTAGGAGTAGGAACTGATAGAATGAATATATATGTTGTCAGAAAATCAACTCTAGGGTTTTTAAATTATATGATAAAAAAATATCCCAACATTAAAGAAATGGGAGTTGCAATTTCATATGATTGTCGTAAAAATTCTTATTTGTTTGCTAAACATGCGGCTGAGATTATTGCAAGTTGTGGCGTGAAAGCATATTTATATACATCGATTCGTTCAACTCCACAATTGAGTTTTACAGTTAGATATTTAAAATGTGCGGGAGGAATTATGATTACTGCTAGTCATAATCCACCAATTTATAATGGGTATAAAATTTATGATCATAATGGTTGTCAATTAGTACCAGAACTTGCTGATAAGGTAATTGATGAAATTAGCAAAATTGATGATATGTTTCATATTCAATCAGAAGAATTTGATAGTTTAGTTGCAAAAGGTTTAATTAAGATGATTGATGAAGAAGTTGATAATGCATATGTTGCAAGAGTAAAAAAAATAAAAATAAATGATGTGAAAAAAGATAATATTAAGATAGTATATACTCCTCTTCATGGCACAGGTGCTACGCATATGGTTGAACTTCTTTCCTCTTGTGGATATCATGTATATCCAGTAGAAGAACAAATGATACCAGATGGTAATTTTTCAACGTTAAAGTCACCAAATCCAGAAGAAGCAAGTGCTTTTGAATATGCTATTCAATTAGGAGAAAGAGTGAATGCTGATATTTTGATTGCAACAGATCCTGATGCTGATAGAATGGGGATTGCCGCAAAAGATGATAATGGTAGATATATATTACTTACAGGAAATCAAACGGGTGCTATTTTATTAGATTATCTTGGTAAATATAAAAAACATCAAAAAAAGGCAATTGTTTTTAATACAATTGTTACTTCTAATTTTGCTAAAGCAATTTGTGAAAAATATGGTTTAGAACTTGTACAAACATTAACTGGGTTTAAATATATTGGAGAGCAAGCAGCTAAAATTGAAAATACAGATAAAGAGTTTTTCTTTGGTTATGAAGAATCCTATGGATATGTTATTGAAGATTTTGTTAGAGATAAAGATTCTTTTCAAGCGTCGTTATTATTATCTGAAGTAGCATCATTTTATAAATCTCAAAATAAAACATTGATTCATGTTTTAAACGATTTATATGAGGAATATGGTTATTATTTAGAAGGGGTGCATAATATCGCTCTTGCTGGAATTGAAGGAAGTAAAAGAATTGAAAAAATTATGAGAACTTTTCAAAAAATGAAACTAACTGAGATTGCTGGTGCTCATATCAAAGTATTTGAAGACTATGATAGATTAGAAAGGATTGAAGAGGGTAAAATATCTTCTCTTACCCTTCCTCAATCATTTGTTTTAAAATATATATTTGATGATGGTGGATGGTTTGTTTTAAGACCATCAGGAACAGAACCTAAACTAAAAATCTATATTGCTATTAAAGCCTCATCATATAGGAAAGCCCAAGAATTTATTGAGCAACTTAAAAAAGCGATTCTTGAAATTATTGAAAATATCAAATAGGGGGTGAAAAAATGAAAGTTAGTTTGAATTATAAGAATGTTTTGAATTTTGTATCAGAAGAAGAAATTAAAAATAATGAAAAAACAGTTTTAGATGCTAAAAATATCTTACTGAATAAAAAAGGTGAAGGTGCTGATTTTTTAGGATGGATAGAGTACGCCAATAACTACGATAAAGAAGAGTATACAAAAATTAAAATTGCAGCCGAGAAAATCAGAAAAAATAGTGATGTTTTAATCGTAATTGGTATTGGTGGTTCTTATCTTGGTGCTAAAGCTATTATTGAAAGTTTACAACCATATTTTCGAAAAGATAAAGATTTAGAAGTTATTTTTGTAGGTAATAATTTGTCATCATCTTATATGGCAGAACTATTAGAGTATGTTCGTAATAAAGATTTTTCTATTAATGTTATATCTAAATCAGGAACCACTACTGAACCAGCAATTGCATTTAGATTGTTTAGACAATTGTTAATTGAGAAGTATGGCAGTAATGCTCATGAACGAATTTATGCAACTACCGATAAAGAAAAAGGAGCGTTACGAATGCTTGCTACTAATGAAGGTTATGAAACTTTTGTTGTACCAGATGATATTGGTGGTAGATATTCATGGTTTACTGCAGTAGGACTTTTACCAGTTTGTGCTAGTGGCATTAATATAGATAACTTAATGAAAGGTGCAAGTGATGCCTATTATGATTGTAAAAATACAAAATATTTAGATAATAGTAGTTTACTATATGCAAGTATTAGAAATTTACTTTACAATAAAGGAAAGATGGTAGAGGTTCTTGTTAATTATGAACCAAAGTTAACATTTATTAGTGAATGGTGGAAACAATTATATGGAGAATCAGAAGGTAAAGATCATAAAGGGTTGTTTCCTGCTAGTCTTGTTTATTCTACTGATTTGCATTCAATGGGTCAATATATTCAAGATGGAATGCGCATTATGTTTGAAACGGTTGTAAATATCAAAAAACCTCAAATAGATTTTATCTTACAAAATGAGGAAAACGATTTAGATGGGTTAAATTTTTTAGCGGGAACTAATTTTGATAGTGTTGCTAAAAAGGCAATGCAAGGAACAATTCTTGCCCATGTAGATGGAGGAGTACCTAATATTGTTTTAGAAATTGAAAGTATAGATGAGTATACTATAGGATATGTATTGTATTTCTTTATGTTTTCTTGTGGTGTTTCGGGATATATGCTTAAGGTTAATCCATTTAATCAACCAGGAGTTGAAGATTATAAGAAAAATATGTTTGCGTTACTTGGTAAACCAGGATATGAAAATCTTCGTAAGAAACTTTTAGAAAGATTATAATATTGAAAAAAGGATAAATTATTTAAATTTATCCTTTTTATTTTTATTTGCAATTTTCAATAAATTTTAATATAATAAATAATATAGAAATGATTTAGTTTATTTGTAAAATATTTAAATCAATTAATATGATAAATTTAACAAAATTTAGGAGAAATTTAGAATGGGAACTAAACTACAAACAGAAGAAAGTGTAATGGCTATTGTAATATATCATCATGAAATTTTGTATATTAAAGAGTTAATATATGGTATGCCTAAATTTTCTTTACCCAAGGGTCATATAGAAGATGGTGAAACAAAAATTGAATGTGCTATTAGAGAATGCTATGAAGAAACAGGAATTATTTTAGAACCATCCTCATATGTTAAAAGTTTAGATTCTTATACGATAAAATTTACTAATAATAAGTTAGAAGAAGTTGAAAAGAAAGTATATCCTCTATTATTTAAAATTATGAAAAAAGAGGTTCCTAAAATAAAAGAACCAAGAATTTTAGAAACTAATTTTATTTCTATTGAAGAATTTGTAAATCAATGTTCATATGATAATGTAAAAAATATAATTTTAAGTTTGATGAATGATATTTAAATAGTTAATGTAAACCTTTTTATAAGCATATAAATAAACATATTTATAAAAATAAGTATAATATTTATCTAGTATAAGAGGGAAAAATTATGTCTATAACATCAGTTAAAAAAAGAAAACACTATGAAGTGGATATGACAAATGGTAATTTTTTTAAAAAAATTGTTTTGTTTTGTCTACCACTTATGTTTACAGGTATTTTACAGTTGTTGTATAATGCGGCTGACTTAATCGTTGTCGGACAGTTCAGTGATGAACCTGACGCACTTGGAGCAGTTGGTTCTACTTCAGCTTTGATTAATTTGATTATTAATTTATTTATGGGATTATCGGTTGGTTCTAATGTAATGTGTGCAAGAAGTTTTGCTTCTAAAGATGCCAATAAACTATCAAAAATTGTACATACATCAATTACCATTAGTGTCATTTGTGGTTTTGTTTTAGGTATTGTTGGTTTTATTTTTGCTCGTAATTTTTTACAAATGATGGATAACCCCATTGATCTTGCGGTAGTATATTTAAAAATATATTTTATTGGTATGCCTTTTAATATGCTTTATAATTTTGCCGCAAGTATTCTTAGAGGAGTTGGTGATACCAAAAGACCACTTTATTATTTAAGTATTGCAGGGTTAGTCAATATTGTTTTAAACATTGTTTTTGTGGTAGTTTTTAAAATGGATGTCGATGGAGTGGCCATTGCAACGGTAATATCTCAAGTAGTATCTTGTATTTTAATTATGAATTGTTTAATTAAAACAAAGGAAATATACAAGTTTTCTTTTAAAAAAATTCATATTTATAAAAAGGAATTGATAGAAATAACAAAAATTGGATTACCAGCAGGTATTCAAGGTTCTATTTTTTCTATTTCTAATGTGCTTATTCAATCATCAATTAATAAGTTTGGCACTACTGCTATCAATGGAAATTCTGCTGCTCAAAGTATAGAGGGATTTGTATATATTTCAATGAATTCTGTATATCATGCATCTCTTGCGTTTGTAGGTCAAAATATGGGTGTTAAAAAATATCATAATATTCATAAAATTACATGGTATTGTCTAATTTTTGTTACTTTAGTTGGTGTAGTACTTGGAGGAAGTCTCTTTTTATGTGGTCGGTATGTATCAAGGATATATACAGATGTTCCGGGTGAAATTGATGTTTCATATATTAGGCTACATTATTTATGTTTACCTTATTTTTTATGTGGTATTATGGATGTAATGGTCGGAGTTTTAAGAGGTTTAGGGTACTCGATTACGCCAATGATTGTATCTATAATTGGTGTTTGTGTTTTTAGGGTTTTTTGGATATATTTAATTTTTTACAATGTTACTGATTTTTCTAATTATAATGATTTACATTATTTATATATGTCTTATCCAATTTCATGGATTGTCACTTTTGCGGTAGAGTATTTAATGTATGTAATTGTTTATAAAAAAATATTAAAAAAATCTCAATTAGAATTAATTAGCAATTAAAAAGGACTTGCGAGAAGTTTGTAATGAAATCAAACTATTCTCACAAGTCTTTTTTAATAAATAAAATCTACTAACCAAGGATTATCGATAAAAGGATTATAGTTACCTTGAATTTGTTGTATTTGTTCGTTACGATATATTTCATAATAATCGACAGGATCTTGATTATGCCACAAAATTAACATTTCCACGCTTTTTGCAACACCAAGTTTTTCAATATCCATATTATATCGAATATTCATATAAAAGATTATTCTAGCTACATCACCTTTTATATCATCTTTTGGTTCAAAGTAAAGATTATCTGTTGTAGGACCAAAAGGTTTATTGTTTCTAGATGAATTAATTGAAGTAAGTGCGGGTCTTAATTGATGAAGATCAGTTCCTGCATTTTTAGTTGAACCGGTTACGGTTGAATATAAACCACCTGATAAGGATTTCGGCCAAATATGTTCCCGATTCCAAGTAATTCCATTTTCCCAAGTTCCATTTATTGATTGACCACTATAAAATAGAATAATATTTCCAGGATTATCAAAATCTGGATCAGTTAAAAGGTAGGCATTTCTAGCAAAATCGTAATCAACAATATTAGTGTGGGTAGAACGAATAAGTAATGATAATTGGTTTTTTAATGCATCACCTGTTAAACCAATTATTGATTCATAGTAGTCTTCATGATTATAAGGATATAAATTTTCAAGATGTTTATATTCATTATTCCATATATCTAAAGAACTAATTTCTGTTACATCAATTGTAAAATGAGAAGAATATTTATCAATTTGCCATAATATTTCATTTTGGTAAGAAAGATCATAGATTGAAGTGTTGGGATTGGTCATATATATTGTATTGATATTGTCATAGTCATTCATAGTTGTTGTTTTATGAATAATTACGTTTTTGCTTTGGGCCAGATAATGAGAAGAATTGGTAATAATGTAGTCGTAAGAGGACAGGATTGCCTCATCAATTTCACCAGTGGTATCAATTAAGATTTGAGTATGATAATTATTAAATAAAATGCCATTAGGTGTATAAATAAGAGTCGCAGTTGGTGAAAGATGATAGGTTTGAGTATCGACATCATCTAATTGTATAAACTTTTTAGCTTTTAAACTTTCGATATCATTATAACTGATGAAATATTCAATATCATTCTCTTTTATCAATTGACCAAGTTCATCTAAGTTATAATCATCGGTTAAAAGAATTAGGATGTCAATAGTATCTAATTGTATATATATGACATCTTGTTTTACAACTACATCAGTATAGGGATAACTATTATTTAAAGAAGGATAAGTATAGGACATAGTGTATGGTGAAGAGATTGTAATATCTTTATAAGTGATGTTAAGTTCTCCTTTATAAAATTGTTTATTATTAAAATTAGAAATAATAATTTCATTTTTGATTGCGGCAAGATTAAGAATTTCACTAGTTTTGTCACTATATGTAATTTTTAAACTTCCTTGATAATCAAAATTATCACCAATAGTATAATTTGTTGTTAAATCTAAAGGTTCAATAGAAACAATTTCATCATTAGCTAAATGGAAAATTTTTATTTCAAATAAACCAAAATTGCCAATAACTTTTTTGGAATATTCAAATTTTATTTTCGTAATATCAGTATTAGAAAAGATAGCACTAATCGTAGTTTTAGTATTTGAGATAGGACCATCAATTTGGTATTGTTCTAAAATAGTATGATTATCATCTAATCCATAAATGGTAATAGTTGAATCTCCTCCTGCATTTTTACCAAGAATAGTAGCTTCCACTTTAAAGGTTGAAAAAGGTTTAAAAGAAATGGATGTAATACTTTCATAGTTATTAGAAAACTTCAGTGAACCATCAGCATAAATACTTGCATTATAATTGTATATCCATCCTGTTGGGGCCGTTTTTTGATTAAGAAAACTTTGATTTATAATTTCTTTGGCATAGTTTTCTTTATAGTCTGGATAATCATATGTATATAAATTGGAATAATTAGAATCGTTAGAATAAGTGGTTCCCTCTTTTAGTCCTTTTACACGAAAATAAATTGTTTGAATACTAGAATTAAGATAAGATGAAAAATCAAAATAACTTTCAACTTGATGATAAGTAGTTTCATCTAAAATAGTCATTTCTACTTCGTAATATTTCACATCATTTTGTAATGTCCAAGTAAGAGTATAATTTTTAACATCTAAATTGCTTGGAATCCTAATTTCTGATGTAGTACATCCACTAAATATAGTTAAAAATAAGGTTATAATAACTGGTAAAATGATTTTTTTCATACGAACTCCTATAATGATTGAATAATTATTTCTAAAGCTTTACTCATTTGATCAATGGATAAGCTACTTGTTGGTGAAGGAAAATGGACAAAAATGCATGGTATTTGTGGATGGTAATACATGACTTGATAGTATAAAGCATTACATATATATTCTCCTGCATCTAGACTAATTTCAGCTTGAATGAAATGAGTAAAAAGATGTGATAATGCTTCAATGCTTGGAAAAATAGAATATATAGTTTGGGGACCTTTTTCAATAATTAATTTTTGATTTAGATTTACCTCATCTTTATAATCAATTTTTTTATTAATAAAATTTTTGGCTTTAATTTCAAGAGAAATCTTTTTTCTATCAATAGCCTCACCACATAATATTATAACATCTGGTTTTTCTTTTTCTATATATGAATTTATATATTGAAAAGAAGAAAAAAGGGCAACAGGTAAATATTTTTTGTTCACTTCTATTTGAGAATTATTTAAAGTTACATAACTTACTGCTAATTGAGCAATATTGGTAGGCCTACCATTAAAGGCTTCAAATGCTGTTAATAATAGTTTCATCATATCACCTCACAATTGATTATATCATACTTGTGATTTATTTCAAAATTATTTGTTTTTGTTATGCAAATATTTCCGTTTTTCATCTAAAAAATAAGTTTATATTTTTTAAATTTTAGAAAATTAGATGAATAAATAAAAAGAAAAAAGTCAACAAAACTTGAATAAATAGTGAAGTTATGTTATAATAAGTTAAATATGGAGGAATATATTTTATGATTAAAGCGATTCATAATAATGTGGTTTTACAAAAAAAAGTAAAGCAAAGGCAGAAGGGGATTTATATGCCAAGTATGGGAGATGATAGTTTTATTGTTTTAAATGTAGGTCCAGAGGTATCAACGATAAAGGTTGGTAATGAAGTAATAGTAGATAAGAATCCTAAACAATTTAAATTAGGAATGAATGAGTATTATATAACAAGTATTGAAAATATTATTGCAATTGTGGAGGAAAATCATGAGTAATAAATTATTGTTCTCGTCTTCAGCAAGAGAAAAAATGACTATTGGTGCGAAAACATTAGCAAATGCGGTGAAAGTAACATTAGGTCCTAAAGGAAGAAATGTTGTAATTGAACAAGATTTTGGTTCACCATTAATTGTTAATGATGGAGTAACAATTGCTAAGTCAATTACTTTAGAGGATAAATATGAAAATTTAGGGGCCTCAATTTTAATTGAAGCCGCTACTAAAACGAACGATTTAGTTGGCGATGGTACAACTACTGCTATTTTGCTAACCGCAACCCTCATAGAAGAAGGAATGAAAAAATTACAAGAGGGTGCTAATCCAGTAACTTTAAGAAACGGGTTAAATTTTTATTTATCATATATTCATCAAATGATTGATGAGGTATCCACTCCAGTTAAATCAAGTGATGATTTAGAACAAATTGCAACAATTTCATCTGGTTCAAAAGAAATTGGTAAACTGATTCGAGAGGCATATCAAAATGTTGGTCAAGATGGCATTATTACTATTGAAGAATCGCAAGGGTTAGAAGATTATTTAGATGTGGTAAAAGGCTATTCTTTTGATCGAGGATTTTTATCAAGTTATATGGCTAATAATGATACCAAAAATGAAGCTATTTTAGATAAACCTTTTGTGCTTGTAACTGATAAGAAAATTATTAGTATGCAAGAAGTATTGGTATATTTAGAAGAGGCTATTAAAAGAAGCAAACCACTTTTCATTATTTGTGATGATATTGAACAAGAAGTTTTAGGAGCACTCGTTGTCAATAAATTGCGTGGTGTTTTTAATGCGGTAGTAGTGAAAGCTCCATCATTTGGCGAAAGAAAGTTAAAACAATTAAAAGATGTTGCAACAATTACTGGTGCTCAAATGGTAGATTCTAGTATTGGTATGGAACTTAGCAACAATGATATTAGTGTCTTAGGTGTTGCTGAAAAAATAATTGTTTCAAAAGATCAAACAATTATAATTAGTAATTCTGAATTAACCGATCATATCAATTTGTACGCAAAATCTCTTCAAGAAGAATTGCTTAATACGACTAGTGAATATGACAAAGAAAAACTAGAAGAAAGAATAGCTAAAATTTTAGGTGGTATTGCTCAAATTAAAATTGGAGCTGAAACAGAAATCGTTTTGAAAGAGAAAAAACTTCGAATTGAAGATGCTCTAAATGCAACTAAGGCCGCAATGAAATCAGGTATTATTGAAGGTGGTGGCAAAGTATTATATCAAATTGCAAATGCTTTAAAACATATTGAAGATGCACAAGTATATCAACAAGCAAGAGAAATTTTGGAAATAGCTTTACAACAACCTTTTATTCAAATTTGCGAAAATGCAGGAGTTGACTATCAAAAGATTTTACAAAATGTTAGTGATAATTTATGGTATGATGCTTTAAATAATAAAATGGTTGATATGAAACAATCAGGAATTATTGATCCTGCTAGTGTAGAAAAAAGTGCCATTATGAGTGCAGTAAGTATTTCTGGAATCTTTTTAACAACCGAATGTGCAATTATCAATGAAGATAAAAAAACGACTGTAAATGAGGAGAATTTATTGTAATGATTGATTATCAAAATGATATGAGTAGGGTTGAACAACTTCTTCAAGATATTGAAAAATTAAAGGAAGAAAATCACTTTTTGAAAGAAGAAATAAGAAGACTAAATGCAAGACTTACAGGTTTAAATTCAATCAATAATCAAGTCAATATAAATTCACCATTAGTTGATTATTATATTAATCGTTATTTAGAAATTCATAATTATGTTTTGAATGCTAGGATTAGTATTTTAGATGAAGATATCAAAAAAACGGAAAACAATTATGAAGAATTAACTTCACGCGAAGATATGTTAGAAGAAATTGCTAAAAGAAATCAAGATTTAACAATCCAGATTGAAGAACTGAATGAAAAGATAAAACAAAGTAATCTAGCATTAGAAAATGAAAAGGCTGCATTTCAAACAATTGCTAATAAAGTAACCGATTTAGAAAATAATTTATATTATGCAACACTTGATTATTATAATAATTTAGTCAGTAAATTAAGTATTGGAAATGTCACTGAAACTTTAGAATATATGAACTTTGTTATAGATGTGTTAAAATATACTTTATATGATGAAGTAGTAAAATATTTGGATGATGCAAAAAATGCTTTGATTCAATTAGATGATTTAAATGTATTAGAATATGAAGTGAAAAATCAAAATATTACTTATGAAAATGAAAAAAAGATTTTATCAGAAAGTATAGAAGTAATTTCTTTTGAAGAAACTGAAAAAAAATTAGACGCTTTAGCATATGAAATTACGACTAAGAAAACGACAAGAACTGAATTGTTAGAATTATTTGCCAATTTGAAAAAGCAACATATCAAAGCTATTAAAGATGAAATCAAACATTTACAAATTTTGGAATATACAAATCAACAAATTGCTTTGAAAATGGATGATATTGTATTAAATTATAAAAATAGTTTATCTAGTGCGGATACTTCTTCTAATATTTTATTAAATAAAAAACTAATGTTGAAAAAGTTGAATGATAAAATGGAAACTATTAAGCCATTTAAAGATAAATATGATAAATTAAATGATGAATACAACCAAATACAAGCGATGTATAAAACGATTACGAATAATATTGATGAAATAGAAAACTATATTTCAGATGCTAAAAAAATAATGGATGCTAACCAATCATTTATAAGAACGATTAAAGAATATAGTGAAACCAAAACGAAATTAGATTCTATGAAAATGAGTTTAGATTCTATTATTATAAGAGAAAAAAATCTTGCTGAAGCAAGAAAACAGATATTAAATGATCCTTACGGAAAAACAGATTTAATTAGAATTGATGAAGAGTTAAAAATAGTTCAAGAAAGTATTGAAAGTTTTAATATTGAGTGTAGACAATTAGAATCGAAAATATATCAATTAAAAGAAACCGAACAAGATTATAAAATTATTATGATCTATGAAGAATATTTACTTTGTGAGGACAAACTTCCAAAATTATATGATAAACAAAGAACGTTAAGTTCACTGATAAGTGATAAATATGTTGAAGTTTCTAATGCTAAAATGAAATGCAATGAATATGAGTCATTAGTCAAACAAATTGAGGAAGTTGAAGATGAAATTAACAATTTCTAAAGATTTAAAAGAAATTTTGCCATCTTTTTTAGTATCTGCTTATACATTTGATTTACTGGAAAAAAATGATAAAGAACATTTATCAAACGAGATTAGCGAAGGTTTATCTAAAATTGCTCAAGAATATCAAAAAAACTATTCTTTAGATAGGGTAGTAAATATCAAACGAATTAAACAAACAAGAGATGGATATAAAAAATTAGGAAAAGATCCATCCCATACTAGAGCAGCTTGTGAAGCACTTTTAAGGAGAATCATTAAAGATGGCAAGATTTATCGACTTGGTAATGTGATCGATGTGGGGAATTTGATTTCGCTTATCTGTTTAAAAAGTGTTTGTGTTGTTGATTTAGATCAAATTATAGGTGATATCAATATTAGAATAGGTACGAAAGAAGACTGCTATTTTGGTATTAATCGTGGAAAAATAAATGTAGATCGTTTGCCACTTTATACTGATGATATATCACCTTTTGGTAATCCTACTAGTGATACTTTAAGAACTTCCATAACATCTCATACTAGAAGGGTTTTAATTATGCTCATTCATTTTGATACAAGTGACGTATCACAAGATGAAGATAGAATGATTGATATTTTAAATAGATATTTAAAAATTAAGAATTTAAATAAAATTAATTATGAGGAGAAAAACTAATATGATGAACGATAGTTCAAATTTTATTAAGACAATTATGAAAAATGAATTAGAAACAGGAATAGTAGACCATATTCTAACTCGTTTTCCTCCCGAACCCAATGCTTATTTGCATATAGGCCATGCAAGAGCGATTATTATGAATTTTGAACTGGCCAAATGTTTTGGTGGTGCAACTAATCTTCGATTTGACGATACAAACCCTTCAAAGGAAGATACAGAATATGTTGATGCAATTAAAAAGGATATTGAATGGCTTGGTTATACCCCTAAAACAATCAATTATGGATCTAGTTATTTTGATGCAACATATGAAAAAGCCGTTCTTTTAATTAAAAAGAATCTAGCATATGTTGATGATTTAGATCAGGAAACATTGTCAAAATATCGTGGTTCTATTAATGAACCTGGTATACCTTCTCCTTATAGAAATAGAACAATAGAAGAAAATTTAAAACTTTTTGAAGAAATGAAAAATGGTAAATATGCCAATGGAGAAAAAACATTACGAGCAAAAATTGATATGGCTAGCCCGAATATTAATTTAAGAGACCCTGTTATTTATCGAATTATGCATGTTTATCACCATCAAACGAAAGACAAATGGTGTATTTATCCAATGTATGATTTTGCTCATCCTTTGCAAGATGCTTTTGAAGGAATTACCCATTCACTTTGTAGTATTGAATTTGAGGATCATCGACCACTTTATGAGTGGGTTATTCATCATTGTGATGTGGCGGCCCAACCTCGTCAGATTGAGTGGGGACGTCTTGGTATTACCAACATGATTATGAGTAAAAGATATTTAAAACAATTAGTTGATGAGAAATATGTTTCAGGATATGATGATCCAAGAATGCCAACACTTGTTGGTCTTAGAAGAAGAGGTTTTACACCTAATGCTATTAAAAACTTTATTTTATCAACAGGTTTATCTAAAATTAATTCAACTGTTGATTATGGTATGCTTGAACATTTTTTAAGAGAAGATTTAAAATTAACAACAATAAGGCCAATGGCAATTGTCAATCCGCTTAAAGTTATTATTACCAATTATCCAAGTGAAGATATTGAGTATGTAGAGGCAATTAATAATATGGAAAATGAGAGTCTTGGAACGCATAAGATGGCTTTTGGTAAAGTACTTTATATTGAAAAAGAAGATTTTTGTGAAATTAAACCTAATAAACATTGGAAACGTCTTGCAAAAGATGTTGAAGTGCGATTAATGCATGCATATTTTATTAAATGTAATGATGTGATTAAAGATGAAAATGGCAATATTTTAGAAATTCATTGTACTTATGATCCGAAAACTAAATCAGGAACGGGATTTAATGAAAGAAAACCTAATGGTACAATTCATTATGTTGAGGCTAGTACTGCTTTAAAGGCGACTTTTAATATTTTTGAACCACTTATTATTGATGAAAAAGTTTCTACTGATAATTTTAAAGAACGTTTAAATAAAGATTCATGGCAAGTATTTGAAGGGTTTGTGGAAGCTGTACTAAAAGATAGTAAACCAATGGATAAATATCAATTTATTCGGAATGGTTATTATACAAATGATTATACATCTAAAGGAGATAAGTTGGTTTTCAACCGTATTGTGGGGTTAAAATCATCTTTTACAGCATAATATGGAAAATAGTGACTATTTGAAAAATTTAAACGAAAATCAACTTGAGGCCGTAAAAACAATTGATGGTCCTGTTATGGTGTTTGCAGGAGCAGGAACTGGTAAAACTAGAACGTTAATTTCTAGAATTGTATATATGATAAAAGAGTGCAATATCCAGCCTTATCATATTTTAGCGATTACTTTTACCAAAAAAGCTACGAATGAAATGCGAGAACGTTTAGAAAAACAAATTGAGAGTAAGGCTAAATTTGTGCATATTTCGACTATTCATTCTTTATGCGCAAATATTTTAAGAAGAAATGCAACATATTTAGATTATGGGCGAAATTTTGAAGTCATCGATGAAGAAGATCAGGTAAAAATTTTAAATGAAATATATAAAAAATCAGAAATTAATCGGCGTGTTTTATCACCTAAAGTGGCAATTAAGGCTATTGGTGATTTTAAAAACAAATCATGTTTAGAATTAGTTGGTCTTTTAAAAACTGTTTATAATGAGTATCAAACTTTTTTAAAAGAAAACAATATGATGGATTTTGAAGATTTACTTGTTTTAACTTATCAGCTTTTTAAAGAAAATCCGAATATTTTAGAATATTACCAAGATGAATTTAAATATATCTTAGTTGATGAATTACAAGATACTAATGTTGTTCAATATGATATTATTAATTTATTATGTCAAAAATATGAAAATATTTTTGCTGTAGGTGATGATGATCAGAGCATCTATTCTTTTAGAGGTGCTAAAATTGAAAATATGATGAAATTTAAAGAGGATCATCCTAAGGCTAAAATAATTAAATTAGTAGAAAATTATCGATCAACTAATATGATTTTAAAAGGTTCCAATGCAGTTATTAAAAACAATAAAATTAGGGAACCAAAAGAATTATTTAGCAAGAAGGTTGGTTCTAAAAGCGATGTAACTATACAAGAGGCATATTATTATGAAGATGAAGTGAGATATATAACAAATGAAATTATGACTCTTGTAAATCATAATGGTTATAAGTATAATGATATTGCTGTCATATATCGTAATGGAGCATTATCTCGTAATTTTGAAATTGCTTTTATCCAAGAAAAAATACCTTATAACATTTATGGTAGTTTTGCGTTTTTAAAGCGTAAAGAAGTAAAAGATATGATTAGTTATTTGCGTTTTATTGCAGATCCTTCTAAAATTGTCCACTTCAAAAGGATTATAAATGTTCCTAGTCGGGGTGTTGGTGAAAAGACAATTGAAAAGTTACAAGAATATATGAAAGAATACAATTGTGATATTCTTTCATCCATTGATATTTTTAAAGAAAATAACACAACTTCTAAAACAGAAGCATTAATTGAGTTTAAACATATGATTGAAGATTTAACTCAAGCTTTAAATGAAATGGCATTATCGGAATTTTTTGATTATATGCTTGAAAAAACTGGTTATATGGAGATGCTAAAAGCAGAAGCTGAGGCTGATGAAATTAATCGAATTGATAATGTAAAAGAGTTTAAATCTATTTTGTATCAAATTGAGTATAATAATTTAGATCAAGATTTAACTCAAGCAGAAAAGATAGAAATTGGTCTTGATGAACTTTTACTTGATACGTCAACAATTGATGATCATACAACAAATGGTGTAGTGTTATCAACAATTCATTCAGTTAAAGGATTAGAATTTAAAGCTGTATTTGTTGTTGGTTTAGAAGAAGGAATTTTTCCTGCTATTAGAGAAGAAGTTGATATGGAAGAAGAAAGGCGGGTAGCTTATGTTGCCTTTACTAGAGCAAAAGAAAAACTTTATATTACTTGTTCAGCAAGAAGATTAATATATGGTAGACTTGTGAGAAATCCTAAATCAAGATTTTTAATTGAATATTTAAATGCGGAAGATATTAAAAAAGCAGTTGAGGAGAAAAAAATAAAAGAAATTTTACCAGGTGAAATTGAAGTAGGTTCAAGAATAAATCATAAATTTTTTGGCAATGGTCTTGTGATTGCTAAAGATGATTATTATGTTCAAATTTTATTTGATAAAGATCAGTCAATCAAAAAAATTTCTAAGGGTCATCCAACCCTTACAAAGATTGCTTAAATGAAAAAAATTGTTATTTTAATCCATGGTTATTTAACAGATTATAATGACTTTAATCATTTACCTCATCAACTTACAAAATTATATGATTATGTGATATTAATTAGTTTACCAGGACATGGTAAATATCATAATATGAAAAACTTTAAAGTCAATAATACAATAAAATTAATAGAAGATGAAGTGGAATTTTACAGTCGACTTGGTTATGTTGATTTAATTGGTTATTCTTTGGGTGGTGCATTAGTTAGGTATTTATGTGTAAAATACAAAACAATTAAAAAAGCTGTATTAATTAGTCCTGCAACATATTATTTTAGTCCATTATTTGGTATTGAAAGAATGAAATACCTATTTGGTGGTAAAACTAAAGATGAAAGGAAAAAGAATTACCAAGAATTAAGAGATAATGATAAAATGGCTTATCATGTTGTAAGAAGGCATACCTTAAAAAGATTTAAATTAGATAATGGGATTACATTTTGTAAACTTATTCAAAAGATTAATAAAATTAAAGGATTTAATCCAACCTCAACTTTAATTATTTGGGGTAAACTTGATGAACTTGTACCAAAATCATCAGTCAATTTTTGTTATCGAAATTGCATAAATAATAAAAAAGCTTTAGTAATGATTGATGGAGTAGGACATGTTATGTTAAGGAGTAATAAAGAACAAATTATAATTGATAAAATCATGGAATTCTTAAATGAATAAAAAGGTGAAAAGTATGACTGAACAAGATATACAAAATCGAATAAATGAACTTGTAAATTTACTGAATAAATATAATTATGAATATTATATTTTAGATAATCCCTCAGTTGAAGATGCTGAATATGATAATTTGATGATGGAATTGGAATCTTTGGAAAACCGATATCCTCAATATATTAGAAAAAATAGTCCCACTAAAAAAGTTGGGGCTTTCTTAAAGACTGATTTAGATACCATTATTCATCAAAATCAAATGATGTCATTAGGTGATGTGTTCAATAGTAATGAATTAAGAGATTTTGATGAGAAAATAAAAAAGGTCGTTCACCATTATAGTTATGTTATTGAATTAAAAATTGATGGAATTGCTTCATCTGCACATTATGAAAAAGGATTATTTACACTTGGTGCTACACGTGGCAATGGAATAACAGGTGAAAATATTACAAAGAATATGTTAATGATTCAAAGTTTACCTAAAATTCTGACCAAATCTATTGATATTGAAGTACGTGGTGAAGTTTATATGCGGAAATCGGTTTTGGAAAATGTAAATAAGAAAAGGGAAAAAGAAGGGTTAAGTTTATTTGCAAATCCAAGAAATGCGGCAGGTGGCAGTTTAAGACAATTAGATGAAAAGGTTACGAAAGAAAGACAATTAGATCAATTTTCATATACAATTGTACATCCCGAAAACTATGGAATAAAAACGCAAGTAGATGCCCTTAGTTATTTAGAAGAATTAGGTTTTAGTGTGAATCCTTATCATAAGCATTGTAAAGATATAGATGAGGTAATAAACGCAATCGATGAGTATAATCAATTGCGCAAAACTTTAGATTATGCAACAGATGGTATTGTCATTAAAGTCAATGAATTTGAACTATATGATGAAATTGGATACACTGTTAAAGTTCCTAAATGGGCAATTGCTTACAAGTTTCCAGCCGAGATGGTAACAACAAAATTAAAGGATATTGTTTTTACTGTAGGTCGAACTGGAAAAATTATTCCTAATGCGGTATTAGATCCTGTTTACATTGCAGGAACTGTTGTATCAAGGGCTACACTGAATAATGAAGATTTTATTGTTAGTAGAGATATTCGTATTGGCGATTATGTAAGAGTTAGAAAAGCAGGTGAAATTATTCCTGAAGTAGTTGATGTAGATATCTCTAGAAGACAAGAGGGTTTAAAACCTTTTGAAATGTTAAAATATTGTCCTAAATGTGGTAGTCCTATTGTTAAAGATGGTAGTGATGTTTTATATTTTTGTAAAAATCCAGAATGTGGTGGAAGAATTTTGGAAGGGATTATTCATTTTGCTTCCCGTGCTGCGATGGATATTGAAGGTCTTGGTGAAAAGCAAATTGAACAATTGTATTCAATGGGATATTTGACAGATGCTACTGATATTTATTTATTGAAAAATTATGAAAAGGACTTAGTTAGTTTAGAACGATTTGGTCAAAAAAAAGTGGATAATTTATTAGAGGCTATTGAAAAATCAAAACAAAATTCACTTGATAAGTTTATTTTTGGTCTTGGAATTCGTTTCATTGGGGCAAAGGCCGCAAAAACGTTAGCTAAAAGATACAAGTCAATCACTGAAATTAAAAATGCCACATATGAAGAATTATGTATGCTAGATGATATTGGTGAAGTAATGGCTAAAAGTATTGTAACTTACTTTCAAAATGATAAACATGTAGAATTAATCCATAAATTTATTTCGTATGGACTAAATCCTATAAGTAGTTTAGATCATACATCATTAATTTTTCATGGATTAACGTTTGTTCTTACCGGAACTCTACCTACAATGTCAAGAGAAGAAGCTACCAATTTAATTGAGGAATATGGTGGGAAAACCTCAAGTAGTGTTAGCAAAAATACATCATATGTATTAGCTGGTGAGGCTGCTGGAAGCAAACTAATTAAAGCACAAAATTTAGGGATTAAAATAATTAATGAAGATGAATTTAAACAAATGTTAAAAAAATAAAAAGGATAGTATTTAGAAAGGATAGATATGGATAGTGGAAAAATAATTATTAAAGGTGCAAGAGAAAACAATTTAAAAAATATTAATCTTGAAATTCCTCGCAATAAATTGATTGTTATGACAGGTGTTTCAGGTTCTGGTAAAAGTTCTCTTGCCTTTGATACAATATATGCAGAAGGACAAAGAAGATATGTCGAAAGCCTTTCAGCATATGCTAGACAATTTTTGGATAATGTTGATAAGCCCGATGTTGATTCAATTGAAGGATTATCACCAGCCATTTCGATTGATCAAAAAACAACTAGCAGAAATCCTCGTTCAACTGTTGGAACAGTTACTGAAATATATGACTATTTGAGACTACTATATGCTAGAATTGGCCATCCTGTATGTCCTAATCACCATATTGAAATAGCATCACAAACAGTTGAACAAATGTGTGATAAAGTTTTATCGTATGAAGATGATTCAAAAATAACTATTTTATCACCGATTGCAGAAGGTAGGAAAGGCACCTTTGAGAAAACTTTGGATTTATTACGAAAAGATGGATATTCAAAAGTAATTATTGATAACGAAATGTATGAGTTAGACGAAGAATTTAATCTCGATAAAAATAAAAAACATAATATATTAGTCGTGATTGATAGATTAAAATTAAAAAAGGATATTAGAAGTCGGCTTTATGAATCTTTAGAGGCAGCATGTAATTTATCAGATGGTATTATCTATGTAGATATTAATGATGAAAGATTATTATTTTCTGAACACTATGCATGTCCATATTGTGAGTTCACGGTTGGTAAATTAGAACCTACGCTTTTTTCTTTTAATTCACCACTTGGTGCATGTCCAACTTGTCATGGATTAGGGTTTATTTCAACAATTGATCCATCACTTCTTGTAACTGATGAAAATTTATCGATTGCAGATGGAGCGATCAGATACTTAAAAAATATTATTTTTACGGAAAATTTAGAATGGCAAATGTATAAAGTTTTATTTGAGTATTATCATATTGATTTGTTTAAACCATATAAAGATTTAAGTGATGAACAAAAAGATATTATTCTTAATGGTTCTAAAGAACCGATTAAATATGAGATTCATTCTAGTGGTGGCATAACTATGCGTAAAAATAAAGTAATTGAAGGTTTAGCAACCCTTATTACTAGAAGATATGCTGAAACATCCTCATCTATGCAAAGAGAATATTATGGATCTTATATGAAAGAAATGATCTGTCCTACTTGTAATGGCAAAAGATTATCAGAGGTGGCTTTATCAGTTAAAGTAGGGGGTAAAAATATTTATGAATTTACGCAGATGTCTATTTTGCAAGCCTTAGATTTTATTGAAGGATTAAGACTTTCAATTGTTGAGGCTAAAATTAGTAATTTAGTTTTAAAAGAGATAAAAAATAGACTTTCTTTTTTAAAAGAAGTAGGGCTTGAATATTTAACATTATCTAGAAAGGCAGGAACTTTATCTGGAGGTGAAGCTCAAAGAATTCGTCTTGCTACTCAAATTGGTTCAAAACTTACAGGTGTTTTGTATGTTTTAGATGAACCATCAATAGGGCTCCATCAAAGAGATAATCATAAATTAATTGATGCTCTAAAAGAGATGCGAGATTTAGGAAATACTTTAGTAGTTGTCGAACATGATGAAGAAATTATGCATGAATGTGATTATATTGTTGATATCGGACCATTTGCTGGAGTACATGGTGGCGAAGTGGTTGCCTTAGGTACACCAAAAGAAGTAATGGAAAATAGAAATTCTATAACAGGCGATTATTTAAGCGGTAGAAGGAAAATTGAAGTTCCAAAAATAAGAAGAACTGGTAGTGGTAAATCTTTGATTATTCATGGATGTAGAGCAAATAATTTAAAGAATATTGATGTAGAAATTCCTTTGCAAAAATTAGTTGTAGTTACTGGTGTATCTGGTTCTGGTAAATCAACCTTAGTAAATGATATTTTGTATAATGCAATTTCAAATAAGTTATATAAAACAAAGGTTGATATTGGTCAGCATGATTATATTGATGGACTTGATGAAATCGACCGTGTAATTAATATTGACCAAGCTCCAATTGGTAGAACTCCAAGAAGTAATCCGGCAACATATACAGGTGTTTTTGATCCAATCAGAGATTTGTTTGCAACAACCATTGAAGCCAAAAAAAGAGGGTATACGAAAAGTAGATTTTCTTTTAATGTAAAAGGTGGAAGATGCGAGTCTTGTGGTGGTGATGGTGTGATTAGAATTTCTATGAATTTTTTGCCAGATGTTTATGTTCCATGTGAAGCATGCCATGGCTCTAGATATAACCGAGAAACTTTAGAATGCAAATATAAAGATAAAAATATTGCAGATGTTTTAAATATGACAGTTGATGAGGCATTAGATTTCTTTGAAAATATTCCTACTATTTATCCTAAAATAAAAACAATGAAAGATGTTGGACTTGGTTATGTTAAATTAGGACAAAGTGCTACAACTCTATCAGGTGGTGAAGCACAAAGAGTGAAACTTGCAAGTGAACTTCATAAAAAAATTACTGATAAAACAATCTTTATTTTTGATGAACCAACTACGGGATTACATACTTATGATGTTGATCAGTTGATGAAAATGATTGAAAACATTGTTGATATGAAAGCAACAGCGGTAATTATTGAACACAATTTAGATGTTATTAAGTTAGCAGATTACATTATTGATTTAGGTCCTAATGGTGGTGATGATGGTGGGCAAATAATAGCAACCGGAACGCCAGAGGAGGTAATGGAAAATCCTCATTCATATACAGGTTATTATTTGAAGAAAGTATTAGTGGGTAATTGGAGCAAGCAATAAAATGAAACAAAGATTTAAAATACCATTTAAATCTTTGTTTTTTCATTTGTACAATTTTTGACTTTCAATTATTTTTATGCTAAAATAGTTGCGTACACAACTAATTTTAATAAAAGAGGTGAAATTAATGACAACGCTTATGAGACAGATAAACATCATTAGTAGATGTGCTGCTAGTTATCGTGGTGAAAAGTTTAAAGATATAAAACTTTGTGCTGCCCATCATAGTTATATTATTCATATTTGCAAAAAACCAGGCATATCACAAGAAGAGTTAGCAAGACATATTTGTGTAGATAAAAGTAATGTAACCAGACAAGTGTTTAATTTAGAAAATTTAGGATATATTCAAAGAGTACAAAGTCAAAAAGATAAAAGGGTTATTGAAATTTATCCCACAGCTAAAGCTTTAGAAATATTACCATATGTAAAAGAAGTCGTAAAGTTTTGGAATGAATATGTTACTCAAGATTTAAGCGATGAAGAACTAAAAGTACTTATGAAAATGATGGATAAACTTGTTTATCGAGCAAAAGGATATTTTGAAAATCAAGAGGTGAATTGATGAAGTTTATTTACCAATATATAAAACCTTTTATAGGGATTATGATAGTTGGATTGTTAATTAAAACTATTGGGACTTTAATAGAACTTGCTTTGCCATATATTTTAAGTTATATTCTAGATGATCTTGTTCCTAATGATGGTAGGTTGTCAATGATTATTCTTTGGGGAGGGATTATGATTTTATGTGCCTTACTTGCTCTTTTATGTAATGTAAAAGCCAATCGAATGGCTTCTAAAGTGGCACGTGATTGTACTAGAAAAATTCGACATGACTTATTTTATCAAACAATTACTCTTTCAGGAAAACAATTAGATTATTTTACTATCCCTTCCTTAGAAGCTAGAATTACAACTGACACATATAATGTTCAAAATTTTATTGGTAGGATACAGCGATTAGGTGTAAGAGCGCCACTGTTATTAATGGGAGGACTAGTTGTAACTTTAATTATGGATGCTTATTTATCGTTAGTTATGATTGCAATTTTACCAATTATTTTTATTGTTGTTCTATTTATATCTTTAAAAGGAGTAAAACTCTATGCTAGCGTACAAGATTCGGTAGATGGAATGGTTCGTGTAGTTAGAGAAGATACACAAGGCATTCGAGTGATCAAAGCCCTATCTAAAGTAGAAAAAGAGCAACAAAGATATGATAAAGTTAATAAAAAATTAATTAATGCAGAGAAAAAAGCAAGTCTTGCAATGGGATTTGTTAATCCTATAATGAGTTTATTGATGAATCTTGGAATCACTTTTGTTGTATTAATTGGTGCATATCGTGTAATGAATAGGCAAACAGAACCAGGTAAAATTGTTGCTTTCACGCAGTATTTTACAATGATTTCTACTGCAACTTTATCAATTACACGAATATTTATGATGTATACTAAAAGTTCTGCTTCCGCAAGTAGGATTGCAGAAGTGATGAATACTGTTAAAGATTTAGAAATTGCTAGTTTAGATATATATCCATTGGTTGAAAATGATGATTATATTGTTTTTGATAATGTATCTTTTTCATATAATCAAACAAAAGATAATTTAAAAAACATTAGTTTTCGCTTAAGTAAAGGACAAACTCTAGGTATTATTGGAGCAACCGGTAGTGGAAAAACTACTCTTGTTCATTTATTGATGCGTTTTTATGATGTAAATAAGGGTGCAATTAGAATTGGTGGGAAAGATATTAGAACAATTCCGGAAAAAGATTTACATACTTTATTTGGTATTGTAATGCAAAATGATTTTTTATTTTCTGATACTATTTTAGAAAATATTCGTTTTGGCAGAGAAATTTCACAAGATGATATTGAAAAGGCTATACAAATTTCACAAGCATATGATTTTATTATGTCATTTCCTGAAGGCTTGAATCATGTTTTATCACAGAAGGCTACAAACATTTCAGGTGGACAAAAACAAAGGTTATTGATTGCTAGGGCTTTAGCTAATCATCCTGAAATTTTAATTTTAGATGATTCCTCTTCGGCTTTGGATTACAAAACTGATGCTAATTTAAGGAAAGCTATTTTGCAAAACCTTAAAGATACCACATCTATTATTGTTACCCAAAGGGTTAGTTCGGTTATGAATGCTGATTTAATCATTGTTTTAGAAGAAGGAGAAATTATTGGGATGGGAAATCATCAAGATTTACTCAATACTTGTGAAGCATATAAAGAGATTAGCGAATCACAAATAGGAGGTAGTTTCATTGATTAATAAAAAGAAAAGACCTATTTTTTATCGTCTTTTTCAATATATGTTAAAGTTTTGGTATTTGACTTTGTTTGCTTTTATTTTTTCTATGATAGCTAATTATTTAGCTCTTTTAGGACCTATGTATTTAGGAAATGCAATGAATGCCATTTCTAATAAAACAGGAGTTTTAATTGATGAGGTAATTTATAATTTTTGGCAAATGCTTTTTTGTTATATTACCTCATTTGTTTTATCTTATTTGTTAACAATTATAATGGTTATATTAAGTCAAAAAATTACATATTTAATGCGAAAACAACTTTTTGAAAAATTAACAATTTTACCCATTGCTTATTTTGATACGCATTCAACTGGAGATATTATTAGCAGAATTTCCTATGATATTGATACAGTTAATGCAACTTTATCAACTGATTTAATACAGGTTGTAACAAGTATTTATACAGTTATTGGTTCACTTTATTTTATGATTATGATATCAAAACCACTTATTTTAGTCTTTGTTATCACTGTCCCAATTTCTATTATTTTTACAAAATTGAAAGCAAAAAAGATTCAGCCTCTTTTTAGATTGAATTCCAAAAAATTAGGCGAGTTAAATGGTTTTGCAGAAGAGATGCTATCAGGTGCTAAAACAATAGGTGCCTATTATCAATATGAGGATATAATAAAAAAATTTGATCAAAAAAATGATGCGGCAGTGGAAGCATATTATAATGCAGAATATTATGGTGCAATGATTGGACCATCGGTTAATTTTATTAATAATCTATCTATTTCATTAGTTATGATTTTTGGGGGAATTTTATATTTATTATCACAGAAAGAAATTGTTACTGAAGGACAACTTTGGTTTATCACAATTGGAGGGATTACTCAATTTGTAATGTATTCTCGTAAATTTGCAGGACCAATCAATGAATTTGCCAATATTATTAGTGAATTTCAATCAGCCTATACTGCAGCGGAAAGAATTTTTAGAATTATTGATGAAGAACCAGAACCACTAGATAACCAAGATGCAATTGTGTTAGAAAATACATTAGGCGATGTAGAATTAAAAAATGTAGAATTTGGTTATACAGAAGAAAAAATGATTATCCATAATCTTTCTTTTCATGCAGAACCTGGCAAAACTATTGCAATTGTTGGACCAACAGGTGCTGGTAAAACAACTATTATCAATTTATTAATGCGATTTTATGATATTACTAGTGGAAAAATATTAGTAGATAACCAAGAAATTATGAATATTACAAGGGATAGTTTAAGATCATCTTATACAATGGTTTTACAAGACACATGGCTTTTTTATGGTACTATTTATGAAAATATTATTTATGGAGCAGAAGATGCCACAATGGAGGAAGTTATTGAGGCTGCAAAGGCTGCAAAAATTCATTCTTTTATTGAACAATTACCTCAAGGGTATCACACTTTACTATCAGATGATGGCATTAATATATCTAAAGGTCAAAAACAATTGATTACCATTGCAAGAGCAATGCTACCAAAAAGTAAAATGTTGATTCTTGATGAGGCGACATCCAATGTAGATTCAAGAACAGAAATTAAAATTCAAAATGCTATGTCAACATTAATGAAAAATCGTACATGTTTTGTTATTGCTCATCGTTTGTCAACCATTCAAAATGCGGATTTAATATTAGTTGTTAAAGATGGGAATGTCATTGAACAAGGTACTCATGAACAATTACTTGCAAAAGGTGGATTCTATGCTAGTTTATACCATTCACAATTTTCATAGTTAAAAATCAATTCTAGTTAGAATTGATTTTTTTATATAAAAAATGAATGATAAAGTGAAAAATTATAAAAAATAAAATATCACATAAAATATGAATAGTAACAAAATTGAAAAACATCTGGAGATATGGTATAATGAATAATGTCTTTATAATAATATTATCAATTATTATGCTTTGGTTTTGTCTTAACCAAATATTTAAAATCACAAAAACAAATTATATATATTTATATGCAATTATATATGTAATTTTATTATATTTAGTTTTATTTAATCGTGAAAAATTTGATGAAAGTATTTATAGTGATGGAACGTATATTACTAAATGGATAAAACTTATTTTTACTAATAAAGTTGTGTTTATTAATTTAATTGGTAATATTTTAATTTTTATTCCTCTAGGTATTTTTCTCAAATATTTTAAGATAAGATTTATTTCTGCTTTTGTGATAATTATTATTTTAGTTATTTCAATTGAAACTCTTCAATACTTAACGAAAAGAGGAATTTTTGATATAATGGATATTTTTTTAAATATCATAGGAGCAAGTATAGGATATATGCTCATTAGAAATAGAGGTGAAAAAAATGAGTGATGTTGTAGTAAAAAATGTTGTGGAAGAATTAAATTTAGAAGTTATTTATGGGAATAGTTATTTAGATAAAAAAGTGTCAAAAATGATGTCTAGTAGACCAAGTGTTGAAATTTATTCAGGATATTTTGATTATTTTGAAAGTGATCGTATGCAGGTTATTGGTACCAAAGAGTTGACGCTTTTTAATATGCTTAGTACTAGTTTAAAAAAAGAAAGATTAGAAAAATTATTTTCATATAATTCCCCAGCTTTTGTGTTTACAAAAAATGTTGATGCTCCTAAGGAGTTCGTTGAATCTGCCATTTTACATCAAATCCCAATCTTAAAGAGTAAAGCGTCAACTTCAGGGTTTATTGGTGAGTTGACAAATTATTTACAAAGTAAATTAGCACCACGTATGAATACAAATGGTTCTATGATGGAAATTTATGGAATTGGTGTTTTAATTATAGGAAAGGATAGTATTGGCAAAAGTGAGACGACTTTAGAACTTATTAAAAAAGGTCATATTATGATTGCGGACGACCTAACTCAAATGTATCAATCTGAACCAGGTATTGTTGTGTGTGAAGCAACGAAACAACGAAAAAGCTTGATGGAAATTAAGGATTTAGGGATGATTAATGTTGAACAAATCTTTGGTATAGGTGCAGTTCGTAATCATAAAAATCTTCAACTTGTTGTTGAGTTAGTAGAAAAGGTAAATCACCAAAAAGATAGTATTACTTTTTTTGATACGACTTTGCCAAAAATTGAGATTGAAGTAGAAGCAGGGAGAAATATTGGTACACTTATTGAAACGGCCGCATTAAATTATCGTTTGCATCTTATGGGTCAAGATGCAAAAAAAGAATATGAACAACGTTTGAGAAATACGATTTTGAAAGAAGGATAAGATGATTTTGTTTAATAATTTTTTAATCTTATTGACTGATTTGAGGCCTGTCATTGATCCTGATTCAAAGGTTGCTTTTAGTTTATTTGGTATTCCTATTGCTTGGTATGCGGTAATTATTTTATCTGGTGCTTTGATAGCAACAATATATGGATATTATCGTTTTGGTAAACCACTGGGATTAAGCAGTGATACTGTTTTTACAGGACTGGTTTTAGGATTATTATTTGGTATCATTGGGGCTAGACTTTACTATGTCATTTTTACAGCATCTAGTGGAGAAATCCATTATGATAGTTTTATGGATGTTATAAATCCTAGAAATGGTGGATTAGCTATTCATGGTGGAATTATCGCTGCTGCAATTTTTCTTTTTGTGTATTGTCGTAAAAAACACATTAAACTGATTTATTTATTAGAAATTGCAATGCCACTTATTTTGTTTGCACAAGTTGTTGGTAGATGGGGTAATTTTATTAATCAAGAAGCTTTTGGTGGTTTAGTAAAGGTTGATGCTTTAAATACCATTGGACCTTTAACAAATACCACGCAATTGACAGATTCAATTTTGATTGCTCAACGTGAAGCACTATCAAAATTATGGGTTCCTGATTTTGTTATTAATAGAATGTATATTCAAAGTAGTAGTGCTACTGGATTTGTTTGTGCAGGTTACTATTATCCTACTTTCTATTTTGAATCCATTGCTAATTTCATAGGTATTATTATCTATATGGTGGTTAGAAAATATTGGAAGAAAGTTTTAGTTGGCGATGGAATTAGTTTTTATTTAATATGGTATGGTATTGTGAGATTATTCATTGAACTGATGAGAACAGATCCTTTAATGCTTGGTAAAACCGGTATTAGAGTGGCTGTTTTAACCTCTATTATATATATTATTTTGGGTCTTGTTTTCATTATTGTTAGAAGAATTCTAAAATATAAGATGATTTCTTGTAAAGAGGCTTTATATGATCGTAATTCATCAATAATGGAAGAAGGATTTGAAACACCAAAAGAACCATTTATATTAAAAAAAATAGTAGATGTTTTTAAAAAGAAAGATTCAAATGAGGATAGTTCACAAAAAGATGAAGAATAAAGTGATAATTTTTGATTGTGATGGAACTTTGGTTGATACTTTTTTATTAATTGAAAAAACTGTTTTTCAAACCTTTGAAACTCTTTTACCAGATTATCCATTAACAAAAGATGAAGCGCATCAATTTTTTGGTCCCTTTTTGAATGATTCTTTTAAGAAGTATGTAAAAACAGATAAAGAAGTAAAGCAATTAGTTGAATGTTATAGATGTATCAATGATGAATTTATGCCTTATTATATTAAAGCGTATGATGGAATTAAAGAATTATTAGAATCATTAAAGAAGAAAGATTATACCCTTGCGATTGTTTCTAATAAAGTGACTCCTGCAGTTCTTAAAGGACTTAAACTTTGTCAAATAAATGATTATTTTGATTTAATTATAGGGGCTGAACAATTAAAAGAAGCAAAACCCAATCCTGATGGGATTTATCAAGTATTAAAAAAATATCCAAGTGATGAGGTTTTTATGATTGGAGATACTATTATTGATATTGAAACAGGAAAAAATGCAAATGTGAAAACAATTGGAGTGACATGGTGTAAAACTAGTAAAGAAGAATTTATCAAAAATGGTGCTAATTTTGTTGTAGATAAACCACAAGAAATATTAAAGATAGTAAGTGAGTGATAATATATGTATGATGTTATAATATGTGGCTCAGGACCTGCTGGTATGTCAGCAGCACTTTTCTTAAAACGTGCAAATCTAAACATTATGATTATAGAGAAGGCAACTCCTGGGGGAAAGTTGATTAGTACAGTATTAATAGAAAATTATCCTGGTTACATTGAGAATACAGGTATTGATCTTGCAATGATTATGTATCGACAAACCAAACGATTTAAAATTCCCTATACGTTTGCGGAAGTTGTAAGCGTAGAAAAACTTGCAGAGGAACATTTTTTAATACATACAACAGATGGCGATTATGAGGCTAAAAGGGTTATTTGGGCAGCAGGAACAATTGCAAAACTTTTGAATGCTAAAAACGAACAAGAATTTGTTGGTAGAGGTATTAGTTACTGTGCTATTTGTGATGGTAGTTTTCATGAAAAGCAAGATGTAGTAGTCATTGGTGGTGGCAACTCTGCTTTAGAAGAAGCCTTATATCTTGCTAAAATTTGTAATAAAGTTACAATAATTACAAGAGGTCATCAATTCAGGGCGGATAAAGTTCTAATGGAAAAGGCTAGAAATAATGAAAAAATTGTTTTAATTGAACATCATGAAACAATTTCTTTTGATGGCTCAACGTTACTTGAAAAGGTTGTAATAAGAGATAGAGACACAGGACAAATAACAGAACTTTCAGCAAGGGGTGCGTTTATATATATAGGTTTTACACCATCTAGCACAATTTTAAGTAATTTTGATATTTTAAATGATGAGAAGTATATTGTTGTTGATCAAAACTGTGAAACTAAAGTTAAAGGACTTTATGCAGCAGGGGATTGTATTGAAAAACAAGTAAGACAGATTGCTACTGCTGTTGCCGATGGAATATCATGTGCATCAGCTATAATAAAGAAGTTTTAATATGAGTTTTGCCAATGAAGTTAAAAAGGAACTATTGTCTTTAGAAGATGTTGCAACTTGTTGTAAAAAAGCGATGGTTTTAGGTATTTTACAGGGTGGTTGTAATATCGTTTTTTACAATGGTGGAATAAAATTAGTTATAAAATCGCATCTTATTGCTGCTATCCAAAAGACAATGACAATCTTAAAAAACGATTATAAGATTGAGGCAACGATTAAGTATGGTAATGATGACAATATAAATCGAATAAGATATTATTATTTAGAAATAGTTGGTGATGTTGAGTCAATTATTGATGATTATGCTTTATCACCTTTTAGTGAGTTAAGTATAAAACATAAATTAATAAAGAATGAATGTTGTAAAAATGCTTTTGTAAGGGGAATGTATAGTATAAAAGGTTCCATTAATGATCCAAGAAAAAATTGTTATCATTTTGAAATTACTTGCAAAACCCATGAATTAGCTCTTCTATTAAAAGATATCTTTGTTTCTAATCAAATTGAAGCCAAAATTCGAGAAAGAAAAACAGGATATGTAGTTTATATTAAAAAAAGTGAAGATATATCATCATCACTTGCTTTAATGGGAGCATCTAGTGGTGTCTTTTATTTTGAGGATTCAAGAATAGTTAGAGATATATCAAATATGGCAAATAGAATGGCCAATTGTGACATTGCTAATGTGAAAAAAAGTACTGACACAGCCCAAAAACAATTAAGGGCGATTGAATATATCAAAAAAACAGGATATTTTTATAAAATGTCTCTTCGTTTGCAAACAATTGCTACAATGAGAGAGGATTATCCTGATGCTACGTTGGAAGAACTAAGTGAATTTTCTGATAAAGTATTTGGAAAAAGACTTTCAAAATCAGGAATTAGTCATTGCTTAAAAGCATTAATGAATCAATATGAAGAAATTTTAAAAGAAAATAATAATAAAAAAACTAAGAACTGAGTTCTTAGTTTTTTTATTTACATAAATCATTCTTATGCATCGTAACTTCGCTTATAGGAATACTCTTCATCTTCATCTGGAATAGCCCAAGCTACTGCAGCAACTACTGCAGCAATTCCTACTATAGAATATATAATACGCGAAATAATTACGCTAAATCCATCAAATAAGAATGCTACAAGGTTAAAGTCGAATAGACCAATAAGTCCCCAGTTTAAGCCACCAATGATTAAGAACACTAAAGCTATATTTCGTAATACTTTCAAAATAATTACCTCCTATTACAAATTTACAATATTATTATTAACAAATATTATAAAAATAGTAATGGTAAAATCTAGAGAAAAAATTTAATTATTTGTAATTTTTTTAAAGATTGATGAATAAAATCTAACGTGTGAGGTAATGCTATGAAAAGAAAAACATTTAAATTATTTTTAGTTATGTGTATATTGACATCCATTTGTTTCATCACTAGTTGCAAAAAAAATAAACCTGTAGATGAAACTTTTCCTGAAATTGTAAATAAACTTACAAGTTATAAACTTGTTGGTACATTAGAATCTAATTTTCCAAGTGGAACAAAAGAATGTAATGTAACAACATATTATCAATCACCAAATATGTATCGTGTTGAATTACAAAATCCTAATACGGTTGAAACGCAAATAATGATTAAAAATGCCGATGGTGTTTATGTTTTAGTACCAAGTATTAATAAAACTTTTAAAGTAAATTCATCTTGGCCGGCAAATTCTAGTTATCCTTATTTATTGCAATCTATTAGTAATGATATTATTAGTGACAGTAATATGATAACCAAAAAAGAAGGAAAAGATACAACTTTAGAGTTAAAAGCGAAACTATTTAATGGAGATCAAAATACGACTCAAAAAATTATTTTTGATGAAAATAAAATGCCTAAAGAAGTCTTATTGTATGATAAAAATCATAATTTATTGACTCGCTTTGTCGTTAAATCAATTGAACAAAATCCTTCACTAGATCAACAATTATTTAAAACAACCGAATCATTAGAAACTTTAAATGTATATTATAAAGAAAATCCAATTGAGTATGAACGTCTTGTTACTTATCCAACATATTATCCAGAAGGAACTGCATTAAAAGAAGAAGTAATTACTGGAGATGCAATGAATAAATTTGCTATCATGAAATTTGGTGGTACAACAAATTATACAATTATTCAGAAGTTTATAAATGATTCAGAAGATCAAGTAGTTGAATATGTTAATGGTGATGTTTATATTATGGGTGGAGCTTTTGCTTTTATAAACGAAAATAATATTTGTTTTTATACTGATGGTATTCAATATACAATAGCATCTAATGAAGTTGAAGTAATGGAAATGATTAAAATGGGAGAATCATTGAAAACAACGGATATAAAATAATTTATATAAAACAAATCATATACTATGATAGTATATGATTTGTTTTTCATAAGTGTTGATAAAATATCTATAATGTGTTATAATAAATATATGGTGATAAAAAATGGATAATAAAATTATAAAATTGTGTTTATTTTCAATCATAGTTTTATTTATTTCGACATTAATAAGTTGTAAAAAAAATAGTTCAATTCATAGTTACTCTGAAATGGATCGCATAATTTATCAAAGCATTTTAAGTAAAGAAGATAACTATTTAGTTTTTATATATGGTGATAACTGTTCTGCATGTGAAGAATTAGAAGAACTTTTATGTCAGTATGCTACAAAGGCTAAGAATAAAAAGAGTTATATGCCAATTTTTGCTTTGAACTCATCAAACACAAGAGTAAATAAAGGATTAATAGCTACTGGAGGCGATAATTCTTATAGTGATTTTAAAAACACTAGTAATTATTTGGATATTCAAATTTCCACTACTCCAGCCCTAATTATTGTAAAAGATGGGAAAGTTAGTGACTATATTTCTACAAAGGTAACTAAAACCCCTAAAACAGATATCAAAGAATATATGAATAACTTAATGAAATAGGAGTACATAATGAAAAAAGTAAAGAATTTAGATTTAATTATCATACTTGTTGCTATAACTATTTTAGGGATTATAACGGCTATCGTTTTAGCAATAAGACCATATGAAGTAAAAAAATTTGATAAAATTACGCATGTTAATATAGATAATTATAAAACAATAAAAAATAATAAAGAAGAATATTTTGTTCTTTTATATGATAGCAATAATACTAAGTATGAACTTTTAGAAGAATGTGTTGTAGCATATGCTGAATTTGCAAGAAACAATAAGGATGTGCCAAATATATATGTAATTGACTATCGAAGCAATAAAGAAATCATTAATTCTAGTAACTTTAATATTAATGATGTAAAGTTAGATTCAGAAATTCCATGTCTTGCTAAAATAACAACAAGTGGCTCTTTAACGAATAAAAAGAAGAACATATCTGATATATGTAATTTATTAGAAGATTATATGAGTGGTAAAGAACAATAATAAAGGATGATTTTATAATCATCCTTTTTACATTTCTTCAATATAGTAAATATAATCTAAAGATTTTAAAGCATTAATAATATCATTATGCGTTTTATATTCTTTTAATTTATTATTTAGGATAGATAATGACACGGAATAAACACTTAATCCTGAATTTATGTATGATGTATTTGCTTCAATATCATCTATTCTTAAACCAAGTTCTCGAATAACAGTTGTAAAATCTTTTAGATAACTATAGTTTTTTAATTCAAGATGAATTTCAAAATGATTTGAGTGATTTTTTAAGTAAATTTCTAAAGGTGGTATAAGTGATAAAACACATAAAAATGTAATAAAACAAAAGAGTACGATTGTATAGTAACCTGTGCCAATTACAAGTCCCAATATACCAGATGCCCAAAGGCCAACTGAAGTTGTTAATCCTTTAATTTGATTTTTTGAACTATATAATATTGTATTTCCACTAATAATAGCAATACCAATAATAGTGGAGGCTGAAATAATCCAAAAACCAGTTGATAAATCTTTAATTAAAATTAAATCTATAATCATTGCTAAAGTTGAGGCTAAAGAAACAATGATGAAGGTTCTTAAACCTGCCGCATGTCTTTTACTAGAGCGTTCCCAACCAATTATGGCAGCTAAAACAATGGATAGTACAATTCTTAATAAAGTACTCCAAATAGTTAGGTCAACAGACCAATTTCCAAGTAATTGACCAATAGGGTCATTGAATAAAAAAATCATATATATCCTCCTATCTTCTATTTCGTATCAAACCACTGCGTTTTTGATTTACCCAATAATATTCTTCCGCAGCTTCAGTAAATGCATTTTCTTCTTCATTTAAGATTTCTTCATGTTTTGGTATCTGTTCTTGTATTTTGTTTATTCTTTCAATCAATATTTCAAGTTGAGTTTTTTTAGTACCGTCAATATTTAGTGGCGAAACATCTGTTATATCTTCTAATTTATTAGAATATGATTTTGATAAATATAAAGATGCTTTGGCAAGAGCAGGACCAATCAATTCATATAAAACACTTGAGGCAAGAATAATGGTTTCTAAAGCAATTCCGATTTCGCCCCCAAGGGTTCTAGCACCTAGAGCAGCTAATCCAATAGCAACTCCTGCTTGGGGTATCAAAGCAAAACCTAAATAATTTCTAACCTCTTTTTTCTTTTTGGTTATCAGACAACCAAGATACGCACCGCTATATTTTCCAATAATTCTAACGATAAAATAAATTATGCCAATGATAAGTAAAGAAACGCCACCAATTAGGGAAGATGAACTGAGTAAAGATTCTAATTTAAAATTAATACCAGATCTTACAAAGAATAATAATAAAATAGGTGGACTAAAATAGTTTAATTGTTTAAATAATTTATCATCTTTAGATATATTTATATATACAGTTCCCATTGACATACAACCAAGAAGTGGTGATATATCTAAAAGAGAACATATACCACAAAATAAGAAAATCATTGCAATGGATATGATTAAACGATTATCTGTTGTTCTTTTTTGGGTCATTAAAAGTTTCATAAGTAAGCCAAAAATTCCACCAACTATTAAAACGGCAATATTAATTCCTAAAGGTTTTATGATGGATAAAATATGGATTGAATTTGTAGCATGCATTGATGAGGTAGCAATAGATATTGCAATGCTATAGGCAAGTAATCCAACGATATCATCTAAAGCAACCACTTGGAGAAGGGTATTTACAAAATCTCCTTTAGCACCTGTTTGTCTAATTGTCATTACTGTTGATGCAGGAGCAGTTGCTGCAGCAAGTGCCGATAAAACAATTGAAAAAGCCAAATTCATTTTCAAAATAAAAAACATCACAATAAAAATCAATAAAGATGCCATCAAAGATTCAAAAATAGTTATCACAATTACTTTGTTACCATTTTTTTTCAAAATAGAAAATTTAAAAAATTCTCCAGTACTAAATGCAATAAAAGCTAAAGCAATATCAGAAAGAAAATCCATTCCTATTACAATAGTTTCGGGAACTAAATTGAATACATAGGGTCCTAGTAGAATTCCAGTAAGAATATAAGCTGTTACATTTGGTAATTTTAATTTTTTTGTGATTCTAGTCATTGCAAAACCACCAAAAAGCATTACTGAAACTGAAATAATAATCATTGCAACATTAGAAGTTACGCCAAATTTTTCATAAATATTCATTTTCTCACCTTTTTCTAAAAATATCTATATGTTGTATCATATAAAATAAATCTATAATTATTAAATAAAATCATAAATTTGCAAATGTAATTATCATATGGTATAATTATAACACCAATTTACTATAAAGTAAAATTATTGTTTTTTTGATAATCATAAAAAAATTTTATTATAGAGGTAGATATGATTGATTTAAAAATTAAAACTTTATTAACAGTAGCAGAAGAAAAAAATTTTACGAAGGCCGCAAATAAATTAAATTTGACACAACCTGCAGTAAGTCATCAGATTAAAGAATTGGAGGATGAATTACAAGAGCAATTATTTATTAGAAAAAAGGGTGATATTATTCCTACCCCTATTGGGGATATTGTTCTAAATTATGCTAGAAAATTTGTTGCAATGCACAATAAAATGTTAGATGATATCAAACATAATCATAAAATAAATATAAAACTTGGTATAACTCACACAGCTGAAAGTAATAAAATTACTGAAATTATTGGATCTTATCTTATCAATAATCCGGGGTTATCGGTTACTATTATTACTGATACTACTAATAATTTATATAAGATGGTTGAAAATTATGAATTAGATTTAGCCATTGTAGATAATAAAAAAAATGTTAAATTAAATTATTTGCCACTGGATACTGATTATTTGGTCTGTGTGGTTAATAATAATTCACCACTTGCTAAGAAAAAAATAGTAACTTTAAAAGAATTAAAAAAAGAAAACTTAATTCTTAGGCTTGATTCTTCTTATACAAGAAAATTATTTGAGTCTACGCTTGAAAGTATTAATGAATCAATCAATAGCTTTAAAATAATTTTAGAATTAGATAATATTGAAACAATTAAAGATTTAGTTAGGAAAGATATGGGAGTATCAATTTTGGCGAAAAATACTTGCATAGATGAAGTGAATAGAAAAAAATTAACGATTTTACCGATTGAAAATTTGAGTATGGTGAGAAAAAATTATATAATATATACAGATTATTTCAATTATATTGATAATGTAAAAGAATTGATAAATCATTATAATAAAGAAATGCATATTAAAACAAATAATGTTTGATTGCAAATTTAAATAGTAGTTTATTATTTAAACGACCAAACAAAAAAAGATAAAGTTTAAAAATACCAACTTTATCTTTTTCATTTTTTACATAAATATCTCTAAATGATTAAATTTTTTCAAAATATTCAATATTGGTTACAAATATAGTCGCTCCACCTACAACAACTTCGGCTGTATTATAGTTTAATGAATGAATGATTCCTGAGGTTGATAAGAAAGAAGGAATTTGTTCAACTCTTTTTTTGCAATTACTACGTATGATTTCTAATGCTTCTTCTAATCTGTTATTTTCAATGCCTATTAAAATGGTTGCATTAGTTTTTCGTAAAAAGCCTCCATTTGTTGATATTCTTGTGTGATAGAAGCCTCTTTCTGTTAAAGCATTGCTTAAGAATGATTCATCCTTTTTATTAATAATTGCTGTTATTAATTTCATATATACCTCCTATTAAATGAAATCTTAATATAATAATATATTATTTTTAATAAAAAATCAAGATAGTTTTATTAAATTAGTTTATAATATAAAAAATGCTTTCATAAAAAAGAAAGCATTCCTATATCTATATGACAAAGACAATACATTTTAATATATGCATATTTATATAAATTAAACTTTTCAATCTACAAATCAATCCAAATTCCTTCATCTTGAATCTTTGCGTTTGGCAGTGAACGATAAAATCGTTGTGCTTCTTCGTTGTGGGCGATTAACCCTACAAGTGTGTTTACTCCAATTTCCTTCAAATATGTCCTTAGATGTTGCATAAGTTTTTGTGCTATCCCATTGTGTCGATAACTCTTTATAACACAAATCCAATCTAGATAAGCTTTTACGCTTCCATCAAAATGACTTGGGATTAAACAAGCATCAATTCGTCCCACTACTTTCTTATCAACATAAGCTAAAAATGAAATTGCGTTTTTGTACAACTTATCGGAAAAACTATTCAAGACTGTCGTTTTGTAGGCTTCATCAATTTCCCAACCCCAAAAATTTTCTTCCTTTCTTAATGCAAGTTCAAAAATGACGCAATCGGAAAACCGGCTTTTTGTATACTCCTTAATCACTATTTCCAAAATAGATGTCCTCCATAAATTTTATTATAAGTCAAATGATTACGTATCTTTTTTCGTAAATTATGCAAGTATTATATCACAACATATCTTAAAACACAAATAAGAAGTATGAATTAAAAGTTTTGATTTTTATTTCTGCTTTGTTTATAATGAAAAAAGGTATTGACAATTTTTGTTTATTGTATCAATACCTATAATTACTTATGGGGCGAATAGTGGGATTCGAACCCACGCATGACGGAGCCACAATCCGCTGTGTTAACCACTTCACCATATTCGCCATTTAAGACTGGCAGGGGCAGTAGGAATCGAACCCACATTGACGGTTTTGGAGACCGGTGTACTACCGTTGTACGATGCCCCTTTATAACTTTGCTTTATTATTATAGCAAATATTTTAAAAAAAGGCAAGTATTTAACAAATAAAAAGAAAATAGCTATAAAAGCTATTTTCATCATATCAATTAGTCTCTTGGTTCAAATGTTTTACAATGAGTGGTTTCTGGTTTTCTAGATTGTTTATTCGTACTTTGTTCTGAATCAACATTAGCAATTTCAATACGATCAGCATAACATCTTTGTCCTTTTTCATATACACAGTTAATTGCATCGCAATAAACTTCTGTTTGTAAAGATGGATTGTTACCCATTTCAGCAAATTCATAATTATAGGTGTCTACGTCTTTTAATAAATAACTTTTACAAGATGTTTCTTTTTTATTATGTGATTCAGGACCATCAACATCAATATAGTTTTTAGCACATAATCCGTCTGCATTGTGAGCGCATTGATTGACTTTACATTGTAGTTTTGGCATATTATTCATCTTCCTTTCAAAAATATTATTACCAATATTTAAATTCGTATGCAATTATTTACATTTTTTAATTTTCAATGATTTTACATATTGTTTGACAAAAAGAAGAAAAAAAGGTATAATATTATAGCAATGGAGTAGTACTCAAGAGGCTGAAGAGGCGCCCCTGCTAAGGGTGTAGGTCGGGAAACTGGCGCAAGGGTTCAAATCCCTTCTACTCCGCCATTGGTTCGTTGGAGAAGTGGCTTAACTCACATGCCTTTCACGCATGCATTCACGGGTTCGAATCCCGTACGAATCACCATTAAAGTAAATCGGTAAGTCTTCTGAATTTATAGCATTTCAGAGGGCTTTTTTTGCATTTTAGGATGAAAATTCTAAAAAATTACAAAACACAAACTCAAAATTATGAAAATTATATCCAAATCACTAAAAATACAAGACTTTTTGTATTAAACACTAGGGGAGACTTACCATGGACTCGAACCAATGAGATAATAAGAGAATGAATTCTCTGGAAATAAAACAGCAATGAAAGAGATTTACCAATTGTGAACATAATTTTTGAACCTTGTCCAATTCTTTAAAAAAAGATTCGAAAACAAACCAGGGAAAAAGTTAAAAGAGGATGTTACCGATTTTTTTAGACTGACGAAGAAAGCATAGGTTTTTTATAGTTAGTCTTTTACCATATATTTAGAATAGTAAATTATAAATTTATATTTTTATTGAATAATTGGGTCATTATGTGATATAATATAATTAGAATTGACCTAATAAAAGGAGAAATAGTATGTATAGTGAATCAAATAAGACTGAATTGAAGATAGAATTAATTGAAAATGTAAAAAAAGAAATTATTGCTTTTTTAAATACTGATGGTGGTGTTATTTATATTGGTGTTAATGATGATGGAAGTGTTGTTGGAATATATGATAGACAAGAAAGAGATTCATTAGAACTTAAATTGTCAAATTGGATTCAAGACGCTATTTATCCTATACCCTCATCATTAGTTAATTATTATTTTAATGAGGATAATGTTTTTGTTATTGAGGTTTCAAAAGGTGATGATAAACCATATTATCTTAAAGAAAAAGGACCAAAACCTAGTGGTGTATTCAAACGTGTTGGTTCTAGTGTAAGAAAAGCTAATGATAGTGAAATTTTATTAATGATTTTGGAGTCAAAAGATTATAGGTTTGAAAGTGATTTATCGGAAGAACAAGATTTGACATTTAAATATTTTAATCAAATATGTGATGAAAATGATATAAAACATGAGGAAAGAAATCTAAGGTCGTTAGGATTGTTAAATAAAGAAAACAAATATACTAATTTAGGTTTATTATTATCTGACCAATCTCCAATAACAGTTAAATTTGCAAAGTATGACAAAAATTTAAATTTTTTAGTTAAGAAAGAGTTTAAAGGATCACTTTTAAAATGTTTAGATTTAGCACTAGAAAATTCTGCCAATTATAATGATGTATCAGCTATAATTGATAATACTTCTTGGAAAAGAATAGAAACAATTTCTTATCCTGGAGCAAGTTTGCGTGAAGCAATTTTGAATGCATTTGCTCATGCTAATTATTTTATAAGATCGAATATTAAACTAGAATTTTATGAGGATAAAGTAAAAATTACTAATCCAGGTGGTATATTTCAGGCTACACTTGAACAAATATTTGATGGAGTACAAACTTATAGAAATCCAGGTTTAGTTAATATACTAAGTAAACTTCAATATATTGAAAATTTTGGAACAGGAATACCAAGAATATTACATGCATATGAAAACAGTAAAAGACAACCAGAGTTTTTACCTAGCGAAAGTTTTTTTATTTTAAAAATGCCTAATATGAATTTTGACCCAATAAATGACTCATTAAAAGACCCAATAAAAGACCCAATAAAAGACCCAATAAATCAATCTCAAAAAATTGACTTATCTGATTTTGACTTGAGTGTTGTAAGAGTAATTAGTGAAAAACCAGGACTAAATACAAAACAAATAGTTGAGGAATTAAATCATATATTAGATAATGTTACTATTGACATGGTTAAAAACTCATTAAAAAGGAAATTAATTAATATATGTGAGTTTAAAGGTTCAAGAAGAAATGGTGGGTATTATTTAAAAAAATAACTATTTTATTTATGTGATTTATATTTTATTGTTTTAATTTTAAAGTAAAAACTTTTTGTCAGTTATTATCACCCTGTATTCCACTTTTGTCTCGATGAAAAAGTGAGGGTTCGAATCCCGTACGAATCACCATTAAAGTAAATCGGTAAGTCTTCTATGTAAGGCTTACTTTTTTCAATTTTATAGGGTATTTTAGCCATTTTTGGTTAGAATGCCTTCTTTTTTTACGCAAATATGAAACATTTTGTAGTAATAACTAGGTGCTAATAACCACGGATTCGAACCATTGTTTTACGGGATTTGAATCTTTGCTTCTTACGGGATTTGAACCTATAAAGATAATTATTTAATAGAAAAGCGAATATTATTATAATTATTGACTACTAAACATAAAGATATTATCACGAAATTTTATAAATTTATATTGAAAGCGCTTGCGTTTTTTACCAAATTATGGTATGCTATAGTTGAAAAGATAAAAAGTTATTTCTAGGATATGTGGGGATTATAGACAATATTAGAAATAAATGTAATAATGAAGAAACACTCTCCTAGAAAAGGGGAGTTTTTTGCTTGAAAAAAGAAGATAGTAATTGTAGAGGGGGGATATTAAATGAAAATTTACTTAAGAAATAAGGTGATACTCGAAATTTCTTTGTATGGCACAATGGATGCTATAAAATAAAGGAATTTAAAAAATTATAGAAAGAAGAAAATTAAATAAATGAAAAATAGAAATAAAAATAATTATTCAATTCATGCCACAAATATATCATTATTTTCTAAAATTATAATTGTTGTTTTAGTTATAGGCATGATACTTGGTCATATTAATTTTTCAGTTTTTGCAAGTGCGTTTAGACCCAAATATAATGAAGAAATAACAATTGATAATAATCAAGATATATCAAGTATTAGGCGTCTTGGTGAAGATGAATCTTTAAGAACATCAAATTCTAAGACATACATAAAAGAAAATGGTTCACTTGAACTTGAATATTATCCTGAAGAAATACATTATTTGGAAAATGGTGTATATAAAGAAATTGATAATACACTTAAGTTAGTTGACAACAATTATACAAATACACATAATAAGTATAATGTAATGTTGCCAACAAGAATTACAGATAATAATAAGGTTATATATAATTATCAAGGTAATATTATTAAGATATTTAGAAATCTAAACTCTAGTAATACAATTATTAGTAATATTAATAAAAATACGATTAATTTGAAAGATGAAATAAGTTATAAGTTAAATAACAATGAAACAATTAAATATAAAGTATCACAAAGTTCGATTGAAGAAGATGTAATATTGAATAATTATATTTCCAATTATGCATATGAATACTTTATTGAAACACCTTTAAGAATAGAGCGTGTGGGGAATAATTTAGAATTTTATAATGATAACACTAAAGTATTTGTAATGGATGAATACGTAATGTATGATTCATTAAATAATAAATCAAATGACATTGATTTTAAAATTTCTTTAGTTAGTACTAATGTGTATAAAATAGAAGTTACTCCAAGTGATGATTATTTAAAGGCTGCAGCTTATCCAGTTGTAATAGACCCCGAAATAACTATAATTGATGGGGGATTGATTGATGGAGCGTTTAGTGTTACAACAGTTGATGAATTAAATAATACAACAGTTCATCATTCGATTGGTTCTTTTACAATTAATAATAGAATCAACTCTAATCTGAGTGATGATATTAAAGCTTATTTTAATGTTTTAATACCACAATATTATAATACCTCATTAGTAAATGCATTACTCAATAATCAATTTATGTATGCATATGTTACATTACCTACTATTTCTATAAATAGATATTCAGATACGATTGTAAATTTAAAATATGAAGGTGAAATAGTTGCTAGTGATATATTTCATAGTAGTAATGTATTTAATCATAAATTTGATGTATATAATGTAATAAGTAATAGAATTGATGAACTAGCAAATAGTGATTTAAATTTTACATTCGAACTTACGCTTGATGGTACTGATGATACTAGCATTACATATTCATTAGGTGGAGACTTAACAGGACCAAAACCTATTCTTACTTTAGGTTATATGAGTGAGGCAGGCCTAGCAGATTATTATACTTATGAATCTTTTAACTTAGGTGATGGAAGTACTGGATATATTGCCCATAATAGTGGTAATTTAACATATTTATATAGTGACATTAGTGATAATTTACTTAATTTAACTCATATTTACAATGTAAACAGAATGAATGAAAATAGTAAATATGGTAAAGGATTTAGTATAAATTATAATGAGAAAATATCAACATTTTATTATGATGGAAGACTCGAGTTAACACTAGGTGATGGAAGAAATGTTTTATTTAGCGCAGTAGATTCAACTAGTTTAGAGTTCATTGCAAACGATGGTAGCTTAGATAAACTTACTAAAAAACTAGAAAATAATATCCTTTTAGGTTATGAAATAGAAACATCAAGTGGTAATTTAAAAGTTTATGATGTAAATGGTTATTTAATTAAAGTATATCAAAATGTATTAGATAAAGAAAATGGTGTATGGAATGAAAAAGCGAAATATGTAGAACTACTATATGATGAAAATTATTATTTAAGAATAGTTAAAGATAATTATAATAACAAACTAGAGTTGGACTATAATTTCATAACAGGAAAATTAACAAGAATAGATTATTATAAATATGATGAGACAAATTCTTATGTAAATACAATAAGTATTAGTTACACATATAACGATGATAAACTAACTCAAATATCTAAAACACTATCTTTAAATAATGATATAAAAACAATTCATACAATTATTGATTACGATAAATTTATTAGTAGAATTTCTATAAATAATAAAGGTTATACATTTCAATATGATTTAAGAAACAGAATAACTGAAGTAAAAGTTTATTCGAGTAGTTTTACCAATGGAACACACTTAACTTTTGATTATGATACAAAAGGTAAAAGAACAACGATTACGGATTCAAGTAATAGAAGAATATCATATACATTTGATAAATATTATCATACAAATTCAGTAACTGATTCAAATGGATATACAACATTTTATAAGTATAATGATATTTATTATGATGAATCAGGAAATACTATAACCAGTCCTAACTACAATTTAAACCATAAAATAAATGTCAGTTCAAATAATTTCAAAAACACTATTAATCAAGTGACTAATCATGGTTTTGAAATAGTAAGTAGTAGTGATATTTATGGGTGGACAAAAGAAGTGACTGGAAGTTCGAATGCCCAAATAGAAACAAACTCATACTTATATGGTTCTAAAGTGTTAGATTTAAAAAAAGGCAGTGGTCCTTCTAAAGTATACCAAGAAATAAATGTTGAAGAAGGAATCGAATATATTGTAAGTGGATATATTAAAAATGTAAATAATGGAACAGGTGCATATATCAATGTAACTCCAATCAGTGGAACATTTAGTAATATAAGTAGCAGTCAATATATAAAATCAACAACAGATTTTGTAAGATTTGAATATAAATTTACATCAAACTATACAGGATGTGCTAAACTATATTTGGTAAACGAATCAACAGGTCATTCGTACTTTGATCAAATACAAGTAAATACAAATTATGTAGATACAAGATACAACTATTTAGAAAATTCTTCATTTGAAAAAACGACTAGTGCGGTAGGATATGAGTTTCCAAATAGTGTATGGAATCATAATAATGCAATAGTAACTAATAAACAACCAGAATTTGATAATTTTGTTGGTAATAAAAACTTATTACTTGGAAAAAACGGTTATGTTTCTCAAACAATTAATACTGTAGGTTTAAAAGATGATATATTTGTTTTTGGTGGTTATGCACTTTACGAAAATTACACGGGAAGAGTTAAAATATCACTTACCATAAATTATATAGTTGATGAAGAAAATAATACTTCAAGTGATACCATAAGCTTTATCTTTGATGATGCAACACTTAACGCAAGATATATGATGAATAAACTAGTTGCAAAATATAATTATTCATCAATAACTTTAAAAGTAGAAAATGAATCTTTAACAAGTTATGCATATGTAGATAACTTAAGTGTATTTAAAGAAGGATACGGAATAAATGTTAGTTATACTGATGAAGGAATGGTTAGTGAAGAGTATAATGAAGTAACTGATGAAGTCACTAGTTATGAGTATGATGAGAATAATAATTTAACAACCATTACAACAAATGAAAAAACTACTAATATTGAATATAATGATAATAATTCTATAGATTTAATTGAAAAAGAAAATGTTACAAACCATTTTGAATATGATGAATATGGTAATGTTGTAAGTACTAATGTTGATACAACTGATTCTACTAATTCATATAGTAGTGGTAGTACAACTTATTCAAGTAATGGATTATTCCCAACATCCCAAACAGATATTTTGGGAAATACTACAAATTACGCGTATGATATATTAAGTGGTTTGGTAAAAGAAATAATAAGAGGAGATGGATATCAAGAAAATTATACATACGATGCCTTCGGTAATATCTTAACACAAACAAGTGGTACAAAATATAGTAAACAAACTATAACATACACTTATGATGTATATGGAAATATTACATCTATTTCAAATGGCAGTTTAATATATTCATTTACCTATAATAATTATGGTGATATTAAAACCATCAAGATAAATAATAATGTAATTGTTACAAACAACTATGAAAACGAAAATAGTTCTAATCCATATACAGGAAACTTAGTTTCAAGTACATATAGTTATGGAACAATTAGTTTTACTTATTATGAAGATGGAAATATCAAAGAAGTATATTACAATAATAGTATAGTTTTATCATATATTTATAATGATTATGGTGAAATAGCATCGTACAATGATTATAGAGAAGATGTTACATACTATTATAACTATGATTATCAAAATAGACTAATAAACATTAACGCAACAAATGGAAGAAATATAACGTATACATATGATTGTGATAGTAACTTAGTTTCTAAAACCAACATTTTAGGAACAAATAGCTATACATATAATGACTCAATTCTTTCTTCAGAAAATATTTCAAACAAGTTTAATACTAGTTATACATATTCAAATGATTCATTTAAAAATTTAAGTATTGTAAGTTACTATATAAACAATAATCAAATCGATATAAATTATACAAATGAAACAATTACTACACCAGATAACGAAACACTTTATACAGGACGTGTTAAAGAAGTAACATATACCAATAATAATAGTGAAATAATTAAGTATGTTTATGAATATGATAATTACACAAATAACATCACTAAAATTGAAGGCTATACCAATAATATATTAGTATATAGTGAAGAAAACTACTATGATAAGTTTAATCAATTAAACGTTCAATTTATATACGCAAATAATACTTACTATATGTATGAATGTGGATATGATACAAGAGGAAATATAGTAGGCTATTACTTACAAAATCAAACAACAAGAGAAACTATAAACTCAGGGGAATTTACTTATAATATAAATAATGAATTAGTAGCAACAACAATAAATGGTGTAACCTATAATATGACTTATTCAAGTATAGGCTTTCCAAGTTCTTATTTAGGTTGGAATATAACATATTATATGAACCAAATTACAAGCATTACAAAAGGCAATTCTACAGTATATTATTCATATAATGCCAATGGAATAAGAACATACAAAGAAGTTATCAAACCAAACGGAACTAGTACAACATCATATATATTAGAAGGAAACAAAATAATAGGTGAAATAAGAAATAATACCAACATTATTAATTATTACTATGATTCTAATGAAAACCTAGTTGGTTTCACTTACAATAATGTAAAATACTTATATTTAAAGAATCTTCAAAATGATGTAATCGGAATAGTTGACGAAACAGGTAATACTATAGTAAAATATTACTATGATGGATATGGAACAATAATAGATGTCATAGATACATCAGGAATCAACCTATCAAGTATTAATCCATTTAGATACAGAAGTTATTATCAAGATGATGAAACTGGCTGGTACTACTTAAACTCAAGATATTATGATCCACTTGTAAAAAGATTCATCACAATGGATGATATAAGTTATCTTGGAGCAAGTGGTACAGTACTAAGTTATAATTTATTCAGTTATTGTGAGAATAATCCTGTTATATAGATAAAAAAGATCCATAATGTTTACATTCAACTTGCTCAAAAAAATGATAAGTATCGGGAAGATACTTTTTTATTTTGTAAAAAACAAATAAAGATTTCAAAATTCGACAAGAAGAACAAATTATATATTATATAATACATTTGAAAACAATCTTTTCAATAGAAAAAGAAGGTTTAAATATTATATTTTTATTAGGAGGGCACTATGAGAATGTGTAAAATAATTTTACTTCTCGAAGGTAGTTAACAAAATAAATAATGTGCAAAAATAATAATTTTAGGAAAAAAGGAGAAAATATGAAAAAAAATATTATTATAAAAAGAGTATTCTTTATATCGTTAATGTTATTAAATATTGTATTTATAACAATTTATAATAGAAAATTGTATGCTAGTACTCTAGAAAATAATTTTATTTTACATTCATCAATTGATAGACCGGAGGGTATTAGTTCAGCACACTATTTTACAAATGGAATTGCAGATGGTGGAATATACTATATTATTAATAAGCGCACAGGGAAATACTTAGATGTACAAAATGCAGAAACTGCCGATGGAACAAAACTATGGACATATGAAGGAAATCAAAGTAATGCACAAAAGTTTAAAATAAATTATTTAGGTCAAGAAACATATGAATTAGTTCCTCAAGTAAGTTCAAAAGTTGTACAAATTTCTAATGAAAACGAAGATTGTAATACTATAATTAGTAAAAAAAATAAGGGAGATAAAAAACAAGAATTTAGAATTAAAGCAATTAATTCAAATACATATAGAATTTATTCTAATGAAAACAATTATGTTCTTGCAGTATCGCATACAAAAATTTTTGGCGGATTTTATAAAGATAATAGTTATGTAGTCAGCAAAAACTATATTTTTTTGGAGAATAGTGCAAAAGATTTTGCAGAGTGGGAAATTGTTAGCACAGGAGAACTTGAACATAGTATTTATACTAGATATTATATAAAAAATGTAAATACTGGTCTTTTTTTGGAAGTACAAGATACTGGAATAGAAAATAATACATTAGTTTATGCAACGGGATTTACTTCTTTAGAAAATCAACAATGGAATAGATATTATGATACACAAACAAATAAATTCATTTTAAAAGCTGGACATAGAACAGATATGGCATTAGATTCATATAATAATCAACTTGCTATATACAATGATAACTTTCCACAAGATCAAAGATATGATTTTCAATATGTAGGTACTAATCAAATGAATGGTAATGGTCAATATTATATTAAAACCAGCACTTCATTCTATGAAAGATATCTTTCAATTGGAAATTATGATGAAAATACTTCAAAATATAAAGTAATTAGTAGCCCTGTTAGCGATTTATGGGAATTAATAATGGTTCCACATAAAGGTTCAAAAAAAAGTTTAATTCATCAAAATATTACACATTCACAAATAGTAGAATCATATGGTGATGAACATATTTTAACTTTTATACCTAATGAAAGTGGAATATATGAATTTAATTTAAACTATTTAAATTCAAGCAACATTATAATTGAAGTATATGATTTAAATATGACAAATGTATCATTAGGAAAAACTTATGCTAAAGAAAATGGTCAAAAAAATATTTGCTATTTAGAAGAAGGAAAAATTTATTATGCTTATATCTATAACCTTTTGCAACATAGTGAAAAAGCTTATACAATAAAAGTAAGCCTCTCAACAATTATTTATTTACATGGAATGAATACATATTTAAGTGATAATCGAAACAATCCTCCTGATGATAGAAGATTATATTGTACAGAACAAATTGAAGACTATTTAATAAGTAAAAATGGATATGCTCCTATTTTAAATAGTCCTAGCAATATGACATCAAATTTTGTTATGCAAATTGATCCATTAACTAATATTATTCCTCTTACTGCTCCAATGTATGTATTTAGAGGTCATGGTAGTGCTACATCTGTAGCATATCATACAGGAACAAGTTATGAAGTAGGAAAAACAACTTACCTTAGAAATTATAATATTTCTAATTTGAATTTATATGGTGGGGGTTTTGTTGCATGGATTGGATGTTCAACAGCAGGTGAAACAACATCAAATTATGGGAATATGCCTAAAGTTACAGTTAATGCAGGTGCAGAAGTTAGTTTAGGATTTAAAGAATCAATATATACAAATGACGCAAATACTTATGGAATAGAACTGGTAAAGTATATTGTTGATGGTTATTCAATTCGAGAAGCAGTTCAACAAGTTTCTAGTAAATATGCTGAAATTACAGGTTTAAAATCTTTCATTATTGAGGGTAATGGTGATTATAAACTAAAACCAAATCAAGTTAAAAGAAATTTTATTCAGAAAAATATTCCAAAAAATTTGTTAAATACTATATTAGAAAATAGATATATATTAGAAAGTATTGATTCAAATCAAACTCAAAGATATACAAAAATGATTAATGGTATGTTAACAGGAGATTATTATGAATTATATTATGATGATGGATTATTAGTAGATTACTATAAATCGCCAATTAATATAAGTGAAAGTGAAAAATGTATAATTAATAATATTTATTCTTTTCCCAAATATAATGCAAAAATGATATTTGACAATCCACAAAAATATGATAAAATAATATCAGATAAAGTATTTGATTATTTGATAAAAATTGATGATACTTGGACACCTGTAAGATTTTATCAAATAGTATATAAAAATGATATTGGGTATCAACAAATGGATTTATATGGTATTAATATGATAAATGGTGAATATGTATCAACAAATTATTTATATTTTAAAGGAGAGTAAAAAATGAAAAAAAGTTCGACTTTAATTTTTGCTTTTATTCCTATTGTCATGGTGTTGACTGCATGTCAATTAAAAGAACCAAAAATAGAACAATCTTCTGACAATCCAAATTTATATGTTTGTAATTTACCTGTGATGAAACCAAATCAAATTGATCTTTATAGGAATGGAACAACTAAGTGTATAACGGAAGAAAATAAACAATATCATGAAGTTTGGGATTCTGTTCATCAACTCGTAAATCATCCAAAAAACGATAAAAATGCTATTGATGCACTTTATACTAATGATACTATACAAACGTTAAAACAGAATTCTTTATGTTTTGAGTTTTGGTATGATTTAATGTTAATAACGGAAATTTGTAATCATCCGTTTGAAGGAATGTTATTTATTATTGAAAATACCTCTTTAATTTTTGGATATTATACCACACAAGAAAAGATGGATAATGAAAAATCTTATACAAATTTTTGGAAAATATCTAATCAAAATAAAAAAATTGAAACATTGAAAGATTTAATTATAATTTAATGATAATTTTAAAATATTTACTTTTAAAAAATATAATAATTTTATTGAAAATTTAGTTTTTTATAAAAGTTTTATTAATTGAAAACTTCTTAAAGAAAATTAAAATAATTAGAGGACAAAACAATTTGTTCTCTTTTTTATTAAATCATTTGAATAAAAAAAATAAGAATGATAAAATTTAAATATCAATAAGAAAATATATTATCTACGATTTTTAAACTAAAGTAAGAATAGAAGGAGGAAGGAATGAAAAGAATAGGGTTAATTTTCAGTTTATTTATAGTTTTAATGTGTAGTGGGTGTGGACCAACAAAAAAACCATTATTAGAAGGAACATTTTATTCTATTGAAGTTAGTTCAAAAAATGAAGATATGAAAGATAAATTCACTGAAGCAAAAGTAACGATAAAAGAAATAACGAAAGAAAAATATGAAGAGGCAAATGGAGTCAATGTATTAATTGATGGATACACTTCACAAATAGAAGAAAAAAGATATTTATCCATAGAAATATATCTATATGTTGTAGAAACAGTTTTATTCTATTGAAGTTAGTTCAAAAAATGAAGATATGAAAGATAAATTTACTGAAGCAAAAGTAACGATAAAAGAAATAACAAAAGAAGAATATGAAGAAGCTAATGGAGTCAATGTATTAATAGATGGATATACTTCACAAATAGAAGAAAAAAGATATTTGTCCATAGAAATATATCTATATGTTGTAGAAACAAATCAATATGAAAAAGTAAAATTATATGATTGGTATTTTATAGAAGGAACACAACAGATGTTTCATTTTAAATCTTATTTAAAAATTAATGATAATGAATATCACGATGAACATAATAGTATTTTACTAGGTGAGAATGGCCCTTGGCATATGTCATTATTTGATATAGATATTGATATGCAATAAATAATAGGGGGGAGATTATGAAAATTAGAAAAATCATCATAGTAGCAATCTTTAGTATATTTGTATTTAGTAGTCAAAAAAGTTACATACAAGCAGAAGAAGAGATAAAAGAAGAAACAATCCAAGAGACTTCTTTTCAAATTAAAAAAAGTTCAGTTAGTTATGATGAAAGTAGTTTGCAAGAAAATGTTGAAAGTTATTTACAATCAAAATATGGAACACAAGACTGGTATAGAGAAGAATATAACACAACAGAAAAAGTTTTAAATGTTAAACCTATAGAAATGCAAGGAGAAAACCATTATGAGGAATCAGTTATAAAATCATTATGTAGTGAATTAGGATTGAAATCAACATATGGAGGTTGTGGACCGATAGCCATGATAGGTATGGCAGATTTCTTCGCGAGATGTTTTGGTTATGATGAAATTATAAAAAACCCAGATGACGTCGAACAACAAAAAGAATTGATTAGAGAATTTCTAAATCCCGAAATCATATCCACAATAGAAGTAAACGATCCAAATGGAAGTGGAAAACAAACTCTTTCTCTTCCATGGGATTGTGCAAATGGATTTAATGAAGTGATGAAAAATCATAATTTGGAAAATACAATTCAGGCAATAGATATGGGATTTTTTGGAGTATCTAAAAATGAAAAGATTGCAAAGATAAAAGAACAAGTAGATAAAGGGTTACCTGTTACAGTATACACAGCACTAGCAGGAAGTGGAAAATTAGGAAATCATTATGTAAATGTATATGGATATGAAGAATGGTGTGGAGTAGACCAAAATGGGAAAGACATCACGCATACAATGTTACAATTTCGCATGAATTGGGGAGATGATTATAACAAACCATTATATATGGACTCCGATATCTTAAGTAGTTGGATAACAGGTGTCATATATTATGATGTTGTATATCAATATCAATGCTTACCAGCTATGTTATTTCAAGGATTTAAAAATGAGAATAATCAAGGAGAATACTTTAATGAAGTGGTAGAACAACCGCTATCAATAGTAAATCCAGAAGAAACCATCAATTTTATGACAAGAAGATTACGTTGTAGTTATATAAATCAGGGATATTTTGTTCTTTCCGCAAACCGAGATAGTCACGATACAGCCTATTTAGAATTAGAATTTGAAGAAGAAGTTAGACAAGTGGGATTATTTTTACATCTTTGGAGTAATAACGAAAAATTCACTAATTATTCATCCCTTCGATTAGAATATTATGATAAGGCTGAAAATAAATGGAAAATAGCAAAAGAAATAGAAATATTATTGCTATCGTTAAAAGAAGAAGTTGCCAAACCAAATTTAACCTTATTACCAAAAGGGGTAAACAAAATAAGAATCATAGTAGAGAATAAAGGAATTACGACAGATCGAAATAAAGGAAGAATTGTAATTGATTCTATTGATATATATTTTGATACACATAATCAAGTTTATAAACCTCATGAACATAGTTTTAATGATCATTTTGTCTATGATGACGAATTTTATCACTTCGCATATTGCAAATGTGGAATAGGAAATAGGCAACCGCATATAGCAATTGAAGGAAATGAGAGTTGTTTATATTGTGGTGGGAAGGTACATACACATGAATACAGATATGAGGAAGATGACAAAACGTATCATCTAAAGAAATGTATATGTGGTGAAGAAATTAGGGAAGAGCATACATATACAAATTCGGTTGAAATACTAGATGAGAATTATCATCAATTTAGTTGTATATGTGGAGCAACACAACAAGAAGAACATATAGAGTATAATGACAAAGGGAATATCAAATGTAAAGTATGTGAGTATCTAATAGAAGAGCATAATCATAGTTATAGTTTAAAATATTATAATGAAAACGGACATAAGAAAACATGCGAATGTGGAGCAACCACAGGAAATATATTGGCACATGCCGTTATAAGTACAACAATAGAAAATGGTAGATATGCAAAATGCATAGGATGTCAAACATTACTAGACTTATATAGTGATAAAGCAATAGTAAGAAATAGGAATAAACAAAGAATGGTAAGTGACAATGGAAGTTATATATTATCCAGTGGAATAATAGTATTAGATGAAAAAGATATAGAAAGTTATATAAATGGAAGTTTGCAATTTCATATAGAAGATACAACAATGAAATAAGAAAGAAAAGATTAGAGAGCAATCTAATCTTTTTTGTTGCAAAATTGATAAAAAAAGAGGCAGGATAAGGAAAATGCAACAACAAGCATTTTCGATAAAAAGAAAGTGGGAAACCCATTTTTATTTTATTAAAATATTTATTTTGATATATCACCCATTGATAAATCGAGTTTCATATAATACTTCCAGAAAAGCAAAAGAGGGAGTGAAAAGAATGAAACCAAAACAAACTAAAGAAGAAAAATATATAATTGAGAGAAAATATGTAGGAGAAAAAAGTTTAATAGAAATCATTACAAAAATGATTTTACAGGAAATAAAGGTAAAAAATGGCTAAAAAAATAAAGATATGTTATAATCAAAATGAGCAAGTTGAATGTTGATGTGAAGGAGGAAGCATGAATACAAACATCAAACATACAGCTTTACTAAGTAGACTATCAAGAGAAGATGAAAATATTGGAACAAGTGAAAGTATTCTTACGCAGAAAACGATGTTAACGCAATACGCTAAAAGCCATCATTTTAAAAATATTATACATTATGTGGATGACGGATATAGTGGGACAAATTTTGAAAGACCAGATTTTCAACGATTGATGCAAGATATTAAATTAGGAAAAATAGGAGTGGTTATTACCAAAGATTTATCAAGATTAGGAAGAGATTATATTAAGATAGGAAATTTATTAGAAGAGTATTTCCCCAAATATCAAGTAAGATATATTGCAATAAATGATGATATAGATACAATTAATGGAATACCAGAATATGTACCATTTAAAAATATCATAAATGAATGGTATGCAAGAGATATTAGTAGAAAAATACGTTCAGCATATCAAACAAAAGCATTAAATGGAGAGTTCACAGCATCATATGCACCATATGGATATAAGAAAGATGAAAACAATAAACATCAATTAATAGTAGATGAAGAAACATCATGGGTAGTGAAAGAAATATTTGAATTAATAGCAAATAAAAATAGTTTATATCAAGTGGCAAGAATCTTAAAAGATAAAAAAATCCTTAAACCAAGAGCACAAATAATGAAAAAGGAAGGAAAATACTACAACGAATTATGGGAAAAATATCCCTATGATTGGAGTCCACAAACTATACATCGAATTATAACGAACGAAGAGTATCTGGGGCATCTTGTATGTAATAGAAATTCGACTATATCATATAAAAGCAAAAAACTAAAACAAAATCCAAGAGAAAAATGGATAATTAAAAAACACACACATCAAGCAATCATAGAAGAAGAGTTATTTTATTTAGCAAATAAAGCATTAGAAGGAAGTATCAAAAAAAAGGTAATTAAACCAAGAAATATTTTTTCACAACTCTTGAGATGTGATTGTTGTGGGAAAGCATTGTCTTTATATCATGGAGATAGAAGAGTGGCAAGTTTTTGTTGTGTTACTTATCGAAGTTTTGGCAAAAAATATTGTACAGCACATTATACAAGATATGATACATTATATCGATATGTATTAGAAGATATCCGAAAACATGCAAAAAAGGCGATAAAGAATAAAGAAGAATTATTGCAAGAGATAATAAATCATAGAACAAAAACAAATGAAGAAGAGCATAAAAATAAAATAAAAGAAAATCAAAGAATAGAAAAAAGATTAAAAGAAATCAAAGAAATTATGATAAAACTCTATGAAGATAAGGCATTAAATAGGATAAAAGAAGAGATGTATGAAGAACTTTTAGAAAGTTATGAAAAAGAAAAAGCGGAAAAAGAACTAAAAAGAAACGAAAATAATATTTTCATTAATGAAAGCAAAATAAAAGAGAAAGAAGTAAAAAAGTTTTTAGAGTGTATAAATAAATATGAAGATTTGAAAGAACTAAATGAAGAAATTCTTCATCAATTAATCAATAAAATAGTAGTATATGAAAGAGAAATAATTGATGGAAAAAGAATACAAAAAATTGAAATAGAATATAATTTTATTAATGATTAATTTGGATCTATTTTATATTTAATAATCCAGTTAATAACGTGGATAAATTTGGATCGTTTGCAGTTGGCATTTTATCATCCAGTCTTATATATCAATTGTCTGGTGCATTATCAGGATTAATTGCAAGTACTGCATCGACTATTGCGAGTATTAAATCTGCTATAGCCACTGCATGGCTTCCTATTTTAGCTTTAGCCCTTGTTGCAGTAGCAATAATAGGTATTGTTTATGCAGTTAATCTAGTTAAAAATTTAATCATTGATGCTAATCGTGCAAAGAGTTTTGTTAACTCCAAGGTAAAAAGTGGGGGTATCTCTGAAAAACAATTAAATAATTATACAGTATATGTTATTGTTAAAAAAGGAACGACTGATGTTCATTATGTGGGTATGACTAAAAATTTTAGTTCTAGAAAAAATGCTCATAATAAAGGCAAATTTCCTAAAAGGAAATTTGATATGATACCTATTGTAACAGGTTTATCCAGAGCAGATGCAAGAGCATTAGAACAAGCATTAATTACCGCCTTTACATTACAAGCTCTTGAAAATATGATAAATTCAATAGCTATGAAAAATTGGGGAAAATTTACTGATTCATTTGGACGTGTTACTACTTTAATTTCAAATAATTTTGATGGAGAATATTAATATGGGGTTTTGGAGTGAAAATCTATATGGAAATGATTTTACATTAGATGTTAAGGATTCATTTACTGAATATTTAAAGAATAATGAATATCATGAAGCCATAAAAAAACTAAAGGAAGAATATTTAAAAGATTTAGATGAAGATGAAGAATCACTATTTTGGTATGCACTTGCTGAAAGAGAAAAGTTTTATGGCATTACTGATGATGATGCAATAGATATTGCGTTAAAATATATAAAAAATAATGGTGGTATTGGAATATTTGATACCAAGTCGCAAAAAGAAAAATGGAAAATTACTTTAGAAAAATTAAAAGAAAAGTTATTATCAGATAATAGACCATTAAAACTACCTAAAAAGCCTAAAGAATTTAAAACTAATCCATGGGAAGTAGGAGATTATATTGCATATCAGTTTAATACAGAAAAAGCTAAAGAATATAATTTATATGGAAAATATATTGTTCTCAAAAAGATAGCAGATTATGAAGGGTTTGAACATAAATTTTATTCATATGTACAAATATATAATCATATTTATGATGAATTACCTAACATAAATGAAATAAGAGAAACAGACCTGCTTCCTTTACTTATTTTAACTGATGAAGAAAAAAAGGAAATAGAAACAGAAGAAAAACGATGTTTTGCATATTTTGAATATTTCTGCATTAGAGATTTCAAAAAACAGTACTATACAGTAATAGGAAATAATAAAACTGAAGATTTAAAAGTGGAAAAAAGCCTTGATTGGTTTGATTTTTCTGACTTTGAAGATGATATAATTGATTGTTATATTTGTTGGAAACATGATTAAATAGTGTTTAAATAAGACATAGGATTTTCAAAAATAAGGTATATAAAGGTTTTGTAAATATAATATACTACACTTTGTTTTTATCAGTAATTATGAAAGAATCAGGAAAAAAGCCTTGATTAATCTAAAAATCTATGGCATACACCCTTATGCGATTATACAGTTTATATCGTATAAAGGTAGTATGCCTTTTTTGGCTCTAAAAAGTTTTGACTAGATAGAATTAAGTGTGGTTTGTAAAAAACCTATATGATTTATTTTATTAAATTTTCCATCATTTAAAGTAATTATCTATACTAAAAAAATAATAAAATCATATAATAATAATGTGGATGTTTCCACTTATCTTCCATAAATTTTTATTTAAATATTTGACTTTCAGTTAAGATTAGTATATAATTTAATTGTAAGATATGGTGTGAGGGTAGCACCAAAAAAAGAAATCCCGAATTGAAGATACAGTGTGAGGGTAACACTGCATAAAGAAATCCCAATGGAAGATAAATACCTTGCTCTTAATGAGTGAGGTGTTTTTTTAAAAATAGGAGGAATATGAGTAAATTATATGAATTAAGATACTTAAGTCAAAAGTTTTACAGTGATTATCAAAATAGTATTTACCCTGAATTAGAATAAAAAATAGAAAGACCATTTTTGGTATTATTAGTAAGGGTTAATAATTTGCAATTTGCGATTCCTTTTAGAACCAATGTAAGACATAAGTACTGTTATAAGTTTAAGAATACAACACGTGATACCTCTACATCAACAGCAATTGATTTTTCTAAAACTGTTGTTATTAAAAATGAAGATTATCTTTCTAATTTTGCTAAAATTGATAACGAAGAATTTAAAGAATTAAATGATAAATATTATTTTATTATTAAAAAATTTACAAAATATGTAAACGACTATATAAAAATAATCACTACTTACAGTAGTGATTCTTATGAATATAAGTCAATGAAATATTCTACATTACAATATTTTCATCATGAATTAAAGATAAAGTAAATATTTTTTATTTCAATAGTCCAAACTATTAGAATAAATCAAATCAAATATCATTCAGTTTTAGGAGTACTTTTACGACTTTTTTAGTTACTTACTCATTCAATTCTTTCACATCAATGCCAAATCAAGATACAACTTTATATACTACTATTAATGGTTATACTGGGTTAGAATAATTAAGCATCGAGGTAATTTTACTTTGGTGCCTTTTTTAACCTTAAAACACACCATCTTAAATAACAAGGAATAATAGAAACAATCGTTTTCTATTAATTAAAATTAAGTGTTTATATAGATATATAGGATTGTATACGTATGTGTAGGATTTATAAGAAATATGCTTTCACTATTTCTGTGTTCTTTGAAAGGGGGATAGGTAGATTATGAACTTAATTCCATCAAAAAATAACACCTAAATAAATAGATGTTACTTATAGAGTTTAGAATATTTAAGAAATATACCTCGAGTCATATTAAATAGTTTAGTTGTTTCTATATTCGTGTGTTCTTTGTTATGAAATCTACATATGATTTTTTTAAAATTAGTAGGGAGTTTATATTTGAGTCTATCTTTACTGCTTTCATTCCTTTTTCACTTTATGGTACAAAACTCAATACCACTATATCAGCTATCAACTTACCTACTAAATTTTTATTATCAATTTTTGTATTAAGAAGGGGGAAAGCAATTATATAGATATTAGTTCAATGACTTTAGTAATTTCAGATTATTCATTAATAATTATATCATCATTACGACCTAAGCAATCTATTGATTTGATTATCAGTAAGTTCTTTAGTTAGTTCAAATAAAATAGCAGATCTTTTTAAGAGGGTTAATGATAAAAGTATTACAATTGATAGGTTTATCTAATATTTAGAGAATTCATTTATTTTTACTAAAAAACTAGATATGATACAAAAAAACACATTGGATTTTTATCTAATGTGTTTTTTTGTCTGGCATAAATACGTTAGCATATACGTTTAGTTTTGTTTCTTTTTTTCACATATTCTATTATACCAATTGGCAAATAATAGATAAAGAAAATAGGGATAGCAATGATGGCTAAAGGAAACATATAAATTAATTCATAAGGAAGGAAATTATAGAATTGTTCTAATACTGCGGTTCCTTTTCCTGTTCTTGTATAAAAATAATTGCATATTCCTGTTCCACCATTTAATTCATTAAACCAAGAAAATAGTAAATTAACCAATTCCATAATACATAAAAGTCCGATTAGAAAAACACAAGCTTTTACAATATCAATTAATTTTGGCTGATAGAAACCTAAAATAACAAAAAGAATTGGTAAAATAAAGATTAGCCCGTGTTTTAACCAATAAGTAAAGACATTATAATTTAAAAGATGAATGGTTGGTCCTAGACAATCACTAGGGGCAGTAACTACCATAGCCAAAACTGCTCCTGCACTACCGAAAAAATACATATAAGCAAATAATGTCGAAGAAAAAAAAGGACGAATTTTTTTCCTTAAACCAAAAAATAGTGGGTATAGTGTCACATTAATTGAGCACATATGCAATGGGAGTCTAGTCCAAATATTCGCTCTTTGATGGTTATAATCTTGTACATAAGAAATAATAAAGGTAGTCCAAGTTGCTAAAAATATGATGGACATTAAAATCCATAGATAAATCGCTTTCGTTTTTTCACTTTTTTTTCGGAAAATAAAATAGGAAACAACGGCTAAAAGCGGGAAAAAGAGAATTGTTAAAATGTGAACTAGATTGTATTTATCAATAATTAACGTTAAAATATTAAACATAGTTTTGAGTTCCTTTCTTTAATTCAAATGGTAATGCCATTAAGTAAAATAATATGCTTATTGGTAATGCTAGGGGTAGTCCATAAACAAAAGGAATAGGGATGATGCTATATAATTGTTTTAAAATCGGCAGATTATTGTGTCTTAATGAATACATATAATTAGCAGTTTGAAAACTATCAAAATTTCTTAAAATGATACTAGATAAAAATGCAAATAAATAAATGCCAACTAAAGTGAGTATAACTTTAGGAATTTGTTTTTTTTCCGGTTGGAAAAAACCCCAAGCAATCATTGTAATTGGAATGGCTACCAAGTTAGTATGGATAAACCAAAAATCTAAAAACATATAGTGAAATAGATTATTTCCCTGAGTAATCATATGACAATCGGGAAAGACAAGAAGGGGAATTAATCCACCAATCATTGTTACATAATACATATAGTTATTTAAAAATTTCTTGTTTATAACAAGTGCAATCAAAGTAATAATTATATTTATGTTACATAATTCAATGGGAAGTAAGGTAACTTTAGAACCATTGTTAAAAATTCGTGATTGTTCCCAACCAAAAAACATTCTTCCTGCAAAAATTAAGCAACAAGCAATAGTTAGTCCCAATAATATTTTTCTTTTGAGTTGATTCGATTTTTTTCTTAACAAAAAGATAAGTAAAAAAATATAGATGACGTCTATGAGTAATAATAAAATATGTTGGTATGAAAAGCGATTAGGCACTTCATATATGCGATAGGAATTAAAAAAGCTAATAATCATATAAGAATTTTTCACCTCAACATATAGTATATCACTTTAAAGGTTATTTTTCAATAATTTGTAGTTTATCGATAAAAAATATTGAGAATAACATATAGGTTTAAAGAGCATTTGATGTTGATGCAACTTGATGGGTATGGAAGATAAAAGTTTTATCACACTATTTTTTGATTTTCAGTTTTAATTTTTTGTTTATATGATAGGATGTATTTTAATGATAAACCAAATATATATAAAAAGAGAAATAAAGGTTAAATTTGTCATATTTTAAACTCTTGCATATCTTTTACTTAAGTGATATAATTATAGTTAATATAAAATAGAATTTTTAGATTACAAAGACAACCTTATATAATTTAACAATGAAGAAAATAGGATATTTAATTTTAATTTTTACATTTAAAAAGATATTGTGAAATAGGAATAAATCGTTTATTAAAAAATATTTTAAATGATAGTTTAATAAGAAAATATTTTGTTATAAAAAAAAGATATAAAACCAAAAAGTTTGAATTTTTTTTAACACCCATAAATGGTTAAATATTATATAGTAAATGTAAACGTTTTACTAATGAAAAACATTGATTTTATATTCTAAATTTAATATAATAAATAAGGTTGAATATTAATGGAGGTACTATGAAAACGAAAATTTTAATATTCATTTATTTACTAATACCCGCTTTTTTACTTTATGGTTGTAAAGATGAAAAACTATACGAAGATAAAGTAAAAATTGTTTTTGAATTAGAAGGGGGAACATATCAAAATTGTACATTGCCTATTGTACATTATTATGATAAAACTGATTCGACTACTTTAATAACTGATCCTACAACATTAACGGGTGCAGAAGTTACTAGATCTGGCTATACACTAGAGGGATGGTATCAAAAAAAATTGGAGAACAATGGTACAACCATTTATCAAGATAGGTGGGATTTTGAACATAATTTTGTTGATAATCAGGGTGTTACTTTATATGCCTTTTGGAAAAAAGATATTAAATATTTGTATCAATTATGTTATTATAATGAAAATCAAGAGGTTGTTGAGTTAGGAAATTATTCTGTCAATCCTGGTGATAAATTTAAAGATTATGCCAATTATTCATATAATAGATTGGGATATACTCCTATAGAATTTAGGGATGCTGAAGGGAATTTATGGGATGATAATTTTACTCATCCTGGTGGCGAAACTGATTTAACGATTCAAGTATTTGTTGAGTATATTGAGGGTGAATTTGCAATTGTTAAAAATGCCAATGATTTAAGAATTAATAAATCAAAAAATATCTATTTAGCAAATGATATTGATTTAGAAGGTTCGGCTTTTTCTTTTAATGATTATAAAGGAATTTTTATGGGAAATGGCTTTACCATCTCAAATTTTACTATAAATTATGATCCAAGTAGAAATGGATTGATTCAAGATTTTGATGATCCAAATGCGAAGAGTTTGGCGATAAGTTTATTTGGAAATGTAACTGATGCCACAATTCAAGATGTTACATTTGACAATGTCAAAATTAATATTAAAACGAGTTTAACAATAACTCATAAGATATATGTTGCTCCAATAGCTATGAGCAGTGTGAACTCGAACTTAAAAAATATTGTGTTTAATGGTACTCTAACTTGTACTGCTTTACCAAATGGTTTTGATAAAGATAATAATTTAATTATTGTGGATGCTGCTCCAATTTATAAACAAGATGAGCAGACAGTTTTAGATAATAATCAAATAGATTTAAAAATAGAATAAAATTAAAGGAGAAAAAAGATGAAAAATAAAGTATTTCATACAAGACTAATTATATTATTAGCAGTGATTGCAACGACAATTTTTGTTACTGGTTGTAATTGTAAAAGTTGTAAAAAAGATGATGATAAAACATATTACAACAATGAAGTAGATCCCCTTGTTTTTTCAACGCAAGAGTTAGATAAGGTTTTTAATCCCTTCTTTTCAACAACTGGACCTGATAGTAATGTTGTTGGTATGACCCAAATTGGGATGCTTGGCAATGATAAAAACGGGAATATAACTTATGGTGATAGCGAAGGTGTTGTTACTAAAGATTTACAAATTGTTACCGAAGGGACAGAAGATAAAGATCAAACAACGACATATTATTTTGTTTTAAAGAATAATGTTAAATTTTCAAATGGTAGTGCTTTAACAATTAAAGATGTATTGTTTAATTTATACGTTTATTTAGATCCTGCCTATACGGGTTCAAGTACGATATATTCAACCGATATTGTTGGATTAAAAGAATATCGTACGCAAGAAGCAGATGAGACAGAACAAGATAGTTTTAAATTAAAGTTCCAAGTAGAAGCTGAGGCTAGAATTCAAGCTTTGGTAGATGCGACAGTTGAAATTCTTGAAGAACATGGTGATTCAAAACCGGACAAAGATCAATTTAGAGAATATTTGATTGCATATGCGGCTGAATTTGAAAGTATTTCTGATAACTTTAAAAATGTTGTGAAGGATTATGATAAAGCAATTGCTTTATTTAAAGAAGAATTAGAAACAGATTATAACAATTCAATAGATACATATGAAGATATTACTTTTTCTGATAAAAATGGTAAAGTTTATAAAAATTTATTGACTACTGATGTTGAGGTTTTCTTATATAATGAAGGATATTTAGAGTGGAACAAAGAAGAAGCTAAACTTGTTTCAAGTTTAGTAAATGATCCTACAACTTTAAAAAAATGGACAAAAGAACAAGCAATTAATACTATTTATGCGGATAAGATTCCTAATGCATTAGAAGAAGTTGTTTTATATTGGAATACATCAATCAAATTAAATGATTATTTAGTAAATGAAGCAATGGAAGCATATTTTCAAAATGATACAAATAAAGAATTCCCAAATATTTCGGGTATTCAATTTGCTAATAGAACAAGTAGTGTAACGGTTAATAATGTAACGTATCCTGTACCTGTTTATAATGCTGATGGTTCAGTAAAAGAAGGAAATGAAGTATTGAGTATTAAAATAAAAGATGTTGATCCTAAAGCTATTTGGAATTTTGCTTTTAGCGTAGCGCCTATGTATTATTATTCTGATGCTGAGCATATTGCTAAATTTGATTATGTATCTAATTTTGGTGTTGAATATGCTTCACAAACATTTATGAATGAAGTAGTAAATAGTCCTGCTAAAATAGGTGTTCCTGTTGGTGCTGGTCCATATGCTGCTAGTAAATCAAGTGGTGGATTGGATAACATTACTGCTGGTGATTTTTATAATTTAGGTATTGTTTATTATGAGAGAAATCCATATTATATTTTAGGACCTGCTAAAATTAAAAAATTACGTTTACAAGTTGTTTCTTCATCACAAATGTTAAATTCATTATATAATGGTGAAATTGATTTTATTGAACCTAATGCAAAACCAGAAACAATTGATGAACTTGATAGCAAAAAAGAAGATGGATTTGGTAACAAATCAATCCAAACTTCAGGATATGGCTATATTGGTATTAATGCGGGTAAAGTTCCTGATCTTGCAATTAGACAAGTAATTATGCATTCAATTAATACACAAGAATGTGTAAATTATTATAAGACGACCGCTACTGCAATTCATCGTTCTATGTCAATGTCAAGTTGGGCATATCCTAAAGGTGCCACTCCATACTATCCTTATATTGGTGGTGCTGTTCCTGAAGATTTATCTGTTGTAAATCCTGCTTATGCATCTTATGTAAGATCTCTTGGTAAAAAAGCTGGTGATAAACTTACAAGTGCTGAACAAGAAACTTTTATAAGAAATCAAGTAGAGGGAGCTGGATACACATTAAATGCAAATGGTGTATATTATAAAGGAAATCATATTTTAAAATATACTTTTACTATTGCAGGCGATGAAACAGACCATCCTGCTTGGCAAGCTCTATTTCATGCAAGTGAAATTTTAAATAATGTTGGCTTTCAAATTAATGTTTCACCAGACTCACAAGCTTTAACAAAACTTGCAAGTGGTGACTTAACAGTTTGGGCAGCTGCTTGGGGATCAACAATTGATCCTGATATGTATCAAGTTTATCACAAAGATTCTAATGCAACTTCTGTACTTAACTGGGGTTATAAACAAATTCTTTTAAACACTGGTGGAAAGTATGATACTGAAGTAGCATTAATTAATAGATTATCAGACTTAATTGATGCAGGTCGTAAGACAAATAATCAAGATGAACGTGCAGCAATTTATTCACAAGCACTTGATATTGTTATGCAACTTGCAATTGAACTTCCTACATATCAACGTAATGACTTATTCGCATATAATACTAATAAAATTGATGTGAATTCACTTACTCCAAATGCAGACCTTTCACCATATAAAGGTTTGACTAGTGACTTACATTTAGTATCGTTAGTCGAAGAAAAATAAGAAGAAGACATTAAAGAAAGGAGGAATGTGCTCAGTTTATTAGTTATATACATTATATAACTGGATGGATGGGTGCATTCCCTCTTTTTATAAACAAGGAGATATAAATGATAAAATATATAATAAAACGTTTATTGATATCTGTACTTGTATTATTTGGTGTTTCAATTATCATTTACACAATGGTAAGATTAATGCCTAATAATTATGTTGATATAAAGTTTGCTCCCCAACTACAATCAGGAGCAATTAATCAAGAAGATATCGATAGATTTAAAGAATTATACGGAATTGGAGATAATTCATTTTCAGGTCTTGTTACTGGGTATACAAAATGGCTTGGTAATTTATGTAAAGGAGATTTAGGAATTTCCTTTAAATACAATAAACCAGTAGCTACAGTGATTGGTGAAAATATGTGGATTTCCTTTGCGATTGCTGTTATTGCAACCATTCTTCAATTTCTAATTGCTATTCCGTTAGGAATTTCAAGTGCTACGCATCAATATTCAGTAAGAGATTATATGGTAACAATTTTTACTATGATTGGAATATCCCTGCCTACCTATTTTTTTGCAGCAATTGTAATAAAGGTGTTTTCGGTAAATTTAGGATGGTTCCCGTCGAATGGTTTAATTTATGCTTCCGCAAACTATGAAGATACTTTCATAGGAGCTCTTACTAAATTTGGTGATATTGTTCATCATTTAGTTTTACCAATTTCTGTTAGTGTAATTTTATCAATTGGTGGACTAATGAGATATACAAGAACTAATACTCTTGAAGTATTAAATGCGGATTATATTAGAACAGCTCGTGCTAAAGGCTTATCAGAAAAGAAAGTAATTTATAAACATGCTTTTAGAAATACAATGATACCACTAGCCACTTTACTTGCGGGAATTTTACCATCACTATTTGGTGGTATGATGATTACAGAACAAGTATTTGGTATTGATGGAATTGGACGGCTTGCTTATCAAGCATTAAGAGAGGGTGATATTCCTTTTGTAATGGGATATAATATGTTCCTAGCCATCTTAACTGTTATAGGAACTTTGTTTTCTGATATTATGTACTCAATTGTAGACCCTCGTGTAAAATTAGGTAAATAGGTGACTTATGAATAAAATAGAAGAAATAAAACAAGAGACTATTAACCAAGAAGAAAATACATCAGAAAGTATACCTGAACAAACGTATAAAGAAATGAGTCCATTAAGGCTAGTTTTAAGAAGATTTTTTCGTTCAAAATTGTCTTTAGTTGGAATTATTTTAATTGTTGCTTTATTTTTGTTTTCTTTTTTAGGTCCAGTTGTATATCAAAAATGGGGAGAAGAAACTGTTGATAGAACTCAAAAAATTCAAAAAATTGAGACTACACATACTTTTATTGATAATAATGGTAATGAAATAACTGTCATCCAAGTATTAGAACATATCAATGAGATTAATGATTATGATAATCCTAGTAAAGAGCATTTATTAGGAACCGATGATAAAGGAATGGATATTTTTGTAAGGTTAATGTATGGAGGAAGAATTTCTTTAACAATTGGATTTATTGTTGTTATTTTAGAAACTTTGATTGGTATATTATTAGGCGGATTAGCAGGATATTTTGGTGGATGGGTTGATCAATTGATTATGAGAATTGTTGATATTTTCAATTGTATTCCGACATTGCCAATTCTTTTAATCGCCTCTGCAATGATTGAATCATGGGAACTTGACCCAGATAAAAATATTTATATATTGATGGTTATTATAACAATTTTTGGTTGGAGTGGAGTAGCACGAATGGTTAGAGGTCAAATTTTATCATTACGTGAACAAGAATATATTACAGCAACTGAAGTGATGGGACTTCCTATTTGGCGTAAAATATTTAAACATTTGATTCCTAATGTTATGCCTCAATTGATCGTTAGTATGACTCTTGGTCTTGGTAGTGTTATCTTATATGAATCTACTCTTAGTTATTTAGGTTTGGGTGTTCAGCTGCCAAAAGCAGCATGGGGTACAATGATTTCTACTGCAAACGATCCTCAAATTTTAAATTATCATATGAATATGTGGTTACCAGCTGGTATTATGATTGTAATTGCGGTATTAGGCTTTAACTTTATTGGTGATGGGCTTCGTGACGCTATGGATCCCAAAGCTAAGAAATAGGTGAAAGATATGGAGAAAAAAACTAAAAAAACTTCAAATTATATTTCTATCAAAGAAAGTAGAGCAATTATCAAATACAATATTAAACAGATGAAATATTATGAAAATCTAAAACGTCAAAAACGTGATGAATCTGAGTATATCACTAGTATGAAAGATCCCAATAATATTATTGAAATTGATAATTTAAAAACATGTTTTTTTACTGATAATGGAACGGTTATGTCGGTTAATGGTGTTTCCTTTTCCATTCCTAAAAATAAAATTGTAGGTGTTGTTGGAGAATCAGGTTGTGGTAAAAGTGTAACTTCACTTTCAATTATGCAATTAGTACAATCTCCCCAAGGACAAATTGTTGACGGACAAATTAAATTTAATTATGAAGAATTAGGCTATGATGAAGATGGAACTAAAAAAGCATATGATATTACAAAAATGCCTTTAAAAGAAATTCATAAAATTCGTGGCAAAGATATTACAATGATTTTTCAAGAGCCAATGACTAGTCTAAATCCTGTATTTACTATCGGTTATCAACTTGATGAGGTTAGTTTCATTCACAATAAAGAAATTACAAAAGAAGAGGCTAAAAAACATAGTATTGATATGTTAAATAAAGTTGGAATATCAATGCCAGAACATGTATATGATTCTTATCCTCATGAATTATCAGGAGGGATGAGACAAAGAGTGATGATTGCGATGGCTCTGGCTGGGAATCCTAAGTTAATTATTGCCGATGAACCTACAACAGCGTTAGATGTTACAATTCAAGCGCAAATTTTAGAATTATTGAAAGATTTGCAAAAAGAACAAGGTTGTTCAATCATGTTGATTACCCATGATTTAGGTGTAATTGCAGAAATGGCTGATGAAGTTGTCGTTATGTATGCTGGTCGTGTTATTGAAAAAGGTACTTCTAAGGAAATTTTCCATAATCCACTGCATCCATATACTATTGGTTTACAGAAAAGTAAGCCATTGATTACTTCTAATTCAAATGAACCACTTTATTCCATTCCTGGTCAAGTACCAAGTTTAATTAATTTACCAAATAGTTGTTATTTCAAGAATCGTTGTAATAAATGTATTGCTAAATGTACTGGTGAATATCCAAAATTGATTAAAGTAAGTGACAGTCATTATGTAGCTTGTTATTTGTATGAACAAAAGGAGGAAAATTAAGTGGATAAAATGACAGAATTTATCTTAGAAGTAAATAATTTAAAAAAGTATTTTCCTTTGGATAAAAATTTATTTGGTAAACCTGCTAGATATTTAAAGGCTGTTGATAATGTTAGTTTTAAATTAAAAAAAGGAACTACCATAGGGGTAGTTGGTGAATCTGGTTGTGGTAAAACAACGCTTGGAAGAACGATTTTAAAATTATATCATCCTGATGGTGGTGAGATTTTCTTTAATGGTGAAGAATTAACTCATTTGTCAAAATCTCAAATGCAAAAATATCGTACAAAAATTCAATTAATTTTTCAGGATCCTTATTCAAGTTTGCCACCACGGATGACAGTCGGAAATATTATTTCTGAAGCTGTAAAGGTTCATCATATTGTTCCAAAAGATGAAGTAGCAATGTATGTTCAAGAAATTATGAAAAAATGTGGATTACCACCACAATATTATGATCGATATCCTCATGAATTTTCAGGAGGACAACGTCAACGGATTTGTATTGCTAGAGCATTAGCTGTAAAACCAGAATTAGTGATTTGCGATGAACCAGTTAGTGCTTTAGATGTATCAATACAAGCGCAAATCATTAATTTATTAAAAGAATTGCAAAATAGTATGGGACTTACTTATGTATTTATATCTCATGATTTATCAGTAGTGAAATATATCACCGATCAAGTAATGGTAATGTATTTGGGTAATGTAATGGAATTAGGTGAAACTGATGAAATATTTGATAATCCTCTTCACCCTTATACACAAGCATTATTTTCAGCAGTACCAGTACCCGATCCAGATGTAAAAATGAAAAGAATTATTTTAAGTGGTGATATTCCTTCGCCTGCTAACCCTCCTAAGGGGTGTAAATTTCATACTAGATGTTCTAAATGTATGAAAGTTTGTAAATATAATGAACCAAAATACATTGAAGCAACTAAAAATCATTTTGTTTCATGTCATTTATATGATCAAGAAATAATGAATAATTTAAGTTTTTATGATAAGGAATATGATGAAATGATGGCAAAGGAAGCCGAAATGAAAGAAAAAGATAAGAAAGATAATGAAAAAGAATAAAAAAGAAAAATTTGTTGATGATGGAAGAACAATCTATAATATGGATGTAGATGGTCTTCCTAATAGACGAAACAAGAATAAGGTATATGTAACAAAAGAAGAAAAAAAGTTAATCATTCAAACAGCTTTAAAACATTATATACCAATTTTATTTGGTGTAATTGTATGTTTCTTTTTAGCAATGTTACTTATAAAATTATGGCTTGGATAATATAACAGGAGGAAAAAATGAAGAAAAAAATAATATCTTTTTTTGTAATTCTCTTTTTGTTGATTGCTTGTGTTTCGTGTGAAAAGAAAAATCAAGGTATCGTAGATGGTGTTATTGATTCTAATAACCCTCAAAATTTACAAATTTTACGTAGTGACTTGAAATTAACACAAGAACAAGTAATGTCACAAATGAAAGCAGATAACATAAAAAAGAACAATGGATATGTTGATAATGATGAAATTATTACTTTAATTCAGTTAGAAGATGAAGCCTTAATAGATTCATATATCAATACATATTCCGATAAATCCGATTCGGTTGCTGAATTTGCAACATCAAGTATAGGAAAAAATAAAACATTAAGAATAAAACAAAAACAAGAAGCATTGATAAATGAACTAAAAGCCAAAGAGTTAATTCTTAGTGTTGAATATCAATATACAACAATTATTAATGCAATTGCAGTGAAAGTGACTTATAAGAATTTTAAAAAGTTAGCAAAACTAGAAAATGTGGAAGCTGCATATATCACTGATACATATAATCTACCACAATCAGTTGATGTTGAAACATCAGCAGTTGAAAATATTGTTGATGTATATCCAACAGGAATCTTTAATTCTAGTAGTGTTAAGTTTACAGGTGAAGGAACAGCTGTTGCTATTTTAGATTCAGGATTTGATTGTAGTCATAGTGTTTTTTCTAAACAACCAAGTGTTCAAATGATTACAGATAAAGATATTGCGGCAATTTTAAATCAAACAAAAGCGGCTGCCTTATCAAGTGGTTTAGAATTATCAGATGTTTACTATAGTAGAAAAATTCCTTTTGTATATGATTATGCTGATAAAGACCATGATGTATTCCCATATGATTCAGAACATGGCACTCATGTTGCAGGAATCATTGGTGGTTCTGATGATACAATTACGGGGGTTGCAGTCAATACGCAATTGGTATTACAAAAAGTGTTTCCTGATTTAAATGATGGTGCAGATACACAAGATATTTTAGCTGCTTTAGAAGATGCGGTTTTACTCGGTGTTGATGCAATTAATATGTCACTTGGGTCATCTTGTGGTTTTAGTAGAGAACAAGATAATGATGCAATTAATGAAATATATGATAAAATTAATGAAAGTGGTATTAGTTTAATCACAGCAGCTAGTAATAGTTATAGTTCTGCTTTTGGTGGAGAACAAGGTAATACAAATATGGTTACTAATCCTGATTCAGGTACTGTTGGCTCACCATCAACTTATTATGCAGCATTATCTGTAGCTTCAATTAGTGGAACTAAAAGCAAATATATTGTTGGAAATGATGCGCAAATTTTCTTCTTTAAAGAATCAAATGATATCAATGGTAATGAAAATGATTTTTTCAAAGAAATTGGTTTGAAAGAAGGAGAGACCAAAACCTTTGAATATGTTACTGTTCCTGGTGTTGGTTTACAAGTAAATTATAGTACTTTAGGTGATTTGACAGGAAAAATTGTTTTAGTTAGACGTGGAGATAATACCTTTGAGGAGAAGGCTCAAAATGCTAAAAATGCAGGAGCTTTAGCTTGTATCATCTATAATAATGTTGAAGGTGATATTTCGATGTCAATGGGTAAAAGTGATCATATACCAACTATCTCGATTTCAAAAGATGATGGAGTAAAATTAGCTAGTAAAGACAAAGGAACCTTGACAATTAGTTATAATTATCAAGCAGGACCATTTATGTCTGATTTCTCTAGTTGGGGTCCTACACCATCTTTAGAATTAAAACCAGAAATTACTGCTCATGGTGGAAATATATTATCATCAGTTCCTGGCGGTGGGTATGATCAAATTAGCGGTACTTCAATGGCTGCGCCTAACCTTTGTGGTATTGTAGTTTTAATTAGACAATATTTAAAAGAACAATATCCATCTTATACTGCTAAAGAAATATCTGTTTTAACTAATCAATTATTGATGTCTACGGCAACTATTATTAAAAACGAAGAGGGAAATCCTTATTCTCCTAGAAAACAAGGAGCGGGTCTTGCTAGTTTATATAATGCAGTAAATACAAAAGCGTATATTACTGTAGATGGTAGTGATCGCACGAAACTTGAATTATTTGATGATCCTAAAAGAACTGGTGAATATACAATGGAATTTAATGTTGTAAATTTATCTAATACAACTGTTAGTTATAATTTAGATTTAGTTGGAATGACAGAAAGTGTTTCATCATCTGATTCAAAACATGTTGCTGAAATGTCACAAATTTTAAATGGAAATGCAAATTTTGAAGTAATGAGTGGGGGAACTTTAAATGGAACAACTTTAAAAATTGAAGCCAACCAAATTGCAAAAGTAAAAGTACAATATAATTTAACTGCTGAAGATAAAAAACTTATTGATTCATTATTTCCATATGGAATGTTCGTTGAAGGATTTGTTAAATTAGTAGCAACTGATAGTAATGAAATTGATTTAAATGTGCCTTTCCTTGCCTTTTATGGTGATTGGACAGAAGCACCAATGTTTGATAAAACGTACTATGAAGTAGAAAAAGAAGCAAATGATCCATCTATAGATGAAGAAGACAAATTAAAAGCGGATTACTATGCTACAACTCCATATGGTTCATATTTTTATAACTATATTATTCCGCTAGGAACGTATTTATATGATATTGATACAACAAAATATGATTATATTAGTGCATCTGATGATAAAATTGCTATTTCTAATATTCTTGGTACAATTGATGGAATATCTTCTGTATATGGTGGATTATTAAGATGTGCAAAAGAAATGCGTTATAGTATTGTTGATAAATTAACAGGTGAAGTGGTATGGGAAAAAATTGATTATAATGCCAATAAGGCTTATTCTTTAGGTGGTTCACCTATTCCATATTATGATTTTTTAGATATCAGTTCATACCAATTAGGTTTAGTTAATAATCGCCAGTATGAGTTTAAAATGGAGGCTTTATTAGATTATAAAGATGGTGGAATAAATACAAATGTTAGAAATACGTTTAGTTTTGATTTTTATGCTGATGATGAAGCACCAGTATTAAAAGATGCATCATATGAAAAAATATATGATAAAAATCTTAAAAAAGATCGTTATTATTTAACGCTTACAGTTTATGATAATCATTATGCTCAATCAATTACACCTATTTTATTTACTTCAAATGAAAGTTATACTTTCTTAACCGAAAATCCAATTCCTATTTATAGTGAAAAGGGTAAGGATAGTAAAGTTCGGTTTGAAATAACTGATCTTTTAGATGATATTTGTGAAGATGAATTAATCACTAGTGCACTGGCTTTTTCCATTGATGATTATGCTTTGAATTCTAACATCTATTTATGTCAACTTCCAGGAACTAAAGGTGATTTTAAATTCACAAAAGATGGGACACTTAGTGGAACTGATTTAGTTATTCTATCTGTTTATGAAGACGAAGTGGTTGATTTAACAAAATATCTTGCAACTGCAGATACATCAGTAGATGCAGATAAAGATTATTTAAAATATTTGTCTTGGTCATCATCAAACGAAGAAATTGCTCAAGTTAAAGATGGACAAGTAAAAGGCATAAAAGCAGGCAGAACAACCATTACAGTTCAAGAAGCAATGGATTTAAAACAAGCAGTTATTATTATTAATGTTAAAGAGCGTCCAACACAACGTTTATTAGCATCGCAAAAAAATCTAGCAGTCCAAAAAGATGTCGATAGTGCAAGTAATGAAAAAATTGAATCCATTCGGTTTTCTTATTTTAAAACCCTGTTTGCTTATTCAAGAGCTGCTCAAACCAGTGAAATTGGATCAACCGGAAGCAAAATTTTTATATCTAGTCTTCCATCTATTAACTTTTATCCAGGGGAAAGAATTCAGTTATTTTATGACTTAGATCCTTGGTATGTTGAAGATCAATATAAATTATCCTTTTCTTCAACCAATCCTTCAGTAGCAAGTGTAGATGAAAATGGTGTTGTTACTGGCCTTAAAAAGGGGAATACAACAATTGTTTTAAGCGTTGAAGGTTCAAATATTATGGCAAGAATTCGGATAACGGTTAAAAGTGAATTTGTTATTGAAGATAGAGTATTAGTTGCATATAAGGGTTTAGGTGGCGATGTAGTGATTCCTGATGATGAAGGAATATATGCCATTGGTGCTTATGCATTTTGTTTATATGAAACAGATAATACAGTAGATTTACCAGAAGATGATTATGATGCCAATAAGATCCCTTCTAGTAATACGACAATTAAATCGGTAGTCATTCCTAAGGGCGTTGAAGAAATCCAAAAATATGCTTTTTATAATTGTTCGGGTTTGGAAAAAGTTGTCATTCCTGATACTATTAAATATGTTAGAGAATATGCTTTTTATAAAGATGTAAAGTTAAAATCAATTAATTTAGAGAATGTTCAAACGATTGGTGCTTATGCATTTTATAATTGTGAAGTATTAAATAATATTAATTTAGATAAAATTTATGCTATTGGCAAAAATGCTTTTGAAAATTGTACAGCACTTGAAAAGGTTGATATTAGTACTTTAAGAAATTCTGGTAAAGAGATATTTAAAGGATGCAAGTCTTTAAAAGAAGTAATATTTGCTGAAAATACTAAACTTTCATATGCAATGTTTGTTTCTTGTGGAATTGAACAAGTTACTTTATATGAAACAGTAGAAATTCCTGAATTTTGTTTTGCGAAATGTGAGAATTTAACTGATGTTTTTATTGAATCATCATTGGTTAAAATTTCTAAAGGTGCTTTTAGTGAATGTACAAAGTTAGTTCGTGTTACCTTTAATGGTAGTGTTGATAAAATTGATGAGCAAACTTTTTATAAATGTACTTCTTTAAAAACAATTATGCTTCCTAATTGTGATGTTGAACTGGGTGCATATACATTTTATATGTGTGAATCATTAGAAGAAATTCAATTTGGTAGTAATACAAGATTAACTCATCTTTCCGGTTCAATTTTTGAAGGAACTGCGGTATCACAATTTGTAGTGGATGCTAATAATCCATATTATTGTGTTCAAGGTGGATATTTATTGAATAAAGATGAAAATACTATCATTTTTATCATACCTACTTGGAGTGAAAAAAATGTGATTATTCCCGATACAATTACTGTTATTGGTGAGGGAGCATTTAGTGGAATTGATATTGAACAAATTACAATTACGAATCCTCATACAGTAATAGAAGCTTTTGCTTTTACAAATTGTGCAAATTTAACTCATGTTTTCTTACCAGAACAAAATAATATTGTAATAAAAAAACGTGCTTTCAGTTATACAACAGCTTTGGTAGAAATTAGTAATTTAGATCAAGTATTAACAGTTGAAGAATATGCTTTTGCTAATAGTGGAATAAAAGAAGTAACTATTGGTAGTAATGCAACTTATGGTGAAGGTGCTTTTTATCAGTCATCAGTTGTAAAAGTAACAATTGGTAAAAATAGTATTTTTGGACTTGGTGCCTTTCAAAATTGCCAATATTTAACAACTGTTGTAATGCCTGAGGAAGGTAATGTGCATTTTGGTGTTGCATGTTTTGAAAATGATAGTAAATTAGCTGAGATTGATTTATCTAAAATTGATAATGTAATTGAGAAAGAGACATTTTATGGTTGTTCAAGTTTATCAAAAGCCAATTTAGAACATGTTGAAGAAATTGGCAATTATGCTTTCAGTGATTGTGCATCTTTAGTTTATTTACATATGCCAAAAATTATTAAAATCGGTGAGGGTGCTTTTTCAAGATATGATGAAAATGGAGGCGCTCCTCAAATCTTTGATTTAATTTTACCGAATACTTTAAAAGTGTTATCCGATGGGGCCTTTTTAGGTTGTGAAGGATTAACAAAGGTAATTTTACCTGAATCTATTGAAGAAGTGGGTGATTATTTATTTGCCTATTGTATAAATTTACAAGAAGTAGAGTTGCCAATCAATATGAAGTATGTTGGTTTATATAGTTTTGCAGGATGTAAATCATTAACAAATATTAATTTAGAACATGTTGAAGAGATTGCGGATTATGCTTTTACTTCATCTGAAATTTTACAAAAAGTCAACTTATCCAATGTTGTTACAATCGGTTTTGGTAGTTTTGCAAGTACAAGTCTCAGTGGCAGTTATCAACTTGATAAATTACTAAGTGTAGGTGATTATGCTTTCCAAAACACTTATTTGACCACTTTTAATGCACCAAATTTAGAAAAAATTGGAATTGCTGCTTTTGAAAATAATCAATTATTAACATCATTTGTTTTTGGTTCAAATTTAAAAGAAGTGGGTAAGAAAGCTTTTGATGGATGTGCGAATTTAACTAGTTATTATTATGATGATACAACAACTGGTCAGAAAGTTACTACTTTTAAACTAAATGAGTATGCTTATTTGAAAGATAGTATTTTATATACGAAACTTCCTAATGGTAAATATCAAGTATCGTCTATTCCTGGTGGGTTAAATGTTGATACTTTAGTTATTGATGAAGGAACTTATCGAATTGAAGATTTTGCGGGAAGTATGAATAAGTTTATTGAAAAAATTATTTTTCCAGATTCATTAAAAACGATTGGTAACTATGCATTTTATAAGTTTGAAAATTTAAAAGAAGTAGAATTTAAATCATTTACAGCACCGGCTTTTGAAGATGCATATAATAAGGCAGCCTCACTAGTTGAAACGGATCCAGGATATGAGTTATTACATAAATATTTTGATTTATTTGGGTATGAACTGTATTATTATACATTTATTGATTTAGTTGGCAAAAGAGAACCCATTCAAATGATTTTGCCGGCGAACACTGATATTGAAGGCTATGATTCAATTGTATATCAAGCTTATTTTGGAAAGGTTGAAAATGCTGAGAGATCTACGTATCAAGCAATGCATAAAAACATGATTACTTTCCTTGAAAAAGCAGAAAAAATAAATGATATTCAAATAGTTAATCTATCGCATGAGAAATTAATCAATGATGCCATTACTGCTTATAATGCCATTAAACAAGATCCAACAATTTTTGGGATTGATTTAGAAGATTGGAATAATCTTGTTGATAAAGTATTTGAATCAAAAACGACTTTGATGCAAATTAAATTATCTAAAGCTTCATTAGAGGTTCAAAATTTACAACAAGAAATTAATAATTTGCCGACGACATTTACTATTGGTTTATTAGATACATTAAAAGAAATCTCAAGCAAAATCAATAATTTAAAAGCAGATGATAAATTAATTTTGGATCTAACAAATTATAATAATTTAGTTTCATCTTATAATGAATATATAGCAAATGTGGAAACGGAGATTATGCCAACAATCAAAGCAATTGATAATACAATCGTTTATGTAGTGTTATCTACTCTTGCTAGTTTATCGGCAATTGCAATGGTATTAGTTAGTAAAAAGTTTTTATTTAAATAGGAGGGCTATATGAAAAAGAAAACAATTATAATTATATCTATTTGTATAGCTGTCGCTATTGGAATAACAATCTTATGTATATGTTTATTTGGTGGAAAATTGAACAAACATATAAAATATATTGATAAATCGATGCAACAAGTTAAGTCAATAGATACAACATTATCGGTTACTGATACGGAAATATTGGTTTATCAATATATTAAAGAAGTTGATTTAATGGAAGATAATAGTGCAGTTATAACGACAAATAATAGAACTTTGGGTTCTAGTTATGAATTAGGGAATTCCATTCATACTGAAAAACAAGAAAATATCAATCGTAATGATTTGTTTAAAATGTGTTTAGAAAAGAAATATTTTTCTGATTATCTAATAGAAGATGGTGTTTTGACCTTTGATGTTTCTAAAGAAAATATCAGTAAAGTATTCAATACTGAAAATTTTGAAATTACAAATGATGCAACCTTTACCTTTACTTTTAAAAATAAACAATTGGTATCAATGAATTGTGTATTTCAAACGCTATCTTTAAAAAATGTCAATATTGATGTTACTTATCAATATTAAGGAGGATGAAAATGAGAAAAATTTTAACAATACTATTAACATTTTTAGGTCTTTTAACGATTTCTTCATGTAAATCATGTAAGAAAGAAACATTAGCTACACCTACTAATCTTACGATTAGTGAAGAAGGTCTAATTACTTGGGATAAAGTAGCTAATGCTAGTGAATATGTAATTTATATCAATGATAATTCATATAATGTTTCTAAAAATGAATATCAAGTAAGTGATTTAACAAAAGATTTTACTTATTATGTATATGCCAAAGGAACGAATTATTTAGATTCAAAGCCGACTGATAAAAAGGTATATAAGGCAGAAGTGAAACCACCAGTCATTTTAGATCCAATTACAATTGGGATTAGTGGACCATCAGAAGTAAAGTCAGAACAAAGTATCAAACTAACAGCTAATGTGGAAGGTACAGATAATAAAGAAGTGACTTGGTCAATTAAGGATGATGTAGAGTATGCAAGCATAACCCAAGATGGTACTTTGACAGCAGAAGCTGTAAATGGGGATACAATTATTGAAGTAATTGCGACTAGTAAATATGATTCAACCCAATCAGCTTCTAAAATAATTACAATTGTTGCGAAACCGGTTTTAACCCAAGCAATGTTAGATGCCTTAAATCAAGATAAAATTTCTTTTGAAGGGTATATTAATATTAGTTTATATACCATTGGTTTATTTGAAAAATTAGAATCAACTTATGTTACTGATGTCAAAACAGCAATGGATGGAACAAATTGGTTTGCACAATATGAAAATGGTGACACAGGAACAATTATGAGCTTATACTACAAAAACAACAAGAATAAAGCATGTCAAGTAGGTGTAAGTTTTATGAATGAAGAAGAATATTTTCCAATGTTAGATGATTTAGGTAATGAAGTATCATTTATTGATTCGGGATTATACAATGGATTAAAAAATTTAACTGTTGATGATTTTACTTTTAATTTAGAAACTTGGCGATATGAATATACAGGAAGTGATAAAACATTACCATCTAAAGTTCTTGCTGCATCAAATCCGTATGATTTTGTTCCAACTGGTTTTGCCTTAATTATTGAAGAATCTGAAATTATGGGAATTTATTCAAAAAGTGAGCCAGATTATTCATTAGTAGATGGATACAAAGGAATTCAAGAACTTATTGTAACAATAAATTTAGGAGATTCTGTGAGTGTACCTACAATATCTAAATATGATCACGAAGATATTCATGATGATTTACAATTAGCAATTGATAACATGAATGCTCTTACTTCTTATACATTAGATTTTAAAGAAATTACAGCTTCTTATATGTCATCTGGTGTTGTAGAAAGTGGATTTACGGAATATATTACAGGTACTGATTGCTATTTTGCTCCATATAATGTTAAATATGATTCACAATTAAATGAAATTCATACATATTTAGAGAATGCAAGTTATGGCTATAAGAAAATAAATGACAATCTATACAATACGTATTATCAAGATACTGATGGTGCATATTATGCTTCTCGTGCATATCAAAGTGATTTTAGCTTAGCTAAACCAACATTTGCTTTTGCAGCAGAAATTTTTAGAACTTATTATGAAAATCCAGAAGATGGTACAATAACTTATTATGTTGACGATGTGATGAGCCCTGTTGCTTCAACTTTCTATTATGGAGTGGGTAATGATATTAATTTATATGGTATTTTTGCAACTCGTGGTTATATATCAACAAGCGAATCGTTTACTCCATATGTGGTTGTTAAAGATGGATATATTATTGAAGCGTGCTTTTATTTTTATATTGGTTCAATCTATGGTGTAGTAGAGCTTAAGTATGATGAGTTTAATACTACTACTTTACCAGAGAATGTAAATGTTGAATTTGAAGCAAGAGAAGTTCCAAGTTCTTGGAATGAGTTAACAATTGAGGTGACTAGTGGATCAGATCCAACAACTGAAGATGAATATACTGCTAATGCCTTAGATTATTTGAAGAGATATTTTGAAAATGATAATATTGATAATGAATTGCCTTTCTTTTGTAACGCCCTAGGTGATACTTATGGTTTTGGCTTAACAACTATTTATATTCCTAAAGGGCAAGATAAAGTGAAGAATGCAATTGTTTTCTACTATGATGTACCTCTTGATATCAATTATACAATTGATTCATCATTAAAAGAGGTAGAAAATTATCTATTGTCTCTTGGTTTTGTAAGAGATAGTAATGGTAATTTTAAAAAAGGCAATATTAATATTGCTCCAACCGATTATAGTTTAGATTTACTAATCTATGTTTGGAAAGATTAATTTTAGAAAGGAATATATATGAATATGAAAACAAAACAATTTATTACTAAAAATTTTATATTTGTATTAGCAGTTTTACTATTAATGGCTTTTACCGGATGTAAAAAAACTTATGAAGTAAAATTTGATAGTGCAGGTGGCAGTTCGGTTGAAACACAAGAAGTCAAAAAGAACGGAACAGTTACAAAACCGGCTAATCCTACGAAAGAAGGATATGAATTTGAAAATTGGTTATTGGATGGAACAGCTTATGATTTTAATGCTAAAGTTACATCTAGTTTTACATTAGTTGCTTCTTGGAAAGAAGTTGTTAATCCTCAAAAAGCTACAATTGAAATTACATCAGATAAAGATGTGATGGAATATAATGGTTCAATTAAGTTTGAAGTAACGGTTACTAATGCAAATAATAATGCATATACCTTATCTACGAATTATGATGATTTAGTACAAATTGAAAATAATGTTTTAACTTTGAAAACAGAGATTACACTTGATAAATTTGTTACTGTAACAGCAACTTTAACTGAAGATCCTACCGTTAAAGCATCAAAATCAATTACAATTAAAGCGCCAATTGTTGAAGGACAAGTTGGAGAATTGACATCAGATATGTTAAAAGAAATTGGTAATCAAAGTATAACTGTAACTGGTGTTTTAACAGATTATTATAGAGATTTTAAAAATAGTGCTAATAATAGTACAAATGCTTATGATATGGTTGTTAAAATGAATGATGGTGTTTGGTATGGTGAATGGAATCATCAACTTGCAGTAGACAATAAAATGGTAGATTATTATCGTCGTAGTGAAAAAGATGGATATCGTGATTCATATGGTAATGTTGGTCATGCATTAGAAAGATTATATATCAATAAAAATAATGAGTTAGCATCTGCTATTGAAAAAAATTATAATAGTTTTCCTGTTCTTTGGGAACAACAACATTTATGGAATCATCTTGCAAATTTACAAATAACAAAATTTAAATACGATGCAGAAAATGATGTATATGAATATAAGGCTGATTTGACACAAGAATCTGATTTATATTTAATGACTTACTTATCATTCTCACTTACTCCAGTATTATCTGACACATTAGATAAATTATATTTAAAGGTGGAAAATGGTAAAGTAACACAATTGTTAGCTCAAACAGAAATTTTATATTATGGTAGCAATACAGAAGAAGATCCAGATGCGATGAGTTATTCTGATGTTAAAATTTCTTTCAGTAATGTTGGTACAACTGTCATTGAAAGTCCTAAACCTTTTGATGCTCCAGATTATGCAGACAAATTACAAGCTGCTTTAGAAAAAATGCAAAACGCTAAAAACTATACATTTAGAACAGCAGATACACAAACAAGTGCTCCTTCAGGAGATAGTGGAGATTATGAACTTTCTGCAACTTCTTTTGCAGCAAAAGGTGCTTTAGTATCATTAGCAGTAAAAGATTTTGTATCAAGTGTAGGAACTGTAGGATGCTATGGTCTTGTAACTGAGGATGCAATATTATTTGCTAATACTGGTAAATATTCATATTCAATGGATGGAAATGATTATTTTACTAATTATTCTGGATATAAACAAAATACTGATGGTACATATGATGAATTTAAATATAATTCAACACTTGGTGCTTTAGAAGGTACCAAAAAGGTAAATGGTAATATTTTTGATGTAATGCCAAAATTTGATTTATCACCTAACATTTTTATATTTGAAACTTCTTCAATTAAAAATGGGGTGACAACTTATACATTTAGATTAAATGAAACTGCTATTGCAAGAGATGTTGCAAAAGAACTTTCTGCATATAAATATGCTGCAAATGCTTCATCATCTTCATCTACAGCATTTAGAATAGTTGTTAGTGACAATGGTGATTTAGTTTCAACAACTTTCCCTTATGATCTTGTTAGCGGAACTTATATTGGATATTGCACAACTACATATTCAAATGTAGGTACAACTGCTCTTGAAGAGGACACATTTACAGGTTATGTTCCTCGTGTTGTTAAAACTTCATGGGATCAATACACTACAAAATATTATAGTCCTGATTGCTCAACACTTACATCTCGTGATGAAAATACTGCAATTGTTTTAGAAGATGCTTATGGTGTTGCCGCAAGTAGCATCCCAGATCCAACTATATTCTTAACTGCTTTTGGTGATAATATTAGTGGACCATTCTTTGATTGGAAAGAAAAAGGTGTTGATTCTGATGGAAATCCAATTTATAGTAAATTTATTAGTATTGTGGCAAGTTCAACTGATTTTGATGAAAATGCGAAAATTTTAAATTTTGATGAGATTATTGAAGTTTTAGGTGAAGAATTAGAAAAACTTGGTTTCCAACTTTCTATTGCTAATACTGATACATCAGGTGGTGAACTTGGTCAAAGTAACCGATATGTATGTTATGTAAATGAGGATATTCAAATTGTAATTGAAAATAATCACACCAAATATTTCTGGATTTATTTTTATAAAACTGGAGAATGGACTCTTAAATAAAAAAGAAAGTAGAGGTCGTTAATGAAGAAAAGATTATTAGTATTTATTACTGCTATTATCTTTAGTATCTTTTCGTTAAATAGTTGCTCTCAAAAAAATTGTTCAGGGGATAACCCTCCCCCTGAACCTTCTGATGTAATTGTTGTTCAAGTTTTAAAAGAAAGTATCGATATTAAAGATACGCAAGTTAGTCATTATAAATATAATGATTTGTTTAAAATATTAGTTAATAATGTTGAGCAAGTGGTGTTAGATTCTTATATTGATTTTTCTCAAGTACAGTCTACTCCTGGAAAATATGAGGTGTTTTGTAAATACAAAGAAGAATCAGCAACTCTAAAAGTGAATGTTGTTGAAACCATTTATGATCTTACGCTCAGCAAAGAAGAAATCACTTTGAAACAATCAGCAAGTTTAACCTATGATTATTTAAGTTTATTTAGTGCATCAATTGATGGAGTTAAACAAGAGATTAAAGAAGAACAAATAGAAACTAATCTAAAAAACGAAGAAGGCACGTATCAATATACGGTTCGTTTTAATGGTATCGTTAAGACGCTTACGATTCATATTATTCCTGATCATCATTTAGAAGTTATTTTATCTTATCCAATCTATTATCTAGAAATCAGTCAAGTTGCTACTTTTGACTACACTCAATTATTTAGTTTATATGTTGATTATCAAGCTACCAAAATTGATATGAGTATGATTGATATATCATCAATAGCAAATCCTGTGATAGATACGCAATATCAAATAGTTTTTGAATACCAAATGGATGAAATTAGGGTAAGTGAGACGGCAATAGTACAGGTTGTTGAAGACGAGCAAATAGTTATTACTGCAAAACATGTTGTAACTTATCCCAATGATGCATTTATTGATTTAAAATCTTTATTTGAAATTAAAAAAGGTGATGAAATTATTCCTGTAACTTCTGATATGATTGAAGGAGCAATTGATTATTCAAAGGCGGGGAATAGTGAGATTAAGTTAACTTATCAAGGCCAAGAAGTAGTTGCAATAGTTGAGGTAAGATTGGGTGTTGTGATTGATTACCATACATCAGATACCATAATTATAAAAAAAGGTACTAATCAACAAAATTATGCTTTTGAAAATGATTTTGAGGTGACGATTAATGGCATTCGGTTTGATCAAATACAAAGTTCTTATTTTGATTTATCAGAAGTAGATTTTGATAATGTAGGAACATATCAGGTAACATTAACTATTCCTTATAATGATAAAGCCTTATCCTTATCAGGTGTAAAATGGACATATTACGAAAAGACAATTGAATATATTGTTGTTGAAAATGAATATAAAATTACGATTAAAGATGATGATTTAATAATTAATAAAGATGACTTGAAATATAATATATACTCTAATTTAGAAGTAATAATTAACAACAGAAATCAAACTTTAGTTGAAAATAAGGATTATGTAGATATTATATCTTGTTATGTAGAATTGCTTTCAGATCCAATAGATTATAATGATTTAGGTCGTCAACTTGTTGAAATTGCTGTTTATGTCAATGGTCCAAATAATGAACCCGTAATTGTTTCTTATACTGTCACTATTAAATCAGAATTAGAAGTCATTGCAAGTGATAAAGCAATTTTTACTGGCACTACACTTTATACAAAAGATTTATTTAAAATTGTAAATGGCAAAGAAGAAATAGAAGTTACAAATGAAATGATTAGTGGTAAAGTTGATTGCTTTACTCCAGGTATTTATTATGTAACAATTCATTATCAAGGAATTGAAAAGACATCAAAAGTTGTTGTTTTTGATAATAAAATGATGGGTACATATAAAACGAATTTAACAACAATTCCTCAATCCGAAAGTACAGAAGAAGATGATTATGGAATTCAAACAGAAAAACCAACCATTCTTGGTGATTTTATTGTCAGTGATGATGGAACAATGATATTATCTGGTACAAAACTAGAATTAATTGGTGGCAACAATGAGACAACGATGCAAGTAATGTATAAAAAAAATATTTATAATTTATATTATATTGAACCTGGTATTGTGGTTTTTATTCCATTAAATGAGATGAAAATGTCCTATAATGATAATAGTAGACCAATGATTTATTTTAATGATAGTGTATGGTCTTTAGAAGATAGAGTCGTGATTAATTCGACATCTTTACATGTATTACAACTGACTTATACTGGTTATAGTATAGATTTATTTCAAATTAAATCAAAATTAGACAATACAACGTATTGGTATGGTTTAAGAATTGCTTTAGTTGAAAAAAATTCTACGGATACCATTTATGAAGTCTCTTATGGTGAAGTACAATTTGTTGAAACCTTTGATCAATTTCCGGGTTCTTATTATCATTTTGAATTTAAAGAAGATAGATATTATATGCAATTACAAACACCTACTTTAGGAAAAATTCAAAAAGAAAATAATGAAAAAAAATATGCCAATACGACTTTTGTAGGTACCTATAATGGGAAAGAAGCTACTTTGGTCTCTGATTCAAATGAGGGGTTCTCATTCATTCAAGATTCGGTAAGGATATTTAATGTTACATCCTATGAGATAAGTAAAATGAAAAATGGTGGAGTAAATTATTTTGATGATACTTTGCTCATTTATACTTTTGAAGAAAATATTTATTCTTATAAATTTATTCTAAATTTAGATGATAAAACATTTACTTACATTGAAAAAGATTCCTATTATGGTCTGTATGAAACAGATGATATGTATTTGTTTTTTGATGGTTATGGTAGTGGACATTTTAATCCAAATAATAAAAGTTATCAAGAAGAATTATTCAATTATATTGTGATTGGCGATAGCATTGAATTGCAATTTAAAGACTCTAAACAAGAATTATTTCATGGATACCATGCTAAATTTTATATTGATGCCTTTGGTAATGTTCTAACAACCAATTATTTAAGTGATGAAACCAAAATAGGTACAAGATTTATAAATAATCATATTACTAAAGGAGCCATTGTGAATATTTATTCCTATCAAATTGGTCAAAATTCTGATAGTGTAGCGAAATCTCTTCTTTATGATAATATTGAAATTATCACTAAAGATGGTATTCTTTCTAAAGAAGAAATGAAAAATTGTATTGATGTTTCAAAAGTAAGATTTAATACACCTGGATTTTATCAATTTAGTATTAAAATCAATATTGATGGCAAGGATGTAATTGCGTATTATGCGATTCAGGTATTAGAAGATATATATAGTAACAATTCAATTGCAACTACCTATGGGAATGGTATGATTTTTAATCAAAATAGTTTATCAATTGATAAATATGGTCAAGTAGTTTTAAATTGTGCTGGTACGATTTACAAAGGCAATATTAAAATACATGATGATAATAGCTTTATCATTAATGCAAAAGATGAAAATAATAAAAAAATTGTCGCAAATGGTAATCAAATAACCGATGGTTTAATTATTTTAAAATGTAGTGGAGCAATTCATTTCCAAGATTACTATACAACAGGAACTTATAAAATAACTGGTTGTGAAAATCATTATTTAAGACGAATCACGGTTAATAATGAAAATATCTATATATATTCAAGTATTTTAAATGGTTTAGGAGAAATTGTAACTGTAACTAGTTTAAATGATATGGAACCATCACAAATCGGTTCAATCAATGAAATAGTAACTTCACGAAAAGAAATAGTAGTAAAAATCAATTCATGGGAAAGTACAACAACAGGTTTAACAATTTCTGATTCTTATCGTGGTACGTATATTAATGAGGATTCAACTATTATTGTGAGTGGTTTTAATCATGTAATTGTTGATGGTGTAAGTGGCGAATATATTTTAAATGATAATGTAATTACTGTGATGATTCAAGATAAAGTAACATTATATAGATTAAATAATCAAGATTACACATTTGAAAAATTAGATATAATACTTGACAATAGTATTGTCGAAGGGAAAACTTTTAGTGCTAGCCATAAGTTTGTTTGTGATATATATAGTTATGTTGCCAATACAACATTTACATTTCAAGCAAATAGCGAAGTATGCATTGTATCTACTTCAAGTGAACATGATAGCGGTAATTATGCATGCGAAAATGATGTGTATCATCCTAGTTTTGCTAGCAGTGAAGGGGTTATTGGTACATATGTTGTGAATAATAATAAATTGACAATTAAAGTCAATGGTGAAACATTTGTTTTCTTAATAACAAATGTTTTAGATGCTAGTGAAATAATTAGTTTAGAAACAACCATAAATAGTGATGAACATGGTTATTTTGCTAACAATACAACTTTTAAAAGACAATAATAAGGAAAAAAATTAGAGAGGAGAAATCAAAGATGAAACGTGGTAAAATTTATTTAGTCTTCGTACTTTCTTTACTACTTATGATTATTACCTCATGCGTTAAAGATGATCATACTCATCAGTATGATAAATGGATTATAGATGTTAATCCTACTGAAACTGTAGTTGGACAAGCACACAGAACATGTGATTGTGGAGAAGTGGAAAAAACGCAAGTTCCAGTTTTAACTGATACGTCTGTTTGGGAAAAATCGATAAAAGAAGCTACTTGTAGTAGTGAGGGAAGTATCAATTATACATCTGTTTATGGTACAGTTGTTATAGTTGTTGAAAAATTAGAACATAGTTATGGTGAATGGCAGATTGTAGTTGAGCCTACTGAAACAACTAAAGGTAAGGCTCAAAAAGAATGTGTATGTCATGCGGTTGTTGAACAAGAGGTACCAGTTTTAACTGATACGTCTGTTTGGACTAAAACAGAAGAAGCGGCAACTTGTACAAAAGAAGGTAAAGTTACTTATTCTTCAATCTATGGTGATATTGTAAAAACGATTGGCAAATTAAATCATAATTATAAAAATTATCAAGTAGTAACTGCTCCAACATTGACAGAAGAAGGTCTTGCAAAAGGTGTTTGTGATTGCTCGGATACTGATGAGGTAGTGTTGCCAGCATTAACAGATGATACATTCTGGACTGTTATTGATGAAACAGATCCAACATGTCAATTCGTTGGTAGTAGAACATATCGTAGCCAATATGTTGATGTGACTATAGAACTTGAAAAGTTAGAACATAGTTATGACTGGACTATTACAACTGCTCCAACATTAACAGAAGAAGGTTCTGCTGAAGGAGTATGTAGTTGTGGCGATACAATAGTTGTTGATTTGGCAGTTTTAACTGATACGTCTGTTTGGGAAATTATAGAAGAAAATGCGGCAACATACAATGAAAAAGGAAGTGTTGTTTATCATAGTATTTATGGTGATGTAACCTTAGAAACGGCTAAAAAAGTAGCACCATATGATAATAAAACTTATTCATCTTTTTCATATGATGTTGATAATGATGAAGGTGGTTACAAAAATGGTGTAGTTGGTGTTGAAACTGCTTGGAATCAAATTACAATCACCCTTGATGAATTTGGTAAAGGCATTGGCACTGGTTATCCATTTAGAGGATATGTTGAAATCAAAATGTTAGATGAAGAAACTGGTAAAATTGAAATCAAAATAACAAAGGTTCTTGAAGAATCAGGTGAAGATGGTAAACCGGTTTTAGATTTAAATGAAGTATCAGTTTATTATGGATATGTAGATTTTGAAAGTGGTATCATTGTAAGCGCATATAGTGCAACCTTTGATCAAATACATGTATGGACTCCATTTGAAGTAGGTGTAACAGATGAGTCAAGTAAGGCATCTTCTTGGGATAATTCTATTGCGATAACTTATACCTATGATGCTACAGCATATAATATTTTTGTTTACAAAGATCAAGTATATTATGGTGTATCTTTTGTTGATTTAATGGGAAATAATGTCAATGCAGAAGCATGTTATAATAATGAATATGTTTATGTAAAAAATCAAGATGGTCATATTTTAGTTGGCTTTGTTTATAATGGTACAAAATTAGTATTGGCTGATGGTTTAGAAGGCACATATACTTCAACTGATGATGTGTTAATTCTTTCAGGATGTGGTACACTTACTTATAATGGTATGAGTGGAACTTATGAATTATTAGAAGGTGAAACGAGTACAATTGGTGTTTATGTTGATGATAAATATTATGAAGTTACATTGACAGAAGATACTTTTGTTGCTGATTTACCACTTGTAAATATTACATTTGATACTGGCGATAAGGCTGTAGTAGATGATTTATCCGTTAATAAAAATATTGTTTGTGTACTTCCTACACCAACAAATGAATTATTTACATTTAAAGGATGGTTCTATGATGCAGATTGTACAAAACCTGTAGAAGCACAATTTATTCCAACTACTGATGTTGTTTTATATGCATTATGGAAAGAGAAAGTAGTGGTTAATTTAGTTGGTGTTTTAGATGGCGATGCTACTGTTTTATATTTAGGTGTTGGTGATATCATTGGTGAACATCTTCCTAAATACGGAATTCAAGAGGATATTTTAAAGGTATTTAGAGGTTGGTATTTAGATGATCAATATTCTAATTCATTACCTGAAGAAGCTGCTATTACTGAAGAAGATAATGATGTGACAATCTATGCTAAATGGGAAGATTTACCTGTTTATTATGGTGAATATCTTGGAACAGAAATATGGAGTTCAACTTATGGTAACTCTGCTACAGTAACCATCAAGATTGATGAAAATGGTAAAATCACTGGTAAATTTACAGGTACTGTAGAAAGTTATGATCAAGCAACACAAAAGATTACTTGGAAAAATTCCTCAGGTGTTGTAAAATACTTGTGGTTTGATGAAACAACTGGTGTTATTGCTACACATTATAGTTCACAACAAGAAATTGGTACTGACTTTTATATTCTTAGTAAATATCAAACAACCAACAAAATTGCTCAACACTATGGTATTAAGGCGCCAAAAGAACCAGGTTCATCAACAACTGGTTATTATGCACACTTCATCAATATTATGACTAAAGATGGTGATCAAGAAATCTTTATCTATAATAATTATATTTATTCAAATTTTGTGGCAACTGATACAGCAGGTAATCCATTAACAGCTGAAAATGTTAAAAATTCAAAAACAGTTGTTGTTAAAGATTTAGAAGGAAATGTTATTCTTGCTTTAACATCATTAGGTGATTCATTCAATGGAAATAATAATACCACTACTTTAGATGAATATTATGGTACGTATACTAATGAAGATCAAACAATTGTATTAGATGGTACAGGTGGAATTGTTTTTGGTGAAAAAACAGGTACATATACAAAAGCAAGTGAAGGTGCGAATTATGGATTTGATGTATATTTAAATGAACAAACTGAGTATTATCAATTGACTTTAGACGGTACAAGTTTCACAATGGTAAAACCGATGGCAACAATTAGTTTTAATGTTGGTGAAAATCATACACCAATTGCTTCCATTGAGGTAAACATCAATGTAGTAGCAACTTTACCATCAGGTGAAGATGAAGGATATGTATTTAATGGATGGTTCTTTGATGCTGAATTTAATAGTGCGGTGAGCGATTCGTTTATACCAACAACTGATATTACTTTATATGCTAAATATTCATTACCTGCAAAATTAACCATTGTTTATAACAATGATAGTGAAAATGTCATTCTTGTATATTCACAAAATGATATTGTAACTGTTGAAAGACCAGTGTATGATAAACATGCTTTTGTTGGTTGGTATACAACTTCAGATTTTAGAGAAGGAACAGAGTGGGTTAGTGGAACAGCAATTGTAGAGGATATCGTCATTTATGCTAAATGGGAAGATGCACCTATTTATAATAATGATTATTTATTAACTGAAATTGGTGGTAATTCAGCAAATGGTGGTACATCTAGTTCATATACTAGAACTGGTGCGATTGCGGCAATTGATCCATATGGAGTATCACCAAAAGGAACATCTTGGCCTTTTAATCAAGAAATGACCATTCAAAATTATAATCCTGAAACAGGAACATTAGAATTTTATATTGGCACAACAGTATATAGAGGATTTATTGATCCAGAATCTAAAATTATTATTCTTAATGATACAAAAGGCTTAGAAGCTGATATTGAAGAAGTATGGTTCTTAAACCCATTTGAAAATGTAAGTATTGCAAGTAAGATTAAATCTTCTTATTGGAATGGTGGCAAGTCTAGAGCTATTGAATATACGTATAACGAAACTACTTATCGTATTTTTATCCATAATAATCAAGTTTACTTTGGTGTAGAATTTAAAGATGCATTAAATAATGCCGTTACAGCAGACAAATGCTTTGGTAGTACAACACTTTATGTATATGACTCAACTGGTTCATTAATTGTTAAAGTAGGTTATGATGATACTACAATGGTTGAACTTGATGGATATGAAGGTACTTATACAAATGGTGATACATCAATCGTAATTGATGGAGTTAAAACGATTACACAAGGTGAATTAACAGGTCAATATGTAGTTGCTGAGGCAGGTTCTAGTTATACATTAGATGTATATTTAGACGGAAAATACTATGAAATGACATTAGATACACAAGAAAAAACATATACAATGAATCAACCAATGGTAACAATTACATTTGATGCTTCAGATAAAGCAGTTGTTGATGAATTGATAACTAACAAAAATATTATTGTGACTTTACCAACACCTACTAATGAAAATTATATATTTAGAGGATGGTATTTAGATGCAAATTATGAAACAGCAGTTGATTTAGAGTATCTTCCAACTGAATCACTTACTTTATATGCAAAATGGGATATCTTGGTAACTTTAACAATTGTTTATGGCAATAATTTAGAAGATCTATACCTTCCATATGGTGCAGGTGACGTTGCCGTTCCAGTAGAGCCTTCCTTTACTAATGGTAAAGTGTTTGATGGATGGTATTTAGATCAAGATTTCCAAAATCCTTATACTCCAGGTGTGATAAATGAAGATACTATAATTTATTGTAAGTGGATGGATTCTATAGCATTATTTGGTGACTATGTTGGATTTGAAATTTATGGTGGTAGCAGCAATGATTCTACTTCTAGTGGTGGATACCAAAGAACATTAAAAGTTGATGCATTGGGAAATGTATCAGGTGAAAGAACAGGAGTCATTGAAGAGTATGATCCTGAAACTGGTTTCTTTAAATTAGTATCAGGAACAACATATCGTTATGGATATTATGATGCTACAAACGGAGTGCTTATTTATAATTATTCAACAGGAAAAGAAGAATTAGGTAATGATTACTTTATCTTCTTTAAAGGCTATGATACTGCAACTTCAGGTTCTGCTTATTCAAGTTTTTGGTTGAGTGGTTATGCTCGTTTAACGAAAGCTGTTATCAATACAAACCAAGAAATTTTAGTATTTGTTTACAATAATAATGTTCATGTAAATGTAACATATACTTCTCCATCTAATCCAGAACCATTTGGTCCACAAGAAGCTTATAAACAAGAAGATATCAATATTTATGATGAAGATAATAATTTAATATATGAATTTATTAAACAATCATCAAAATTAGTACTTAAAGTCTTAGATGGATATCAAGGAACATATACAATTGGAAGTGATACTTTGGTTCTTGATGGATATGGTAAAGGTACATTAAATGGTGAAAGTATTACATATAGTTTTAAAGATACATTATTTATGGTAGTAGGTGATAATCAAACAAACTACTATGAATATAATGAACAAACAAAAGAATTTACTGTTAAACTATTAGATGTACTAGCAAATAAAAAAGCATCTAAAGTAATTACTTGTCCAAATGATGATTATGGTATGGATCAACATACGATTCAATATTCATTTGATGGTGTAGGAAATGTAACTATTAGTTTTTCATGTGATGGTTGGGGTTCTTACTGTTTTGGCAAAATGACAGGAGAGGCAACTTATACAATTGAAGGTGATGTTTTGACGATTACTCATAGTAAAGGAACAATTACTTTTACACTTGATGATGCAACAAATCCAACAAAATTGACTTGTAAAACAACAACTCTTACATCAGATGATGGTGACTATTTTGCGGTAGGAACTGTAATTAATTTACAATAATTTAAAAGCAAAATAAAAATAAAACACAATGAGTATTTTTATCTCATTGTGTTTTTCCTTTTAAGAATCATATTTCAATCGCTTAGAAAATCATTCTTAAAACAAAAAGAGTAAAAAGATACTTATACTAAAGTAAATGTTTACTCTTTAAGCGAGAATAACTGTCACAAATGTAAATTAATTTATAAATTGATGATCTTTGAGCCAATCAATGGTGTCTTTGATTGTTTGTTTGAAATCTGTATTTTTATAATTTAATTCATTCCTAGCTTTTTGATTAGAAAAATGCGAATTTGAAGTAAGGGTATATAAAGAATAACTAGTGTAAAGTGGAGGTTGCTTTAAAAGACTGTAATATAATTCGGAAAGAGGAGCAGTCAATTTTGCAAACCAAAGAGGTAAAACAGTTTTGATTTTTTTGATTCCCTTTACTTCACTTACTGTATCTAACACTTCTTTAATTGTAAAATATCTATTAGATAAAATATAGCAATTTCCTGCTTTTCCAACTTCACAGGCATGAATAATTCCGTCAGCAACGTCTCTTACATCAACAAAGTCATATCCTCCTTTTACACAAGCAGTTAGACGATGATTACAAAAATCGATAATCAATTGAGTTAAATGACTTCTGCCAAAATCATTTGGACCTATAATTCCAGAAGGATGGACAATACAAGCATCTAAATTTTTGGTCTTTGTCATTTCTAAAACATAGTTGGCACATTCAGCTTTTGTTTTTGCATAAAGACCTTTTACTTTTTTAGAATCAAAATCATAAATTTCTTCCATTATTTCATTATTCGGTTTTTCCCAAATGGCATGGACACTATTTACATAAACTAGTTTAGCCTTTTTTTCTAAGACTTTATCGATAATATTTTTAGTACCATTCACGTTGACATCATAAACTTTAGAATTCTTTTTACTTTTAATATAAACAATTGCAGCACAATGAATAACATATAAATGAGTATCGATATCTACATCAAAAATATCATTCAAAGTTTCTTTTTTAGTTACATCACCATAAAAAATTTTGCAATTTAACCCTTCTAAAGATTTAATTTTATCATTTGGAAGAACAAGAGCTCGTATTTCATTTTCAGATTTTGTTATTAATTTTCTAATTATATTATTTCCAAGGAAGCCATTTGCGCCAGTTACTATATATGTATTTTTCACTGTGCTCATCTCCTTTACAAGGATAAAAAAGATTTTATCTTTGTAAAATTATTATAACATGATAAGTAGTATTTGTCAATCATCATCAGATATCTTTCACATTATTATCAGTAAAAAATTATAATATCATTTGATAGTTAATTGATTTTAGTATATAATTATTAAAATAGGTGGCTATATGTTGAGGAAAGGATGATGAGAGAATATGAAGATGAAAGATATTGATTTTGAAACTTATTTGAAGAACTATCCAACTAAAGATGGTTATTTTGGTAAATATGGAGGATGTTATGTATCCAAAGAATTACAAACAGCTTTTGATGAAATAAATAAAGCATATCAGACGATTTGTCATTCTGCCCAATTTATTAGTGAATTAAGAAGAATACGAACTCAATTTCAGGGTCGACCAACTCCTGTATACCATTGTGAAAGATTATCAAAACATATTGGTGGTGCACAAATATATTTAAAAAGAGAAGATTTAAATCATACTGGAGCCCATAAATTAAATCATTGTATGGGAGAAGGATTACTTGCTAAATATTTAGGAAAGAAAAAACTGATTGCGGAAACAGGAGCTGGGCAACATGGGGTGGCTCTTGCAACAGCTGCGGCTTATTTTGGTTTAGAATGTGAAATTCATATGGGGGAAGTTGATATTAAAAAACAATCATCTAATGTTGATAAAATGAAAATTTTAGGTGCAAAAGTTATATGTGTTACAAGTGGTAATAAAACTTTAAAAGAGGCTGTTGATTCAGCCTTTGAAAGTTATTTAAAAGATTATAAAAATTCAATATATTGCATCGGTTCGGCTTTAGGTCCTCATCCTTTCCCTATGATTGTTCGCGATTTTCAGTCAGTAATTGGCATTGAAGCAAGAGAGCAATATAAAGAAATGACAGGTGAACTACCAGATGTTGTTTGTGCTTGCGTAGGGGGTGGAAGTAATTCACTGGGTATGTTTATTCCTTTTTTAAATGATCCTGTTCAAATTGTTGGTATTGAACCTCTTGGTAAAAATGCCAAAAAAGGAAATCATGCCGCAAGCATTACCTTTGGCACGGAAGGAATTATGCATGGTTTCAATTCAATAATGCTAAAAGATAACGAAGGTAATCCTTCTTCTGTCTATTCTATTGCTAGCGGACTAGACTATCCATCTGTAGGACCCGAGCATGCCTTTTTAAATGATATAGGGAGAGTATCATATGAAACGATTTCTGATGAAGAAGCAGTTGAAGCTTTTTTCTTGTTGTCTAAATATGAAGGAATTATTCCAGCTTTAGAAAGTTCCCATGCTTTAGCATATGCAATTCGTCTTGCTAGAACAAAGATGAAAACAGGTTCTATTTTAGTAAATCTTTCTGGTCGTGGTGATAAAGATGTAGATTTTGTTATTCATAAATATGGAGTGGATTATTTGGATAAAAAATTAAATAAACAATGATAATTAGTTGTATCTTTCATTATATAAAGTATAGAAATAAAAGGTGAGATATATGTATCACCTTTTTATTGAAAAATTTTATTAAAATTTAATAAATAAAAATAAAAAATGGAAAAATTTGTATATTTTTGAAACAATTTGTAAAAATTTTACGTATTATTGTGTGAAGGATGAAGGCCTGTCCTTCAAAAAGAATAAATGAGGTACCTTATGGATTCAGAAATTTTAGCAGTACGCGCTCTTAAAGGAAACAAACAAAACGACATAGATGAAGCATTTTGTTATTTGTATAAGAAATATTGCAAATTAGTTTACACTTGTATTTTAGCTCTTGTAAAAGATAGTCGTGATGCAGAAGAATTAACAGATGATACGTTTGTTAAAGTATTCAATAATAGAGAAAAGATTTGCGAAGAAAGAAATTTCAAATTCTATCTAGTAACAATAGCAAAAAATCTTGCAATTGATTTTCTTAGAAAGAAACAAACGGAAATTGTATTAGATGAAGACTATATTTTCAATTGTGTTCAGTCAGAAGACCAAAAAGAATGGTTTGATATAAGACATGATATGTTGCAACACTTGTCAAAAGAAGAAACTGAAATCATTTTGGCTCACATAGTTTTTGGCGAAACTTTTCAAGATATTTCAAATTATTACAATGTTTCCATTCATACTATAAAATCCAAATATTTCAGAGCAATTAAAAAATTTCAAAAAGAAATGAGGGATGATTGTGAATAGTCGAAAGACATTGTTACGGGAACAAAAAATACTTGAATTTATCGATGATAAAGTTGTCACTAGTCGTTTGAATTATCCTAATATAAGAGATCGAATTAATTTTTCAATAGGAGAAAAAGAACTAGTTAAGAACAAGTTATTTTACAAAATTGTTGTCAGGCTCTCATTCTCACTTTCAGTTGTTATGATATGTATTATGGCATTTTTCACAATGATAACTCATAGAAGTGGTATATATGCCAGTGCACAAACTAATCCAATCCTAACAGATTTTGTTACAATGAAGGAGTTACCTAGTGGAAATCCTTTAATAAGCAATTATAGGTTAAACATTTATGATTTTGTTTTTGATAACAATGAATATGCTTATAAGGGTAAAAATTTATTTGAAATTGAACTTCCACCAATGGATGATGGAAAATATTATTGTGCATATGTATCAAAAAAAATAATGAACTATATCAATTCATATTTGGATATAGAATTCAATGTATATAAGAATACTTATTCTTATAAAAAAATGTATTTATCAATTTTAATTCATGACATTGATGATTTATTAACCAAATATAATTATTATTGTATCACTAAGAATATTGATATGAATGAAGGTGAATATGCTTTAAAATGGTCTATTTTTGATAAAATGGATGATATTAAAACTGAAATTAAAGGTGATCAATTAGTTTTTATTATGAACATTAGAGATATTGATAATATAAAACGATTATCAAGTAATCAAATGGAAGGACTTAATTTTAGTTGTGTAACTGAATTAAGACCTGAAATAAATAATGATAAACTAAATTTTAAAGAAGAGTATTGTTTTAAAAATAAATATTTGTCTAGAATTAATTATCTTAGCCCTGATATTCAAAGTTATATGTTTTATGATGTTTTATATAGAAGGTCTTTATCTATAAATGAGCTATATGGAACAGAGTATATTGAAGGAACAATTCCCAATAGATATTTAAGACATTTTGAACAATATCATAAAGATGGTTCTATATGTGAACATTCTAACTTTAAGAGTTATTATGAAGCCATTCAACTTTTAGAACCATATAAGATATGTGAAGAACAAGTTTTAGATGAATTTGGAAATATAGAGATAAAAATAGCATATGATTATAATGGTGTAAAACAACTGCTTCAAAACTAGTTTGCTACGTATTAATATGAGGTATTTGAAAGTTTTAGTAATTTTTATAATATCAATAATACTAGGTTCTTTATTATCAAATAATATTGTAAAAGCTCATAGTGACAATCTTGGTATTGATGGTGCTGATGATATTACATATGATTCATGTATTCCCGACTTATTTGAGGATACTGGTGGATATAGTGAAGTGTGGTATGAACTAACAGAATATAAAGATTATAATGAGGTAATGGATCATATTGATGATGATATTGATATAATATATTATAAAATACACCTTGATAATACCGACGTAGATTGGGGCAGCGAAGTATTGTCTAATATGGACAATATTAAAAAAGGCATTGATAAGTGGAATCAAATTAGTGTTTATAAAGAAGATGAAAATGGTAGATTACATGCTTATCCTTTAGTTAGGTTTGTTGATATCGATGATTTAGAAGATGCTTCTAATATTGATGTAAATGTAGATATTCGATTTGAAGATACTAATGAATGGCAACCATTTTTAGGTGTTACATCACCTATTGAATCAAGTTTGGTTGGAGAAGACTCTAAATTTACAAATGGTGTTTATCATAAACATTATACAAAATATAGTATTACTCTTTATCCAAATAAAATAGATTCATATGAAAGAACAATGGCCCATGAGTTAGGTCATGTACTTGGATTAAAAGATATAGATTTAGTAGAATTAAATGAAACTATAGGTCTTCATCATCAAGAAATATTGATGGGTTATGATAATAATAATGAGTATGACCTATCATCTTCAAATGTAACTTACCGAGATATAGCAGGTGCGATGATTGCAAGGGGGCTTCACACCAATGCTGATCATAAGTGGTTATATGATGAAGAAAGTTCTACTTCGACAAATCATAAACTAATTTGCTCCATATGCAATTGTGTTAAGTATGTTGATAATTTAAGCGAATACACATATGATATTTATAAGCAATGTGAACATGGTAATAGCAGTACTAATTGTCATAGCATTGAAAGTGGAAATATGATGGCTGTTGCAAGATATGGTAATAAAGATTATTGGAAATGCAAATATTGTAGACAAACTACTGGGTTTGCAAATAATGTTGAACAAAATTATTCATATCAAGAAATAGTCAATAATAAACAAAATCATATTTTAAAAAACAATGTTTTAGGTTTAGAATACGAATTAATAGAAGAACACAATTTTATAGTAGATTTGGGAAATGGAATCTATAAATGTAATCAATGCCCAGTGTGTAGTGATGGGGGAGTCAGATTTCCAGGTGCAGAAGAATTAACATTAGAGTGTGTAATGAATTCGGTAAATAAAACGACGACGCTTAGTGGTGAAGAAAGTAAATATTATACTTTAAATATTAATTGTATTAGTTCATATTTGATAAAAGCTACATCAAATAGTCCAATAAAGATGGAATTATTTGATGAAAATCTGAATAAAATTGGTATTAATCCACAAGCCGAAAATTCTAATAAAACACTTTTTTATAATAGAAATTTTTCTTCTGGAACCTATTATTTAAAAATTAGTCTAGAAGAAAAAAATTCTAGTGCTAGTGTTAATTTACAAGTTGAATCTAATGTAGATTATTATAGACAGACAATGATAATTAATCATATTTATGATGTATTTGAACATATGCATAATTCTAAAACAGAATTCATCTTTTCAAATAAAGTAAATAGATTAGCAAGAATCGTTCTTCAGGCTACGAATGAAAATGGAGATATCTTATATCCTGAAGGTTCAATAGTTGTAAAAGATGAATTAGGTAATATTATAAATAAATATGCAGTTAGTTCATTTGATAATCTTGCAATTAGTAGTGAAGGACAAAATAATTTATTGTTGTATTTAGAAAAAGATGTTGACTATATTATTGAAATCAATTATTCACAAGAGTATGCAACAACCGCAGTGGTTTCGCTAACATTTCTTGAAACCGCATCCTTTAATTCGTTTAATGATGATGTTATCGATTTAAGTGATAATGTTGATGCTAGTGTGGATGACTTAAAGACATTTAATGTTGTACAAAATGGTAAATATAAAATTGATGCTAAATTTACTGGATTTGGTGTTGACCAATTATTATTTGCAATTTTTACAACTGAAAATGATTCTGATAATGTTTTACAATATATAGTTTTATCATCCTTACTTATGGATTCAACGAATGATACATTTACGGTTACGATAAATATGTTTGATAATAAATTATACTATATTGGCTTTCTTGGGGCAAATTTAGATGGAACAATGGAAGTAACATTTGAACAAGTTGTTGAAGATAAAAATGCAACGTTTGTTACTGATCCAGATGTTTATACAAATTGTGGAACCGAAGTCACCATAAATGGTGGTGCAAGGCGAGGAAGTACGATTACTCAAGGATTTAATAGATTGGCCTATTTTGATGAGGCGCCATCTTTATCTAGACTAGATTATTATTGGTATAGTAGTAATGAAAATCTATTAACTGTTAGTATATATGGTACGATTCAAGCTTTAAATGTAACGGAAAATCAAGAAGTAACAATTATGGCAGTCTATAAGAATGATTTGACAAAAGTGTTTAAAAAGAAGTTTCAAGTTGTGCGGGATAGGAATGTTGGTCAGCAATTAATTATATATGATGTGACTCTTCAGAAGAATGACCTTTGGGCCATAGTCACTGATGAAAAGTGGCCATCGACAGGATTACAAAGTTATACTTGGACGACTACGAATCATAACATTGCAAGTGTTAGTATGTGGGGGACTATTAATGCTTTAGATGTTGGAACTGCCACAATATATGGTGATTATCAATTCAATAGAAGATATGTAATTGTTGTGAATGTAACAATAGTTTAATGGGGCACAGTCAAAAATAGTATAAAAATAGTATGAAATAGGGCAGCAAACTTTATTGTTTGTTGCCCTATTTATTTTTTAGTTTGCATCTACAAGAATAATCAAAATTCGACACTCATATTATGTATAATAAAGTTGAAAATACATGAGGGGTGTTTATAATGAAAAAAAATTGTCACTTAATATCTATTTTAATTTTGTTTAGTAGTATGTTGTTGTTGTCTAGTTGTAGTTCTAATAGAATGAATGCTTCATATATCATTATTCATGATCAATTATCCTCTCCCAATGAGGTGATTGTTTCTGATAAAGATGTTGTAAGAGAAGTTGCCAATCACTTTTTTAAATTAAAATTTAACGAAATTACATTTAAAGAATGGGAACAAAATTTTGTTAATATGGATATTACATTGACTTTTTATAATAAATATGACATCTATGTTGGAAAAACTGAGTTTTATTTTGTTTTAAAAAATGGGAAAGTGGCCTATTTTGATAATAATACATATTATATGAGTATAGGGGAAGTCGATTATCAAAAAATAATAGATATGAAAAACTAATTAAAGATAAGTAATATTTTGAAATGTAGTATAGGGTACTATACTATTTTTTTATGTATGCAAAAAAAGAGAATTGTATGAAAACATTATCATTAAGCAATAGTGTTGACTATCCTAAATATATTTAGTATAATTTTTTTAAGTTGTTAAGAACTTAACAAAAAAGGAGTATGATTGAAATGTTACATCAATTGTTTATTCAATTATATATAAATAATAAATTATTTATTGATCTCATTGAAAATATTTGTAAAAAACATAATATCAATCATTTACAATTGTATATCATTATTTTATCATCTTATGAAAAGATGAATGTTTCTACTCTTTCTGATACTTTAAATATTACAAAATCTGCGATTTCACAAGCCATTGTTGGTCTTTCTATTAGAAGATTAATTGTTAAAGTTCAATCGAAAGAAGATAAAAAGGTATTTTATATCACTCCAACTAATAAAGCAGAAAAAATGAAAAGGGAAATTGTTAGTTTATGTGAAGATAAATACCAAATCTTTGAAGAAAAGATGGGGAAAGAGGATATGATGATGTTTATCGACTTGATTGTTAAATTCAACAATATTCTAGAGGAATTAAAAAATTATAAGGAGGGAAAGAAATGTTAAAATTAGTGAATGTTGTAAAAACATATGTAATGGGCGATTCAAAAGTCGAAGCTTTAAAGGGAATAAGCGTTAATTTTAGAAAGAATGAGTTTGTATCTATTCTTGGTCCATCAGGTTGTGGAAAAACAACTCTTTTGAATATTATTGGTGGACTGGATAAATATACAGTTGGTGATTTAGTCATCAATGGTGTCTCAACAAAACAATTTACTGACCGCGATTGGGATGTATATCGAAATCATCGAATTGGATTTATTTTCCAAAGTTATAACTTAATTCCTCATCAAACGATTTTAGAAAATGTTGAATTAGCTTTAACGATTGCGGGAATGGAAAAAAATGAAAGATTAGAAAAAGCTCGAATGGTATTAGATCGTGTAGGGTTAGCTGGTCAATACAATAAAAAACCGAATCAGTTGTCAGGAGGACAGTGTCAAAGAGTAGCAATTGCAAGAGCTCTTGTAAATGATCCTGAAATTCTTTTGGCAGATGAACCTACAGGTGCTTTAGATACTGTTACATCGGTTCAAATTATGGATTTAATTAAAGAAATTTCCAAAGAAAAATTGGTCATTATGGTTACGCATAATCCAGAACTTGCGGAAAAATATTCAACTAGAATTGTTAGATTATTAGATGGCGTTATAAATGATGATTCTAATCCATGTTCCGATGAAGAAGAAGAAAAAGAATTAATCAAAAATGAAGATGCTCAGATAAAAGAAAAAGCTAAAATGTCTTTTTGGACGGCTTTTAAACTTTCAGGTAGAAATTTATTGAGTAAATTTAAAAGAACTTTAATGGTTGGATTAGCTGGATCAATAGGTATTATTGGCGTTTCTTTAGTACTGGCTTTATCAAGTGGAATTAGTGGTTATATAGATGATATGCAAGAAGATATGCTTTCTGGTAATCCTATAACGATTAGTGAACAAGCCTATGATTTAAATGCTATGATGGGTTCTTTAAGTACTTTTGAACAAGCAGAAATCGTTGTTAAAAATGGTTTTGTAGGGATTAACTCAATGTTAGAACTACTTGCAAAAAGGGCAGAAACAATGAATTCTATTATGGTTACAAATGAAATTAATGAAGATTATATCAATTATATTAAAGCTATGCCAAAGGAGTATGTTGAAGATATTTCTTATGGGTATGGAATTGATGTTAGCAATAACATATATACAGATTTTGCATCAGAAAAAGGTGGAGATGTGCAAAAAACTTCGCTTACTGCAATCCGACAGATATATAAGGCTTTGCTTTCTGAAACAGAATTTAAAGAAGCAGTGAGTGCAATTTCAACGCTTTCTCAGCCGATTAGTCAATCTCTTTCTAGTGAGGAATATATTCTATCACAATATAAATTATTAGATGGTAAAATGGCTACTGAAAAAAATGAAATAATGATTGTAATTGATAAAAATTCTTTGATAACCGATTTGACTTTAGCACAACTTGGATACTATTCTCAAGACGAATTTTTGAATATGGCTTTTAAAGCTTTTAAGAGTGATTATGATGAAACTTTAATTAAAGAAGAATTTTCATATGAAGAACTATTAAATAAAACTTTCACATGGTATCCTAATGATTCTATATTTATTAAGAATAAAAGTTTAATCCCAGAAATGGTTCAAACTTGGCCTTTTTCTTATAAATATAAAGTAGATGATACGTTTAGTGATGGATTAGAACTAAAGGTAGTTGGCATTTTACAGCCTAATGATGATATTAATTATGGTTCTTTATCAACCGGTTTTTATTATACATCAGCTTTAACAGATTATATTTTAGAAATGAATAAAAATAGTGAAATTGCCAATTACATTCGAGATGATTTAAATGGTGAATCAATCAATAGTATGGTTGGAACAATGACTGGTGGTCAAGCTGTTGGTATTACCTATCAATATGAATATGTTTTTGAGGGAGAAAGTAAAACGGGAACTGGGTTTGTTGGCAGTACATCACTTGCTTCACTTATGAACGATATGATGGGGAGTATGGTCGGCGGTGGCGATAGTGGAACCGATATCCCCGAGATATATACGCTTTCATTACGAAATGTTGGTGGTAACGATTTAGCAAATAGTATTTCTATATATCCCGTTGACTTTAATATTAAAAAACAGGTTTTAGATTATTTAGATGCTTGGAACAATGAAGGCAATATTATTTTAAATGGTGTAACCCTTACGAAGGAAGATAGAGTAAATATCACTTATATGGATACCTTATCCATTGTAATTTCAATGATAAATACAATGATTAACATTGTAACAACAGCTCTTGTTGCGTTTACAGCTATTTCCTTAATTGTATCAACGGTAATGATTGGTATTATTACTTATGTTTCGGTTGTAGAAAGAATTAAGGAAATCGGGGTTATTCGATCACTTGGAGGAAGAAAAAAAGATGTTGCTCATTTATTTAATGCAGAGACATTTATTATTGGGCTTGTAGCAGGACTTTTAGGAATTGGTATAACTTATTTAATTGGCTTTGTCGCAAATATAATCATTGGTGGTATAACTGGAATTTATACTCTTGTATCCCTCAAATGGTATCAAGCTATAATCATGGTTACAATTAGTGTTTTACTTACTTTAATTTCTGGATTATTCCCATCACGTTCAGCGGCTAGAATGGATCCGGTTAATGCACTTAGAACGGAGTAAAATGTGAGAAATAAAATAATTAACGCCTTATTTATATGTTTGGGATTATTTATGATTGTATCTTGTGGAAGTACTGAAATTATACCAAAAGGCTATGCAAACAAAGAAAATTATACCAATGCGAATATTGGTCAATTCAATAATACTCTCCAGTTCTCTATCTACAAATATGAAAAAAGACCTAATCTTAAAAATAATCAATTTTTAAAACCAGTTTCTAATAACTTAGAGGAACTAGAAAATTTATTAACCCGCTTTGAACAAGAAATTGAAAACTATGATTTTAAAGATAAATATGATATTCAATTAGAAGACATCAGTACAGATGATTATGCATATATTGATTATAGAATAAGTGAGAAAGAACAATTTAGTATTTATTTTTTTGATACTTCTCAAAATATTTTATACTATTGTTATATGATAAATCAAAATGAAATGGCAAAAATTGAAAATTTGGGTTAAGACTTGGTTAAAAAGAATTTTAAATTGGCGTTTTCTTGTTTGTTTTTTGATTGCTTGGATGATTACTAATGGATGGAGCTATATTAGTTTTGCCATCTCTTCAATTTTTGATATTTCTTGGTTGAAGGTAGTTGCAACAACTTATATATCTTTATTATGGTTGCCTTTTACTCCTGAAAAAATTTTGACTTTTATCATTGCTCTTTTCATTATGAAGAAAATATTTCCTCAAGATCAAAAATCAATTCAAGAACTTGAAAATATGATCAATAAGGAAAAAAGAAAAAATAAAAAAATTGTTGAAGAAGACAATGAGCAAGACAAAGAATGAGTAATTTTAATTTTTATCAACTTTAAAACTAATCCTAAATTTAGGATTAGTTTTTTTTAAAAAAAGTATTGACATTTTACAAAAAATGGGTATAATAATATTAGCACTCAAGATAGTAGAGTGCTAAAGGGGTGAAAATATGGAAATGCAAGATTATTCAAAAGATGAAAAAGTATTAGAAAAATTTGGCCGTGATGTAACTGAAAGCGTAAGAGAAGGAAAAATTGATCCGGTTATTGGTCGTGAAGAAGAAATTTTACGAATTGTAAAAATTCTTGCCAGAAAGACTAAAAATAATCCAATTCTTATTGGTTCACCAGGTGTAGGTAAAACTGCGATTATTGAAGGGTTAGCTGCACGTATTGTCAAAGAAGATGTTCCTGAAAATTTGAAAGGTTGCCATATATATGAACTAGATATGGGAGCACTTGTTGCAGGTGCCAAATATCGTGGTGAATTTGAAGAAAGATTAAAAGCTGTCTTAAATAAAATAAAAGAAAAAAATGGTGAGATGATTTTATTTATTGATGAAATCCATTTAATTGTTGGAGCAGGTCGTGCCGATGGCGCTTTAGATGCTGGCAATATGTTAAAGCCAATGCTTGCTAGAGGTGAGCTACATTGTATTGGAGCAACAACTTTAAATGAATATCGTAATTATATTGAAAAAGATTCTGCTCTTGAAAGACGTTTTGAAAAGGTTTATATCAGCGAACCGACAGTAGAAGATACAATTAGTATTTTACGTGGCTTAAAGGATCGATTTGAAGTATTCCATGGGGTTAGAATTTCTGATCCTGCGATTATTGCTGCCGCAACTCTATCTAATCGTTATATTACGGATCGTTTTTTACCAGATAAGGCAATTGATTTAATTGATGAGGCTTGTGCATCAATTAGAACAGAGATGAATTCAATGCCTAATGAACTAGACTTGTTACAACGGCAAATTATGCAACTTGAAATTGAAAAAACTGCTCTTGAAAAAGAAAAAGATGCCCTTTCTAAAGAGCGACTTGGAAAAATAAATGAAGAATTAAAAGTTAAAAAACAAAATGCTGATGAAATGATGAAGAAATGGAAAAAAGAAAAAGAAGAATTATCATTAATTAAACAAAAACAAAAAGATTTAGAAAACTACAAAAAAGAATATGATGATGCATTATTAAAAGCTGATTATAATAGAGCTGGAGAATTAATTTATAAAATTATTCCAAGCCTAGAAAAAGAGATTGCGGCTTATGAACAAAAAACATCGACAAATAAGATGATATCAGAAGTGGTTACTGAAAATGATATTGCCGATATTATTTCTAAATCAACTAATATTCCCGTTTCTAAACTCGTTCAAGGAGATAAAGAAAAATTATTAGGATTAAAAGACACACTTGCTAAAAGAGTAATAGGTCAAGATGAAGCACTTACATTAGTTAGTGATGCAATTATTAGACAAAGATCTGGTATTAAAGATGAAAATAGACCAATTGGTTCCTTTTTATTCCTAGGACCGACAGGTGTTGGTAAAACTGAAGTATGTAAAAGTTTGGCTGAAGCGTTATTTGATAGTGAGTCACATATTGTTAGATTTGATATGAGTGAATATATGGAACCTCATTCTGTATCTAGACTTATTGGTGCTCCTCCTGGATATGTAGGATATGATGAAGGAGGACAATTAACAGAGGCTATTAGAAGAAGACCTTATTCAATTGTTTTGTTTGATGAGGTTGAAAAAGCACATCGAGATATTTTTAATGTATTATTACAAATTCTTGATGATGGTCGTTTAACCGATTCGCAGGGAAGAGTTGTAGATTTCAAAAATACAATTATTATTATGACCTCTAATTTGGGTAGTGAATATCTTTTAAATCATGATGATAATGCTACAGAACTTGTTATGAATGAAGTACATGCTCATTTTAGACCAGAATTTTTAAATCGTATTGATGAAATAGTAATGTTTAATCCATTATCAAAAGATGTTCAAGTGAAGATTGTTGATAAACTTTTAAATGAATTAAGAGTAAGATTAAATAAAAATAATATTAAAGTAAATTTTACAAATGCTGTAAAGAAATATATTATTGATCATAGTTATAATACTACATATGGAGCAAGACCAATTAAACGATTTATTCAAAAAAACATTGAGACTGAAATTGCTAAAAAAATTATTTCCTCGCAGATAGAACCCAATTTTTATTATGAAATAGATTATCAAGGCCAATTAGTAATTGTTTCTAAATAGAAAAAAGTAAAACTACAGTTTTGTATAGACTGTAGTTTTTTAAATGATGTATGAAATGTCTAAAAATAGTTAAAAGGTTTATATTTTGGACAAAAAGATAAAAATAAGATATAATAGTTATGGTGAAAAAAATGCAAGAAGAATTTTATCGTTTATCAAATCAATCGCAAGCGGCTTTTGCGAAAAAGTTGACACCAACAAATATTGCTTTTTTAGGGATCAAAATACCCCAAATTAAAGAATTTGTAAAAAGTCATGCAATAACATATGATGAATTATATCATATCAAATTGAATCAATATGTTGAACAAGATATTTTATTTGGTCTTTTTTTAAATAAACTTGGAAAAGTAAAAAATGAGTTATATTATAAGACTTTTTTATATTTTGTTAAATATTTAGATAATTGGATGACCTGTGATACTTTTGTTTGTAATACCCAATTTAAAAAAAATGAATATGATAAATTGCTTAGTATCATTACATATATCTTGCAACAACAACCAATGGAAGTTAGATGTGGGTTGATTTTGTTAAAAAAATATTTTATTAAAGAATTACCATTTGATGAAATATTTAAAATGATAGAAAAAATTAAATATGGCGATTATTATGTTGATATGGGATGTGCTTGGTTATTATGTACAATGGGTTGTTATGATTTTGAATATATATATAATCATTTTTCTCATATATTAGAAATGTCTAGTTTTGTATATAAAAAAACAATACAAAAAATGAGGGAATCGTATTTGATCACATCAGAACAAAAACAACGTCTTAACAAATTGAATCTTTAAAATTATTTTTTGTTGTGTTAGACATATTTTGAATTTGGGTATACTTAAAAATATGTCATACATATGTGCGTATAGCTCAGATGGACAGAGCAGCTGCCTCCTAAGCAGCAGGTCGGATGTTCGAATCATCTTACGCACGCCAATCAGATTTAAAAAGGTAGTATGGAATGACTACCTTTTTGTTTTAAACGAATGAATAAAATTGTATAATAATATAAATAAATATATAAGATTTTTCATATAGAATGAAATTTTATAAAAATAATGATATAATAGATATAATTATTTAAAAATGAGACTATATAGTTGTGTAAATGTATTAAACAAATTATTGATGATTCAAACAAGAGGTGATAAAGATGAAATATGGATTATGGAAAACTTTTGCGACACAAGTAAAAAGAATTAAAGAGGGTCAAATATCCTATGTATATGTAATATATATAATCAATGCTTTGGCATCAGGAGTAATTCCGGTTATTGGTGTCTTTTTTATAAAAATTATTATTGATGAAATAACAATGTCAAATAGTATTGATGGCTTTTTATTTAAAATGCTTATTTTGATTGTGATTTCTACGATTTGTTTAGTCTTAAAATCTATTCTTGAAGGGATACTTTCTGGTAAATTTTTATTATTAAGGCAAAAGGAATTTGAGAAAGTAATTCATCTGTATCATACTACTCGATATGAAAATATTGAAAATAGTGAGTTTCAAGATACTGTAAATAGTGCAGCAGAAGCGTTAGAAGGTGATGGAAGAGGATTTGAAAAAACGTATAGTAATTTTAAGATAATCTTAACATCACTGGTAAGTATTATTTTATTTAGTATTATCTTAGCTTATTTTAATATTATTTTAGTAATTGTTTGTTTTTTGTCGACATTGCTATCTATTGTTATTAATAAAAAAGTAGCTGATTATAATCGAAAAAGACAAAAAGATTTAGCCCACGCGAGTAGACAAAAAAACTATTATAATAATACAGCTAGCGATTTTTCCTATGGTAAAGATACAAGAATTTTTTCGCTAAAAGAATTTATTATGGACAAATATAATGACAAATCATTATCTTATTTGAAAGTTTTACATGATTTATACAATAAAGAATTTAAATATGGATTATTTGGATTGATTACTTTGTTGCTTCAAGATGGAATATCATATAGTATTATTGTCTATAGTGCTATTCAAGGATATATTACCTTATCAGAGGTTACATTATATATTTCATCCATTGTTGCTTTTACGACTGTTCTTAGAACTTTATCTGATAATATAACCGATTTAATTAAAAATTTAAAATTAACAATGACTTACTTTGAGTTTTTGGATTCAACTGAAAAAGAGAAAAAATTAAACAAATGGGAATTTGATTATCATGAAGGTGTGACCATTGAATTCCAGAATGTTTGGTTTAAATATCCAAACACGGATAGTTATATTTTTGAAAATTTAAATTTTAAGATAAATAAAAATGAAAAAATTGCTATTGTTGGTACAAATGGTGCAGGAAAAACAACAATTGTAAAACTAATTTGTGGTCTATTTGAACCAAACAAAGGTCAAGTTTTGGTAAATAATGTAGATTTAAAAACAATTGATAAAGAAGATTATCAAAAATTAATATCTACGGTATTTCAAGATTATGATATTTATGCCTTAACAGTTTTAGAAAATGTTGGAGGTATAAATTATGATAGAGAAAAAGTGATGAATTGTATAGCCTCTGTTGGATTAAAAGAAGTAATTGAACGTTTACCAAATAGCTATGATACTAACCTATTAAAAGTTATTGATGAAAATGGAGTAGATTTATCAGGTGGTCAAAAGCAAAAAATTGCTATTGCAAGGGCTTTATATAAAGAGGGGGGAATTGTAATTTTAGATGAGCCTACAAGTGCATTAGATGCTTTAGCTGAGGCTTCGATATATCAACAATTTTCTGATTTGGTGAAAGATAAAACCTCAATTTATATATCACATAGACTTTCTTCTACTAAGTTTTGTGATCGGATTTTATTCTTTAATGAAAATGGTCTACAAGAAGAGGGGACACATGATGATTTGATGAATAATAAGCAAGGATATTATGAGATGTTTATGATTCAAGGTAAATATTATCAAGAAGGAGGAGAGAACAATGATTAAAATATTCATTCCATTTATAAAATTATCCTTTAAAGAGTATAAACCTTATTTTATAGCACTCATATGCAATGCTTTGATTATGTCAGCTCAAACTATTTTTGCTGCATACACACTCAGTTTTATTTTATCCTGCATTGAATCTAAAGATATACATGCTTCATTCATATATGTAACCATAATTGTCGGAATTGAATTGCTATTATTTTTCTTAGTATTATTATCTAAAAATATATTGGCTAAACGCCAAGCAATCATGGAAGAAAAAATTGATCAAATGCTAACTAGAAAAATTTTAGAAATTCCCTTTAGTTATTTAGAAGATCCTAAGTATTTAGAACTAAAAAAGAATGCTTCGTTTAGTATTAATAATATGGGTGCAATTTATAGTTTATTTACTAGTTTTACCACTCTATTTTCTAATTTGATAAGTTTAATTGGATTATTGGTGATTATTTTATCTTTTGATTATATTATTCCGATTATTTTGTTTGTTGGCGCTATATTAACAATTTTAGTTGTAATGTTATCAATGAAGTCACAAATCAAATTTTATAAAGACTTATTGCCGATTAACTATAAATATGGGTACTATTTAGATTCGGTTATTACTCCTACAAAAGTGAAAGAATTAAAATTTTATTCATTATATGATCTTTTATATACTAATTTTTCTAATTATGGTACAAACGTTTCTAAACGCTTTGGAAAGTATTATACAAAGGTAAGCTTATTTTATTCTGCTTCAGTTATTTTAAGATATATTCAATTGGCTTTTGTATATGCTTTAGTTGGAATAAAAACAATAACAGAAAAACTACCAATTTCAAAGTTTTCTTTATTGGCTCAGGCAGCTTTATCCTTTACAACAACTGTTCAAAGTATTGTAGAATCATTAGGTAACTTTTTTAGAAATATTGAATATATTAAACCATTTATGGAATTTATGGCTATTCATACGGAAATTAAAAATGGGTCAAACAAATTAGATAAAATCTTGACTATTGAATTTAAAAATGTTACGTTTAAGTATCCAAATACTGATAAAATTATTTTAGATAATGTATCGTTTAAATTTCATGAATCAGAAAAAATTTCTATTGTCGGTCTTAACGGAGCAGGTAAAACAACAATTGTAAAGTTATTGTGTCGACTATATTCGCCGAATGAAGGAACCATTTTAATTAATGATATTCCTATTGAAGAATATGAAAAAGATTCATATATTAAACAAATTAGTGCAGTATTTCAAGATTATAAACTTTTTGCTTATTCGATTAAAGATAATATTAATCCTGCCTCTTCAGTTGATGTAGAAAAAATTTGTGCTGATGTTGGAATTAGTGAAAAAATAGAAAAACTTCCCCACCAATATGATTCTTTAATTGGTAAATATTATGATGATAGCGGTGTTGAATTATCTGGTGGTCAATTACAAAAAATTGCTATTGCTAGAGGTCTTGCTAAAGATAGTAGTTTATTGATTTTAGATGAGCCTACAAGTGCATTAGACCCACTAGCAGAAGCTGAAATATATGAAAATTTCAATCAATTATCTAAAGATAAAATGGCTATCTATATTTCACACCGGATGTCATCATCTATTTTTTGTGATAGAATTTTAGTGATTGATGGGGGTATTGTAAGTGATTTTGATACACACCAAAATTTAATGTTGAAAAAGAATTCCCTATATTATAAGTTATTTACTACACAAGCAAAGAACTATAAATTATAAATGCAAAACTCTGCTATTTTATAGCAGAGTTTTATTGTTAAATTTCAAATTTTACTGATCAATATATATTTGTATTTGATAATTCCAATGAAGAATTCCCGTTATTATAATTTGTTCAACAAGAAACGAAGGTGTGATAGCGTATTGATGTTTTGCAACCCAAAGTAAATGATGAAGGGTTTGATCTTTATTTTCTTCAGTACAATTTGCACATAAATAATTACCTTGAGGTAGGTATTTCAATCTAGAATCTTCAACATATTTTGTACATAAAGCAAACAATTTAGGGATATGATTTTCAATATAAATACCTGCTAAATCTTCAAATTCAAATAAATTTCTTTTTTCAACTGTAATACTATCATAAAAATGTTTTAAGTAATTCCACAGATTATCTAGTGTCGGTTTTTTTAATGTATCTGAAAGAAAAATGACTCGAGGGGGATATGTTTGAATAAAGACATCTGGATTGTCTTTTTTTTGTAATAATTTATTTTCATAATCATTTTTTGCCAATTGAATTTTTTCTTTACTTAAGCGAAGAGAGGCTATTTTTTCATCTGCTTTTAATTGAGCTTGTTCTAGAAAATCGATTATTTTTTGTAAATCTTTAAACTCTAAAACTTGTTTGATATCTTTTAGAGGCAAATCCATTTGTTGTAATGCATGAATAGTATTTAATCTAACAATGTCTTCTATTGAATAATAGCGATATTTGGTACTTTTATCTTTTATGCTTGGCTTGAGTAGATCAATTCGATCGTAATGCCTTAATGTTTCGGTTGTAGTATGAATCATTTTAGCAGCTTCGCCTATTGAAAAATAATTTTTCATTTTTTTATGCACTCCTATTGACTTTTGTGTAACACAAAGGTTTATAATACTATTGTAACATAAAAAAATAGAAAAAACAATTCTTATGTTGATAAAAAGAAAGGAGAATAGAATGAAATCATAGGATTGATGGAATACGCAAATAAAGTGATTACTATTTATAAAATTAAAGGAGGAAAAGAAATGAAAAAAATAATAATATTAATCATGCATATAAGTATAATCATGTTTTTATTTACTAGTTGTGCGAAAACAAATCAATTTACAAAAAAAATTTATACGACAGATGATTTGCAAATTCAAAAAATCAATATTGAAGCAAGAGATCGACAGATAGAAATTTTATCATCTAATGATGATTTGGTTCATATTGAATATTTTGAAAATGAGCAGGAACAATATAGTATTTTAATTGATGAAAATAAAACTTTAGATGTAAAATTAGAAAACAATAAAAGTTGGTTAGATTATTTTGGTCAAAAAGCAAGTATGGATAATCGGAAAATTATACTTTCTATACCTAATCATCTATTAATTGATTTAGTGATTGAAACTACAAATGAAAATGTCAGTATTGCAAAAGAAGTTTCAATTGACAACTTATCAGTTTCTGTAAATGGTGGGAATATTATTTTTGATAAATTAAATGCTTGTAGCGATATAGTTTTAAATGTTAAAAATGGTGATATTACGGGTTCTATTTTAGGAAGTTATGATGATTATTCAATAAACTGTCAGATAAAAAAAGGAGAAACAAATCTACCATCTAAAAAAGATGGAGGATATAAACAATTAGATGTAATTGTAAATAATGGTGATGCAAAAATTGAGATTAATAAATAAAATATCGTTTAAAACCCTGTAAACTTATTTTAGTTTACAGGGTTTTATAAAAAACTATTTTTGCATTTGATAATCGGAAATCATCTGCCTTACTTTAATACTAAGTTGTGTACTATTTAGATTTTCATAATCTTGATATTCTAAAATATCAAGAATGGTTAAGTTGACATAAGTTCTTTTCCAAGGAAAATGTTTATGAATTTGATTTGTATTTTGCAAGCAACAAACAACAATTGGCGATTTTGCTTTCATCGCAATTTTAAATGAACCAGGGTGAAATTCTAACAACTCCCCAGATTTACTTCTAGTACCTTCAGGACAAATATGAATATTTCCCCAGTCGTTTGCAATAAAATCAGCGGCTTTTTTAATAGCTTTAACTGCTTGGTGTGCATCACTTCTATCTAGTGATATAAATCCAGCATTGTAAATAAATTTTCCACAAATAGGTAATTTTTCATTTTCTTTTTTTGTAATACAGATCATCGGATGCTTTTTTAGGGAATAAATGATAAGCATTGGATCAAAGTTAGATAAATGATTAGATATAACTAAAAAATGTTTATCCTTTGGCAGTTTATTTAGTCCATGAATAATAACTTTGGTTCTAGATAATCGAATTACAAGGTAGTTGGTTTGTTCGACCAAAAAATAGTATAATTTGTTAGGTTTCTTTATATCTTTTTTGGTATGTAGAAATAATGACCAAATATAAAGTATAAGAATATAAAACAAAAAACATAGCAAATAGAAAAAAGGCATCAATATAATTGGAATAAAAAATAAGTACCAATGTAAAGATAAATTTGTACAAAAATAAATTAAAATAGCTGATGCAATACTAATAATCCAAAATATTATTGATAAAATCATATCATATTCTCCTCAATCAATTTTATATTATTATACCATATTTTATTATAAATTGCTAAAAATATAATTTATCTTATAAATAAACTGCTATTTTATTGTAAGATTCAATTAAAAAATTTATAATACATAAGAATACCAAAACATAAAGGAAATTTTTCCAATGCATTTTATTTAAGTTCAACATATAGTATTAGGTCAAAATAATATGAATTTATATCGCAGTTGTTTTTATGGTTGTATTTATTGTGATTCTAGAGGTAAGTGCTATCAAATGAATCATCAGTTTGAAGATATAGAAATCAAAAGTAATGCAATTGAACTGTTAAAATTATTATTGAAAAAGAAACGTAAAAAACTATGATTGGTACCGGTTTGATGAGTAATTCATATATGCCGATAGAATCACAACTTCCATATGTTAGAAAAGTTTTAGAATGAATTGAAAAATATGGTTTTGGTTTTAGCGTGATTATTAAGTCCAAATTTATTTTAAGAGATCTTAATCTTTTAGAAAAAATGAATAAGAACACAAAGTGTATCATTCAAATGATCTTGATAACTTTTTGTGATGATCTATGTAGAATAATTGAATCAAATGCAGATAAGTTTCTGAGATAAAAATAAATAAAAACTGAAAAACTAGTAGCTTTTCAGTTTTATTTATCTTTATTCTATTTCTGCAATATAAGAGGTTACATTTTTAATTACCTCTCCATCAATTTGAAGTGCCATTGGCTTTGAAAAATGTACTTCAATTTTTTTACCTGTAATCGCTTCACACATTTTATTATATTTTAAATGTTCGCCTTTAAAAATTTTGGGAAAGACCATTAAAGTCTTTAGTTTTCCACTATTATGCATAACAACTAAAGTTAAATTATTATTTAGACGATTTTGTGTGGGGGCTACTTTCATACCACCACCATAATATCTACCATTCATACTAGATGATAGTCAAACTTTATCATAATTTTTTTTCATACCATCAACAATAATAGTTGCTTTTGGAGTAGAATATTTGGTAAGTAGTAATTTTATAGATAAACCTGTATAGTTAATTTTCTTTTTGTTTTTTAATCTTAATTCTTCGGCAGTTTCACATACCATTCCATCAATACCATAGCCAATACCATTGATAAATTTTCTTTTTATTCCATTTACTGTCACAGTTGGTAATTTCTCTAAATAAGGATTTAAGTAAAAAAGCGTGTCATCATCATTTGATTTAATATCTCTAATAAAGTCATTACCTGTTCCTGCTTTATAAAGGTAAGATGTATTTTTAATTTTATATTTATAAATAAAATTGGCAAAATGATTTAAAGTTCCATCGCCTCCAACTAGAATTAAAATATCTTCAACTTGTAGATTTGTAATGAAGTCTTCCACATTTAAATCGAGGACATTTATTTCTTTTAATTGAGGAAATTGTTTATTTAATTTTAATTTAGCTTCATCTTTAATTTTACAACCTGTACCGTTTTTAGATAGGGGATTAAATAGTAAATAATTCATTTGACTTCCTTTCATATTATTGTTTAACTTTATTTTAAGATAAGAATATTATATCATAATTTGTAGAAAAAAGTAATATATTTGTAAAAAAAATAAAATAAAAATAGTACTATTGTATGTTGTTATAAAATATATAGGATATTATTGTTTAGCATAATGAATCAATATATGAAATATAGAAAGAATTGCTTTGACATATATTTAAAAATATGCTATAATTTTTAGGATTTGTTAGTAAAGGAAAAAATATGGGAATTATTGAATTGATTTTAATTAGTATTGGTCTTGCAATGGATGCGTTTGCGGTATCAATTTGCAAGGGAATTAAGATGACATCTAAGAAAACTTGGCATATTATTGTTATTGCTTTATTTTTTGGTGGATTTCAAATGTTGATGCCAATTATCGGATGGTTTTTAGGAAGTAGATTTGAATCATATATTACTTCATTTGATCATTGGATTGCTTTTATTTTATTGTTGATTATAGGTGGTAAAATGATTTTTGAATCGTTTAAAAAAGATAGTGATGATGAAGAATTAGTAACAAAATTTGATGTGAAAGAAATCTTCGTTTTAGCAATTGCAACAAGTATTGATGCGTTAGCAGTAGGAATTACATTTGCTTTTTTAAAAGTAAATATTATGCTTGCTAGTTCTTTAATTGGTAGTATTACATTTATTTTGGCCATTGTAGGGGTTTTAATAGGAAGCGTTGTCGGAGGAAAATTTAAAAATAAGGCTGAACTATTGGGGGGAATTATTTTAATTTTGATTGGCGTTAAAATATTGCTTGAACATTTAGGTGTGATTCACTTTTAAATCTATCATAATTTCTTATTTTTATTAATATAATTTTAATATAAAATAAGATAGGTGTGGATTTAATTGGATTATAAGAAGCAATTACATAAGGTGGTAAAAGAGTATTTCAATCCGAACAAGGTTATTTCCATTCAGCCATATGGTGGAGGTCTAATTAACAGCACTTTTATTGTTGAATTTGAAGATACCAGATATATTTTGCAAAAGGTAAATGAATATGTTTTTCATAGTCCCATTGGGGTTATGTACAATATTGGCTTAATCACAAATTATATTCGTAAAAAGGTGATTTATGAAGGTAGAAATTATCGTAATGCCACGCTTACTTTAATTCAAACTATATGTGGAGAAAATTTTGCGATTGTGGATGAAGCGTATTGGCGATGTTATACTTGTATTGATGGTATTACCTATGATAGTACCAACGATTTAGAAATCTTTTATGAGGCAGGAAAGGCAGTAGGACAATTTCAACAATTACTAGAGGGTTTTCATACGAGATTGTTAAGTGATAATATTAAAAATTTTCATAATACACCTTATCGTTATGATAAATTTAAAGAAAGTATTAAATTAGATTCGCATAATCGTATTAGAGAATGTTATGAGGAAATTCTTTTTATTCATAGAAGAGAAGATAAAATGGATCTGATTACAAAAGCTTTAGAAGAAGAAAGAATTCCTAAAAGAGTGGTTCACAATGATACTAAATTAAATAATATAATGTTTTCTAAAAATGGAAAGCATGCAATGTGCCTCATTGATTTAGATACAGTGATGAAGGGATCTCTTGTTTATGATTATGGAGATGCATTAAGACTTGGAGCTTCAACTGCTGCAGAAGATGAGGTGGACTTATCTAAAGTATCAATTAATTTAGACTTGGTTGGTGCTTTTACCAAAGGGTTTTTAGAAGAAACAAAAGATATTATTACAAAAGAAGAAATAGCGTTATTGTTTTACGGTTATTATATTATAACTTTAGAATTGGGTATGCGGTTTTTAACCGATTATCTTGATGGAGATAAGTATTTTGCTTTAAGTGAAGAACAAAAGAAAAAACGTCCCAAAATTAATTTAGAACGAGCGAGAAATCAATTAAAATTAGTATTAGAAATTGAAAAAAATCAAATAAAATTAGAGAATATAATTGATCAAACGCTGATTCAATTGGGATATGAAAGGAATAAAGATGAATAAAATAAAAAAAGTTGTCATTCCAGTTGCAGGAAAAGGAACCAGATTTTTACCGATTACGAAAACAATTAGTAAAACACTTCTACCTATTGTTGATACACCTGTTATTCAATATTTATTAGAAGAAGCAGTTCAGGCAGGAATCAAAGAGGCTTTAATTATTATAGGATATAGTCAAAATGATGTAATTAATTATTTTAATACAGAAAGTACATATGTCCAAAAATTAAGCAAAGATTATGAAGAAATCAAATATATTAAAAAATTAAAACAACAAATTAGAATTTCATATGTTTTTCAAGAGGAAGCTAAAGGTTTAGGTGATGCAGTGTATCATGCGAAAGCATTTGCGGACAAAGATGACTTTGCGCTTATTTTAGGTGATGATTTTGTTTTTTCAAATGGACTTTCAACTTATGGTATTGGCTCGCTTTGTAAGTTTTATGAGAAAAATCCTAATTACTATTTAGGAGTTCAAGAAGTTCCATATGAAATGACATATAAATATGGCATTGTAAAACCAGAGACCCAAATTTCTAATTGTTTTAAAATTGATGGTATTGTTGAAAAACCTCAGAACAATCCTCCATCTAATATGGCTTGTGTTGGAAGGTATATTTTAAAAAATTCTATTTTTAACTATTTAGAAAAAACTAAAGTTGGCGTAGGTGGAGAAATTCAACTAACTGATGCTTTAGCTTTAGCTTTAGATAAAGAAGACATTTATGCTTCAGAATTTGATGGAATTAGATATGATGTAGGTAGTAAGGCTGGATATGTTGAGGCAACCATTGCAGTTGCAATGAGTCGTAATGATTTATCAGAAAATATGCATAAGTTTTTTAAAAAATAAAAATATTTATTGTGTAGGTATCTCTATACGATAAATATTTTTTTATTATCCATATTTAGATGGATACTTAGATATATTTTAAATGGTCATAGAATATGATATTATATAATTAAACATATATGGAGGATATATGATTGAGTTTATAAAATACATAATTATTGGTTTGATTCAAGGAATAACAGAAGTACTACCGGTTTCTTCTAGTGGTCACTTAACCATTGTTGAACATATGATGGGAATAAACAATGATAACTTAGCGTTTGAGGTTTTTCTTCATCTAGCATCATTTATAGCAGTTATTGCTTTTTTATATAAACCATTAATAAAAATAATCAAGGGGAGTTTTTTATATCTTTTTAAAAAGAAAAAAGAATATTTTTTGGAATGGAAATATTTGATCTGTGTGATAATATCAACAATTCCGATTGTTTTATTTACTATTTTCATTAAACGATTAGGGTATAATACAAGTCCCTTGTTTGTAATTGGTATTTCTCTTATTTTTAATGCTGCAGTGCTTTTTTTGTTAAGTAAAATTAAAGGAGAAAGAAAAAAAGAAGAAATAACGATTAAAGATGCTTTAGTTATTGGTTTATTTCAATGTCTTGGCGTTTTTCCAGGAATTTCTAGAAGTGGTAGTTGCATAAGTGGAGCAATGGTTAGAAAAATTGAAAAAGAAGAAGCTGCCAATTATGCTTTTATGTTATTTGTACCAGCAGTTATTGGAGCCTTTGTTTTAGAACTTGGCAATATTTCTTTGATTTTTACTTTAAATTCTAAAATGATTTCATGCTATCTTGCTTCATTTTTAGTATCAATGGTAGCTACGTTTTATGCTTTTAAGCTTCTTTTAAATTTTATTAAAAAGGGAAAATTATTTTATTTTTCAATATATTGTCTAGTAATAGGAATCATAACATTTGTGTATAGTAGTATGAATGGTTGGATTTAGGTGATAAAATGAAAGATTGTAATGCAATTATTCTTGCGGCAGGTAAGGGTACTAGAATGTTATCAGAACTACCTAAATGTGCGTATCCTTTTTATGGTAAACCAATGATTGTTTATATTATAAATATGTGTAAAAAGATTCAAATTGATGATATTTGTGTGGTGGTTGGTCATAAAAAGGAAAGTATAGAAAACCTTCTTCAAGATAAGGTAAAATATGCCTATCAAAAAGAACAATTGGGTACAGCTAATGCTGTCTTGGCCGCAAAAGATTTTTTGGAAAGACATAATGAAGGGATAACTTTAATTTTCCCAGGGGATATGCCGTTGATAGATGGTGATGTAATCAATAATCTAATTCGAGAACACATAGAAAATAATAATGATTTAACTATTTTGACAACTCAAATAAAAAATCCTACAGGATATGGTAGAATTATTAGACAAGATGGTCAAATTATTAAAATTATTGAAGAAAAAGATGCTGATGATAGTGTCAAAGCAATTAATGAAATCAATACAGGTCTTTATTGTATTACTACCAATCTTTTAGAGAAGGCTTTATCAAAAGTTGATAATAACAATAACAAAGGAGAATATTATCTAACTGATATTGTTAAAATACTAAGTGGTGATAAAAAAGTTAAAGCTTATTTAACTGAATATGATTTTAAATTAACCGGTATTAATGATTTGTATACTCTTTCATTAGTAGAAAAAGAATATCAAAAATATATCAATAGAAATTGGATGGACAAAGGAGTTCATTTGATAAACCCTGATTCTATCATTATAGAAGATGAAGTAAAAATAGATGCCAATGTGACAATTGATGCTTTTTCTATTATTAGAGGTAAAACAACAATTATGAAAGATACATATATCCCACCATATTCTTTAATTATCAATAATATAAAAATAAAATAATGAATTTAATTGAAATTTTTATTTAGATTGATTATAATTGTATTAAAGATAGTTATATTAAAGGAGGATATTTATGGCTAAAATAACACAGGTAACAATTATTAGTCCAACTACTTTACGACTTGATGTGGATGCTAAAACGGGTGATGAGATTGATTTATTAGATATTAGTAAGATTGATAATATGTTAATTCAAGAAATAATCAATAAAGAAAAGGAGAAAGAAATAAAAAAATTATTAGATGAACAAAAAAGATTATATGATTTAGAGAAAACAAATGAAATAAATGAACGAACTGAAAAATTGAAAGAGGAAAACTCTCAATTAAAAAATGAAATAAAAACAATTGCAAACGAAACTAAACTTCAAACAGAATTAGCATTAAAAGATAAAATATTTGAGTTGCAATCACAAGTGAATCAAATTAATTCAGAAAAAATACAAATTGAACAGTTAAAAAATGAAGAAATTGAAAAAATTAAAACACAGTTGCAATTGAAAATGGTAGAAAAAGAGGCTACTTATCAATTACAATTACAAGAAAAAGAGAAAATTATTAGTAATTTAGAGTTAACAAAAAGTAATTTAAATATTAAGAAAATAGGTGAACAATTAGAATTATGGTGCAATACTGAATATGAAAATTATGCTCAGTGTGGTTTTGAAACTTGTAGTTGGGAAAAGGATAATTTATCAATCAAAGATGATGGAGATACCAAGGGTACAAAAGCCGATTATATTTTTAAGGTATATGCAACTAAAGAAATGAGAAGTGCTGAACTTTTAACATCAGTGGTATGTGAGATGAAAAATGAATCACCAAGTTCAACAAATAAAAAGAAAAATGCTGACCACTATGCTAAATTAGATAAAGATCGTATGAAGAAAAATTGTGAATATGCATTATTAATAAGTGAATTAGAATGGGATCAACCCAATGATTTACCAATTAAAAAAGTAAAAGAGTATGACAAAATGTATGTGGTTCGTCCTCAATATTTTATTAATTTTTTAAGTCTTATTACATCACTTAGTTTTAGATTTAAAGAACTGATTTTAGATAATATGAAAGAACAAGAAAAATTTAAAGATTCTTTGGAAATTAAACAAGAATTTGAGAAATTTAAAAAAGATTTAATGGACAAACCTTTGGAAAAATTAGAAAAAGAATTGAATGCTATTATTAAAAATGCCAATGATATTAAAGCATCCTCTGATAAAATCATTACTTCAGCAAGTGATTTAATTAATAAAACATTAGAAAATATGAAATCAAAAATTGAAAATTTTAAAATTGATAAGTTATGCAAAAAGATTGATAAATTAGATTTAGAATAAAATATTTGAATAAAATGGTAAGATGTTGTATAATATATATACAATTGGAGAAGTGCCCAAGTGGTTGAAGGGGCTGGCTTGGAAAGCTAGTAGGTCGATAACACGATGCGAGGGTTCAAATCCCTTCTTCTCCGCCATTAAAAAAGATAAGGTTTTGATACAAAGAACAATTTGTGTTAAAAACCTTTTTTCTTATGTTTTTACGCCAATATAGGTCAACATACTTCGCTTTTTAGGATAATTTAAGAATTTGTTTTTTTTATTCTAGGTTTTATCGGATTTTGAAAACATCAGCCGACAGTGGCGTAAAGTGTGATACGATAAAACTATTTTGAATGCCAGTATTATAGGCAAATTAAAAAAAATACAATTTATAGTAATCTGTATGGTATCAAAATGTATCCTTGAATAAAAATATACAAATCATTTCAATCCATTTATATTGAAAGGAATAATAGAATGCTAAAATGAAATGCAATGAATATGAGTCATTAGTCAAACAAATTGAGGAAGTTGAAGATGAAATTAACAATTTCTAAAGATTTAAAAGAAATTTTGCCATAAGCATTTCAAACAATATAAACTAAAGGAATGTTGGTATCTGTTTTCTTGCTTGTTGTAAGATTATGTGATATACTAATCCATAATGTAATTGATTAAGTTGAAATGTGGTGAATCAAAATGAATGCAGAATTTAAAATAAATGGAATCCAAATTGAAACGGATAGACTTCTTTTAAGATCATTTAAACCCTCTGATTTAGATGATTTTTATGAATATGCCTCAGTAGAGGGAGTCGGTGAAATGGCGGGATGGAAACATCATGAGAATAAGGAAATAAGCCAAGTGATATTAGATAACTTTATTGCAGAAGATAAGACTTTTGCCATTTGCTTGAAAAGTAATCATAAAGTAATTGGTTCATTAGGCATTGAAAAATACGGATTAGAAGAAAAGTTGAGTGAGTTTTTTGATTATAAAGGTAGAGAAATTGGTTATGTATTGAGTAAGGATTATTGGGGATATGGAATAATGCCAGAAGCAGTAAGGGCTGTAGTCAAGTATTTGTTTGATGAGTTAAATCTAGATTTTTTGACTTGTGGGTATTATTTGTTTAATAATCAATCGAAAAAAGTTCAAGAAAAATGTGGATTTAAGCCATATAGAAAACTTGAATTGGAAACTAAACTTGGTACAAAAGAGCAGTTCGTTTTAAATCTTTTACTTCATCCACATAAAAAGATAACACTCATTTTTTCTCATCCTGAAACACTCATATATAAAGCATAAAAATTATGCTGAATGAAAGAGGTAGTAAAGTGTTCAAATCTATTTTTTAATTTATAAAAAGACATAGGTATTGATACTTTAACGACAGATATCAATTCCTTTTTTATGTTTGAAGTATCGATTGAATTGGAAAAAAGCAAAAATAGCATAGTCAAAAAGGGGATATTTTACTTAAATATAAAAGTAATAAAACGATTTATTTAAACACTTAAAAACCAATTGCACTAAAAGAGGGAGATTTTTTATTGAATATGATTTGTAGATAAAACAATGTGCATAAAGATTGTATTATTTTTTCAATAATTAAGTAAAAATAAAAAAGAAACTTTACTTGAGAGTTTCTTTTTGCATATTTGAAATTTTTGTAGTATAATTTTTATTGAAGTTGTTCAAACAACAAAAAAGATAAATAAGAATTGAGTGAGGTGTAAAATGACAGATTTGCTTAATACAATTAAATCACGCAGAAGTATTCGAAAATTTAAAAGTGATGATATTCCAGAAGATATATTAAACAGAATTATTGAAGCCGGTACTTATGCCACAACCGGAATGAACAAACAATCGCCGATAATTGTTGCCGTTACGAATAAGGAAATAAGAGATAAACTTTCACAAGCAAATTGTAAAATTGGAGGTTGGAAAGAGGGCTTTGATCCGTTTTATGGTGCGCCTGTAGTACTTATCGTATTGGCAGATAGGAATCTTACAAATTGTGTTTATGATGGTTCACTTGTTATGGGTAACCTTATGCTTGCTGCTCACGAACTTGGCATAGGCAGTTGTTGAATACATAGAGCAAAAGAAGAATTTGAAATGCCTGAATGGAAACAATGGCTTAAGGATATTGGTGTTGAGGGGGAATATATTGGCATAGGACATTGCGTTTTGGGATATATTGATGGAGATTATCCAAATGCGCCGAAAAGAAAAGAGAATTGGGTTTATTGGGTGAAATAATGAAATACAAAGTTAAATTAACGGTAATAGATAAAAAATTATATCCTGAATTGCAACAAGAACATTGCTTTAATCCACAATCGGGTACAGGTAAGCATAATAAATGGCTATTACGTTTTTTAACAAAAGATGAATGTATAGATGTACTAAAAACTTATAGACTTGAGAGTATAGAAATATGTTGGGAATCATTAGAAATAGCAATGAGATTATTTGATAAGGCGATGAAAGAAGTTTGTAATTATTTTAATTATAATGATTCGGATGATTTTATACGAGTTAAAAATTATATAGAAACATTAAAAACTTTAAAATAAATGGATAATTTGTATGTATAGTATAAAAAATGATGAAATAGTTTTGTTGAATTATTAACAATCTTTCAATAGCAAAAATAGAAGATATTTTTGATTGATTAGGTTAGATTTTCTTAAGTAGATGAATTTCTACTTTTTTATTTTTAATATGTCATATTTTTCCTATATATATAATTTTAAATAAAAAAATTTAAGTTTTGTATAATTTTCTTCTTTTTTCGACAACTGCTGATGATATAATTAAAGCAAGGAGTCAAAATAATGTAAATGATAAATGGTTGGGGAGTGATAACAATGGTAATATAATGGAAATCATTTGTTTTTCATTTGTCTAGTAGGAAAGACAATGAAGAATAAAACAAAAGTATTAAAGATTGATAATAAAAATTTTAAAAAGAAAAGGAGAATGAAATTATGAAAAAAGTTTTAAGTTTAATTTGTGTATTTTCAATTTGTTTGTTATTAGGATTTACGACTGAACCCAAAAGTGTTTCAGCAGCAGGTGATCCTAATCTTCATCAACTAATATTAACAAATAATGATTGCTATAAAGCAGGTCAATATATAACACCTACAGGCATTATGGTTCATTCAACTGGTGCCAATAATCCTAATTTAAGACGTTATTTGGCACCTAATGATGGTTTAATTGGTGTTAATACAGGTGGAAACCATTGGAATCAAGCAAAACCAGATGGTCAACAAAAATGTGTTCATGCTTTTATTGGTAAATTGGCTGATGGAACGGTTGCTACTTATCAAACTCTTCCATGGAATATGAGAGGATGGCATGCAGGTGGGGCAGCAAATAATACCCATATTGGTTTTGAAATATGTGAAGATGATCTAACAGATGCCAATTATTTTAATGCGGTATACCAAGAAGCGGTAGAATTATGTGCTTATCTTTGCGAATTATATAATTTTAATCCATTAGCAGATGGCGTTATTATTGGTCATTTTGAAGGATATCAACGTGGCGTTGCATCCAATCATGCTGATCCTGGTCATTGGTTTTCTAAATTTGGTAAAACAATGAATGATTTCCGTCAAGCTGTTTATAATGAAATGAATGAAACAACAACTTTATATTGTGTACAAGTAGGAGCATTCTCAGTAAGAGCGAATGCTGAAGCATTACTTACACAAATCAAAGCAGCAGGTTTTGATGGATATATCAAGACTTATGGAACTTTATATTGTGTACAAGTAGGAGCATTCTCAGTAAGAGCAAATGCTGAAGCGGTTCTTGCTGAAGTTAAAGCGGCTGGTTTTGATGCCTTTATTAAAATTGAGTAAGTAATCAATAGTATAAAAAGTATGGTAATTGTATCAAGTACCATACTTTTTATTATATAATGACTTCCTTTTATTGCATATATTTGTTATACTATGATTATAAAGAGGTGAAACAATGGATGAAAAAGATAAAATGTTAAGACAAATGGTATATAATGCCAATGATGCGGTTTTGAATGAGGATAGAATGAAATGTAAAGATTTATGTTATGAGTTTAATATAGTAAAACCATCACAGACAACCCAAAAAGAAGAAATCATAAAAAAAATTTTGGGGAAAATAAAGGGTACATTTATAATTATGGCACCTTTTTGGTGTGATTATGGGTATAATATTGAAATAGGAAATAATTTTTTTCTAAACCATAACTGTACAATTTTAGATGCAGGAAAAGTTATCTTTGGTGATCATGTTTTTATTGGTCCAGATTGTGGATTTTACACTGTTAATCATTCTTTTGATGTTAAAAAAAGAAATGAAGGGTTAGAATATGCTCAGCCTATTCGAATTGGTAATCATGTATGGATTGGTGGTGGAGTTAGAGTAATGCCAGGTGTAACAATTGGTGACAATACAATTATTGGTGGTGGCAGCGTAGTTACCAAAGATATTCCTAAAAATTGTTTGGCATTTGGCAATCCTTGTAAAGTGATTAGAAAAATTACAACAAGCGATTGAAAATAAGATAATAATTATGTATTCTTTTTTGAATAAATTCATCATTATTATAATAAGATGTGGTAATGGTGATAGAATGAAAAAAAGATTAAAAGAAATATTATATGGTTTTTTATTTGGCATTAGTTGTTTAATACCAGGATTTAGTGGGGGAACCATGTTACTTATTTTAGGGATATATGAAAACTTTACAGCATCTTTAGCAAAACTTTCAAAAAAACCAATTGAGGCTTTTAAGGAACTTTGGTTATATGGAATTGGTACAATAATAGGAATTGTCATAGGGACTTTGACAATTGCAATATGTTTAAATTATTTCCCATTAATTATTGCAAGTTTTTTTGTTGGATTAGTAATTGCAACAATTCCAATTACTTTGAGGAAAATAAGATCGGAAAGATTAAAAGTGGCTGATATTGTAAGCTATGTCATTTTTTTGATAATCGGTTTGTTAATGACTTATAGTGATAAATTTGGTATATCTAGTATTACCATAGAAACACCAACTATTGGTATGATTCTTTATATTATTGTTTTAGCAACCATTGCGAGTGCGACAATGGTAATTCCAGCTGCTAGTGGAATGACCATTCTTTTGATATTTGGGATGTATGATCCTTTAATGTTAATGTTGGATAAAGTTTTTAAAGGAATCTTAAAACTAAATTTTGTTCCTTTAATAGAGAATTTATGGATTATATTACCCTTTATGGTTGGTATTTTATTGGGCGTGATTGGTATATCTAAAATGATATCTAAGTTATTAAAACAACATTCTTCAATTGTTTGGTATGCCATTTTAGGATTATTAATTGTTTCACCTATTACCATTTATCGAGAAGCATATAACAAAAAAGCCATTCTTATTATAGATTCAATTAGAAGTCATTTAGGATTACATATTATGTTATGCGTAGTCTTCTTAATTTTAGGTATTTTCTTCATTACTTATTTAGATTATTTACAAAAGAAAAAACAAAAAAGGATAGTAAATGAACAGATAGTGAAATAGTCAAGGAAAAGTAGGCACAAAAATAGGACGATATAAATCCCGATTCAGTTTGGTATTGAATGGGGGTTTTATATTTTAAAAAGACCAGTTTTGATTTTTAAATTTTTAGTATAAATCATTTAATTCTTCTAATACTATAAAAAATAGGAGGAAATAAAAAATGAAACTTATAACTAAAAATCATTATGATGCACCAAGTTTATTTGATGAATTTTTTTCACCATATCCTTTTGGCAAATCATATCAAAATGGCTTTATGAGAACTGATATTTCAAAAAGAAAAGGTAACTATGTTTTTGATATTGATATACCGGGATATCAAAAGGATGATATTAAAGTACAATTAAATGATGGTTATTTAACTGTATGGGTAGGTTCTGATAAAAATACTAAAAGTTGTGATAGTCAAGACTGCGAATGGCTTCATCAAGAAAGATTCAATGGGGAATATTCAAGAAGTTTTTATGTAGGATGTTCAAATGATGCTAAGGCTAATGCAACTTATCACAACGGTGTGTTAACAGTTGTTATACCAGAAGAGGATACAACATATAAAGATAGCACTAAATATATAAATGTTGAATAAAAAAGTACTACAATTTTGTAGTACTTTTTTTATCCAATAATGTGCCACAATAATTACAACGATGTATATGATCGGAAATTTTACATGTGGCGCCACAATTAGGGCATTTAATAATTGTAATATCATTCATAAAACTAGCGATATATTCCCCTTTATCATCTGCTTGAGATAGATCAATTAATCTTTCATTATCTTTTAATATATAATTAGTTAAATATCCTTTACCAATTAGAAAATGAATATCTGCTAGTAATTTATCCTTTTTTCTTTGATTGGTTTGAGCAAGCAAAGTTACGTAGTTAATTTTTTCAACGGTTATTTGATAGAAAAGGCGATAATAATAGTTATATTCACCAAATCGCATCCATACAATAGGAAGACCATAAAAATCAATTACAACAATGATAATTCCAATTACGCCAATAAAAATGATATGATTGATAAAGCCAAAAATAATCATTAAGATACCAGGAACAAATAGAATTGACATCATTAATGCTATCAAGAATAAGTTGTTTTTTGTTTTTTTAATATTTTTCATAATTCAATTATAGCATATTATTGTACTATATGCAATTTATTTATATGTATTTGTTGCATATTTTTAAAAAATAATGAACATATTTGTTATAATTATAAATGAGGTGATAAGTTGAGTAGCATACATACAAATATTAGAGTATTAAGAGAGGAAGCTAGACTTTCACAAGAAGAATTTGCTGAACAATTAAATGTTGATGTTCAAACAGTAAAATTGTGGGAAAAAGGGAAGATAGATCCATCTGATGATGAAATAACTAAAATGTGTCCAATTTTACGTATTCATAAAGAAGACTTCTTAGAAAGAGATATATTAGCGGAAAGAACAAATGCGAATAGTAAAATGAAAAGAGGTCAGCATCGATCTAATTATGATTGGTACTATGGAAATCGTTTAAATATGGCTTTCTATGTTTCATATTTAATCCTCATTCCAATTATAATGATTGTCACTTTTATACTTGTTGGTAATATCTTTGATGCAAGTTTGGAACAAGAAATGATGGAAGAACTTTCTTCTTACCGAATGATTTATCAAATCGTTTATATGTTTTTATCTGGCGGTTTTATTAGCAGTATTTATGTTTTCATATATATTTTTAAAAAAGGTATTTTAAGATTCCAGTGGTGGTTTATTTTTTGGATTTCGTTTGCAGTATCAATTCTCACCATAATATGCAGTATTCTATTATTAGGTTTATATGGCTATGCATTTTATAAAGGAGTTATTAAAAAAGGAAAGAACCATTAGGGGGTAAATATGGAAAAACAACAACCAATTGTTGCATTAATGTATGATTTTGATAAAACGCTTTGTGCTAAAGATATGCAAGAATATAGTTTTATTCCAAGTGTTGGGATGAATGCAGAAGCGTTTTGGAAAGAATCAAATGAAATCTCTGAGAAAAATAATATGGATCGAATTTTATCATATATGTTTTTAATGATAAAAATGGCTAAAAATAAAAATGTTGGTATAAAAAAGGCTGATTTTATGAATCTAGGCAAGGATGTAATTTTTCTTAAAGGAGTAAAAACTTGGTTTAAAAGGATCAATGAGTATGGAAAAAGTCAAGGTATTTTAGTTGAACATTATATTTTATCTTCAGGTTTAAAAGAGATTATTGAAGGAACACCAATTGCCAAAGAATTTAAAAAAATATATGCTTGTGAATTTTACTATAACAAAAGTGGTAATGCTGACTGGCCTAAACAAGTTATCAATTTTACAACTAAAACGCAGTTTATTTTTAGGATTTCTAAAGGCGCCTTAGAACAGTTAGATGATAAGAAGTTAAATAGTGTCATTGATCATGATGATAGAAGAATTCCTTATCGAAATATGATATATATTGGGGATGGAATGACGGATGTTCCTTGTATGAAACTGGTAAAAATGAAAGGTGGTGAATCAATCGCAATCTATCATAAAGATACGATTGATATCGCAAAGCGTCTTTTTAAAGATAAAAGAGTAGGGTATATTTGTAAAGCTGATTATCGTAAAAATTCTGAATTAGAATCAATTGTTAAATTACTTATTGATCAAATGGCATTGACAAGTAAATTAGTTGATTTGCATAAGGAACATAAAGAACAATATTTAGAGGAAAAAAATGAATAATAAAGAAATTATTGATGAGATTAGATCTCATTTAACAAAAGAGAAAGATATTGATATTGCTTATCTTCAAACGGAACTAGAGATCTATAAAAAAATGAATAATGAAGAAGTAATATATGCGATTGCGAATATGCTTTTTCAATATTTAGATCCTAAAATTAAAGAACAATTAGATTTAAAAACGCATGCAATCCTAGATGAAAGAAGACAAGAATATGAAAAGGTTGTCAAACTTTTGGCTGATGAAAAATTTCAAGAAGCAAAAGAAATTCTTTTGAAATTATCAAAAACTTTTAAAAAAGCATCTTATGTGAGAGAGCAAAATTATTATGATTTTGATCAAATGATTGAGTATTTTATCTTTTGTGAAAATGTTGAGAATGCTAAAAATCTAAAAGTTAGAAGATATCCTGAACCGATAACTTATTATATGTATCAATTATCTTGTATTTATCAACTAGAAAATAATTTAGAAGAAGCTATTTTAGCACTAGAAGAAGCGTTAAATTACAATCCTAGATGTCAATATGTTATGCAAGAATTAGCACTACTTTATGATAAGGCAAATAAGCATGAAGAAGCATTTGAGTTAATTAAAGAGAGTTTAAAATATGCTTATACAAAAGAACAATTAGCGAATGCTTATCAGTATATTGCTTATTTTTACGAAAAAAGAAAATGTTATGATATTGCTATTGTTGCTTATCTTACTAGTGACAATTATCGCACCAAACCAATAAATAAAGATTTAGTGAATGATTTGGTAGCAACAAATGGTAAAATTGAGATTAAAAATGTAGCAGATATTGAAAATATTTTTGCTAAATATCATTTACAACATGGCATATCTGCTAGTGTAATTCACACAATCAATGAGTTTATAGCTTATGCAAAAACTATGAAAGATGATGAGACGGTTTTATATTTATTAAATATTGCTATTGAATTAACCGATGATAGCTATTATAAGGAGCAACGATCTATTACACAAAAATTATTAAAGGAAAAAAAATAATGCAAACAAAAATAAAGATTTTAAAAATAATCAAATGGATTTATTTTCTAGTTATTGTGATTTTTGTTTTGGGATTTATTTTTATCATCAAATATGAGTGGTGTTTATATGTACTTTTAGGTTTTTTCATAGTAGTTTTGGCTTTATATTTAGCGATTCATATTTTAAGAAGCAAAATATATCTTTATGTTTGTCCTAAGTGTCATTATGAATTTCAGATTTCTTTTCTTAAAGATATTACTTCTTATAATGCGGGAATGGATGCTAAAGTATTAGTATGTCCTAAGTGTGCATTAAAAGAAGTGATGAAATCTAAACCTAGGAAATAAAGATTAAAAAACTTGATTTTCAATTAGAATCAAGTTTTTTATTCATCAAAATTGCAAATTTATTAAAAATATTGTATAATGAATTTGATACTTAGTCTCAAATTATAATATGAAAGATAAACAATTAGGGAGTGATAAAGTGAATAATTTAAAAAATTATCATACCAAACAAAAAAGTCAAATAAGAGATATTTTTATAAATCATCCCAATGATAATTTTACGGTTGATAAACTGATGATACTTTTAACAAAAAATAAAACACCTGTTAGTAAAGCGACACTTTATCGAAATTTAGAATTTATGATCGATAATGGTGAAATAATGAAATACAATATAGATAAAAATTGTTCATGCTATCAATATAAAACATGTGATAATTCCAATCATATTCATTTTAAATGTCAAAATTGTGGTGCTATTTTGCATATTGAAAACCCAATTGTAAAACAAATGGATGTAAAAATTGAACAAGAATATGGAGTCGTCGTAGATAGTACCAAAACAATTTTATATGGCATGTGTGCAAAATGTAAGGGGGAAAAGACATTGTGAGAAAGAAAGCTTTATTGATTATAATTTCTATTTTGCTAGTTGTTAGTTTAACTAGTTGTGCCTTTATTCAAAGATCAACGATAAAAAAACAAATTGTAACAACATTATATCCTGAATATGATATGGTGAACAAAATTATTGGAACTGATCAAGAAACACAAAACCTATTTGATGTAACAATGATTATTAAACCAGGTCAAGATTCGCATACGTATGATCCGAGTGTTAAAGATTTGATTACAATTAAAAGTGCTGATATTTTTATTTATACTGCTGATGAAATGGAAACATGGGTTAGTGACTTATTGTTTTCTAGTAAAACATTAGTTGTGAATTTATCAAAAAGCGATGATATTGAATTATTAAAAGTTGAAGATGAAGACGAATGGGAACATACAGAAGAGAAAATGAATCATGAACATACTCACGTTCATTCTTATGATCCTCATTATTGGATTTATCCTATGTATGCTGTTTCAATGGTTAAACAAATAAAACAAGCCATTAGTAGTTCTCTTGAAGATCCTCTAGGAACTAGAAATAAGATTTTAGATAAAAATGCGAATGAATACATCCATCAATTGTTAAAAATAGATGAGGATCTTAAAATGATTGTGGACAATGCTCAAAATAAGACAATGTATTTTGGTTCACCTTTTTCTTTTTATTATTTAGCATATTTTTATGGACTGGAATATGAATTAGTGTATTCCACTTGTTCAACTGAAACCGAGCCTTCCATTGATACTTTAATGCATTTTATTGAAAAAATGAAAGCAGAAGAGATTACTGTTGTTTTTTCTAAAGAATTAATTAATACAGAAGCATGCAAGATGATTGCTTCACATACAGGAGCGACCATTTTAGAACTGCATTCTGGTCATAATGTAAGTGCTCTAGATTTTAATAATCCTAATATTTCTTATTTGTCAATAATGAGACAAAATGTAGTGAATTTGGCGAAGATGTTAAAGGTTGATCAAACAATACTGAAAAACTTGGAAAAAGGAGAATAGAAGATGATTTTAGAATGTAAAAATCTTGTTATTGGTTATGAGAATAGAGTGGTTTTAAAAGGAATTAATTTTGAAATAAATGATGGTGAATATGTTTGTCTTTTCGGTGATAATGGTAGTGGGAAATCCACTTTAGTAAAAACGATTTTAGGTCTGAATTCAAAACTGAAAGGAGAAATCAATTTTGCTAAAGACGTATCACAACGTTCTATTGGATATCTTCCTCAACACAATGATAATTTAACAGACTTTCCTGCTTCAGTTTATGAAGTAGTTCGTTCTGGATGTTTAAATAGAGTTGGGTTTCGTCCTTTTTATAATAAAAGTGAAATAAAAAGAACGAGAGAGATGTTAAAGGTTTTAGAAATTGAAAATTTAGAAAATCGTTCTTTTAGTGAACTTTCTGGTGGACAACAACAAAGAGTTTTATTAGCAAGAGCTCTTTGTGCAACTGATAAGGTATTAATTTTAGATGAACCATTTACAGGACTTGACGGTTCGACAGCTAAAAAATTATATGAGGTATTAGATAAAATCAATAAGGAGTTAGGAGTAACTTTAATTATTGTTTCTCATTTTGTTGAAGATTTATTAAAACATGCGAATAAAGTTATTCATCTTAGTCAAGAATGTCTTTTCTGCGGTAATCCTGAGGAATATAAAAACCATCTTAAAAAAGAATATTTATTATCTAGACACCAATTATTTGAAGTAGGTGATGAAAATGATTAATTCAGGAATTGTACAAAACTTTTTCAATAATTTTGATATCATAAAATATCCTTTAATAGTGGGAATTTTACTTTCCATTACTGCTTCTATTTTAGGTGTTGTTTTAGTGCTTAAAAGATACTCTATGATTGGGGATGGTTTAAGTCATGTGAGTTTTGGAGTATATGCGGTGGCAATTGGACTTGGACTTACTGATGCCCCTATTTTAATTGTTATCCCACTTGTTGTGCTTGCGGCATACATTTTGCTTAGAATTGGTGAAAGCAAAAAACTAAAAAGCGATGCGGCGATAGGACTATTTTCATCTAGTGCTTTGGCTATTGGTTATTTAGTTGGGTCAATGAAACATGGAGGTTTTACTACTGATATCAATAGTTTGATGTTTGGAAGTATCGTTTTTGCCAATCAACAAGATTTTATTATTATGTTAGTTACTTCTATTTTGGTTATAGGAACTTTTATTCTCTTATATCATCGAATTTTTTCGGTTACGTTTGATGAATCGTTTGCAAAAGCAACAGGTATTCATACAAGACTTTTTAATATTTTGTTTGCTTCTTTAACTGCTATTACGATTGTAATTGGAATGAGAATAATGGGAACTTTATTAATATCTAGTATTATTATTTTTCCTGCACTTTCTTCTATGCAAGTATTTAGAAAGTTCAAACATGTTATTTTTTCTTCAGCACTTATTTCGGTTATCTCATTTTTAATTGCTTTTTTCATTTTTACCGAATATCCGTTTGGCGCAAGTGTTGTTGTTGTCAATTTAATTTTCTTCATTGTTTTTGCTACGATTGGAAAATTAAGTAATCGGTATGCAAGATAACAATCAAAAATTGATTCATGCATATCATCTTGCAAAAGAGTTTATAAAAAAGGAAAATGTAATTGGCATTCAAAAAGAAAAGATACTTCATAAAACGATGAAATATTATATATGTAGTGATGATAATAAACATGAAGTCAAAATAAATAAGTTGTCTAGAGGCGTATTTTATGCTGATGTATTTGAAAATAATGTTATATATGAGATACAAACTAGTAATTTTAATAAACTTCGCAAAAAGTTGGATTGCTTTTTAACAAATTATGTAGTAACAATTGTTTATCCGCTTGCTCATAGAAAAATAATTTATAAAATTGATGATAATGGGGTAATCTCTAATCCTCATAAATCACCAAAAATAGGGTCTATCTTTGATGCATTTAAAGAACTCTATCAAATTAAATTGTATCTTAAAAATCCTAATTTAAATATTAAAATATTACTAATTGATTTGGATGAATACCGACAAGTAATGGTAAAAAAATATTTTAAAAACAAAGGGTATAAACGACAAATACAAATACCACAAAATTTATATGTAGAAATAAATTTAAACAATAATAATGATTATCAAACTATAATGAACAATTTACATTTAACCAAACAATTTACTTCAGAGGATTTAGCTATGAAGGCAAAAATAACTAAAGCGAAAGCAACTTTAACTCTAAATATTTTATTATATCTTGAAGTCGTAAAAAGAGTGGGCAAAGATGGTAATCGTTATATATATGAATTAGTTTGTGATTAATATTTAAATAATAAAAAAAGTGACCTATTTATTAGATCACTTTTTTAATATTTACGTTATTTATTTTGTTCAATTGCTTGAAGTAATGCTATTGACAATTGATCAGCACAGCTAGTTGGACGTGGGCCACAAGTATTACCATTAAGAATAGTTGCAGCTTCCTTTGCAGATCTACCCTCTAACAATTTGGAGATTGCTTTTAAGTTACCAGAGCAACCACCTAGAAATCCCAGATTATGAATACGTCCATCATCGCTTAAATCAAAACTAATTAATCTTGAGCATACTCCAGTTGGCACAAACTCAACATGTTTCATAAGCTTTCCTCCTTTACAATTTGTATTATACTTAAGAATTATAATTTTTGCAAAAGTTTTGCTTTTGTAGTATAATGAATAAAAACAAGAAAATAGGTGATAAAATGATTTATTTTGATTCGGCCGCAACTACAAAACCATTAAAAGAAGTAGTTGAAACCTATAATAAAATGAATGATGAATATTGGTTTAATCCTAGTAGTATGTATAAAGATGCTGTTTTTGTAAAAACTTTAATTGATAGGGCATCTAAATCAATTTTAAAAATATTAAATTTAAATGAAAAAAGGATATATTATACATCAGGTGCAACAGAAGCGAATAATTTAGCGATTAGGGGAGTGACCCTACCATATAAAAATCAAAATAAACATTTGATTACAACCGAAATTGAACATGCTTCTGTCTATCATGTTTTTAAAGCATTAGAAAAAGAAGGATTTAGAGTTACATATTTAAAATGCTCGAATGGTATAATTGATTTAAATGAATTAGAAAATGCTCTTACAAAAGATACCATTTTAGTATCTATTATGTGGGTAAATAATATTATTGGTAGTATTAATCCGATGAAAAAAATTATTGAAATGGTGAAAAGCAAATCACATGCCAAACTTCATGTTGATATGGTTCAAGGCGTTTGCAAGATTAAACCTGATTTTGAGTTTAATGATTTTGATTTAATGACATTAACTTTTCACAAAATTGAAGGATTAAAAGGAATTGGAGCCTTAATTGCCAATAAAAATTTACAAATTCAGCCGCTTTTTTATGGTGGTCACCAACAAAATCAAATAAGACCGGGAACTTATGATGCGGCTTTAATTGTGGCATCATCAAAAGCGCTAAGAATAAATTATGAAAAAATGGATAGTTATTATCATTATGTCCATAAATTATATAATTATTTAATTGATAGAATAAGTAAATTACCATTTATTGATATAAATAAAAAAGGTGATTATTATTCACCATATGTTTTAAGTATTAGTTTTAAAAAAACAAAAGGTGAAACAGTTATGCATTATTTAGAAGAAAATAATATTATCGTTGGAGTTGGTTCTGCTTGTAATGAGAAAACCAAGACTCTTGAACGTTCGGTTTATGCATTAACAAATAGTATTGAAAGATCTTATAATATGATAAGAATAAGTTTATCCCATCATAATACGTATCAAGAAATTGATTATTTAATTGAAAAATTACAAGAGTTAGGAAATAGATAAAATGGAAGATCATATTTTAATTAGATATGGTGAACTAAGTTTAAAAAAATCAAATCGTAAACAGTTCACAATTAGAATACAAAATCATATAAAAAGAGCTCTAAAGGAGTTTAAACAGTTATCATTTGAATCAAGAGGTATGCGCTATTATATTATGCTAAATAACGAAGATTCGCAACCTATTATTGAAATTTTAAAGAAAATTCCAGGAATATATTCTTTTAGCGTTGTTTCAAGGTGTAAGTCTAATCTTAATGATATCAATTTGTTAGCCAAAGAGTTGGTTCAAAAAGAATTAAATCAGGGTAAAAAAACTTTTAAAATTGAAACGAATAGAGCAGATAAAAATTTTTTGTTAACATCCGTTGAAATAACTAAACATGTAGGTAGTTATTTATTCAAGCATATTGAAGGGTTAAAAGCGGATGTACATCGACCTGAATTTACACTATATTTAGATGTAAGAAGTGAGGGTACTTTTATTTTTACTCATATCTATTTAGGACTTGGTGGTTTTCCAGCAGGTAGTATTGGTAAAACTCTTTTGATGATCTCAGGTGGCATCGATAGTGTGGTTGCTGGATATTTAGCAATCAAAAGAGGGATGAGTATAGATGCCATTCATTTTGCGGCACCTCCATATACATCCCCATTGGCTGTTCAAAAGGTAATAGATCTATTAGAAACCATTGTTCCTTATACGGAATATCAAGATATCAATTTATATGTTGTACCTTTTACGGAGATACAGAAGGCTATTTATGAGTTTACTAAAGAAGATTATTGTATTACAATTATGCGCAGAATGATGTATAGAATTAGTGAAAAATTAGCAAGAAAAATTGGGGCTTTAGCAATTGTTAATGGTGAAAATATTGGCCAAGTTGCTAGTCAGACTTTAGAAAGTATGGATACAATAGAAAGTGTTGTGAAGATACCTATCATTAGACCGCTTGCTGTCTTTGATAAACAAGATATTATTCATATTGCAACTCAAATTAAAACTTATGACATTTCTATTTTGCCATATGAAGATTGTTGTACAGTTTTTGTACCAAGACATCCTCAAATCAAACCGAATTTGAATTGTGCTATAACAGAAGAAAACAAAATAAATTTTGAAGATATGATCAATAAAGCATTAGATAATACCAAAAGAATTGTTTTAAGAATAAATCGACATTATGATTATCTTGAAATTAAACCTAATGAGGATAAAAAAATTGAAATTGATGAACTGTTTTAGCCATAAATTACCAATAAATATTTGTAATAAAGGACTAAAAAGTGTCAATACTATTTTTGACAGGAGGTGAAATGAATGAATAACTCATCTTACTCTAAAAATAGATTAGTAGTACCTGGTTCTGAAAATGCAATTAACCAAATGAAATATGAAATTGCAAATGAATTAGGAGTAAACCTTGGCCCTGATGCAACAGCTCGTCAAAACGGTTCAGTTGGTGGTGAAATCACTCGTCGTTTAGTGTCTATGGCTCAATCAAATTTACAAGGTAAATAGTTTTAAAAAAGAAAAGGTGCAATTGAGTTAATTGCACTCTTTTTTTATTTGTTCGCACAGTGCATAATAAAACATAGATAGTTATCTTTGTGATTTGGATTCATTTGGCTTATTTTATATTATATGAATATATCATACTATATTTAATTCTGTCATTTTGATTTATATAGTATGAAACGTTTTTCATTAAAATCAGTATTAGTTTACCTATTATGGAGCATTAAGCGAAAATCTACAATAAGAGTGTATTAGATAGTTAGGTTGCAGACGCTTATGTACACATTTACTATACAATAAAATGGATAGCATCTTATTTTTCTAAAAACAAAATTTAATTGAATTATATAGATTTAGTTGAAAAGTCTTTACTACTAAAAAAGTATAAAAAGCATAATATGTATGGTGTTTGAGAGTAGTTATTAATTGAAAAAATAAGTGGGATGATGTATAATAAGAATATGTTGAAAAGAAACGGATAGAAAATATTATGAAATAATTTAGTAGTAAATAAAGACGTTTATGTTAAAATTATAAAAAACAGGATGATGATGAATGATCAAATGATAACCTCTAAAGGTTAAATATGAACTATATTTTGATAATGTTGTATTTACCAATCAATTTGAACAACTGATTGTCAATATTTTGAATTGATTCAAGTGTAAGCATAACAAACCATTTACTAACAAAAAAGAAAAATGAATGAATTCAGTTGATAAATATGAAAAAGCAGATGAGCAAAAGGAGAGTAAAAATATGACTGATGAACAAAAAATATTTGAATTATCACTGATATGGAAAGAAGCAGAGTATAATTTTGCATTTTGGAATAAATTTGATAAAAACTTTAATTGGGATGAACAATATAAAATTGCTTTATCAAGAGTATTAAAAACAAAAAATTTATATACATATTATCTTGAACTAATGAGATTTGTGGCATTGCTTAAGGATGGACATACAGATGTTTGGTTTCCTAAAGAAATATATGAAAGCGAGGAATTCTCTGCCAAACTTCCACTTGAATTGGCATACATTAATAATGAATATATTATTGTTAATGTAAAGAAGAGTGTAGAAGATAGAGTCAAAAGATATAGCAAAATAAAAAAAATCAATGGAGTAGATATTGACGATTATATAGAGAAAAATATTTATCCTTATATTTGGCATGAAAAGAAAGATAGTTGTTTTTATGGTGTAAGACAATTTATACGCAGCGGTGCCATAAATAGTGAAGTAGAATTGGTTTTAGAGTATGATGGTAAAGTATACACAGAGGTCTTAAAACGAACTACAGGAGATACCAATTGGGTATATGATTATCCAAAAAGAAAAGAAGTAGAGGGTAAAATAGTATTTAAATCTGATTCACATACAATTAAAATGACTGAAGATGGGATTGCTATTATTGAAATAAAGACAATGATGAATAAAAAATTACCTGAGGAAATCCGAAATAACTATGATATATTAAAACAAGCAAAAGCATTTATTATAGATATAAGAGATAATGGTGGTGGGAATAGTGGTTATAGTGATGTTGTTGCATCATTATTTATAGGAAGTTCATTTAGACATGATAATGCATATCATCCTTATTATATTGCTCCATATAAAGCATGGGGATTATCTGATAATATGGATAAATTATCTGATGAAGAATTTTATCAAAAATATCCTCATAATGAATTTAGAGAAAAATGTTATCAAATGATAAAGCATACATATTATGAGAACTATAGTGATGTTACAAAAATAGTAAATGTACCTGGAAAATTAGAAGGTCAAATAATAATTTTATCCAATGAATATACTGCATCAGCAGCTGAAAATTTTATTAATGTAATGAAATATTATACTAATGCTAAAATTATAGGAACAGCAAGTTATGGATCTACTGGACAACCATTGACATACCACTTGGAAAGTGGTGGTGGTTTTAGAATATGTACAAGAAGAAGTAAAGCTTTAGATGAAAGTGAATTTATAAATATTGGATTTATTCCAGATATTGAGTGTAGACCAACTTTGGAAGAGTATCAAACAGGTATTGATGTTGTGATGAATAAGGCATTAGAAGAAATTAGAAAAACCAAATCATATAAGAAAATGTAAACGATAAATTAGTCTAATGCTTTAATCAATAAGGTTTTCACGAAAAAGCAATATAGGCATGAAAAAGTTCATTTAATTTATTAAAAAATGGTTAAATATTATGATATACCAGACTACAATTATCTATATGAAAAAATGTTTGATTTATAAAACTAATAAAAAGTGTAAATGAAAAATTTATATGAATAATAGATTGTATGATTGCTGTGCCACTTAATAATATGTACAAAAAAGAATATTATTTAAGCACAAGGAATATATAATTGATCGAAATTTAAAGAATCAATGGCTATTTTAAAAAAATGCAATATATGTTAGTTATAGTTATTATAATCCATCAACTTAACTGATATAAAATTGAAAAATATAAAGAATCTGGATAAATGGTTGCGTTTGATGATAAAAATATGATAGAATGCATGATGTGTATGATAGGTATGTCAAATAATAAATTGTTATTAAATTGGAGATTAAAATATGAAACAAATTATAAAAATATCCTCACCAAATAATGAAACAATGAAATCATTTTTCAATTTAAGAGATAAAAAAACGAGAAATAAGGAACAAAAATTTCTAATAGAAGGGTATCATTTAATTGAGGAAGCCAGTAAAACTAATTATCTAGAGTGTGTTATTACTTCTGATGAAAAAATGATTGGTCAATTTCAGGATATTTTGGTATATTATGTAACAGATGCGATTATAAAAAGATTGTCATCAACTAAACATCCACAACCTATTGTTGGTGTTGTGAATATGCACCATTATTCAATCAATGATTTGAAGAATATGATAAAAAAAGATGAAGTCAAAATGGTTATATTAGATAATATTAATGACCCTGGTAATTTAGGAACAATGATTAGAACAAGTGCCGCTTTAGGATATGATGCAATTATAATGAGCAATGATTGTGTTGATTTATATAATGAAAAGGTTGTTCGGTCAACTCAAGGTGTACTATTTAAGATTCCTATTGTTAGAGGGGATTTAATAGATATGATTCAACTATTTAAAAAATCCAATATTATATGTTATGGCACTTCATTGAATAAGGCTTATGATTTAGAAAAAGCTGATAAATTTAGTCGGTTTGCAATTTGTGTTGGTAATGAGGCTAGAGGTGTTCGTGATGAGATTTTATCATTGATGGATTATCATATTCAAATCCCTATGCAAAATGATGTAGAATCTTTGAATGTTGCCGTCGCACTAGGAATTATAATGTATGAATTAAAAAAATAAAAACAGGTTTTTAGAAGAATTTTTTCTAAAAACCTGTTTTTATTTTTATTCGTTAAATAATAAATCAGTATAGGATGGTACTGGCCAATATTCTTTTGAGACAATTGTTTCTAAAGTATCAACGATGAAGCGTAATTCATTCATTTTTGGTACAATATATTCTTGATAAAAATGAGCTTGTTTACTATTACGAAGATGCGTAGCTTCATTTTCTAGTTGTATCAAATTGGTTACTTGTAAATTTAATTGATCAAGTAATGATGATATTTTTTTTATCAAATCAAAAATACTTTCACATTCTATTAGAGGATGAATGGTTTTCATTTTTTGGTAGGTGTCACATAAATCATTTAAATATTTTAAAATGCTGGGAATATATTCTTTCCTAATCATATCAATCATGGTTAAAGCCTCAATATTAATTGTTTTAGAATAGAGTTCATAATCAACATCGGCTCTAGATGATAATTCTTTTTTTGTTAACACATGGTGTTTTTCATATAAATCAATTGTATTTTGATCCGTTAATGCAGGAATGGCATCAACAAAAGATTTTGCATTTGGAAGTCCTCTTTTATTGGCTTCATTAATCCATTCGCTGCTGTAGCCATTTCCATTAAAGATAATTCTTTGATGATCAGTTAGAGTTGTTCTAATTACCCTTTTGATTGCTTTTTCAATATTAGTAGATTTTTCTAATTTATCGGCCATTTTTTTTAGTTCTTCAGCAACAGCTACATTTAAAGCAGTATTAGTGTCTGCAATTGAAATACTAGATGCAACCATCCTAAATTCAAATTTGTTACCAGTAAAAGCAAAAGGGGAAGTTCGATTACGATCAGTAGAATCTTTAAAAATAATTGGTAGACTATGAATACCAATATTCATTTTACCCCCCGTTTTAGAAGTATAAGCTTCTCCTTTATCAATTATTTGTTCAACAATATCTTGTAATTGATCGCCAAGAAAAATTGAAACGATTGCAGGAGGGGCTTCGTTGGCACCCAAGCGATGATCATTGCCTGGATTAGATGCCACTAATCTTAGAAGAAGGGCATTTTCATCAACTGCTGCAATTATCGCAGATAAAAATAATAAAAATTGAGCATTTTCATGAGGTGTTTTACCCGGCTCTAAAAGGTTTCTTCCCTTATCGGTTATTAAGGACCAATTGTTATGTTTACCACTTCCATTAACTCCAGCAAACGGTTTTTCATGAAGAAGACATTCAAAACCATGTCTTTTAGCAATTTTTTTCATTACTTCCATTGTTAATTGATTATGGTCAGTAGCAATGTTCACTTTAGTATAAACAGGAGCACATTCATGTTGAGATGGAGCTACTTCATTGTGTTCGGTTTTGATATTCACACCCAATTTCCAAAGTTCTTCATCTAATTCTTTCATAAAAGAAGCGACCTTTTCTTTAATACAACCAAAATAGTGATCATCCATTTCTTGGCCTTTAGGAGGTTTAGCACCAAAAAGGGTTCTTCCTGTTAATCTTAAATCAAGACGTTGCATATATTTTTCATGATCAATTAAAAAATATTCTTGTTCAGCACCAACTGAACATTCAATTTTTTTAATATCATTTTCACCAAATAGTGATAAAATTCTTTTTACTTGAATGTTAAGGGCTTCACATGATCGTAAAAGAGGGGTTTTTTTATCAAGCGCTTCCCCCGTATAGGCACAAAAAACAGTAGGAATACATAAGACAACACCATTTGCCGTTTCTTTTAAAAAAGCAGGAGATGTACAATCCCAAGCGGTATAACCTCTTGCTTCAAAAGTTGATCGAATCCCTCCTGATGGAAAACTAGAAGCATCGGGTTCACCTTTGATTAATTCTTTACCAGAAAATTCCATAATTGCTTTTCCAGTATCAATTGGTCGGATAAAAGCATCATGTTTTTCAGCTGTTATGCCTGTTAATGGTTGAAACCAATGGGTAAAATGAGTGGCACCACGAGATAGTGCCCATTCTTTCATTGCATGTGCAACGGCATCGGCTACTGCTGCATCTAATTCAACATTTTCCTCAATGGTTCTTTTTAATTTTAAGTAAATTGGCTTTGGTAAGTATTCACGCATAACATCATCAGTAAATAAGTTTTGACCAAAAATACTGCTTACATAGTCTTTTTGCATTTTTTCATCTCCTTTTTATTATTTTATTGTTTTTTTACAAACTTATTAGTAATTTTACACTTTTTTTTATTAAAATACAAAAAAATTGCATATTTTTTATTTGTTTTTCTAAAAAAATAATTTTTTTATTTTAAAAAAGTTCTTTTTTAAAATTTTTTGTTAAAAAAACTAAAAAACACATTAGATTTTAAGCAATTTATATTGACTTATTGATCTAATGTGTTTTTATTTATATTTTAAAACAACTTCCTCCAATAAACTCTCTTAATAAGGAATTGCATGGAATTGTAGTTTCATCTTCGATTGGTCTAAAATATTTCAAATATTTAATTAAGCGATTAGCAACCAAATACTCTGGATCAGTAGATTTAATTTCTCTAAGTGCAGGAAGAGCTTTAGTTCTTAGAACGCATAATTCATAGGATAATTCGGAATTAAAGACAAAGTTAGCACCTTCTTGATTTGGATAAATCCATTTAAATTCCCCATTACGAACTGATTGCCACATATTTATTGTAGTAGCAGCAGGGCAATTACGATATTTCATATCTCTAACAATTCGTCTAATTAATCTGAGGTCAGTTGTATTTAATGGTGAATGATCATCAATATTAATTTGTGCTTGAGGTGCAATATAAATTTTATATTTTTGATGTTTAGGAATAGAAGAAGTTAATCTTTCATTTAGAGCGTGGATGCCCTCAATAATAATAGGACTATTTTGATTAACTTGTATAGTTTTGCCAATTTCTCTTTTTCCGGTTTGGAAGTTAAATTTTGGTAAAGTTACTTCCTCTCCATTAATTAAATCGAATAAATCCTTATTAAAAAGAGCAATATCAAGACAATTGATATGTTCTAAGTCTAGTTTATCAATCGTTGTTTTTTGAATTTCACAAATTTTATCCTTTTCTAAATAATAATCGTCCATTGAAATCGTAACAGGATTAATTCCCCTAGATAATAGTTCAATTCTAAGTCGGTTACAAAAAGTAGTTTTACCACTTGAACTAGGACCTGCAATAGCAATGAGTCTAATATTTGCGATATCTTCTTCTATATATGTTCCTAGTTCGGCAAGCATGGTATTATGTTTTGCTTCACACATCTGAACAAAATCAACAATATTGTTTTCTTCCACTTTATGATTAATATCGACAATTGTTTGTAATTTTGCTTTACTACTCCAAATAAAGGCTCTTTTTAGCGTTTTACCATACGTTGTTTCTTCTACAAATTCCGGAATTGCAGCATTTAATTCATATCTTGGATATTGAATAATAATTCCTGGACTATAGGGTCTAATTGAATAATTTTTAAGACAACCTGTAGAAGGCAACATATATGAATGCATATAATCATAATAATTATCACATTTATATAGATGTACTGTATTTTCTGGACGGTATTTCAATATTTCTAATTTATCTAAATGATTATATTTTTTATAAATTTCTTTGGCTTCATCAATCGTGACATTTATTCTTTCAATTGGTAAATTTTCCTTAACAATTCTGGCTACTTCATCAATTATTTTATCAGTAGCTCTTGATAAATGAAAATTAGGAGTGATAATTTGACAAAAGATGGATCTCGAAACATTATAACTAAATCTAATATCAACCTCTGGATATAAATTATGAAATGCCATAGCAATGACATATCTAAGTGTTGCCTCATATGCTTTACCAGCCTCAATATGATTTATTCCAATAGGGATGACAGGCATATTATTATTTTTTTCTGTTAGAGTATGTCTTAATTCTTTGATTTGCGAACCAATTTGACAAACCATATAGTCAGTCTTTTTATTATCTTCTATTAAATCGATAACCATTGTACCAATTGGTACTTCCTTTAATTCATTATTAAAATATATTTTTATCATTAGGAATCCTTTCTTTTTTATTATTTTCTTTTTCATATAGTAATACTATATTTTACCATAATATTTTTATTTTTGCAATACAATACTTTAGTATGCATATTACTTTACAAATTTTTAAAATCATTATATAATTTAGTTATAAATATAACAGTTATTAAAAGAACTAAAATAGTATACCATATTTTATTATTTACTTTATAAAGTATGATATAATATAATGAATTGTTTTATTTATAAGGGGTATCTATGGAAAACGGATTTGCATTAATATTATCAGAACTAAAAAAACTGAAAAGTGCATATGAGTTACAATTTAATTCTTTATCTAATCAAGAAGATTTGACACAAATAGAATTAACTATTTTAGGTTTTTTATTAAATAATCCTACTTTTAATACCGCAAAAGACATTGAAGAAGTTCATGTTTTAAAAAAATCTAATATTTCAAATGCTATTGACCACTTGATTGTAAGAGGGTATTTGACGAGAAATCGCGATATACAAGATCGAAGAATTATTCATTTAGAAATAACCGAAAAAGGTCTAGCAATAGCCACGGAAATAAAGGAGATTCAAAAAAATTTTTTTACCATTTTGTTTTCAGACATTAGTAAAGAAGAATGCGATATATATTTTGATATTCAAAGAAGAATTGTCAATAATATTAAAAAAGTAGAGAAGAGGTAATTCAATATGCATGATAAGACTTTTTTAGGTAAAGGTAGTGTTTTAAAATTAATTATTAAATTGTCAATTCCAACTATTATTGCTCAACTTGTTAATCTATTATACAATATTGTTGATCGAATTTATATTGGCAATATTAAAGATGTAGGTGGACTAGCATTTACGGGTGTAGGCGTTTGTATGCCGGTTATTTTGGTTGTATCAGCATTTGCGGCCTTAGTAGGTTATGGTGGTGCACCAAAATCGACAATATATCTGGGTAAAAAAGAAGATGAAAAAGCTGAAATTGTAGTGGGTAATAGTTTTACACTTCTTTTAGTATTTGGAATTATCTTGACAATAGTTTTATTAATTTTTTCAAAACCTTTATTGTATTTGTTTGGAGCAAGTGATAATACAATTGGCTATGCTAATGATTATTTAGTAATTTATGCTATTGGTACTGTTTTTGTCATGATGGCATTAGGAATGAATGCATTCATTTCTGCACAAGGATTTACTAAAATTAGTATGGTTTCCGTTTTAATTGGAGCAATTTTAAATTGTATTTTAGATCCAATTTTTATTTTCGCTTTTTCAATGGGAGTAAAAGGAGCTGCCATCGCTACTATTATTTCGCAAGCCGTATCAGCTGTTTATGTGGTATGGTTTTTACAAAGTGATAAAGCTCTAGTTAGATTAAAATGGAAAAATTTATTATTAAAGTGGAATATTATTTTGCCGACTCTTGCATTAGGATTATCTCCTTTTGTCATGCAATTTACCGAAGCGGTTATCACTGTATGTTTTAATGCATCATTAAAAAAGTATGGAGGAGATATTGCGGTAGGAGCAATGACCACTTTAGCAAGTTTAATGCAGTTTTCAATGTTACCATTAATGGGTTTATCCCAAGGAGCACAGCCTGTCACCAGTTATAATTATGGAGCAAAAAATGCTGATAGAGTAAAGAAATCTTTCATTATTTTATTAATTGCATCAGTTATTTATTCAACTGTTTTTTGGTTATCACTTATGCTTTTCCCAAAAGGGTTTGCAAGCATTTTTCTAAATGCTGGAGAAGTTGAATTGATTAATTATACGGCATGGGCTATCCGCATCTATTTTGCAATATCATGTTTGTTTGGTATTCAGATTGCTTGTCAACAAACTTTCATCGCAATTGGTAATGCTAAAGTGTCATTATTTTTGGCTGTATTAAGAAAAGTAATTCTTCTTATACCATTAATTTTCATCCTTCCTTCAATAATCAATAACAAAGTAATGGCAGTATATTTAGCAGAACCAATTGCGGATGGTATTGCTGTAAGTGTGACTATCATTTTATTTTTAATTTATTTTAAGAAAGCTTTAAAAAAATTAGAACAAGAAGCTTTATTAGAGAGTACGAATTAAAATATGAAAAGAAGAAGATTGAAAGAATTAAAAAGAATTTACGCAAAAAAAGAAATTTTATTAAATGATAAAAATCAAGCGGTAATAAAGGTTTTTGTTCACGACTTAGAATCTGTTATATCACCATTTTCGCTTCAAGATAATATTGTGATTAATAGCGAATTTGCTAATTTTTTAGACCAACATATTTTAGCAACTCATTTGATACATGATATTAATATTCAAATTAAAAGTAATCATTTAGAAAAACAAGAAGATATCGTTTTGATTCAAGAGGCGATAAAAAATTACTATTATGAAGAAGCGATTATCAGTTATCGAAAAATTAGAAAGACTATCATTCAATCAATTATTTTTACTTTTCTTGCCGTAATCATTTTTTCACTTGTTATTTTTCTCAATCATCTTAGTTTATTATCGGCAGTTGCAACTGAAATAATAGACATTGCGGGATGGGTATTTATGTGGGAGGCAGTAGATTTATTTTTTATTGAAAGGCCCCTAAATAAATATGAATTATTAAAAAATCATAAATTAGTAGAGGCCGTAGTAAATTATTGTGATGATAATTAATATGATATGGTTTTCTAATATTAATTATTTGTATTTTTCGAAAAAGAAGTATAAAAAATATTTTTTTCCCAATAATAATTTTGAGGTGAATGAAAGTGTTTAAACATGAAAAGAAATTATTATTTGAAGTAAAGGTAGAAAAGCCTAATCCTGAATATGCGAATTTACTACAAGAACAATTAGGTGGTGCGAATGGAGAACTGAAAGCAGCAATGCAATATATGTCTCAAAGTTTTAGAATAAAAGATCCTGCTATTAAAGATTTATTTATGGATATTGCATCCGAAGAACTTTCACATATGGAAATTGTAGGAACATTAATTAATTTATTAAATGGTCATGATGTTAATTATAAAAATATTGCAAATGGTACGATTGAAGCTCAAGTTTTAACGGGGTTAAACCCAGGATTAACAAATGCATCAGGATATTCTTGGACTAGTGATTATGTATCAGTGACAGGTGATTTGTGTGCTGATTTATTATCAAATATTGCATCAGAACAAAGGGCAAAGGTTGTATATGAATATCTCTATCGCCAAATAGAAGATAAATATGTACGTGAAGCAATTGATTTTTTATTAAATCGTGAGGAAGCGCATAATGCGATGTTTAGAGAAGCATTTAATAAAATTAGCAAAACAGGATCGAATTTAAGTTTTGGAGTAACTGAAGATTCTAAATTATATTTTGATTTATCTACTCCATCGCCAACTAATAATGAATTTAAAAATAGTAATTTTAGCCATCCAGAATTTAAATAATATGTCGGAATTATCCGACTTTTTTACATGAAAGATAAAAAATTGCACATACTATTTATTGGTGATATAATGAATGAAAAAGGAAAATCTCTATGGATAGATACAGTTGAATTCCCATCTTTTTCTGCTTTAAATAAGGATATAAAAACTGATATCGTTGTTGTCGGTGGAGGAATTTGTGGTATTTTATGTGCTTATTATTTAATGAAAGAAGGAAACAAAGTAATTGTTGTTGAAAAAAATAAAATAGGTATGGGAATTACTAAAAATACAACAGCAGTTATTACTGCTCAACATGATATTTTATATTCAACAAGAATTAAAAAAGATGGTTTTGAAAAAGCCCAACAATATTTAGATGCCAATTTAATGGCCTTAAAAGAATATGCTAATTTAAGCAAGGAATTTGATTTTGATTTTGAGGAGAAAGATTCATATATTTATTCTACAATAGATGAAACAATCCTTACAGAGGAAGTAGAAGCCTTAAACAAATTAGGCATACATGCTGAATTGGTCAATAAAATAGCTTTACCATTTTCCATTCGGGCTGCTGTAAAATTTCCTAAACAAGCACAAATGAATGCATTAAAATTAATAAAGTGTTTGATTAAAGAAATGGAAATATATGAAAATACGAATGTGATTGATATAAAGAAAAATGTTGTTTATACAGATCATCATAAAATAGAGGCTAAAGCAATAATTGTTACTACGCATTATCCATTTATTGATAGACTGGGTATGTATTATACAAAAATGTTTCAAAATCGTTCCTATGTTATTGCTATTAAAAATGATGAAGATATAGGTGGTACTTATACGAATTTAGAAACAACGGGGTTCTATTTTAGAAAGTATAAAGAATATTTACTCATTGGTGGTAATGATCATAAGACAGCAAATGGTGGATATCACTATGAGAATTTGATTTCTTTTGTGAATAATTATTATCCAAATGCGAAAATTGAATATATGTGGGCTAACCAAGATTGTATAACGCTTGATGATATACCCTATATCGGTAAATATAGCAATTTCTCAGAAATCTTATATGTGGCAACAGGTTTCAATTTATGGGGGATGACTCAGTCTATGATTAGTGCTTTGATATTAAGAGATTTAGTAATGAATAGAAGGAATGTATATCAAAAATTATATCGTCCCAATCGTAATATTTTTAAAAAACAATTATTTATTAATCTGGGTAGTTATTTAAAAAATTTATTAAATTTTAGAACCAAAAGATGTCCTCATCTTGGTTGTGCTTTGGTTTGGAACGATGAAGAACAAACTTGGGATTGTCCTTGTCATGGATCAAGATTTACTAAAAAGGGAAAATTAATTGATAATCCATCTAATAAGGATTTAAATTGACAAAAAATCGGAAAAATTTGTTTATTAAAATATTATATATAATAAATAGAATATAAAAAAACTATTTTGCATATACTATTTTTGTAAATATATAAAATCATTTTCTTGACAAACTAAATCGTTTGAATTATAATGGTCTGTATAAAAGAAATTCCTTAAAGGGGAGTAGCAATATAACACTAATAGTGTTATAGATTATATTCGTCAAACCAATAGTAAAATATGCTATTCGGATATAATTATCATTAATCATTTTATGATTGCAAGACCTTTAGCCGAAAACGGTTAGGGGTCTTTTTTTATAGCAAGGAGGAAAAATGTATAAATTTAAAATTAATGAGGTAGAAAAAAAATTAAATACTAATCTTGATAAGGGACTTACTAGTAATGAGGCACAGAATAGATTAGATAAGAATGGCAAAAATGAATTAACTGAAAAGAAAAAACAAAGTATGTTAATTAAATTCTTTTTAGAATTTAAAGATGTTTTGATTATTATTTTAATGGTAGCAGCAGTCGTATCACTTATTATTGATCCTCGTGAATGGGTTGAAAGTTTAATAATTTTTATTGTTATAATTATTAATGCAATTCTTGGAATCATTCAAGAAAACAAAGCTGAAAAAAGTTTAGAGGCATTAAAAAAAATGTCATCTCCAATGTGTAAAGTTTTAAGAGATGGAAAAGTGATTCCAATTGAAACGATTCACTTAGTTGTGGGAGATATTATTATGGTTGAAGCAGGGGATTTTATTCCTGCTGATGCAAGAATTATTGAATGTTCTCATTTAAGAGTGGATGAATCAGCATTAACTGGTGAATCAGTAACGGTAGAAAAAATTTCTGATGTCATTGATGGAATAGAGGATAAAGAAATTGCTTTAGGTAATCGTAAAAATATGTTATTTTCCTCAACCTTTGTAACAAACGGAAAAGCCAAAGCAGTTGTAACAGAAGTTGGAATGAAAACAGAAATCGGTAAAATTGCAGGAATGCTAATTGGAGATGACAATCAGACTACCCCTTTGCAACGAAAATTATCACAAGTTGGTAAAGTGATTGGGATCATGTCTATTATTATATGTGTTGTCGTTTTCTTTTTAGAAATGTTAACAACGAAAGGAACATCAGATACATATTTACTAGATGCTTTTAAAACAGCCATTGCTTTAGCAGTTGCCGCTATTCCTGAGGGACTTGCAACGGTTGTGACAATTATTCTTGCCATTGGTGTTGGCAATATGGCTAAAAAGAATGCAATTGTTAAGAAATTACCTGCGGTAGAAACTCTTGGATCCACATCTATTATATGTTGTGATAAGACAGGAACGTTAACGCAAAATAAAATGACCGTTCAAGAATTATATCATCATACAAATAAAAAACTTAAAAATTTAACTGAAGATGATAAAGAATTAATCACTTACTTTGCTCTTTGTTGTGATGCTCAAATCACTAATGTAGATGGTGTAGAAAAACGCATAGGTGATCCTACTGAGACAGCTTTAATTGAATTCAATAATTTATATGGCAGACCAATTGATAAAATAGAAAGAGTAGCAGATTTACCCTTTGATTCAATTAGAAAAATGATGACAGTTGTAGTAAAGGTGAATAATCATTATCTTAGTATTACTAAAGGAGCACCGGATATTATATTACATCATGCATTATTAAGTGATAAGGAAAAACAAGAAATTTTAAATGCAAATACGAATATGGCATCGCGGGCATTAAGGGTTTTAGGCTTAGGAATCAAGGCTCATGCAAATAAACCCGAATGTAATGAAAACTTAGAAGAGAATTTAACTTTTCTTGGTTTAGTGGGTATGATTGATCCGGCTAGACCAGAAGTTAAAGAGGCAATAGAGGTTGCTAGTAAGGCAGGAATTAGAACCATCATGATTACAGGCGACCATATTACAACTGCTTCGGCAATCGCAAAGGAACTAAATATTCTAAAAGATGGATATAGAGCCATTTCATCAGAGGAATTGCAAAAAATGTCTGATGAAGAATTAGGTAATCAGATTGAAGATTATGCTGTTTATGCGAGAGTATCCCCTGAGGATAAAGTAAGAATTGTTGAAATGTGGCAAAAAAAAGGGAAAGTAGTTTCAATGACCGGAGATGGTGTCAATGATTCGCCAGCTCTAAAAAAGGCCGATATTGGTTGTGCAATGGGAATTACAGGTACGGATGTTTCTAAAGAAGCTGCAGATATGATTTTAGCCGATGATAATTTTACTACTATTGTAGAAGCAGTTAAAGAGGGAAGAGGTATTTACAATAATGTTAAAAAATGTGTAAAATATCTTTTATCGAGTAACATTGGAGAAGTCCTAACAATTTTCCTTGCTTCTTTCATTGCTCTTTTTGGTCTTAATTTAGGAGTACCACTTTCTCCTATTCATCTTTTATGGATTAATTTAATAACCGATTCTTTACCAGCTTTTGGTCTTGGAATGGAAAAAGCTTCCAATGATGAGATGGATAAAATGCCAAGACCAAAAACCGAAGGATTTTTTGCTAATAAATTGGGATATGAGATTGCCTTAGAAGGTATTTTAATTGGTGTATTAACTTTAGTTGCTTATTTAATTGGTTCTAAACAAGATCATATCGTTGGTCAAACGATGGCTTTTTTCACTTTATCTAGTTTACAATTATTTCATTCGTATAATATTAAAAGTGAAAAATCTATTTTTAAACAAAACATTTTTAATAATAAATCGTTGAATTTTGCTTTTGTAATTGGTTTTATTTTACAATTGGTTGTTATTTATACTCCAGGTTTAAATACGAATGTCTTTGGCTTAGTTGCTCTTCAGTTAAAAGATTTACTAATATGTTTAGGATTATCGTTTATGATTGTAATAGTAATGGAAATTGCTAAAGCATTTGGATATAAAAAGCATAATAATTAGAATTGAATATCTTGACTTAAATAAAAATCTGTGATACAATATATTTAAGCAAATATTGTTCAACAAGGTGAGCTAAATGAGAGCTCACCATTTTTAATGGAGGGATTATAATGAGTGAATATTTATTAAAAATAAAAGAATCAGCGTCAAATATTGTAGATAAACACCAAAAAGAATTAATTGATGTGAAAGTGCGTAAAGAATTTGGAACCAATATTATTAGTATTGTGATTGATGATCTCGAAACGTTTAGTTTAGATATTGATGAAGTCGCTTCAATTAATGCTGAAATTCTAGATGAAGTTAATGATTTGATTCCTGATGGATACTATTTAGAAGTTACATCATTAGGGATTGAAAGAGAATTATTGACAGAAAAAGATATTCAAAAAGCAATAAATCAATTTGTTTATCTGAAAACTTATCAAAAAATGGAAAATGCATATAATTTAAAAGAGATAAGTGGTTATTTAAGAGAAGCAAATGCGGAAGAATTTAAATTGGAAATTTTTTTGAATCAAAGACAAAGACTTGTCGTTATCCCAAGAGCAGCTGTTGCTAAAATAAGACTAGCCGTAGATTTTAGGAGGAATGAATAAAAAATGATTAGTAAAGGCTTTTATGAACAATTAGAAACAATCGCAGCCGAAAGACATATAGAAATTTCTGATGTATTAGTAGCAGTAAGAACTGCTTTAATTAAGGCATGTCAGTTAGAAGGATGTAAAGGTGAAATTGAAGTTGAATTTAATGATGAACAAAAAAATATTCGTATTTTTGAAACTTTTCATGTTGTAGATGAAATCAATCCCGAAGGTCCCGAAGGTCAAATAACGCTTGATGATGCTAAAGAAATTCGAGCTAGAGTAAGAGTTGGCAGTGAATTTAGACGTGAAGTCAAATTTTCTCAAATTGGTAGAAAAGGTGCAACGCGATTTAAACAAATTTTTATTCAAGGATTAAAAGAATTAGGTGGTAAACGGGCTTATGAATATTTTAAAGATCGTGAAGGAGAAGTTGTTAGTGGTACTGTCATTAAAAAAACAGATAGTGTAATTGGATTAAATATTGGATTAGATGTTGTAACATTTATGCCTTTAGATGAAATTTTACCAGGTGAAAGATGTGAAGTAGGTACTGTAATGAAAGTATGTATTACAAAAGTAGAAGAAACTGGAAAAGGTCCTAAGGTTTTTGTTTCGAGATCTAATCGTGATTTAATCAAACGTTTATTTGAAATGTATATACCAGAGGTTGCAAGCGGAGTAATTGAAGTAATGGCAATTGCAAGAGAACCAGGTAGTCGTACTAAAATTGCGGTTAAAAGTAATAATCCTAATGTTGATGCAAAAGGTTCTTGTGTCGGTCTTCAAGGCTCAAGAGTAAAACAGATTAATGAAGCTTTATCAGGTGAAAGAATTGATATCTTTAATTGGAGTGACAATCCTATAATTTTGATTGCTGAGGCTTTGACTCCCGCAAAAGTTATTTCGGTTTTAACTGATGAAACAACAAGAAAATCGACTGTAATTGTACCAGATGAGCAATTTTCGCTTGCTATTGGTAAAGGTGGTCAAAATGTTCGACTTGCTTCTTTAACAACTGGTTGGAAAATTGATATCAAAGATGAAACAACGGCATATCGTGATGGTATTAGTTTTACACCTAACGTTTATGGATATTAGAGGTGAATGATGAGTGGTAGTTTAAAAGTAAGAAAAGTGCCACTTCGCAAATGTGTGGCAACGAATGAACAACATCCTAAAATGGAAATGTTTAGGATTGTTAGAACACCTGAGAATGAAGTTGTTATTGATTTAACGGGTAAAGTAAGAGGACATGGTGCATATCTTAGTAAGAAAAAAAGTGCCATTATGCTTGCTAAAAGAAAACAAATTCTTCATCATCATTTAGAAATAGAAATACCAGATTATATTTTTGATGAATTATTAGAGTTATTAAATGAGGGAAAATAAATTTGAATAAAGTATTAAATTTACTTGGATTAGCAAGAAGGGCTGGTAAAGTGATTCTTGGGACTGATTCAGTTATTAAGGTTTTACCAACCAAACAAATAAAATTAATTTTTGTAGCAACTGATGCATCTGATGCTACATATGATAAAATTGATAAAAAAGCTTATTTTTATCAAGTACCTATCATAAATAAATATTCTACAGAGGAACTTTCAAAAGCTCTTGGCATAGAAGTTATTAAGATAATTGGAATTTCTGATTTAGGATTTGCTAAGGCTTTAAAAAAGGAAATAGAAAGAGGTGACTTTTAATGAAAGTTAAAGAACTTGCAGAAAATTTAAAGACAACCACGGTTGAACTCATTAACAAATTATCTAATGTTATTTTTACTGAAAAAATAACTGAAGAATATGAGGTTTCTAAAGATTTGGAGAAAAAACTTGCAAAAATGTATGGAGTTTCTTATCCTTTTAAATCAAATAAACCCAAATCATTAAATAGACCAGCTGTTAGAATTGGTTCAAATAAACAAGAAGATGAATTAAAATCAAAATCTTTTTCTAATCAAAAACCATCAAAGAGTTCTATACCAAATAACTCTAAACCTGTTTCCAATTCTTTAAAATCATCTGAAAAGAGGGAAAATCAAAAAAATTCTGTAATACAAACAAATAATAATTCACATAATAATAACAATAGTAATAGTAATAACAATAATAGTGGCAATAGTAAACAACAACCTAAAACAAATATAAAATCCCAACCAAGACCAAAATATGTTGAAGAGATTATTGTTCCTCGGGTTGATGAAAAAATATTAGAAAAATATGGTGACTATTTAGAAGAAGATGAGTATAATTTAACACGAGAAACCAGAAGTGCTAGAGTCAAAAAAGCAGGCTCATCAGAAAATATTACAGATATCAAGCAGCGCAAAAAAAATAGCAATAAAAATAAAAATAATAATGCCAAAAAAGAAAAACGTACAAGCAATATGCCTAGTAATGATAAGTTAGAAGATCATGTTTTATATTTTGAAAGTGGTATGAGTGTTATGGAAGTTGCTAATGGACTGGGTGTTAGTGTTACGGAGCTTGTTAAAAAATTGTTTGTATCAATGGGAATTATGGCTAGTGCTACCCAAGCGTTAGATCGTGATACAATAGAACTGATTGCTATTGAGTATGATTTTGAATTGAAAGATAAAAAAATTACAGATATGACACGCTTTGATGAATTAGAAGTAGAAGATAAAGCAGAAGATTTATCTAGTCGTCCAGCAATCGTTACAATTATGGGACATGTTGATCATGGAAAAACAACGCTTTTAGATACTATTCGTTCTAGTCATGTTGTAACAGGAGAAGCAGGAGGTATTACGCAACATATTGGAGCGTATCAAGTTGTTAAAAATAATAAAACAATAACTTTTATTGATACACCAGGACATGCCGCATTTACTGAAATGAGGGCAAGAGGAGCGCAAATTACCGATATTGTTGTTCTTGTAGTTGCATCAGATGATGGCGTGATGCCACAAACAAAAGAAGCAATTGAACATGCTCAAGCAGCAGGCGTACCAATTATTGTTGCAATAAATAAAATGGATAAACCGGGAGCTAATCCTGACCGAGTTAAAACCGAATTGACGGAATATAACCTTGTTAGTGAAGATTGGGGTGGTGATACCATTTTTGTTAATATTTCTGCTTTAACTGGTAAAGGTGTGGATGAATTATTAGAAATGATTATTCTTGTAAGTGATTTAAAGGAATATAAGGCTAATCCTAATCGTCTTGGTATCGGAACTGTAATTGAAGCACGACTTGATAAGGGAAGAGGTCCAATTGCTACACTTCTTGTTCAAAATGGAACGATTAAAGTTGGTGATATCATTGTTGTGGGTACAACTTATGGTAAAGTTCGCTCAATGGAAGATGAACTTGGAAGATCGGTTTTAAGTGCAGGGCCATCTAAACCAGTATCAGTAACAGGTCTTGTAGAAGTGCCTTTTGCAGGAGAAAAGTTCATGGTTTTAAATGATGAAAGAAAAGCAAGGGAAATAGCAGAAGTTCGAGCTCAAAATAAATTCAATGAAGAAAAAGGTGTCGGTAAGGCAGCATCTTTAACAGATTTATTTAAGAATGAAAATGCTGATAAAACCCTTAATTTAATCATTAAATGTGATGTTCAAGGTTCTATTGAAGCTATTAAAGGATTACTTGAAAAAATAAATATTGAGGGAACGAATATCAATATAATTGGAGCTCGGGTTGGTGGTATTACAAATAATGACATTATTTTAGCGGTTGCTTCTAAGGCTATTATTGTGGGATTTAATGTTCGTCCAACTTCACAAATTAGTGATTTTGCCAAAGAGCAAGGAGTTGAGATTCGATTATATAATATTATTTATAAACTTCAAGAGGATATTGAAAGAGCGGTTAAAGGACTTCTTGATCCTGTATTTGAAGAAAAGATTACTGGTCAAGCAGAAGTTAGAGAACTATTTAAGGTTAGCAGAATTGGAACAATTGCCGGCAGTTATGTAACGAGCGGAACTATCTTTAGGAATGGTGGTGTTCGTTTGATTCGTGATAGTATTGTAATTTATACTGGCAAAATGGCTGGCCTTCGTCGCTTTAAAGATGATGTTAAAGAAGTGAAAGCAGGGTATGAATGCGGTATTACAATTGAAAATTATAACGATATTAAAGTGGGAGATATTATTGAGTGCTTCGTTATGGAAGAAGCAGAAAGAGAGTAATGAATGGCATACCGAATTGAAAGAGTAGAAAAGATTATTGAAAGAGAACTTGCAAATATTCTTTTTGATAGTACGAATAATAATAAATTGAAATATGTTTCAATTACCAAGGTTTCATTAACTAATGATTTATCCATCGCAACGGTTTATTACACCGTTTTAGGAAATTTAGGAGAAATTGAGTCAACAAAAGAAGATTTAGAGAAATCTAAAGGATATCTAAGAAGCATACTTGCTAAACGAATTGATTTAAGAAAAACACCTGAACTGCGGTTTAAATATGATGAATCTTTAGCTTATGGGAACCATATTAATGAAATTTTAGAAAATTTAAAAAAATAAATACTTCCCCTTTACAAGGGGAAGTACTTAATATAGGTGATATATGTCGCAAAACGAAGAAATTTTAGGAAGAATTAAAACAAAATTATCACTTGTACCCAAAAAACCTGGTTGTTATCAAATGTATAATCAAGAGGGAGAAATTATATATGTTGGTAAGGCTAAAATATTACAAAATCGCTTAAAAAGTTATTTTACTGGAAGTCATGATGCCAAAACAACAAGAATGCTTCAAGATGTGGTTGATTTTGAATATATTATTACTCATTCTGAATTAGAAGCATTTTTATTAGAATCTAACTTCATTAAAAAAAATCGTCCTAAATATAATATTTTATTAATGGATGATAAAACTTATCCTTATATTGTTTTAACTAAAGAAGAAAATCCTCGTATTTTATATACAAGAGATATAAAAAAAGAATTCAGAAGAAAAAATCAATATGTTTTTGGTCCCTATCCAAATGCAAAGGCTTGTAAGGACATTGTTGAGATTTTAAATAAAGTTTATCCGTTTAGAAAATGTAATCATATTCCGAAAAAGAAATGTTTATATGCTCATTTAGGTCAATGTCTTGCTCCCTGTGAAAATGATATTCAAAGAAGTGACTATGATGAAAATATCAAAAGTATTGTACGTTTTTTAAATGGTAATAATACAGAACTTGTCCAAAGAATAAATCAATTGATGATTGAGGCATCGACGCAAATGCGCTATGAAGAAGCAATTGAATATCGGGATTTATTAACATCAATTGATACTGTGGTACAAAAACAAACAATGGAATTAAATGATAATATTCCTAGAGATATTTTTGGTTATTTTCAAAAAGATGGGATGATATCCATTCAAGTTCTCCATATGCGTCTTGGAAAAATTATTGAGCGTAATGGTGAAATTTTTGATTTAATAGAAAATGTTGATGATGCAGTTTTATCCTATATTTATCAGTTTTATGATAGTGGTTCAAATATTCATCCCAAAGAAATTATTGTACCATATCTTGAGGGAATGGAAATCATTGAAGAATTATTAAACATTAAAATGACAACACCTGTTAAAGGAATTAAAAAGCAGTTATTAGAAAATGTGATGGAAAATGCCAAAAACAACATTGATAATTTAAAAAAATTACGTCTAATTGAAATATCTAAAACTATGATTCCCTTACAAGAACTTGCCAAAAGATTAAATATTGCATATCCCAAAACAATAGAATTATTTGATAATTCTAATATTCAAGGGGCTAGTGCCGTAAGTGCAATGGTTAAATATGTTGATGGTAAACCTGTACCTAAAGAGTATCGTAAATATAAGGTGAAAACGGTAAAAGGGCCAGATGACTATCATACAATGATGGAAGTGATTGAAAGAAGATATCGTAGACTTCTTTTAGAAAAAGAAAAATTACCATCCTTGATTATTGTAGATGGTGGTAGAACACAAATTAAGGCAGCTTATACTATTTTGAAAAAACTGCATATTGAAGATGAAATCAATTTGATTGGTCTTTTAAAAGATGACAGACATAGAACAAGAGCGATAATGACGACAAAATATGAAGAACTTGCTATTGATAAGAAAAGTGATTTATTTTTATTACTAGAATCTATGCAAGATGAAGTACATCGTTTTGCCATAACCTTTTTTCAAAAAACACACAATAAAGCAACTTTCAATTCAGTATTAGATGAAGTGGAGGGAATTGGTAAAAAACGCAAAGCAATTTTATTAACTTATTTTGAAACAATTGCGGATATAAAGAATGCTTCAATTGATAAATTAAAGTCACTGGGACTTCCCAATGATGTTGCAAAAAACCTTTTAGAAAAATTAAATCAATCAAGTAACCTCTAATTAATTTTAAGCATAATATACCAATGAAAGTGTGGGAAGAAAATGCCGATAAAGAGGTTTTTAACAATCAGAGAAAGACAAATTTTTGAACTATTAATACAAAACAATGATACTGAAGAGATTGCCACAAAATTGAATATTAGTAGTAAGACTGTTCGTAATCATATATCAAATGTAATTCAAAAATTAGGGGTTAAGGGAAGAAGCCAAGCAATATTAGAACTAATAAAAATGCATGAAATAACATTATGATTTTGTCGAAAGGAGTGAAAGTATGCGACTGGTATATGGCACTATTAGAGGCTTTAGCGACGATACAAGAATTTTTGAGATTCTTTTAAATCATAAAGTACAAATGTTTTATTTATCAAGAAGTCAATATAAAAAATTTAAACCATATATAAGTGAAGGACTAGTCGTTCACTTCACTTGCAAAGATGAAAGAATTGAACAAAGTGGATATAAAGTTTATGAAGTGATTAGTTTTGTTAAAATGATGAGGCATCTTCCAAGAAAGACGATTATTTATTATGATCTTTCAACAATTAAGCAAGGTGTAAAGAAAATTCTTAATCGAGATGGATATCGAATGTTTTTAGATTTAGAGTTTACAATGCCTCCCCATGGATATAATCATGGTGGTGGTTTTGTTTCGGAAATTATTCAATATGGATTTTATCTAGAAGATAGCGAGGGTAATGCCATTTCAACAGATTGGGGAATGATAAAACCTAAACATCAAATTGGTATCAATTCAAGAACAGCTGAATTTTTAAAAACAACCGAGGAGTCGATTAGAAATGCTCCTTCATGTTATCAATTTTATAATAAATTAAAAAATATTTTATCATTATATCAACCAACAATTTATGTATGGGGTCGCAATGATATTATAATGCTTGATGCCTTTTATCAACTTCATCATTTAAAACCGCTTGCAGATAGGAAAAAATTTGTCAATTTGATGCAAATTATTAAAAATTATTATGGAATCAAAACGGATATAGGATTGTTTAATGCTTATCAATTATTTAATACAAAAGCTAAAACTGAACAAGATCACAATGCTTTAAATGATTCTATTGTTACATCAGATGTTTTTCATCTTTTTCAAGAGGAATTAAATAATAATATTGAATAAAAAATGATTACAATTAAGCCAACTTTCATTCTTAAGTAAATTGGTTTTATTGTAATCATTTTATTTTTTAATTCTTAATTATTAATAACATTAATAATAGGTACAATCAAAGGTCTTCGTTCAATTTTTTGATAAATAAATTGATTCAGTCCTACTATAATTTGTTTTTCAAGAGCTTTTATATTTATATTTTTGTGTTCTTTTAGTCCATTAGTAAAAAGATCAAGTGTTTTTTGACGAATACTATTTTCTAGTGATTTAGATGACTCGAAGTCCGCAAAGCCACTAGATTTAACGACTACACTACCGATTAAACGTTTATGTTTGGTAATAGTAAAAGTGATTGCCAAAAGTCCTTCATCTGCCATATGTTTTCTTTCTTTCAAGATATTGCTATCTACATCGCTTAAGGAAGCATCAATGTATACTTCTGATGCAGGAATTTTTTTCTTAAAAACTTTTGCTCCTTTATCATTGAAAGCAAGAACATCACCAGTATCGAGAACAAAACAGTTTTCTTTTTTCACACCAGTTTCACTAGCAATTTTAGCATGTTCTTTTAACATTAAATATTCACCATGAACAGGCATAAAATATTTTGGTTGCATAAAGGAAAGCATCATTCTAATTTCATTTTGTGAAGCATGGCCTGTTGTGTGCGTATCGGTTAGAGGACTATTTTGAATAACATGGGCGCCAGCATGGACTAGTTTATTTATATTTCGATTGATGAATAATTCATTACCAGGAATCGCTTTACTAGAATAAATGACAGTGTCATTTGGTAATAATTTAATTTGTTTATGGGTTCCATTCGCAATTCGTGACAAGGCGGCCATCGGCTCTCCTTGAGAACCTGTACAAAGGATTGTAACAAAATCGGTATTTTGCTTTTTTAATTCTCTTGAATTTAAAACCCAACCTTTAGGATAGGTAATATATTTTAGTTTACTAGCGATTTCAATCGTTTTTTCCATACTATGACCGAAAACAACGACTTTTCTACCTGAAGCAATAGAGGCTTCTATGATTTGTTGAACTCGGTAAACATTTGAGGCAAAAGCTGCAACAATAATTCTTCCTTCAATTTGGGAAAAGAGATTCATTAGAGTAATACCAACTTTTTTTTCACTTGAAGAAAATTGAGAGATATCTGCATTGGTACTATCAGCCATTAAACAAAGTACACCCTCCTTGCCAAGAGAAGTTATTTTATAATAATTTGATTTTTCACCTATTGGCATAAAGTCAAATTTAAAATCGCCAGTATTTACAATATAGCCAAGACGTGTTTTAATGGCAATTCCAAAAGAATCAGGAATGCTGTGGTTGGTGCGAAAAAAAGAAACTTCAAAATTTTTATATTTATAAATTGAGTTTTCAGTATACTCTTTTAAATTATAATTAATATTACTGAATTCTAACATTTTATTCTTTATAATACCAATTGCGATGCCACTTGCATAGATAGTTGGAATTTCTACTTGTTTCAATAAAAAGGGAATGGCACCTATATGATCTTCATGACCATGGGTAATAAAAAGGCCGACAATCTTTTTCTGATTTTGTTTTAAATATGTAAAGTCAGGAATGATATAACTAACGCCATGGACGTCGTCGTCTGCAAACAAAATTCCAGCGTCCATAATGATAATTTCATCATTACACTCGACAATATACATATTCATTCCAACTACGCCAAGGCCACCAAGAGAGTAAAGTTTAATATCATTGTTGGGTTTTTTACCTTTTTGTAAAGTTGTATTATTTTTCACAAATTTAATCCTTTCATAAAATTTTTATAATATCAAATTATTATACACCATTTTTAACTAAAAGTCAACTTGTTGAAATTCAGGATCTTTTATGCTATAATTTAAAACAAAGAAAATATTGAGGTTTATATATGAATCAACAAATTGCCCTATTTTTTGATATTGATGGAACTTTATTTGACAGTAAAACGAAATCAATTTTGCCATCAACAAAATATATGTTAGAAGAATTAAGAAAAAGACAAAATTATGATTTATATTTATCATCAGGAAGATCTTATGTTACTCTTGGTACGCTTAAACCATATGAAAAATATTTTAAAGGGATGAATTTAACGAATGGTCAAGAAATATATATGCATAATGATATATACTATGGTGAGGGAATAGATAAAGAAATCATCAAAGTTTTTTTACAACGTGCAAGTGAACAGAATATTTCACTAGGGCTTATTCTAAAAGATGAGATTGTGATTAACTTTTTTAATGAGGAAAGTTATCATAATTTTACAAATTATATCCAAGCTCGAGTTAGAAACTTGAATCATCAACCATTTGATACATCAAAAGAAGTTTTACAAATTTGGATTTTTGCAAGTAATGATATCATTGATGCATATCGTAAAAAATTTACAACTTTAGATTTCATTGATTGGGGTAATTATGGGGCTGATGTTTTACCAAGTGGTTTATCCAAAGCTAGTGGAATTCATAGAATTGCTAATATGATGGGATATCAAAAGAAAAATATGTATGCTTTTGGCGATGGGGATAATGATGCCTTGATGTTTCAAGCGGTAGGAACTAGTGTTGCGATGGGCAATGGTAGTAGGCTTGCTAAAAGGAGTGCAACAATGGTTACTGATGATATATCTAATGATGGTTTATACAAGGCAGTAAAGAAGTTAAATTTATTATAGAAGGGGAAAAAATGAAATTTGTTAGTTGGAATGTGAATGGTCTTAGAGCTTGTATGAACAAAGGTTTTCATACATTTTTTGATCAAATGGATGCTGATATTTTTGCTATTCAAGAAACCAAAATGCAAGATGGTCAAGCAGATTTACAAAAAAATGGTTATTATTATTATTTAAATAGTGCAATTAGAAAAGGTTATAGTGGAACCTTAATTTATACTAAGGAAAAACCTCTCAATGTTACATATGGTTTAGGGTTAGATAAACATAATGATGAAGGAAGAGTAATTACCCTAGAGTATGATCATTTTTATTTTGTTACAGTTTATTCGCCAAATAGTAAAGAAGGATTACAAAGGCTTTCATATCGGATGGAATTTGAAGATGATTTAAGAGAATATTTGGTAAAACTGAAACAAAAAAAAGAAGTTATTCTTTGTGGCGATTTAAATGTTGCTCATGAGGATATCGATCTTGCCAATCCTCAACAAAATCAGTTTCATCCTGGTTTTTCTAGGGAAGAACGAGATAAGTTTAGTTTACTTTTGTCAAGTGGCTTTACAGATACTTTTAGGTATCTATATCCTCAAAAGGTAATATATTCATGGTGGAGTTATCGTTTTTTGGCAAGAGAAAAAAATATAGGTTGGCGTATAGATTATTTTATTGTTTCTAATCAATTGCAAGAGCATATCAAAGAGTCTGATATTATGACGCATATTTTAGGTAGTGATCATGCTCCTGTTGTTTTAGAAATAAATTTATAACTTTTTATTGTAAAATAAATTTAAGTTTGTTATAATTGAAGTATAAATGAAAAGATATGAAAGGAGATAAAATGAAAACATTAGTTAAGGGTTTTTTTATGATGTTTTTAATGGCTTTTACTTATCTAGATGTGATGAGTTGTAGGCCAATTTATAATAATATTCAAATCTATCAGTATGATGGTCTTGCATTTCGTTTAAAAGAAGAAGAAGAATTATCTAGATATTCTAATTATTATTATTCACAATATGATGAAATGTTTTTAGAGGGGTATACTTTTTTAGGATGGATTGCAACTAATCATTCATTTGAAACCATTGATGACATTTTGGCATTAGAAATAGACAAAACTTTTTTAACCCTCAATGAAAAAATTGAAGGTACGTCTTATACTTCAATCAAATATTATCCACTTTTTATTGAAAATGAGAAATTGGATACCTTTTTACAAACATCAGAACTTGCTAGAGTTAAAATTGAGGTGATTACAATTCAAGATGGTAATATTGGTGAAAGGGAAGAATATGTAACAACGCTTTTTGAAACTTATGAAAATTCAATAAATGCTCCGAAAGAACTTACTGGATATCAATTTATTGGTTATTCTAAAGAAAGGGTTCAATATGAGGATTATCAAAAAGATGGTCTAAATGAGGATATAAAACTGGATATAAAAAGTAAAATTGAAAAAAGTAGAAGTATGATTCTTTATGCTTACTATCAAAGTATTTGAAAATGAAAATAAACACATCATTAAAAGTAAAAGTTTGGTTACTTTCTTTTCTTCATTTATTAGTTGATGGAATATGTGCATATACTATCTTTAATAGACTCTATATTACTGAATCTAATACGATTATTATTATTGTTTTTATTGGTTATAATACTTTGGCTTTTTTATCGCAACCACTATTTGGTTATATAATGGATAAAATAGGAAACGAAAACATTGTTTTAACTATTTCTTTAATTATGTTGGTTGTTGGTTCTGCCTTTCCTTTATCTAGATATTTGAGTTTATTTTTGATTGGAATTGGCAACGCTATGTTTCACATTGTAGGTGGCAAATATAGTATCTATCTTTCTTGTGATAAACTTGCTTATTTAGGTCTTTTTGTCTCACTTGGTGCTTGTGGGCTTGCACTAGGAACCTATTTATATAAAAGTATTGTATTGAAAATATTTGTTGTTTTAACTCTTATTTTAGGTAGTATTTGCCACTTTCTAAAAGATGAAATAATAATAGTTGAACCAAAACCATCTTTTAAAATATCAGACAAAAAAAAGATGAAATGTATTATGCTATTAATACTTGCGGTAACAATTAGAGCGATAATGGGAAAGACAACAACCCCATTGTTTGAGTCAACACCTGATGTGCTAATCGTAATTGCTCTTTTTGCTAGTTTAGGTAAAGCTTTCGGGGGAATCCTAGCTGATTTCATTGGTATTAGATGGACTGTGATGCTTACACTTCCTCTATCTTTGATAGGATATTTTTTCTTTAGAAGTAATTTATATATTTATCTTTTTTCCACACTTTTATTCAACACAACAATGCCACTTACTTTATTTTTGTCGAATAAAATGTTTCAATATTATGAGGGATTTAGTTTTGGACTTTTAGCTTCAGTTTTATTTATAGGTTATTTAATTGGGGAGTTGTATGTATATCTTAATCTTCCTTATCTTTTGCTTTTGTGTGTTTCAATTGTTTTAACCCTTTTTATCATTTTATATGTAAATCGGAAAGTTGAAAAAAGTGTATGATAAAAGCATTAATTTTGACTTTAATAATTGAAAATGGGATGTTATTCATTTTAGGATATAAAAATTATCGAATATATGTATTCTCTATTATAATAAATACGGTAACCAATCTTGCCCTTAATTATTTTTTGCTCAATTATCCTTTTCAGACATATTTGTTTTATGCAACAATATGTATTGTTTTAGAAAGTTTAATTGTTTTGATTGAAGGTTGCTTTTATCTGATATATTTTAAAAGTTTTAAAAAAGCTATAAAAATATCATTTATTTTAAATCTAACAAGTTTTTTAATCGGTCTTATCCTTAATTTTTTTCAAAATTTTGATTTGATAAAAGAGATATTTAAATAATGATAAAAAATACTACTAATTGACGAACCAATTAGTAGTATTTTATTCGTAAAAAGATAGTTTCAATTGATGGATAAAAAACTATTCATCATCATTTTTAAATTTGACTGCAGTTGAATTAGGCAAAATTTCAAAAGGATTTTGGTGATTAATACGATCTACAAATAAGATGCCGTTTAAATGATCGTATTCATGTTGAAAAACAACTGAGATATAGTTTTTAAGTCGTAACCTTGTGTGAACAAGGTTTCCGTGATTATATAAATTTGTTTCGACAGTGACTCGTTTAGCTCTATGCACATATCCATTGACCTCGCGATCAACCGAAAGACATCCTTCACCACCTTCTAAATAAGTTTTTTCTTCAGAGTAACTTAAAAGTTTTGGATTAATCATTGGGTAAAAATGAAAGTTACCATCTTCATCATAGGCTAAAATAACCAACATGTTTTTATTTATTCCAATTTGGGGTGCCGCAAGACCTACGCCAGGTCTTAAATTGTATTTTTTAGCAAGTTCATCATCTTGAGAGTTTATCAAATACTCAATCATAGTTTGAATTATTTTTTCATCGGCCTCTTTTAAAGGAAGTTCTACATCAAGGCATTTTTGACGAAGGATAGGATTTCCTTCTTTAATAATATCTTTCATTAAAATCATAATTTTGTTACCTCTTTGAATTTATTATACTAAAAAAAGAGAATAAAAGAAATAAATTAGACTTAGTTTTTAAAAAATTTTTGATTAACCAAATTTATGTTTCATATCGTATTCTAATTCTATCTTATCATCTATAGTAGTTGCACTAGTATTATTATAAATAATGACATTGAAATGCTTCATGTATTGTGAAGAATAGAATAATATTTATTTTAAATTTTACTAAAGAACCATTAGAAAATCATATGTAATTTATCAATTGTGAAGAGGTCTATTTTTATTCCATACTTGTAATGATACTAGATGATGAAGAGCAATTCATTATTGTTCATTTTAGTCAATATTTGAGTAATAGTTTGACCGATTGTAGTTTTTATGTATGTATTTGTTTGAGGTAGAAAGAATAGTGAGCAGTTTTGCCAACAATAGGCATTAGAATTAGACTGGTTGAAGAGGGAGAATAATTTTTATATGGTTCTTTATTTGCTTCTTTCAATATTTCAATAGTTTCTGCCTTGAACAATCTTTTGGCTATTTGGTAATGTTGATATGTTTTGAAATTTTTATCATTTACATGTATTCTATGATGTACTTTTATGGTTGATAAGTTATAAATAATCAATATTTTTTTTAGTAATGAATGAAAACAAGTTTATTAATGATTATTCAATCAAAAAAGGTTCCTTCTAGAACCTTTTTGAGAGTTTGGTTTAAATTACCAACGTGCAGTACCAATAATTACTAATAAAAAATAATATATAAATATTATTTATTTAATTTTTTTTACAAATATTGACAAAATATACACACAAAAAAATGTATAATAAAATCGAAAATTATTTAAATATATAATGGAGGTTAAGTATTTATGGAATCTAAAAAAATTATTAATACTAAAGTAAGAGATATTAAAATACAAATTATTTTAAAAAATGAAAAATTAATAATCAATTGCTTTTTTGATAACCAAATCACTTTTATTAATTATATTTTATTTATTAATTTTATAGATAATTATAATTGCAATTACCCAATAATAATTAGAAATGATAATAATAATATATTTGTTACCAATAGTATGCCAATAAATTATGATTCAATGGAATATTGTTATGAAATTGAAAGTTTAAATTTGTCTAAAAGTTTAAGTGAGTTTACTATAAATTCATATATAAAACAATTAGAAATTCAAAAAATAGTAAAAAAAGATATAGAATTTTTTAAAAATATTTCACAAAAAAATATTAATTTAGAGTTATTTAAAATAAATGGAAAATCTTTAGAATTGATAGATTATTATTATGGGGATTATAATAATCAAACATTATGTGAATTTTTATTATAAAATTTTATATTTAAAATATTTTAATGGAGGAAAAAATTATAAAAAAAGAAGAAAAATTTATAGTAAGTTTAATAAGGAATGAAAATCTAGAAAATGATTATTTTGCAGACATTGATTGTCAGGAAGTGCTAAGATTATTATATAATCAAAAAATATTTTTAAGGTTTTATTCTAAATTATTAAATATTAAAAAATTTTTAAATATTGCAAATAAAATTCATAGTATAAAAAAATATTTATTAGTAAAAAAAAATATATATAATGAAGTATTTATTGAATTAATAAAGCTACTTGAAGAAAACCATATAAATTATATCCTTTATAAAGGAATAATTTTAGAAAAATTAATATATGATTTACATAATATAAGACAGTTTGATGATATAGATATTATTATTAGTAATGATGAAGAGGAAAAGTTTGTAGATTTAGTTAGAAATAAATTTAAAAAATTTAAAGATATAAGGAATAAAACAATTGAAATTTGTGGAGAAAAAAAGATATTAGTAATATATAAAAAACAAGTTATTACTATTGAATTAAAAACAAAATTTCATTTGTATAAACCTCTAATAAAAACAATTAATCAAATAGAAATATTATCTAATAATGTAAAAACATTTAATTTAAATGAAACATTTTGTTGTTTAATTATATATTATTTAGAGTTTACAAGAAATATAGAGTTTTTAAGAAATCAAAAAAAAATAAATTTACAATATGCAATTGATTTATATTTGTACATAAAAAAATATTTTATTTATTTTGACTATCATGAAATAATTTTTATTTTACGTTATAATAATGTTTCATTAAAAATGGTATCCAAAATATTTTTAGAGTTAAGTTATATTTTTAATGATAAAACTATTTTATTGAAATGTAAAAAGTTATTAAAAAATAAAATTAAAGATAATGATGATTTATTAGATAATTTGGCTATATTTGATAGATTTTTTAATAATTTAGAATTAATTAAATATTTTGAAAAATATTATTTAGGTTATTTTAATTTTACAAAAAGAAATAAGGTATTACCTCATCATTTAGTATTTTACAACAATATAATAACTGATTTTAAATACATAAAAAAAGATAATCTTTTATATATACAAATAAAACCTAGAATGGAAGAAAATATGGTAATTCATTTAAATATATTTGGATATAGAAAAACTGGTGAATTTATAGATCCATATATACCTATAACTTTACGTATGATAAATAATAATATAATAAAAAGTTTATTTTATGCACCAACATTTAATTCTTTATATGATTATGAAAAAGAAAAGGAATTTTATTATGGGTATATTGATGAAATAGTTAAAATTAAGAATGGATTAGTAGAAACAACTTTAATAATTGATTTAAATAAATTTCCTCATTATTTAGATATAAATAGAAATATTGGATTTAATATGTATTTGTATAAATTAAAAAATAATTCTATTTTTAAATGTTTTTGTATACAGCCATATTATAGAAAACCATTATTGATAAAATAAAATGTAGGTATTAATTATGAAAATTATAATTACTAAAACATATAAGGAAGAATATCAGATTAAAGTTCATAATAATTTAATCAAAATAATTGTATTAGGAAGAATATTTGATGATATTAAAAATATTATTGAAAAAATTCTTTTATTTATAGATAATGGTATTAAATTTCAAGAAATTGATGGAGACTGTATTTTAATTTTTAATTATAGAGGTTTAGATTATATATATATATCCAATACATCAAATGTCATATTATATTATAAAAATATAAATAATATGCTGTTAGTAACAGATGATTACTATAATTTATATTTAAAAAAAGAAATAATTGAAATTGATAAACAAGCTATATTAGGAATTATACAAAGAAATTATTTTTTTCCTTTTAATAATATAAAATTAATAGATTATGGAACTTTAGTATCAATAGATAATAATAAATTAAAGATACTTTATCAAAATTGTATTGAAAAGGATATAAAATATAATTTATATACTTTTAATGATTACGTAAAAGAAGCAAAAAAATTGGTTATTAAGTCAGTAGAAAAAAGAACAAAAGGAATAAATAGTAAAATTTGTGTTTCAATGAGTGGTGGAATAGATTCTATTGTAATTGCTTATTGTTTATATTTATTAAAGAAAGACTTTATTTGTATACATTGGACATCAAATAAATATTATCAAGTGGATGAAAGTAATTTTGCAGTAGAGTTTTGTAAAAGATATAATATTCAATTAATATTTATTGATATGTCTGATAAAATTAATAATATAGATGAATATTTATTATTAAATGAAAATATTATATATCCATTTATTCATACAAGTATTTATTGGTGGGATAAAACCTACCAATTTATGAAAGAAAAAAATATAAAGTATATTTTAAGTGGATTAAATGGTGATGGAATTTTTGGAGGATATTTACAAAGATTTAATGACGATAAAATATTTATAAATGTTAGTAGTTTTTTTAAAAAATCGTATTTAAATCATTTAAATGGAATTGTAGAATTTATAGATGTTCCATATGTTATAAATGAACAAATAGAAGGAAAAAAAACATTTATTAAATGTGAAAATGTTAAGTCAAATAATCAAAGACTATATGCGGTTTTATTACAAAGAGAAGCAATGAGATTATATTTAGCTAATAAATATAATGTAATAGATATAAATCCATATATAGATAAAGATTTAATATCTTTCTCAAATAGTATTCCTAAAATTTATAAAGCATTACCTTATGGTGGAAAAATCATTGCTAAACCTATTTTAAAATTTGCTTTTAAAGAAAATATACCTTTTTCTATAATTTCAAGAAATTCAAAAAGTTGTTATGGAGTTTTAAGTGAAAAATTATTATTTAATTCAATTGATAAAATAATTTATAAAATAAATCAAATTAAGAAAAGTAATTTTTCTTGTTTCTTTGATTTTAAAGTTATAGATAAAATATTAAATAATAAAAATGAAATAATAAAATATAAATTTTTAATAATAGATACAATATTGGTTTTTAATTGGTTAAAAAAGATGGAGGAAAATTATGAAATTAAATATATCTAAAAATGTTGATATTACTTTAATAGATGAAGAAGCAATTATTACTAATTTAAATAATGGACAATTTATTTCTATAAATTATACAAGTTATTGTATTTTAGATTTAATAAAAAAGGGAAAAACTTCGTTTGAAATTATTCAATTTATGAAAGAAAAATATAATATAGATACAAGTATAATTGAAAAAGATTACAACGAATTTGTTAATAGTATGATAAGTATTGGAATATTGATAAATGAATGATATACTAAAATTTAATGTATTTGGTGAAAATTTTGAAATAAAAACGAATGATTTAGAAAATACAAATTTTATATTCAATATTTTAGGTTCAAATTGTAAAAATAATCATATAGCAAATAAGGAAAGTTACATATTTGAATATAATTTTGATAATAATTATATACCCAAAATTCATAAGAAAGGAATTAAATATGAATTATTAATTGGTAGTTTTATTTATGATAAAAACAATCAAGAATATAATATTTTTTATAAAGATGGAAGTTATGCAAAATGGTTATTTTTGAAAAAAAAGTTTATTTTCTATATAAAAAAAATATATAATAAAAGAAATATGTTTTTTCAGTATTTTTTAGATCCATTATCCATTGCGTTTTTAGAAAATAACAAAATAATTTTTCATGGAGCATTATTGGTTAATAAAACAACAAATGAAGGAGTAGCGTTGTTGGGAAAGTCTGGGTATGGTAAGACATCAATATCTATAGAATTAAATAATAAATATAATTATGAAATTTTGAGTGATGATGTTTTTTGTATAATAGATAAACAATTGAATTGTCAAGGAATTAATGTTGGTATTGGAATAAAAAAAAGTTTAGATAAGCAACCAATAGATTTTGATAGTGTTTTATTAACAAAAAGTAAAAAATATTATTTCCAAAATATACAATATCAAAATACTATAAAATTAAGTAAAGTTATAATTTTAGGAACTAAAAAAAATAATATATATCAAATAGAATTATTGAATAATTATAATTTTATAAAAAATATTTTAAATTATCAAACAAATATATTGAGTCCATTTTTAAACAAGAAAATAAATTTGTTAATTAATTTAGCTAATAATGTTGATAAATATATAGTTAATTATCCAAATGTATGTAATGTTAACCAATTATATATGGATATAAATGAAACATTTTGTTATGATAAATTAATGACTCTTTTGTATAACGAAGAATTGGTCAAAAATTCTTTTGAAATAAATTCTACGGATTTTGAACATATGACTAGAAATTATATAAAATCTATTTCATTAATTCATAAAAAAGGGGTTTCTTATGCTATAAAACTAATAAATACTTTGTTTCATAAAAATAAATATTTAATTGAACAAAACACTTTAAACTATTCTAGTATTGATTTTTGTAATTATGTTAGTAAAATTATTCCGATTTTACGTAAGATTGGTAAAGAAAATAATGAAGGTATGCTATGCTTAGAAAGATCAATATCTTTGTGTACAGCACTAATTACTATTGGAATTCCATCTCAAGTCGTAATTGGTAAATCTTCGTATCATATTACTAATTTATTCGAATTTCATTCATGGGTAGAAATAGATGAAATAGTTATTACTGATTCTAATATAATAAAAAAGCAATTTATTGAAATATCAAGGTTTCCCGTATTAAAAGTCTGAAAGGAGGTGTCAATAATGAATAATAATTATGAAAAGCCATCATATATTATTTTAGGTGATATGTTTGAATTAACTGGTTCAACTGGAAAAGATAATGATGATGGTTATGGTTATGATAAATGTGCTTAATTAATACGTTTATCAAAGTGGGAGGTATTAATCCTCCCTTATAGTTTTAAATGGAGGAAAAAAATGTGTTAAATGTATTTAAATTGGAAAAATTTTATTATGTTCCAAAATATGATTTAGTAATAGAAGCAAATGATTTGGATATAGAAGATATAAATAATATAGTTTTTAAGTATTTAGGTTGTAGAACAATTAATAAATTTAATAGCAAAACTAGATTGATAATAGGGAATAAATATTATGGGAATTCTGCTACAATAATTATAAGTAACAAATGTATGTTAAAGTGTAAATATTGTTATTCATCTTCTGGCACTAATTGTAATAATAGTTTTCTAAGTTTTAATAAATATAAAAAAATAGTAAATATATTAATAAATAATGCTAAAATTATTAATAAAAAAACTCCATGGATTGACTTAACTTTTCATGGCGGTGGTGAGCCAACATATAATTTTTCATTATTAAAAAGATTTATTCAATATGCAATAAAAAAATGCAAAGAAAATAATACTCTTTGTTTGAAAAGAATAATAACAAATGGTTTTTTTAGTATAAATCAAGCTAAATGGTTAAGTGAAAATTTTAATGAAGTATGTTTTTCAATTGATGGACCTTCAGAAATAAATGGTTTTACTAGGCAGAGTATATCTGGTAAGGACATTACAATGATAGTAATTAAAAATGCTAGATACATTTCTGAAAATAATTGCAAAGTTAGTTTTAATACAGTATTAACCAATAAATCAATTGGATTTGGTGAAAAAATTGCTAAATTTTTTTTAAATAATGTTCCAAAATTATCATCAGTTCAGTTTACAAGATATGTTCCTACTATTGATGGAAATAATTTTATAAATACTATTAGTAATGATGAATATTTAAATATATATAAAGATGCTAGAAAAGTACTAAAAGAAAGAGCTAAATCTTTTATAGGTGAAGAATTGAGATTAAATGGATATTGTAAAGGAACTTCGTTAAATACAATATATTGTCATCCAAATGGATTTTTAACATCTTGCATTCAATTTGATAAAAATTCAAAAAATAATTTATATAAAATAGGGGAGATAAATAAAACTATAGAAATAGATAATAATAATGTTAATAATATAGTAAAAAATAATAATGATAAATTAAAAAATTGTAATAAATGTTTTGCATTTTATCATTGTGGAGGTGGTTGTAAAGCAATATATGATAATACTAATGATTTTAATTATAATTGGTGCCAACTTGTTTTTAAAATATTAAAGTTTTATATGATAGAGAAATTAAATAATAGTAATTTAAATATAAATTATAAAAAAAATGATATAGATTATAATCTAAAATATACTATTTTTAACAAGAGGTATACAAATGAAAACAATTAATACACATAAAATACTTGTAAATTGTACAAAAAAACAAATATTTATAATAATAATATTAATAATTTTAATGATAGCAATTTCCTATTTAAAATTAAAGAATTCATTAATAATAGTAGATATCATAGATAAAGTAGTTCCTAATAAAGATGTAAATTTGTTAATAATAATAATAATTAAAATGATTAGTATATCATTATCGTTATTATTATTAGATATTTTTAAAACATTTTTATCAACTAAGCTTGGTAATTATATTACTTCATCATTGAGAAGGACTGCTTTTGAGTGTGTATTAAATGCAAAATATTTAAAAATAAATAAATATAGTGATTCTCAGGTTATGTCAAGAATAACTAGAGAAACAGGGAAGATTGGAGAAGTTTATTTTGTAAATGATATTGTTGGCTTTTTTTCTGAAAGTATATTTTTATTAATTGTTGTTATAACAATGATTAAAATTGATAAAAAATTTGCAATAATTATTTTTGCTTTATTTCCTCTATTTTATTTTTTAGCTAAATTTATTTCCAAGATTAGTAAAAAAAATGATAAAGAATATATTGAGATTTTAGAAAGTGGTCAAGAATTAATTTTGACTTCATGCAAAAGAATAAAAAAAATTAAAATAACAAATGGCCACCAAAAGGAAAATGAAAAATTTAATTTATGGCTTGATAGCCTTTATAAGCATAAAAAAAAGACTTCAATTACTCATAGCTTAAATAGATTTATAATGGGAGATTTAATAATAAATATAATGTATATTGTAATAATTTTTATTGGAATATGGTATATTATAAAAGATTTTAGTACTATAACAACTGGTATATTAATATCTTTTTTAACAATAATACCTAAAATTTATAGCTCTTTTAGAGTGCTATTAAATGTAAATATTTCTTCAAAAATTATAAAAAATTCTATGGAAAAGCTGGATGAAATTTATAGCATAGAACCAGAAACAAATATATATGATGGTATTAATATAGACGATATCTATAGTATTGAATTTATTGATGTAAGTTTTAAATATGGTGATGGATTGTTCGAAGTAAAAAAATTAAATTTTAAAGTTGAAAAAGGAGAAAAATTAGGTATAGTAGGAATGTCTGGAGGAGGGAAAACAACACTTTTTGATTTAATAACTAGAATCATAATTCCTAATGAAGGACAAATTCTTATTAATAATATAGATTTAAATAAAATTAGTTTATTTTCTTTGAGAAATAATATTGCATATGTACAACAAGATTTAAAATTATTTAATGTTAGTATAAGGGATAATATTATTTATCCACTTGAATTTGATGAAAAAAATTATCAAAAAAGTATAGAAGAGGCTAAATTAAATAATTTAATTGAAAGTTTGCCAGAAAAAGATAAAACAAAAATTTCAAATTATGAGGATAATTTATCAGGTGGTGAAATTCAACGTATTAATATTGCAAATGCAATATACAAAAATGCTAAATTATTTTTATTAGATGAAATCACCTCAGCACTAGATGTAACAAATGAAAAAGATATATTAAGTAAATTATATAAAATGAATGATAAAATAATGTTGATTACTTCTCATCGTATTTATAATATTTTAAATTGTGACAAAGTAATTGTAATGAATGATGGTAAAATTATTGAGTATGGAACTATAAAACAATTAAGAGAACGAAAAAATTCTACTTTTAACAATATGTTAAAAAAGATTAGTGATAAAATATAAATCAAAAAAGGTTCCTCCTAGAACCTTTTTGAGAGTTTGGTTTAAATTACCAACGTGCAGTACCAATAATTACTAATAAAATGAATAACACAAGGATTAAAGCGTAGCCATAACCACCAAATGTGTTGCCTGTGCCACAACAAGGATTAGTTTGTGCGCAACAATTATAACCATAGTTAGGTTGATACATAGTTTCCCTCCTTTTTTTGAAACAGTCTCGTTTCTACTTTATAGTATGCATAAATTTTTGTAGTGTTAATTCTTTTGCCTAAATGGCAATTTTTGTGTTATAATAAATGGGGTGAAGAATATGAAAAGTAGAAAACATATAAAAGTAAACGCTAATAACATTGTGGATAATGTAAAAGAAAATAATGATAGTTATAATATCGACTATGATATGTTTACAACAGAAGAAATGATTAAAATTATTAATTTTTATAATAATGTAGAAAAGTATGTAAAGCATAAAATTAGTTTTGAGACACTAAAAACGTCCTACATAGAATATCGAATGACAGTGAATAGTATAGCATTAGAAAAACGATACAATAAAAATTTTTATGATAAAACGGGAATATCAATTTATCATCTTATGAAAAATTTGAATTAGGTTGATTATTATCTCGTACTCCTAAAAAGCTTTCAAGTCGATTTATGCGTTGATATAAATCATTAATTTCTCTTTTGAGTTCATTGATTTCTGTATGAATCATATTTAAATCATATTGATTGGTATTTGGTTGCATATAGTTAGGCTGTTGATATGGCTGACTTTGGTAGGGACTAGGATAAGATGGAGTATAGTTATTATTTCTTTGTCCGCTCTTTTTTAAAAATTGAAACATCATATTTCTCCTTTCACTTGTATTCTATGTTTTTTTCAAACTTTTGTCACAAAAAATTTATCATATTAATAAATTAAAGTAGGGAGGAATTTAAAATGGCAAGCAGAATGGATGAATTCAGAGATTTTGTTGCAAGATATCCGGGCGTCAAAGATGATGTTTTAAATGGTACATATACGTGGCAAAAAGTATATGAAAATTGGGTAATTTTAGGCGAAGGGGATCCAATGTGGCAGAAGTACCAAACAGTTGCAAATAAAACAACAAAAACGAATGCCAATACGATTGAAGATTTATTATCCCAAACAAGCATTAAAAACGTAATTAATTATGTAAAAAAGATTGATCCAGATTCAATCAGTAAAACATTAAATACGATTCAAAAAGTACTACAGATTACGCAAAGTTTTGGAGGTAAACCAACAGGAATTTATAATAATAATTACAATAGTTGGTGGGATTAATGGTAAAAAGTGTTTTGGATAAAATTTATTCAAGTGAAATTTATACCAATTATTTGAGATATAATCCTAAATGGTATATTTATTTGAATCAAGACCCTTTAACGATAAATGATTTTGAAAAAGAAGTGAAAACCAATTTAAAGATGACATCAAGTGATAAAATTGCAAATTTAAAAAAACAAATTGATTTTATTAATGGTATGATTAAATATTTCAATAGTTAACAAGTGTCAAGTTAAAATACTTGACACTTGCTTTAAAATATGTTATACTACTTTTGTATTAAATATAGGAGGTACAAATTTATGGTAAGATTAAGATCTCAAAGATATGGATCAAAAAAGAATCCTTTTTATCGTATTGTAGCAACCGATTCTCGCAATCCTCGTGATGGGCGTTATATTGAGGTTGTAGGAACATACAATCCACTAACTAATCCTGCTACTATCAAATTCGATACTGAAAAAGTAATGAAATGGTTAAAGGCAGGTGCAAAACCAACGGATACTGTTAAATCACTACTTACAAAAGAAGGATTAATTGTTAAATTCTTAGAAGAAAAAGCCAAAGCTGAATAGGTGATAAGAATGGCTGAATTGAATTATGAAAGCTTAGTTGCCCAATTAATCAAGCCCCTTGTAACTCATCCTGATGAAGTGTGTACAACTAGTTTTGTAGAAGGAGAAAAAGTTTTAGTGAAAGCTTTAGTTCATCAAGATGATTTGGGAAGAGTTATAGGGAAAAAGGGTCGGGTTGCAAGCGCAATTAGAACGATAGCTCATGCGGCAGCTATTCGCCAAAAGCAAAGTCTGGAAATAGAGTTTGATGCAAAAGAGGATTAAGATAGATATAAAAAAGGCATTTTATAATGATTTGATTCTTATAAAATGTCTTTTTCTTAAGCCTAATAATTGTAATAAAAAAATATATTGGTATAATATATAAACGTATAAACATATATTTATATATAGAGGTTAAAAAATATGGAATCTATAAATATAAATTCAATAAAAAATTTAGCTACAACTCTTAATTTATTAGGAGATATCGTTCGATTAGAAATCGTTATATATTTATTAACACAAGAAAGTAGTGTCAATCAATTAGCTAGTCATTTAAACATAAGTCAACCTCTTGCTTCACATCATTTAAGGTTATTAAAAGATGCTAGGATAGTGGAGGCTAGTAGATATGGTAAACAAATATTTTATCGCTTAAAGGATGATAAAATTAAATCTTTTTTAGAACAAACGCTCAATAGTGGGGTGATCAAATGATTCAAGTTAAGAATTATCAACTTTTAAAAGTTACCAGTAATAAAAATTTTAAAAGAATATGCAATGAAATCAAAAAGATTGAACCGATTAAATCAGTTTCTATTGAAAATAGTAAAAATGTAATACATATTGAATATGATTCAACTTTAGAATTAACTGAGCAAGAATTATTTAAAATTGAAGAACTAATTTTAAAAGCTATTCATGAATATGAAAAAAAGGCAATGATGATTAGAATTGATAATAAAGAAAAATATCGGAAAGTTCTATATTTAAAGAATTTGGATTGTGCTCATTGTGCCGCAAGGATTGAAACCATTGCGAAAAAATCGTTAGATTATGAACAAATTATTGTTGATTTTTCAACAGGTAGATTTATAATTGAAACGTATAGCAAAAATGTTATTGATAATTTATTTGTAAATGTAAATCGAATTGCCCATCATGTAGATGATCGAATTATTGTTGTTGATAGTAAGATGAATAAACTTCAGCGCTTTGAAGATGAAAAAAAACTTTCTAAGAAAACCGTCATTACTTTTTCAACAGGTATAACAATTTTTGTTATTATGTGTATCATTAGTGCTTTTTTTGTTATTCCTTTTTATTGCTACATTGTTCCTTATCTTTTAATTGGATATCCCGTTTTAACAAGATTTTTTAAAAATTTATTTAAAGGTCATTTATTAGATGAAACTTTTTTAATGAGTGTTGCAAGTATCGGAGCTTTTTGTACATCCCACGCAAGTGAAGCTGTAATGGTTGTTGCTTTATATCAGATTGGTGAATTTCTACAAAATAAAGCCATCAATCATTCTAGACGTTCTATCAAAGATTTATTAGACTTTGATGTGAAAACGGCAAAATTAAAATTAGATACTGAAATAACTGAAGTAGATGTAGAAACCTTGATGCCTGGTGATATTGTTATTGTAAATAAGGGTGAAATTATTCCAACTGATGGAAAAGTGTTTAATGGTAAAACGAATATTGATACTAAAAATTTAACAGGTGAAAGTATGTTAAGAAGTGTTGATATAGGTAGTGAAATTTTAAGTGGTAGTGTTAATATGGGAAAAATTATTGAAATTCAAGTTACTAAACCATATGGTGATTCAATGATTTCTAAAATTATGGATTTGGTGGAAAATGCTACGAGCAGTAAAGGGAAAGCTGAAACGATGATTACACGTTTTGCGAAATATTATACGCCTATTGTGGTATTTTTAGCATTGATGATATCTGTTCTAGGTAGTATCTTTGATACTAGTAATTTTAGACATTGGATCTATACTGCAATGGAATTTTTAGTAATATCATGCCCTTGTGCTCTTGTTATATCTATTCCTCTTTGTTACTTTTCTTCAATTGGAACTTGTAGTAGAAGGGGAATTCTTGTTAAAGGTAGCAATTATATTGAAACTTTAAATAAGGTAGAAAATGTTGTTTTTGATAAAACGGGAACGATTACAAAAGGCGTTTTTAATGTTGTCAAGGTTGTTCCAATGGTGGAAGAAGTGACAGAAGAAAGATTATTGAATATATTGATTCATGCGGAATATTATTCTAATCACCCAATCGGAATTTCAATTGTTGATAATTTTGGTCGGGATAAGATTTTTCCAGAGATTATTACAGATTTTCAAGATATTACAGGAGGAGCGAAGGCTACTATCAATGGCAACAAAATTTTAATAGGAAATGATAAATTAATGAATGCGAATAAAATTGAATTACCTCAAATTGAAAGTTGTAATTTAGTTGTTCATATTGTAAAGAATAAAATTTATCAAGGATATGTTGAAATTGGGGATGTTATTAAAGAAGAAGCCCTTACAACGATTAAATATTTGCACAAATATGGAAAGAAGTGTTTTATGTTAACGGGGGATTCAGTAGCAATTGCTAGCAGTGTGGCCAAGCAAATTGACGTTGATGGATATCATGCAGAATTATTACCTCATCAAAAAGTAGAAATTTTAGAAGAAATTAAAAAACAATCAGTGGGGAAAACTATTTTTATAGGCGATGGTATCAATGATGCCCCTGTTATTGCTAGTGCAGATATTGGAATTGCAATGGGGAATACAGGAAGTGATGCTACCATTGCGATTGCTGATATGGTAATAATGGGGGATAATTTGTTAAAGATTAATGAGGCATTTAAAATTGCAAAATATACAAGAAGAAAAGTAATTCAAAATATCATTTTAAGTTTAACAGTTAAATTTATTGTGATGATTCTTGCTATTCTATTAGGATTTTTTGTTACGAAAGATGGTGAAAAGATGGAACTACCACTAGGCATTGCTATTTTTTCTGATGTTGGAATTTCTCTTTTAGCAATTTTAAATTCACTATTAATTATGAGATTATATCACAATAAAAAAGATTTGAAAGAGGAACAAACAAATGCAAAGCGATAAATTAATCAATATTGGAAAAATCATTGGTGTTTTTGGAATAAAAGGGGAATTAAAAATTTATTCTGAAAGTGATTTTATAGATTATCGTTTTAGAATAGGAGCCCATATTTATCTGAAAAGTAAAAAAATAGCAAAAGAGGCAGTCGTTACTTCAATGAGAATTCATAAAAAAACGATTTTAATTCAAATTGATAACTTAAACGATATTAATTTAGTTTCTCATTATATTGGTTGTGATATTTATGCTAAATATGAGGATTTTCCAACATTAAATTCGGATGAGTATTATTTAGATGATTTGATTGGATTAAAAGTGGTTGATGAAAATGACAATAATTTAGGTGAAGTTTGGGATTTGATTGAAGTGCCACAAGGATATATTTTAGAAATAAAAACGAAAGCAGATAAAATGTTAATTCCTTTTGTAGATGAATATATTATACACATTTTAGAAGATAAAATTATTGTGAAGGTAATCGATTTATGTCAGTAAAATTTGATATTTTAACTCTTTTTCCTGAAATGATTGAAGGAATTGTTTCTAGTTCAATTCTTAAAAGAGCAATTGAAAAACAAATAATTGAGATCAATATTATAAATTTTCGTAATTATTCAACTCATAAACATTTAACTGTAGACGACTATGCTTATGGTGGAGGAGCAGGAATGCTTATCAGTGTTGAACCCATTCATTTAGCAATGAAAGATATCGCTGATTTTGAAAATGCGTATAAAATTTTAACCTCACCTAGTGGAGTGTTACTGAATCAAAAAAAAGTGGAAACTCTTCGTAAATATAATCACTTTATTATTATTTGTGGTCATTATGAAGGAATTGACGCAAGAATTTTAGAATATGTTGATGAAGAAATATCAATTGGTGATTATGTCTTAACTGGTGGTGAAATTCCTGCATGTGCACTTGTTGATGCTATTTCACGTTTAATTCCTGGTGTAATTAGTGATGAGTCTACAAGTGGTGAATCATTTACTATGGGATTATTAGAATATCCTCAATATACAAGGCCTGCAATTTATGATAATAAAAAAGTACCGGAAATTCTTTTATCCGGTCACCATGCTAATATTGAAAAGTGGAAAAGATATCAAGCATTGAAAAAAACTTATAAACAAAGACCAGATCTACTTGAAAAATATACTTTGTCCCAACAAGATATAAAAATGTTAGAGGAGATTAAAAATGAAAAAAATTAATCTAATTTTTGTAATTGTAATGATGCTTTTAGTGATTTCTAGTTGTCAAAAAACAACTGTCTATCAAATAGGAGAAGAGCGCTCTTTTATAGATGAGATATATAAATATATTGATTCTAATAAAAAGAATTATTGTTTGGTTGATGTAAGAGATTTAGATAATGCTTTTGCGAAAGGCCATTTTCGTGGATTTATAAATTATGATATAGAAAAAGGCAATATGGATGAATTTATCTATAGAATAGAGAGTATGTACTCAAAAGATAAAACAATTTTTATTATAGATGAGGATGGCAGTTGGGTGCAACAATTACAACAAGCTTTAAAAAAAGCAAAATATAAAAAGGTTATCATTTATCTTGGAGGATATCAAAGATTAGAAAAGGAAAATCAAAACGATTTTGAAGTTGTTACGGGAAAAGATGATTGTGGATGCTAAAATAGAGTGTATAAAATAAATAAAAACGGATAGATTGAATTTGTAAATCATCTATCTGCTTTTATAATTTTATTTATTATTTATTAATTTTATTGAATCATCATCAACTACTATTATTTTATCTTTATAAAGAGCTCCAACTGCTCTTTTAAAGGCACTTTTGCTCATTGGAAAAAATTTTTTAATTTCTTCTGGAGAAGAAGCATTGCCAAGATGAACAATTCCTCCCATCGTTTTTAAATAATTTAAAATGAGCTTAGAATCATCCAATCTAGCGAATTCTTTTTGTTGAATAAAACTGCCATTGGCATTTCCCTCTTTATTGATATTAATAATAGTCACTTCAACGATTTCTCCTAAATGATATTTTTTTCGCATCATACTTTTATGTACATATATATACTGAAAATCATTTGTATAAAGACCAATGCCATCACTTAAAAGTCTACAAACAGTTGCGACTACTTTAGTCCCAATAGAAAGAGGTTCTATTTTTAAATTTTTTAAATCCTCTTTGTTTATAATTTTTGCAACCAATTGGTCTTTTTTTGCTTTAAGAATACAAGGTAATTTTTCAGAAAGTTGTGGCCATGCTAGTTTATTATTAGGTAAATAATCATTTGAAAGTAAAATATCTTTAGCAATTCCAATATTGACAAAAACTCCTCCATCACAAATATTTACCACTTCAACAAACCCTGATTGCTTAGTTGTAATTAGTGGTTTCTCCATTGTTGCACATAGCCTTTTCTTTTGATCATAATATAAAAAGGCTTCAATTTTCTCACCAATGTTTAGTTTTCTTGTTGCCTGATTGAAATGCAAAAAAACATAATTTGTTAAATCAATATCATCAGGACTCAAAGTGTAACTAATATCCGTTTCTCTTTTTACAATAAATTTTCCAATTTCACCAATGTCTAGCATATTCTATTCTCCTTATATTCATTTATTATATCATAATTTTAATAAAAAGTGTATAAAAAGAATAAATATAAATGAAAATGTTTTTATGAAAACTTTTCATATTTACAAGTTTTTCTAAATATGGTATAATAGTATTGAAAGGAGATAGAATATATGAAAAATTTAAATGGTTATATTAAAAAATTAGAAAAAGGAATGGAAGATAAATTATTCTTTTTAAGACATATTGATATGAATGAGTATTCTTTAGTAGTTGAATTTGGTTGTGCAAATGGTAGACTACTTAGAAGAATTGAGTCAGTAACGGATAAAAATATTACCAAACTTGTTGGTTTTGATATTAATGAAGAAATCATTATGATAGCAAAAAATATTTCTCCAGAAATTACTTTTACTTCTAAATGGGATGAGGTTTTAACTTTATTAAAGCATACGCCTAAAAAAAGTTTAATTATTTTTAGTAGTGTATGGCATGAAATTAGTCAAGAATATTATGAAACTATTTTTAATGAAATGAAAAAATTTACAACCATTGTGATTCGTGATATGAAAGCACCAATTAAAGGAGCCGAACCTATTGATGCGCCAACAAGAGATCGCATTAAGAAAATGGTTCCAGAATGGCAATTTAATGAATTTGAGGAAAAATGGGGAAGAATTGATAATAAAAAAACCTTGTATCGCTTTTTACTTATGTATACTTATTTAGATAATTGGGATAATGAAATCAATGAAGATTATTTTTCAACGCCATGGTCTGAGATTAATTGGGCTTTGGAAAAAGACTATGATGTGATTTATCTGAATTCGTATACGTTAGAGTATAAAAAAGATGCGATTGCTAAAATGTTTGATCATCATATGAAAGATATTACACATCATCAAGTTATTTATACAAAAAAGGAACTATAGAATAGAAATCTTATTACTTGATAAATAAGTAAAAATATGGTATAATACGAAATGGTATAGTACTTACGATTATATCAAAGCACAATATTCCGCTGGTATACTATAAATAGTAATAAGTTGTATACGAATGAATTTTGGATGATAAGGAGAGTGAATTATGAGTCAACAATTACTGAATGCGGTTACAAAAAGTTATATGAAAACTGATATTCCTGAGTTCCGCGCTGGTGACACTGTTAAAGTACACGTAAGAATCAAAGAAGGCGAAAAAGAAAGAATCCAAGTTTTTGAGGGTCTTGTTATTTATCGTCATGGTAAAGAAGGAATTAGCGCTACATTTACTGTACGCAAGATGTCTTCTGGTGTTGGAGTTGAAAAGATTTTTCCACTTCATTCACCAATGATTGCTAAAATTGAAGTTGTACGTCTTGGTAAAGTTCGTCGTGCTAAACTTAGTTACATTCGTTCGTTATCTGCAAAAGCTGCTCGTATTAAAGAGCGTAGATAGTTTAAGTATAAAAAATCAAATAGAAGGTAAAAAATCCTTCTATTTGATTTTTATTTTTTATTCATATTATTTGTATCATTTTAATTGACATTTTGCATATAATATATTATAATACTAACGGTTGAATAACTATTCAACTGTTAACAGAAAAGGAAGTGCATATGATGAGTGAACAATTATTAGATTGTAAAAATAATTATACGCATGATGATAAAATTGAACACGCTAAAAATTTAATGCCTAGTGAGGAAAATCTATTTTTCGTTACAGAACTTTTTAAAGTTTTAGGGGATGAAACAAGAACAAAGATATTATCCGTTTTAGTTGAAGATGAACTTTGTGTTTGTGATATTGCTAAACTATTAGAGATGACGAAATCAGCTATATCTCATCAATTAAAGGTTTTAAGACTAGCGAGATTAATTAAATCTAGAAAAGTTGGTAAAGAAGTTTTTTATTCACTTGATGATGATCATGTGTTAAAAATTTATAAAATGGCGATTGAACACGTCACAGAATGAGAGGAATTGAAATGAAAAAAGTGTATAAATTAGAAGATTTGGATTGTGCTAATTGTGCGGCCAAAATGGAAAGAGCTGTTGCGAAAATTGAAGGAGTTTCTTCAATTCATATTAGTTTCATAACACAAAAGATGACAATTGAATTAGATGAGACTAAGGCAGATGAAATTATGAGGGAAGTTATTAAAACTTGTAAAAGAGTTGAGCCTGATTGTACAATCATTTTATAAAACATATAATTGGGAAGTATAACTTATGAGTAAAAAGGAAAAGAAAAACTTCATTCGTATCCTTATTGCTTTATCAATGTTTAGTATTATTTTAATCATTGATAAAACTATAAATTTAGGAACGCTTGTTTCAGGTCAATTTGGTTGGCTTTTGCCATTTGTTTTGTATTTAGTAGTGTATATAATAATAGGCTATGATGTCTTACTAAGAGCATTTCGTAATATTTTACATGGTCAAATTTTTGATGAAAATTTTTTAATGTGTATTGCAACGCTTGGTGCTTTTTCGCTAGCCATTTATCTAGGAAGTACTGGAAAAGCGATTGAGGGTTTTGATGAGGCTTGTGCAGTTTTGTTATTTTATCAAGTAGGTGAATTTTTCCAAAATTATGCAACTAGAAAATCAAGAAAGTCTATTTCTGCTCTAATGGATATTCGCCCAGATTATGCTAATTTAAAAAAAGATCAAATTATAGAGAAAGTTGATCCTACTTGTGTAAAGGTTAAAGATATTATTGTAATCAATCCAGGTGAAAAAATTCCTTTAGATGGTGTTATTTTGAAGGGATCTTCTACTTTAGATACGAAAGCATTAACAGGTGAATCATTGCCAAGAGATGTTCATGTCAATGATGATGTAATTAGCGGATGTGTGAATTTAACATCACAGATTGAAGTGGAGGTTCGTAAAGAATTTTATGATTCAACCGTTTCTAAAATATTAGATCTTGTTGAAAATGCTAGTAGTCAAAAATCTAAAGCTGAGAATTTTATTACTAAATTCGCAAAATATTATACACCCATAGTGGTATGTATTGCTTTAGCCCTTGCGATTCTTCCTAGTGTTATTACTAAAGAATGGTCGGTTTGGGTGTATCGTGCATTAAGCTTTTTAGTTGTTTCTTGTCCTTGTGCTTTAGTAATTTCCATTCCTCTTTCATTTTTTGCGGGTATCGGCGCTTCTTCCCGATATGGCATTTTAATAAAGGGTTCTAATTATCTAGAAAAATTAAATCAAGCAAATATTTTTGTTTTTGATAAAACAGGTACTTTAACTAAAGGAAATTTTGTAGTTACAAAAATAACTCCAATAGAAAGAAAAGAAGAAATTTTATCTTTAGCAGCAATTGCAGAACAAAATTCTAATCACCCAATTGCAAAATCAATTATGAATGCTTATCATCAAGATTTGGAAAATGACTACATTTTGACAAATATTGCAGGTCAAGGAATTATGGCAAAAAAAGGGAATCAAGTTATTTTTTGTGGTAATGAAAAGTTAATGATAGAAAAGGGCATTGATTTTACAAAAGAAAAAGCTTTAGGAACAATTATTTATGTTGCTAAAAACGATGAATTTATTGGTTCAATTTTGATAGAAGATGAAATAAAAGAAGAAACAAAGGATGTCATTAGTGAATTAAATAAAATGAATTGTAAAACCATTATGCTTACAGGTGATAATGATGAAATTGCTCAAAAAGTTGCCACAGAGGTAGGTTTAACAGGTTACAAAGCATCCCTTCTTCCTCAAAATAAAGTAGAAGAAGTAGAAGAATTATTGAATAGTAAAAAAGATAAGGAAGTATTATGCTTTGTTGGTGATGGTATTAATGATGCACCTGTTTTGATGAGATCAGATATTGGTATTGCGATGGGAGCAGTAGGTAGTGATGCAGCTATTGAGGCTTCAGATATTGTTTTGATGAAAGATGATTTGCGTGGTATTTCGGTAGCAAAAACGATTGCTAAAAAAACAATGATTATTGTTTTTCAAAATATTATCTTTTCCATCATTATAAAAGTGCTGATTTTAGTCTTATCTGCTTTAGGCATTACAAATATGTGGTTTGCTGTATTTGGTGATGTAGGTGTATCTATTCTTGCAATTTTAAATGCAATGAGAGTGAATACAAAGTATAAGTTATATAAAAATATAAAAGTTGTAAATGCAAATACATAATATGAGTAAAACCTATATTTTAATAAAATTATTTTATTTATTAAAATATAGGTTTTTTAACGTAATTTTGAATATTACGTTCGTATTTATATAAGTGAAGGAGGCATTACATATGCTATATAAGATTAGAAAACTTTTATTTATTGGTATAATTTCTATTATATTGTTTTTGAACGCTTGTAATAACTCCCCCGAGTTAAGTTCTGATTCTAGTGCCTCTTTCAATACCAATCAGCAAGAATATTGTATGGTAGATATTAGAGGCGAGGTGATATATCCTGGTATATATAAAATAGAAGTTGGTTCTTTAGTCAATGATGTAATTGAATTAGCTGGGGGAGTTACAATAAATGCCAATTTAGATAATATTAATTTGGTTAGTATTATCAATGAAAATATTAAAATTGTTATTCCTTCTAATACAATTGATAATTTAGAACAAGAACCAATCAACATCAATACTTGTACTATAGATCAATTAATGATGATTCCTAAAATTGGAATTACAAAAGCTACTGCAATTATTGAATATCGCAATAATAATGGATTCTTTTTAAATATTGATGAGTTAAAAAAGGTAAGTGGAATTGGCAATGCATTATTTGAGGAAATTAAAGTATACATCACTATTTAATCTTTTAAAAAATAATTATTGTATAATCGTTTTTTTAATTGTTATTCTTTTTGTCTTATACCATAAAATAAATATTTTTTTAATATTATTTTTAATTCTTTATTTTGGATATTTGTGTAAAAAATCTTTAAAATTATCGATCATTCTTGTTATTATTCTTGCTTTTATATTTATAAATTTTTTTACAAGATTATATCTACAAAAGAAAAATTTTCAACAAGATTTTGATAAAATTGGAAAAGTAATTAAAATAAAGAAAACGAATACATCTTATCAAGTAATATTTAAAGTTGGATTAGAAAAAGTCATTACCTATAGCGATACGTATTTGCAATGTGGTGGGATATATCATCTAAAAGGTGAATTATCAAAAGGAAGTACTGCCCATTATCAAGGTGGATTCAACTATCATCATTATCTAACATATCAAAACATTATTGGCATCTTAAATATTGAAAAAATGGAATATATTAAAAAAGGTTTTTCTATCTATCAGATGAATGAAGCAATGAATCACTATTTTGATAAGGTTTTAAAAACAAAATCAGCCGCAATGATAAAAGCATTAACAATTGGAAATAAAAATGATTTAGATGAATCATTACAACAAGATATTAGTAATATTGGTATTAGCCATCTTTTTGTAATTTCAGGTTTACATATTAATATTCTTGCAATGTGTATAAAATTTATTCTTAAAAAAGTTCATTTAAAAGAATATAAGATTTATATCTTTACAATAATAATTTTATTTATATACTTTTTTGTGACTGGATTATTAATTTCAGTATTAAGAGTTATTATTAGTTATATTTTAAGGTTAATCAATAAAGTATTGAATTATCAATTATCAAGTATTGATATGATTTGTATCAATATGATTATGGTTTTATTCATTAATCCTTTTTATATTTATCAATATAGTTTTATTTTATCATATATAACATCATTTATTATTATTATATCAAGTCATCTTTTAACAACATCTAGTAAATATCAATTTTTTATAACATCATTAAAAATAAGTATTCTTTCATTGCTTGTGACACTTCCCATCATTACTAATATTAATCCTGATATTAATTTTCTTTCAATTTTTTATAATATCTTATATATACCTTTTATTACTTATATCATTTTACCAATGGCTTTTTTAGTAGCAATTTTTCCTTTACTAGAATGTATTTTTAATTATGTATATTTATTTTTTGAAACTTTCACTCACTTTTTTGCTAATATAAAAATATTTACAATTACTTTTCCCTCAGTAAATATAATAGTTATTTTTGTTTATTATTTCATAATTTATTTTATACTAAAAAATTTAGAATTAAAAAGAAAAATTTATAGAAGAGGTATAGCTTTATTATTAATATTATTATATTGGAATAATATTAGTTTTTTTAATTATAATAATGAGGTTTATTTTATTGATTTACCTAAGGGTGAGGCAACCTTAATTAGAAGTAGTCACAATCAAGCCAATATTTTAATTGATACAGGAGAATTTGGTTATGATGATATTATATTATTTTTAAAAAAACAGGGAATTAAAAGATTAGATTTAATTATCATTACTCATAGTGATAGTGATCATAATGGTATGCTTTCTTCCATTATAGATCATTTTAATGTAAAAAGTGTCTATTATAATAGATATGATACTCAAACAAAAAATAAAATACCTGCATCTATTTCAAATGCAGGGTTAAAAGCAAATGATAAAATTACTTTAAGAGATATAGAATTAAAAGTGTTATCGCCAACAAAAGATTATCAAAATTCTAATAATAATAGTTTAGTCATATTAGCAAATTTATTTGGTAAAAAATATCTTTTTACAGGGGATATAACAAAAGTTGTTGAAGAAAAAATAGAATTAACCAAAGATGATGTAGACATTTTAAAAATTGCTCATCATGGTTCTAATACATCGAGTTCTCTTTCTTTTTTAAATAAAATTGGCTTTGATATATCTAATCCAAATAAAATTGCTATTTGTATGAATGGGTATTTGAATCAATTTTCTTTTCCTCATTCCAATACAGTTTACAATATTCAGACGAAATTATATATAACAAGTTATAGCAAAACGATTTGTATCAGAAAAAATAAATTATTATCAAAATATAATATCATAAATAGTTGGTAAAAAGAAAAAGAATATTTTACTTTACCTTTTTTTAATTTTATGTTATAATTAGCAATGAATTATCCTCGGAGGTGAAACTAATGGCAAACATTAAGCAACAAAAGAAACGAGATATTACTAATAATAAGAGAAGACTACTAAATAATTCATTTTCTTCTTCACTTAAAACTGCAATCAAATCATTTGATGTTGCAGTAGCAACAGGTGACAAAGTTAAAGCGCAAGAAGCGTTTAATTTTGCTTGCAAAAAAATTGATAAAGCTGTTTCAAAAGGCATTCATCATAAAAATTATGCTGCACACCAAAAATCTCGTTTAGCTAAAGCCTTGAATCAAATGGCCTAAAACGACAAAAAATAAAGAAACTAAAATATGTTTTAAAAAACATAAGTTAGTTTCTTTTTTCTTTTATTGAGTTGGGAGTTTTAAAAGCAAAAGTTCAAGACCAATTGTTTTATCCAATTTTCCACTTTTAATTTGATAATCTAATTCTGAGAGTTTATCAATGTAATATTCTAAATCAGATAAATTAAAAGATTTTGCTTCTTGAACAAGATAATACGCTTTTCCATTAGAAATATTATAAAATTTAGCAATATCACTTTGGCTATATCCAAACTTTAATAATCGATATGTAGAGAGTAGTTCTTTAAATTTATTTGAAATTAAAGAAATAATCATTAAAGGATCTTTGGTATTATTGGATAGATTGTTATATATTTGGTAGGTTTCATTTAAATCATGATTAATAATTGCTTTAATTAAATGATAGATTTCATTATTAACATTTTTAGGAACCAACAATTTAATGTCTTTTTTATAGATTGTACCACCTCGACCAATATAGGATGTTAATTTATTAATTTCTTGAGATAGCCTTGATTGATCATCACCAATATATTCCATTAAAAGATTTAATGCATCATCTTTTATATCAATATTATTACTATCAAAACTTCTAACAATCCAACCTTTAATTTCGATTTCTTCTGGTTCGGGATAATCAATAATTCTAGCTACATTTCTTAAAGTTTTATAAATTTCATTTGTTTGATGAATAACACAATTTGTAGCATCGATGATAAGAATTGTGGAATCAATAGGTTTTTTTAAATATTTAATAAAATTTTTTACATCACTTTTAGGTGAATCTAGTCCTTTAGTTAAAAATTTGGGATTTTTAATTATAATAATTTTTAAATCTTCTAAAAGAGGAACTGTGATTGCATCTTCAATTATTTGGGATAAGGGGGTTATATCCATATCGTATTTTATAATTGTGGTTTCCATTTTTTTAAAACTTTGAATAATACGATTCATTCGATTTTTAATAAAAATTTCAGAGGTACCAGTAAATAGATATATTAAATCATCATCTTTCATAAAAATTCCTCCTATAGTATAGTTATTATAACAAAATTTTCCAAAATTATAAAGTAAAAAGGCAAAAATCTTTTCGACAACAAGCATATTTTTTAAAAAATTTACCAATAATATTTTGAGGTGAAAATATGAATGGAATAAAAACAAATGAAAAAATTATTATCGGAAGAACCGATCTTGCTAAAGATGAGTATGAAAAGTATCAAGGTAAACAATTACCGGATTTTGGAAATGAAGAGTTTGAAATAAAAAATATTTCTGTTACCAAAAATATTGTTGGCAATCAAGCAGCAACTATACTTCAAAAACAACCCGGAAATTATTACACAATTGATTTAAGTAATTGTAATATTCATGATACTAAAACATTAGAGGATATTGAACATACATTAGCAACTGTATTGAAAGATATGTTAGAAGAATTACATTTAGTTGGAAAAAAAGCTTTTGTTGTAGGTCTTGGAAATAGCAATGTAACACCAGATGCAATAGGTCCATATGTTATAGATAATACAATTGTTACAAGACATCTATATTTAATTGATGCTTTATCAGAAGGTTTTTCTTGTGTTTCTGCGATGTCACCGGGTGTTATGGGAACAACAGGAATTGAAACATATGATATAATTGAATCAATGATCAAAAAAATTGATGTTGATTTTGTTATTGTTGTGGATGCACTAGCAACTAACTCAATAAAAAGAATAAATAAAACAATTCAATTAACCGATACGGGAATTAAGCCAGGTTCGGGAGTGGGTAATAAAAGAAAAGAATTATCGCTTCAAACTTTAGGAATTCCTGTAATTGCAATTGGTGTTCCAACGGTTGTGGATGCAACAACGATAACTGTTGATGCCATTCAAATGACTTTAAAATATCTTTATTTAGAGTCAGAAAATAAAACATCGTATGCTAATAAATTATCACCAACGCTTGTTTATGAAAATTTAAATAGTGTTGAGGATATGAGTGATACACATAAAGAAGCATTTTTAGGACCTTTTGGAAAACTAACAGAAGAACAACAGCGAACCTTAATTGAAGAAGTATTGACTCCTCAAGGATATAATCTTATGGTTACACCAAAAGAAATTGATGTTGAAGTAGAAGATTTATCAAAAATCATTGCCAATGGAATTAATTTAGCAGTTCATAGTGGTCTATATAATGGACAATCAGAATAAAATATAACGGGTGATTTATATTAATTATAAGGTTCTTATTGTTACAGGGTTGATTATTTTTTCTTTCATCAATAATATTTTATTAGGATTTGAAAATTTGAGGAGTATTAATGAAGAAACTGAAGTAGAATGTTTTTTTGTCAATGTTAATCCGCAAATATCATTAGAGAAACCAATTGTTAGTCATTTAAAAGTTATATATAAATATACTATTTTTTATTTATTTTTTTATGATATTTCTGATCCTTCATCAGTTATTAAAATTATGAATTATTATTAGGAGTTTTTTATGAAGAAATTGATTATTATAATTGCAATCTTTTTCTTTTTTGTAATAGGATTAAAATTAGGTGATAATAGTTTTAATCAAAATAAGATATTTGAAGAAGAAAAAAATCAGTTTGAACAAGAGATTACGACTCCTAATAATGATTATGAGGCTAAAGAATTAGTACCACAAAAAAATACAATTAATAAAGTTGCTGACCTTTTTGATAATACAATTGATAAGGTTGTTGACAAATTAAAAAATATTCTAAAAAAACTCTAGAAGAAAGATAAAATTCTTTCATCTAGAGTTTTTCTTTGAGCAAAAAAAGTTTAAAGCAAAAAATAATAGTGTATAATATATTTAAAATAAAAATACAATTTATATTATATGAGGAGAATAGTGTATGTTTGAAATATCAATTGGTATTTTCATACCATTTATTGGTACATGTCTTGGAGCAGCAATGGTTTTCTTCATGAAGAATAAAATTAATAATAAATTAGAAAAGATTTTATTAGGATTTGCCTCAGGTGTGATGATGGCTGCTTCTATTTGGTCATTATTGATTCCCGCAATTGAACAATCCTCTCAACTTAGCAATTTATCATGGTTTCCTGCTGCTCTTGGTTTTTTACTAGGAATGGGTTTTCTATTATTGTTAGATAGTATTATTCCTCATTTACATTTAAAAAGTGATAAACCAGAAGGTGTAAAATCTAAATTCAAAAAAACAACAATGTTAATGTTTGCGGTAACGCTACATAATATTCCCGAAGGTATGGCTGTGGGAATTGTTCTAGCTAGTGCATATATGGGAAATGTTGAAATTTCAATGTCTAGTGCTTTTGTTCTTGCAATCGGAATTGCAATTCAAAATTTTCCAGAAGGAGCAATTATTTCGATGCCTTTAAAAACAGAAGGTTTATCCAAAACGAAATCATTTTTTTATGGTGTTTTATCAGGACTTGCTGAAATTATGGGAGCTTTAATTACAATATTTTTAACTCAAATTATAAGTCCTACTATACCATATTTATTAGCTTTTGCTGCAGGAGCAATGATTTATGTAATTGTAGAAGAGTTGATACCAGAATCGCAAGATGGGCAACATTCTAATCTTGCCACAATAGGAGTAGCAGTTGGGTTTGTCCTTATGATGGTATTGGACATAACCTTAGGATAAATAATAAATGAATAAAATGGAGGAGAATTTTAAAAATGATAAAACATGTTGTTTGCTTTAAATTAAAAAATGATAGCATAGAATTACGTAAGAAAACAAAGGATATTTTGCTTTCCATGCAAGGAAGAGTACCTATGTTATTAGATTTGAAGGTAGGAGTAGATTTTTTATCTTCAACAAGATCATATGATATAATTTTAGAAACGTATTTTAATAATAAAGAAGATTTAGAAAACTATCAAAATGATTCTTATCACTGTGAAGTTGTAAAGACCCATATGCATGCAAATACAACATCAAGTATAGCTGTAGATTATGAAATAGAACCTTTTAAATATGAAATTGATAGTCATAAAATTGGTGTTGATTTTTGGAATAGTAAAAAAGAATTATTTGAAGCTTTTTATGGAGAGTTTTATGAATTTATTTTACATCATGATGGCAAAGAAGATTTAGAAAATCATAAAATCTTTAACAAAAAAGATTTTTATGCATATGCTGATTGGTATGCAGATAATCAAGATAGTTGCTATGCAATGGGATTTTCCTTTCATAAATATTATTTAACGCCACAAGAAAAAGGTACAATTGAAAATCAACCTGAAAGTACTTTTATTGGATACTGTTTTAAAAATAACAAATTTATTGATTTCTTAAATTTTTTAATTACTTTTTTTGCTTGGTGGCGTAACGATGAAGGGTGCACATGTCTTAATCCTTACAATCATGCTGATGAATTTTTTCATTCTTCATGGGCTGCTTTGGTAGATACATCTAAATTATTTTATTTAACATCTGAAACTGTCTACCACTGGCAATCCTTTAGAGTAAAATATGCTTTAGATCATATACCTGGCGTAATTTTAAAGCATCCAACATCTAAATTTGATTCAATGAGAGTTGCTGGTTATGAATTTTTAGGTTTTGAAGAAAGAAATCAAATACAATATGCAATATTTAAGAGAAAAGATACGTATAATTATTGGGAAAAAGAGGAAAAAACAATAGAAAAAGTATATATTGCAAATTATAAAAAGGTAGATCCAGCATAAAATGAAAGAAGGTTATACATTAATAACTGGTGCTAGTAAAGGTATTGGACTTGAACTAACAAAAATATTTGCTAAAAATCATCATAACTTAATTTTAGTAGCTAGAAGTAAAGATGTATTAATCAAGTTAAAGGATAATTTAACAAAAGAGTATAATATTAAGATTGAAGTAATTGTAGCTGATTTGACTATCCATAATGTGGCTACTGAAATTTATCAAAAGACCAAAGAATTGGGTTGTCGAGTGGATTATTTAATAAATAATGCTGGATTTGGCGATTATGGTGAATTTTTAGATAGTTCTATGATTAAGAATCATAACATGGTTCATATTAATATTATTAGTTTAATTGATTTATGTTATTTATATGCTAAAGATATGAAAGCGTATGGTTTTGGCAAAATTATGAATGTTGCTTCAATTGCATCATTTATTCCAGGACCACTAATGGCAACCTATTATGCTACTAAATCATTTGTGTTATCATTTAGTGAGGCTTTAAGCAAAGAATTGAAAACAGCAAAGGTGACAGTTACTGCTCTTTGTCCTGGAACGACTAAAACTAATTTTTTTGATGTTGCAAGTGCCAATGATAGCAATTTATTAAAAAATTTAAAACCAGCTTCACCTCAAAAAGTTGCGAAATATGGATATAAGAAGATGATGCAGAATAAGGTAGTTGCTATATATGGTTTTAATAATAGATTAATGATTTTTGCAACTAGATTTGCTCCAAGAAGATTAATAAGATATATTGCCTATAAAATTCAATCTAAGCGAAAATAAAAAGATGCAAAATAGTAAACTGAAACTGATACTTATCAGTTAGTTATTATTTTGCATCTTTTGTTTTTTAATAAAAGTAATGTATAAAATAATGGCAATGATAGAAGCAGAACAATCAACAATCGGTTGAGAAATTACAATACCATATATAGGGATATAATGATTTAGTAAAATCATAAGAGGAATATCAATCAATCCTTTACGAAGAAGAATCGTCATTAAAGCACGAATAGTTTGTTTTGTTGCTTGAAAAATAGTATTAAAAATAAAAATCATTGAAGTAAGGGGCATACTTATACATAAAATTCTTAAAAAATTGCTAGCATATGTAACTGTTTGTTCATCCTTAATAAAAATGGAAACAATTTGTTTAGGAAAAATACTAAATAGAATAACACATATTCCTGCAAACGTAATAGATACAATCATACTAAAGCGAATAATTTTCTTCATACGTTTATCATTTTTTGCCGCAAAATTATATCCAATAAGTGGAAGGATACCTTGGGCAAAACCTTGAGCAAAGGCAATAATACAAAGATCAACTTTTTTAGCAATATTAACCCCTGAAATTGCTGAGGCACTATAACTAGACATTAATTTGTTAATAGAAGCATTACTAAAAAGAGCCATCAAAGATAGAAAAAAGCTTGAAAGACCAGAAGATATAATATCAAAAATTACTTTATCTTTCCATTTTAAATTTTTAAGTGAGAAATTTAAAATGGAAGTTTTTCTAGTAATTATTAAATAAACGATGAAGTATATACAAGCAAGCAAATTAGAGATGAAGGTAGCAATTGCAGCACCAGTTACATTTAATTTAAAAACAAAAATAAAGAGAGGATCTAAAATTATATTTATAATTCCTCCCATAGCAATACCAATACTTGCAGATTGAGATTTTCCTGTTGCTCTAATTAAATGAGAAAGACTATAATTTACAACAGATGGTAAGGAACCGATTATAACTACCCAAAATAAATATTCTTCAGCAAAATGAATGGTATCATTGTCAGCACCTAACAAATATAGAAGTGGTTTGTTTAATGCGAATACGATTAAAGAATATAAAATGGATAAAATAATTGATAATAAAAGACTCATCGTAGATATTTTTTTAATTTTATCATAATTATTATTGCCAAGAGCTCTAGATATGGCACTTGCACCACCAATACCAAGCAAATTAGAAAGGGCAGTTGTCATCATAAAAGCTGGGTAACAAATAGTAATAGCAGCCATTTGAAATGTATCGTTTAGTTGTCCAACAAAAAAGATATCAGCCCAATTATAAATAATTGTTATTAACTGACTAATTATTGTTGGAATGACTAAATACATCACCGCTTTAGGAACTTTCATTTTTTCAAATAAATATTGTTTATCATTTGCAACAATCATAAATTACCTCTTAATATTATATGTATTTTATCATAATTTAACGATAGATAGTGATTTTTTGCAAAAAAAAGTTACTCATAAATTTAATGAGTAACTTTAATCATAATTAAACAGTTGGAACTAAGAAATATACTAAGAATAACGCAGTTACTATAATAGCTACAACTGAAATATCCCATTTAGGTTTTTCACCTTTATGACAAGCATATTTAATCAAATCTATAAAGAAAGTAAATATTGAAATAATAACATAAGTTATAAGACCAAGACCAATACCATCAGTAATTGAATAGGCAAAAGGCATCATTGCAATTGTAACAAAAGCAGGAACGGCAGATTTAGGTGATGAGAAATCAATATTTTTAACATTAGACATCATTAATACACCAACATATAATAAAGCACCTGCTGCTGCTGCACTTGGAATAAAAGCAAATACTGGTAATAAGAAAATTGATAATAAGAATAAGATAGCAGTAACTAAAGCAGTTAAACCTGTTTTTCCACCTGCTGCAACACCAGCACCAGATTCAACAAAAGTTGTAACCGTTGAAGTACCTAAGATTGCACCAGTACATGTAGCAACTGAATCTGATAGCATGATTTTATCATAATTTTTTGGAACACCATTTTCGTCTAATAAATTAGCATTAGCACAGCATCCAACAACTGTACCCATTGTATCAAACATATCAATCATTGCAAAAGTAATAATTAACATTACACATGTCATCAAAGAATCTTTTGGAAAGTTAAAACCTTCTGTAAAAGCAGCACCGAAGATACCACCATTATTTGGATCAAATGAAAAGAAATTAGCAAAATTTTCCCAGAATTTCCAAGTTACGCCATCCGTTTTACCAAGAAGATAATCAATATTAGTAACTCCTAATGGCCATGCAAGTAAAGTTGCGGCAAGAATACCAAAAACAACGGCACCTTTGACTTTAAAATGTGAAAGAACAGCAATGACAACAAAACTAAAAAGTGCTACTACTGCTGCTCTAGCATCGCCACCTTTTGCCCATGCTCCTGCTTGCGTAAAATCAACAAATTGTAAAAGAGTAAAATCATTATTTTGAACAAGATGAGAATTTTGTAAACCAATGAAGGCAATAAATAAACCAATACCAACAGGTATTGCGGTACGAACAGGTTTTGGCATACCAATAAAAATCAATTCTCTTAAAGTAATTAATTTTTTGGTTTCTTTATCACGTCCAGCTGGTATTACAGAAAGAAGTAAGAAGATAATACCACTAATTAAAATTAGTAACATAGCGTTACCAAATGAGAAGGTAAATCCAAATGCTCCACCAAGAATAGAACCAACCATTGAATTTAATCCCATACCAGATGCTTGAGCAAGAGGCATTTTAGCAAGTAGGGCCATTAATAAAGTACCAATTACAGCACCAAGAGCAGTAGCAATAAATACTGACGACCAACGTACATCTGCTGTACCACCCCATAACATAGAATTAGGATTAACAGTTAAGATGTAAGCCATCGCAAGAAATGTTGCAACACCAGCTAACACTTCTACTTTAATTGTTGAGCCTGCTTTAGAAACGCCAAAAAAGCTGTCGAGCTTCCCAACATTTTTTTGTTTTTTGTCTTCCATTAAAGAAGTCCTCCTTAAAAATTTTTTGTTGTAAAAAGCCATAACAGCGGTTTTTAAGCAATTATTCAATTGTTACCATAGTATTATCATTTACGGTGATAATGTAGAGACTTCTGAACCATATTATCAGAAATATATGACTTTTACTCTAATATTATAATATATTAAAAAAAAAAAGTAAAGAAAAATTATCAGAAAACGTTTTCGACAAAATGTGTTAAATTTTATTTGACAAATGATTTCTTTTTTTATATAATATTAAGGGCGCTTAAAAAAGCGCACTTCCCGTTGTATCGGGTTTTTTCTTTTTTTAGTATTAAAATTTAGAATGGAATGGTGAAGATAATGGCAAAATATATATTTGTAACAGGTGGAGTAGTTTCTAGTCTTGGCAAGGGAATTGTTGCCTCATCGTTAGGAAGATTGTTAAAAAATCGTGGATTGAAAGTTTTTATGCAAAAATTTGATCCATATATTAATATTGATCCAGGAACAATGAGTCCTTATCAACATGGAGAAGTATATGTTACAGTTGACGGGGCTGAAACTGATTTAGATTTAGGACATTATGAAAGATTTATTGATGAGGATTTGACAAAGGAATCTTGTGTTACTTCTGGTAAAATTTATCAGGCAGTTATTAATAAGGAAAGATCTGGAGATTACCTTGGTAAAACCGTTCAAGTAATTCCTCATATTACCAATGAAATTAAAGCAAGACTTTTATCGGCAGCTACAACCTCTAAGGCTGATGTTATCATTACTGAAATTGGAGGAACTGTTGGTGATATTGAATCTTTACCATTTTTAGAGGCAATTAGACAGTGGAGAAGAGATGTTGGATATAATAATACTTTTTATGTTCATACTACTTTAATTCCTTTTGTTAAAGCAGCATCGGAGTTAAAAACGAAGCCTACTCAACATAGCGTAAAAGAACTTAGATCACTTGGTATTCAACCTGATATGCTAGTATTGAGATCAGAGGTTGATATTAATGATGAATTAAGAGAGAAAATTTCATCTTTTTGTGATGTGGATAAAAAAGCAGTAGTTGTTTCAAAAGATGTGAAGATACTATATGAAGTTGCTAATAATCTTTATAATCAAGGTGCTGATCAGTATATATGTGATTTTTTTAGACTTGAAACAGAAGCACCAAATATGATAGAATGGAATAATTTAATTAGAACAATAAAAAAATTGTCAGGTGAAGTAAATATTGCTCTTGTTGGTAAGTATGTTCAATTACAGGATGCTTATTTATCTATCAATGAAGCATTAAAACATGCAGGATATAGGTATGGCAAAAAGATAAATATCAATTGGATTTTAGCAGATGATGTAACTGAAGATAATGTTGAAAATTATTTGAAAGACTGTGATGGAATCTTAGTACCTGGAGGATTTGGTCCTAGAGGAATTGATGGTAAAATTCAAGCGATTAAATTTGCTAGAGAAAATAATATTCCTTTTTTAGGTATTTGTCTTGGTATGCAACTAGCAACTATTGAGTTTGCTAGAAATGTTTTGGGAATAAGCGATGCTGATTCAACAGAGTTATGTGAAAACACAACTAACCCCATCATTGACTATTTGCCTGATCAATATACAGGAATTAATTTAGGTGGAACTTTAAGGCTAGGAGCATATGATTGTCTTTTAAAAGAGAATACAAAAGCATTTGAAGCTTATAAGCAGACTGTCATTAAAGAGCGCCATCGCCATCGATATGAATTTAATAATAAATATTTGGATAGAATTCAAAATGCCGGCATGATTGTAAGTGGGATAAATCCTGAAACTGGATTGGTTGAAATAGTTGAACTTAAAAATCATCCATGGTTTATTGCTTGTCAATTTCATCCAGAATTTAGTTCAAGACCGAATCGAGCACATGCTTTATTTAGTGAATTTATTCACCATGCCATAATCTATAGTCAAGAAAAAAATAATAATATTGAAGAAGACGATAAAAAATAAAAGGTAGTATTTATAATACTACCTTTTAAAAATCAATTATTTTTTTCTTTAATTTAGCAAAAGTTGGCATTCCATTTGTATAAATGATTAAAGGTTCTTTCTGAATTAAAGGTAAAGCATATTCGATAAAATCTTTTGTAATGTTACATCCATCATTAGTTATATAATTTTGTGGAACTTTTTTTACAAAATTAGCAACATTTGCTAAATCAACCATTTCATAAGTTATTTGATAAGGATTATGAGAAATACGTTTTATAGCAATCATTTTTCCAGTATGGTTTAAGGTGGCAAATTGAAGAGCCTTTTTCCCACAATTATAAGCTTCTTCAATATCGGTAAGTGAGGAAATGTGAGATGCACATCTTTGGGGAATATTTAATTCAATACTTCTAATAGGAAGTTTCAATTCTCTATTGATAGTTTCCGCAATTACTTGTCCAACTCCACCTAATTGTAGATGACCAAAATCATCATTATTGTTGAATAAACGATATGTTAAGATATATTTTCCCTCTTTGTCTTTAATACCCTCAGATATGGCAATTAAAGCATGGCCTTTTTTATCATAAATATGTTTAACCTTTTTTAAAAAGGTTTCAATATCAAATGGAACTTCAGGCAAATAGATTAAATCAGGACCATTATTGGATAATGAAGCAAGTTTTGTGCCTGCTGTAAGCCATCCAGCATCACGTCCCATAATTTCAACAATTGTAACCTTACCTTTTTTATAGCATTCAATGTCTTGGTATATTTCGGCAATTGTTGTAGCAATATATTTAATACTAGAACCATATCCTGGTGTATGATCAGTATGAACTAAGTCATTATCAATGGTTTTAGGCACTCCAATTACCATACATTCAAAATGAATAGCTTTAAAATACTGACTAATTTTATAACAAGTATCCATTGAATCATTTCCACCAATATAAAAGAAATATTTAATATTCAATTTAGTAAAAATAGAAACGATAGTTTTATAAATTTCATCATTTTTTTGATAATCTTCTAATTTAAATCTAACTGAACCAAGAATAGAACTAGGAGTAGTTTTAAGTAAAGATAAATTTTCTTTTGTTTCATATTTAAAATCAATAATTTGATGATTTAAAATGCCATCAATGCCATTGAGAGCTCCATAAACGTTAGTTACAAGAGGATTTTTGAAGGCTTCTTCAATAATTCCTTGTAAACTAGCATTGATAACAGCTGTTGGACCGCCTGATTGTCCAATTAGTACAGAACCTTTCATAAATTATACCTCATATCTTAATTAATAATATTCTAACCTAAATATTTTTTTAGAGAAAGTAAAATGATTTAGTAATCGTTTACAAAAAAGCATTCTATTTTAAGATAGAATGCAAATTACTTTTGTTTTATTCAATTTTATTTCACTTTTTATCTTTATTTTTTGCAAATTCTTTTGGTAAAGTGAGATTTAATACAATACCAAAGATTGTAGCAAGTGCCATACCTGAAAATTGGATATCATTTGTTATCTTTAAAGTACCAGCACCAAGACCAATAACCAACATGACAGAAACAATAATTAAGTTTCTGGTATCAGACATATCTACTTTAGCATCAATCAGAGTTTTTAATCCATTTGAAGCAATGAACCCATAAAGGATTAAACATACTCCCCCCATTACTGCAGCAGGAATAGATGCAATCAAGGTTGTAATTATATTGCAAAACGATAATAAAATAGCAATTACAGCGGCTCCCCCCGTTACCCAAACAGAGCCAATTTTTGTCATACCTACAACTGATGTATTTTCACCATAAGAAGTATTAGCGGGACCACCAATGCATCCTGCAACCGCAGTAGCAATTCCATCACCAAGAAGAGTACGATGAAGTCCTGGATCTGTTAAATAATCTTTTTGTGTAATACTACCTAAAACTTTGTGATCACCAATATGTTCACAGATTGTCACAAAAGCAAGTGGAATAACAGAAATTGCAGCTGAAAAATCAATTTTTACCATTGATATTCCAGCGCCTAAATCAGCATTTTTCCAGCCAAGAAATTTAAATTCTGGCAATCTAAACCAATTTGCAGGATGAGTAATGACTTCTTTTAGAGGTTGCCAATCAACTAATGGTCCACAATCTTTATTAGGGATAAAACCAATTAAAATAGATACTGCAAATCCAATGACAATGCCAACTAGAAAAGGAATCACTTTTAAAAAGCCTTTTGCCTTAATTGAAATAAAAGCAATAACAAACATTGTAATGATAGATACGACAATCATTCGCCAATCATATAAAACTGTTGGTGTATTACCACAAATTTCACATGTTGTTGGCGCAAAATAAAATCCAGCATTTTTTACAGCATTTGCGGCAAGACCTAAACCAATAACAATAATAGTAGGACCAATAACAACAGGAGGTAATAATTTATTTAACCAGTTAACTCCAACAATTTTAATAATTAAAGCGACAACAACATAAACAAGACCTACAATAACTAGACCTGTTAAAGCAGAGCCAAAATTATTTCCCGATGCTAATTTAGCAGTCTGAATATATGAAATATAGGCAAAACTAGATCCGAGATAAATTGGTACTTTTGATTTCGTACATAAGATGTAAATGAGTGTTCCAATTCCTGAGGCAAATAGAGCAGTGGATATTGGTAAACCAGTTAATAAAGGTACTAATACCGTGGCACTAAACATTGCAAAGACGTGTTGGAAACTTAATGCAAACCATTTACCAATTTCTGGACGATCATTTGCATCAAGAATTAAATTTTTGTTTTCTGACATTTTTTTCCTCCGTTGTATTATGTTATAAAAAAAGAAGGTCAAGCTTTTATCTTAGTACCCTCCTTCTTACAAAGTAAAATTATTTAAAAATAAATATCCTTCATAGTTTGAGGAATTCTTAAAACTTTTACTAGTCAAGCATTATAATAAAAAACTTTTTATTTGCAAATAAATTACAATATTTTTATTATATCATCAAAATTCGCTATCTTTATTTGAAAAAAAAATAGTATTGTGATAAAATATATTTGGTGATATAATGGATAGTTTTTTACAAGAAGTAAATAAAATTTTAACAAAAGTTAGTATTGAGGAAAAAAATAAGATGGAACTTGCGGCAAAAGTAATGTATGATTCATTAGTAAAGAATAATCTAGTACATGTTTTTGCAACAGGACATTCACATATGTTTTGTGAAGAGTTATTTTATCGTTCGGGTGGTCTAGTTGGTATCAATCCTATTTTAGAACCTTTTTTAATGCAACATGAAGGTGCAATTAGAAGTACACAATTAGAAAGGATGACGGGTCTTGCTACAATCATTTTCAATGCAATTAACAAAAAAGAAAAAGAACCGTTTATCATTGTTTCTAATTCAGGTATTAATGCAGTTCCAGTGGAAATGGCGGAAATTGTTAAAGCAAATCATCATCCACTCATTGTAATTACAAGTGTTGATCTATCTAAAAAAAGTAAATCTAGAACAATGAATGGCAAAAAATTATATGAGTTAGCAGACATCGTTATTGATAATCATGTACCATATGGAGATGGTGTTTTTGAATATCAAGGTACAAAAATTGGTTCAGTATCTAGTATTATAGGCAGCTTTATTGCACAAAGTTTAGTTTTAGAAGTTATTCGATTGTATGATGAAAATCATATAATTGCACCTATCTACCAAAGCGCTAATACGATAGGTGGTGATGAACATAATGAAGTATTATATAAAAAATATAGAAATAGAATTAGAAATTTATATTAAGGAATAAACTATGGAAAATGATACATATTATTTAGTAGGGAAGATAATTGAAAGTGTACAAAATATAGAACATTATTTAATTGAAGGAACAAAAATTGCAAAAATTTTAAATGTCTTTACAAAATATAAGAAGGTTTCTCCACTTTATTTTCAAAAAATAGATGAAGAAACTAAAAAATTAGCAGAGGAAATGGAAAATATGACTTTTGGTCAATTAATGGGAATTGTCAGAAAATATGATGTTTTGCCAAGTGATGATATGGATTATTTAGAAAGCATATTGTCAAAAAGAAATCAACTTGTTCACCGATATTTTAAATATAATGAAATGAATACATGTAGTGAAGAAATTAAAATAAAATATCTTACAAAATTTTTAGAAGAAGCTAAGGCTTTTCAAAAATATTTAAATCATGTGATTGGTGAGATGAGAATAGATTTAAAAAATGTGATTTATGAATAGGAGAAAAAAATGGAAGAAAAGAAAAAATGTGAATGGTTATCTAAACACTACATTGTCATTTATATCGTTTATTTATTATCCTTGTTTTTATTTTGGTATTTTTGGTTGCCCTTTTTAAATTTTAGAGATATTAGTTTTTATTTTTATTTGATGCTTGTGTTGGCATTTCCTGTAGCAATTATTTATGCTATAATCAAAAAGAGATATCAAAAAAATGATAAAAATACGAAATATACAACTTATCGTTTTAATAAAAGAACAGGCAAATTTGAGAAAGTATTTAAAGATATAACTGATAAATATCAAACAAACCATTTAATAATGAGAGGTATTTTTCTTGTTGTTTGTATTTTTTTGGGGATAATTATCTTGTTTAATTTGACAGGTCTTAAAATTTTTAACGCAAAGGCTTATGCTAATCAATTAGAAATAAAACAGGGCAATAGTGAGGATTTAAATACGATTTTTGATTATGATTCAGGAGAAGTATTGTTACCTCGTATTGATAAAGATTTAGCTTTTCGTCTAGCAGAAGCTCGTCTTGATGAATATGGATCTCAATATTCTATTGATTATGATAATTTTACTTTGATTAGTGTCAATCGTAATGACAAAACAGAGTTAATAAGAGTTACTCCCCTTGAATATGCCACACCTTTTGTTGCCTTATCGCGTGGTGATAAAGGAACAATTGGATATATTGAAGTAAATGTGATAACTCAAGAAGCAAAACTTGTTGCATATCCAGATGGAGAGGGTTTAAAATATATGCCATCAGCTATCTTTGGTAAAGATTTAGATCGGCATATTAGAACCAATTATCCAACATTAATGTATAATGACAAATATTTTGAGATTGATAATGATGGCAATCCTTATTGGGTTATTCCGACGATAAAAAAAGAAATTGGTGTATTTTCAGGTGAAACGCCAAATGGAGTATTAGTTGTTGATCCTCGTAGTGGAAAGATGACGCATTATGCTTTAAATGATAATCATAAACCGGATTGGCTTCAAAGGGCAGTGGATGAAGCAGTTGTCGCCAAACAAGCGGATAATGCTTTGACATATAAAAATGGCTTTTGGAATACTTTGTTTGCCAAAAAGGAAGTTTTTCAGTTAAGCGATGGATACAATTATTTTATCAAAGATGGCAATACATATTATGTATCTTGTATTACATCACCTAATTCTAATGATCAAACTTCAATTGGGTTTATTACCATCAATTTAAAGACGAAAGAAAGTATTCGTTATAGCAATCCTGGTATTACAGAAATGCGTGCTAGAGAAATTGCACAAAATGATGAGAGGGTAAAAGCACAAAATTTAGATTCAACTTGGCCGATATTAATTACATATCATAAGGTTCCGACTTATTTTGTAGTTTTAAAAAATGATGTTCTATCACAAAAGATAGTTTTAATTAATGTTGAAGATGGAACGCTAGTGGCAATGGGTGATACATTAGAGGCAGCTAAACAAGAATACGAATTATTGCTTGCTAACAAAGGTATTATTTCCTCAGGTAACGAAGAAAAAGAAACTGTTACTGTAAGTAGAATTAGAGATTTGGGTAATAAGATTCAATTTATGGTTGAAGAGCATCAAAATGTTTATTTTGAAGTAGATGTTAACTTATGTTTAGATGCTAGATTTTTACAAGTAGGTGATAAAATTGATATTACTTATAAGGAAAATTCAGGGTATAATTTAGTATTATTATTAGAGAAGATTAGTGAATAATATTTGAATATAAAAGGAATTAATCAAGCAAATTTAATTTTTGATTAATCCTTTTTTATATTTAGAAAATATATTTATAAAATAATTGGAAAATAATGTCATAATTTGATATAATATGTTGAAAGATTATATGGAGGCGGGGCATTGTGAATACTAAATATAGGGATTTTAAAGAATATTTTGAAAAAAAGTATGGTTTACAATTAACAAAAATTATAACTCAATACATAAATGAGAATAAAATATGTATAAATGATGATAATTGGAATTTAAAGAAATTCAAAGTAATGAAAATTACTTTTGAAAAAGGCGAAAAATGTAATCAAATCAAATTTTATGTTTCACTAAAATTATTAATAGAAGTAAAAAACAAAAATATTATTGAATATTGGTTAGGATTACTCTATGAAGCAGAACTGAACCATGGTTTAAAAAATTTGAATTTATTAAAATGTGAAGAGTATGTAAAAAAGCAATATAAGGCAGAGAAGAATTTATCAAAAAATTTAATTCCCTATTTTTCGGTTTCTTCCCTTGATTATCATGCAACAAAGTTTTTAGAAAAATATTGCCCTCAAGCTTTAGAAAAACCAATGGCTCTGCCTGTTTTAGACATTGCCAATAAAATGAATTTAAAAATAATATATGAACCATTAAATGAAGATATTTTTGGCAAAACCTATTTTATTGAATCAGAAGAAACTATGGATAATGAGGAAAAAAGAGTTATATCAAGTGGAACCATAGTAATCAATAACAAAACAGAATTTATGAAGTTAATTGAAAGTCAGAATAATACAATTATTCATGAATGTGTCCATTGGGAATATCATAAAAATTTTTTTGAACTACAATATCTATTGAATCAAGAAAATAAACCAATAGTATTTAAAAAGGAAGATATAGAATTTAAGTCATTGTCCATATCCAACAAAATAGAGTGGTTAGAATGGCAAGCAAGTGCGTTAACACCTAGAATTTTAATGCCTAAAAAAGTTACAGTTGAAAAATTTTTATCAACAATTGAAAAAATTAAAAACCAAGATGGAACTTTAAAAAATTCTCAAATATATGAAAGGGCAATTCTTAATTTAGCAAATTTTTTTAAAGTCACTAAAAAAGCTGTAAAAATTAGATTGCTTCAATTAGGTTTTAAAAATATAATAGGTATCAATTGCTATATTGATAAGGAATATAAGCCAGCATACTATTTCAATTATCAGAATGAAGATGAGGCTTTAACTTATATGATTAGTTTTAAGGAAGCCATTCAGTTTAGAATAAATAATAAATGGTTAGATGCATTAATGAAAGAAAGAAAACTGATATATGCAGATGGCTTTTTTGCGATTAACCATAAAGAATATGTGCAAGTATCTAAAAAAGGTAAAATAGTTTTAACTGATTATGCAAGAGAACATGTTGATGAATGTTGCCTAGCTTTTAATATAATTGGGACTTTTCAAAGTAATTTAAATAATATGGCATACTCTTCCTATTATATTTGTAAAAACACTAGTAACCAACAAAATATAAAATTAGAATTGAATATGGAATCAATTCAAAATAGTAGGATAATTGGAGTTACGGGATGTACAGATATAGCATTTGAAGAAATAAGCGAAGCAAGTAAAATTTTAGATAAAATGATAGGATCATTTGGAGAATGTTTAAATGTTTTAATTCAAGAATTGGGATATAAATCTAATAAAATAATAGGTGAACTTGTTTTTTTAGATGAAAAGACAATTTGGAATTATCGAAAAGGAAAAAGAATACCAGAATTAAATAAACTACTTGCAATATGTGGAGGATTAAAATTACATCCAAGAATCACATATAAATTAATGGAAAAGGCAGGATATACAATAGGAAATAGAGGAAAACAAGAAGATTTTATAATTATGTTTTTAATTGAAGAATGTTATAATGAAGGCCTTCCATCTTGGAATAATAGATTAGAAGAATTAGATGTATCAATCAGATTACCATAATAAATACAATAGTATTTTTGAAGTAAGCACCAAAATTGGACACTTTAAAAATACTATTTTTATTTTTTTAAAAAAAATTAGGAAAAAGTATCCTAAAAAATAATATATTTAATGAACAAAAAATACTATTTTTAATATTTTAAGACAAATATGTCTTAAAACTAAATAAAAAAGCCCTTTATTGAAAGAAAAATTTAGGACAAAGTGTACCAAAAAAGAAAAGAGAGAAAAGTATAATAGAAGGAGTAAAGATTAATTAATTGTTTACAAATCAGGGATATCAAAAGGAGTAGCTAACCACAAGATATCAGAAAGGAGAAAAATGGTGGAATTTACAAGTATACCAATTATAGTAGTGCTATGCTATATAATAGGAGAAATATACAAAGTAATATTTAGAAAGAAAAAAGAGGCAAAGAAATTGATACCAATAGTGATGGCAATTGTGGGTGGAATTTTAGGAATATTGATATATCTAACAAATCCAGAGATAATATTTAAAGCAGAAAATATATGGATAGCCATAGTGGTAGGAATTGCTAGTGGAGAAAGTGCCACAGGAACAAATCAAATTATAAAACAAATATTAAATAAAGGAGAATAAGAAAATGCAAATAAAAGATAGAAATACAGAATTTCCGAATCGAAGAAGATTAGAAGTAGAAGAAATTGAGTATAACGAAAATGGTGAAATAGAAGTACTATTAGTAGAAGTCAAAAGGGATGAAGGGGAAGTCTATGAAGAAGGTACGCAGATAAATGCAACAAATTTAGATTTAATAATTAGAAGTAAAGTAACAGAAATTTTAAGTATGAGTGATGAAGAAAGAGTAGAATATGACGCAAGTAAAATAGAATTAGAAGTGGATGTGGAAGCAATTACACAAGATTTTCCTTTGCCAACAAAAGGTATCAATGGATCAAGTATTGTATGGAGTGTTGAAGGAGAAGGAATAGAGATAGAAGAAAATATAGCAAAGGTTAATAGAAAGTTATATGAACAAAATCCTTTGTTAAAAGCTCGAGTGAGTTATGGTAGTGCTGAGGCAATACAAGTTTTTCATGTAACAGTTTTATTAAGAGAAATGACACCAAGCGAAAGAGTAGAAGAAGATAGCAATAATTTAAGAATTGATACAAAAGTAACTACGGATTTTACTTTACCATCAGCAGGATCAAATGGTTCGAGTATTACATGGGTAGTTAAAACGGGAACATCTATTACAATTACAGGAAATACAGCCAATGTACATAATGGAGAGAGCGATGCCTATTCAACCTTAGAAGCAACAATTACATATGAAAGTGTAACAACAACCAAAAATTTTGTAGTAGAAGTAATATCAACAAGTTTTTTACCAAAAACATATGCGGTAAGTTGGACACAAGAAAAAGGTAGTTTAAAAACCGATGAGTTAACAATTGCATCAAGCAATGGTGAAAAATTATATATAGAAGTAGAAAATAATTATTCCAGTGCGATAGAAGTATCGATAAAGGCAAATGATTCAAGTTTAGTAAAAGTAGAAGTAAAAGAAACAACGGATTTAAACGCAATGATGGGAACAAGTTATGTAGAATATACATTTACAGTTCATATTTATTTGTCTAGTGATAGAGAAATAAAATTGGGAAGTCTAAATGGAAGTGTCAAATATTATTATGCATCCATTACCCCAGATGACTAACAAAGGAGAAAGAAAAATGAAACTATCAAAATTAAGAGAAAAATTAGAAAACAATAAAGAACTAAGAAATAAACAAGCAAGAAAAATAAAAAGATTAAAAGCAGAATTTAAATGTGGAGTAACAAAAGAAAAAAACAGAAAAGAAGAAATAAAAATTATCGGAATAACAGGTAGCAGTGGAAAAACAACGGTCGCTAATATAATACATGAGTATTTAAAAAGATTGGGAAAGAAAAGTGTATTATATAGTAGTGCAAAAATAGATTCTCCTGCAACCATTATTAGACCAGATGAAGCATGCGAAATAACATTTAATAGTGAAGATGATGTATTAGAAATCATTGAAGAAGTAGAAGCATATGGAGCAGAATACTTAGTGTTAGAGGTTAATGAAACCGCAATTGAAAAGGGCTTAACAAAAGATATACCATTTGATGTTAGAGTATTAACTAATTTCAATGCATTACATAATGAAGATCAATATAGCAAAGAAGAGTACAAAGCAATAAAGAAATCCTTCTTTGAGGGAATGGAAAAAGAAAGCTTATGTATCTATGGTTTTGAAGATTATGATAAAGAATTTTTAGAAGAATTGTTAGAAGCAAATGAGTGTAAAAAGTATGTTTATAGTAGCAATTATATTGCGACAGTAAAGGGAGTAAATAAAGAAGATATAACGAGTCTATTATATGAACTAGAAAGTACAAAAGCAGGCTTGCAAATGAAAGTTAAAGTTAAAAATAAAACATATGCATTAAAAACGGAAATGATGATGGATTATAATGCATTAAATATTGTAGGAGCACTCACTGTTTTAGAAGCAATGGGAATGTTTGATATCAATGAGTATAATACATGTATTCAAAAAATTAAAATACCAGGAAGATCAGAAGTTTATCAAAGAAAAGGTAGAATGATAGTGATAGATAGTCATTTACCAAAAGTATTAGAAAGTTTACAAAAGCTAAAAGATAAGAAAGAAATCAATCAAATTAAAGTTGTAATCGGTTCAATGGGTTACGGATATCAAAATTGGGAGCCAAGATTTAAAACGACGGATTTTATAGCTAGTCGTAAAAAAGCAAGAAAGTATGCAATGGAGTTATTAAAAGAAAAGGTAGATGATGTATATCTAACAGAAAGCGACAATGGCAAAGAAAAAGTGCTAGATATCTGTTTGGAATTAAAAGGATATTTAGAAGATAAAGTTTCTTCAAAGATAATAGAAGATAGAGAGCAAGCAATAAGGGAAGCAATTGTTGATTCTAAAGAGGGGGATGTTATTTTCATCAGTGGTAGAGGAAATAGAAGAGTATTATGTAATAGTGAAACGACAATGAAACTAATAAAAGATAGTGAAGTAGTTGAAAAAGTCCTAAAAGAATTAGGGTGGTAGAAAATGGATGATAGCAAAATTAATAAATCAGAAATAAGTTATCATAATAGTGTAGGAAAAGTTGATGTTCATATTAAAACGGGAAGAATGATTTATGAGTATCCGTTATTCGCATTAGGTGGAGGAAACTACCAAATAATGGTGTCATTATTATATAATAGTCATTATCAGAAAACAGATTATGAAGAAAGACCAATTGGAAATTCAAAAGGATGGAAATTAAATATAGAAGGATCTGTATTTCCATATAAATTAACATATAATATGGAAGGTTTTGAAGAAGGAGATTATGTATACATAGATGGAAATTGGAAAACCCATCGATTGATTAAATATAAAGAAACTGAAGAAGAAAGAGGATATTATGATGAATCGGGAAGTGGATTAAGACTTATAGTTAAAAATAATCAAGAGTTTATAATTAAAGATGGAAACGAAAATCAACTGAAATTTAATGAAAAGGGACATCTAATTCAGATAGTAGCAGGAAATAATCCTAATATAATTAAATTGATAACATATGATGAGGAAGAAAAAATAACAAGTATTTATGATAAAAGAAAGCCATTAAGGAAAATCAGTTTTGAATACGATAAAGAAGGCAATTTAATAAAAAGTTGGATTGAAAATACCAATCATAGCATCCTATGTCAATATGATAGCATAAATAGGTTAGAAAAAATATCAATTCATCAAGAAGAAGAGTTGAAAGAAAAAATTAATATAAAATATAATAGCAATTCTCAAATTGAATATATAATTGATAAGGAAAGTTTAGAAGCAGTGTATATTGAAAATAGTTCGGATAGTAAAAGTAAGATTAAAAAAATAATAGAAGGAGTAATGAAAAAAGAAAGCATATGTAAAGAAGGTTTAGCAGAACAAGACTTAAGAAAAGAAAGTTACATAGGAGATAGTAATTACTTGACCAAACAACAAGAAGAAGTAGAAGGTTATAATTTAATAATGCCAGAAGCATATCATAAAGCAGTTTATCAATTTACATATGAAGAAAATCACACATCCATCAAAAATAAAACAGGAATCGTTTATAGATATTATTTGAATACGAAAGGACAAATAATTAGTGTATTAGAAAAAGAAGAATTTGAAGGTGAACTATATATAGAAGAATCATATCGAACTTTATTTCAAACAAAAGGCTGGGAATTGACAACTAATTTTTTCTTGGAGAATTGTATCAATTCCAATTGTGCATATCAATATGAAAAGGCAGTATTTTATGCGAAACAAGAGAAAATAAGAGAATTTGCAGAAATTTTTCAAGAAGATAAGTATAAATATACAAAAGATTTTGTTATATCTTTTTGGATAAAATTTAAACAAGATGTAATTAGTGATATCAGTGCAGAAGTCGTAATAGAAAAGGTAGATTTTCCAGAAATTACAAACAAAAAAAGATTAGAAAAAGTATTAAAAGATACATGGCAATATGTAAGAATACCAATAAATTTAGGTAATTTGCCAGAAAATATATGGGCAATGAAAATCCAAATTTTAGGAATTGATATAGACACAACAATTGAAGTAGCAGATTTAAGAATAGAGGCAAGCAATGAAACAACAATAAATATAAATGAAAAATCCCTTGAACTAGTAAAAAGTATTATATATGTAGAAAAAGGAACAAAGTATTATGAAGATATTACAGCAGAAGTTTTCATGAGCGAAAAAGATCTTTTTGAAACATATAAAAATATATATCATAAAAATAGGCAAGGACAAGAAGAATTTGATTTAGTATATTGTAATGGTACGAAAGTAAAATCAGTAAGTGAAGTTAGATTGGAAATTGATTATAGTGAATGCAAATTAGAAGTAGATGAACAAGGGATTCCAAATTATTATACAAGTACAGTAATGCCAATAACAAATAAGATAAATACGGTAAGTAAAACACAAATTATCTATAAAAATGATGAAATAGAAAATAGACAATATTATAAGGTTATAAGCGAAGTTGGAATCATTAGCGATAATAGTAATAGTTTTATAAAATCTTCAACAGTAGAAGCATGGTACTATGAAGATGGTAATTTATACAAACAAATAGATGAATATGGAATAGTAACTGAAAATGAATATGATCATTATGGTAATTTAATGCAAATTAAAATGTATAATAATGAAAACCCAGAAAAGGAAATCATAAAAATAAACTATGGCTATCAAGAAGAAGATGAAAGTCAAAGAGAAAATGTTATATCATATACAGAAAATGGAATAACAACATATTATCAGTATGAAGAACCACAAATGTTCTTGAGCTATACTACCAAAGGAAATTGCACTACAGAGTTTACATATGATTCAGATAAAAAAATAACACAGATAAGATACCGAAATTATCCAGAAGGAAATGTGGATAGTAAAAATAATATAAAATATGACAATAAAGGTAGAATCAAAAGTTTTTCTGATCAAAGTGGAAGAACATATGGAATGATATGTAATTGTTTTGGTGAAGCAGTAAAAATATATAAAAATAAGAATCTAATATTAGAAACAGAAATAATAGAAGAAAAAAATAAATTGAATAGTATAATATATAAACAATATCTAGAAAAAAATCATCCACAAATAACTACGAATTATTATGATTTTTATGGGAAACTATTTAAAACTGTTAATGACGAAAAAGAAATCGAATATGTTTATGAATATGTTGGTTATAGCGATAATTTATCTAGAGTAACACGAATAAAAGATCCATATGAAGAAAAATTGTATGAATATACATATGATGATGAAAATAATACAGTGGAATGCCATTGTAAAGGAATATATCCACTTGATATAAAGGTAGTAGAAAATGAAAAAAGAGAATATAAAATTGGTATAAATAATATAAGATATATAACTGTAAAGGATAATGGAGAAGAAGATCCAAAATATCTCAATCCTAGAATTAAAAAAACGAAGTATGAAATAGATGGTGATGAAAATGATATATATGATTTTGAATATTGTTATGATGAATTAGGAAGATTAAAAAGAAAGCAGAAAAAAGAAATAATAAATGAGACTAGTGTAGAAGAAAAACAAGAAACAGAAAATAATATTATTGCAGAAATAAGACAGGAAAGAGAATACAAAGAAGGAACAGGTATAATTAATAAAATAAAATATGGAGTATATGTACCAATAGAAGTAGAAAAAGAAAAACAAGAAGACAAAGCGGAAATTATATATGAAAGTGAATATGATGAAGAAACAGGAAATATAAAAAAAATAAAAGAAGAAGGGCAAAGATATCTAGAGAGTGATTTAAATAATGATGAATTAGATAAAATAGAATTAGAAAAAGTAGAATTAGATAAAAAAGAAGTAGAATATGAATATGACTATCAAAATCAATTGATTAAAGAAACACATACAAAAAATGATAATGAAATAAGTGTAATTGAGTATCAATATGGTAAAGAAAGTGGAATGGTAGAAAAAATAATTAAGGATAATGTAGAGATTAAGCGGTTTATTTATAATAAGGATATCTTGACAAACATTAAGGAAAATGATAAAATATATCAAATAGAGTATGATAATTATGGTAACATCATAAACGATGGTAAAGGAACCTTAGAATATGATGAAAGAAATCAATTGAAAAAATATAAGTATTGCATTGATGAAGGACAATGCTATCATCAATATGAAAATGAATATTATTACAATTATCAAGGAATTCGTTATAAGAAAAAAGTAAGCCATAGTATAAGATATGGTAATAATGAAGAAAAAATATATGAGTATTTTAAAATATATTATCTAGATGGAAATCGAATAATAAAAGAAGAGTGGAGAAATCTAGAGAATCAGATAACAAATGAAATAATGTATTACTATGATATAGAAGGATTAGTAGGAATTGAATATCAAGGTAAAAAGTATAATATAGTAAAAGATATCTTAGGCAATGTAAGTAAGATAATGTATAAAAATCGAATAATAGGTGAATATGAATATGATGGATGGGGTAAATGTGTAGAAAAAGAATTAAGTCCAGAAAAAAATACAGAAATTGATATCTTTGTTTTACATAACAATCCATTTAGATATCGTGGATATTATTATGATGTTGAGACTGGTTTATTCTATTGCAACTCTAGATATTACAATCCTGAATGGGGAAGATTCATTAGCCCAGATTCAATTGAATATTTAGATCCAAGTTCTATCAACGGATTAAACTTATACTGCTACTGCATGAATAACCCAATTATGTATTCAGACCCTAGTGGACATTTACCTGAATGGGCGGCTTGGTTGATTAGTGGAGCGGCTATTGTTGGTGGAATTGTTTTAACTGTTGCTACAGCAGGGATTGGTGGAGTTATTGGAGGCGCTTTAATCGGCGCTGGAGCTGGTTCGTTAATAAATGGATATGTTACTGAAGCTAATGGTGGAGATTTCACTGCTGGATATATTGGCGGAGCTATTTCTGGAGCATTGTGTGGAGTTGGTGCCGGATTAGGAGGAATGGCGTTTGCCGCCGCTTCTGAAGTTGCTAATCTTGCATGTATGGGTTATTTAGCACTAGGTGTAACTGCATCTTTTGCTGGAGGTTTTGCCGGAAATTTAGCAGGAACAGTTTACACAAATTGGCACGAATCAGGCTTTAAAAATGTAAATATTAACTGGGGAGAAACTTTACTTACCTCTGCAGTTATGGGTTCATTGAATATATTTGCTGGAATGGGATCTGCGATGTCTTCTATAGCTGGGTCTATGGGAAGAGCTGCCACAGATTTAAATTCTAAATTTGCGTTAAGGTTATTAGCTGGAATGATTGCTGGTGGAACAGAAGCTGCTTATGATTTAACGTCATATCTTATTGGTAAATTAATATCTGCATTTTAAATGTTAGGAGGTGTTGATGATGTTAAAGCAAAAATTTTATAAAAATTTATTTCAAACATTGTCTACATTTGGTGGGATTTGTATAGTGTTTATCCCTGCATTGTTTGGATATTTTTTAAGTCTTAAACACGGAAGTAACGATGGATGGATAATATTGGTTTTGTGTTTTTCTTTAATATTTTTATACTTTCTTATAGGATTTTACTGGATTTTTCAGAAGGTTTATATTGATGAAACAGGTATTAAAATAATTTTGTTACGAAGAACTATTAAGGAAAGCGGTTGGGAAAAAATTGATACAATTGAAGTAGCAACTATTATGAAGAATCCAGCAATAAGAATTAAACTCACAGATGGTTCTGAAATACATCTTGATAAAAGAAAAAGTATTATTAAAATAATTGAAAAATATTCACAAAAGAAAATAACAAAATAATATAATTATTAACACAAACTTGCGGGAGTGTGACTATCTTAATGATAGTTGCACTCTTTTTTGTTTTAAAAAAATTTCGTTTTTACCCCGACACTTAGCACATTAAATGTCTGTTACTATTGAAGGTATATAAATTTTATAAACTTTTTTCAAATTAGACCCTTGCATTTAATACTACAAATGTCCGTTACTATTGAAGGGGTAAATATAATTTTGAAGAAAATTTATTTAGTACCCTCTCAAAATGGAGTTGAAATCTCCTGTAATAGTGAAGGGAGTTGATATTGAAATGTAGTAAAAATTAGTAAAAAATAACATTTTTGGAAACGGGATAAGCTGTGCTTCAGTCTGCTTCACAAAAGCCGATTGACACAGCCGTGTTTTAAGTAACTGGGATACCCAGCTTACAAAATTTATAAACAAATAGATGGATGGAAACATAAACTTGTGATATCATCTTGATGCAAGTTTGTGT
>FR890813.1:77219-195016 GCA_000433035.1 Staphylococcus sp. CAG:324 | reverse complement strand
GTGAACTAAATGGGGTTCACTTCACTAATGAAGGCTTTTTTTGCATTTTAGGTGGTATTTTAAAGGTTTTTAGTAAAATTTTATAGAGTTTAACATCAAAAATAGATGTAATTGTGTGTTTATAGAGTTTATCTTTTCTTAAGGGATTCGAATGTATGTGTTTTGATTGTGTATGGGGAATCGAACCTAAATTTTAATGTGGGTGATAAACTGGGTAATAAAGTAGTAATAAATATTTTTAAGTAATATTACATCAAAAAAATAACCCCTAAATAAATAGATGTTACTTATAAAGTTTAGAATATTTAAAAAATATACCATGAGTCATATTAAGTAGTTAAACTAGTTTTAAATTTAGAGGTATGCGAAGTACACCATGTGTGTTGACGTGTACCTCTTTTTATTTATCCAAGAAATAGCGATAGCAAGTAATACTTAAATAGAAAACTATTCTATAGAAGATAATATATAGATACTTTTCATATTAGGTTTCACTTAGATTCACTAATTGGATTATAATCTTATTAATTATTATGAAGTATACATGTATTAGCCATTGCTTTATTTCTTGGATATACTACATCAAAAACACAAACGATTCATAGACCAGAGCAGATTTCAGCACCTATTTAAAGGGTTGTAGCAGACTTTAATTCTTGAAGTGAAAATGCTGAGGCCCTCAAGGTTAAGAGGGTGTGGACCAAATTTGAGCGATTGATAACTTATACTTAAGAAATACACCAAAAAAATATCTTTTGCAGCTTTTGTTCTTTTGCTGCTAAGAACTATAATTTTGATATTATATATAAGTACAAATGATTGATGTGATTATAAAATTTATATATAGAAAATCACCCAGCAAAAGCTGCAAAAGTCTAAGAAACATAATCAATTATATTTACTTTTAAACCATTATTTAGTATAATAAAGGTGTGGGAGAAAAACTCATACTCTAAGATGGTTGTAATAATTAACTTAAAGTATTTAGAATTGCATAACCAAAGATATTATTAAGCTCTCTTAGAAATAAGGGAGTTTTTTGTATTTATAACATATAATATAAATAACGGGAGGTGTTACACATGATTAAGATTTATTTTTTAAATATGGTGATTATCTTTGAAAATGTATTATTAAGTAATAAAGTTAATATGATTGAAAGGAGTGATGTGAAATAAAGAAAGTATTTTTAGTTTTTATGAGTTTAATGTTTATAATGTGTTTAGCTGGATGTGAAAGAGAGGAAAAGACAGAATTACATTTTTATACTAAACCAAATGTTAATTATCAAATGGCTTACATAATATATGAGATTTATGGAGATCCAACTAAAATTATTGATGGATTTTATTTTGAAAAAAATGATATAATGTTAAATATTAAATATGGATGGAATGAAGCAAGAATAGAATCTTTATTAAATAGTGTAGATAACAAACAATATGAATTAATTTGTTTTGCAAGTTATATATATTTAGAGCGACAACCATCAAATAGTATTTGTGATGATTACAAAAACTTTGAAAAGAGCATTCTTATTGAAGAGATAGATAAAGAAGTCTTTTTATCAGATTATTATAAAGCAAATTTAGGAGAAAGTAATTTCTTTAATTCTAAACCACCTATTTTTTCTAAAGAAAATGAGGGTATTAAATTAAAATTAACACCTGAATATATAAATTGGATAGAAGAATCAACAGAAAATTATAGTAAAAAATTTTATTTTGCAGTTGTTCCAATTTATTATGATTCAATCAATAATAAGTACTTATTGGACTTTGGTAGTAAGTATGATGGTATTGAAATTAAATACCATTATGACGAAGAAAAAAAATTAGTATATATGTATGCAAGATAAAGAAGGCCATATGAAGAAGATATTTTTATTATTAATTTGCTTATTGACCATTGGTTCTGTTGTTTTTAGCAATTCTTTGATTGTATATGCATCTGATGATGAGTCAAATATCACTATAGCAAGTACTGATCAATTTTTTTCTTATTCGTTTGCTGGAATGACATATACTAGTAATATTTCATTAGATGATGCTTGGAATAAAGCAATGAAATCTCAATATGAATTAGGAAATTTGGGCTTGGATGATATAGGAATAGAATACGGATTATATAATTCAAGTGCAATAAATCATATTGTTCCAAATGAAAATTTAAGGAGTTCATCAAGAAATCCAGAGGAAGATGGTATTAAAGTTCATTTAGAATGGCAACCTACTTCAAATGGAGACTATATTCCTTTAAAATATATGAAAGTGCAATTATATTATATTTATTATAATAATGATAGTCCATTGACATCAATAATTTTAGAAGAGGGATATACAGATGATAATGGTGATTATGTTTTTACGGATGCATTAAGTTGGAAAGAATTATTACATCCGGTAAGTGGAATAATTGATATGTTTAATGGTATAGAACTTCGTGTACGTATATGTCCTGAGAGTAAAACATTTAAAATTCAAAAGGACTGGCTTAATATATTAGACCTTGCCGGAGAAGTGTTAACAGATTGGAGTATTGTAGATGGAATAATTGAAGAGTTTTTGTCTTATAGTGTAATTACTAATTCGATAAATGTTGGCTTTTTTGATAGAAATGGAGACTTTGGAACAATACAAATTCCATATGGAATTGAACTAGATGATCCAGGTGGATTAGCAGAATCAAACGTCTTAAATAGATCGTTTAAAGTTGCTCAAAGTCTCGCAATGGGTCAAAAATTTATTAATGAACAAGGAATTAATATTACAAATAAAGTGAACGTAGCATATCCTGCGTTTTATGGTTCAAATATGGATACTAATGCCTTTTGTTATTATGATTATGATTTGCAATCAGGATTAATGTGTATAGGTGGATTACGAGACGAATGGGAAACAATGTTACATGAATATGGTCATTTTGTACATGCTAGTTTGAATTTATTTCCCTTTTCTTGGGCAGATTATGCGGCTTATGCAATAAGTTCTATATTCGGTGTTGATGGTGGTGTAAATCCAGAACATTTAGGCTATGAAGATCATATAAGTGATCCAAATTATGGGAAAGGTAAAAATGTTGGAACAAAATTTGCTTGGTCAGAAGGATGGGCAGAAGCATTTTCATATATTGTACAAGATTATTACTGGAATGATTATTATTTATCGGGAACAAATTTAAATACTGTTGGATTGGAAGGTGTTCACCCATTAAATACAACAATATTCAAATACAAAACAAATTGTTGTGAAGGTCAAGAAGATGCAATTACTTTATTTTTAAATAATTTATATAATCTTCAAATAGATGGATTAGAAATGTTTTTATCTTCCATCAAGCCGGGATATATAAATGGAGAAAAAATACAAACAATATCAAAGTTTGTGGATAATTTACTAGCAAATTATCCAACATACCATGAAGAAGTTGGCGAAATTTTAAGTAATTGTCATATCTCATCTAAACTAAACCCTATATCTTCATTTGATACTTATAATCCTCCAGTAATATCATGGCAAATTAATGGAAGTCAATATACTCCTTTAAATCAATTTGAGATTAAATTTTACGATGTTAATGGTAATGAAAAATACAATATAAATAATGTTATATCTACAAAAGCATATAATGATATATTCCAATATGAAATATCAAATTCAGAATGGAATAACATATTAACTATTTTAGGAGATTCATCAGAATTTGGTATAGAAATTTATTGTTATAATACAACAGGTATGCTTACGGGCCCGTACCCAAGTAATAGAGTGATTTGTGATACTCCATATTTCTTTGATTTTATGTTAGATGAAACAACTAACACGTATACAATTAATGGCATTACAAATGTTCAAAGTGATGATTCAGTGATAATTCCTAACTATTATAATAATAAAAAAATTACAAAAATTAATGATTCTGCATTTTTAAATTGCACTCAATTAAGCGCTATTGAATTACCTTTATATTTAGAAGAAATTGGTTCATCTGTTTTTAAAGAGTGTTCATCACTATCAAGTATAACAATTTCAAGTAGTGTTCAATATATTGATGACTCAGCCTTTGAAAATTGTTCAAGTTTAACATCAGTTATAGTTGTAAGAGCAGTTACTGGTATAACTAATTTAGGAAGTAATGCATTTGATGGATGTTCAACATCTTTACAAATAGTGGTTCCACAAAATAGAATTGCTGAATATAAAAATAAAGTATATTGGTCTAGTTATAAAAGTAAAATAGTACCTAATAACACTAGTTACAGTGAAATTGATTTAAATTGCTTAATAGATGAAGAAGAAAGTGTTACATTAAATGCTGGATATAATAAATTATATAAATTAGTTGCTGATTGTACAAGGTCATATAAATTTGTAACCGATGTATCTTCAAAAATAATTGTTTACAATTCAGATATGACTATGGCTTATAGTGGTGATAATTCATTAACTGCTTATTTAAATAAAGGAACTTATTATTTAAGTATAGAACATTCAACGATTACAACTAGTGGTACAATTAATATAAATTATAAACTTGCTTATCCTACTGATGGAACTGCTATTTCTTATAATTCAACAAATGGAACAAATATTTCATCTAGTTTGCATTTAACAGAAAATGATATGTGTCATGCTAGACTTAAATATACAAATAATCAAGGTGCAGGCATTTATAAATTCACATTATATGCAGGTGCTAATGTGATTTATCCAGAATATGCAATCCAAGTATATACTGATGCTGATAGAAATAACCTATTAAGTATGTATTCAGTAAATGAACTGAATATACTTGCTCAATCAAATGAAAACGAAAACATAATATATGTTAATTTACCTGAAAATGGTACATATTATATAGATGTAACTTTACCATCAAATAATTATTCTATACTTACTTTTAATGTAGAAAGTATTGAAGCAAATAACATTAACTATTTAAATTCGTTATCAGTAATTGGATTTAATGTGATTTTTGAAAATAGTAATGCGCAAAGTTATTTTGAAGAAGTGACTATAAGCCATCGTTCTGAAATTCAATTAGATATATTAACAAGTGGAATAATCAATAATAATATTAAAGTCTATGTTTTTGAAAAAGTAAGAGATCCTGGTTATGAACCTGGTATAAATTATTATTATATTGAAACTGTACATATAAATGAAATCACTTCATCTAATAGTAGTCCAGTTTATACAATTGTTTTAAATCCAGGCACATATTATTTTGGATATGCTGAAAATGAAGATAACGTAAATATCAATTATGCGTTAAGAAGAATGGTTGATTATACAATGAATATGGCAGATACTTTAGTTGCAGATCCTTACTATGAAGGATATGAATTAGGTAGTGAAGTTAATTTGAATAATGGTCTTTGTGATAATTATAATATTACTGAAGGTTTCACAAGAAATATATATTTAATGGTAGAAGATAGACTAACTGACCCTATGTCTAGATTAGATTATGATTGGTATTCAAGTAATGAAAGTGTTGCAAAAGTAACAAATTATGGTACTGTACTTGGTATGCCAATTGATGAAGATACAACTGTTACAATATATGCAGTATTAAAAGCAGATTCTAGTATCTTATATTACAAAGTATTTACAATTCTTAATGATGAAGAGGAAGATTTAATTGAAATAGAATTGGAGATGTCATATTCATATAGTGAAGAAAATGGGGAATATCAATTAGAATTAAATAGTGCTAATTGTCCATATCCGATGATTCAATATTACAATTGGAATGTAAATAATGAAAGTAACGAGGAAGTGTTATTAAATTATTGGGGTAATGTTACATCAACAGGGCCTTGTGAAGTTTTAATAGTTGGTACATATAATTTAAATAATAGAGTTAGAATATTTATAACATTAACCATAGAAGAATAATTATAGAATTGGAGTTAGTAGAAATACTAGCTCTTTTTCTCTATAGGAAACATTAATAATGGATACTTATAAACGTGCAACATTTACCCAAATGTTTCTTAAATATGCAACATTATGCAGTATATATACACATTAAATTAAATCAATTAGTCTTCTGAAATTTAAACGTTTTAGAAGGCTTTTTTCTATTTTTAGAGAAAAATAGTGTAAACACACTAAAACACGACACTTTTTGTTCAGTACTGATAGGATGCAAACTACAGACTCGGACCTATAATTAATCAAGCAGTCAAATATAACTTAATAAAAGAATAAAATGCTCACCGGTAGTTATGCTTGTGAGCATTTTATTATACCAAAAAATACAGAAGGTGATGATACTATGAAGAATATTACTATAGATAATATATTTGAGATAACTGTATTGGTAAATAATGTTGATTTAATTATTAATAAGTCATTAACTGATAAAGCAATATTAGTAATAGTTACAGTAAATGGAACATTATCAAAATATGAATTATTAAAAGATGGTTTATGTGTATACAGTGAATGGAGAGTATAAGAATAATACAAAAAAGTGATTTTGCATGATTTTAATTTAACAAAAATGTGATTAATACGCTTGATAAATTACACGAAAATGTGTATAATATAATTGAGGTTAGGTGGAATTATGCTAAAAAGAAAAGTTGATTTATTTTTAAAAGAGTGGAGAGAAAATATTAATAGAAAACCACTTATTATTTCAGGTGCAAGACAAATTGGAAAAACTACATCTATAAGAGAATTTGGTAAAACATATAAATCTTTTATTGAGATAAATTTTATTACTATGCCACAATATAAAACAATTTTTAATAATGGTTATGAAGTTAAAAATATCATCAAAGAAATGAGTCTATTCAACCCAAAGTTTAATTTTATAGATAATAATACACTTATATTATTTGATGAAATTCAAGAATATCCTGATGCTACAACATCACTTAAAACTTTTTCAGAAGATGGCAGATTTGATGTTATTTGTTCTAGATCTTTACTTGGCGTAAATTATAAAAAAATAAGAAGTATTCCTGTAGGGTTTAAAGAAGAATATACAATGTATTCAATGGATTTTGAAGAATATTTGTGGGCTAATGGATACGATGAAAGTCAAATTGATGATATTTATAGTTATATGAAAGAACTTAAGCCACTTCCTGAAACTTACTTTAATGTGTTAAAACAATTATATAGAGATTATATATTTATTGGTGGAATGCCTGAAGCTGTTAACTTGTTTATTGAAAATGGTACGTTTTCAAAACCATTTAATGTTCAAAAAAGAATATATAAAGATTATGAAGATGATATAACTAAATATGTTGAAGGATTAGATTCAGCGAAAGTAAAAAATATTTATAGACACATTTCCACACAACTTTCTAAAGACAATCATAAATTCCAAATTTCAAAAGTTTCCCATGGAGCTCGTGCAAGAGAATATCAAGGAACTGAAGAATGGTTAAAAGATGCAGGAATAATAAATATAGCATATAATTTAGAAGAGTTAAAATTGCCTTTTTCTAGTTATGAAATCAGTGATTATTTTAGAATATACTATGCTGATCATTCTTTGTTTATTGCAAATCTAGATGAAGAATCTAAAGAAGATTTAGTAGTAAATTCTAATTATGAAATATATAATGGAGCATTATATGAAAGCTTAGTATCAGAAGCATTAATAAAGTCTGGATTTAAACTATATTTTTATAAAAATACTGATGCGACTATTGAGCTTGATTTTGTAATTAGGATTAAAAATGAAATAATACCAATTGAAGTAAAAAGGAATAGAGGAAGAAGTAAATCTTTAAATGTAATATTGAATAACAATGAAAATATAAATTATGGAATTAAACTTACAGGTGGTAATATTGGATTTGAAGATAATAAGTTTACTTTTCCATATTATCTAACATTTTTATTAAAAAGATTTTTTAAAGATACTGATTATATAAAATGGGATTAAATTAAGTAGTGTAAAATTAAAAAAGTTTAGTAGTTTTGTCATGGTTGAAATCATTTTTGTCTTTTGACAAAACAAGAAAAAATAGGAAAATCATTGAAAATAATAAAGATTTAATAAAAACGATACAAAAATAAGGTGAAAAAGTCAATAAGTCTCTGATTTTTCTTAAAAATTAGCAAGAGAAAAAAGATTTTTCACCCTATGGCAGTAAGACAAAAGGTATTTGGTTTACTGAAAAATTCTTTTGAACAAATAATCAAAAATCAATAGGTCTAATTATAGAAAAAATGGATACATGAGCCTCAACTTCGCCTGAAAAAAAATCAGTTAAATAATATCTATTAGAAATTGAACAACTTAGAAAAATATGATAACATAAATACGTAGAGTTATAAAAACTAAACGTATTTAAAAAATTAAATCTACCATATAAGGTAGTATAAAACTGGTGGGATAGGAATGAGAGATTGTTTATAAAGTGTATTTATATATTTCTCCTTTTATATAGTTGTGAAAAAATAATTCGTATGTTATAATATTTATTATAATATAGAAATTAGGAGGTTCAAATGAAAGTAGTAATTGTTGGAGGAGTTGCCGGAGGAGCAACAGCGGCTGCTAGAATTCGAAGACTGAAAGAAGATGCTGAAATTATCATTTTAGAGAAAACCGGATATATTTCATATGCCAATTGCGGTCTTCCTTATTATATAGGTGATGTAATTGAAGAGAGTAATAATCTAATTTTACAAACACCACAAAGTTTTAAAAATAGATTTTGTATTGATGTTAGAGTAAATAATGAAGTTATTTCAGTTAATTCGGATAAAAAATATGTTGTGGTAAAAAATGTATTAACGAATGAAACATATCAAGAAACATATGATAAATTAATATTATCACCAGGTGCTAAGCCACTTATGCCAAATATTAGTGGAATGGATAGTAATAGAATATTTACTTTAAAAACAGTTGAAGATACTTTTAAAATGAAAAAATTTATTCAAGATAAAAATCCTAAACGAGTTGTTATTATTGGTGGAGGATTTATTGGAATGGAGATGCTTGAAAATTTACTTAACTTAGGTTTAGAAGTTACGCTAATTGAGGGTAGTAACCAATTGCTTGGTCAGTTAGATGGAGATATGGCATCTTTTGTTCATGTGAAATTAAAGAATTTAGGTATTAGATTTTTTCTAAATACAGTTGTATCAAAATTTGAAGATACTGGAAAAGGATTGAATGTTTTTGTAGATAATCAGATGATTTTACAAACTGATATAGTTTTAATGACAATTGGTGTTATTCCTGAGACTAGTTTTATTAAAAATACTTCAATTACACTAGGAATAAAGGGTAGTATTGTTGTCAATGAAAAAATGGAAACATCAATTGAAGATATTTATGCTGTGGGAGATGCTGTTGAGGTAAATAATTTTGTTACAAATGAAAGAGGACTTATTTTATTAGCAGGTCCTGCCAATAAACAAGCTAGAATCGCAGCGGATAATATATGTGGACTGAATAGTAGATATCAAGGATTTCAAAGTTCCTCGATTTTAAAACTCTTTGATTGGACGATTGCTAGTACTGGTATTTCTGAAAAACAGGCTAAAAAATTGAATATCAATTATGAAAAGGTTATTTTATCTCCAAATTCTAATGCTTCATATTATCCATATGGTGATATAATGACGATAAAAGTACTATACAATAAGAATAATTTACATATTTTAGGTGCTCAGATTATTGGTACAAAGGGTGTAGATAAAAGAATTGATGTGTTTGCAACTGCTATGAGAGCACAGCTTAAAGCAACTGAATTAGTAAATTTGGATTTAAGTTATGCACCACCATATTCATCTGCTAAAGATCCAGTTAATATGGTAGGATATATAATTGAAAATATTGAACATGGTCTTGTTAAACAATTTCATTTTGAGGAATTAGAACAAATAAAAAAGAATCATGCAGTCATTTTATTAGATACTAGGACACCATTTGAGTATGTTAGAGGACATCTTGAAGGGTTCATAAATATACCCATTGATGAATTAAGGCAAAGGCTAGGGGAATTATCACCGCATAAAACCATCTATGTTATGTGTCAAAGTGGAATGCGCAGTTATCTTGCTTGTAGAATTTTATCGCAAAATGGCTTTCATTGTTATAACTTTTCTGGGGGATATCGATTTTATGAAATCAATCAATTGAACCAAGAAATTCTCAAAAGCAAAGTTAGTTGTGAGAGATAAAACTAATATTATTCTGAAATATTTCTAAATAATGCCGATTACCTCTTTTCAAACTTGGAAAATTATGTTAAAATGAAAATGCCTAGTTGAATAAGGAGGTTTTTATGGCAAATAGATTTATTTTAAATGAGACTTCATATCATGGTAGTGGGTCTATCAAGGCTCTTAGTGATGAAGTGAAATCAAGAAGATTAAAAAAAGCTTTGGTTTGTACAGATCCAGATTTAATTAAATTTGGAGTAACCCAAAAGGTTTTAAAAGTGTTAGATGATAATTTTTTACCATATGAAATTTATTCTAATATAAAAGCAAATCCAACAATTGAAAATGTGCAAGAAGGAGTTGAGGCGTATCAAAAGGCTCAGGCTGACTATTTGATTGCAATTGGTGGAGGTTCATCTATTGATACTGCTAAAGGAATTGGAATTATTGTTACTAATCCAGAATTTTCTGATGTTAGAAGTTTAGAGGGGGTTGCAAATACTTTAAATAAAGCCGCTCCGATTATTGCAATTCCGACTACTGCAGGAACAGCAGCAGAAGTAACAATAAATTATGTTATTACTGATGCTGAAAAAAATCGTAAATTTGTTTGTGTGGACCCCCATGATATTCCTATTGTAGCAATTGTAGATTCGGATATGATGTCTACAATGCCTAAGAGTTTGACTGCCGCAACCGGAATGGATGCACTGACTCATGCTATTGAAGGATATATTACTAAAGCCTCATGGGAATTATCAGATATGTTTCATTTGAAAGCCATTGAGATCATTTCTAAATCATTAAGAGGCGCCGTCAACAATGAACAAGAAGGAAGAGACGGCATGGCTCTTGGCCAATATATTGCTGGTATGGGATTCTCTAATGTAGGATTGGGCATTGTACATTCAATGGCACATCCTCTTGGAGCATTGTATGATACACCTCATGGTGTTGCTAATGCTATACTTTTGCCAACAGTAATGGAATATAATGCACCGATGACAAAAGACAAATATCGTGAAATTGCAAGGGCAATGGGCGTAAAAGGTGTAGATGAAATGTCACAGGCAGAGTACCGAGAAGCAGCAGTAAATGCAGTCAAAAAACTAGCAAATGATGTCGGAATACCTCCATCTTTAAAAGGCATTATAAAGGAGGTTGATATTCCATTTCTTGCAAAATCAGCATTTCATGATGCTTGTAGACCTGGCAATCCACGAGAAACTTCAATTGAGGATATTGAACAATTGTATAAATCACTTCTTTAAAAGGATTTACATAATAGAGGTATAAAATTTACCTATACAATGAATATAATTCGTTTGATCTTAACATAAACTTGTAGGTTAAATAAAAATTCTAATTATTCCTCCCTTTAATAAAAATAATTTGATTTATTCATTTAAGGTATCTTAAGTAAGAGTAAAATCTAAATAAGTATTGATAATTTAAGTGTGATCAAAGCGTTTGTATATGAATATGAAACAGTGATTAGTTCTTTTAATTTCAACTTATAAGTAATAGATAATCTAGTTATATTGATAAATGATCTTTTTAATTAGGCGATTTATACTATTTGGATGTTTTAATAAATTTTTAGTTCACATTTGTTTTCTCAAATGAAAGAATAACTTACTCTCCTCCATTTACCAAAAAATATACAAATAAAATTTAAACAATAAATAGATTTCTTAGTAAATATTTTAAAGTATAATATTCTCTTTTAAACTTTATAAGTTGATTGTGTTTATTTTAAAACATTTGCAAATTACTTGCATTTCTTATTAATAAAAGATATAATATTAATAATAGTAATTATTACTATTTAAGGAGTTAAATGAGAAATTCTATTCAAAGAAATCTAGTATACGATATCATACAAGTTAGTTGTGATCACCCAACTGCTGATATGGTTTATTTACGGGCAAAACAAACAATGCCTAAAATAAGTCTGGGAACAGTATATCGTAATTTAAATGAATTAGTAGAATTGGGAAAAATTCTACGCATTAATGTTCCAGGTGATAGTGATCGATTTGATAAAATGCTGGTAAAGCACTCACACTTTTTTTGTGAGAAGTGTAAATCTATTCTTGATATTAATGAAATAAATCTTAATGATGTTGTCAATGAAATAGAAATAAATAATAATATAAAGATTTTATCAAATCAAATTAGTTTATATGGCATATGTTCCAAATGCCAAGAAAAAAAATAAGAAAATAAAAAGGAGAAAATTAAAATGGAATTAAAAGGAAGTAAAACAGAACAAAATTTAATGACTGCATTTGCGGGAGAATCACAAGCAAGAAATAAGTATACTTATTTTGCATCAAAAGCAAGAAAAGAAGGGTATGAACAAATTGCAGCAATTTTTGAAGAAACGGCTAATAATGAAAAAGAGCATGCAAAATTATGGTTTAAATTATTAGGTGGTATTGGTACTACTAAAGAAAATTTAATTTCTGCTGCTGAAGGAGAAAATTATGAGTGGACTGATATGTATGCTGAGTTTGCAAAAGTTGCACGTGAAGAAGGGTTTGAAAATATTGCAAAACAATTTGAAGGTGTTGCAAAAGTAGAAAAAGAACATGAAGAACGTTATCGTAAACTTGCAGAAAATGTTGAAACAGCTCAAGTATTTGCAAAAGCTGGAATTACTGTTTGGGTTTGCCGTAATTGTGGTCACGTTCATATTGGTGAAGAAGCTCCAAAAGTTTGTCCAGTATGTTTCCATCCACAAGCTTATTTTGAAGTAAAAGCAAATAATTTCTAAAATTATAAATCCCTCCTATGAGGGATTTTTTAATGCATATATGTTAAAATCGTCATTTTCTTGCTAATTTTTTTCAAATAGTGTATAATTATTTAAATAGAATAAAATAATAAAAAGGAAAATGAATATGATACTATTATTTGATATTGGTAATACAAATATTGTTTTAGGTTTGGCTATTAATAAAAAGATTCATAAAACATTTAGATATGTTACGAATTCTAAATTAACTGAAGATGATTATTTTCAAAAAATAAATGCTTCAATTGATGATACCTTTACTGAAACTATTGAAGGGGCAATTATTTCTAGTGTTGTACCTCAATTAGATTATATTTTTATCAATATGATTGAGAAATATTATAAAATCAAACCTTTAGTTGTTGGTCCAGGTCTTAAAAGTGGATTACAAATAAAACTAGAAAATCCTAAACAACTCGGTGCTGATTTATTATGTGATGCAGTTGGAGCGTATATAAAATATCCAGGAACCACAATTATTATTGATATGGGTACGGCCACTAAACTTTTAGTTGTTACTAAAAATAAAGAATTTATTGGAGGCGCTATTTGTGCCGGAATTAGAGGTAGTTTAGATAGTCTAATAAGTACGACTTCAAAATTGTCAAGAACAGCTATCGAAGCGCCTAGTAGTGTAATTGGTAATGAAACTATATCTTGTATTCAAAGTGGGATTGTTTATGGACATACTGCTATGATTGAAGGTCTCATCAAAAAATTCAAAAATGAATTAGCTTTAGATGATGCAAATATTATTTTGACTGGTGGATATGCTAAAATTATTAAAGATTTATTAGAAATTGATTGCATGTATGATGAGAATATTTTATTGGATGGACTTTTTTATATTTATCAAAAGAATAAAAATTTAATAAATAAAAGTTAATAAATAACCTATTATTTTCATATATAATAGTGGTGATTAAATGCAAAATGATAAAAATATTAGAAAAACAATACCTGAACCATTGATGTTTATTCATACGGTTTCAACACCAATTTTGAGTAATGGTTCTAAAAAATATTATGATAGTAGAGAAGCAAGTAATAAAACTAATGCTTCAACCATTCCAACTATTATTCCTGATGAGGTTTTACTAGAAAGAAATAGGGGTAGAACCATTGATCGGTTACTTTATCAAAAGATTCAAAATATAATTCAAATGTATGAAAAGGGGCATCCAATACCTTGCTTAATTGAAACTAGAAACAATGAATCTTTTGAAGGAGTACCAACCAAAATTGAAAATGACGAATTGATAACCATTCAAAATGGAGAAACAAACCGCGTATTATTAAATGATATAAAAGATGTAATCATACTTAAAATATAGATATAATTGATTGAAAAGGTGATATGATGAGGAAGTGTGGAATTTTATTACCAATAAGTGCATTACCAAGTAAATATGGGATTGGTACTTTTGGACAAGAAGCTTACGATTTTATAAATTTTTTACAATTAGCAAAACAAAGTTATTGGCAAGTTCTCCCACTTGGACCTACATCTTATGGTGATTCACCTTATCAATCATTTTGTGCATATGCGGGTAATCCTTATTTTATTGATTTGGACCTTTTAAAAGAAGATGGATTATTAAATGATGAAGATTTATCTTGTTTAAATGATGCTCCATTCATCATTGATTATGCCAATTTATATAAAAAAAGATACAATATTTTGCGAAAAGCATATTATAATTTTTTGCATAATAAAAATTATCCAAAGAACAAAATTTCTTTGGATAATTATATTTATGAAAATAAAACTTGGCTAAATGACTATGCTCTATTTATGAGTATAAAATCTTATCATAATGATGTATCGTGGCAATATTGGAAACCTCAATATCGTTATTATAATCAAAAAATATTAGAGAAGTATTATATAAATCATCAAGATGATGTTCATTTTTGGATGTTTGTTCAATATGAATTTGATAAACAATGGCAAGCTTTGAAAAATTATGCTCACCAATGTGGAATAGAAATTATTGGAGATGTGCCCATTTATGTTGCTTTAGATAGTTGTGATGTTTGGGCAAACACGAAACTTTTTCAATTAGATAAAGAATTAAAATTAATTAAAGTTGCTGGTTGTCCACCTGATGCTTTTTGTGAAGAAGGACAACTATGGGGTAATCCGTTATACAATTATAAGATAATGAAGACTGACCATTATAAATGGTGGACGAATAGAATTAAAAAAGCAACCCAATTATATGATGTCATTAGAATCGATCATTTTAGAGGTTTTGAATCGTATTATGCGATTCCATCAGGAGATAAAACTGCTAAAAATGGTAAATGGGAAAAAGGACCTGGTTATTCCCTTTTTAAAGCAATAAAAGAAGAAATACCAAATATTAGGATTATTGCGGAAGACTTAGGATTTTTGACAAAAAATGTTTTTCAATTATTAAGAAAAACTGGTTTTCCAGGAATGAAAGTATTAGAATTTGCTTTTGACGATGATAAAGACAATATGTATTTGCCTCATAATTATATTAAAAATTGTGTTGTTTATACAGGAACACATGATAATATGCCGCTTCGTGCTTGGTTTCATTCTTTAACTCAAGAAAAGAAACATTTGGTAAGAGAATATATAATGCTTGAAAATGATGATAAAATTTGTGATCAAATGATAAGAGTCGCTCTTGGAAGTGTTAGTGATTTGGTAATAATACCGATTCAAGATTATTTAGGATTTGGTATTGAATCAAGAATAAATACTCCTTCGACAATCAATGGGAATTGGACTTATCGAATTGAAAAAAAATATTTATCGAGTGAATTAGCCTTATACATTGCTTTTTTAACAACTCTTTATAAAAGATATTAGTTCTCTGCAATGTTTTTTATGATAATAATTCAATAATTAAACTGTGCTATTTTGCACAGTTTTTTCCATAATATGGTATAATACATATAAATCATAAAGTAGAATAGTAAGATAATTAGTAAATACGAGGAGAAATGTATGTTTAAAAAATTTTGTTCTTATTATAAACCCCATATGAAATTATTTTTATTTGACTTGCTTTGTGCATTATTGCTATCCATATGTAATTTAGTGTATCCTCTCATTGCAAAATATATTATTGAGGAGTTAGCAGGACAAAAAGAAAAAATAAATTTAATTTTAGCTTTGGGAGGACTTTTATTTTTTATTTATATCATAAAAGCTATTTTAAATTTTATTATTCAATATTGGGGTCATATTGTTGGTGTCAGAATTCAAGGCGATATGAGAAAGGAGATGTTTGAACATCTTCAAAAACTTCCCTTTGCCTATTTCGATGATCATAAAACGGGCACAATTATGTCAAGATTAATTAATGATTTAATGGATATTTCAGAACTTGCACACCATGGTCCAGAGGATATTTTTATTGCAACAATAACTTTAATAGGTTCTTGTATTTTGATGATTCTTTCGGTTGATCCTTGGTTAACACTGATTATTTTTTCAGTTGTTCCCTTTATAATTTTTTATGCTGTTTTTACAAGAAAAGGAATGCGCAATGCCTTTACTAAGATGCGTGGAGAGACCGGTAAAATCAATGCTCAGGTAGAAAGTAGTGTATCAGGAATTAGAGTATCAAAAGCTTATGTAACTGAAAAATATGAAAACGAGAAATTTGCTAGACGAAATGAAAATTTTAAAAAAGCAAGATCAAGTGCATATAAACAAATGGGTATTTTTGGATCTGGTATGACCTTTTTTACAGATTTTTTATATTTACTTGCTTTAGTTTCTGGTGGTATTTTCTATTCTAAAAATTATATTGATGGAGCTGAATTTACCGCTTTAATTTTATATATTAATAATATTATTATGCCAATTAGAACAATTATTTCAATCTTTGAACAAATTCAAAGTGGCATGACTGGTTTTGCAAGATTTATGGAAGTCTTAAATTATAAAAAGGAAGAAGATAATCCTGATGCAATAGATTTAGATGATATTAAAGAAGAAATAAGTTTTAATGATGTTAGTTTTAGTTATGTAAATAATGAATCGGATTGTTATGATAGTTTGGTATTATCACATCTAACTTTTAAAATAAATAAAGGCACAACTGTGGCTTTAGTAGGACCATCAGGGGGAGGAAAAACAACCATTTGTCATCTTTTGCCAAGATTTTATGAAATCAATAGTGGTCAAATCGAAATAGATCATATCGATATTAAAAAGTATAGTCGATTTTCTTTAAGAAAAAATATTGGGATTGTTCAACAAGATGTTTATTTGTTTGCAGGAACCATTAGAGAAAATATTGCTTATGGTAAAATTGATGCAAGTGAGGATGAGATTATTGATGCTGCAATAAAAGCCAATATTTGGGAATATATTCAAGAACTTCCCGATGGATTAGATACGTATGTTGGGGAAAGAGGAGTAAAACTTTCAGGTGGTCAAAAACAACGAATATCTATTGCAAGAGCTTTTCTTAAAAATCCACCAATTTTGATATTAGATGAAGCAACTAGTGCTTTAGATAATGTAACGGAAATGCAAATTCAAAAAGCTTTAGAAAATTTGAGTATTGGAAGAACAACTTTAGTAGTTGCTCATCGTTTATCCACTGTTAAAAATGCTGATAATATTATTGTTATAGATAAAAATGGAATTATTGAACAAGGAAATCACAATGAATTAATTAAAAAAAATGGTGTTTATGCAAATTTATACCAATATCAGTTTAAAGATTAAAAAAATGTTTATAATAAAATTGAGGTGATAAAATGAAGAAAAATTTATTTAGAGCAATCATAGCTTTTATTCTTGCTGGTATTTCAATGGCATTAGGTATTATAATGATTCCTAAAGTAACAGACGTTGGAAATACTATTTTATTAATTGTAATAGGAGTTATTTTATTAATATATGTATATTATTATTTATTAGTAAAGGTTGCTAAAAAGTCAAGTGGTGTAGTATTAATTCTTACTTTAATTGAGATGATTGTCCTAACAATCATAGCAGTTACTTGTATATTATCAGATGTATTAAATATGACAATTATTACAGAAGGTGTTCAAATTCTTGGTCTTGCTTTTTGGATTCGAGGTGTTGTAGAATCTTTTAGAGCGTATTATTACAGAGGATCAACAACTACAAAATATCCGGTTTATAAAGTTTTTTTAAATGTTACTTTAATAACAGTAGGTACGTGGTTTTTTATTTCTAGTATTGTTTCTAATGCTATTTTAGTTTGGAGTTTAGCGGTTGTTTTTGTTATAGCAAGTATTGCTTTAATCATATGGGGTATTTTGAAACTAAAAAAATAAAAGGTTATGGATTACCATAATCTTTTATTTTTGCAATTTTTCAATTTTACTCATTAAAATATCAAAGGCAACATCATTATAACCACCCTCAGGTATGATGATATCAGCATATTTTTTAGATGGTTCAACAAAAGCATGATGCATTGGTCTTACAGATTCTAAATATTGACATACTACTGAGTCAAGGCTTCGTCCTCGAATGGTCATATCTCTTTGGAGACGACGGATAAAGCGGATATCATCAGGTGTATCAACAAAAATTTTAATGTCATATAAATTTAGGAGTTTGTCTATAGCAAATGCCATAATTCCCTCAACAATGATTACATTAGAAGGATAAATTTTTTCTGTTATTGTTTTTCTTGATTGAGTAACAAAATCATATAGAGGTTTATTTATGGCAATTCCCTTTTTAAGATTTTGTAGGTGTTCAAGAATTAAAGATGAATCATAAGAATCTGGATGATCATAATTTCGTTTACCATTATTGCTAAGAGGAATCTTATCTTTGTTATAATAATAATCATCAATTTTAAGTAAGGAAACAGAGCCATTTTTTAATGCTTCATCATATAATCTTTTAGCAATTGTTGTTTTTCCTGATGCAGTTCCTCCTGCAATTCCAATAATAGTTGGGTTCATCACTAACTCCTTATTCTATTTACATTTTATTTTGTGATATTATAGCATAAAATAAAAAAATATTGTTGAAATTTGAAATAAGAATTTTTAAACTTCATTTTTCTTTCTTTTTTTAAATATTAATAGTATAATTAAAATAAATAATAAATCTATGAAGTAGGTGTAATTGTGAACAAACTAGAAAAATTAAAACAACTTTTAGACCAAGCATCAGAAAAACAATTGTCTTTCACAAAGATTAAGGTATATGGATACCAATACAATTATGAGGTATCGCTTATTAAAAGTATTTCCAAATTTTGGTTTGGAAGACATGAAGTTACAGATTATTTTGCTCCTTCTAATCAAGAAAGCAATCATAATAATCGTCCGGGAATTTTTAAAAAAAGTATAGAATATATTGTCATTCATGATACAGCTTCTGTTGCAAAAAGTGCTGATGAATATGCTCATGCACAATATGTTCGAAATGGTGGTGATGGTACAAGTTGGCACTATTCTGTTGGAAGTAAAAAGATTTATCATCAAATTCCTGATAATGAAATAGCTTATCATGCTGGAGATGGTTTAATTGTACCATTTAAACTTGTTGATACAGGGGTTGAAGGAACTGATCCTTATCCAAACATTGATATTTTAGATGATTTTTATATGATAAATGGTCAAAAAAGTGAAATTAGGATTCCTATCATTACCTTTGAAAAAGATGAAGATAAGTTAGTGTATGCATCAGATTATATCAAACAATCAAAAGTTGCACCCTCTAATGCATATGAAGGTCAAAGATATCAAACAAGTAATATCAAAATAAATGATGCAGGAATTAGAGTGGACCTAATAAATGGTAAATATTATATAGGACCTACCTATTATAATGCTACTTATGGATTCATCGCAAATCGAGGAGGTAACTTGAATAGTATTGGCATTGAAACAATGGTCAATGAAGGATCTGATTTAATAAGAACTTGGCATCGATGTGCTAAATTAGTTGCTCACCTTCTCATTGATAATCAATTAGGGATTGATAGAGTTAAACCTCATCATTTTTTTAGTGGTAAACCTTGTCCAATGACACTAAGAAGTAATCATTTATGGGACTATTTTATGGAGTTCGTTGATGTTGAATATCAAATTTTGAAAGAATTTAGTGATGTTAAAATCTCATTAATCAATTATGATGAATCCATTGATGAAGAAGGATTAATAAAAATAGATAAAATTAAATCATCAATCATAAATTATCAAATAAAATTAGAAGATCAAAATGATGTAATGGTGATTGATTATACAGTAAAAATTAAAAAGTAGGAGAAAAAAATGGCATATGTAATTACAGGGGCAACAGGACATATTGGAAATAATTTAGCAAGAAGCTTAATTCAAAATCATAAAGAAGTGGTCATTTTAACTAGAAGAATGGATCGAGCGATTGAGGGTCTCCATGCTAAATTTATTGTCGGTGATATTTTTGATGATAGTTTCTTGGATAATCATATTAGAGAAAATGACATTGTTATTCATCTTGCTGGAGTGATTGATATTAAGAATAATAAAATGGATGAAACATATAAAATAAATTATGAATTGACGAAAAAACTGGTTGATATATGTATGAATAAAAATATTGAAAGATTTATTTATTTTAGCTCGGTAGATTGTATATACAAAAAAAACGATGAAAAAGTTGTGGAACCAGAGGAAATTTTTGCTGATAAATTTAGTGATAATTATAGTCATACAAAAGCCCTTGCTACATCATATGTTCTAAAAATGAGACGGTTATATCCAAATATTAAGATAAATATTTTATATCCATCTGCGGTTATAGGAAAAAATGATTATAAGCCCTCATCCATTGGTAAAGTTGTTAAAGATATTCTGGATAGAAAAATGCAGTTTGGGGTAAAAGGAGGCTATAACTTTATTGATGTTGATGATGTAGTAAAAGCAACAGAAATTGTGATAGATAAAAAAATTGATGGAGATTTTTTATTAACAGGATTTCCCGTAACAATTTATGAGTTTTATCAAATAGTTAATAAACATTTAGGAAGAAAGAAGCGAATATGGAAAATACCTCTTTTTATAGCCTATCTTTGCATTCCTTTTGTGCCTTATTTATCAAAATTTGTTTTAAAAACAATTAATGAAAATTATAATTATGATAATCGTAAATTAAAAGATATATTAGGATTGAGTTTAACTGACTTTGATGATACAATTGACAAAACAATAAAATTTTTTAAGGAATATGAGAAAGATGAAAAAATTAATTAGTATTGTGTTTTTAGGATTTTTATTTTTTCTTTGTAGTTGTGACAATAATCAAACTTTTAATGTTAAATTTATAGGTTTAGATGATGCAATTATTTTAGAACAAACTTATCAAAAAAATGAAAAATTGATATATCCCCAACCAACAGAAGTGAAAGGCTATACTTTTATAGGATGGGATCAAGATATTGAAAAGGTTACTGATAATCTTATGATTAAAGCAGTTTATGAAAAAAAGGTTTATACTGTAGAATTTAAAACTCAGTTTGGTGAGGTAATTCAATCAAAGGAAGTATATTATCATGATATGATTACATACCCTAATCCTCCTTCCCTTGAAGGCTATCATTTTATGAAGTGGGATCAAGACATTCAATATGTTTGTGAAAACGTAACTATTATAGCCCTTTATCAAGAAGTAACCCATATGATAAGTTTTCAAACGCAATTTGGTGATCTTATTGCAATCAAGAAGGTTGTTCATGATGAAAAAATTATATATCCAGAAGCTCCCGTGATAGAAGGCTATACGTTTATTGGTTGGGATTATGATATTGCATATGCTAAAAGTGATTTTATAATTACGGCCAAATATGAGAAAAAAGTTTACCATGTAACGTTTCAAACGCAATTTGGTGAGGTAATTGATGAAAAAGAATATGCGTATTTAGATGTGATTATATATCCTAATCCTTTGGTAATAGAAGGGTATAATTTTGTATCATGGAGTTCAAACGAAGAGTATGCTACAAAAAATATAGAGATAATTGCTTACTATAATATAAAGCAATTTAGTGTTACTTTTATTGGTTTTGATGAAAATATTATTGGAAAGATAACGGTAAATTATATGAGTCCTTTTGTATATCCAGAGGCCCCAATAATAGAAGGGTATACTTTTGTTGGTTGGAATCAAAATGTAATAGGAGTAAAGCAAGACACTACAATTGTAGCAATTTATGAAAAAAATAATATTGATGTTGAAGTAGTTCATCCGGTTTTCTCAAATATAGAACATGTTTTACTATTAGATGGGATAATAGAAAATCGTTCTAATGAGCAAATTCAAAATTTATTTGTTGATATTGATGATGAAAGAGTTAACTATGAATTAGATACAAATAATTCTTTTTCCCTTTCTATTTCAACATCATTTGAAAAATCGTCAATAATTGATATTATTTTTTATATTGAATTAAATAATGGAGAGATTATAAAAATATATGAAGAGGAATATCTGATGTATATTGAGATAAAAACATCAAATTATACAAGTTATGTTAATGATTTCAGTTTAAATGATCCTCTTGATATTACGGAAATTCTTGAAGGGTTTAATCTTCAAGAAAACCATATAATTACAATTGATAATATCATCTATGGTGGTTACAGAGGAACTAATGAACTACATGCCTATGATTCATCAAATTATCGTAAGTGTAATTCATATGGACATGAGATTGCAATTGACCAAGATGGATTTGTAGTTGAATCTAACACTTTGGTTGATTTACCAGCTAATGGAATGATTTTATCAGGACATGGTACTGCATCAACTTTACTTCAAAAAAATATTCAAATTGGTGATTATATGGTATATAATCAAATGGAGAAAAAAGTATATGTATATCGAAGTGCAGTAATAAATAGTTTAATTTCTTTGAGAGAAAGTATTTTTTTGGCAAAAGAAAAATTAATAAAGGCCTACAATACTTTATTAGCACTAGATTATCAAACATTATTTTCCATATATAATCAAGTATTAGACGATTTTGCGACTATTCTTGTGCAGTATGATGATCAAATGGTAACTCAGATAAAAAACAATTTAGCCAAACTCCATTTTGGTGTTATTGAAACCAAATTTTTAGAAGTTAAAGCTTTTTGGCATTATCCAATGAGAGCAACTGGATATCCTGAAAATAATAAAAATGAAGTATGTCTTTTTTTAAATCAAGTAAAAGCAATGGGGTTTAACACAATTTATATCAATACAAATTTTAATGGTGGAACCATTTATCCATCCAAATATTTAACACAATTAAAAGCAAATCATTTTGTGTATGATGGTTATAATGATTATTTAGAATGTTTCATTAGCGAGGCTCATAATAGGAATCTTAGAGTTGTTGCTTGGAGTAATACCTTTGTATGTGGTGATGGTTATTTACCAAATCATAGCCCTAGTAAATATGTTTCTTTGGATTATCAGGGTAAAAATAATAGTGGGAACATTTATTTTTATAATATTACGAATCCTGAGGTTCAAGAATTGTTAGTAAATGTATATCAAGAACTTGCAACCAATTATGATTTAGATGGTATTGAGTATGATTTTGTTAGGTATCCAGCAAGCAATTTGTATACTTTTAGTGGTAATATTACTGATAGTAGTTTAATTGATGATTTTGGTTATACAGAATCAGCAATGCGTTTATTCAAAGAAAACTATCAAGTAGAAGGTAATATTAAAGACTTAATTTTAACTAGTGATGAGATTAGAGATAAGTGGCAAACGTTTAAAGTTGATAATGTAACAAATATGGTAAAAATGATGAGTCAAGCAATAAAAGAGGCTAATCCTAATATGATGATTAGTGCAGCCGTGATGTCTAGTTTATCAGGAGCAATACAAACATATGCCCAAGATTTTGGGACATGGATAAAAGAAGGCTATGTGGATAATTTAGATCCAATGATTTATAGTGGGTCAAATGCTTATGTTTTATCAAGAATGGAATCTTTTATTGAAACTGTAAATGGTGATGCCAATATTGTGATTGGTATTTCTCCAGATAATTCAGGTGGTAATGTGATTACAATAAGTGAGCAAATAGAACTGATTTCTAAATATGTACAAATTGGTTTTAATGAATTTTCTTGTAAAAATATTTTTTCTTCAGAAGAAATTATGAGTGGTTTTATGATGTTAGAAAGAGAGTATAATGCAACAATTTATGATGCTTCCCATACTATCAGAAAAAAATATGCTCAATCTATGCTAGATAGAATAACCAATTATTATCAATATACATCAATAATGTCAAATAGTAAAGAATTAATCAAACTCTACAATCTTTTGTATAGTGATTTAATAGATATCAGTCTAGTCAAAACAGAATTAAATAAAATTACAAATGAAACAATAAAAAATAAATTGATTTTAGAAGTTGAATATATTGAAATGATTTTGGAGGGAAAATAATGAAATATATCTTTTTGGCAAATGAGTATGATTTAGTTGTTGATGACACATTTGAATTATTTTATCGAGGAGTGATTTGTTTAAATAATCCTTATGAATATTATATCTTAATTCGGTGTGAAAAAGGTCATCCTTATCCTAGATATTATACCTTTACTCCTAAGTCACAAGATGTTGGTGACTATCCATTAACAATTACTTTATTAGATAACAATCATCAAATCATAGATGAAGAAACAACTATTTTACATGTTCAACAACCACATCAACCTAAGGAGAGATTAAATGTTTTATGTATTGGCGATAGTTTAACATTTAATGGTGTTTGGCCAAGCGAAGGTTATCGGAGATTTGCAAAAACTGGTGGGTATCCTTTAGGAAACGGTTTTCATGATAGTCTTTATATGATAGGTAGTTGTAAAAAAGAAATAGATGGAAGTATCGTTGGTTATGAGGGATATGGTTCTTGGACTTGGAAATCATTTTGTACAAATGATTTGGTAAGTATGAAATCTCCTATTTGGGTTCGCGTTCAAAACCATCATCTTGATGAAAATGATCAGCATAGTACTTGGACATCTGGTAATTTAGAATGGGTTTTGGAAAGTATAGAAAAGAAGAGACTGAAATTTAAACGGGGAAATAATAATTATTCTCCTAGTCCTCTAGTTGAAAAAGAATTTATTCATCTTTATGGTGGAATTCATCACGATTCAATCTTTATTGATGATTTTACTTTTGAAATAGGTAATCCTTTTTGGCATAATGAAACCAAAGAGATTGATTTTAAAGAATATGCTAAAAAACAAGAAGTTGATAAAATTGATTTAGTATATATTTTATTGACATGGAATGGTTTATATCGTCCATATGATCAAGAATTTAATCGTCATTTAGATTATGCCAAAATTTTGATTCATAAAATTCATCAAGCTTTTCCTAATGCTCATATCACTCTTTTAGGTATTCCTATTTGTTCTGTAAATGGTGGGATTGCTGCAAATTATGGAGCAAATGGTCCATATAGTGATACCTTTGGTACGATTTCTACGGCTTTTAATTATAATAAATGTTTAGAAAATTTCGTAAATCAAGAAGAGTATAAAACTTATTGTCGATATGTAGATTGCAAGGCGCAATTTGATAGTGAATATAATATGCCAAGTATTGAAAAGCCAGTAAATAGTAGATCAAAGATAACTGAAAGAATTGGAACCAATGGTGTTCACCCTAATATGGAAGGATATTTACAATTAGGTGATGCTTTTTATCGGGCTTTAGTGAAAGATATTAATGATTTAGAAAAATAACGAAGAAAATCACAATATAATTTATAAGTATTTTTTGAGCATAAATTAAAAAAAAGCGTATAATATATTATAAAATAGTATGGTGGAGATGATGAAATGTTAAGTGATAGTTTTAAAAAAATGAATTCTAATCAAAGAGTGATTATCAAAATAGCATTAATAGGTATACTTAGTGCTCTTTGCTATGTTGCAGTAATGTTTTCTATTCCCATTCCATCTCCTCTTGGTAAGCCAATGATTCATTTCGGTAATCTTATTGTTATTATTTCAGCTTTACTTTTTGGTGGACCTATTGGAGGAATTTCTGGTGCAATTGGAATGGGATTATATGATATTTTTGCAGGGTATGATATTTGGTCAATCACAAGAACAATTGTCTTAAAATTGTTAATGGGATGCATTGTTGGCTTTATTTATAATAGATTAATAAAAAAAGAAAATAATAGAGCAAATATGATATTATTCATATTAGGTAGCATTTTATTGTTAGTTGGTATTGGTTTAATGATTGTAGCAATTAAAAATGGTGGTCTATTAAAAATTAATGATATAGGTGAAAAATCAATTGATTGGCCTAGTTATGTATTCAGTATTATTAATGGAGTTTTTCTTATTTTAGTAGGAATTTTATCAAGAAAGATGCCAAATCAGTTAAAAGTTGCAAGCCTTGCAACTTCGATAGCAATTGTTATAAATATTTTTGGTGAATTTATTTATAAGGTTTTAAAACAAGCAACTCTTGGGGGAAGTAGTTTTTCCTATTCTGTTGGTATTGGTTTTTTAAGCATTCCAGCAACTTTAATTAATGGAACGATAACACTTGCTATTATTCTTTTTATCTTTTTACCAATTGAAAATGCAATAAAAAAAATATTTAGTAAATAGTCCAAAAATACAAACAATTATAATCGAGAATCCATATTATATCATAGGAGGTGTAGTATGGATTTTTATTATGTCAAAATAGCATTTTACGCAACTTTATTCACTTGGTTTGTTACTGCTTTGGGTGCATCAATGGTCTTTTTGTTTAAGAAAGTTTCAAATAAAATTATGTCATTGATGTTTGGTTTTGGAGCAGGTGTAATGATTGCAGCATCGTTTTTTAGTTTAATTCTTCCTGGAATTGAATTAGCTGATGAAATGAATCAAATTAGTTATTTGGTAATTGGACTTGGTGTTTTGTTTGGTGGGTTATTAATCTTTTTAATTGATGTTTTTATTCCACATATGCATATAAATAAAGAAACACCTGAAGGAATAAGTTCATCTTGGAGTCGAAAAATTTTGCTTGTATTAGCGATTACTTTGCACAATATTCCTGAAGGATTAGCTATTGGAGTAGCATTTGGAACGATTGCCACGGGTCTTGAAGGTGCATCGCTTGCTTCAGCATGGATTCTTGCAATTGGTATTGGTTTACAGAATTTTCCTGAAGGAATGGCTGTGAGTGTTCCGTTAAGAAGTGAGGGAATTTCAAGAAAAAAAGCTTTTTTTTACGGTCAAGCAAGTGGTATGGTTGAACCTATTAGTGCTGTAATAGGTGCCATTTTGGTAACATTCATTAAACCAATTTTACCATTTGTATTAGGGTTTGCAGCAGGAGCTATGATATATGTTGTGGCAGAAGAACTGATTCCATCGGGCAAAACATCAAAGAAAGATAAATTTGGTACAATTGGTGTAATGATTGGTTTTATTTTAATGATGGTTTTAGATATAGCTCTTGGATAAAAATAAAATAAGATAGAAAGCACTTATAAAAGTGCTTTTTAAAATAAGTTTAATGAAGAAAACTGCTGTTTCCAGCAGTCTTGAAAAATAAGGAATATGGCTAAGGGTAGTACCAGTAGTAGTCTTATACTACTGGTACGTTTTTGTCAATCTAAATTAATTGTGAACAAAGAGTGTCACAGTTAATAGGATCAAAACATTGAACAACCCCAATACAAGAGATTCTAACTACAATAGTATAAGTTGTACAAGTTATTTCACCAGTAGCATCATCTTCAGTAAGTAATCTTAAAACAACCGTTTCATCATTTCTAACTTCTTCAACTCTAAATAAGTTAGCAGTTTCACCGGTAGTTCCTACTGCTGCTTCAAATCTTGTGCCATTGCAACAAATATATATTGCAATTGGTTTAGTATTAAACATGGATGAAATCATGCAGTTATCGCATTGATTTGTAGCGTTAGCGATAATCGCTTCTTTTTGTAATTGATCAATTCTTTTTAATAATTGCGCAATTGTACCATTATTGGCATTGCTTATGTTAGTACTAGTACTAGTTGTAGTTACTCCATTTCCAAAACAAGCCATATTTGCACCTCACTTTCAATGTATAGTATGAAAAAGATTTTGAAATGTTTTGTTTTATTACCTATAAATCACATGTTACTTGCAAAAATTGGTAAAATAGCGTATAATATAAATATAATGAAAGGAAGATTGTATGATGATATCTTTAGATTTAGTTTCCGATCCTCAAATGAGATTAGTATTTTTTATTGTATTCGGTTGTTGTTTTATTCCAATTTTTGCTTTAGTTGTTGTATGCTTTATAAAATTATTATTAAAACAGAAAAAACGTGTAAGTAAAAGTAAAAATAATTCGACAATTCGGTATTTAGATTATTTTGGTGGAGATGATAATATTATCTCAGTAACCAAAAATTTATCAAGAGTGAGTGTCATTGTTAAAGATGTAGACTTAGTCAATTTAGAAAGTATTAAAAATCAAGGAATTGGTGTAATGATTACAGGAAATACTATCAAGTGTTCTTCGCAAGAATTTGCGGACCAAATAAAAGAATAAAAGTCATTATTATAATAAAACAATGACTTCTGTTCGTTATTAATTTAAGTTTTGGGTTACTTTTGTAGCAAGTGTTTCTTTAAAAGATGCATCTGAAGATTTCCAAAGTACTTCAAATAAAACTCCAAGACCTGGTAATACTTTTTCCTCTTTAGTAGTTGTTGCATCTTCAATAGTTTTAAAGACTTCATCAGTTGTTGCATTTTTTAAATTATCAATAACTGCTTTTCTAATACTAATATCCATAATATACCTCCTATTCAGTTTATTATGGACAATAAAAATGAGATTTATACGAAAGGAATATAATTATATGAATTTTAAAAAGATTGTTTATGATAATCAAGAGAAGATTATTAAAACTTTTCAGGAATTATTGAGAATACCAAGTGTTTTAGATTATGATTCTGCAACACCGAATATGCCATTTGGAAAAAATATTAATGATGCATTGACATATATGTTAGAACTTGCTCAAAAAGATGGTTTTAATATCATAAATGATGAAGGGTATGCGGGGGAAATTAGTTATAAAACTTCAGATTCAAAAGAATCAGTCGGTATTTTATGCCATTTAGATGTAGTTCCTGCAGGAAATAAGTGGACTTATCCACCATATGAGGCAAGAATAGTAGATGGCAAAATTTATGCTAGAGGTGCAACCGATGATAAAGGTCCCACAATTGCCAGTTATTATGCTTTAAAATTTATTAAAGATGCTAATATTAAATTAAAAAAAGAAATAAAAATAATTTTAGGAACAGATGAAGAAACAAATTGGCGTGGAATTGAACATTATTTAAAAAAATATCCGATGCCTTCCATCGGTTTTGCTCCAGATTGTAGTTTTCCACTTGTCTATGGTGAAAAAGGACGAATGTCTTTTGATCTTTCAACAAAAGATTTTGATGATGATGTGGTAGAATCAATTACAGGTGGCAATCGTTATAATGTTGTGATGGATGAAGTTGAAGCAGTTCTCAAAGTGAACTTAGAAAAAGAGTTTAATGAGTATCTTTCTAATCATTCTCTAAAAGGTTTTGTTAAAGATGATAAATATATCATTGAGGGAGTTGCTGCTCATGCGATGGAACCAGAAAAGGGCATCAATGCAGGGCTTCATATGTGTAATTTCTTAAAAAATTATTCAAAACATCCATTGATTGATTTTTTAGCAACATACTTTTATCATGATCCCTATTTGAAAAAAATGAATTTAGATTATGATGATTTTGAAATGGGACCAATTACAGTCAATGTTGGTATAATGGAAATTTCTCGTAATCGTATCAGAGTAACTTTAGATAGTAGATTTCCAGTTCGTTATGATATCAATCGTTTTAATAAAGTATTTAACGAATTACTTGTAAAATATCATCTTTTTATTGCTAACAAAACGTATAAGGAACCGCATTATATCAGTCCTAATGATGAACTTGTAAAACAATTATATGAGGCATATGTAAAAAATACTGGTGATACTACTAACAAACCATTTACAGTAGGTGGTGGAACATATGCAGGAATCTTAGATAAAGGAGTCGCTTACGGAATGGGGTTTCCAGGGGAGGTAGAACTGGCACATCAAAAAGATGAATATCTTGCAATTGAAAGTTTATTAAAGGGTATTTTAATTTATATTGATGCCATTTTGTCTTTGGGTGAAATTGATGCGTAGAAGGAATGTCAAAAATGCTCAAAGTAGAATTGATAATCATTTAGATTTGGTAATTAAAAATCCCCAAGATTATAGGGGAAAATGGCAAGAACTATTTAATAATCATAATCCTATCTATTTGGAAATTGGAATGGGTAAGGGAAAATTTTTATTAGAACATGCTAATCATAATCCTAATATTAATTATATTGGTTTAGAAAAATTTGATAGTGTCATTGTGCAAGCAGTTGAAAAAATATCTTTATCACGATTATCTAATATTAAATTAATTAATGAAGATGCAACAAAAATTCTTGAATTCTTTGATCAAAAGGAAATTCAAAAAATTTATTTAAATTTCAGCGATCCTTGGCCTAAAAATCGTCATGAAAAAAGAAGATTAACGCATAAGAACTTTTTAAAAAAATATGAGAGTATTTTAAATGGTGATTTGGAAATGAAGACGGATAATCAAACTTTCTTTGAATATAGTCTCATTTCTTTTAATCAAGAACAATGGAAATTTTTAGATTTAAGTTTGGACCTTCATCATCGAAGTGTGGATGAAACTATTATTTCAACAGAGTATGAAGAAAGGTTTATTAAAAAGGGAAATCAAATATATTTTTTAAAAACTAAAAAATAGAAAGGAAAGATGATGAAAGGACTTATTTTATTAGCTAATTATTTTGAAGATGTGGAAGCTCTAATTACCATTGATATGCTAAGAAGAGCCAAAATAGAAATTGATTTAGTTAGCATAACGGAAGATTATAATCTAATTACTCAGTCAGGTGTGAAATTACAAGCAGATTATTTAATTGATGAAATTGATTTAGATAAGTATGCTTTTTTAATCATACCAGGTGGCAAAGCTGTCTTTGAAACACATTTAAATTCAAATATTACTAAACATTGTATCAAATTATTTTATCAAAAACAAAAATTGATTGCTACGATTTGTGCAGCTCCATTAATTTTAGATGCAGTAGGAATATTGAAAGGTAAAGAATACGTATGTTTTCCTAGTTGTGAAACAAATATTGATGGTATTTATAAAGAAAATGAAAGAGTTGTTGTAAGTGATCATATTATTACATCAAAGGCTGCGGGAACAACATTTGATTTTGCTTTTGCTATTATCAAATATTTAGCGAATGAAGAAGTTGCTAATATGGTTTTGCACAATGTCTATTATAAATAAGATTAAGATGATATTAACAATAAAGTTAATATCTTTTTAATTAAAGGAAAGATTGAATCATATAATTTATTGGTGATTCAATGGAATATATTGGAATTTTTCAAGGTGGTGGAATGAAGGGAATTGCTTATATTGGTGCCCTTATTGCACTTGAAGAAAATGGGTTTATATGTAAAAAAGCTGCAGGAACTAGTGTTGGTGCAATTATTGCAGGTTTAGTAGCAGCAGGCTATAATGGACAAGAAATGCTTTATATAATAAACAATCTAGATTTTAAAACCTTAGTCAAAAGTGAACCTAATAAAATAAAAAATCTCATAAGTGATAAAGGTTTATATTCTACTGTTCATTTTGAAGAAGAAATAGATTATTTATTAAGAATAAAAGGAATTTATACTTTTAATAATTTAAGATTAGAAAATGATTACAAATTAAAAGTAATAGGTACAAATGCTCAAAAATATAGGCAAATTATTTTTCCCGATGATTTACCAATATATCAAATCAGTCCTAATCTTTTTCCTGTATCTAAAGCAATTATAATGAGTGCTAGTTACCCAGGATATTTTAAACCACTTAAATTAATAAATGATTATGTATTAGATGGTGGTCTATGTAATAATTTTCCGTATAATGCTTTTCAATATCAAGATGATGATTTAGTAATTGGTTTTCAAATCTTACAAAAAGAATTAAAAAATCTTCCCTCAAATATGAATTTAATAAAAATAAACACCAATGGTTCAAAAATTTTAAATTTTAAAATGTCCAAAGAAGAACAAAGTAAGTTATTGGGAAGAGGGTATCAAGAAGGTTTAAAAATGGTTGGCAAAATTATTGAAAAATATCATTCTTAAAAATAGAAGAATCAGGAAAATTCAAAATTTAAAATACAATATATAAAATAGAGGTATTACAATGATAAAACTAATTGCAATAGATTTAGATGGAACGTTATTAGATGATAATAAAGAAATTAGTCAAGATAATAAAATAGCAATTCAAAAAGCTAAAACATATGGTATAAAAATAATAATTGCTAGTGGAAGACCTTATTTTAGAGTGAAAGAGATTTTACAACAATTAGATTTAAACCATAATACCGATTATGTTATCACTTATAATGGCGGTTGTATATTAATTGGCGATAATAGTGAAATAATTTATGAGCAGAGGTTATCTAATCAAGATATTTGTGAAATTATTAATTTTTTAGACAAATATAATGGTGATATTTATTTGTATTGTCAAGATCAAATTTTCAGTTTAAACCAAGATTTAAAAATTGCTAATTTAAAAATTTTTAATCAAGTTCATTTTGAAAAAAGAACAATTGTTGAATTAAAAAAAATGGATTACGCCAATAAAATTATTTTAGCGGATGAAGAGAAGACTATTGATGAAATTCAAACCAAAATACCTCTAGAACTGAATAATCGATATAATATTGTAAGAAGTACGCCTTATTTTTTAGAATTTTTACCAAATCATGTCTCTAAAGGCAATGCTATAAAAATTTTAACCCAAATTCTTAATATAGATACAGATGAAATTATGGTTATTGGTGATGAAGAAAATGATTTATCTATGTTTTGTTGTGCAAAAATAAAAGTTGCAATGAAAAATGCTAACCTCCAAATTAAAAAAAGAGCTAATTTTATCACAGAATCGAATAATAATAGTGGAGTTGCAAGAGCAATTGAAAAATTTGTATTTAAATAAAGAGAAATAATTCAAATGTAATAAAATCTGTTTAGTGAAAAGAAAAAAGAAGTAATAACTTTACAAGATAATAAAAATATGATATAATAAACAAGCATGAGTATGTTTGTACTCTGCCTTGCTTTATATTTTATTATAAGGCCGCAAGACCAAAAGGAGGTGCAAAGAATGAAAAAATACGAAGTTATGTATATCGTTCGCCCCAATGTTGAAGAAGAAGCTAGAAAAGCTTTGATTGAGGAAATGAATACCGTTTTTGTTACAAAAAATTCTACGGTAGATAGTGTCAAAGAATGGGGTATGAGAGAATTGGCTTACGAAATTAAAGGTGAAACAAAAGGTTATTATGTATTGTTGAATGTAACCGCAACACCTGAAGCTGTTAAAGAATTCGAGCGTATAGCTAATATTAAAGAAAATATTATTCGTTACATTACTGTAGCTGAATAGGAGGGACATGATGAATCGTGTTATTTTAGTAGGAAGAATTACCAAAGATCCCGAACTTAGAACTTCACCCAATAATGTTTCGTTTACAGCATTTTCAATTGCTGTAAATCGTATAGCTCCTTCTCCTAATGGAGAACGTGAAGCTGATTTTATCAATTGTGTAGCTTTTAATAAGCAAGCAGAAAACTTATGTCGATTTATCAAAAAAGGTGGACAAATAGGAGTGGAAGGAAAACTTCAAACAAGGAGATATGTGGCCCAAGATGGATCAAATAGAATAGCTACTGAGGTTATTTGTGATAATATTCATTTTCTTGAGCCTAAAAATGCTAGTCAAGGTGGATATAATGATTATTCATCATATGAAACATCTTATATGCAAACACCTTTTCAACAACAAACTCCTATGTCACAACCACAGAATAATAACTTTTATCAATCAGAATCAAAGAAAACCGATCAATATGATGAAGTTAAAAAACAATTTGATATTTCTGATGATGACTTACCATTCTAGGAGGAAAAATATATGGCAACTTTTAAAAGGCGTAAAAAAACTTGTTATTTTACCGACAATAAAGTAAAGAAAATAGATTGGAAAGATGTTGATCTTTTAAAAAGATTTGTATCAGATCGTGGAAAAATTTTACCCCGTCGTATAACAGGAACAAAGGCTATTTATCAAAGAGAACTTGCAATAGCTATTAAACGTGCTCGTCATATGGGATTATTACCATTTGTTAGAGAATAGTTATATAAAACAACACAACTATTGTGTTGTTTTTATTTTTTTGTTGAAAAAAGTATTCTCCAAATAGGAGAATTCAATTCTCTTCTAATTTTAATAATTAGATAGTTCAAATAATAAAAATATATTGATAAAAATGAGTATTAAGAGTATAATTGAATTTGTAATACAAAGCATAGTATATAATATTTATTTTAAAGGAGGGTTTATTGTAATGAATAATTTTGTAATTACATGTTGTTCAACTGTTGATTTAGAAAAGGAATATTTAGAAAAAAGGAATATTCCATATGTTTGTTTTCATTATACTCTTGATGGAATTGAATATCCTGATGATTTAGGCGTGTCAATTTCTGCTGATGTCTTTTTTGATAAAATAGCCAAAGGGGCAACCCCAACAACTTCACAAGTAAATAGTGAACAATATATTAAGTTTTGGGAACCTTTTTTGGAAAAAGGACAAAATATTTTACATGTGACACTTTCATCTGGAATATCGGGTTCGTATAATTCAGCAATGCTTGCAAAAAGATATTTGGAAGAAAAATATCCCAATTTAAAAATTAAAGTAGTTGATTCTTTAGGAGCATCAAGTGGTTATGGACTTTTAATGAGTTACTTGGCTGATTTAAGAGATGAGGGAAAAACTTTTGATGCATGTTATGAATGGGCTGAGGCAAACAAATTAAATGTGCATCATTGGTTTTTTTCAACGGATTTGACAAGTTATAAAAGAGGTGGGCGAATTTCGACAACTAGTTTTTTCCTTGGTCAACTTCTAAAAATATGTCCTTTATTAAATATGGATAATTTAGGTCGTCTCATACCAAGAAAAAAAGTAAGAACAAAAGAAAAAACAATGGTTGAAATTGTAAAGCGAATGGAAGAACATGCACAAGATGGCTATAATTATAGTGGTAAATGTTATATGTGTCATTCTGCTTGTTTAGATGATGCCAAAAAAGTTGCAAGTATGGTAGAGGCTAAATTTCCTAATCTAAATGGTCGTGTTGTCATCAACAATATTGGAACAGTAATTGGTTCGCATACAGGTCCTGGAACTATTGCTTTATTTTTTATGGGAGATAAAAGAGAAAATTAGATTATTTTCTCTTTTTTTTAGGAATTTTTTGTTTAGTAAAAAATTTAAAATTCAAAAAAAATGTTGATAAAGTTGAATAAAAAAAGCAAATGTGGTATAATAAAATATCAATTATGCCCAAAAGAGGTATTAACATGGAAAAAAGAAAAACAATTTTTATTATCATATTATCATCCATTATTTTGGTGTCTGCATATTTTTCAATTTCAGTTTTATCAAAACTTGATATTAACAATTATCTACAATATATTCCTATTGGTATTTTTATTGTTTCTTTAGCAATTTTAATTTCGATTGCAATAAATATAAAAAATTCAAGAGAATCGATGACTTTGCAAAATAGACTTAAGATGTGGAATTCAATCACTTATAAAGTAAAAAAAGCAGGAGAAACAGCTTTTGATAAATTGCCAATTGGGATAATTGTTGTTGATAGTGATTCAAAAATTGTGTGGGCAAATCAAAATGCGAGAACTATTTTTATGAGTCCTTTAGAACACATTTACTTAAAGGATTTAGCATCACCATTATATTCTAAATTACAAGATGTTTTGCAAGATATTGATGAAAATAGTGATAATCAAAAAGTTACGTATAATGCTAATATTTATGGAAAAATATATTATATAGAGTATTTAGTTAAATATAATGTGATGTATCTTACGGATATTACTAATTTTGAACTTTTACAAACACAATATTATAATCGAACTGAAGTTTTAGGTTATATTAATATTGATAATTTAGAAGAATCATTGCAAGAATTTGATGTTCAAACGAAAGCAGAATATGAAGGAAAGATTATTGGTGCTATTGCAAAATGGGCTAATGAAAATGGGGTATTTGTTAGAGCCCTTACTTCAACTAGGTATATTTTGATTACGGACCAAGAACATTTGGAAAAATTAATTAAATCCAATTTTACGATTCTTGATGATATTAAAATTTTATTTACTTCAAGAGTGGTTAGGGTTACCCTTAGTATGGGAATTGCTTGTAATGATGTGAATGTGAATGATTTATCCGATGATGCGCAAACTCAACTTGAATTGGCTTTAAGTAGAGGTGGAGATCAAGTTGTTGTTAAAAAAAATAGTGAAACTTTATTTTTTGGTGCTAAAACGGATCCAATTGTTAAAGAATCAAAAGTTGAAATTAGAGTAAAAAGTGAAGAATTAACGAATCTTATGATTAACTCTTCAAATATCTTTGTTTTAGGACACAAAAATATTGATGCGGATGGCTTTGCGGCAACAATTGCTATTTATAGATGGGCGAAAAAACTAGGAAAAAATGCATTTATTATTTATGATCCTAAAAGTATTGATTCTACTGTAGAAAAAATTTTTAGGACAATAAAAAAAGAATATATTGCTTTTATGGAAGCTTTTGTTACTTATGATAATTTGAAAAGTTTATCAAATCGCGAAAGTCTTTTAATGATTGTGGATTTTCAAACAATTTATCAAGCCATTGATACACGCATTTTTAACCATTTTGAAAAAATAGGTATTATTGATCATCATCGAAGAGGGGCTGGTGCTATTGAAAATCCTAAGTTTTATTATTCACAAGCATCGGCATCTTCTAGTGTTGAATTAATTTTTGAATTAATGTCCTTTATGAAAGAACCAGTAGAATTTTCAGAATTAGAAGCAACTTGGATGCTTCTTGGAATTGTAGTTGATACAAATAATTTTGTTTATCGGGCTTCATCAACAACTTTTGAAGTTGCATCCACGCTAAAAAAATATGGTGCGGATATGAATGTGGTCAAAGCATATTTAAAAGAGGATTTAAATGAAAAAATATCAAGACAAGAGGCAATTTCAACGACAGAGATTTATAAAGAAAAGGTTGCAATTGCTCATACTAGTCCAGAGGAAATCGTTGAAAGGTCAACTTTAGCAAAAATTTCTGATGAACTCATATCAATATCAGATATTGAATTGGCAATTACAATTGGTCGGATTGCAGAAAATCAAATTGGTTTAAGTGCAAGAAGTCTTGGTAAAATTAATTCACAAATTATTATGGAAAAAATGGGTGGTGGTGGACATTTGAATAATGCTGCTGCTCAAAGAAAAAATGAAACGATTGCTGAAACAATTACGATTTTAAAGGAAAAACTTGATGGATATTTGGCAGAGGAGGAAAATATGAAAATAATTTTAATCAAAGATTTAAAAGGTAAAGGTAAAAAAGGAGATGTGATTGAAGTTGCAGCAGGCTATGGAAATAATTTAATCCGTAATGAAACAGCAATTATTGCATCGCCTGAAAATATGAAAGCTTTAGATGATGAAAAACACCAAGCTGCTATTCGTGAAGCAGAATTAATACAAGAAATGAATGATTTAAAAACTAAAATTGAAAAAACTGAAGTGAAAATAGCAGTAAGAGTAGGAAAAGATGGCAAATTGTTTGGTTCAGTTAGTGGGAAGCAAATAGTAGATGCAATTTTTTCACAATTAAATATTAAATTAGATAAGCGTAAACTAGATTTAGAAAATTCTATTTCATCACTTGGAACATATGAAATACCAATTCAATTGCATAAGGATGTTGTAGCAAAGATAAAACTATTCGTTGTGGAAGAGCAATAAGGAGAACATTATGGAAAATCGTACAAAATCGGTACCATATAATAATGATGCGGAGATGTATGTTTTAGGTAGTATTTTACTTGAAAACAATGTGATTAATCAAATGATTGGTAAACTTACTGCTGATGATTTTTATAACCCTCAAAATGCTACTATTTTTAAAGCAATGATGAGTTTATTTAATAACTCAATTAAGATAGAAACTGTGTCGGTTACAGAACAACTGATTCGTGATAAAGTTTCTAACATTGATGATTATAAAACGTATTTGGTTGATCTTTTAGATATGATTCCATCAATATCTTCTGTTAATTTATACATTAATATTGTGGAAGAAAAAGCTATTGAAAGAAAAATTTTAGCAAATATGCAAGAATTATCAAGTGATATTTTGACTTCAAAATATGATTTTAATGCAATTTTGGATAAAGCTGAGGATATTATTTTAAAAGCTATTAAAAAGAGAAGAACATCAGATTTTATGACAATTGCTGAGGCTGCTAAAGTTGTATATGAGCAAATTGAAGGTTATGTTGGGAATAAGTCAGATTTAACTGGTCTTAATACGGGATATCCTAATTTAAATAAAGCTACTCTTGGTTTTCAAAAAGGCGATTTGATGATTTTAGCTGCAAGACCATCAGTTGGTAAATCTTCTTATGCAATTAATCTTGCTTTAAATATTGCAAATATGAATAAGGATAAACATATTGCTTTATTTTCGCTAGAAATGAGTATCGAACAACTTATGATGAGAATATTTAGTTATCAAGCGAATCTTGAACTTTCTAATATTAGAAGTGGTCATCTTGCTAGTGATGAATTGTTATTGTTGTCAATTGCAAAGCAAGATTTAAGTAGACTAAATCTTCATTTTGATGAAAGTAGTTCAACTAATATTGCGGATATCAGATCTAAATGTCGTCAATTAAAACAAGCAGAGCAATTGGATTTTGTCATCATTGACTATTTACAACTAATTACCTTATCAGATTCTAGAGGTAATCGTCAAGAAGAAGTTTCAAAAATTTCAAGGCAACTAAAAACATTAGCGCGTGAATTAGACGTGCCAATTCTTGCTTTATCACAACTTTCTCGGGGAATTGAAACTCGTGATGATAAAAGACCAGTTTTAGCTGACCTTCGTGAATCTGGTAGTATAGAACAAGATGCCGATTTAGTAATGTTCTTATATCGTAGAAGTGATGTTGAGGATAATAGCAGTGATGAAGAACAAGGAGAGGCTAGTAAAAAAGAAGAAAAAGCATATCAAGAAGTGGTTCTATCAATAGCTAAAAATCGTCAAGGACCTATTGACTATATTGATTATCACTTTTATGGAGCATATTCTCGTTTTAGTGAACAAAAAGAGAAGAAGCCAATTATTATTAAAAAAAGGTCACGTTCAGTTAAAACAAAAAAACTTAATGAGTAGAAACAAGGAGATAATAAAATGATAGATCGTTTAGAAGTAATTCGTCAAAGATATAATCAAATAGGCGAACAACTTACTGACCTAAATATTGTTTCAGATATAAAAAAAATGACTGCACTTGCAAAAGAGCAAAGGTCATTAGAAAAAGTTGTTAATAAGTATGAAGATTTAATTAAACTTCAAAAAGACATTGAAGATTTAAAAGAAATGGTAAATGATTCAGATTTAGAGATTAAACAAATGGCTGAAATTGAATTAGAAGAAGCACAATTGAGATTACCACAATTAGAAGAAGAGATAAAAATATTACTTCTTCCCAAAGATCCTAATGATGAGAAAAATGTTATTGTTGAAATTAGGGGTGCTGCAGGAGGCGATGAAGGAAATATTTTTGCGGGCGACTTATTTAGAATGTATATAAAATATGCTGAAACTAAAGGATGGAAAGTTGAAGTTTTAGATTCGTTACCTTGTGAGGCGGGAGGATTTAGCCAAATTAGTTTTATGATTAGTGGAGATTCTGTTTATTCTTTGATGAAATATGAATCTGGCTCTCATCGTGTTCAAAGGGTTCCAACAACTGAATCAGCTGGAAGGATTCATACTTCTACTGCAACCGTGCTTGTAATGCCAGAAGCAGAAGAAATTGAGGTTGAATTAGATATGAATGATGTAAGAATTGATACATTTTGTGCATCGGGACCGGGTGGGCAGTGTGTAAATACTACAAAATCAGCTATTAGAGTAACGCATATTCCAACAGGAATTGTTGTATCATGTCAAGATGGTAAGAGTCAACATGAAAATAAAGCTAGTGCTTTAAAGGTTTTAAGAGCAAGACTCTATGATCATATGCTTCAAGAAAAAGAAAAAGAAGAAGGAGCACAACGTCAGGCCAAAATTGGTCATGGTGATCGCAGTGAAAAAATTCGAACTTATAATTATCCTCAAAATCGTTTAACAGATCATAGAATTGGATATAATGTTCAACAACTTGATCGTATTATGGAAGGTCGTCTCGACGGATTGTTTGAAGCTCTAATTACATATTATCAAAAGCAACAATTAAGTGTTAATAATGATGCATAAAAATTAAAGATAATGAATATAAAGAAGTGGTGATAAAAATGCCACTTTTTATTTATGAAGATTTAGTGGAAAAAAATGTTAAAATAATTGCTTCTCATACAAGAAGAAAAATAATGGCAGTTGTTAAAAGTGATGCCTATGGTTTATCAACAAAAAAGATGATACCACTTTTAAAAAAAGCTAATATTGACTTTTTTGTTTTTGAAACATACTCGGAATATTTAAAATGTCAAAATTTATTAAGAGATAAAAGAGTATTAATATTAGAGAGTACACCAATATCACTAATGCAAAATGCACCCAATAATGTAGCCTTTTCAATGAATTCAATCATTGATGCAATTAAAGTGAAAGATATACAAAATAAAATTACTATTCATTTACGTGTTGATACAGGAATGAATCGCCAAGGAATTAGAAATGTTGAAGAATTGAAAAAAATCTTAACACTATTTAAAACAAATGAAAATATTTTAGTGGAAGGATTATATACTCACTTTTCTTCAGACGTCTTTGAGTCGAAATATTATGAAAAACAATTGGAAAATTTCAAGAAATATCAAAAGATAGGTCATTTTTCTATTGTTCACGCAAATGCAACAAAAAGTTTAAATAAAGAATTGGTTGGCAATTATGTCAGGGTTGGAATGGCACTTTATGGGTATCATCAGCCATATTTATCTCTTCAAAGATCAGTTAGTCTAATTGAAACTCCATGCAGTGTTTTTAAAGTTAGTAAAAAAGATAGAATTGGGTATAATCAAATAAGGGTTGGAAATGAAGTAGTAGGAGTGCTTCCCATCGGATATAATGATGTGAATTTAGATGGTATGACTAATATTTATCAAAAAGGTCAAAAATATGCTCTTATTGGAAAAAGTTGTATGAATCATACTCATTTTTTAGCAGATGACAAAATTAATTATTTAAGTTGGTTGTCGATTTTACCGACTAATGGTATAATAATAGATAGTAATGATTATAATTATAATTTGAATTGGTATCACATTTTAACTTCATTGAAAGGAATGCCAAAAAATTATATTAGAAGGAGAAACTATGACATACCAAAAATATTTAAATATAATGGGGAAAAAAGCTTTAGAACAAAATTTAGAGAAGGAAGCAATCAAACTTTTAGTTTTAGAATTATCCAAAATGGATGGTGCAACTTTTTTTGCGAAACTAAATGAAGAAATTCCCGATGATTTAAAAAATGTGTATGATCATGCGATATATCTTTATTTAAATCATCACTTGCCTGTTCAACATATTATTGGATATACATATTTTTATGGTTACAAAATAAAAGTAAATGACAAAGTATTAATTCCAAGACCAGAAACAGAGGAATTGGTAAGTTATGTTATGCAAACTTATGATGATGTGTTTAATGGAAAACATGTTGATTTAGTAGATGTTGGAACAGGAAGTGGAGCTATTGCAATTGCTTTAGCGAAAGAGGAACCAAAATTTAAAATTGTTGCTACTGATATTTCTGAAGATGCTTTACTAGTAGCAAAAGAAAATGCATTGCAAAATAATGCAAAAATTGAATTTATTAAAGGCAATATGTTAGAGCCTTTAATTGAAAAAAACTTAAAATTTGATATTTTAGTATCAAACCCTCCATATATTCCTAATGATGAGTATGTTGATGATATTGTTAAAAACAATGAACCCAACATTGCTCTTTTTGGTGGTAGTGATGGAATGTATTTTTATAATGAAATTTTATCAAAAGCCAATAAAATTTTAAGAGACAAAAATATTATTTTATTTGAACATAGTTGTTCTAAGAAAAAAGAAATGTTAGCACTTGCTAAAAAATATTTTCCAAAGGGAAAAGTTGAAGTAATTCAAGATTTAAATGGAAAGGATCGTTTTACGATAATAGTTAATCATTCAAATGTTTATAGATAGTCATAATCAAATATCAAAAGAAAAATTAAGAGGAAAAGTAATTGCATATCCGACAGATACTGTTTTTGGCATTGGCGCAATGATAGATGATTTAGAAGCAATAAATAAAATATATAAACTAAAAAAAAGAAGTTCTGATAAACCTCTTGCTATTCTTGCTTCTAAAGTTGAAGACATTTTACCATATATTGAAATGCCTAGTGAAGACATTTTCAACATAATGAAAAAATATTGGCCTGGTGCTTTAACAATCATTTTTAAAAAAAAGCATTCTATTTCTTCCCAAGTTGTATCAAAGATTGATACCATTGCTTTTAGAATTCCTAATAATGCTATTACTTTAAATATTTTAGAGAAAACAGGTCCACTTGCTACGACAAGCGTCAATATAAGTGGTGATAATCCGATTAATACTTATCAAGAAATAGATAAGTTATTTGGTGATAAGATTGATTATTTATTTGTTAAAAATGTCAATTCATCCAATATTTCTTCAACTATTATTGATGTGAGTGATAATCATTTGAAAATTGTTAGACAAGGAGAAATAAAAATTTTATAAAAAAGGTATAATTGAACCAATATTTACCAATACTATTTTTGGTGATATTATGAAAAAAAAGGTTTTACAGATGATGATATCTATTTTATATTTATGTTTGTTAACTTGTTGTAATCCTAAAAATAGTGAATTACGTTTAAGAATTGTTGCGAATTCAAATAATGAAGACGATCAAGCAGTTAAAATAGAAGTTAAAGAGTTTGTCAAGGAGTATTTAGAAAAAAATGAAATTGATAAACTAGATTTAACAACATTAGAAGATGAATTAAATCAACATTTTTTAAATAACCAAATAGTAGTTGAAAGAACAAAATCTAATTATGAGGCAAAATCCTATAATGGTAGATTCGTTCAAGCAGGTTCTTATGATACAATTTTAATCACAATTGGTGAAGGAAAAGGAAAAAATTTTTGGACCCTTTTATATCCAGAATTTTTCGATATTTCTTTTGAAGATGATCATGAAGTAGAATATCGTAGTTTCTTCTTTGATTTATTTAAAAAGAAGTAAGAATATTTAGGATAAAAATTCGTATAATATAATGGTGATTATTTTGCAAGTAATAAATATAAATGAAGAATTAAAAAAAGAAATTATTAATTTTCTATCAAATATTAGTTCAGTAACGGAGATTGACGAAGATATTATATCAAGTGGTGTAGCCTTATTAGATGATAATCAAGTAAAGGGCTATATTACATACGAGAAATTTTGTGAGTATGGATTAATAAGATACTTTATTTTTCAAAAAAATTTACCATCATCATTTATTACGGATATGTTTTCTTCTTTAGTGTTAAGAGCTAAAAATGATGAGATTGAAAGTTTTATTTCAATTGGTAAAACACAAGAGGTAATTGATTTATTTAATGAACTTGCCTTTTATCAAATAGAACAAGATAATTTTTTGATAAATGGTCAAAATTTAAGAGGAACAGAATTAGAAGAAGCAAAGGTTTTAAAGTTTGATATTATATAAATAAAAATTTACCCTAACATCTATTGATGATTTATCATATAAATGGATAAATCTAAATAGATGTTTTTAAAATGCAATTTTTTATCCATAAACTTGTTAAAAATTCTAAAATATGTTATAATACATTTTATCAAAGGGAGATGACGTTATGAGAGTTGCAATTGGATCAGATCATGCAGGATATGAATTAAAAAGTTCTTTAGTAAAGTATTTACAACACCAAAAAGTTGAGGTTCATGATATGGGTACTTTTAGCAAAGAATCGGTAGATTATCCTGACTATGCTATTCAAGTTTGTCAAACTGTAATAAGGGACAATAGTGACTTTGGTATTTTGATTTGCTATACAGGAATTGGAATGAGTATTGCCGCAAATAAAGTTAAAGGTATTAGAGCTGCTCTTGTTGATAATATTGAAAATGCTAGATTGACAAGGGAACACAATGATGCTAATGTCTTATGTTTGGGTGCTAAAGATGTTGACTGTGAAAAAGCTAAAGCAATCATTGATATTTTTTTAAATACCAATTTTACAGAAGGACGTCATATCAATCGCGTTAAGAAAGTGATGAATATTGAAAAAAATGAAAAAAAATAAGGATAGTTTATTTAAAGATTTAAAAATATATAATTTAGTAATGACCAACATTTGGCAATTTTTAACTATCATTGCTATTGGTATTTTGGCAGGATATTTATTTGAAAAATATGCAACAAATCAAAATATTAACTATATGGCCTTTTCCATTATTTTCTTTTCCATTATAGGTACTATTAATTTTTTTGTAAGTATACTAAGAGGTGTTAAAAAATTAGAAAAAGTTGATAAAGATAAAAAGGCTAAGATTAAAGAAACAATGATTGATGAGCAAAATGATGATAAAGAATCTAACAAATGAAGATTTAAAAATATTAAAACTATCTTTTATTGTAATGCTTTGCTTAGTCGTTATTTCTTTAGGCTTTGCATTTTTTATTGATTTTTGGCAATATACATGGGCTCTTAGTATTTTTATTGGCTATATATCAGCAGTGATTTCTTATATTAAACTTGTATATGTTGTTACAAATGTTACGAATTTTATTTATCAAAACCCGAAAAAGGTTTTTATTTTAAATAATTTATCTAGTTTGTTTATTTATTTTATTGTTTTATTAATTAGTGTACTCGTGCCAATTTTTAACATTTATTTATGCTTTTTAGGAATAGTAATTATTAAAATTGTTATTATAATACTTTATGGAAGAAAACCAAAAGCAAAGGAGGATGAATAGGATTGGATGAAATTTTAAAAGTTTATAAAAGTTCCAACTTTGCAATTATTGCGACAACAATAATAGTTTTGTTTTTTATTATAATAGTTGGAATAAAATTAAAAAAACACGATCCAGATAAACCACCAAAGGGAATTTTATTACTTGCAGAAATGTTAGTTAGTTGGACTAATGGAATGTGTCAAGAAGCACTAGGGACAAGGTGGAAAAAATTTGCTCCTTATGTTTTATGTGAAGGAATGTTTTTATTTGTTGCTAACTTAAGCGGTTTATTAGGTCTTACCCCACCAACAGCTAATATTTGTGTTCCCATTGCTTTAGGGATTGTGACAGGGGTGATTATGCATATCTCATCTATTAAATACAATGGGTTAAAAGCATATTTAAAGGGTTTTTTAGATCCTATTCCCATCATGTTACCAATTAATATTTTTAGTGAATTAATTACACCTATTTCAATGGGACTTCGTCTTTTTGGTAATATTTTTAGCGGAACCGTTGTAATGACATTAATATATTATGTACTTGGGCAAATTTGGTTATGGGTTATTCCTGCAGGATATATTGTTACACCATTTATTACACCCATTTTACATGCAATTTTTGATGTTTTTTTAGGATTAATTCAAGTATATGTATTTATGCTATTAACAGTTATTTTTATATCAGGAAAATTACCTGAAGAAGAGTAAAAGAAAATTATAAAAAATAAAAATAGGAGGAAGTTATGAATTTATTAATGGAATTATTTACTTTTTTAGAGGTTATGATTACCGATGAGGGATTGAAACAATTAGGTGCAGGAATTGGAGCTGGAATTGCTGTATTCACAGGTTTTGGATCTGGTATTGGTCAAGGTTTATCAGCTGGACTTGGTGCACAAGCAGTTAGTCGTCAACCAGAAGCGGTTGGTGCAATTCGTTCAACAATGATTGTTGGTCAAGCGGTTGCTGAAACAGCTGGTATCTATGGCTTGATTGTTGCAATTTTATTAATATTTGTATTTTAATTAAAGGAAAGAAGTTAGTATGAGCGAAGAGATTGAAAATTTATTAAACCAAGCGATTGAATTTTTAAATAAAGATCTTGAAACCTCACAAGCATTATCAAATATGTTAGTTACTTTTATCTTACAATTGCTTGCTACTTTAGTGTTATTTTTAGTCATTCGTTTTAAGTTTTGGAATGTAATTACTGCTATGATTGAAAAAAGAGAAACGAAAATAGCAGATAGTCTTAAGGAAAAAGATGAGGCATTAAAAGAATTAGAAATAGCAAAAAAAGAGGCTGAAGCAGTTAAACTTGAATCCAAAAAGACAGCAAATTTAATAATTGAAGATGCTAAAAAAGTTTCACAAATTGAAGCTGATGAAATTTTAAATGAAGCAAAATATCAAATTCAAAAAGAAAAAGAAAGTGCACTAGATTTAATTGATAAAGAGCGTAAGTCAATGCAAGAGAATATAAAAAATGAAATTGTTGACATTGCTTTTTTAATGGCTGAAAAAATAGTAGATCACGAAATTGATAAAAAGGCCAATCAAGAATTGATCAACCAAACATTATCTAAATTAGAAAAGGAAGACTAGGTGACTTATGATTACATCAGTTAGTCTACAATATGCTAAAGCTTTATTTGATTTGGGAAATGAAAAACATCTTGAAAATGAATACTATGATTATTTGCAAATGGTTTGTAACATTCTAAATGAAAATAAAGATATTTGGAAAGTATTGTCACATCCTTTAATTAAATTAGAAGAAAGAAAACATATTTTAAAAACTAGTTTTCAAGATAGTGTCAATGAAGAATTTTTGCATTTTCTATTTGTTTTAATTGATAATTTTCGTTTAGAGGAAATTTCAGATATTCTTGATAGTTATGAATATTATTTGAATGCATCAAATAATATTTGCAATGCAATAGTTTATAGTAAATATCAGATGCTTGAAGAGGAAAAAATGGCTTTACAAAAAGCATTAGAAGGTCATTTGAATAAAAAGATAAATTTAAAATATCAATTAGATGTAAATTTATTAGGTGGTATGATTGTTAACATTGATGGAAAAGTCATTGATGCTTCAACAGTAAACCAAATAATAAATCTTAAAAATGAATTGAAGAAAGGTTGGTAAATAATGAAACCTTTAAAACTAGAAGAAATTAGTACTTTAATAAAAGAACAAATAAAAAAGTATGAAAAAGTTATAGATACTAAAAGTGTTGGAACTGTTATAAAAGTATATGATGGAATTGCTTTAGTTCATGGTTTAGATGATGTAATGAGTGGTGAACTATTAGAATTTCCTAATGACGTATATGGTATGGCTTTAAATTTAGAAAAAGATTATGTTGGTGCCATCTTATTTGGTTTGTCTAGTAAAATCAAAGAAGGAGATAAGGTTAATTCAACACATCGTATTTTAGAAGTACCGGTTGGAGATGCTTTAATCGGAAGAGTTGTAAATGCCTTAGGACAACCTCTTGATGATAAAGGTGAAATTAAGGCAAATAGATATCGCCCCGTTGAAAAAAAAGCATCAGGTGTAATTGATCGACAAAGTGTAAAAGAACCTTTAAAGACAGGAATCAAAATGATTGATGCTATGGTTCCCATTGGTCGTGGTCAAAGAGAATTAATTATTGGTGATCGTCAAACAGGAAAAACTTCAATTGCAATTGATACGATTTTAAATCAAAAAGACGAAAATGTGATTTGTATTTATGTTGCCATTGGACAAAAAGAATCAACCGTTTCTAGTGTCATTGAAACATTAAAAAATTATGGGGCTATGAAATATTCAATTGTTGTTTCAGCATCAGCATCATTGCCAGCACCACTTCTATATCTTGCTCCATATACAGGAGTTACAATAGCTGAAGAATTTATGTATAGTGGTAAAGATGTTTTGATAATCTATGATGATTTAAGTAAACATGCAGTAGCATATCGTGAATTGTCCTTATTATTAAAAAGACCACCAGGACGCGAAGCTTTTCCAGGAGATGTCTTTTATTTGCATTCGCGTTTGTTAGAACGTGCCGCAAAACTTAATGATAAACTTGGAGGAGGTTCCATTACTGCACTGCCTATTATCGAGACTCAAGCTGGTGATATCTCTGCTTATATTCCTACAAATGTGATTAGTATTACCGATGGGCAGATTTTTTTACAGACAGAAATGTTTTATTCAGGTATAAGACCTGCGGTTAATGCGGGCTTATCAGTATCAAGAGTAGGAGGCGCTGCTCAAATAAAAGCTGTAAAACAAGTTTCTGGTACTCTTCGTCTTGATCTTGCATCTTATCGTGAATTAGAAGCTTTTACTCAATTTGGTTCAGATTTGGATGCAGTAACTAAAGCAAAATTAGAACGTGGTAAAAGAACCGTTGAAGTTTTAAAACAAAATTTGCATGAATCTGTTACTTCAGAGCAATTAGCTCTTATAATATATGCTTTAGTTCATGGCTATTTAGATGATGTATCGGTTGATGAGATTTTATCAGTGGAAAAGAGTTTTTATCGTTTTTTAGACAATGATGAATTAGGGAAGAAATTAGTTTCATATATTAAAGAAACTTCTAACTTGCCAGATTCTAATCAAATCAATGAGGCTCTTGATAAGTTTAAAAAAATCGTTTAATTTATTTAAAATAAAACATAAAGTGAAAGGAGAAGACGATGGCTGGACAATCGAGGAAGGTAAAAACAAGAATAGTTGCAACTAGAAAGACTGCTCAAATTACAAAAGCAATGAATATGGTTAGTGCATCTAAATTAAAGAATGCGGAAAATGCTATTAAAGAATATCGACCTTTTATTGCGAAAACTCGTGATATTATTGTTCATTTAGCATCGAACGATTCTTCATTGAAACATCCTTTGATGGAAAAACGACCAATTAAAAATATTTGTTATTTACTTATTTCATCAGATCGAGGGCTTGCAGGTGCATTTAATTCAAATGTATGTAAAGAATTAACTAAAAAGATAAATATATTAAATAAGGACATTGGCTTTTACGTTCTTCCTATTGGGTTTAAAGCATATGTTTATACAAAAAAACAAAAATATCCATTATTAGAAGATAAAATTATTAATATCAGAGATAATATAGAATTTGGTGAAATTTCTGAAATCATTGAAATAATTGTAAAAAATTATCTTCTTGGTCATATTGATGAAGTAGTGGTAATTTATAATCATTATAAAAATACTTTGATTCAAGAAATAAAGGCGGATATTGTTTTACCTATAGAGAATAATGACTCAAAAGATGTTTTAACAAATTATGAATTTGATGGTGAAGTTAAAGAAATTCTAAATACTGCTTTACCAATTTATATAGAAAATACAATTTATAGTTATGTTTTGGATTCAAAGGCTAGCGAGCATGCCGCAAGAATGAATTCAATGAAAAGCGCAACTGATAATGCAAATGAGGTTATTGCAAGTTTAGAACTTTTATATAATAGGGCTAGACAGGCTGCAATTACTTTGGAACTTACAGACATTGTTGGTGGTGCTAGTGTTGTAAATGATAATTAGGAGGGCTTATGAACAAAGGATATGTTGTTCAAGTTATTGGACCAGTTGTTGATGTTAAGTTTGAAAATGCTACTTTACCTAGTATTAATACTGCATTAAAAATAAAAGTAAATAGTATAGTTACAAGTGCTTCAAATCATTTAACTTTAGAAGTAGCAATGCATATTGGTGATCATACAGTTAGATGCATTGCAATGGATGCAACAGAAGGAATTATTAGAGGAATGGAAGTCGAAGATACTGGATTACCAATTTTAGTTCCTGTTGGGCGTGAAACACTTGGTAGGATATTTAACGTTTTAGGAGAAACTATTGATGGTAAAGAAAAGTTAACTGATGATGTAAAAAAAATGCCAATTCATAAAGAGGCACCAAAACTTTCGGAATTATCGGGAAAAATGGAAATTTTAGAAACTGGTATAAAAGTTATTGATTTACTTGCGCCATATATCAAAGGTGGTAAAATTGGCCTATTTGGCGGTGCTGGTGTTGGCAAAACTGTTTTAATTCAAGAATTGATTCATAATGTAGCACAAGAGCATGGTGGTATAAGTGTTTTTGCGGGCGTTGGAGAACGAACACGTGAAGGAAATGATTTATATCATGAAATGACCGATACAGGTGTGATTGATAAGACTGCTATGGTTTTTGGTCAGATGAATGAACCACCAGGAGCAAGGATGAGAGTAGGACTTACTGGCCTTACAATGGCAGAGTATTTTCGTGATCAAGAACATCAAGATGTGTTACTTTTTATAGACAATATTTTTAGATTTACGCAAGCAGGTTCTGAGGTAAGCGCAATGCTAGGTAGAACTCCATCAGCAGTTGGATATCAACCAACACTTTCAACGGAAATGGGACTTTTACAAGAAAGAATTACTTCTACAAAAGAAGGATCTATTACTTCCATTCAAGCAGTTTATGTTCCCGCAGATGATTATACTGATCCTGCTCCTGCTACAACTTTTATTCATCTAGATGCAACTACTAATTTAAGCAGAAAGATTAGTGAGGAAGGTATTTATCCAGCAGTTGATCCCCTTGCTTCTACATCACGCGCTTTAGCACCTGAAGTAGTAGGCAAGGAACATTATGATGTTGCAAGAGGAGTTCAAAAAACAATTCAAAGATATAATGAACTTTTAGATATTATTGCAATTCTTGGTATGGATGAATTAGGAGATGAAGATAAAGCTTTGGTTGCAAGAGCAAGAAGAATTCGTCTATTTTTATCACAAAATACATATTCAGCCGAGCAATTTACCGGACAACCAGGTGTCTATGTTCCTGTTAAAGAGACGATTCGTGGCTTTAAAGAAATTTTAGAGGGTAAATATGATCATTTACCAGAAGAAGCCTTTAGATTTGCAGGAACCATTGATGATGTAATAAAAAAAGCTGAAGGACTTAAGGGATAGAATGAAATTATCAATTGTAACTCCTAAAGGTATTAGTTTTGATGGAGAAGTAGATTATATTGTTATTGATGGAGATAATGGACAATTAGCGATTTTACAAAACCATATACCAATTGTGGTGTCTATTAGGTATGGTTTTATCAAAAGAGTGAATAATGATTCAGAAAACTATCATATTATTTCTGGTGGATTATTAGAATTCAGCAATAATGTTGCGACTGTTATTGCTCAAGAAACGGTTGCTGGTAAAACTTTTGAGGAAGCAAGAAAAGCCTTAGAAGAAATTAGAAAAATTCAAAAAGAATCTAATCGTAAGCATGCAATAGATTTTTCAAAAATGGAAAGAGATTTGGCGTTAAATCTAAAAGAAATTCAAGCCTCTAAATTATAAAAAAATTTATAAAAATTATTATTTTTGCATATAATATTATTGAATAGATACGTTTTCATAAGAGATGGTTTGTAATTTATTAGACATCAAAATATAATAGTGGTAAAATATAGTAGTAAATATATTGCAAAAATGGTGGAGTCTGTCAAATAAAGGGCGGATTATGCCCTTTTTTGCTATAATAAAATCTAAAAGTTAAAAGGTGAAAAAATGAAAAAAACAAAAATTGTTTGTACGCTTGGTCCTGCATCACGTGATGAGAAAGTACTAGAAAAGATGTTGTTGAATGGTATGAATGTAGCTAGATTAAATTTTTCCCATGGTAGTCATGAATATCATAAAGAAACAATTGAATTATTTAGAAAAGTAAGAGATAAATTGCAAATACCAGCAGCCGTTATGCTTGATACCAAAGGTCCAGAGATTAGACTTGGTGATTTTGAAAATAAAGAAGTAACCTTAAGTAAAGGTGACTTATTTACTTTAACTACTAAAAATATTTTAGGCAATCAAGAAATTGTTAGTATTACATATAAAGATTTACCTTCACAACTTCAAATGGGTAATAAAATTTTAATTGACGATGGGAAAGTATCCTTAGAAGTTGTTTCCTCAACAATTACTGAGTTAAACTGTAAAGTTTTAGTTGGTGGAAAAATATCCAATCATAAAGGAGTAAACGTTCCTAACGTACATCTAAATTTTGAATATTTAAGTCAAAAAGATAAAGAAGATTTGAAATTTGGCGTTGAAAATGATGTTGACTATATTGCTGCATCTTTTGTAAGATCAAAAGAAGATGTTAAAAGTCTTCGAAATTATTTAGATTATATAGGTGGAAAAAATATTAAGATTATATCAAAAATTGAAAATATTGAAGGTGTTGATAACTTTGATGAAATATTAAATAGTTCTGATGGTATAATGGTAGCAAGAGGAGATATGGGTGTAGAAGTTGAATATGAAAGACTACCTGGTTTACAAAAAAAATTTATCAGAAAATGTTATCAAGCAGGGAAAGTAGTTATTACAGCAACCCAAATGTTAGAATCAATGATTCATAGTTTAACGCCAACTCGAGCTGAAATAACAGATGTTGCAAATGCAGTATTTGATGGCACTAGTGCTATAATGCTATCAGGTGAAACTGCTATGGGTGATCATCCCGATAAGGTTGTCAAAACAATGGCTAAAATTGCTCGTCAAGCTGAAAATGATGCACTAAATTTAAGAGTGTATGATGGTATTCCACATGATAATGATATTGACGATACAACGAATGCTATTTGTGATGCAGCATGCACGACCGCTCGTGATTTAAATGCAAAAGTAATCATTGCTGTAACGCAATCAGGGCATACTGCTAGATGTGTTTCTAAATATCGTCCTGATGTTCCGATTGTAGCGCCAACACCAAATTCAAAAACATATCACCAATTGTCACTTTCTTGGGGTGTATATCCAGTTAAAGCTTTATTTCAAACGAACACAAATCAATTATTTGATCATGCGATTGCTTGTGCTAAAATGAGTGGTTATGTCAATAAAAATGATCGTGTTGTCATTACAGCTGGCGAAAATGGAATTACGAATATTTTAAATGTACAAATTGTTAAATCAAGATAGAAGAATAATATTAAAAAATAATAACAAAATAATGGTGATGAAATGGAAAAAAACTTAGCATTTTTATATTTTATAATTTTTGCGATTTCATACGGATTAATTTTTTATTTATTATTAAAATCAAATTTTGAAAAATTATTTAAACCAGGAAAAATTAATGAAATAAGAGTAGGTTATTTTGTAACTTCCTTTTTGCTTGCGACGATTTTTTCTTATGGAGTGGTAAAAATTGTCGAATCCGTTTATACATTAATTTTAAAATAATAAATGTATAAATTGAAAAAACTGTATCATAATAATTACGAGGTGATACAGTGAAGAATTGGATTAAAAAAATTGGCCAAAATAAATTTCAATTTTTCTTCTTTGTTGGTGTATTGGCAGTTTTACTAGTAGCATTAGTAATATCTGCTTCAATTAACGGACGAGAAGGACCAGTTGATGATAACCCTCCAGTTGTAACTCCACCAAAAGATGATGAGCAAGTTGACACGAAACCAGAAGAAGTGTTGAAGCTCCCATTTGATGAAACTCTTGAGTACCAAGTTGTTAGAAAATTTTATGACAAAAATGCATCTAAAGAAGACCAAGCAAAAGCTTTGATTAAGTATGGTAATACATATCGTACAAGTAGTGGCACAGGTTTTTCAAAAAAAGATAATAGTTCATTTGATGTTTTAGCAGCTTTAAGTGGTAAAGTTATTGAAATTAAAGAAAGTCCTCTTTATGGTAACTATGTTGTTATTGAACATAATGACAAATTAAAAACTTGTTATTATGGATTAAGTGAAGTAACAGTAACTGTAGGTGCAGAAGTTAATCAAGGTGATAAGGTAGGAACAAGTGGAAATACAGACATTGATAAAGAAGCTGGCAACCATGTTTACTTTCAGGTATTAAAAGATAGTAAATATGTTAATCCTGAAGTTTTAATTGGCAAAAAACTATCTGAAATCTAGTTTAAAATAGAAAGTTATTACAAATAACATAAAAATGAGTTTAAAGTAACTATCAAACATAGGTAGGTATTTAAACTCATTTTTTATAAATTATAAGCTATTCTTACTAATTGTAATAATATAAGGAGATAATGGTCTGTTGTAGTTTTGATATCTACAAACTAAATATAAATTACTTGGTAATTGATAAGAAAATTCATCAATTTGTATACTTTCTACTAGCCCTTCGTGATGCCCCGGATACACAACGATGATTATAAGAAAATCTTTTTTTAGATTTATTATTGCAAGAGCTTTCTTGATACTATTTAAAGTTGAATTGGCATGGGTAGTTATTTTTTTATCAGAACCTGGCAAATAGCCTAGATTGTAAATGATTAAATCAAAGTCATCTTCAATTATATATTCATGAGAAGATAGATGATAGATAACGTTATTAAAATTAGCATTTGCTAATAATTTTTGCGTTTCTTCAATAGCTTTTTTTTGAATATCATAAGCAATAATCGTTCCTACATGATTTAATGTTTTTGCTAAAAATAAAGTGTCATTGCCATTACCACAAGTGGCATCAATAAAAATTAAACTTTTATTTTTATTTCTTTTATAAAATTCTTGGATAAGAATGTGAGAAAATTCAACTATTTTAAACATAAATCACCTTGAAATATTTTTTCTTTGCGCATAAGTTTATCAATTTCATTTATGACAACAAATTTTTTTAAGGTCCAAAGAGGTTGAATTAATAAATCTTTAGGGGCATCTCCGGTTATTCTATGAATGATAATCTTATCATTTAAATATCTAAGTTGTGTGACAACAATATCAACATATTCTTCTAATGTTAATATATGAAAAGGATAATTTTGATAATATTTTTCTAAAGGAGTTTCTTTCATAATATGAAGCATATGAATTTTGATCCCATTTATTTGAAGTGTATTTAAGTATTTAACGGTTTCAATCATATCATTTTTGGTTTCACCAGGAAGACCATTGATAATATGCACAATAGTAGAAAGTTGATATTTTTTTAAAAGTTGTATTGCTTTTTCAAAAGTATCATTTACATATCCACGATTTATAACTATAGCAGTATGTTGATGCATCGTTTGAAAACCAAGCTCAATCCAAACAGGAATAGTTTGATTGATTTGGGCTAAATATTTTACAATTTCTTCATTTATACAATCAGGTCTTGTAGCAATACTTAATATTTTAATATTTTCATCTAGTAAGTTTTTGCCATCAAAAATTTGGTTGTATCTTTTTTTTAGATTTTCTAGTGAATCATAAGTATTAGTATTAGCTTGGAAATAAGCGATATAATACCCACTAGGCCATTTTTGTTTCATTTTATTCACAATTGATAGAAATTGTTCTCTAATGGTTAAACTTTTTTCACCCGCAAAATCTCCACTACCTTTGGAAGAACAAAATATACAGCCACTATCACTAAGCGTTCCATCGCGATTAGGACAAGAAAAATTACCATTAAGAGCAACTTTAAAAACTTTTTTGTGATACAAAGATTTTAAGTAGTTATTTATTGTAACATAATGCTTTTCATCATTAATTAGTTCATTCATATTTTATCACCTTGATATATTTTACTATAAATCTAAATCTTTGTCATCTTTGATGTTAAATCAATTTCTATTAAAAAATAAAAAGAATATGTTCAAATAAATGTAAAAAAGTTTTAACTATGTTATAATAAATATTAGGTGAAGAAAAATGATAGAAAAAATTCGAAATAATAAAATAATTAGCATTAGTTTAATACTATTTGTTTATTTGCTAGCGTTTATAAGTGGTTATGTAAGTTACAAATATATTCCAATTGAAAATATACTTTTGAAATTCTTCTTATGTGATATAATTGGAACTATAGTCGTATATTTAGGTGGTGTCTCATTGAATAATGCTTCTGTTTATGATCCTTATTGGAGTATTTTACCAATGATTCTTGTTCCCTTTTTTATTAATGAGACGATAGGTTTTAATGTATACACTAGTATCATTATGGTATTTGTGGAAATTTGGGGATTGAGACTTACTATGAATTGGTTTTTGCGATTTAAAAATTTAAAAATTCAAGATTGGCGATATACTCATATTCAAAATAAACATCCTAAACTTTGGCCTCTTATTTCTTTTTTTGGTATTCATATGTTACCAACAATTGTTGTTTTTATGGGACTTTTGCCAGTTTTTGCTTATGTTGATGCATTTGAAAAAAAAGTTGAGATTAATGGTACGTATTTTATATCATGTATTGTATGTTTTATTGCAATTGTCATTGAAATGCTTGCCGATGCTCAAATGAATACATTTAAGAAAAATCCAGAAAATGTAGGTAAAATTAATCGAAATGGACTTTGGAAAAAAAGTCGGCATCCTAATTATTTTGGTGAAATCTTATTTTGGTTTAGTATGTTTTTGTTTAATCTATCGGTTAGAAGTGATTTGTGGATTTTAATCTTTTGTCCGTTAATTATCTTTCTATTATTTATTTCTGTTAGTATACCGATGCTTGAAAAAAGACAAGTAAATAATAAAGTTGGTTATTTGGAATATAAAAAAGAAACAAATGCTTTATTACCTATTTTCGCTCCAACTCCACAAGATAAAAAATGAAGAAATAACTATTTATTTCTTTATTTTTTATATAATTCTTATTTTTATCATATTATTGGTGATATAAACAAGCATATTTTTGATTTCTTCAAAATTATTTTGGGGAATTTTAATAATTAATTTTACATTAGTAGAAAATTCTCTAGATATAATTTCAATATTTTTTAAGCGATTTTCAATTATATCTAAATAAGGATAATTCAATTCAATTTCTAAAGTAATATATTCTATAATTTCACATATTTGAGCTTCTTTTAAGGCTAAACTGGCGGCCGTACTATATGCTCTAACAAGACCTCCAGCACCCAATTTAATGCCTCCAAAGTATCTTGTAACAACACAAGCAAAATTAGTTATTTCGTTTTTTCTAAAAACATCAAGGACAGGTAATCCAGCAGTTCCACTTGGTTCTCCATCATCATTATAATGACCAGCTTCTCCTGTCTTACCAATAATATATACAGTAACATTATGAGTTGCATCATTAAATTCTTTTTTTATATTTAAAAAAAAGGATTTTGCTTCATTAACGCTTTTTACAGGTTTGATATTTGTAATAAAACGACTTTTATTTATTTCATAAATAGTTTTTACTTCTTTTTTTATGGTATTCATATTATCACCTATATTTGATTATACCATTTTTTATTTAGATGAACAAGTATTTTATTTGTAATTAGTATTATTTGCAAAATTATGATAAAAAAGATATAATAGTTTTGGTGATTGATTATGAATATAAGCATAGAACAAAAAATAGTAGATTGTTTAAAAATAAAAAAATGGCAAATAAGTTTGGCAGAATCTTGCACAGGGGGAAAAATAGTTGCAACATTGGTTAATGCCAAAGGGACATCAAAGGTACTTTCTCAAAGTTATGTTACTTATTCATGTGATGCTAAAATAAAAATTTTAGGTGTTAAGAAAGATACTCTAGATTGTTACAGTGTTTATTCTAAAGAAGTAGCAAAAGAAATGGTTGAAGGATTACAAAAAATTACTAAAGCAAATATTTGTATTAGTGTTACTGGTGAGGCTGAAAGTAGTGAGCCATTTTGTAAATGCTATTACGGAATAATAATAAATAATAAAATTTATGTTGAAGAAGTGGCATTTAAAGGAACAAGAAATGAGGTTAGAAGGAAACAAACAATGCATATTCTAAAAAGAGTATACGATTTATTATCATAATATAAAGAGTTATTTTGTTTGCGATAATATGCCTTTTATGGTATAATAATCTAGAATGTGTATTTAGAAGTTATTGATAATGATAATTAAAATCACAAGTGTTGGAGGATTTTTATGGAAAATAATTACATGAATGACGCTCTACTAGGAAAGATTTCACGCGAACAAAATGTTCGTATTGGTCAAATTAGGGCGGTGTTAGAATTAATTGAAGGTGGAGCAACTGTTCCTTTTATCGCTCGTTACCGTAAGGAGGTAACAGGAAATTTAGATGAGGAACAGATTCGTGCAATATATCAAGAATGGGATTATGGTCAAAAACTTGCAGCTCGTAAAGAAGATGTAATGCGTTTGATTGAAGAAAAAGGTAAACTTACCGATGAAATTAAAATGGGCATTATAAATGCTACTAAACTTTCTGAAATTGAAGATATTTACCGTCCATTCAAAGAAAAGAAAAAAACTCGTGCAACAGATGCTAAGAAAAAGGGATTAGAGCCATTAGCAGAATATTTGCTATCTTTTCCTTTAGATGGTAACGTTGAAGAGGTTGCGAGTCAATATGTTACATCTTTGGAAGGAAAGACTGACGAAGAAGTAGAAGCAATGAAAAAAGAAGGCACAATTGTTAAAAATATTGATGAGGCAATTCAAGGGGCAAAAGATATTATTGCTGAAATAGTATCTGATGAACCAAAATATCGAGCTTGGATTAGAGAAAATTTTGAAAATGAAGCAAAAATTAAATCTGAAGTTAAAGAAGATGCTGTGGATGAAAAGAAAGTATATGAAATGTATTATGCTTACGAGGAACCACTTAAAACAATTAAATTGCATCGTATTTTGGCTTTAAATAGAGCCGAAGCTGAAAAAGTGATTAAAGTAAGTGTAATCGAGGATTATGCTAAAGTATTAGACTATATATGTGGTGATATGGTAAAGGTCAAAGAATCAATTACTGCCCCTTATGTACACGATGCATGTCAAGATGGATATGATAGATTAATTAAACCTGCTATTGTAAGAGAGATTCGTTCGGAATTAAAAGAAAAAGCTGAAGATCAGGCTATTAACATTTTTGGTGAAAATCTTCGTAATTATTTATTGCAACCACCTATGAAAGGTAAAGTTGTTTTAGGTGTTGACCCTGCATTTAGAACTGGTTGTAAACTTGCTGTAGTTGATGCGACGGGTAAGGTTTTGGAAAAAAGCGTAATGTACCCACATCAAAAACAAAAAGGAGAAGTTGTTCCACCAGCACGTTATCAAGCTGCGGTTGAAACTTTTTGTGAATTAATTAACAAACACAATGTTGAAGTAGTTGCTATGGGAAATGGTACAGCAAGTCGTGAAACAGAGGCCTTTGTTGCGAATACTTTAAAAACAATTGATCGTGATATAAAATATATTATTGTTAATGAAGCTGGAGCTTCTGTCTATTCAGCATCAGATCTTGCAAGAGAGGAATTTCCAGAATATTCTGTTGAGGAACGTTCAGCTGTTTCTATCGCAAGGCGTCTTCAAGATCCACTTTCAGAACTGGTGAAAATTGATCCTAAATCAATTGGTGTTGGTCAATATCAACATGATGTAAGTCAATCAAAGTTAGTTGATTCGCTCGATTTTGTTGTAGAAACTGCTGTGAATAAAGTTGGAGTTAATATCAATACTGCATCTTATTCATTATTAAAATATGTAGCAGGTTTAAATGCTGGTACAGCAAAAAAAATTGTTGCATATCGAGAGGAGAATGGTCGTTTCGAAAATCGTAAGGATATCAAAGTAAAAGGAGTCGGGCCTAAAGCACTTGAACAAGCAATTGGTTTCTTAAGAATTGTTGATGGTAATGAACCACTTGATATGACGGGAATTCATCCGGAAAGTTATGAAACGGCACTTGCCATCTTAACAAAACTTGGTTTTACTTCAAATGACCTTGGAAAAAGTGAATTAGTAGAAAAAGTAAAAATGTTAACTGATGAAGAAAAGAAAACAATGATTGAAGAATTAAATGTTGGTGAATATACTTTTAATGATATTCTTGATGCGTTTATTTCACCTCTTCGTGATCCACGTGATGTAATTGAAGCACCTGTTTTGAGAAGTGATATTTTAGAACTTAAAGATTTAACAGTAGGTATGGAACTTCAAGGGACTGTTCGTAATGTTACTGATTTTGGAGCCTTTGTTGATTGTGGTCTTCATGATGATGGTCTTGTTCATGTATCTAAAATGTCAACAAAATTTATTAAGCATCCGCTAGATGCAGTTCATGTAGGCCAAATTGTTAAAGTTTGGGTTTTAGAAGTTGATTTAGACAAGGGTCGTTTGCAACTTACAATGATTGATCCTAACGCAAAGGTAGAAAAAGAGGAAAGAAAACCTAATAATAAACCAAGAATAAATAAAAAAACAGTAGATCCTGAGGCTGAAAGACAAAGAAAACAACGCCAAGAACAAAAGGCAAAACGCGAAGAATATAAGCGTCGCCAAGAAGAAAGATTTGAACGACAAATGCAGGCGTTAAGAAATAAATTTGGAAATTAATTTTTAGGAGGAAAAAATGGTATTTGAAAAGGTACAAGCAATTATTGCTAAAGAATTAAATGTATCGCTTGATAAAATTACAATGGATACACATTTGGTAGATGATTTAGGTGCAGATTCTTTAGATGCAGTAGAATTAATTATGGCACTTGAAGATGAATTTAATCTTGAAGTTGATGATGAAGCTGCACAAAATATGAAATATGTGAAAGATTTAGTTCAATATATTGAAAATCATCAATCGTAAATACTTAGAAAAAATTAAAAACTCGCAAAAATAGATTTGCGAGTTTTTAATTATTTTTTGAAAAAAAAGATATTTATTTTGACTTTCAAAATATTTTGTTTTATAATAATATTAGAATATTGAGGTGAGTATATGCAAAAAGAAAATTCAGAAATTAAACAGCCAAAAAAAAGAATAAGTCCAATTGTGGTTCCAACAATCGAAGAAGAAACTAGTAAAGAGGATTCAACAAAAAATAGTCAAAATAAAAAGAGTAAAGAAGATAAAACAACGAATAAAATTGCCATATCTAAAGCAAAGACGACAGCAACTAAAAAAAGTACGACTAAAAAAACGATAGAAAGTGATAAAAAAACAAATTCAAAAAAAACAACATCTAAAAAAATAACTAAACCAAAAATTGATGAAAAGAAAATAACCTCAACAAAAATTGATCCAAGAACGGGTACTATTAAACAAGTAAAAGAGAAAAAGCCTAAAGAAGATATAGTAAAAGTAGAAATTGTAGAAACTGAGCCTAAAAAGAAATCTATTAAACCAAAAGTCAAAAAACCATCAATTAAAAGTGCTGAAGTGACAATTGAACCAGCACCACGTGATCATACACCAAAAGAAATAGTAAGACCAACTCCTAAAAAAACAAAACAATGGACAAAAGAAGAAAAAATATTATACAAAAATTTAGAAGAAGCTTTTAACACTGTTGCAAATATGGCAAATGTTATTGAAGAAAGGACTATGGATGTAAAAAATATTCCTGATCTTACAATTGGAGAACTTCATGTTATTGAAATGGTTAATAAGTATAATAATAAACCGATGACTTTAATTGCAAAAAAGATGCATGTAACAGTAGGATCACTTACAATTGGGGTTAATCGTTTGGTACAAAAAGGTTATTTATTACGAATTCGTGATGAAATGGATCGTCGTGTTATTTTATTAAGCATTACCCAACAAGGGAAAAAAGTTTTAAAATTTCATGATAAATTTCATGATGATATTTTAGGTCTTGTTTTAGATACAATTCCCTTAGCACAAGCAGTAAAAGTTATGAATCAATTTGCTTATGTTTTGGAATTATATTATGATCCATCAATTGCTGATGAGAAAACTAATAAAAAGGAGAAGAGATAATGATATCAAGAACAACTTATCAAAATAGGAGAAAAAAACTATTTGAAAAATTAAAAAATAATTCAATTGCAATTTTACATTCTGGATATCATCAGTTTAGAACTGCTGATTCCGAATATCCATTTGTGGTAAATAATAATTTTTATTATTTGACAGGTATTGATCAAGCTGATGTAACGCTTGTTATTGGTAAGTTTAATGAAGATTATAAAGAATGGTTATTTCTAGATGAAATTGATGAAGTAATGGCAAAATGGGTTGGAAGAACTTTGTACAAAGAAGAAGCTGCTGATATTTCTGGTATTAATTTAGAATGTATAGTATACAATGCTAGTTTTAATCAATTTTTAACTAATCATTTACAACCAACAAGACATTTTGTTGATGTTGCAGAGATAGTATACTTGGATTTAGAAAAAAGACCACAACCACTTTATAATACTTTTGCTTTAGTATTATCAAAAAAGTTACATAAAGAGTATCCAAGTATAAAAATAGAAAATCTTTATGCCATGGTTTTAAGAATGCGAATGATTAAAGATCAAGAAGAAATAGAACTCATTTGTCAATCTATTCATACGACTAAAAGGGCTATTTATAATGTTATGAACCATGCTAAAGAACATGATATGGAAACGATGGCCGAGGCGTATCATAATTTTATTTTAACTAAAGAAAATAAGCAAATTTCTTTTGAAAGTATTATTGCCTCAGGAAAAAATGCTACAATTTTGCACTATGTTGACAATAATTCTAAAATTGAAAAAGATAGTTTATTATTAATGGATGTTGGTTGTTATACAAATCATTATTCTTCAGATATTTCTAGAACTTTTCCAACATCAGGTATTTTCACTGCTCGTCAAAAAGAAATTTATGAAATTGTTCTTGATTGCAATAAAAAATGTATTGAATTTGCTAAAGCGGGGATGAGCTGGAAAGAATTAAATGATTTTGCCAAAGCAATTCTTGCTAGAGGATGTAAAAAACTTGGTTTAATTAAAGATGATACAGAATTATCTCGATATTATTTTCATTCTATAGGACATTCGCTTGGATTAGATGTGCATGACCCATCCATTGATAATATTGGACTTCTTGAAGGAATGGTTATTACTATTGAACCAGGTCTTTATATTGAAGAAGAAGGTATAGGAATACGTATTGAAGATAATATTGTGATTACAAAAGAAAAAGCTATTTTATTATCTAAAGATATTATTAAAGAAGTAGAAGACATTGAAAAAATGATGAAAAGCAACTAAACTTTAGTTGCTTTTTGCATTAAGTGTGAAAAATGAAACATAATATTAATATGTTAGAAAGAATAAAACAATTGTTAAAGAAAATAAGTTACCTTAATGCAAAAATTAATCCGACTGTTTTGGCTTCCTCTTTTGCTTTTTATTTGTTACTTACAATTATTCCTTTGGTAATTTTAATTTTAAATTTATTAGCTAATTTGAAATTGATTGAGGTCGAGGAAGGTCTTAATTTGGGAAATAATTTTATTAACATTCTAATTTTTATTTTTAATTTACTTTGGTCAAGTTCAAAATTGACAAATAATTTATTAGTTATTTCTGATGTTATTTATTATAATGTAGAATATCGTCCGCGATTAAAATTACGGATAATTTCTATCATTTTAACTATTTTATTTATATTTATTGGTATTCTAATGATTATAGTAGGAATGTATTTAGGTTATATAAAAACAAAAATTTCAGCAAATTATACTATTTTGTTAAATATAATTCAATTTTTTTGTCCTTTCGTTTTTATCACTCTATTCATTGCCATTATTTATAAATATGTTATTCCTGTAAAAATAACTGTTAGACAGACATTGAAAAGTTCTAGTATTATAACTAGTATTATTTTTATTTTGACCATTTTATATCAAAATATAATTAACAAAATTATGATTAGCAAATATATAAATATTTATGGAAGTTTAGCTAGTATTGTTACATCATTGATTTGGTTATATTTAAATTGTTATATTTTTCTAGTAGGAATTGCCATACTTTTGTTTAAAGATGAGTATAAAGAAAATCAAAAGAGCATATAATATTTTTGGACATGAAAGAGGTGTAATTATTAAAAAAGTAAGTAAATTTTTAATTTTTGCAATGGTCATGTTCACCATATTTTTCACGTCAACTTATATTACATCATATGCTAGTGGGTGGGGTTTTCGAAGGAATAATGATCACCAAGTGCCAGAGATTGGTAAGTATCAACAAGAAATTAGTGGCACAGATAGTTTTTATGTTGGACCAGATGAAAAAAGTGTTTATTTAACCTTTGATGCGGGTTATGATAATGGAATATTGCCAAAAATTTTGGATATTTTAAAAGAAAAGAAGATTAAAGCGTCCTTCTTTATTACGGGAGATTTTGTTAAAAGATTTCCTGAACTAACTAAAAGAATTGTAGATGAGGGACATTTAGCTTGTAATCATTCTTACTCGCACAAAAAAATTTCGACACTATCTTTGAGTGATTTAGAAAAAGACTTAACAAAATTAGAAGATGAATTTTATAATTTAACAGGAACAAAAATGGTCAAATATTTTCGACCTCCTGAGGGTGAATTTAGTAGAGCATCATTATTAAATGTTAAGAGTTTAGGTTTTAAAACCATTTTTTGGTCTATTGCTTATAAAGACTGGGATACTAAAAACCAAAATGGTGTAGATTATTGTGTAAAGACGATTATGGATAATTTGCATAATGGCGCAATAATTTTAATGCATAGTGTATCAAGTAGCAATCAAGAAGCCTTACCTACTGTAATTGAAAAAATTACTCAAGAAGGATACACATTCAAGACAGTAAATGAATTATAAGTTGAAAAAAAGGAGTAGGATTTTTCCTACTCTTTTTAGTCCCATAAAGCTTTTAAAGTGATATCACCTAATGGATCAATACGTAATGTTTTAACAGATAAACCGTTTTGAACTTCATTATTATAAATTATTTGCCATCCCTTAAATGTTTTTCCACTTTTTGTTGGTTCATATAATCTTATTCCTTCTTCTTTAATATATGAAGAAAGTTCGGTTGCGGTCATCTTCCATTCTTCATTGTTATGAAGATTATCGCTTTTTGTTGGATTATCATGCATTACTGTATAAAATTTGGGATTTTCTAATCCATCTTCAAGTGTTCCACCATCATAATCATACGTAATTTGATATTCAATTACATCCCAAATGGCATAAACAGTTGTTGATTTATCAAAAACCATATTTTCAAGATCTAACGGATCACCACTGCCATCACTATTTTTGAACCAACCTAAAAAATTGTAATGTTTTTGTTCTAATTTTTTAGAATCAGGAACTGTAATTTTACCATTTTCATCAACAATTTCAGATGGTAAATTAAAACCTAGTCTTCCTGGTGCACTAAAAGAAACTTTAATTGGTGTTTGAAATACTGTAATCGCAAGGACTATTAAACCTACAAAGACTACAATTGTTGATACAATCATAATTATACTTTTTTTACTACGTTTAGGTGACTTTATTTCATTGCTTTCTTTCTTTTCTAAAACTTCATTTTCCATATTTTTACCTCACTATAGAATTATTATAGCATAAAATCTATATTTTATCAATATATTTCCATAAAACTTTATTTAAATTTCAGATTATGGTATAATTATAAAAGAAATTGTGTAGAAGGAGTGTACCAAAATGGATACAAATGTTTTAGCAAGAAATCAAGAGATTTTATTGACAATTAAAAGAATTGGAATTAATGGAGAAGGAATTGGATATTATAAAAGATTGGCAGTTTTTGTAAAAGGTGCTTTACCTAGGGAAGAAATAATTGCTAAAGTTACTGAAGTAAATAAGCAATATGCTAAAGCTGAGATGATAAAAATAAAAGGGGAACCATCAGAGGCAAGAGTTAATCCACCTTGTAAATATAGTGATAAATGTGGTGGTTGTCAATTCCAACATGTAAACTATCTTGATCAATGTAAGTTCAAAAAAGAAATTGTTAAAGAAGCTTTTGATAAATATTATAATGGAAAATTAAATGAGGTATTGTTTAAAGAAACAATTGGGCAAGATAATCCATATCATTATCGTAATAAAGTAAAATTACCTGTTCGATATGATGGAGAAAAATTAGTAACTGGTCTTTATGCGATGGATACGAATCGATTAGTTTATATTGATAATTGTCTTATAGAAAAAGAAGATTTAAGAAGAGTAGTTGATCAAATATGTGAGTATCTTACAAAATATCAAATAATTGCTTTTAATCCTAAAACTCATGATGGCATTTTAAGACATATTATTGCTAGAAGTTCTAAATTATCAAATGATATTCAGGTAACTTTGATTTTATATAAAAAAGATCAAAGAACGATTAAAGTTGCCAAAGAACTCTTAAAAATAAAAAATATTAAGAGTGTTTATATTTCTATCAATGATAATCTTGAAGCAATAGAAAATTTTGGTAATGATACCTTTTTAGTTGCAGGTACCGAAACAATTACTGAACAATTAGGGGATTTTAAATTTGAATTATTACCTCATGCTTTTTTTCAATTAAATTTAGAACAAACGAATAAATTATATAATGAAATAATAAACTTAGCAAAACTTAAAGGTTATGAAAATGTTATTGATGGTTACTGTGGAGTTGGAACTATTGGAATATTCTTAAGTAAATATGTTAAAGAGGTTAGAGGAATAGATAATAACAAAGAAGCAATTCAAAACGCCAATGAAAATGTTAAATTAAATGGCATTAATAATGCAAAATTTTATAGTGGTAATATTCTTTCGTATATTAATAAATGGGAAAATGAAGGTTTTATTCCAGATGTATTAGTTGTAGATCCACCAAGGACAGGATTAGAATTAAGACTTTTAAATTATTTGCAAACAAATCCAGTTAAAAAGATAATTTATGTATCATGTAATCCATCAACGCTTGCAAAAAACTGTAATCATTTGCAAAAAAAATATCATATCCTTGCTATTCAACCTCTTGATATGTTTCCTAATACATCAAACGTTGAGTGTGTAGTTTGTCTTGAGAGAAGATAGGGTAAAGTAAAGAATTTATGGCTATTTAGAACTAAAAATCGCTAATTAAAATAAAAATTCATATAAATAAGTTTAAAATACTATAAATACAACATATACCTTTGGTAAGTTCAACCTAGGTTTAAGACTACCAAAAGTCCAAGTGTGAGGGAACATAACAGTAAGTTTTAATAATAGAATCTATATGGTTTTATCATTAAAGTCGGTCAAAAAGTGTAGGACTGTACGGAGAGTTGAACCTTTGTTTTTTGCGACTAGACTGTGGAGTTAAACTAATTTCAAATTTTAGGAACAAGGAGATTTGAATATCATTAGTGTTATCAGCTTTTAAGCAGGTTTTAAGGCCTTTGTCAGTTCTTTCTCCAAAACATGAGTAAATATAGGCAAAAGCGTACAAACGAGAACGTTGACAATATTTTAAGAACATTTTTATTCAAATCTATCAATAAGTAAAAAATGTTGAAATTTGTCGAATATTATGGTATATTATATTTATTATGTTAGGAGGAAAATCACAATGAAACATTTTAATTTTGATTTATATAAAGAATCTAAACAGTATTTTCAATTATTTGACATTTATATTAAACAATTTGAAAAGAATAAAGAAAATGTATTTAATAAATTAAACATTAATAATAGTTCTTATAGAAGAGCAAGAGATAATGAGCAAACTATTGGTAGAGAAATAATAAAGAAATTATCAGATAATTATGATTTAAAAATTCCTAGCGATACATTTATTGACCAATTAGAAAAAATAACAACTAGAATATACAATAACTTATATTATAAAGTCTATGATACTTTTGACAATGATTTAAGCTTTATTGATGAATCATTAACTGATAAAACATTAATGTTTCCTGTATTCAATCTATTAAAATTATTTTTAATTATTAATTATAACATTTCTCCTAAAAAAGTACTTGAAGAATATAAAGAGTTGTATGAAGAAATAAAAAAGTATAAAATATTCCTTACGTATGAATTATTAGAAATATTTGAAATTATGTCATTATTTTTTGAAGATGAATATATTAATGATGGTGAATGGGTAACTAATTATAATAACCCGATGACATATCAAATATTAGCATCAAGATTTTATACAAAAGAAAGATATATTGAAGCGATATTCTTTTCATTACAGGCTGAAGAGATAATGATAAAAGACCAAAACTTTAAAAGATACATTACTGTTAATCATACTCTAATGAGTAGTTTACTGTATGCAGGTAACTATCAAGAATGTTATAATTGAGTTGAAAAACATTATTATTGTATAAATTCTTTAAATTTTGGAAATAGTGAAATAAATATAACTGAAAAATATTTATATGTATCATTATTAGATTTAAAAGAATATAAAAGAATAATAAAAGATTTAATTAATAGAGATGATTTTAATCTAACCTTACTTACATGTTTACTTGTTGCCCTTCATTCAGTTAGTAAGAAAGATTTATATAAAAAATATTTAGATGAAAATATTAAGTTAGAAGAATTTGATGAAGATTCCGCAAAATACTTAAAATTACTAATATATTATTTAAGTCATAGAGATCATAAAATATTAAAGAACTTAGGAAAACATGAAATAATGGGTTCGTTAGTAAATATTTTGAAAAGAATTTAATTTGGGCAGAAAAATGCGAAAAATTTATTTTAGCCAAGAAGTGTTCATCAATATTGAGCACTTTTTTAATTTTTATTCAAAAATGAAAAAAATGCTCATTGATAAAAATTGAAAGCCATTGACAAAATTTTCCATTTAATATATAATATAATTGAAAATAAATATCAATTTAATACTTTAAATTGTTAGTGAAGATAACATTATGTGGAAGCGATGTTGTTGTGGGGATAAAGGGAATAACAATTATAAAAGATGAGAATCCTGATGGTGTATCTGTATTATCAATTGATAATGAAAATTATTATATTGAAATTGATGAAGAAACAAATGTTGGTTATGTAATGCAAAAATTAGACAATGAAACAATTGTGCTTGGTACTTGTGAAGTTTCTGTTATTGTGGGAGATAAAGATCCTGAAGTGCTATGTGTTTCCGCTGAAAATTCAATGTGAAGTTTAGTTATAGTTACAGATAACAGTGTTTCAACAATATCATTGAGTTGAAGGCGATATAAGTAGTATATTTACTATCGATACAAAAGTTGTAATAAATCGATAAAATATATTAATATATTCCTTATTATTAAAGTGTTAAAGTAATGATAATAGAAAAAAGTATAAAAATTAAATTCCTAAGTCTGCTTTAATACACTCTTAGAAATAAGCTCTCTTTGGATAAAAGGGGGCTTTTTGTTTAAAAATAAATTATTATATGTAGTTTGCATATAATAGTAATGATGGAACGTAAAAAACAGTATGGGGAGGTACTAGTATGTTGATTTATTTAAAATTAAAATGTATTATCAAAGAACTAGTTGGCCATAGTATACGGCCAGAAGTATACTAACTAAATTAAAAATGAAAGGGGATGAAAAGTAAAAATGAAATTATATAATAAACGTGATTTCAAATTTAATTTAATAGTAAGCTGTATTATGAGTATCATTACTTCATTAACACCTGTAATAATTCGTATTATTAAATATGCACATTTAAACGAATCTGGAGTTTGGGCATGGCTTGGTTTATTTGTTTATTGGATTATTTTGTTTTTAATTTCAATTATAGTATTTTATATAATAATTTTTTTAATAATAATTCTATACAATCGTTATAAGGGAGGAACGCAAAAATGAAGAAGCTATTTAGAGGGGGAATAGCATTAGCTTTATTAGCAATTCTTATGGCTACTTTTACTATAAAATTAAATGCAGCATCTGAATATATTTTTTATGATAATGATGAACTTGATATTTGTCAAGAAGTAGATGACACTTCAAAAATACAAAGTAATTCTAGCAGTGGAGGAGGTTCCAATAGTGAACAATGGTACAATACAGGAACATCATTGCCACATGCAGTTGATTATAGCAATTCTGATTTAATTAAATTTGTTAGACGTGGAGATATTGTATATGAGGACAGTGGATTTTTTGGTTTGACAGGCCATATCGCACTTGTAGAAGGTGTGTATTATGATGATAATTATGAGCAATGGTATATAAGATTAATTGAGGCAGTATCTGATGGAGTTACCAGAGGATTGCTTACTCCAACTAGATTTAACGAAAAGGAAGTTGAAATTTATAGATTATTAGACGCTAATGATGAAATTATCGACGGAGCAATAGATTTCATGATAAGTCAATTAGGAAAAAAGTACGAAATTGCAGTTCATAAAAATAATTCTCCAGATAATGAAGATTGGTACTGTTCAGAATTAGTTTGGGCGGCATTTTACCATCAAGGAATATATTTAGATGAAGATGATAATGATCAATTTGGGTCAATTGTATTCCCACGCGAAATTAAGAAATATGATCATGCAAATTTGATTATGCATTATCAATATGAAACATATTGCATACCAATTAATAATCAACTGCATAAAGTTAGTTGTAATAATGTTGAAACAGAATTACTGCACGAGTACATATATCAAAATGAAGTATATGATTCTTGTATATGCTGTGGTAAGACAAATATGCTGTATTTTGATAATAATATTGGTATTCATTGTAAGAGTGCTACTGAAGAAGATACTATAAATTTACTTAATAATCAAAAGTTTATTTATACTATAGATATCGGATGTCAAATACAGTATTGTATTCAAGCACAATCTTATAAAGATGTTGAAATATTAATATATAATGATAATATGGATTTGATTGAAATTAGTTCAAGTATTTATGTAAATTCAAAATACACAAGTTATACATATCCATTACTTGAAAAAGGTAGGTATTATGTTTTAATAAAATATAAAGATGTGTATAGTTCTGGTAATGTGCAGTTTACAATTTATCCATATACTAATACAGTGGAGGATATTAGTTCTAAACAATGTGTAAATGTCTTGCCTCACTTGCATGAAAATAAGAACGAATTTAAAATATGTACTAGAACTGAAGGTTTATATTTGCTAGAATTAGATGCATATATTAATGGATTGTCAGTTGATCCTAATAGCAGTATAGTTATTAAAAATAGTAGTGGTGATGTTGTAGCAAAATATAGTAACGCTAATGTTTATCTTAATGCAAGCAGTGTTAGCGGTTCAAACAATATATTATTTTATGCTAATCAGTGGTCTTATTACTATATTTATATTGAGGTAGCATCGTTAAATTATTCGACATTAAATTTAAATATTAGCAGATTAGATGAATTTTTAGAAAATACTATTAATGTTACAAGTGATTATAATCGAACTTTTATGATGCCATTAGGCGATAGCGTGAATATTTTGTCATTAGAATATGCTGGTTCATATGAAATCACATTAGATTATTTAGGAAACCTTAATCCTAATATGAAATTTATTATTTTAAAAACAAATGCTAATAATGAATTTGAACATTATGCTACTTACTCTTATAGTGAACTTTGTTCATCTGTTATAATTGAAGAAGATATTACACAAGTAAAGAAATTAATGCTTTGTGTATTTAATAATGAAACTAATGGTAGGTTATCAATAAATATTGATAGAGCAATAGATGAAAATCACTTTACACTTGTTACAGATAAATCATATGATCAATCTGGAAGTGAAGTCCATTTAAATAATGGTACATTAGGTGGAACAATTATTACAAAAGGATTTACAAGATTATGCTATTTAGGAGACGATGCTCCAAATAAACAAAGTAGATTAAACTATTATTGGTATTCTAGTAATAATAATGTTGTAACTATCTCAAATTATGGAACAATTACAGCAGTAGGGGTTGGGACAGCTACGATTCAAGCAGTATATAAAAATGATACAAGTAAAATTGCAACTCTAACTATACAAGTAGTTGAAGATACAAATAACGATATTGTATACTTACAATATGGTATGGATGTTAGAGTCAGTGGAACGTTAACTGGAACTGAAGTATCAAGTGGAATGGGTAGTGCAATTGATGCTTCAATTAATCCAACTGTAACTATGCACCGAGGATATACAAGATTAATCTGTTTAGATGATGATAGTCCTAATTCAAGTGTTCAAGCATTTAATTGGAGTGTAGTAAACGTAGCTGAAAATACAGGTATGGTTTCAGTAAGCGAATTTGGAACAATTACAGCTGAAAGAAGCGGAACTGTGGTTATTGAAGGAACTTATAAATATAATTCAAGATTTAAAGTTAGAATAGTTATTACAGTTTTATAAACAACAATATAGAGTTAGTAAACTAGTTAAGTCAGTTTCTAGCTCTTTTCTTTTACAAAATTTAGGAGGAAACAACTCCAGATAAAAACGGAAAAATAAGAATCATAAATTATATTGTTAATATTAAATCAACAGAGAAAAAGTAATTTAAATTAGATCAACAGGGTATGATACAAAGTATGTCTAGAGTTTGTAAATGTATTGATAATGGTCCTATGGAAGCATTTTGGGGAACTATAAAATCAGAAATGTATTACTTAAATAAATTTTATCCAACTGATAACTTAATTAATTCAATAGTAGAATATATTGAATTTTATAATAACAAGAGATTTCAAGCCAAATTAAAAAGCTTGACTCCGATAGAATATCGAAATCAAGCTTTATTGGCATAAATTTTTATTTTTATTATCTGTCTACTTGACAGACATCAGTTCAGATATTGAACTGGGTTTTTATAATGTAAAGAATAAGCCAATCTTTGTGTATTATAATATTTAACATAATCATTAATAGCTATACCAATATCTTCTACTTGATGGATTTTAAAGTCCTTATACAATTCAGCCTTTATCCATCCATTTAAAGATTCAATTACAGGATTATCTGTAGGTGTTCCTACTCGACTCATCGATCTTTTTATGGTATAATTTTCATGTAGCTTGTTGAAAGCTGTTGAGGAGTATATAATACCTTGATCAGAGTGGACAATCGTCTCAAGGTCTTTATATCCTCTTTTTATTTTCTCTTTTAAAAATGATTTATAAGCTTCAAAATGATTTTTAACATTATTACCATGTTTTGATGGCATTACATTTGAAGAAATTATCTCATTATTAAAAACATCAATATAAAATGTCCAATCATAAAGTCTGTCATGATTGTAAATCATCGTTGTATCTGTCACAATTATTTCCATAGGTCTAGATGGATAAAAGTTTCCTTTAACAATATTAGGGTATGTTATACTTTCATTACCTCTTTTAAACTTAACGTACGTTTTACGTGCTTTATGACATAAATTATCACTTAAATACCAACCAGTTAATTTTCTTATATTAGCTGCGATAGCTCTATATCCATAAGTAGAATGATGCTTATGGATATTTTTTATTTCTTCTGCTAGTGTTATTCGATTCTTTTTATAGTTATGAATTGTTCCTTTACAGTTTAGCCATTTATAGTATCCGCTTCTTGAAACATTCATTACTATACATAGTGATTTTATATTAAACTCCCAAGAAAGAGTCTCTACTACTTCGTATTCTTTTCTGATAATTCCTCTTGGGCTAAAAGAACATCCTCCTCGGTGTACCCTTTTTTTAATCGTTCTACCTCAATTTTATACAACATTAATTCATATTCTAGTTTTTCTATATCGGTAAGCTCTTTTCTTCTTGAATATTTCATTAAGGGATTGCCAGGTTTACGTTTGTTTTGTAAAGCTTCTATGCCTCCTTCATTATAACGTTTTATCCATATGGAAATCATCCCATTACTAATACCTTCTGACTTCCTTATTTCTGTCGCACTTTTTTCACCATTCAAAACCATTAAAACATATTTTAGTTTTTCTTCTTTACTCCATTCTCTATTCTTACCACCTTTAGGTCTTCCCATATTATCACCTCCATATAATTATAACAAAAAATGTTAGCAAACACATTTTTTATGTGTCTACTAACATTTTACCATTTCAATCCTATTATATCTAATTATTATAATAATATTGGTGAAAAATACACCTATTCTATTGATGTTGATGAATGTTATAATGTTTATGCCATAGCAATGATAAACAATGAATTGCATTATTTATTAATTGGAAACCTTGGATATCCACAATTTTATAAAGTAAAATTATTTGAAATTGTTGAAAATGATATATATGATTTAAATACTGTTAAAACTTTTGATAATGAATTTATATCGTATTTGATAACTAATGATTATTTATCAAATATAGAAACTATTAAAAAAATTATTAGAAAAGATGATGAGGAATTATTAAAGTTTTATAATTATATTAAAATTAAAAAAATATAAAATTAAACTAGTTATATTCGATTATTATATTAATGATTAGTTTTAATAATAAAGTTTTACATTACTTACTTAAAAAAGTAGCGACTAATAATCGTTACTTTTTTCTATGGAGGAGACATGCAAATAATAAAAAAGAAAATTGATAAACTTAAACCAGCAAATTATAATCCAAGAAAAAATTTGAAACCTGGTGATAAAGAATACGAAAAACTAAAGAAAAGTATAAAAGAATTTGGTTATGTGGAGCCAGTAATATACAATAAGCGAACAGGACTAGTAGTTGGTGGGCACCAAAGGTTAAAGGTGTTAAAGGAATTGGGATATGAAGAAATAGATTGTGTAATAGTAGATTTAGATGAAGCTAAAGAAAAAGCACTAAACAAAATTAGTGATGAATGGAATAATAATCTACTTGCTGATCTATTAAAAGAATTAGATGAAGAAGGCTTTGATGTAACATTAACAGGTTTTGATTTAGATGAAGCAAAAGAATTGTTTGGAAAGGGCTCACTAGAAAATGTTCATGAAGATAATTTTGATGAAGAAATGGAAATAAACAATATAGAAAATCCAGTAACGAAACAAGGAGATTTATGGCTATTGGATGAACATAGACTTGTTTGTTGTGACTCAACAAATGATGAATATTATACACTTGTACTTAATGGAAAAAACAGATTTAATTGAGTTTAAATTCAAATGTGGAATAAGTTAAAATAGCTAGCAACATAACACTTTTAGCCGTTTTTTGACGTTCTGTTAGATTTTTAAAATAAAGTGGAATTATGTAACGCTAGAGAGATAAAAAGAAAAGTGAAGGTTTTTCAACAAAATTCTATTAATATTTTTAAATTTATGATATAATAATTATACCTTTGGTAGTTTCGACCTATCAAAAAAGGTTAAAAATATACCTTTGATAGTCTCAACCAATGTTGAGGCTATAGCAGTGTTATATCGAAAATAGCTAAAATAATCAAAAAAAATTCATTTGTAACATTTTTATTCTGGCCTATCATATGATAGGTCATTTTTTATTTAAAAAGTATTGATATTTGTTGTCTATATATTATTCAACTGGTATTTGATAGTACAATATTATTCGTTGTAAATCAATTTGCAATGAGTAAATTAACTACTACAATCTCATTTCAAATGGGGTGTATGTTTGCTATTGCAATTTTATCTTATACTAATGGTAAAGTTGATAAATACCAAAAATTACTTTAGGATATTCGTTTCAAAACATAGAAAATATAATTTAGTATATATCAAAATTACTTTAAGAATAAAATATTATTTAGAATAATCTTTTGAAAAGGTTCAAGATGTGAAAAGTATGTAAGTTAAAACTAGTTTTAAGAATTAGATATTTGGTAGGAACCAAAAAATAGAAGGACTGTATTTTATAGTTTGATTCAATTTCTATAAAGGAGTTAATTTTTAAGGGTAATCTTATTTACTGAATAGATTTTTTTCATTTCTGCTTTCTTTTTTAAAAAATTATGTTATAATAAATTAAAATATGAGGTATACTATGAAAACGTATCGAAAAATGTTAAAAGAAATTCGCAATTATGTTCCTACTACTCCATTAGAAGGAGAAGATCAAAAATTAATATTAGATTATATAAAAACATATGGGAAGAAAGCATATAATAGAAAGTCACTTGCAGCACATATGACTGCGTCTGCAATTGTAGTTAATCAAACGCACGATAAAGTGCTTTTTGCATATCATTTAATTTATCAATCATATGGATGGCTTGGTGGTCATGCTGATGGTGAATTTGATTTAGAATCAATTGCTAAAAGAGAAATTATGGAAGAATCGGGACTTTCCGAAGTAAATTTATTGTATCCTAATATTGCATCACTTGAAGTAATTTGTGTTGGACATCATATAAAACAGGGCACGATTATTTCTGATCATTTACATTTAAATGTTAGTTATTTATTTGAAGCCGATGAAAAATTACCTATTTCGATAAAAGAGGATGAAAATTCTTCTATTGCTTGGATTCCGATAACACAAATAGATAAAGTAGTAACCGAAGAAAGAATGATTGAAATATATCAAAAAATATTAAAAAGAATATGATAAAGATAGATACAGAAAAATTAATTTCTTGGTTTTTAAAACACAAAAGAAAACTTCCTGGACGTGATATTACTGATCCATATCCTATTTGGATTAGTGAGATAATGGCACAACAAACTAGAATGGAAGCTGTGAAGCCATATTATGAGCGTTTTTTAAAAGAAATCCCGACAATAAAAAGTTTAGCTTTGGTACAAGAAGAGAAGTTGTTAAAACTTTGGGAAGGACTAGGTTATTATGCTAGAGCTAGAAATTTACAATCTGCAGCAAGAACTATTATGGAAAAACATCATGGTATTTTTCCAAGAACATATGAAGATACCATTCAATTGAAAGGAATAGGAGAATATACTGCTGGTGCTATTTTGTCTAGAGCGTATGGATTACCTTATGCGGCTGTCGATGGAAATGTTTTAAGGGTTTTAACAAGATATGAAGCCAATCCAATAGATATTACATTGACTAGTACGAAAAAATATTATAAAAAACAATTAGAATTGCTTCAACCTAGTAATTTTGGTTTTTTCAATGAATCTTTGATGGAACTTGGGGCTACAATATGTGGACCTAAGATTACGAAATGTGAGATTTGTCCACTAAAGGATAATTGCAAAGCCTATGTACAAAATGGGATAGGATTATATCCTGTGAAATCAAAAAAAATAAAAATAACTATACATGAATATACCTGTTTTTTCTTAATAGATAAAAATCAACATATTTATTTTGAATATAAAGAAGAGGGGTTATTAAAGGGACTATATTCTCCTTATATTGTGGAAGAAACTATGTCAGAAATAGATGCGAATAACTATTTAGAAACCAAAGGACTATGTGTAAAAGATATAGTTTCTTTGCAAGAGCAAAAGCATATATTTACGCATCAAATATGGTATATGAAAGGATATCTTGTACATATTCAAAATAAAGAAAATTTAGTTGGAAGATTTTATTCTAAAGAAGAAATAGAACATACAATTGGCATTTCAACATGTTTTCGCAAGTTTTTTGGGGAAATGGAGTATTATTTATATGATGAAAAAAGATGTTAACAATTATACAATAAAAAATTTATTTTTATTAAGGGAAAGAAATAGGGAGTACGAATATGTATTATAAAACCAGCTATAAATCGAAACTTGGAAATATTATAATTGCTGCTTGCGAAGATGCCCTGATTGGACTATGGATAGAAGGGCAAAAATATGAATATAAAACTGTACCAAAAGAAGATATTATTGAAAATGATCATTATTTTATCTTAGTAGAAACAAAAAAATGGCTAGACGACTATTTTAATAATTTAAAGCCAGATATAAAACGTTTATCTCTTAGCCCAATTGGTACAAATTTTCAAAAAGATGTTTGGCAAATTCTTATGGAGATTCCTTATGGGAGTGTTATTACGTATAATGATATAGCAAAAAAAATTGCGCAAAAATATGGTATGGAAAAAATGTCTGCACAAGCTGTAGGTGGTGCGGTTGGACATAATCCAATATCTATTATTATACCTTGCCATAGAGTTGTAGGCAGTAATGGTTCTTTAACAGGGTATGCTGGTGGAATAGATAAAAAAATTGCTTTATTAACGCACGAGGGTCTTGATATGAAAACATATTTTGTACCCAAAAAAGGTACAGCTTTATAGACTTTAAATTTTAAACTTTTATTGAGAAATATTGTTAAAATAAAAATATATTATAAATTTTGAAGGGGTAATAAAAATATGTGGATTGTATTCTCTATTCTTTCTGCTTTTTTTGCGGGAATAACCTCAATACTAGCAAAAATTGGTATTAAGAATACTAACTCAAATGTTGCAACTGCTTTGCGAACCATTGTAGTTTTGTTTTTTTCTTGGATTATGGTATGTATTGTAGGATCACAAGGAACAATTCCTACTATTGATTTCAAAACTTGGATATTTTTAATTTTATCGGGTTTAGCAACAGGTGCATCTTGGCTTTGTTATTTTAAGGCTTTACAAATGGGTGATATCAATAAAGTTGTTCCCATTGATAAATCTAGTACTATTTTAACGATATTGCTTGCTTTCTTGCTTCTACATGAAGAAATTACAATGGGAAAATTTATTGGAGTTGCTTTAATAGGCCTAGGTACTTTTTTGATGATTCAAAAAAGTCAAAATAAAGCAAATAAAGATGACAAAAATAAACTTTGGATTATGTATGCTATTTTTTCTGCCCTTTTTGCAAGTTTAACTGCCATTTTTGGAAAGATAGGAATAGATGGAGTAGAATCAAATTTAGGTACTGCTATTCGGACATCAGTAGTTCTTTTAATGGCATGGGCTTTGGTATTATTTACGAAACAACAACATACGATAAAAGAGATTTCTAGAAAAGAATTGTTATTTATTGGGTTATCTGGAATTGCAACAGGTGTATCTTGGCTTTGTTACTATAAGGCATTGCAAGATGGTCTTACAAGTGTTGTTGTATCAATAGATAAATTAAGTATTCTTGTAACCATTCTTTTTTCCATAGTTGTTTTCAAAGAGAAACTATCATTAAAATCCTTCATAGGACTTACACTAATGGTGATTGGTACTTTTTGTATGCTATTGTTTTGAGTTGTTTTCTTTTCATTGTTATTTTGATAATAAAAAAGTAAGCCATGATGGCTTACTTTTTCTGTTAATAAAAAGATATGGATGAGAAGTTTATTTAATTTCAATATATTTCTTAACGGGTTGTTCTTCAATTTCTTTAGGTATTATAATAGTTAAAACACCATTTTCTAATTTAGCATTAATTTTTTCTTCACTAATTTCTCCTACATAAAAACTTCTAGAATAAGAACCCGAAAATCTTTCATGTCTAACGTAATTTTTTTCTTCAGTATTCGTTTCTTCTTTCTTACTAGCATTTACAGTAAGATAACCATCTTCCATCGATATAGTGATTTCATCTTTTGAAAAACCAGGTATATCAATAGCCAAAGTATAACTATCACCATTGGTTTTAATATCGGTTTTCATTATTGGATGGTGATTCTTTCTATTTTCAAAAAATGGGAAATTAAAGAAATCATTAAAGAATGGATCCATTCCATACATATCCTTTCTAACTAATTCATTATTTTTATTACTCATATCAAACACCTCCTATGTACTTTTTCTAAGTACACTTTTATTATACTCATTTTTTTAGCACTGTCAATAGTAGAGTGCTAAAAAAATGATGAAAACGTTTTAAAATAAAAAAAAATAAATACTATTTTATTAGTGAAAGAATAGTTTTAGATAAATTATAAATAAGTTTACAATATTAAATTTGTTGAAATATTGCAAATATGATTATAATGTGGTATAATAATTCAAAATTATGATATGTAATGATTTTATATGACAATAATATGATAATAAATATTTATAAGGAGAAATAGGTAATGCATTATCTAGAAAATATATTATCTTGGAAAACAGATAAATTACATGGTTATGGTTGGTTTCACTTAATTATAATTGTAATAAATGTTTGTATTACAATTGTATTCATAAGAAGGTATAAAAATCATAACGAAAAGCAAGTCAAAATGACTGTTTTTTATTTTGGTCTTTTTTTCTTTTTTTTGGAGTTATACAAACAACTATTTATAAATGTGTTTGAAGATAGATCTAGTTATAATTGGAGTACTTTTCCTTTTCAATTTTGTTCAACACCTATTTATATCTGTTTACTTACGCCTGTGTTTAAAGAAAAAATCAGGGAATATTTATATCAATTTATGGGTTTTTATTATACAATTGCGGGACTTTCAGTCATGGTTGTTCCCGATAGTGTAATCACAAGTGAGGTTACAATAACAATGCAATCCTTATTATGGCATGGTGCAATGATTACGCTTGGTGTTTATTTGATAATAACTAGAAATCTTGGTTGTAAAATTAAAGAAATGATTCCAGGAATTCTTTTATTTTGTTCATTAACATGTTTAGCTATAGCGATGAATTATTTTTTTGAACAAATGAAAAATCAGTATAATCTTAGTGATTCTTTTAATATGTTTTTAATAAGTCCTTATTATAATAGTACAGTGCCCGTATTATCAAAAATATGGGATGCTACTAATTGGTATGTATTTGTTTGTTGTTATATTATTTCGGTAAATTTAGGAGCATTATGTATTTTTGGGATAACATATTATATAAAAAAATATATAAATTTTAGAAAAGTGAATGTACAAAATCGCAATGATTACCAATAAAAGTGCTTGAAACATTAAATTTAGTTATCAATATTCCTCTATTAGACTTTTAGTACTGTTTTTTGGGAATTCCCATAATTAATTTATAAAATTAGACATTAAACCAATCCTTCATTCTTCCTTTAATTGTTAATAGGTTTATTAGAAACTAACTTGAGTGTGCCAATTATTTATGAAATTTATTTGATATTTGAAACATATCAATTATAATGAATTAAGAAATAGAAAAGGGGGTCAAACAATTTCTATTTTTTATATTTTATGTAAAAATTTGACATACTATTTTAAATATAGTATAATACAAATAAAAAGATTAGGGGGGGTGATTTATATGAAAAATTTTACTTTCTTTTAATTAAGAAAGTTTTTTTATATGAAAAAATAATAAAAAATTTAATAATCAAAGGAGAAAATAGATGAAATCAAAAAAATTTATTGTGTTATTGTTAATTGTAAGTTCTTTTTTTATTACAAATCTAAAGGTTAAAGCAGATAATCTTAGTGAAAGAAAGGCTTTAGGATATTCTTATAATGTAGTAAAATCAGACTATGCTGTACCAGAAGGGATTAAGGTAGGTGCGCCCATTTTAGATGAAGAATGGTTAAATACAATTGTTTTTAATCGAGTGGATTATAATGTAAGTACATCAAGAATGTTTTCAGGACTTTCTTTTAGCGAGTTGAATACCGAAATAGAGGCATATTATCAAACAAAAATTTCTAGTAATGTAGATTTTAAATTATTTTCAGCTGGAGCAAAAGCTGGCTTTGAACTAGGAGCCAATTTTTCTTATCATAACTATGCAAGTCAATATTTTTGTCTAAATATTACTGATATTGAACGATATTCCTTATCTTTGCCATTATATCAAGTCGACTTAACTAATTATAAAAATAATTTACATCCCGCATATTTGGCAACTTTAGAAAAAGTAAGAAATAACCAAATTACTTACGAGACTTTATTTGATACTTTTGGTACTCATATGTTAGCATCTGCAATATTTGGAGGTAGAATTGAAATTTATACTAGCATTGTTACTAATGAGCAAGCGTTTGATGGTGCAATAAAAACCAGTCTAAATAATGAGATACAAGGTGGTATTACAGGAATTGGTGGTGCAAGTAGCAGTTTAAGTTTTGATTTAAAAGCAAAATTGGGATTATCAACAGGCGATACTAAAACGGGTTTTTATAGCAAATCTAGAGGTGGTATTCCATTTGGAATAACAAATATGAATACATATGAGGCTAATTATGCGTCATGGTATCAATCATTTGCCGATGACAATCAATCAGTTATTATAAATTATGGAGAAACAGGATTAATTCCACTTTGGGATTTATTATCAGATAATTATATTGATATGAGAGTAAATATGATAAGTGCTTTTATGTCATATGCTAACAATTATAATTTTGATATGACAACCTTTGACTATATAGGTGGTCACAATTGTAAAGTTCATGGACATGAAAATTCTATAAGTTCAAAAGATGATTTATATCATACTTTTTCATGTTTGTTTTGTAATAATACTTATGATGAATATCATCAATATGGTTCATATATAAAATCTTCTCAATATCATTCAAGACAATGCAATATTTGTAATCACCTTAAAAATGAACCACATGATATTGTACTTGATATAGTAAAAAGAGAATTTAGGTGTAAAATTTGTGGGTATACACAACCAGCAAGTAAATAAAATCCTTTGTAGTATAGATTAGTTATATTTCCAAATATTTATATATTTAGTTGAAAAAAGAATTTTTTTCAATATAATATATTTGTTAAGAAGGAGATGTAAAATGAAAAAAGGATTTTGTTTAATTTCGGTAATGTTTTTAATAATGACACTTTTATGTGGTTGCAACAAGAAAGCTCAAATATTTTATGATTTAAAAGAAAATGATGTTTTAGTGAATCAATATAATGGTGAAATTAAGATAAATGATAATTTGGCAGAAATATTAAAGGATGTTCTTGTTACAAGAGAAGGATATAAATTTTTAGGTTGGAGTTTAGATGGAACTAATTTAATAGATCACAATACAGTTGTTGAATCAAAAGAGGTAAAAGTGATACCCATCTTTACTAAATTGAGTTATACAATAACCTATAAAATAGAAGGTCAAGAAGATATAGTGCAAACATATGAGTATCAAGATGAAATAAAAGCACCAAATAATCCAACAAAGGAAGGATATAACTTTAATGGTTGGGATAAAACGATTCCAGATAAAATGCCAGCACAAAATTTAGAATTTGAAGCAATCTTTACTAAATTGAGTTATACAATAACCTATAAAATAGAAGGTCAAGAAGATATAGTGCATACGTATGAGTATCAAGAACCCATTGATGTTTATAATAGTGTAAATGTCTTAGGATATGAATTTTTAGGTTGGGATAATGAAATACCACAAACAATGCCTAGTCATAATCTTGTTTTAAACGCGAATTTGCAGATGATGAATTATGAAATTACATATCTTTTAGATGGTGGTACTGGTTCTAGCTTAATTCAAACATATAATATTGATATGTTGCCACTTACTTTAAAAGAGCCAACCAAAGAGGGGTATCTTTTCAAAGGGTATAAATTAGATGATGAAACAATTTTTGAATTATCACTTGAAAGTATTCCTAATCTTGGTAATCTTGTTTTACAAGCAGTTTGGGAAAAGGAACTTTCTGCAATGGAAGCAAGTGGAAAAGATGTGATTTTTATTGGTCATGCGGGAAGCTATTTAGGAATTATGAATAGTGAGGAAGCCTTTATAAATGGTGTAAAGATAAAAAAATATCAAGCTTTAGAATGCGATTTAAAACAAACAAAAGATGGAGTTTTTGTTGTGTGTCATGATGATACTTTCAACAATATTGCAATTGCTAATACGAATTGGGAAGATCTCAAAGATATTGAATATACAACAACTCGTGGAGGTATTTCTTATACAACTAAAATTTGTACTTTAGAGCGTTATTTGGAAATTTGTAAAGAATATAATGTTTATGCAGTAATAGAATTAAAATATTCAAATGGTATTAATAATAATGATACTTCGAGAATGAGTGAATTGATGAAAATAATTGATAAATATCATATGCTTGATAAAATTATTTTTCTTGGTTCACAATATAAATGTTTAGAATGGGTTAGAAATAATGGTTATGATTATATTCCTTGTCAATATTTAGTAAATTCTATTGAAAGTAGAGATACTTTTGAAAGATGTGTGAGTTGGAATTTTGATATTAGTTTCAATATTAGTTATAGCAACTCACAAGAATGGATAGATCGTTATCATGAAGCGGGTATTGATGTTGCTTGTTATACTTTTAATCAATATACTTCAATTGAAACACTTCAAGAATGGATTGATAAAGGGGTAGATTTTGTTACTTGTGATGTTTTAACCCAAAATGATATTATTTTACCCGATCGTGAATGGATAAATACTCTACCAACTTACAAAGTTATTTTTAAAGATATTGATGGTAATATTTTAAAAGAAGCTATTGTAAGGGAAGGGTATAATGCTGTAGCACCTTTCAATCCGGTAAAAGAGGGATATGAGTTTATCGGTTGGGATCAAGAGTTTACAAATGTAACAAAGGATATTGTCGTAAATGCCTTATATCATATAAAAACTTATAAGATTATTTATGATGCCAATCTAAATACGAAAACGATTCAAAGTTGGCAAAGTAAAGATGAATTTATTGAGGAATTTTATACTGACTTATTTGAATGGCTAAATAGCAAGGTTGGTATCATTTCTGGGCTTACTAAAATTGATCAAGTTTATCAATTTGTTGCAAATTCCGGAAGTTATGGTACGGCCACTTGGTCAAGTGTTGAAGAATTAAAAGCAATTGATATTTATATTTTTGAACAAACAATAGGAACCCTTATTTATAAGCCAATTGAAGGTACAAATAGTGATAATTATGTGCCGGTCGATGATGAAAATTATTTTTTAAATACATATCCATATCGAATAAAATATCAGGAAATGAATGCTTACTTGCTAAATGTTATAAAAACTTCTTATCCTTCATATAGTGAGTCATTCAAAAAAACATCAGCTGGTAAAGTGCAGATTTTTTTCCGTTTCCATCAGTGGCAAAAAGGTACCAATATTCCTGCTTTTGATAATTTGCCAAATAAATATGTAATTAATGAAATAACAGGTGTTAGTCCAATATTACCAACCGTTCATTTAACTTATAGTATTATTGATGAATTTATTTTAGAAAAAGCAAGTTGCAATGGATATATATTTATTGGTTGGTATTTAAATTCTGATTGTAGTGGAGATCCCGTTACTAATATCACGGAAGGAACAACTGGTGATTTGAGGCTTTATGCAAAGTGGGTTAAAGAATAAAAAAATAGTATTAGATTTTTATGGTTGAAAAATCTTAAAACAAAAAAGCCATTGCAAAGATAGGTTTTCATAAGGATAGTAAGTAAAATCCAAAAGAAAATGCCGATTGAGAGTGGCTAAATGGTGACTAAAATTCTTATGAAGATGTAAAACAATACGGGCAGATATACAATAAATATCATTCATACAAATTAACAATTTAAATTTGTGGAGGAGAGTAAAATGGACAGACCGATTACAACATTGTTTATGCTTATGTCTGTTGATGGGAAAATAAGCACTGGTGCAACCGATGATTTGGATGTAGATAAGGATTTTCCTAAAATTAAAGGCGTTAATGAGGGATTACACCAATATTATGAGATAGAGCAGACAACAGACTTGTGGTCTTTCAACTCGGGTAGAGTGCAAGAAAAAATGGGAGTAAATAAAAAGGAAATGCCAAAGAAAACATCAGTTTCTTTTGTTGTAATTGATAACAAACATTTGAATGAAAATGGTATACGCTATTTTTGTGCTTTATCAAAAGAGTTTGTACTAATTACGACAAACACAAAACATCCTGCCTTTAACGTAGAGGAGGAAAATCTTCATATCATATATCAAAATGAATTATCCTTAAAAGATGCCCTCATCAAACTTAAATCGGAATATGGTTGCGAGAGAATAACAATCCAAACTGGAGGAACATTGAATAGCCTATTTCTTCGTGAAAAATTGTTTGATTATGTTGATATTATTATAGCACCTGTTTTAATTGGTGGAAAGGATACGTCTACTCTAATTGATGGAAAGTCCTTGACAGAAGAATGCGAATTATCAAAATTGGGTGTTATGAAGTTGCAAGAATGTATAGTTTTAGAGAACTCGTATCTTAGATTACGCTATGAGGTGATTCACTAACAAAACCTAGTTTATGTAAGGGTTTGGGGCATTCTCAATAATCAAAAATTACGTTTATTGTCATAAATGGAAAATGAGTGATTTTTACGGAAAAAGGTACTCCTTCCCTATGCTTGTATTTGGTGCTCTGTTTGTGGTGCTCAACTTTACAAAACCAACTGATGTGAAAGGATAGGAGAAGATACAAGTAAAAATGGGAAACCGTTTGTAAATCAAGGCTTTTTGCATACTTCTATAAACATCTTTGAGAAGCTATAAGAGACGTTTTCATTTTAAAATAAAAATAGGTAATTCATTTAAGGTGAATTACCTATTTTTTTCGTTTTCAATTGAATTTGTTAAAGCATTAATGTCTTTACTTGTGGCAATAACGATAATGTGATCGCTATCTTCAAAGATATAATGGGGATCAGGTGATGATATGAGTTCAATTCCTTTTTTAATTGCAATAATATTAATGCGATAGATTTTTCTAACATTAATATCAAGGATTGATTTACCTACCCAACTTTTTAAAATAGGGGTCTCATATATCGCATAGGATTGACCTATTTCAATATAATCAAAGACATTGTTAGCATTGTGTTTGATAGCAAGTCTAATTGCCATATCGTGTTCAGGATAAACAACTTCATCAGCACCGATTTGTTTTAAAAATTTAGCTTGCATATCAACAGTTGCCTTAGACACAATGTATTTAGCACCAGCTTCTTTTAATAAAGAGGTAATTTCTAATGAGGATTGGAAATTATCACCGATAGTCACAAAACAAATATCAAAATTATTTATCCCTAATGAATGAATGACTGCTGGATTTGTGCAATCACCAACAAAGGCATCCGTAAAAGAAGCAGATAAAGTATTTATAATGGACTCATCTTTATCAATAATCATTACATCATTACCTAGTTCCATTAATTTTCTAGCTAAATGTTTACCAAATCTTCCCATTCCTATTACTAATAATGATTTCATATAGCATTTCTCCTAACCAATTAATATTTTTTCAACTGGACGTTTTAACAATTCATTATCCCCTTTTTTATTAAACAAAAAAGCAATTGAAATAACGCCAATTCGTCCTATATACATAAGAAATATCAAAACTAATTTTGATATTGAACTAAGTGATGAAACATCTACACCATTTGAAAGTCCTACTGTTGCAATAGCAGAGGTTGTTTCAAAAAGAGCATCAAGTAGAGTAATATTATCAATAGCAATAATCATAAGAGATGATAAAATAATACTAAATAAGAAAAGACTTATAATAGCACTTGCCTGTTTAATAATATTATTTTCTAATTGTCTTTTACCAATAACAATAGTGGATTGTTGCTTGGTAGAAAAGACAATACTTAAAATAGAAACTACAAAAGTTGTTGTTTTGATTCCTCCAGCAGTAGAACCGGGACTACCTCCAATAGCCATTAAGAAAATAGTAAGTAAGGCACTTGAATCATTTATTTTTGATAAATCAATAGTATTAAAACCCGCTGTTCTTGTTGTAACACTTTGAAAAAGACTAGCGAGAATTTTTTCATCTATTGGTAAATTTTTTATCGTCATAGGGTTATCCTTTTCAAATATAAAAAAGAGAAAGCTAGGAACAATAATTAAAAAGGCTGTGGCAGAAAGAACAATTTTGGTATGTAATTTCATTTTTCTAAAACAACATTTTGTATCAATAATGTTAGACCAAACAAAAAAGCCCAAACCACCAGAAATGATTAATCCCATAATGGTAAGATTAACAACCCAGTCACCAACAAAATTAGTTAGAGAACAAAACTCATTACCTAAACTGCCCATTAAATCAAATCCAGCATTGCAAAAGGCTGAGATAGAGTGAAAAATAGAAAAATAGATGCCTTTTCCCATTCCAAAGACGGGAATAAACCGACTCGCAAGTAAGATTGCTCCAATTCCTTCAATGATGAGGGTAGTTTTACCAATTCTTTTAACTAAAGCAATTACACCTTGGGTACTTATTGAACCAGATGCTTGCATAATGATTTTTCTTTCATAGAGATTAATTTTTTTCTTTAAATAAATTCCAATTGTGGAAAGAATGGTCATAAAACCGATTCCACCAATTTGAATTAAGACCAAAATAACAATTTGACCAAAAATACTAAAATGAGTGTTAGTATCATAAGTAACAAGACCAGTTACACAAGTAGCCGAGGTTGCGGTAAAAAGAGCATTTAAATAATTAGTCCATTTTAAATTTTTTGCTGAAATAGGCAGTGATAATAAAAAACTTCCTATTAAAATAACCAACATAAAACCTAAAGCAATAAGCTGGGTTGGTGTAATAGATTTAATTAATTTTCGCAATTTTTATCACCACTTTTCGTATCAATATTATAACATTTTTTTCATAGAAATACAATTTATTAGTATTAAAAGACAAGATCCTATTATCAAATATTATGATTTTTATTATATAAAATGATATAATATAACTATATAAATAGGAGAAACATATGAAAATTCAAATTATTGGTTATAGTGGAAGTGGTAAGTCTACTTTGGCTAAAACATTGGCAAACCATTATAATCTTCCTTTGCTTTATTTAGATGCAGTAAATTTTTACGATAATTGGCAAGAAAGAACCTTTGAAGAAAAGAATGCAATTGTTGAAAAATTTTTAAATGATAATCCTGATGGCTGGGTCATTGATGGCAATTATTCGAATATTGGAAAAAGAAGATTTGAAGAAAGTGATATAACTATTTTTTTAAATTATAATCGTTTTTATTGTTATAAGATGGCAAAACAACGATTTAAAGAAAATAAAAATAAAAAAAGAGAATCCTGTCCGTGTATCGAAACATTTGATTTGGGGTTTAGATGGTGGATTTTATATCAAAGTAGAACGAATAAAAGAAGAAAAAAGCATATAGAAAACTTAAACAAAACAAAAAACATTAAATTAACTTTTAAAAATAGGAAACAACTTGAAAAATATTTAAGAAAAAATAATATTTTAAATTAGGTGGAAAAAATAATGAGAAGGTTAAAAAAAGTAATGGGCATAATAATTGGAACAGTATTTGTAGGTTTAGGAGTATCTTTATATAAACTTTCATCGCTTGGACAAGATCCGCTTTCCGCAATGGTTTTTTCTATAATGTATATATTTAATAATGAATTTCTAAATTATACGTTTTTTTATTTAATGATTAATTTCATTTTTTTCCTCTTTATGTTGATTTTTTTAAGAAAAGAAGTGCATATTGGAACAATAATTAATTTATTATTGACGGGATTTTTCAGTGATTTTTTTCTTAGATTATTTCTTTATTTCAATATGAATACGAATAATGGCATACTTAAAATTGTATATGGTCTTTTGGGACTTATCATTGTAAGTTTTGGTATTGCTTTATATGGAGGTGCAAGAATGGGAATTGCTCCTTATGATAGTCTACCACTTATATTGAAATTAAGATTTAAAAAACTATCTTATCGATTGTCTAGAATGATAATTGATCTATTATGTACAATAATTGCATTAGTTATTGGTGTTCTTATATTGAAAAGGACTGATATAATTAATTTTAATACTATTTTAACTTTTTTGGCAATGGGGCCAATAATTTCTTTTTTTAGTAAAATCATCGGTAAATATATTTATAAAAAGGAGGAGCAACCATTTAATTAGATGAAAATAGTTGTTACAAGTGACACTCATGGTCACAAAGAGATTTTAAATAGAATTGTAGAAGAAAATAGGGATGCGGAACTTTTTTTACATGCGGGTGATAGTCAGATTTCTTTTTCAGAAATCTTTCCATTTAAAGCTGTAAAGGGCAATTGTGATATTGGATCAGAATATCCAACGGAAATGATTATAAATACACCTTATGGTGATTTGTATATGACTCATGGTCATCAATACTTTTTCATTACCAATCATGTTATTAAGAGTAAAAATTGTAAGATTTTTATTTATGGACATACACATAAACATATATTAAAAGAAATAGATGGAACTTATGTTTGCAATCCCGGTTCACCAATATTACCTAGAGATAAAACAAAAGGAACCTATTTGATTATTAAAATGGATGAAAGTAAAATAGATTTTGAATTTAAATATTTGTAATGTGATTTTATAAATGGTATAATAAAACATATTGAGTAAAAAATAAGAAAAGGAGTGATATATTTATGTATGCAAAAAATATTTGGAAAGAAGCCAATGATGAAAAATTTGATAAAATTATGAACTTTTCAGAAGGTTATAAAAAATTTATAACTTTAGGCAAGACAGAAAGATTGTGTGTTGAGGAAGCCTTAAAACTTGCAAAATCTTACGGCTATAAAAATCTAGCAGAAGTAAAGGAGTTAAAAGAGGGCGATAAAGTTTACCTTACTAATATGAATAAAAATATAGTTTTATTTCATATAGGAGCAAAAAAAATAACCGAAGGAATGAGAGTTCTTGGAGCTCACATTGATTCACCAAGACTTGATGTAAAACAAAATCCATTATATGAAAAAAATGATTTTGCTTTATTAGACACTCACTATTATGGTGGAGTAAAAAAATATCAATGGGTGACTATTCCGCTTGCCATTCATGGTATTATAATAAAAAAAGATGGTAGTTCTGTATTTGTATCCATTGGTGATGATTTAACTGATCCAATCGTTGGTATTAGCGATTTATTAATTCATTTAGCAGCAGATCAATTACAAAAAACAGCTGCTAAAGTTATTGAAGGTGAAGACTTAGATATAACTTTTGGTAGTATTCCATTAAAGGCTGCGGAAAAAGATGCTGTAAAGGCAAATGTTCTGAAGATGCTAAAAGAAAAATATGATATTGAAGAAGAAGATTTTTTGTCTGCAGAACTTGAGATTGTACCAGCTGGTATGGCAAGAGACTATGGATTAGATAGAAGTATGATTGCTGGATATGGTCATGATGATAGAGTTTGCGCATATACATCTTTAATGGCTGTATTAGATGTACAAAATCCTGAATATACTAGTTGTTGTATTTTAGTAGATAAAGAAGAAATTGGTAGTGTTGGTGCTACAGGAGCACAATCACTTTTCTTTGAAAATGCCATTTTAGATATCCTTGCTTTACAAGGGTATACGACTCTAAAAGATTTAAGAACTACTCTCGCAAATACTAAAATGCTTTCTAGTGATGTAAGTGCTGGATTTGATCCACTATTTGCCAATGTCAATGATCCTAAGAACGCTGCCTATTTAGGACGTGGAATTGTTTTCAATAAGTATACAGGTTCTCGTGGTAAAAGTGGCTCTAATGATGCTAATCCTGAGTATGTGGCTTGGGTTAGAAATGTAATGGATAAAAATAATATTCATTTCCAAACTGCTGAACTTGGAAAGGTTGATCAAGGTGGGGGAGGTACAATTGCCTATATTTTGGGCAATTATAATATGAATGTTCTTGATGCGGGAATTGCTGTTTTAAATATGCATGCCCCAATGGAAGTCGTATCTAAAGCAGATGTCTATGAAGCATATCTTGCTTATAAGGCTTTTTTAGAAGAATAATATAGGAAAAAATTATTTAGTATTTTTATTTAAATATGAGGTAAAAAATGGCTAAAATTGCAGTTATTGGTCTAAGTGGTCAATCAATATTTATGCATCTTGATGATTTTCCTATTCCTTCTGTTACTACACATGTGAAATCTTATTATGAAGAACCGGGTGGTAAGGGTTATAATCAAGCAGTAGCTTGCAATAAATTGGGTTGTAATGTAAGTTATTTATCTAGGATAGGTAATGATTATTATGGAAAATATTGTAAAGAGTATATGGAATCCTTGGATATTAAAACTTTTTTTATTAAAGATTTGGAAGAAAAAACAGCACTTGCCACAATTTTGATTTCAAAAAATGGTGAAAATGAAGTTGTTGTTTATCCTGGGGCATCAAAAAATTTAAATGATGAAGATTTGGGTATTTTTAAAGAGGAAATATATGATGCTGATGTTTTATTACTTCAATATGAAACCAATATTGATATTTTAAAAAAAGCTATTTCTATCGCCAAGGAAGCAAAAATAGTAACTATTTTAAATCCTGCTCCTGCAATTTATGATGATCAAAACATATTAGAGTCAGTAGATATTTTGACTCCTAATTTAGAAGAAGCAAAAAAGTTATATTGCTTACCTTATCATATAAATATTGATGATATGGGAAAATATCTTGCAAAAAAAGTAAGGAATATTTTAATTATAACATTAGGAGATAAGGGATGCTTGTTAGTAAAAGATAAAAAGTATAAATATTATCCTGCTTTTAAAGTTAAAACACTAGATACAACAGGTGCAGGTGATATTTTTAATGCTGCTTTTGCAACTATGATAGCAAAAGAAAATTCAATTGATGAGGCAATTCGCTATGCAATGGCGGCAGCAGCACTAAGTGTAACAAAACCATATGTGATCAATTCAATTCCTAATAATGACGAAATTTGCAAATTTCTAAAACTATATAACTTGAAACAAAAATACTAATGTGGTATAATTATCACGCTTAATTGTAAGTTAAAATCGAAAAATGAAGGAGAAATTATCGTGATTTACAAGACAATTACTAATTATAAGGAAGCGACGAAAGACTTTCTAGAAAATGAAAAACAATTTCATTTAGGGGTTATTCCTACTGAGCAATCTAATCCCCTTACAAAAAATTTAAGTGCTACTATTGCAAAAGACACAGCGCAAGGTGTAAAAACTATTTTATCAGCAGATAAATATATTGCAAAAGTTGCAGGTGAACAATTTAAAACGCCAGAATTTGAAGCATTTGTATCTGATATCAAAAGATGTATGGATGAGAGAAAAAAAGTTGTCTTTTCAAGTGTTGGTGCATCAGGAAGAATGGCAATTCAAATGGATGGTGCTTGGAGAACTTTCTGGCAAGGATTAGTTGATAAGATTCCTGCTCATCGTTTTGAATTTTTAGAGATGGCTGAAGTTGTTAGTAGTTTTACAACTGGTGGGGATCGTGCATTAGTGCGTTCTGTTGAAAATTTTGAAGATTATATGACATTTGGTGCGAAACAAGTAGATGAGGCTGAGATGGGACCTGGTGATGTTCTTGTTGCACTTTCAGAATGTGGCCTTTCTGCAAGTATTAATGGTTCTGCTGTGCGTGGGTATGAACTTGGTGTAAAAACATACTATTTATTCTGTAATCCAGAAAAAATTTTAAGAACACATTTGGATCGTGCTCGTGCTGTATTTGAATGTTTAGATGAATATGCTGCAAATAAGAAAAAAGGTATTGATAATGGAAAATATATTGTAAAAATTCCTCTTTTTGTAGGTAATATGGCTGTTTCAGGTTCGACTCGTATGCAAGTAACTACTGTTGAACTGCTTGCAGCAGGTGCTGCTTTAGAAGTAGCTGCCAATCGTTGGCTTAAGGAAAATCTAACTGAACAAGAACTATCTGTAATAGGTGGTCAAATGTTGAGTCTAGATGAATATGCTGAGGCCTTTATATCGCTTAATAAACAATTATCAAGTGGTAAAGCTTTAAAAGGTTTAGCAAAAGCAGTTGATTTTGAAGTTAATACTTATAACCAAAAAGGATTAGTTACTTACATAACACATCAATATCTATTAGACATTATGACGGATACAACTGAACGTCAACCAACCTTTACACTTCCACCATTTAGAAAGTTTAATGATCATACAAGTGAAGTTTCATGGGCATATATTAAGGATCCATTATATCCAAATGAAGTAGCATGGCAACATGTTTTTCGTCGCCCAATTAAAGGTTTGGAGTGGAGTAAAGAAGATTATATTAAAATGAATGCGAGTCAAGATATTATTAACAATCCACCAATGGTTAGTGGGAATGAAGTTTTAGAATATGTAATTGGTAATGAAGATGATCCTTCAAGATATTCACGTGAATGTTCACAACTTGTTTTAATTGATGTAAATGGTTCTGCAACTGAAGAAATTGTAAATTGGTATCATCAAGAACTTACTAAATATAGTGGTGGTGTAGTTATTCGTTTTGGCCAAATTCCTACAACTAAAATTGCTAAGGATGAAATTAGAATTCCAGTAGAACTTCCTAGAACTTGTACGGATATTATGTATCATTTGCTTGTAAAGGTTGCTTTTAATGCCTTAAGTACAGGTACAATGGCTAAAATGGGTCGTGTTTATGGTAATTGGATGGTACAAGTATTACCAACTAATAAAAAATTAATTGACCGTTCATCAAGAATTATTGCTAGTCTTGCTAAAATTCCATATGAACAAGCAGTTGAAGAGTTCTTTATATCATATTATAATCGTAAACCAGAAGATGAATATCGTGAATCATATGTCATTGAAACATTACGTCGTCTTGGTTTTGATCCTCATGCGGATATAAAATAAATAGATGAAAATTCAGGATTTTTTTCCTGAATTTTTCTTTTTTGTAAAAATTTAATTGAGAAGGTTGTTCAATTTACTAGCATTTTTGATTTTTTAATGATATAATTTTATAAGGAGGTAGAGAATATGAAGAAAATAATAATTATAATGATATCATGTTTGGGTATTTTAGCAATGAACTTTATGACAACAAATCATCAAAATAAAGTGATTGCTGAAAACATTTCTGACCAAAATGAAACTGAATTTAGAGCAGCTTGGATTAGTTATTATACAGGAGATATCAATTATCAGGGTCAACAAAATTATATGGATAAAATTGATAATATCTTAGATACTCTTGAGTACTATAATATGAATGCGATGATTTTTCATATTCGTGCTAATCATGATGCTTGGTATAACTCAAAAATTAATAAGATTAATTCTCAGTTAATTGGTGTTGATTTTGATGTGTTTGATCCTCTTGAATATGTAATTACTGAAGCACATAAAAGAGGAATTGAATTTCATGCTTGGCTTAATCCATATCGAATTGGATCAACATATGGAAGTAAACAAGAAGTAGCAGATGCATATAGTGCGTATCCTAACAATCCAGCTAGTAATGAAAATAATGTTTTAATAGGCTCACCACTACAAATTTTAGATCCAGGAATTCCTGAGGTGAGGGAATTTATTATTGATACTTGTTTAGAAATTGTTGAAAATTATGATGTTGATGCCATTCATTTTGATGATTATTTTTATGCAGATGGTATTGATGATTCAGAAACACGTGCTAAATATAATACAGAAGGATTATCAGTGTCTGATTTTAGAAGAAAACAAGTCGATACATTTATTTATAATTTAAAGTTAGAATTAGATGAATTTAATGCACAAAATAATCGTTTTGTTCAACTTGGAATTTCACCTACAGGAGTGTATAAAAATGCTAGTTCGCGGACTGAGGCAAATACTCCTATTGAGGACTATGTTTTTGATAGTAATGGTAATTTAATATATCCTACTGGTGCAACAATTGGGTGTCAAATGCACTATGAATCATATTTGTATTGTGATACTTTAAAATGGGTGAATAATGAATGGATCAATTATATTCTTCCACAAACTTATTGGGCTCAAAATCATTCACTTGCGCCATATGAAAAATTAATCAATTGGTGGAATCAAGCTGTTAGTAAGAAAAATGTCAATCTGTATGCTGGAATGGGAATTTATATGTGGTTGAACAATGCCAATGAAGCCTATGAGCAACTTGTTATCAACGATGCTTTAGAAAATGTTCAGGGTACTTCAATTTATAGTTATAAGCAGATTGCTGCAGCATATAACAATACAGATGCTTCTGCTAAAGAACAAATGAATGATGTGAAAAATTATGTTTGGAAAAATAAAACAATATTACCAAAAGTTCAGGGTTTTAATGAAGTGAAATTAGGAAGTGTCCAAAATTTTTTAATTGACGGAAATAGTATAAGTTTTGATCGGTTAGAGGGTGCGAAGTTTTATATTATTTATAAAGATCAAAATGCTATAAATTATGATCATAGTCAAATCGTTGATATTATTGGAGGCACAAGTGAGATTATTTCTTGGAGAGATTCTGAAGAAGGGAATTTTGTTTATGATGTTGTTCCGCTTTCTTATACTAATACGCTTGGTGAACCAACAATTCATATAGAAGAGTATGTTCCTGGTAATATTACGTGTCAAATTTCTTTAAATAGTGATTTATCTAATCCATTACCAATAAGTGAAGTGGTGAATATTGAAACTGGCAATCAAGCATATTTACTTTTAGGTAATGATGCACCTAGTAAAAACTTAAATGATTATTTGTGGTCTACAAGTAATAATCAAGTAGTAGATATTGATGAAGAAGGTAATTTAAATATTAAAAAGTTAGGAACAGCTATAATTGAAGGTAAATATAAACTGGATAATGATTTGTATTGTAAGTTAACATTGAATATTTGTAATCAAGATGTTTTAAATCAAGTATATAATGTAAGATTTCTTGATGCGAATAATCGTGTTTTAAAAGAGGAAATGGTTAAATATGGTAATAGTGCAACCCCGCCTACTTATGTTGTGAAAGAACCGACAGATAAGTATACTTTTGTATTTAAAGGATGGAGTCAACTATATTACAATATTGTAGAAGACCTTGATATTATTGCAGTTTTTGAACCCGTACTAAATTCTTATCATGTTACTTTTAAAAATCCTGATGGTGAGATTTTAAAAGAAGAAGATGTTTTATATGGACATTCTAGCACTCCACCTGAAAATCCTAAAATGGATCCAACAATAGAATATAGTTATCGCTTTTCACATTGGGATAGCGATTATACTACTATTACAAATAATATTGTAATTACTGCTGTATATAATCAATTAGATAATTTATATCAATTAAGTTTTGAAACAAATGGCGGAACAACGATAAGTTCAAGAATATATTTTCATTATGAAGAAATTCAAATGCCAACTAGTCCAACTAAAGATGGTTTTGTATTTGACGGATGGTATTATGATGAACAATTTACACAAAAATGCCAATTTCCAATAAAATTAACTGAGAATACAACTATTTTTGCAAAATGGGCTGTTGCGCGTGATATTTTGTTTTATGATGAACAAGGTCAACTATTATATAACATTGTGGTTAAAGATGGAGATTTGCTTAGTTATCGTGATGGCCCTATTAAAGAAGGATATGATTTTATTGGTTGGAGTCTATCACAGGATAGTAAGGATTTATTTGATTTTGAAACAATAATCACTAAGGATTATAATCTTTATGCTTATTATGAAGAAAAATCCCCCGCTTCAAATTATTATGTTGTTGTTTTCTACGATCTAGATGGTGAAATAATCAAAGTTCAAGAAGTTGAAGAAGGAACAGATGCAATTGCTCCAGAACCTCCTAAGGTTGATGGATATCTTTTTAAAGGATGGGATAAAAATTTTAATCAGGTGAATAGTGATTTAGAGATTCATCCAATTTATGAGATTATTTCTAAAGATAATACTAATAATTGTTCTTGTAAAGAAAGTACCTATTTTATTGTATCTTTTGCGATAGTAATCTTTATTTCGTCAATTATTTTTTTGAAAAAAAGAAATCATTAATATCTAAGATAGGAATATAAAAAACAAAAGGATAAAAAATGCAGACACATTTTGTGTGTTTGCATTTTTATCTTAAGTTATAATTAACATTTGTTGAGAAAATTAGCTAAATATGTTATAATGCCTATTAGAGGTAAAATATGAAAAAAATAATTTCTGTATATCAAAAAAAAATAGCATTAAGATTAAGAGAAATCAGTCTTAGTTGGGATAGGTGTCACCAATTAAAACATAGTATAAATTATACCTTATTAAATTGTGGAAAATTGATTAGATCAGTTATTATTTTATTAGGATTAGATGATTTAAAAATGGATAGTAATCAGTATATAGATGTTGCTTGTGCAATCGAAATGATTCAATCATATACTTTGATTCATGATGATTTACCAGAAATGGATAATGCAACAATGCGAAGAGATAAAATAGCAAATCATTTAATATATGGTCATAGTATAGCATTATTAGCAGGGGATGCCTTATTGACAGATACCTTTTTAGTTCTTTCTAATCTTAAGATAAGTGATCATCAAAAAGTTGCTCTTATTCATTTATTTGCTCAAAAAGCGGGTACTTCAGGTGTCTGTTTTGGACAAACTTTAGATATGATAAATCAAACAAATGGATTTGATGATTGGTCTGAAATTGAAGATATGATAAAATATAAAACTTGTGCATTATTTGAATTATCGTTTCAAACAATCGGTCTTTTGGCTTTGTTAAATGATGAAAAGTTATCTAAATTAGCAGAATTAGGGTATTTATATGGTATGGCTTTTCAAATTCAAGATGATTTGAATGATGATAATTTAGTAGATGATATAAATTTGATTCATAAAACAAATTATCATCAAATATTTGGTAAAGAGAAGGCATTAGAAAAAATTGATCAAATATTATCTCAAATTGAAAACTTGTGTATCATAATTTTTGGTGAGAAAAATAAAATTTTTGCATATTTAAAATCAACATTCAAATAATACAAGGAGTATACTATGTTAGTAATTATTGGTCCAAGTGCTTCAGGAAAAACACAAATAGTGAATAGTTTAATTCAATTTTATAAAATGAAAAAAATGGTTACCTATACAACAAGACCTATTAGAAATCAAGAAGTGAATGGAATCGATTACTATTTTATTAAGGAAGAGGAATTTTTGAAAAAGATTACAAATAATTTTTTTCTAGAATATGTTTCTTATAATGGGTATTATTATGGGACCGCAAATAATGAGTTATCAAGTGATAAAGTAGTAATTGTTGAAAAAGAAGGTTTAAAAGCTTATCTTCAAAAAGCAAAAGAACAAATCAAAATTGTCTTTATTAGATGTTCAAAACCAATTAGACGACTTCGTATGATGGAAAGAAATGATGATTTGGAATGTATTCATACACGACTGATTCATGATGATGAGATATTTGATGATGAGGTAAGAGAATTAGCTGATTTAATTATTGATACATCTAATAGTAATGTTTATGATGATGCGAAAAAAATATATGAATTTTATAAGAAGTATATATAAATATGAAGAGGAAAATAGAATTAAAAATAGATATTTTAGAAAAAAATAAAATAGCTTATCAAGTAAAAATTAGTAAAGCAAAAAGATTTCGACTTTATTTCAATTCATTAGGAATTTTAATGATTAGTTATCCAATCGGAACTAAATATAGTAGTTTAATCGAATTTATTGAAAATAATATAGAGTGGGTTATTAAAAAGGCAGTAGCAGCATCTTCAAAAATGATAACTTATAATAATGATAGTCAACAATATGTTTTAGGTCATCCATATCAGTTAAAGATAAATATTTCAAAAACGAATAGAATTGATTTGATTGATAATTTAATGTTGGTATCTGTTAATAAAATGGAACAAGTCAGAATGAAAATTATTGAATGGAGATATGAACAAGCAGAAATTATTTTTCAAGAAATGCTTTATCAATGTTTTTTAAAGATGGAAATAGAGTTACAAAAATATCCAAAATTGATAATAAAATCATCCAAATCTAAATGGGGATGTTGTTACTTTAATGAAAATAAAATTATGCTAAATGTTGCATTAACTCAAGTACCCCCTATGTTAATTGAATATGTAATATGTCATGAGTTAACGCATTTTATCGTGCATAATCACTCTAAAGAATTTCATTTAAAACTTTCTACCTATATTCCTAATGAAAAAAATTGTAGACAAGAGTTAAAAAAATATAGTAGTATTTTATAAGACAATAGGAAAAATCCTTTCTTATTGTCTTTTATCTTAAAATTCGACATTCAATTAAGAAAAAATGATACTTTTAATAATAATTATAAAAAAAACAATGTTAAAAATAAAAAAATAATCGAAAATTGAATTTAGTTGTCAGTGGTGAAAAATCTTTGTAAAAAAAATTCTAAAAAAGATTTACAAATAAAAATAAATTTGATAAAGTAAAAGTATTAAAATAATAGGGGGAGGTTTAAAATAATATGAATAAAAAGTATCATATTGATTTAAATGAAAATTATCAAAAAGAATTAGCAAGAATTTTAAAAGCGAAGAGGTTAGAACAGGGGAAAAGTTTAGAAGAAGTTTCAAAAGGAATTTGTAGTACTAGTTATTTATCGCGACTTGAAAATAATCAAGTCAAATTACAAGATCCATATTTGAAAATGTTGTTTGAAAAATTATCTATTAATTATGATGATTTGAAACAAGCAAGAAAGAAAAATTTATTTTTAGATATAATTAAAAAACAATTGCTACAACAAACAATGGCTTATCAAGAAACAATCAATAAGATGATTGAATCCAATAACTATCTTGATGTTGAACAAGAATTGGTGTTACTTTACGATAATATTATTAAAGGAAATTTTGAAGAAGCAACATTAGTAATGGAAAAATTAGATAGCAATCATTATCAATTTTCTCAAATGGAAAAACTATTTTATATGTATTTAGTAACTTTATATTATTATTCAACGAATCAAATTATTATGGCTTATAGACAAGTGAAAGTGCTTATCAATGAAAGAATAGATGAAGAAGTGTTATACTGGGTTGTGTTTGAACTTTCTATGTGTATCCATTTTTTAATTGGTAAATTTAATACTTATATAAAAGATTATATGAGATTTATTAAGGATGCACCTGTTGTCTATTTTTCTAATCATATGATTAGACATCGTTTTAAAAGTATTTATTTGGATTCTTTAGATGATGTGACTAAAGCATATAATCAAATGAAAAACTATTATTCAGAATTAAATATGAATGATGATAAAATAAAGGAAAGTTATGATTATTATTTAGGATTGATTTATTTAGGGCAAAATAAATATGAAGAAATATTAAAGACATTAGGAGAGGGGAATCTTTCACCAAGAATAGTTAAATTACTCGCTATTGCTATTATCAATGTGGAAAATAATGGTTTGTATTATTATATTTTAAAACGATTAAATAATTTCAATTTTAGTAAGTATGATGAGATAATCAAAAATTTATGTGAGTATGCAACCATTAAAGTAAATAGTGGCAATAATGTTATCAAATTACAAAATTTTTTAAAAAATAAAATATATAAAATGTTAAAATATTCCTTTGAGTATACTCTATATGAAGCAATCATTAAAGAAATGTTGTTGTTTAATATAAAATGTAGCAAATATAAAGAAGGATGTTTTTTGATGTTAAATTATTTGAATAAGGTGGATAAATAGTCATATTTCTTTTAAAAAAAAGTGAAATGTTATATAATTATAAATAAATAGTATAGCAAGAGGAAACATATGAATGAATATTTAGAAAAACTGAATTGCAAACAATCTAAAATAAATGTGAAGCCACTAGAAGAATATGCGAGAAAAAATCAGATACCTATTATTGAATATGAGTCGTTAATGATTATTTTCAGTTTAATAAAAGCAAAAAAAGTTTTAAAGATTTTAGAAATTGGTACTGCTATTGGGTATTCGGCAATTCAAATGGCTAGTTGTTATGACAAAATAAGGATTGATACAATTGAAAGAAATCGATTTATGTATGATGAAGCTTTGAAAAATATCAAGTTATACCAACTAGATAAACGAATAAAACCTCATTTTGCCGATGCCTTGGATATTGACTTAGAATGTCTTGGTAAATCTTATGATATGTTGTTCATTGATGCGGCTAAAGCCCAATCAGAAAAATTTTTTAAACGATTTTTGCCATTATTAAAAGAAGATGCCATCATTATAACTGACAATATTTTATTTCATGGATGTGTTGAAAATAGAGAGAATCTTTCAAAAAATTTAAGAAAAATGGTTGAAAAAATTGACAATTATAATCATTTTCTTTTAACTCTTGATGATTTTGAAACCATTTTTATCAATGTCGGCGATGGTCTTGCTTTGACGATGAGGAAAAAATAAGATGAAGTATATAATTGAACCAAAAAACATAACCCAATTTAGAAAATTACTAAAAAAGGATAAAGTTACAGATATCATGGTAGGAGTAGAGGAATTAAGCAATGGTTTCATATTTAAAATGAGTCTTGAAACATTAAATCAGTATTTAGAAAAAATGGATACTTTAATGATATCTTTAAAAATCACAAGAATTTTTCATGAAGAAGAACTCCAAAATTTAAAAGAAAAATTGTTAAAATTAAAATGGGAAAAGATTAAATTTATTTTTTATTCAGATTTAGGCGTATACGAAATGATTAAAGCATGGGGATATCAAAATAAACTTGTCTATGATGCAAATACTTATATGACAAATGCTGATGATGTGAATGCCTTTTTATCGTTCAATAAATATGTTGTAGTTTCTAATCAAATAGCATTTAGTGAAATAGAAAAGTTATTGTCTAAAGTAAAACGACCAACTATAATTTATGGATTTGGAAAATCAATAATTTTTTATTCAAAACGACCTTTGTTAAAAAATTATTTTTTATATCGAAATTTAAAATATAAATATGATGAGAAAGACTATTATTTAAAAGAAGAATATCGAGATGATTTTTATCATATATATGAGGATCAGTATGGTAGTTATTTATATGAACCTAAATTCTATTATTTATATGATGAGTTAAAAAAGTTGCAAAAGATTGATTATGTTATAATAAGTTGTGTGGATATGAAAACATCGTTGTTTGAAGAAGTTGTGAACGGTTATTTAAATAATGATTCGAGTTTTATTTCTTTATGTGAAGGTATTTTATATAAAGGTATTATGAAAGAAAAATCGGTTCTACTAAAGGATGAGGTCATACATAATGAATAAGGTTGAATTATTAGCCCCAGCAGGGAATTTAGAGAAAGCCAAAATTGCTTTGATATATGGAGCTGATGCTGTATATATTGGTGGCAAAAAGTTCAGTCTTCGAGCAAGAGCATCTAATTTTGAACTTGATGATATAAAGGAAATTTGTAGATTTGCTCATGAAAGAAATAAAAAAGTTTATGTAACAACCAATATTATTCCTCATGATGAAGATATGGATAATCTCGATGCATATTTATTCGCTTTAAATGAAATGAAAGTTGATGCAATCATTACTTCAAGTTTGACTATTATTGAAAGAGCAAAAAGTTTGGTGCCTAATATAGAAAGACATGTATCTACACAAATGTCAATTACAAATAGTAAAGCCATCTCTTTTTATGAACATATTGGTTGCCAAAGGGTCGTTCTTGCAAGAGAGGTTACGCTAAAAGAAATTGAAATGATAAAAAAAGCATCTCATCTTGAATTGGAAATTTTTATTCATGGCGGAATGTGTTCAAGTTATTCAGGTAGATGTGTATTGAGTAATCATTTGACTAATCGTGATGCAAATCGAGGTGGTTGTGCTCATTCGTGTCGATGGAATTATATTTTGTATAAAGGAAATAAAAAATTACCACCTAAAAATCAATATTTTAATATGGGTTCTAAAGATTTAATGGCTTTAAAACAAATTCCAAAATTAATTGATTTAGGAGTTTCTTCGCTAAAAATTGAGGGGAGAATGAAATCAGTTTATTATCTTGCAACAGTAGTTAGATGTTATCGAAAATTAATTGATGAATATATTAGTACTCGTAGCTTTGATAATAAGCAATTGGAGTACTACATTAAAGAAATTAACAAAGCCGAAAATCGTCTTACTAGTGTTGGTTTTTTGGAGGGAATGGTTAAACCGATGGAACAATTGTATGATACAAGAGAAGAACATCCAACCAAAGAATATATTGGATATATATTAGATTATGACTTAGAGCACCAAATGGCTTTAGTTGAGCAACGCAATTATTTTGCCAAAGGTGATGTTGTCGAATTATTTGGACCAACATTAAATAATACAGTATTAAAAATAGAAAAAATGATTGATTATGAAACTAAAGAGGAAATTGATGTAGCAAGGCATCCTTTGCAAAAATTGTTAATTTATATGCCTGTAAGAGTAAAAAAGCATGATATGATGAGAAAAGTTAAGTAATTATTTACTTGCCAAAAAAAGAGCAAATATGGTATAATTAAATGCATTAAAGAAAGGTGGGTCTATATGGCACAACAAAAAATATATTTAACCAAAGAGGGTTATGAAGAACAATTAAAAAAACATACAGAACTAAAGGAAGCAGAAAGAAAAAATATTATTGCTTTACAAGAGGCAAGATCACAAGGGGATTTATCAGAAAATGCGGATTATGATGCGGCTCGTAATAATCAAGCAATAATTGCTGCACAACTTAAGGAAGTTGAAAATATTTTAAATAACTATGTTTTAATAACAGAGGACGAAAAAACAAATTTAGGTAAATATATTACGGTAAAATTTTTAGATGAAGAGGGTTCTGAAGAAGAAGTATACCAACTTGTTGGTACTGTACAAGCAAATCCTCTTGAACAAAAAATATCTGATGAATCACCATTAGGGAAAGTAATTTTACATTCTAAAATTGGTGATAAAGTTTTAGTTAATACTGAAGATGGTGAAAAATTTGAAGTAAAAATCATTGATATTTCCGAAGAACTTGGCAAGAAAAATAAAAGTGTTAAAAAAAATAAATGAAAACATATGGCATAATTGTTGCAATGGAAAAAGAAATCACTTTATTAAGATCAAAAATTGATGATACAAAAGTTCATCAACTCTGCCATCTTAAATTTTATGAAGGAATTTTTGAAAATAATAAGGTGATATTTGCGATAGCGGGAATAGGAAAAGTAAATGCAGGAATAACAACTATTCTGTTGATTGAACATTTTAATCCGGATGTAATTATTAATACAGGGATTGCAGGAGGATATCAAAAAGATTTAAAACCACTTGATATTGTTGTTGCTGATAAAGTAGTTTATTCTGATGTTGATATGACATGTCAAGCAGCTGGTGCATATCAATACGGGCAAATAGAAGGATTTGATGCATATTTTAAACCTAATGTTGAGATTATCCATAAAATAGATCATAGGCTTGGAACTATACTATCTGGAGATCAGTTTATTTATGATTACGATAAAGTGGATGGTTTGGTTAAGCAAAGGTTTTCTAACTATGAAGTAATTGCTTTTGATATGGAGTCTGCTGCAATTGCTCAAGTTTGTACACTAAATAAAACAAAATATGTAATTATTAGAGCGATTTCTGATATCATTGGTTCAACCGATGTTTTTGATTATAATTATTTTTCAACTCAGGCTTCAAATAAGGTTCTAGAGTATGTTTTAAAAATAATAAGTGAAGAAATTTAGATAGTTTGTGATTGAAATGATGAAGAAAGAAGTTAGTTATCTTATTGATAACTAATTTTTTATATTCACTTACTTTTAAATAAATACTATTGATTCAATGGTTTTTAAGTTAAAATTAACTTTTAGATAATAAATAAAAAATAGATAAAAGGATACCAATAGTTGAATGAAATAAAAAGGATTAACACCTACTTTGAATAGGCATTAATCCTTTAATAATGTAACATTTTAATTTGTTTTATTCAACGCTAATGTTATATTACTTTTTAGCAATAAATCAAAAATGACTTCTCTGGCAATTAATATTCCTGCAACACTAGGTACAAAAGCAACACTACCAGGGATTTGATGTTTATTAGTATTTTCTTGTTGTAAAAGTTTTTGTTCTAAAGCAGAATGGGATAAGTTTAAAGGCTGTTCTGTTGAGTATAAGACTTTTACATTTGTAATATTTTTCTTTTTTAATTCATATCTCATTACTCTAGCAAGAGGACATGTTTTAGTTTGATTAATATCGGTAATTTTAAACTGACTAGGATCTAACTTGTTTCCTGTTCCCATTGATGAAATAATTGGAATATTGTAATATTTCGCTTTTTCAATTAATAATATTTTAGCGCTAATTGTATCAATTGCATCAATAATATAGTCAAACTTCTCAAAATCAAAATTATCAATGGTATCTTCGGAAACAAACGTATCATAAATTTGAATTTGACAGTTTGGATTAATATCTAGAGTTCTATTTTTAGCAACTTCAATTTTCTTTTTATTCATTGTTGAAGTTAAAGCATAAAGTTGTCGATTTAGATTGGAAATTGTAATAATATCATTATCAATTAAAGTAAAATGCTCAATTCCAGATCTAGCAAGGGTTTCAACAATATAACTTCCAACACCACCAAGTCCAAAAATAGCAATATGTTTCTTTTTTAGAGTTTCTATTCCTTTAGTTGATAATAATAATTCACTTCGCGAAAAAGCATGCATAACATTTACCTCTATTATTTATTATATAATAAAGGAAAAAAAATATCAAATTATTCATCTTCTTTTAAATGTAGATATAATTTTGTTAAAACTCTTTTTTCAATTCTAGAAACATAGCTTCTACTAATACCCATGCTTTTAGCAATTTCTCTTTGAGTTTCGGATGAATAACCATCAAGACCAAATCTTCTACAGATAATTTCATATTCACGTTTATTTAAAATTTTTAATGCTTTGTGAATTCTTTTATTTCTTTCTTCTTCAATTATAATATCACTAATAGATGGGGTAGGATCTTCAATAATATCGCATAATCTAATTTCATTTCCTTCTTTATCTTCACCAATTGGTGAGTATAAAGATAGGGTATCTTTTCTTTTTTTATTGCTTCTTATATGCATTAAAATTTCATTTTCAATGCATCTTGCCGCATAAGTTGCAAGTTTATTTGTGGCATCAAAATTAAAAGTATCAATAGCTTTAATTAGACCAAAGGTACCAATAGATAATAGATCATCTTTATCAATACCGGTATTTTCAAATTTTTTGACAATATGGGCTACTAGTCTTAAATTATGCTCAATCAGTTTATTTCTTGCTTCAAAGTCTTTATTACGCCAAGCTTCTAAATATTTTGTTTCCTCATCACTTGATAAAACATCAGGAAAATTTTGTGAATTAATAGCGCCAAGTAGAGGTAACAACATTAAGGTTAATAGTTCTATCAATTTAACACTCCTTAAAACCAAATTATAGACAAAATGGAAAAATTTTAGTATAATGTTACTGAATAATAAGGATGTGATTTAGTGAACAAATATCTTCCAACTTTTTTATCCATGTCAATCTATGATATTGATTTTGATACATTATATGCAAAAGGTAAAAAAGTTATACTTTTTGATTTAGATAATACAATTGCATCATATGAAGAGGTGAAACCCAATTCTAAACAATTAATGCTCAATGAAAAACTTACCAAAATGGGTTACAAGATTTATATTATTTCAAATAATCGGATAAAAAGGGTAAAAGAATTTGTTGAAACGTTTAAAGTTAAAGATTATTTAACGCTTGCTAGAAAACCATTTACGAAAAGGGTCTGTGCTTTTATAAAAAAAAATAATTTAAATAAAGATGAAATAGTGATGATTGGTGATCAACTATTAACCGATATTGTTTGTGCTAATAAGATTGGTGTAACCAATATTTTAGTAAAATCTATATCACGTAAGACAGAAAGATGGTATACAAGAATTAATCGTTTAAGAGAAGAAAAAGTTTTAAAAAAAATAGAACGAATAGATGGTAAAAAGGCTTTAGAAATTAGAAATATTATTGGAAAGAGTAGTGATCATAGTGAGTAGGTGTATAGGATGTGGGGCTATTATTCAGTCTAATAATCCTGAACAATTGGGGTATGTGGCTGAGGCTATATTAATTGAACGGGGAAAAGATGTTTATTGTAAACGATGCTATGAAATTAGGAATCATAATTTTCAATATGAAGTGGATAATAATTTACATAATTATTATGAAAAAATGAAAATAATAAAAAAAGAAAAAGCTTTAATTTTGTTACTGATTGATATAATGGATATTATGGGAGGTTTTATTCCTAATTTAGATCAGTGTATTGGTACAAATAAAGTTATTCTTGTTGTGAATAAGATTGACTTATTACCGAAAGATTTCAAATTAACTAGATTGGATAAGATAATTAGAAATTTGGCTTTAAAAGATGGATTAAATTTAGATAGCATCTTGTATGGTAGCGTTAAAAATAAAGAATTTGTTCATAAAATTATTTCAAAGGTGACAAAAATAAAATATCCTAATAAAAGTAATCCTTTTACCAAAAGAAAGGTTCGGTTTAACAATTGTTATATAGTAGGTCATGCTAGTGTTGGTAAATCAACTTTGATGAATCAAATTGGCAAGATGTACTTAGAATATAAAACAGATGTTATCACTACCAATAGTCAATTTCAAACGACCCTTGATTTCATTCAATGGCCTCTTGACAAGGATAGTTTTCTAATTGATACACCTGGAATAATAAACCCTCACAATTTTTGTGCTTATCTTAAGGGAGAATCGCTGCATATCGTAATGCCTAAAAAATATATAAAGCCTAGAACTTTCCAATTGCAACCTAATCAAACAATTTTTTTAGGTGGTTTGGTTAGACTTGATTTTAAGGGAAATGAAAAAATTAATGTAAGTTTTTATGTATCAAATGAATTGTATATACATAGAACGAAAACCATACATGCAGATGAAATCTTTCGCTCACAAGTTACAAAGTTATTAGTGCCACCATTTACTGATGAAGAAAAGGAAAAAATTGATAATATTAAAAATTTAGATTTTGAAATAACAAAACCGTGTAATTTATTTCTTTCTGGTATTGGATTTGTACATTTAGTAAGTTTAGATGCAAAGGTAACCATAAGAATTTTTAAAATGATTGATGTTGAGATAAGAAATGATGATTAAAAATTTGTTAGAAAAAATTAAAAAGGAATTTACAATTGATGGCATAGTTCATCAAAGATATTACCATACTATTGGTGTGATTGAGATGGCGCTTACACTTAACAATGTTCATAACTTAAATATTTCGCAAGAAAAATTAATTCTTGCTTCTGCATTTCATGATATTGCTAAATTATTAGATAAAGAAACGATGTGGGATATCCTTACAAAACATTATGCTAGCGAATTAGCATTATTAAAAGATTATCCTCAAATTTGGCATAGTTTTGTAGGTAAAATATATGCGAAAGAAAAGTATGGTATTGATGACCCTGAAATTTTAAATGCTATTAAATATCATACGACAGGACATAAGAATATGACAGAATTAGAAAAAATTATTTTTGTAAGCGATTATATAGAGAAAATAACAAGAAAAGAACAAGAGATGATTGAAACTAGAAACATTGCTTTTAAAAATCTAGACCAAGCTGTTGTGAAAGTTTTAGAAAATACAATTTTATATTTAAAGCAAAATAAGAAAAAGATTTATTATTTAACGGATGAAACGTATAATTATTATTTAGTAAAGGAAAATTAAATGTATAATAAAGTTATTGAAATTTTAAATAAAGCTGTTGTTAAAAAAATAAAGGTTTATGATATGAAAAATTTGACACCATTTTATGATTATAGTATTATATGTAGTGTCAATACTCCAAGACAAGGGATAGCAGCTATTAACTATTTAAAAAAAGAGGCTGAAAATCTTGGTTTTGAAGTGAGAAGTTTTTCTTCGTCAAACGAAACCACATGGTTTTTAATCGATTTAAATGATGTTGTAGTGCATTTGTTTGTTGGTGATGAAAGGTATCGTTATAATCTTGATGGTATGTATGGCGATAATCCTATTAAAGTAGTAGAATAAAATTGTCTAATTTTGCCACATTGTGCATATAATTATGGTGAAAGTGGTGAAAATAATGAAATTATCAGAAATATCATCAAAAGATATTATTAATGACGAAGATGGTGCTCGTCTTGGCAAGATTGCGGACGTAGAAATTGATGTTGCTACTGGTAAGATATTAAGCGTTCATGTTTACCGTAGTTTTAAATTATTACATTTATTTGGCAATAAAGATGTAGTTCAGATACCTTGGAATAAAATTATGAAAATAGGTAGCGACGTCGTTATTGTTGAAAATAGTCAAAGAACAAAAGAAGATACATAAAAGAAGAGAGGTTAATAATTATGAAATATGTACCAAGTCTTGAAAAATCATTTAGACCAATGATTGTTGAACTAAGAAAATTTAAAAAACAGGCAACTAACCCTTTTGCCATTTGTGTTGAAAGACAAAATGGGTACCGTTATCGATATGATATGAATGTATTTCCAGGTGATAATGCGGAAAACTATGAAATGATAGAAAGAGTAATCAAAAGTATACTTTGGGTTGTTGGTGGTTTTAAAATTTATTTAGGTGGCCATGATGGTATTGTTAAAAAGATGCAAGAGGTTTTTTCTTTAAATGGAACAAGAAAATTTGATGTTGATTTTATGTCAAGAGTTTATGACAAACCATTTGAAGTAATTGCTTGTTCATTACAAGATGTTCCAAGTAGTGTTGAAGCGTCTTTGCCTGCTGGAGGACATTTAGAAGGATGTCGTATTGGTTTTGATGCTGGTGGCTCAGACAGAAAGGTAAGTGCTGTTGTCAATGGTGAAGTTATTCATTCAGAAGAAGTTGTATGGTTCCCTAAAGTAAATGAAGATCCTGATTATCATTATGCTGGAATTTTAGATAGTTTTAGACGTGCAGCTGCTAAGATGCCTAGAGTTGATGCCATTGGAGTTTCTAGTGCTGGTATATATATTGATAATGAAGTCAGAGTTGCCTCATTATTCATTAAAGTTCCTCAAGATTTATTTGATGAAAAAGTAAGAAATATGTATATTCGAGCAGCTAAGGAAATTGGAGATGTACCCCTAACTGTTGCAAATGATGGTGATGTTACAGCACTTGCAGGAGCATTGAGTTTAAAAGACGGTCGTGTTTTAGGTATTGCGATGGGAACAAGTGAGGCTGTAGGTTATGTGAATAAAGATGGCAATTTAAATGGTTGGCTAAGTGAACTTGCTTTTGTACCTGTTGATTATAATAAAGGAGCAATGGTTGATGAGTGGAGTGGCGACTATGGTTGTGGTGTAAAATATTTTAGTCAAGATAGTGTCATTAAATTAGCTGGTTTTGCTGGAATTGAATTAGATGAAAATGCATCTCCTGCAGAAAAGTTAAAAGTTGTTCAAGAACTGATGAAAGAACATGACCCAAGGGCAAAAGAAATTTATGAGAATATAGGTGTTTATTTAGGATATAGCATCGCATATTATGCTGAATTTTATGATATTAAATATTTATTATTACTTGGTCGTGTAACAAGTGGTGAGGGTGGAGATATTATCATTGCTAAGGCAAATGAAGTATTAAAATCTGAATTTCCAGAATATAAAGATATAACAATTATGATGCCCGATGAATGGACTCGTCGTGTTGGTCAATCAATTGCTGCAGCAAGCCTTCCAGAAACAAAATAATGATTTCAGTTGAAATATTCTGTGATAGTAAAGAAAATTGCAATACTTATTTGGTTATGAAAGATGATTATGCGATTCTTATCGATCCTGCGAATAATGTAAAACATTTGAACAAATATTTAGAAGGAAAATCTTTAGTAGCAGTATTGCTTACGCATGGACATTACGATCATTTTAAAACACTTGAAGAAATTTTGAAAATATATGATGTTCCTTGCTATTTGCAAAAAAGAGCCAAAGATAAGATTTTTGATCTCAATGCAAGTTATGCTAAAGTTTTTGGTTGTAATAAAGTACCATCAGTAGATCAAACAAAATTTGTTTTTGTGAATGATAATGATTCAATTGAGATTGCAAATTTTACTATTAAGGTTTTATATACACCTGGGCATACAGATGACAGTGTCTGTTATATCATTGATAATTTCTTCTTTTCGGGAGATACATTGTTTAAAAATTCCGTAGGGCGAACGGATCTTATAACAGGTAATACTTTTAAATTAGGACAATCACTTGTCAAAATTAAAAATTTAAAGCAAGATTATATCATTTATCCAGGACATGATGGTACAACAAGTCTATCAAGTGAAAAGAAAAATAATCCTTATCTAAAAAATAATTAAATAGATAAAAAACTATATCAATCGTTGATGAAATAAAAATTTTATCAACGATTTTTTATATTGAAAATATATAAAAATTTTTTATTGAATGAATAAAAATACAAAAATGGAAAAAAATATAAAAAATTAGCACTAAATTGTTGACAGTGCTAACAAATAATGGTATAATATTAGCAGTGAGTTAAAAAGAGTGCTAAGGAGGCTTAAATAGTGTTAAGTGAAAGGCAAAAATTAGTATTGATTGCAATTATTGAAGAATATGTAAAAACAAATGAACCAGTGGGATCATTTGCTTTATCAAAAAGACCAGAACTTAATTTTTCAACTGCCACTCTTCGAAATGAAATGGCACAACTTGAAGAAATGGGATTTTTAGAAAAGACCCATACTTCTAGTGGAAGAATCCCATCAGAAAAAGGGTATCGGTTTTATGTTGAAACGATTATGCGAAAAAGCAATGAAAAAGATGCAAATTTTCCAATGATTGATGAGATTTTTGAAAGACCAAATGTTACTAGGGAAGAAGCCATTACCGAATCAATGGAAATAGTTACCGAACTTACAAATTATGCGACTATTGCACTTGGTAAAACTTCATATAACTCAAGAATAAAAAAACTAGAATTTGTTTCTTTGAAAGAAAATTATGCTGTAATTTTAATGGTAACCGATCAAGGACATGTTGAAAGTAAAAGAATTATGGTACCAGCAGGAATTAGTATTAGAGAAATTGAAAGAACAATTAGTATTTTAGATGAAGTTTTGCATAATTGTCTTTTAAGTGATATTCAAAATCAACTATTAGATGATATTACTAATGATGAAATTCGTGATTATATTAATTATCATAGTGATTTAGTAGATGCTTTTGTAAATGCTTTTACAGAAATGGTATCTGACAAATACCATATTAGTGGTAAATATAATATTTTATCACAACCTGAATTTCAAGATGTCGGTAAGGTTAGGGAATTTTTAAATGCAATTGAGAAAAAGGATATTTTAAGAATTGTCAAATCTGATAGTATGGGAATTAGTATCAAAATTGGACAAGAAAATGAACTAAAAGTAATGCAAGATTGTACAGTGATTACAGTTCCTTATGAGACAAATAGCGGTAGTGTTGGTGCTATTACAGTATTTGGACCAACTAGAATGGAATATGATAAGGTGATTCCATTACTTGAATATATCGCAAAAAATATGAAAAGAATAGTATAGGTGAAAAAATGGAAAATAATCGTTATCGCGAAGAAGAAAAAGAATTAGAAAAAGAAACTATATCAGAAAAAGATGTAGATAGTAAAGAACAAGTTTTAGTTGAAGAACTAGAAAAGGAGTTAGAAGAAACTGAAGAAGAGTTAAAAAATGATATTAAATTTAATAAAAAATTAAAAAAGAAAATTAAACATTTAGAAGATGAAAATGCAAAATTAACAGAAGAATTAAATCAAGCTAAAGATCAATTATTAAGAAATAGAGCTGATTTAGAAAATTTTAAACGAAGAACAGCAGAAGAACGGATAAAAGAAAGAAAATATGCAATGCAAGATTTTTTTAGTGAGATAATTGATGTGATTGATGTTTTTGATAAAGCAGTTAATGTGAATACTGATGATGAAAAGTTAAAAAAATATTTAAGTGGTTTTGCAATGGTTAATACCAGACTTAAACAAACATTAGAAAGTTATGGTGTTAAAAAAATTGAATGTTTGAACAAAGAATTTGATCCAGCATATCAACAAGCACTAGAAGTTGTTGAGGTTGATGGTGTGAATTCAAATATTGTAGTTGATGTAGTTATGGAAGGCTACATGTATAAAGATCGTGTATTAAGACCTAGTATGGTCAAAGTAAGTAAATAAAAAATTAGGAGGTAAAAAATTATGAGTAAAATTATAGGTATTGATCTTGGTACAACAAATTCATGTGTTGCTGTTATGGAAGGTGGAGAAGCAAAAGTAATAGTAAATGCTGAAGGAATGAGAACGACTCCATCAGTTGTTTCCTTCAAAAATGGTGATATTGCAGTTGGTGAAAGTGCAAGACGTCAGGCTGCAACTAATTTAGATACTGTCTTTTCAATTAAAAGACATATGGGAACTGATTATAAGGTACATATTAAATCAACAAACAAGGATTATACACCACAAGAAATTTCAGCGATGATTCTTCAAAATTTAAAAGCAACAGCTGAAGCATATCTTGGTGAAAAAGTTACAGAAGCCGTTATTACTGTCCCTGCATATTTTAATGATGCCGAGCGACAAGCAACAAAAGATGCTGGTAAAATTGCAGGTCTTGAAGTTAAACGTATTATCAATGAACCCACTGCTGCTGCTTTGGCTTATGGTATAGATAAGAAAAGTGATAAAGAACAAAAGGTTTTGGTTTATGACCTTGGTGGTGGTACTTTTGATGTTTCAATCTTGGAACTTGCAGATGGCACTTATGAGGTTTTATCCACAGCTGGTAATAATCGTCTTGGTGGTGATGACTTTGACAATCGTGTTGTTGACTATATGGTTAAAGAATTTAAACGCACAAATGGTATTGATTTAAGTACAAATAAGAGTGCAATGTTTAGATTGAAACTAGAAGCTGAAAAAGCGAAAAAAGATTTAAGTGGTATTACAACTACTGATATTAATATTCCATTTATTGCAATGGATTCTGAGGGAAGTCCTGTGCATTTTGATATGACCCTTACTAGATCTAAATTTGAAGAATTAATTCGTGATTTAGTTGATTCAACTACTAAGTCAGTTCGTCAAGCATTAAAAGATGCTGGTATTACAACATCTGATATTAACCAAGTATTATTAGTAGGTGGTTCAACACGTATTCCATGTGTACAAGAATTAGTTAGAAAAGAATTAGGAAAAGAGCCTAATCGTAGCATTAATCCAGATGAAGTTGTTGCAATGGGTGCTGCCATTCAAGGTGGAGTTCTTGCGGGTGATGTTAAAGATGTCTTACTATTAGATGTTACTCCTCTTTCATTAGGTATTGAAACATTAGGTGGTGTTTCCACTGTTTTAATTCCGCGTAATACTACAATTCCAACATCTAAATCACAAGTGTTTTCAACTGCCGCTGATAATCAACCTGCTGTTGATATCCATGTATTACAAGGTGAACGTTCAATGGCTGCTGATAACAAAACCCTTGGTCGTTTCCAATTGAGTGGTATTCCACTAGCACCAAGAGGTGTTCCACAAATTGAAGTAAAATTTGATATAGATGCCAATGGTATTGTCCATGTTAGTGCTAAAGATCTTGGAACTGGCAAAGTTCAAACAATTACAATTAGTGGTGGTTCAGGTTTAAGCGAAGATGAAATTGATCGTATGGTAAAAGAAGCAGAAGCAAATGCAGCAAGTGATAAGGCTAAAAAAGAAGAAGCTGATTTACGAAATGAATGTGAACAAATCATTTTTGCTGCAAAGAAATCAGTTGATGACTTGGGAACTGAAGTAACGGATGAAGAAAAAACTAATATTGAAAATGCAACTAAAGAGTTACAAGAAGCATTGAGTAAAGATAATTTAGAAGATATTAAGGCCAAAAAAGAGGCTCTTGAAAAAGCTGCTCAAAGTGTTGCGATGAAAGCTTATCAAAAAGCACAAGAACAAGCATCAAAGAGTCAAGATGGGAATAATAATCAAAATAGTGATGGCACTGTTGATGCAACTTATGAAGAAACGGATAAATAAAATTAATTAAATGATTAAGAAAGGGGCCTGCTATGGCAACTAAAAGAGATTATTATGAAGTATTGGGGGTATCAAGAGATGCTTCCCAAGAAGAAATAAAAAAGGCATATCGTACACTAGCGAAAAAATATCATCCAGATGTATCAACAGATCCTAATGCCACAGAAAAATTTGCGGAAATTCAAGTAGCATATGATTGCTTAAGTGATCCAGATAAAAAAGCTAATTATGATAGATTTGGTACTGAAGATATGGCTGGTTTTACTGGTGGTCAATCAGGAGCAGGTTTCGGATTTGAAGATATTTTTAGCAATATCTTTGGAGGCTTTGGCGGATCAAGTAGAACGAGATCAGCATCTAGAAGGGGAAGCGATTTACAATCTGAGGTTACAATTACTTTTGAAGAAGCTGCTTTTGGAGTAGAAAAAAAGATTAATATAACTAAACTTGATACTTGTTCAAAATGTGCAGGGTTAGGTGCTGAATCTAAAAGTGATATTTCTACTTGTACAAGATGCAATGGTCGTGGTACCATAATTAGTCAACAAAATACCATTCTTGGTATGATGAGGAGTGAAACAACTTGTCCGGATTGTGGCGGTAGTGGTAAAAAAATTAAAAAGGTGTGCTCGGAGTGTAGTGGTAGTGGTCGCGTAAGAAAAACCAAAACCCTTAATATTAAAATTCCTGCAGGAATTGCGGATGATCAAACTATTAGACTTTCAGGTGAAGGAGAAGCCGGTGTCAAAGGTGGTTCTTCTGGAGACTTATTAATACATGTAAATGTTAAAAAACATGAGATTTTTGAAAGAGATGGAAATAACATTTTATTAGATTTACCAATTACTTTTAGCCAAGCAGCTTTAGGTGCTACAATTGAAATTAAAACATTATATGGTCTTGTAAATTTAAAGGTTCCTTCAGGAATTCAAAGTGGTACAAAACTTAAATTATCAGGAAAAGGTATAGATAATAAAATAAATGGAAGAAAAGGCGATCAAATTGTAACCATTAATGTTATTACACCAAATAATTTGACATCAAAACAAAAGGAAATTTTCACTGAACTATCTAAGACAGATGAAACTAAAAATAATAATATTTTTGATAAAATTAAAAAGTTTTTTAAACAAAAAAATAATTAAAAATTTTGAAAAGAATTGGTCTAATGAAAAATACCAATTCTTTTTACTATTTTTACCATAAAAAATGAAAGCGGTTTTATTTACAAATAGTCTAATAATTAGTATAATTTTATTGTATTTTTAAAATAGAGTAATTATAATTAGGAGAAGTAAATGAAAACAAAACGATTTATTCTGTTAGTATTTGTAATTTTATTATTAAGTACTTTTGTTTCTTGTAAAAAGAAATCAGAATGTGAGAAAAATGGTCATCAATATGTAGATGCCACATGTATAAACCCCAAAACGTGCAAAATTTGTGGTATGACAGAAGGGGAAGCTCTCGGCCATGATTATAGCGATGCTACTTGTACAAAGCCAAAAACTTGTAAAAGATGTAATATGACTGATGGTGATTCTCTAGGTCATAATTGGAATGACGGAGAAATTATTAAAAAGGCTACTTGTACAGAGTCAGGTATGGAAAAATATACTTGTGATGTATGTAAAAAAATAGAAGAAAGAGTGATTGATCCTTTAGGTCATAAATATAGTGAAGCTACGCATTTGGCTCCTGCAACTTGTGAAAGATGTGGTGATACGATAGGAGAAAAGTTACCATCAGTTTTAGTTGATGCAATTCAAGCAAATGATAATATGTCAGTAAATGAACAACAAGAAATAGAAATTCATTTTTCTAATGATCAAGCATATCAAATTGAATTTAGTGATGATACTATGATTGAACTAATAAGTCAAATAGGCAGTATATGTGTGATAAAGGCTTTAAAGGAAGGACAAGTAACGTTAATAGCCAAGACAACCGATATGGCTGAATATGATGAAATATCAATAACAATAAGCGAAAATACTTTTGCAATAAATTATAAAGAAAAAGATAATGTTGTATTGCCAGAAATTGAGTTATTGACATATAAACCTTCTGAACTC
>FR890813.1:0-77184 GCA_000433035.1 Staphylococcus sp. CAG:324 | reverse complement strand
TGAACTCCCACTTCAATTACCCGTTCCAACTAAAGAAGGCTATTATTTTTTAGGATGGGCGACACCTGACATTGTTACAAAATACGGAAACATGGCACTTGAATTATGGGATACAAGTATATTGTGGAAAGAGATACCGGTTGGAACAACTGGTGATTTAACATTAACACCAATGTTTGGGTATACCAGATTTGAGTTAGATGTAGAAACTACAATCATTGATATGAATGATAACTTAAAGGTTAATGTAATCAAAAAATATTTTAGTGCTGAGCAATTATTATCAAAAATAGTATTTGCTAGTACAAATGATGAAATTTTAACTATTGATGAAGAGGGGATAATTACACCTAAAAAGACGGGTTATACGACAATAACTGTTAGTTTAGAGGATTATTCAAATATTAATATTACACTGGGTATAACAGTAGTTGAAGATTTAGATGGACTAGATGAAGTATTAAAAATTTTAATAGAGGCTAATGTAAAAGAAGTAATTGCGAAAAACATTACAGTAACGGGTTATCAATTTATATATGGAATGCGTTTACGTGGAAGTGTATCAAATTATTTATTTGCCGAACACTTTGTCGATGAGACAATTTTAACACCTCTCAATTCAGAAAATAGACCAGGTGATGTTCACGAAAAATATTATATTTGTGTTCACGATACCGCTTCTAGTGCCAAAACTGCTGATGCTAAACAACATGCACAATATGTTCAAAATGGTGGTGGAGGAACTAGTTGGCATTATTCTGCAGGTGATACTGGTATTTATCATCAAATTCCTGACAATGAAAGAGCATATCATGCTGGAGATGGTTCAAGAGAATACCATTTAAATGATTCAGGGTTATTAGCAAAACCAAATGCAATGATGAAAGTAACAATATCTGAGGATGGTTATTTTGAAATTGATGGTGAAAAATCCCAAATAAAAGCTCCACTTAAAAGCGATAATCAAATACCTACAACATCTGAAATCAATGATGCTGGAATTCGTGTTGTTGTACAAAATGGTAAATACTATATTGGAGATACTTGGTGGAGTGATACGTATAAACGTGTATCTAATACGGGAGGAAATGTGAATAGTATAGGTATTGAAACTATGGTTAACCAAGGTTCTGATTTATATTTAACTTGGCAAAAAACAGCTAAATTAGTAGCACATTTGCTAATTGATAATAACCTAACTATAAATGATGTTAAACCACACCACTTTTTCAGTGGTAAAAATTGTCCACAGACAATGAGAGATAATGATTTATGGGATAATTTCTTAACACTTGTTTCATTTGAATATCGTATTTTAAAAGATTATAGCGATTATGAAATTTCTTTTGAATCTTTAGATAAAACATATGTAAATGATAAGGGTAGGGTCATCAAACAAGAAATGAAAGACATCACTGTAAGTTATAACATTACTGTAACTAAAGATGGTGTATCAAAAACAATAACTTTATCAACAATTATTCCAGGCAATTCTAGATTTCTTTTTGGATAATTTTTAAACTCTGCATAAAAGCGAAAAACATAATTTTTCGTTTTAAATGCAGAGTTTTTTGTTCTAAATAGATAGGTAAAATTAATAATTTTATTATAAAAAAATTAAAATTAGGATGGAAAAGCAAAAAAAAATAATAAAAAAATGAAAACGCTTGCTTGTTTTTTTAAAAAGTGATATAATAAAGTGTAAATTCAAGCGAAAAGGAGAATAACATGTTAAACATTAGAAAAAGATTTTTCTTATTATTAACTATTGTTGGACTACTATTTGGTATTGCCGCATGTACAAATAATGATGACTATGTAAGGTTATCATTTGATAATGATGTATATGAAGTAAAAGTTGGTCAAACCATTGATGTTACCCCAATAGTTAACAAAGGATCAAACGTAGGTGCTGTAACTATAGAATACACATCATACGATGATCAAATTGCATCGTACTCTAACGGTAAGTTACAAGGGTTACGAGTAGGAGAAACAGTAATTAAAGTTGTTTGCTCTGAAAAGCCTGTTGCCTATGATGTTGCAACAGTAAGAGTAGTGGCTAATTCACTTCCAGAAGTTGAATTTGAACCATTACAACAAAATATGCTAAAAGGAACTACACAAACATTAAAGTATCATTTTGTTCCTGAGTATGGCAATGCTTTAATGAGTTTTACTTCTGCTAATCCTGAGATTGCAACTATAGATGAAAATGGTGTAATCACTGGTGTTGCTAAGGGTACGGCAGTTATCATTGCACGTGCAACAGATGAGTTAGATTCAAGCCAATATCGTGATTATACATTTGTTGTAGAAGTATTAGAAGCTGATTTTGCAATTACATATGAACTAAACGGAGGTACTAATGATCCAACAAATCCTGCTGGATATAATGTATTAAATCTTCCGATTATATTAAAAGATGCAACAAAATTAGGACATAATTTTGTTGGTTGGTATGACAATCCTGAATTTAGTGGTAGTCCAATTACGGAAATTGCTGCTAATTCCACTGGTGATATGACATTATATGCTAAATGGGAAGTATCAGTATTTGATATTACTTATGAATTAAATGGAGGTATTAATGCTAGTGAAAATCCAGATTCATATGATGTGAATAAATTACCATTAGTTTTAGGAGAACCTACAAAAACAGGGTATAATTTCTTAGGTTGGTATTTAGATGACGAAAAGATTGACTCAATTGTGGAAGGAACAACTGGTGAAATAAAACTTGTTGCTCAATGGGAAATTGCAACTTATAATATTACATTTGATTTAGTAGGTGGTTCATGGCAAGATTTGACTGGTATTGAATGGCCGTATAACCGTGATCGCAATCAGATGGTTGCTGATTTCATTGTTGATTTTAACAAACATAGTGGAAAAACAGTTGCGGCTGATGGCTCTGATTTCTTTGCAAGAAGTTGGATGGCAGATGGTTCAAGTGCTGGATATAAATTCTTAACAAGTACTGAATATGGAAGCAAATGGGGATGGTTATTAGACTTTATAAATGATAATCGTCTTGCAAATGGCAAAACTGCCCTTAATGAAAATGATAATCAAGCAGAGGCTCGTGGTGAATTACATAATTTCTTGAATGCTTGTGCACCTGGTGATAAAGGTGGAAATGCAAGTTATGGTTGTGATTATTCAACTGAAGAAGGTACAACTGGTTTTTGGTTATATATGGTAGATTTAGAAGAAGTTTCTGTTCCAAAAACATATACAGTTGAATCAGAAGATATTATTTTACCAGAAATTGCATATAAGATGGGATATACATTTTTAGGTTGGTTCTTGAATGGTGAAAAAGTTGAAAAAATTGTTAAAGGAACAACTAGTGATCTTAATTTTGTTGCTGAATGGGAAATAGTTGAATATACAATTGAATATAACTTAAATGGTGGGCTTTTTGATATTTATTTATATTCTAGTCGTGAAGAAATGGTTGACGATTTCTTAACTGATGCAATGGCATATTATAATAAGGATAAGAAACCAAATTGTATGGTAGATGATAGTGGAACTCAAGTTGGCTTTGCCAATGTGTTTACAGCAATTTATGGTATCTTTTCTAGTGAGGAATACGGTGCTAAATGGGCATGGCTAAAAGAATATATTATTTACACTGCCACAGATGCTAAAGCAAGTTTAGAAAGTGGTAGTGAAGCTTATTGGAGATATTCGCTTGGTGCTTTCTTATTTGAAGATCATCGTGCTTCATGGCCAGCAAGTGCCGATTATACAAATGATGAATTAGCTAATGGTTTTTGGTCACTTCTTTTAAAAGAAGGTGCAGTAGGACCTCAATATACATATACAGTTAATGATGAGGTAATTTTACTTACACCAACTAAAGAGGGTTCTGTATTCTTAGGTTGGTTCTTAAATGGCGAAAAAATTGAAAAAATATCTAAAGGAACTACAGGTAATTTAGTTCTTGAGGCAAAATGGTATAACCCAGATGCTGAATTAGATATTGAGTATCAATTAGATGGTGGAGTTTTACCAGAAGGTGCTCCTACAACATTTGTAGCAAAAGATGGGTTAGCAATACTTCCTACTCCAATTAAAGTTGGTTATATGTTTAAAGGATGGTATGAAGATATCGAATGTACAAAAGAGGTAACAAGTATTGCTTCTGGTCGTTCTGAAGGTGTGGTATTATATGCTTTATGGGAATTAGAAACATACAAAATTGAATATGAAACAAATGGTGGAGAATTCTTAACTGATAGTGTTGCACCATTATATGCAACATTTGATGAATTGGTTTTAGAATTTATAAATGATTATTCAAGTTTTACTGGAATAAGTGGTATTACCGCTGAGTCATTCTATGGAAAATCTAATCAATATGGACTTTATGGTTTCTTCAAAAATGAAGAAATGGCTACAAAGTGGAATTGGTTATTGAATTTTGTTGCCGATATGGCTACAGAGGTTGGTTATAGTGGAAAAGCTTATTTAATGTTATCTGCTGGCGCTGCTAACTTCAATAAATATTCAAGATCAAATTTTGCTGCTTTCTTACAACAAACTCATTTAACAAAAATTTCTCCAATTTCAATGAATTTTGAGAATGTTGATAGTGAAGCACTATGGGCAGTATGTCCAACTAAAGATATTCAAATTGGTATTGAAGCACAATATGAGTATACCATTTTAGATTTACCACTTGAACTTGCAACACCAAATAAAGAGGGTGCTACATTTATTGGTTGGTATACAAATTCTGATCTTAAAAATGGTAAAATTGATAAATTGACAGTTGATAATATTGGCAATATTAAGTTATATGCAAGATGGTCTGATTCAACAATTCATTTTGATACTTTTAATATTCATTATGAATTAGATGGTGGTGTATTAGAAGAAGGTGCACCTACTTCATATGTTGAGGAAACTGGAGTAGCACTTAAAGGTGCAACAAGACCAGGTTATACATTCCAAGGCTGGTATTTAGATGCTGAATGTACTAAAGGTGTTACAGAAATTACAGCACAAGATAAAGGTGATATAACTTTATATGCTTGTTGGGAAGCTGTAACTTATACTGTTACATATGAAGTTGGAGAAGGAGCTCTTCCAGTTGAGACTGTTAGAGTAAGTGGTTATGATAATCTTGAACAAATAATTGAAGATTTATTAAAAGATTACTCTTCTTATACAGGGGTAACATATAATACTCCTGCAGATCTTGGTACATCTGCTTGGCCATCTGCTGCCGATCGTAATTTTGGTACTTTCTATTTATCAAATGTTAATGGTGTAAATATGTATGAAAAGTATGCTTGGTTCTTAGAATATTTATTAGCAGTAAATACTTCAGGTGAATATCCAAGAATTTTAGCTAAATATAAAAATCCTGCTACATGTAAAGAAGTTGATGATGAAACTTATGCTTTCTACTATGCATTTAAAGGATTTGTACAAGCAATGCAATATCGTTCTGGTAATGCATATTGGGAGACAGCTAACTATGCTGATGAGGCTATTTTAAATAAAGCATTAGATTTTGCTCCAGATGCAGTTTATGAAGAAAAACCAGTAAGTGCTGAATTTACTTTAGAGACATTACCATTTGAACTTCCAATTCCAACCGCTCCAGAAGGACAAAAATTTGTTGGTTGGTATCAAAATAGTGAATTTACTGGTTCAGCAATTTCTGCAATAGAAGAAGGAACAATAGGTGATCAAACTCTATATGCTAAATATGAATCAAGTGATGTTGAAGTAAAACATTCTATTGAATATGTATTAAATGGTGCTACTCTTTCTGAAAATGCAGAGGTGCAATATATTCAAGGTGTTGGACTTTTAATTACTGCTACTGCTTTTAAAGAAGGATATGAATTTAAGGGATGGTATTTAGATAGTAATTATTCAAAAGAAATTACAAAAATAGATGAAAATTCTATTGGTAAGGTAACTTTATATGCTAAGTTAGTAATAAAGACTTTTGAAATACATCTTGTAGGTACTGATTTGACTACTCCTTTGATTTTAGAATATGGAGCATTACTTCCTACTCCTGTTAAAGAAGGTCACATTTTTAAAGGATGGTATGATAATCCTGAATGTGTAGGCGAAATGGTAACAGTTGTTACAAAAGATGGAACTTATTATGCATGTTGGGAAGAAAATATTCAAGTGTATGATAAAGAATTATCTGAATTGTTAGTTGATGCTAATAATCCTGAAGCATATAAAACTTTACAAGATGCTATTGCTGCAGCAAAAGATGGTTCTGTTATAAGATTAGTAGCTGGTGAATATTCACTTGGAGGTACATTAAGTAAAAACATTAAAATTGTTGGACCAAATGAAGGAATAAGTGGGTATGACAACCGTCAAGAAGAAGCAATAATTAACACTGAGAGAGTTGATTTAGCATCAGCCTATCTTGCATTTGATGGTGTTAAACTTCAAGGATCTGATAATAATTTTATATATGCAACTACTACAACTCAAGATATTTTAATCCAAAATTGTTTAGTAGATAAATATAATAGTTTTATTCGATTTGAACAAGTTGCTGCAGGAGGAAAGATTGCTTATTTAAATAATAAAATTACAAATATTACACAATTTTTCTTATGGTTAAAAGGCCAAAATGGTATAAATGTTAAAAGTATTGACTTTATAGGTAATATGGTTGATACATATGGAAGCGTTAGTACTTTTGGTATGCTACGTGTTTCTACAACAGGAAATGATGCATTGGTAATTAATGTTTTTGATAATTATTTTGTAAATCCTGCTTCTAGTAACTTTATTTTTAGAACAGCATCTGGAACAATGAATGTAAAATATAATACTTTTAAAGGTGTTTCAAATTATCTTGTTGAAGACTCAACTGGTCAAATTATTTTTGATAATAATTTATATTTAGATAAAGATGGTAATGTTGCAACTTCTGTTCCAACTGGTGTAGCAGGTAGCAATGTAACTGCAGATGAAAATATGGCGGTAAGTGAAGATAATCGTGCATTATTATACAATGAATATGTTAATACTCTAGTTACATATAGAATTAAATATTTCGCTAATGGTGGGTCACTTCCTGAAGGTTATAATACACAAAGAGTAAATGGTAAAGCAGAACTTCTTCCATTTGCAAGATTAACAGATCATTATTTTATTGGTTGGTGTTTAAATGAAGATTTATCTGACAATCCATTTATGATATTGCCAGGAACACTACAAGGAAATGTAACAGTCTATGCTAAGTATCAAGAAATTCCTGTATATAATATTAATTATGTTTTAGATGGTGGAACCTTACCTGAGAATGCTCCAATTTCCTTTAAAGAAGGAACTTCAGTTAATTTAGTAGAGGCTATTAAAGATGGTGCATTCTTTGCTGGTTGGTATGATAATCCTGAATTGACAGGTAATCCAATAACCATTATTGAATCATCAGTTAAAAATGATATTACTTTGTATGCAAAATGGACTGCATATAATTATAAAAATATTAACTATGTTTTAGATGGTGGAACTTTATCTGAAGATGCACCTACAAACTATGTTGTGACAGTAGGAGTGGATTTGAGTAATGTTGTTCCTACTAAAGATGGATATAAATTCTTAGGATGGTTTGACAATGCTGAAGGTTTAGGTAATCCAATAACAGAAATTTCTAAAGATGCAGAAGAGGATATAACTTTATATGCTTTATGGCAAGATGAAACTATTAATTTTGATGTTACTTATGTTTTAAATGGTGGTAATACAAAATGGGATAGCCGTGATGCTTTAATTGCAGAATTCTTATCAGATTTTTCTTCAATTGCAGGAAAGACTATAACTGCTGCTAATTTTACAACTGCTGCAAGAGAAGCAGAATTTAACGCTTTAATTAAAGATGATGCAATGTGGGCAAAATGGAAATGGTTATTTGAATTTATTGCAAGTACAGATAAACATGAAAAAGCTCCTGATTTCTATAATAAAGTTTTAAATGATAGAGATGGTAGCGATCCAGATAATAAATGGTTCTTAACAAGAGATTTTGCTGGATTTGTAAATAAAACAATAGGAAATTTCTGGTTCAGTGTTAGTCCTGTTGATTATAGTTTATTTGTAAATGCAGATGGTTTCTGGAACTTAATTGAAACAGAATATAAAGATGTAGATACAAATACATTGTTAACACCATATAGACCTTATTATGTATTTGAAGGTTGGTATGATAATCCAGAATTAACTGGAAATCCAGTTAAAGTAATTGAAAGTGATTGTACATTATATGCAAAATGGTCTAAACAAACGGTTACTTTAACATATGTTATTGGTGATGTTGATGCAACCATAGATCAACCAGAAGTTTTAGTACATGTAAGTGATTCATTTGATCTTGTAACTCCTACATATGATGATAGATATTTGAAATTTAATGGTTGGTATCTTGAACCTGAATGTATTAATCCAGTTACTAAAGTGAATGAATATACTAATAGCGATCTTATGGTTTATGCTTCTTGGACTGAAATTGATGGATATACTATTAATTATGTATTAAATGGTGGAAGTTTGATTTATGAGGATCGTGATGCATTATTAGCTGATTTCTTAAAAGATTATAATGAAGCAATGGGTAAATCATATCAAACAACTGCTGATATACCAACTGGAGCTTTTGCAGATATCGATTATCATACATTCTTTACAAAGGTTTTATCAGATGGTACAAATATTCGTGGAAAATGGTTATGGTTAGCTGAATATTTATTAGAATTATCTAAAAGAGATTTAGCATCTAATAATTGTAATGTATTAGGTTTAACTGCTCTAATAAATAATAATGCTTATACTGGCGATGCTACTTATGGTTTATCCTATGCATTTAGAGCTTTCTTAATAGGAACTACTATTAGACCAGGTTCATCATATTCTTCAGTTGATCATTCTATTTATGAAAATGCTCATGGTTTCTGGGATAAATTAAGTGCAGCTGAAAATACGGAATATTTAAATAACAAAGGCACTGTTACTCTTCCAACTGCATATCTTGAAAATTATAAATTTGTTGGTTGGTACACAAATCCTGAATTTACAGGAGAAGTTGTTACAACTGTAGAAGATACAATTACTGTATATGCTAAATTTGTTGAGGCTACACCTGTTGAATCTGTTTCTATTGATAATAAAATTACAGAATTAAAGAGATATGAAACATATCAATTAGAATGGTCAATTAATCCATCTAATGCGAATATTCAAGCTGTTAAATTTGAAAGTAGTGATACTAGTGTTGCAACTGTGGATAACAAAGGATTAATTACTGCTGTATCAAATGGTACAGTAACTATTAAAATGACTTCACTTTCTCCAAGTGGCAAAACTGATGAATTTACATTTGAGGTTTATTCTCCTGATCATTTTGATATCAACTATGAAACAAATTCTTATGTGGAAATAGGCAAATCAATCTTATTATTAGCAGATTATGTAAAACGTGATGGTTCTAAAGTTAATTTGGTTTGGTCAAGTTTAACACCAGAAATTGCAAGTGTTGATGCTGGTGCCGTAACGGGTCTAAAAGCAGGACAAGCAGTTATTCGTGTTGCATTAGCAGACGACGCAAATATTTATCAGGATTTTGTTGTTACTGTATTAGATTCTAATTTATCTGATGCATTAAAATATGTTTTAAGTGCACATGAAAGTAATGCTTTCTTGAGTTATGATTTAGGTATTGGCGCTGGAACTCCTGCATATTATCGTGATATCGTTGGTAGCGTAAGTAAATTATTATATAATGAGCCACTTACAATTAACGATCAATATTATGCAACTGCTAATGCGAATGAAAAGAATCATGGTGGCAAGATGAGTAGTATTGAATTTATAACTGTTCACTATACTGGTAATATGGCTAAAGGTTCAACTGCTTCTGCTAATGCAAATTATTTTGCTACTAATACATCAACATCTATTCATTATGTTACTGGTAATGATGGAGTATTTAGTGTATTAGATGATTCATATGTTGCATATCATGCTGGTGATGGAACGAGTGTTAAATTTGAATGGTTCCCAACTGGTGTAACATATAAAGATGGTGATCCAGTATATCCTGTATTTGGTATTACTGCTAATTCTAAATTCTCTATCAATGGTACTGAGACAACAATTAGTGTTCCAGAAGGAACTACTGCAGCGACTAAAAAGGTAACAGATAGTAAATGGATAAACGATATGGGTCTTGCATTTAAGATTGTTGATGGACAATATTATATGGGTACAACTTGGTGGTGTTATTCACAAGTTGCAGAAGGTAGAATTTGTTCAAAAGGTGGTAATTTGAATTCAATTGGTATTGAATCTGCAGTAAACCCTGAATCTAATTTATGGTATACATGGCAAAGAACTGCACAACTTGTTGCAAAACTGATGTTAGAAAATGATTTAGATATTACTCGTGTTAAGGGACATCATTTCTATTCTGCAAAAGATTGTCCACAACCACTTCTTGAAAATGATCTTGAAATTTGGTGGAAATTTATTGAAATGGTTGAACATGAATATGATATGTTGACTAAATATAAAGATTATCAATTTACTTTTGAATTGGATACAGAAACTACTGCGGTTAATAATAATGGTCGTGTCGTTGAGCAACCATTATATACGGAGGTTGTTACTTATACTGTAACTATTGATAACGGAACAACATCAGAAACAATCACTTTGTCAACTATTGTTGAAGGGATGTATTGTAAATAATAAAAATTGAGCGATTTGAGTTATTCAAATTGCTCTTTTTTATGTTTATTACTTTCACTTGCAAAAAAACCTAAAATTTGATATAATTATTAAAGAAAGCGGTGATAGATTGCAACGATATTTTGTTAAAAATGAAGCTATTATAAATGATATTGTTAAAATAATGGGGGATGACTATTTTCATATTACTAAAGTGATGCGGATGAAGTGTAGTGACAATGTTATAATTTGCAATGAAGATAAATCATGGCTTTGTTCAATTAAGGAAATTACTAGTGATAGTGTTTACTTAAAAATTTTAGAAGAAGTAGAAGAAAAAAAAGAATTGCCAATTGAGATAACAATAGCACAAGGAATTATACGTAAAGAGAAAATGGAAGAAGTAATAGATAAGATAACGCAAATGGGTGCATTATATTATATACCTATTCAAATGGATAGGTGTAATGTGAAAATAAATAGCGAAAAAATTGATAAAAAAATAGAAAGAATGAATAAAATTGCTAAAGAGGCTGCTGAACAAAGTCATCGAAGTAAAATACTTAAGGTAAAATATCCAATTGATTTTATTGATATGATTTATTTAAAAAATAACTATGATTTATGTTTATATGCCTATGAAAATCATATGAATACCAAAACCTTAAAAGAGGTATTCTCAAATAGAAGTTATAGTAAAGTCATTATTTTAGTTGGACCAGAAGGTGGAATAAGCGATAAAGAGGCTAAAATCCTAAATGAAAATAATTTTATTGCTGTAAGTTTAGGACCAAGAATTTTAAGAACCGAGGTAGCACCAACATATATTCTTTCTGCAATTTCTTATGAGTTGGAGGAATAAAATGGATTTTTTAACAATTACTTTAGGTTGTAAAGTAAATTTATATGAAACAGAATCAATCATTGCATATTTAGAAAATAAAGGTTGGCAATATAAAAAAGATAGTAATAATGTAGATGTTGTCATTATTAATACATGTACGGTTACAGCAACTTCTGATCAAAAAAGCAGACAAATGATTCGTCAAGCCAAGCGAAATAATCCTAAGGCAATAGTTGTGGCAATGGGTTGTTTTGCACAAACTCATCCAAATGATGCTGAAAAATTAGCTGAAATAACAATTGGAACAGGGGATAGATTAAAAATATATGATTTAGTTAATGAATATATAATTAACAAGCATAAAATAAATTACGTTATTGATTTGAATCATTTCAGTACATATGAGGAAATGAAATTAAGTAAATTGACTACTCATACTAGAGGATTTGTTAAAATTCAAGATGGTTGTGAGAATTTTTGTAGTTATTGTTTAATTCCTTATGCAAGAGGAAAAATTAAAAGCCGAAAACCTGAAGACGTGATTGCTGAAATTGAGCAATTGGTAATGTTTGGAACCAAAGAAGTAATTATAGCAGGTATTAATACGGGTACTTATGGTAAAGATTTAGGAAATATTAATTTAGCAAAATTAATTGAATTAATAATGACAAAGACTAATTTGTGGCGATTGAGGTTATCTTCAATTGAATTAATGGAAGTATCAGATGAACTTTTAGCTATAATGAAAAAGTATCAATACCGAATAGCAAATCATCTGCATATTCCTCTTCAAGGTGGTAATGATCAGACTTTAGTGAGGATGAGAAGAAAGTATTTGACATCTGACTATCGCAATTTAATTGTGAAAATTAGAAATAATTTTCCCAATATTGCAATTACGACTGATTGTTTAGCGGGATTTGTTGGTGAAACAGAAGATGAATTTAAGGATTCATTAGCATTTATAAAAGAGATGAATTTTGCTAATATGCATATATTTCCCTATTCTAGAAGAAAAGGGACAAAGGCTGATGAAATGTGTGGTCATTTGGATAATTCAATTATTAAAGAACGCGCTAAAAAATTAACACTGATTGCAAAAGATATGAGGGAATCATATCAAAAGAAATTTATTGGTCAAATTGTAGAAGTGTTATTTGAACAACAAAAAGGTGTTTGTTTTGTTGGACATACGAGTAATTATCTAGAAATCTACTGTACAAATGGAAATCCCAATATTATTAATGAAGTTAAAAAATGTTTGATAACTCATTTTGAAAAAGGTAAATTATATGCTAGAATAGAAGGAGAAATATAATGAATGAATTTAAAGATTATCATTTAAAACCATATTTATATAAAGCATTGAATTTTATTCATTTTAAAAATCCCACACCAGTTCAAGAGATGGTTATTCCTTCTGCTCTTTGTGGTGAAAGTTTGATGGTTGAAAGTGCTACCGGAAGTGGAAAAACCCATGCTTTTTTGATTCCTATATTACAAAATATTGATGAGGAAAAAAAGGATGTACAAGTTGTCATTGTTTCTCCTACAAGAGAATTGGCTACACAATTATATAAAGTTTGTATAGAACTTACACAATTTAGTGAGAAAGAAATAGAAGTCGCAAAAGTAATTGGAGGAATGGATAGAGAAGTAGAAATCAAAAAATATGAAAAAAAACAACCTCATATTGTTATCGGTACAATTGGAAGATTAATGGATTTGGTTATAGATGCTAATGTTTTGAAAATACATAATGCTCAAACGGTTGTAATAGACGAGGCTGATATGATATTTGAGGAAAAGGAATTGATTGAGGTTGATAAAATTATGGCTAAAGTTCAGGGTAAACCGCAATTTTTGATTTTTAGTGCTACAATTCCTAAAGGACTTAGACATTTTTTAAATAAATATTTAGAAAATGTTAAAACCATTGTCATAAAGGAGAAAAATTTAACTACTGCTAATATTGAACATCTAATGTTGCAATGTAAAGCAAAAGATAAGGAAAAAGTATTGTTACAACTACTTCATATTATTCATCCTTTTTTAGCAATCGTTTTTGTTAATACCAAAGAACAAGTAGAAAAAATTGCAATGCTTCTTTCAAAAGAAGGCTTTAAAATTGGCAAATTACATGGCGCAATGGAAGATAGAATTCGTAAACAAATGTTAAAAAGAATAAATGCTTTAGAATATCAATATATAGTAGCAAGTGACATAGCTGCTAGGGGAATTGATATAAAAGGTGTTAGTCATATAATTAATTTTGATTTACCAAATGACATTGAATTTTATATTCATCGTACAGGTCGTACAGCAAGATATAATAATACAGGGTATGCATATTCTCTTTATGCCTATGAGGATGACGATTACATTAAAAATTTACAAAATAAAGGTCTCAAACCTAAATTTGTTAAGATTCAAAATAATGAGATTGTAGAAACCAATTTTTTTGTTAAAAAAGAAAAAGGATTTATTAAAACAATTGAAAATCAAGTGCATAGTAGTACTAAAATGCCAAAAAAAGTAAAACCAGGATATCGGAAAAAAAGACTGGAAGAAATTAACAAAAAGATAAAAAAAATAAAAAAAGAACATATTAATGAAATATATAGAAAAAAAGCTAAGGCGGAAAGAGGAAAATAATGAAAATTGGTTCACATGTTTCTAATAATGGTTCAAAAATGCTAATTGGTAGTGTTGAGGAAATCCTTTCTTATGGGGGAAATTGTTTGATGGTCTATTTGGGAGCTCCACAAAATACTTTTAGAAAACCAATTGAAAATCAAAATGCCCCACAGGCAATCGCTCTTGCAAAGGAATTTGGAATAAATGGTGAAGATATTATTGTTCATGCCCCTTATATTGTAAATCTTGCTCAGATGGATGATGATAAATTTAATTTTGCAATTAGTTTTATTGCCAAAGAATTGCGTGGTGTAGATAGAATTGGCGCTAAATATCTAGTTTTACATCCTGGTGCTCATATGGGGGTCGGTACTGAAATGGGATTAAAAAGAATATCAAATGGCATTAATCAGATATTAGATTTGACCAAAGATTGTAAAAGTGTCATAGCTATTGAAACGATGGCTGGCAAAGGAACTGAATGTGGTAAAACTTTTGAAGAAATAAAAACAATAATAGATGGCATTGATAATAAAAATAGGATAGGTGTATGTTTAGATACGTGTCATATTCATGATAGTGGCTATGATATAGTGAATGATTATGAAGGTGTCATAAATAAATTTGAAGAAGTAATTGGTATCCATTATTTAAAAGTAATTCATATTAACGATTCAAAAAATGCTAGAGGTTCTCATAAAGATCGGCATGAAAATATTGGTTTTGGCTATCTTGGTTTTGATACCATAAATAAGATATGCAATGATCATCGTTTTGAAAAGATTCCTAAAATTTTAGAAACTCCATATGTTGAGGTTAATAAAAATTTATCATATCCGCCATATAAATATGAAATTGAAATGATTCAAAATGGTAAATTTGATAGTGAATTAATTGATAAAATTAAACAATATGCTGTATAAAAATAAAATAGTATGGGAAAACTAGTTTTTCCATACTATTTTTTATTCATTATATCTAAAATGGCGTTTTTTAATTCATCAACTATCATATTTTCGGGTATTTTTTTAATGATAACACCTTTTTTAAATAATACAGCTTCATTTTTTCCTCCAGCAATTCCAATATCAGCATCTCTAGCCTCCCCTGGTCCATTAACGGCACATCCCATAATAGCAACTTTAATATCGACGTTCAATTCATTCAAAAAATGTTCAATTTCCGTAACAATAGGTTCCATATTATATGCTGTTCTACCACATGTAGGGCAACTGATAAGAGTTGGTTTTTGATATAAATGAAACATTGACAAAATTTCTTTGGCCACAATTATTTCATTAAGGGGATTGCCTGTTAAAGATACTCTAATCGTTTCTCCAATACCTTCATTTAATAAAGTTCCTAAAACATAACTTGATCTAATCGTTCCACTATTTACTGTTCCTGCTTCTGTAAGACCAATATGAATTGGGTAAGTAAATCTTTTTGCAAGTAAACGATTTGCTTCAATTGTTGTTTGTAAATCAGTTGCTTTAATGCTTAAAACTATATTATAAAAGTTAAACGATTCCAATAGTAAAATATATTTTTCCATACTTTCCAAAAGTGCTTCAGCTGTTACACCATGATATTTTTCATATAAGTTTTTTTCTAAAGAACCAGAATTGATACCAACCCTAATAGGAATGTTCTTTTCTTTACATTTCTCAACTATCTTTTTAATTTCGTCAATATTACCAATGTTTCCAGGATTGATCCTTATCTTATCAGCGCCTGCTTCAATGGCTTTAATGGCAAGTTTATAACTAAAATGAATATCTGCGACAATTGGTAGATTTATGTATTTTTTAATTTCAGTAATTGCAATAGCATCTTCCTCATCAACAACGCTAACTCGTACAATTTGAGCACCTAACTTATCTAAGGCATGAATTTGTTCGACTGTTGATTGGATATCTTTCGTCTTGGTATTAGTCATTGATTGAATAATTACAGGATGATTGTTACCAATAGTAATATGACCAATTTTAATTTCTTTTGTCTTTCTCATCATAACTCCTTTTTAAAAAAACTCTAAATTAAGATTTAGAGTTTTCTAGGCTTTTTTTAGTGGTAGAAGAATTCTTTCTTGAAATAGTTTTAGTTTTGGTATTAGAAGTAACAACTTCATTAACTTTTTTCTTTTTTGTTTTTCTTTGGGGAGAGCGAATTCGTCCTCTTCTTAAAAAATTATAAATAGTACTGCGTGATGCTTCAACTCCATATTGTTCTTGACATATTCTAGCAAATTCACTAAAATTTGTACCACGATATTCTCTTCGGTATAATTTACAAATAAAAGTACTCACTTCTGTATCATAAGTATTATATGGTTTGTAGTTTTTATTTTTATGAACAACTCCTTCAGTACCTTCATTTAATACTTGGCGTTTTAAATTTCTAACTTGTCTTGTTGTAATACCAAGTTTTTTTGCAGCCTCAGTACCATTAATTTCACCAAGTAATAATTTTTTAATCACTCTAAGTTTTTTTCTTTCGCCTTTTGATAGTTTCTTTTTTGGTTTTTCATCAAGAAAAGCCAGTGGATTGCTTTGTTCACTTTGTTCTTCTATAGGTAGTTCTTGAGCAGTTGGTATATTTTGAGTTTCTTGTTCTGCCATATTAACTCTCCTTTCATATTTTTATTATAACATATTAAGTAATAATTATCAAATAATTTGAATTGTTTAAATAGGAAAAATTTATATGGCAAAAGGTTTTATCTTTGCAAAAAACTATAAAAAATGATATAATAAAATAGGTGAGAATATGAGTTTAGAAATCTTATATGAAGATAATCATTTAATTGTAGCAATTAAACCAGCAGGGATTTTATCCCAAGAAGATCAAACGAAAGATGCGGATATGCTTACACTTTTAAAATATTATATAAAAGATAAATATAATAAACCAGGTAATGTTTATTTAGGACTTGTGCATAGGTTAGATCGAATGACAGGAGGAGTAATGGTATTTGCAAAAACATCAAAAGCTGCTAGAAGATTAAATGAGCAAATTGTTAAAAAAGACTTTTCTAAAAAGTATTATGCAATAGTAGATGGTATAATTGAAAAAGGAGATATTCTTAAAAATTATTTAATTAAAGATGAAAAAGAAGTAAAATCTTATATTGGAAATAGTAAAAATGGAAAATTAGCAATATTAGAATATAGTGTAATTAAAATATTAAATAATAAAACACTTTTGGATATTAATCTTATTACAGGAAGACATCATCAAATAAGAGTACAATTTTCTCATCGGCAACACCCTTTAGTAGGTGATGTTCTATATGGTGGTAGTCATTACAATCAATTGATGTTATATGCTTATGAGATATCTTTTTATCATCCAATTACCAATAATAGGTTAATATTTAATAAAATTCCAACAAGTGAATTGTGGGATCAATTTTTAAAATAATGTTGCTTGCAAAAATAACTATCTTATTATATAATAACAATGATAAAAAAGAAAGATTTGGTGAAATATGGAAAATAAAAAAATAAATAGAAGAATTTTTACATCTGAATCTGTGACCGAAGGGCATCCAGATAAAATTTGTGATCAAATCAGTGATGCTATTTTAGACGATATTTTATCTCAAGATCCAAATTCAAGAGTAGCGTGTGAAGTATGTGCAACGACAGGTTTAGTCTTAGTGATGGGTGAAATAACAACAGAAGGATATTGTGATGTTCAAAAAATTGTTCGTCATACTGTTGAAGAAATTGGTTATAATCGTGGTAAATTTGGTTTTGATAGTGAAAATCTAGCGGTATTAGTATCATTAAAAGAACAATCACCAGATATTGCATTAGGTGTTGATGTTGATGGTGCAGGAGATCAAGGAATGATGTTCGGTTATGCATGTAAAGAAACTGAAGAATTGATGCCGATGCCAATTGTATTAGCTCATAAACTTGCTAGACGTCTTGCTGAAATCAGAAAAAATGGCAGTCATAAGGAATTACGTCCTGATGGTAAAACACAAGTATCTGTGGAGTATGATGATGACGGGAATGTTTTAAGAATAGATACCATTGTTGTGTCTACTCAACATGATGAGGAAGTATCACAGAGTACTTTGCGTAACCTTATAATTGAGGAGGTAATAACTCCTGTTATTCCTAAAATGTTGATAGATAAGGATACGAAAATATATGTTAATCCGACCGGAAGGTTTGTAATTGGTGGTCCTAAAGGTGATTCGGGTTTGACTGGTCGCAAAATTATTGTTGATACTTATGGTGGGTATGCACCTCATGGTGGTGGTTCTTTTAGTGGCAAAGATCCTACTAAAGTAGATCGAAGTGCATCATATATGGCAAGATATGTGGCTAAGAATATGGTTGCGGCAGGGTTTGCAGATAGATTGCAAATACAATTATCTTATGCTATTGGTATTGCAGAGCCAACTTCCATCTGTATAGAAACTTTTGGTACATCTAAATACAGTGAGAGTACTTTAATTCATATTGTTAAAAGTAATTTTGATTTAACACCAAAGGGTATAATTCAACATTTGGATTTAAAAAGACCAATTTATCGCCAAACTTCAACCTATGGTCATTTTGGTCGAAATGATTTGGATTTACCATGGGAAAAATTAGATAAAGTTGAAGCCTTAAAAAAATATTTATAAAGATAGGAGTATATTATGAAAATTTGTATTATTGGTGCAGGTAGTACTTATACACCTGAATTAATTGAAGGGATAATCAATAAAAGAGACTCTCTTCCTGTTAGTGAAATTAGTTTTATGGATATTGATGAAAGAAAACTAAATATTGTAGGTAGCCTTTGTCAAAGAATGATTGTGGCAGCTGGTCTTAATTGCAAAACTGAATTGGTATTAAATGACTATGAACATGCTTTAAAAGGGGCAGATTTTGTTCTTGCTCAAATTAGAGTTGGAAAATTACCAGCACGTGTAAAAGATGAAAAAATACCTCTAAAGTATGATTTAATCGGTCAAGAGACATGTGGAATTGGTGGAATGTTTAAAGGATTAAGAACAATTCCTGTAATGATTCAAATTGTAAAAATGATGGAAATGTATTGTCCAAACGCTTGGCTTATAAATTTTTCTAATCCATCAGGGATGATTGCTGAGGCTTTGTTGAATTATACGAATGTGAAAATGATGGGATTATGCAATGTTCCAATTAATACAATTGATGGTATTAAAAAAAGTATGAATTTACCTAATGCTGAGGTTGAATATATGGGATTGAATCATTTTGCATATATTACTAAAATTGAACAAGACGGTAAAGATTATCTAGAAGATGCATTGGCAGCAGGTATCAATAGTGAATCAATGAAGAATATTCCTGCTAGTGGATTTACTAAAGAACAAATAGAATATATTGGAGCAATTCCAACTAGTTATCTTGAATATTATTATTTTAAAAATAGTAAATTAGAAAAATTGAAAAATTCTCCAAAGACAAGAGGAGAAATTTGTATGGAAATTGAAGAAGAATTATTAAAAATTTATCAAGATAATGATTTGCATGTCAAACCTGTACAACTTTCAAAAAGAGGTGGCGCAAGATATAGTGAGGTAGCTATATCTTTAGTAGATTCTATTTGGAATGATAAACAAGATGTTCAAGTTGTAAATGTTTTAAATAAAGGTGCTATTGACTTTTTAGATGAGAATGATGCAGTTGAAGTAAGAGCAATTATAGGTAAAGATGGGGCTAAAACTTTACCAGTTAAAGGGCAAGTTAACGATCATATTAAAGAATATATTAAGCAATTAAAAGCATATGAAAAGCATGCAGTAAAGGCAGCAATTTATGGAGATAAAAAAGAAGCGATGCGAGCTTTGATGTCAAATCCACTTGTTGCGGATTTAAAAACGGCATCTGATTGTTTTGATGAATTACTTGAAGCCCATAAAGATTATTTGCCACAATTTTTTAAGGAAGATAACAAATGAAAAAATTTATAATCGGTGTTGATGGGGGCAATACGAAAACAGATTATTTATTATACGATACTGAAGGTAATTTCATTGATGGTGTAAGAAGTGGAACTTGTAGTCATGAGGTACCTTCTGTAGGCGGATTTGATGGTTCGTATAATATTATGAAATTACGGATAGAAGAATTATTAAACCGGAATCATTTATCAATGGATGACATTGTAGCTGGTGCTTTTGGACTTGCAGGAGTAGATGCACCGTTTCAAAAAAAAGCTTTAGAAGAAGTAGTAAAAAAAATAGGATTTAAAAAATTTGTTGTTGTAAACGATGGTTTTTTGGGGATTAAAGCTGCTTCAAAAACAGGTACTGGTGTATGTTCAATCAATGGAACAGGTACGGTAAATGTTGGTATTGATGAAGAGGGAAATTGGATGCAAATAGGTGGCATTGGTTATGTGGCTGGTGATGAAGGAGGAGGCTCATATCTTGCAAGAGCTGCTGTAAGAACTGCTTTTGATGAATGTTTTCGTTTTGGTCCTCAATCTCTAATTACAAAAGATGTTTTTAACATGTATGAAATTGATGATAAAAAGGATTTTAGCAATGCAATCGTATCTAAAAAAATAGATTCTACTTTTCTTATAAAATCTTTATTTAATAGAGCAAATCAAAATGATTTACCATCTATTAAAATATTACGAGATTCTGGTGAGAATATGGGAAAATCAATTGCTGGTGTGATTACCGAACTGAATATCAAGGAACCGATTCAAATTATTCTTGCTGGTTCTGTTTGGGCAAAGGCTACAAATGATGAAATGTTAAACAGGTTTAAGGAAGTTGTAACAACCTTAACAAAAAAAAGGTGTGATTTTCTTGTGTTGAATGAGTCTCCAGTTATGGGGGCAATCCTTTGGGCTTTAGAACTTGCTAATGAAAAACTTCCCGATGTAGATTTAAAAAATAAGGTTATGAAGAGTATTCATCATTATCAAAACAATTTAATGAATTAAGGTAGATGGTTATATCATCTACTTTTTTAGTAAAATTTCATCTTTAAAAATACTTTTCTTGAAAAAAAAAAGCTTTTTTGCTATAATAAGTTAGCATATAATGGATAAAAATATAAATGGTGATAATATGTTAAATGAATTAAAAGAAATAATTAAAAAAGGGATTTTTGAAGTAGTGACTAATCTTGGATATGTAGATGAAACTGTGATTAAAAATAAAGAAGATATTATTCTTGAAATCCCAAAAGAGAAAGAGCATGGTGATTATTCAACTAATACTGCAATGCGTCTTGCTAAAATAGCCAAAAAAAGGCCATTGGAAATTGCAAATGAAATTGTTTCTAGACTTGATTGGAAGAAACTAAATTTGTCTAATGTTGAAATTGCAGGACCAGGTTTTATTAATTTGACAATTGATAAAGCCTATTTGTTAAAAATAATTTTAAAAATAAATGAAGAAAAAGAAAATTATGGAAATTCTAACTTTGGTAAAAATGAAAAAATTTGCTTAGAATTTGTATCAGCTAATCCAACAGGATATTTGCATGTGGGCCATGGAAGAGGTGCAGCTTATGGTGATTCTTTAGCAAGAATTATGAGAAAAGTAGGCTATGATGTTCATAAGGAACATTATGTAAATGATGCTGGTAATCAAATTATTAATATGGCTTATAGTGTATATGAACGTTATAAAGAATTATTTGGTTTTCATATTGAAATGAAAGAAGATTATTATTTCGGAAAAGAAATTATTCAGGTTGCTGAAGAAATTAAGGATGAATATGGTGATAGATTTTTAAATAATTTTGATCTTGATTTTTTCAAATCATATGGTACTGAAAAACTCTTAGGCAATTTAAAAAAAGATTTAAAAAAATTTAATGTTGAGTTTGATACTTGGTTTAGTGAAAAAAGCCTATATGAAACAAAAGAAGTAGAAAATGTTCTTGCTAATTTAAAAAAACAAGGTTATACGTATCAAAAAGATGGAGCATTATGGCTTAAAACAACTGATTATGGTGATGAAAAAGATCGTGTTATTATCAAGTCAGATGGGAGTTATACTTATTTATTGCCAGATATTGCTTATCATGCAAATAAACTATCAAGAGGATACCATCATTTAATTGATGTTTTAGGAGCGGATCATCATGGGTATATTCATCGACTAAAAGCTGCTGTTTCAATGGTAGGAGGAAATTCAAATTTAATCGACGTTGAAATTTTGCAAATGGTAAGAGTTATTGAAGATGGAGTAGAAGTTAAAATGAGCAAAAGAAGTGGGAAAGCAATTACCCTCATCGATTTAATTGACGATGTGGGAACCGATGCTTTAAGATATTTCTATGTTGCCAAATCTCTTAGTACGCATATGGATTTAGATCTTGACTTAATGAAACAAAAATCTAATGATAATCCTGTTTTTTATGCACAATATGCATATGCAAGAATTTGTAGCATTTTTAAAAATGCAAAAGATAATGGAATTGACTTTATTCCAGTTGAAGAATTTAATGAAATAGATATAGATAGCATTAAAGATATTTGTTTAGTATTACTTCAATATCCTAATGTTTTATTAGAGGTTGCAGAGAAACGGCTTGTGCATAAATTGACACACTACATTGATGACCTTGCATATCAATTGCATAGTTATTATAATGATCAAAAAGTGATAACAGATAATAAACAACTCGTTATGGAAAAATTGACAGTTTTACTAGCAATAAAAATTGTTTTAAAGGATTCTTTAACATTAATTGGGGTTAGCACACCAGAAAAAATGTAAAAAAATAAGCATTCAGTTACTTGAATGCTTTATTTTCCATTGGCGCCCTTAAAAGGAATCGAACCTTTATCACAAGAATCGGAATCTTGTATTTTATCCATTAAACTATAAGGACATATAATAATTATATCATAAAATTATAAAAAAATAAAAAGATTGAACTTAAAAAAACGATATAGTAAAAACTTGAAAAAAAAAGAAAAATATGGTATAATACAATAAATATGTGAAGAAGGTGAGAATATGTCTGCAGTGGTACAACTTGCAAAAATTAAAGATACTATTAAGGATTATCCTAATGTTAGAATTGTTGCCGCAACTAAATATTTTGATATTGATAAAACAAAAGAAATCATTGATGCAGGAATTAAAGATATTGGAGAAAATCGTAAAGATACTTTTTTAGCAAAATATGAAGCCTTTAAAGATTTAGGGATAACTTGGCATTATTTTGGCGTTATTAAGATACCACCTAAATTATCGCCTAGTTTTATTGATAGTATTGATTTTCTTCATTCATTAGATTCAATCGATCTTGCTAATGCTATTAATAAAGCTAGAAAAAAAGCAGAACCATTAAAATGTTTTGTGCAAGTAAATTTATCTAATAATGCTAATAAAACAGGACTAAACGAAACAAGAGTTATTCCTTTTATTAAAAGTTTAGCAAAATATGAAAAAATTAAAGTAGTAGGATTAATGACTATTGCAACCTATACGTTTGATGATGAAGTTTTGGAAAATTGTTTTAGAACTTTGAAAGAATTACAATTAGAAGTACAAGCGCTAAATCTTCCCTATGCTCCATGTACAGAATTGTCAATGGGAATGAGTAATGATTATAAACTTGCAGTTAAATATGGGGCAACAATGATTAGAATCGGTACCCTACTATCAAAATAAAATTAGGAGATAGAATATGTTTGGAAAACGAAAAAAACAAGAAAGAAAAATCGGTTCAGCTTTCGATCGGTTGTTAAATTATACTTTCAAAAAAGATGAAGATATGAACACTCAATTATTGGATTTAGCAGATATTGTTATCAATAATAGACCGTTACTCGCTAATTTTGAAGAAATTGCAAGTATTGGTGAGGTGAATCATGCGATATCTTTTTTATCAGGAGTTGTATATGCTTTAGATGGTTCTGTATATCGACTTGGAGATGAAACTAGATTATTTGCGACGGGAAAAGCTTTTGAAGATGGTACTTTAAAAAAATATATTAAAGATTTTGGAATTGATGAATAAAAATGTTGAATCGACTAAATGATTATTATCAAGAAGCGTTAGATGGAAAAATTGTTTTAACGAAATTTTTAGATTTAGCTGAAATAAGCCAAATAAAACAACTTGAAAAAAAAGGAGTTAAAGTCTATTTTGAAGGTGGCTATGATGGTGCAGAACGTCTAAGAGCAATTGTTCAAAGATGTGATTATGAAAAACCTAATTTTGCTGATTATAAAATAAAAATATATGGTGCTACATATAATAAAAATTATAAGGAAATTGGCCATAGAAATGTACTTGGAAGTCTTATGAGTTTAGGAATTGAACGGAATACTTTTGGTGATATTTATATTGTAGAGAATAATATTTTTCTTTTTATTAGTGAGGAAATTGAAAAGTATCTAATCAATAATATACCAAATATTAATAATCAAAAAATAGACTTTAAACAAGTAGATAACATTTGCAATTTTTACCGAAATGATGATACAACTAAAATAATCAATGTTGCTAGTTTAAGATTAGATGCAATTATTGCAAAAACTCTTAATATTAGTAGAAATAAAGCAGTAGAAATTATAGAAAATAAAATGGTTTCTATTCATCATATAATATGCGAAGATATTACACATAAATGTAATATTGGTGAAATTATAAGTATTCGCAAATTTGGAAGAATTATAATTTTAGAAAAGGTCAAGACAACTAAAAAAGACCGCCTTGTTATAAAAATTGGCGTAAAACACTAGGAGAGGTTATGAAAGAGTATAAAGATACATTATTAATGCCGAAAACAGATTTTCCTATGCGGGGTAATCTAGGTGTGAATGAGATTCCTATTCAAAAAAAATGGGAAGAAGATAAAATTTATGAAAAAGTATTAAAGAAAAATGAAGGGAAGCAACCTTTTTATTTGCATGATGGACCTCCATATGCTAATGGAAAAATTCATGTTGGTCATGCAATGAATAAGATTTTAAAGGATATTTTAATTCGTTATAAAACGATGAATGGTTTTTATTCACCATATTTACCTGGTTGGGATACACATGGACTTCCAATTGAAACTGCTCTTTCTAAAAATAAAAAGATAAATAGAAAGGAAATGCCAATTGCTGAATTTAGAAATCTTTGTGAAAAGTATGCTTTAGAACAAGTTGAACTTCAAAAAGTTGGGTTCAAAAGATTGGGAATTTTAGGCGAGTGGGAGCATCCATATATTACTCTTAATAATCATTATGAAGCAGAACAAATACGTTGCTTTGGTATTATGGCTTCCAAAAATTTGATTTTTAAAGGATTAAAACCAGTATATTGGTCGCCATCATCTGAAACTGCTTTAGCTGAGGCTGAAATTGAATATCGTGATGTGAAAAGTAGTTCAATATATGTAGCATTCAAAGTAGTAGATGGAAAAAACGTTTTATCTAATAATTGTGAATTGATAATTTGGACCACAACACCTTGGACAATGCCTGCCAATTTAGCAATTTGTGTTTCTCCTACAATTGAATATTCGGTAGTTGAGGCAGATGGAAGATATTTTGTAATGGCTACTGAATTAATCAATGATGTGTGTGAAAAATTAGGTTTTGCTAATTATTCCGTTGTAAAAAGAATGTTAGGAGCAGAATTAGAGAAAATAACATATAAACATCCACTTTATGATAGAATTTCTCCTGTTATTTTAGGTGATCATGTTACTCTTGATGCTGGTACGGGTTTGGTTCATACAGCTCCTGGTCATGGTGAAGATGACTTTATTGTCGGAAAAAAATATGGGCTAGATATTTTGTGTCCAGTTGATGGAAGAGGATACTTAACCAAAGAAGCTGGTGAGTTTGCGGGATTATTCTATGAGGATGCGAATCGTGTTATTATAAATCGACTAAATGAAGAAAATGCACTACTAAAAGAAATTGAAATTATTCATAGTTATCCACATGATTGGCGCACTAAAAAACCAATTATTTTTCGAGCTACATCCCAATGGTTCGCTTCAATTCATAATTTTAAAGAAGATATTTTAAATGCAATTAAAAATGTGAATTGGGTTCCAACTTGGGGAGAGGTTAGAATTTCTAACATGATTAAGGATAGAAACGATTGGTGCATTTCTCGTCAAAGAGTTTGGGGTGTTCCAATTCCTATTTTCTATGCGGAAGATGAAACACCAATTATTGATCAACATGTTATTAATCATGTAGCAAATTTATTTGAAGAATATGGTTCAAACGTTTGGTTTGAACGAGAAGCCAAAGACTTGTTACCTGAGGGTTTTACTCATCCTAGTAGTCCTAATGGTAAATTTACTAAAGAAAATGATATTATGGATGTTTGGTTTGATTCAGGTACTAGTCACCACGCAGCGTTGAAACTTAAATATGGTGTAGAACAAGCAGATGTTTATCTTGAGGGTTCAGATCAATATCGGGGTTGGTTCAATTCAAGTCTTACTACAAGTGTTGCATTAACAGGAAAAGCTCCGTATAAAACAGTTATAAGTCATGGTTTTACTTTAGATGGCGAAGGTCACAAAATGAGTAAATCATTAGGAAATACGATTGATCCAATCGCTTCATGTAATGAGTTTGGAGCAGATATTTTTAGATTATGGGTTGCTAGTGTTGAATATCAAGCTGATTTTAAGATGAGTAAAGAACTATTAAAGCAAGTGAGTGAAGCATATCGAAAGATTCGGAATACTTTTAGATTTCTATTAGGAAATTTATTTGATTTTAATCCAATATCTGATAGCATTTCTTATGATAAAATGGCTGAAATTGATCAATATATGATGTGTAAATTAAATGAAGTTGTAAAAAATGTTCATAATGCTTATAATAATTATGAATTTTCGGAAGTATTTAGAACCATTCTTAATTTTATGACAAATGAGTTATCTAGTTTTTATTTAGATTTCACTAAAGATATATTATATATTGATGATGCAGAAGCTAACTCAAGAAGAAGTATTCAAACGGTATTATATGAAACTTTAAAAGCTTTAACAACTCTTTTCACTCCTATCATTCCGCATACTGCAGAAGAAGTATATAAGTATATGCCAGGAATAAAAGAAGAAAGCATCTATTTAGTTGATATGTATCAACCAACTTTATTTAAAGGTAGTGATGAAATCCTTTCTAAATATGAAGATTTAATGAAAGTTAGAGATGATGTATTAAAAGCATTAGAAGAAGCACGTAGTGAAAAAGTAATAGGTAAGAGTTTAAATGCTAATGTAATGATTTATCCAACCGATAAAGTTGCCAAATTATTAACGACTGTAAAAGTAGATTTAAAACAAATCTTTATTGTTTATAAATTTACAATTGCTCCAAATGATTTTGAAGGCAAAGTTTATTCATCTGGTAAGATTAAAATTGAGCCAGCAAATGGATATACTTGTAGCAGATGTTGGCAAATTGTTCCTTCAATTAATCCTGATGAACTTTGTCCAAGATGTGCTGAAGTGGTAAATAATTTAAAAATGAAAAAGTAAAAAATATAAAAAGGAGACTTGTGATATGATAATATATTTTTTCAAAGATCGTAGTAAAGAAAGAGTGAATTTCGGTCAACTTATTGATGAATATTTTGATAAACTTGAGAATACCGTCATTACTTCTAATGATGATGAATTTATTGCTACTTTTAATATTCCTCATTTTGGTTGTTCATATCGTTATCTCATTACAAAGCGATCACGAGTTTCTAGTTTATATCGTTTAAATCCTAATTATGTTAATACCTTTTTACTTTGTGAATTTCCTGATGATATTCCTCAATTTATTACTAGACTAATTCTAAAACAAATTGATGAATTATGCAAAATGTTTGAATTTGCAATATATCATGATAAAATTGATAATATCAAAGAATTCAATATGTTTGAATTAATTGCTATTTTGAATAAAGAAAGAGCCAAATATTTAAATGAACATCCTGAAATAATCAAATATCCAGTTGATCAAGATTTATTAAATGAAGTATGTACTTATCAATCTATGATAGACGAACTACCAAGTGTTGTCAAAGATGATATTGTTGCTACCCCTTATATCATATTAAAAGATAGTCAGGACCATGTATATTTTAGTGTCAATTGGCATGTCGGTTTACCAACTACTTTTCCACCACATTTGGATTTTGTTCATGTTGAAGAAGAGGAAAATTTGGTAAACCTTGTTCCAATTCAAATATTTTATAAATATGTAGAAAAAATTATGTATGAAATAAAAGATGGTTCCATTGGTATTAAAATTAGATATTTAAATGAAAATGGTAGTCTAAAGGCTAAAAAGTTTATAAAAAAAATGCGTAAATCAGTTTTATCAACGTATAATTATGAAGTCATCAAGATTACTGATTTAATCGAAAAATAGGAGAAGATATGCAAATTAATAAATTTATTGATCATACATTATTAAAAGCTTTTGCGACAAGTGATGAAATTCGTAAACTTTGCGAAGAAGCTAAGAAGTATAATTTTAAAAGTGTTTGTGTAAATCCAGTACATGTATCACTTGCTAAAGAATGTTTAGAAGGAAGTGATGTATTGGTATGTACAGTTATTGGTTTTCCACTTGGTGCGAATACGAAGGAAATAAAAGCCTTTGAAACCATTGATGCTATCAAAAATGGTGCTGATGAAATTGATATGGTTATTAACATAGGCAAGGCTAAAGAACATGATTATACATATATTGAAGATGAAATAAAAATGGTTGTTGCCGCAAGCACAGGAAAAACAACCAAGGTTATAATTGAAACATGCTATTTAAATGATGAAGAAAAAATGAATTGTTGTCTTGCTGCCAAGAAGGCTAAAGCAACTTTTGTTAAAACCTCAACAGGTTTTGGTACAGGTGGGGCAACTGCCAATGACATCAGATTGATGAGAGAAACAGTAGGGCCTGATATGGGAGTCAAAGCAAGTGGTGGCATTCGCAATTTAGATGACCTCGAACTAATGGTAGAAAATGGAGCAACTAGAATAGGTGCATCAAGTGGTGTAGCTATCATGGAAAATTCATCTAGTAAAAATGAATATTAGGAGGGAAAAATGTTGAAAAAAACCCCGCATATAGAAGTATGTGAAGAAGGAAAAATAGCAAAAATTGTTTTGATGCCTGGTGATCCGCTTAGAGCAGAATATATTGCTAAAACTTATTTAGATGATGTTGAATGTTTCAATAAAGTTCGCGGTATGTATGGTTTTACTGGAACTTATAAAGGCCATAAAATATCTGTAATGGGTTCTGGGATGGGAATGCCTAGTATTGGAATATATTCATATGAACTTTTTAAATTTTATGGTGTAGAAAAGATAATAAGAATTGGTTCTGCAGGTGCGTATGATCCCTCTTTAAAGTTATTTGATGTTATAGTTGTAAAGGATGCTTATAGTGAATCATCTTTTGCGAAAACTCAAAATGGAGAAACCAATGATATTTTAGCATCTAGTCAAAATTTATCGGAAGAAATTATGCAGATTGCAAAAGATTTAAATATTAAAACTCAATATAAACGGATTCATTCTTCAGATATCTTTTATCGAGAAGGACCATCCATCGTAAAACATATGTATGAAGATTTAGGATGTGTTTGTGTTGAAATGGAATCTTTTGCGTTATTTCATAATGCTAGGGTGCTTGGAAAAGAAGCAGCTTGCATTTTAACAATATCCGATTCGCTTGTTACTCATGAGGAAACTACATCTGAACAAAGACAAACGGCTTTTCATCAAATGATTGAAATAGCTTTGAATTTAGCAAAATAGAAAGACCACTTGGTTTTCCAAGTGGTTTATTTTATCAAACATCTTTTGTTTTTTATGAATAATTGATTAAATCGTTTATTACGTAATTTTTTGGTTATAATAAAAATGACCTTTTTGGAGGTAATGATATGAAAATAAATAAAATAGAAATGAATGGTTATACGCTTTATCACATACCAAATAAAAAATTTAAGACTTTTACGATTGGGGCATATTTTTTTAGACCATTAGATAAAAAAGGATTAGTTGAAAATTCAATTCTTTCAAATATTTTAATGAAATATAATCAAAAATATCCATCAGAACAAAAATTTAGTCATCATTTAGAAGATTTATATGGTATGAGTTTATATGTAGGCTTTAGTAGAATCGGATTAGTAAATAATATGAATTTTATTATTCGTTCTATTAATGATAAATTTTTAGAAAATTGTGAAGAAAATCTATTTCAAGAAGCAGTCGATTTACTGAATGATGCTATTAATTTGCCATATTTTAATGAAGAATATTTTGCTTTAGAAAAATCATTGCTAATTGAAGATATTGAAAGAGTTTATGATAATAAAAACCAATATGCAACATTGAAATTTGTTGATATTATGTATCCTAACGAGACTTGTAAATATTCCGTTGCTTCGTCATATGAAGAGGCTAAAAAAGTAAAATTGGATAATGTAAAAGAAGAATATAAAAAATTGATGATGGCTAAGAAGGTTTTTTACGTTATTGGTGATATTGATTTGAATACGGTTAAAACTGCTTTTGATAAAATTAGTTTTAACACTTATCAAAAAGAAGAATTAAATTTTTTGGATTTGGAAACTAAACAAATAGAAAAAGTTAACGAGATTATTGAAAAACAAGCAAATAAACAATCCATTGTTTTAATGGGGTATCGTAGTGAAATTAGAGAAAATGATGAATTATACAATGGTATGTTTTTACTTAATCATATGTTGGGGGGATTTTTTCATTCGACCCTTTTTCAAGAAGTTAGAGAGAAACATAGTTTAGCATATTCAATTAGCAGTGACTATAATTCACGAAAAGGAACTTTTGTTATTCATGCTGGAATAAGTGCTGATCAATTTTCTAAATTTAAAGATATAGTCAATAAAATAATTGAAGATTATCAAAATGGAATAATTGATGATGATACAATGAAATTAACAAAAAAGATGTTAATTAATGCTCAATATAAATTAGCGGATCAACCATCATATGGTGCATCAGCAATAATAAAAGAAGTATCGGATTTGAAGGAAAAATCTCCAGAGGAAAAGGCTGCTAGCATTGAAAAAATTACTAAAGATGAGATTATGAGAGCAGCTAAAAGTTTAAAACTGGATACAATATTTATGTTAGAGGGGACACTATGAAAATATTTGAAAACAAAAAACTTCAAGAAAAATACTATCTTGAAATATTAGATAATGGTTTAAAAGTCTACTTGATGCCTAAAAATGAGTTTCATAAAACATATGCTATTTTTTCTACTAAATATGGTTCACGTGATATTGAATTTATTCCACTTGGTCAAAAGGATTATTTGAAAACTCCTGAAGGAATTGCTCATTTTTTGGAACATAAATTATTTGAAAATGAAGATGGTACGGATGCCTCTAATATTTTTGCTTCATTAGGAGCAGATGTGAATGCTTTTACTACTAATTATCAAACTGCCTATTTATTTTCGACAACTTCAGATGTCAAGGAAAATATAGAACTTTTGTTAAATTTTGTTCAAAAACCATATTTTAATAAAGATGGTATTGAAAGAGAAAGAGGAATTATTGAACAAGAATTATTAATGTATTTAGATCAACCACAAAATATTCAATATTATGGTATATTAAAAGCACTATATAAACAAAATAATATAAGAAATGAAATTGGTGGAACTGTTGAATCCATAAAGGAAATTAATGAAGATTTGCTTTATACATGTTATAATACTTTCTATCATCCTAGTAATATGGTTTTGGTTATTGTTGGAAAGTTTGATAAAGATGAAATTTTAAAACTAATTAAGGAGAATCAATCAAAAAAAGAGTTTCCCAAGCCTACTAGTATTGAAAGAAAATATCATTTAGAAGATGAAACGGTAAATCAGAAAAATAGCTTTATTGATATGAATGTAACTTCACCTAAAGTTTCTGTTGGTTTAAAGTTTCCTAGTGAAAAGAATCAACCTAAAGATTTTTTGAGAAAATTTACATCTTTGGAAATTTTAATAGATATTTATTTTGATGAGTCTTCATTATATTATGAAGAGATGATGAATAGGAATATTATCAATAATAGTTTTGAATATGCATTATATTATGATTTGACATATGGACATCTATTAATTAATGTTGATTCAGAAAATCCAGAAATTTTTATAGAGAAGATAAAGGAAATCATTGATAAAATCAAACATAATGATATTGAAATAAAAGATTTTGAGAGATTTAAAAAATTATATTTATCTAGAGCGATTAGACGTTTTAATTCTTTAGAATATATTGCAAATTCAATGGTAGAAGCAGATTTTGATAATTTAACAATATTTGATTCAATAGAAGTATTAGAAGCGATAACGATTGATGATGTAAAAGAACAAAGAAAATATTTTAACCTAGAAAGTGTTGCAACTTTTACAATTTTTCCAAGAAAAGAAAAAAATTCGCAAGTTTAATTTGCGAATTTTTAATTTAAATTTAAATTAATTTCCACTTCAATTTTTTTATCGGATAATGAATCAGGTGATATTAAATAGTTTAAATTAAAAATATCTATATTATCTTCTTTTGTTAGGGAAATAAGTTTCATAATGTCATCTGCAATTTTCTTTTCTAGTTTTTCTTTAACATCAACTAATTTTTCGTCTTCAGGATTTAGATTTAAAACAGCGGATAATTTATAATAAATAATAATTTTATCTTTTTTGTTTTTAATTTTATATTTACCATCTTTAAGATAAATTTCATATTTATCAATTTGAAAATGTTGATCAGGCAAATTGATTAACCAACGAAGTGATTGATATTCTTTGGTGATATAAGTTTTAATAGAATAATCATTTTGTAAAATACTATATCCATCCATCTCTAAAGATAAGTATTCTTTGTCTTGTTTAGAAAAAGTATCAGGAACACTAGAAATATGAGGAATTAGAAAAGTATAATTGGGTTTTAAAATCTCTTTAGCAAAATCGATAAAGGTTACTAATTTATAGGTTTTGATTAAACTAGGGTTAATAAGAATAGTATGATATGCAGAAACATCAGAGAAATTTTGAATATTATATAAATCTTCAATTTTTGAATCGGTAGTAAATAAATAAAAATTCAAATATATTTGATTTAAATCTCTAATATAATTGTAAAAATCAAGAATAGGAATTTGACCTACAAAATGATTAGACAAAATAACTGTCTTTAAGTGTGTATAATGAATACCAATATTTGTTTTTTTTCTAATAGAACTAAAGGCTCTAGCAAAATTAGTATCGCTGATTTTGACCATATAAGATAAATCATCTATATTGCTTGAAGAAAGTTGTGCACCTGTCAAATTAAAATTATTTAAAATATAATAATAAATGGTATATTCTTTGGTCTTTTCATCATAGTCTAGACCAATACTACTAATGTAGACAACCTTGCTGATGTCTTGGTAATCATTTTTTTTGGTGAAAAAAGGGAAAAAAGATACAATTATAATTAAAGTAATTATAAATTTTTTCATTTTGTCACCTTCGTTTCTTTCGTTTTAGATGGGGCAAAAAATTTTAAAAAGTCTTTTTTGTTAAATGGTATAAAGGGGTATAAATAGTAATTTGAATTATTGTGTTGTTTATATAAATAAAAAATAGTAATAATCGAAGAAAGCAGAAAACCAAGAATTCCCATCGCATAAGACATGATTAAAATAAATAATCTTAAGATGTTAATTGAAGTTATCAAATACACATTACTTGTTACTGCAAATACGGCAATATATGAGATTGAAGTCATAAAAAGAACAATTGCACCAATAGTGCCAGATTCAATAGCATTTTGACCTATAAATAATCCACCGAGTATTATAATAATATTTTGAATATAATTACTTGTCGATCTACTAGTTGCAAAGCGGTAAAATTCAAAAAGTAAATATACAATTAAAACTTCAAAAAACATTGGCCAATTTGTTCCTCTTTCGGTTATTTTCATATTTGCAAGTAAGGGGATAGAAAGACAACTAGGATGAAAATTTATGATGGCAATAAAAAGGCCCATCATAAAAAGCGATAAAAAGAAAAAAAGTGATATCAAAATATGATTAAAAATGGAAAAAAATCTAGGTGTATTTACATATGATTTAGATACAGTAAAGGTTGACAAATTAGCAGGTAAAATAGTTGCTACTTGAGTATTATCTAAGAGGATGACAATTCTTCCATTGACTAAAGAATCAACAATAATTTCAGGTGAACTTGTATTAAAAATTTGAGGTAATAAAGAATTGTTATCGTACAAAATATTAATATCATCAATTGAGGTCACAATTTCATTTTTCATGGTTCGTAATTTACTCAAAACAAGTTCAAGACTATATTTATCATAGGATGATTGTAGGTATAAAATTGCACATTCTGTTTTTGAAATGAGACCTAACTGATATTTATTAACGCGCAAATCACTGGTTTTTAATCTTCTTTTGATTAAAGTCAAATTAACATTTAAGTCTTCAATTAGGCCATCTTGGCTAGCCATAGGATCTTCTGGATCAATTTTGCTCGTACTAATAGATCTTTTTGGTTTATTACTAAATTCAAAGGAATAAAAATATGAGTCAAAAAATACCAAAATCTTTCCACTATATAGTAAAAATTCAAGATTAGTGGTAGAAATATCTGAAATATTTTTACAAAGACCTCCAAATAAATCGCTAAGATGATTAAAACTTTCTTTAGTAATGAGAGGCTTAACTTGTAAATCAAACTTCTTAATATCAACCAATTCTACCATATAAATAATGGTATATTCTAGTTGATGAATTGAAGCATTAGCAATACAAATATCATCATTTATTTTAATTGTATTTATAAAAGTTTCAATATTTTTATTCATTCTTTCCTCCTTCTTGACATGATTTTAAATAAAATAAGGAACAAAAAGATAGTCACTGTGCAACTAAACATAATCCAATTGATTGCTATCATTGTAATATTAAAGTTTGGTGAAATATAAACTAAGATAAATAAAAAAATTGGAATAGTAAAAACTAAATAATTCTTTCTTTTTATTTTAAGAAAAATTCTTGAATATTCAATATTTAGACTGATTCTAAAGAAAAAATAAATAGTAATAAAAATTAAATATAATAAATCTAAATGTTCAAAATGATGATAATTGCTGAAAACCAAATATTTTGTAATATAGGGAAATTTTGTCATTATAAAATATTGAAAATCAAAGAAAAGATAATTTTGTAATATTAATAAGGTATTTATGATTGTTGCTATTAGAAATAAAATAAAATAATGTTTTTTTAAAATGGTTTGATTGGGTAAAAAAATGGGTGTAATCAAAATATCCAAATAAATAAAAATAAATCCTAAGAGTGGTAAATAGGAGTCAATTACTACTTCGGCATCTTTTAATAAATTAAAATCATATTTTATAGTACTAATAGATGGTAAAAGCATCAAACAAGAAGTAATAAGCGATATGACAAAACCAATATGAAAAATATTCTTAACACCATAAGTAGAAAAAAATACCGCAACAAGAAGAAATAAGATTAGAATAATCGTAGGTGAAGTTAAACTATAGTAAAAGTCATTTGTAATTTTTAAATATACGATAATTAAAATAAAGTTAAAAATTAATTGATAAGCAAGAAATAGGATTCTTAATAATGTATTATTGAGACAGATTTTTAGTGATTGCTTAGAATTAGGAAGAAGAAATGGGGTTAGTAAAATAAATGGAAGTAAAAATAAATAAACAAGATAGGCATTATTGGTATAATTTCTCATCATAATATTAGAAACAGCCATTGAAGCTGCCCCCACTAATAAAAAACAATTAAAAAATAAATATTGAAATTTGTTTGTCTTCATATTAAAATCTCCATATATTTTTATTTTTAACAATAATTTTAAAAAAATACCAGAAAATCTCTAAATTATGCTTTTTGACAATGAGTTAAAAAATATAATGAAAAAACAATATGGATGATAAAAAAGGATAGGTAAACTTTAAATATTTTTCAAATAGTATAAAAAACTTACAAAAAAATAAAAATAGGGAATTTGAATAAAATGCATTTTTATTGTATACTTGATGTATCATTTTTTAGGGAGGGAAAATATGATAAATCAGGTAACTTTAATAGGTAGGATTGTTGAAAAGCCAATTTTACGTTCTTATGAAAACGATGTCAATGTTGCAACATTGACATTAGCTGTAACTAGACCATTTAAAAATATGGATGGCAATTATGAGACAGATTTTATTAAAATAACACTTTGGAATGGAGTCGCTCAAAGTACATGTGACTATACTCAAAAAGGTGATATTGTAGGGGTAAAAGGAAGAGTAGCAATGAAGGATACGGAAGTATCTTTTGCAGACCAAAGTCAAATTTTCAAAAAGAAAATATCGATATTAGAAATCATTGGTGAAAGAGTTATTTTTATTCACTCTAATTCAAAGCGTAGTCAATCATATAAAGAAGCAGTTGGAGAAATGGGATAAATTTACTATGTTAATAAGTCGAAAATAACTATATTTTGTGATATAATTACAAAAAAACATAAGGAGTATGAGATGAAACAATATCTAGAATTATGCGAAAAAGTTTTGACTGAAGGACACCAAAAAAACGATCGTACAGGAACAGGAACCATTTCTTATTTTGGCGCTCAAATGCGATTTGACTTAAATGATGGTTTTCCCCTTTTGACTACTAAGAAAGTACATTTGAAATCAATCATATATGAACTATTATGGTTTATTAAAGGTGATACCAATATAAAATATCTTGTTGATCATGATGTTCGTATATGGAACGAATGGCCTTATGAAAAGTATAAAAATAGTTGTGAGTATTTAGGAGAAACACTTGAAGAGTTTATTGATAAAATTAAAAATGATGAATTATTTGCCAAAAAATATGGTGATTTAGGTCCCGTATATGGAAAACAGTGGCGTCATTTTGGAATTGATAAATACTCTATTGATCAACTTAAGAATGTTATTTTAGACATAAAAAATAATCCAGATTCAAGACGCTTAATCGTTTGCGCATGGAATCCCTTAGAAATTGATCAAATGGCCTTACCCCCTTGTCATTCATTGTTTCAATTTTATGTCAATGAGGGGAAATTATCTTGTATGTTGTATCAACGCTCTGCTGATTTATTTTTAGGAGTTCCTTTTAACATTGCTTCGTATGCACTTTTAACAATGATGGTTGCAAAAGTATGTAATTTAGAACTTGGCAGTTTTATTCATACATTAGGTGATGTTCATATTTATAATAATCATTTAGAACAAATCAAAAAACAATTGGCAAGAAAACCAAGAGAATTACCTAAAATGAAAATCAATAGAGAAACTGAGAATATTGAAGATTTTGTTTATGAGGATTTTGAACTCATTGATTATAATCCACATAAAGGGATAAAGGGAAAGGTGGCTATATAATGTTATCTTTAATTGTAGCAGTAGATGATAATTTTTTGATTGGCAATAATAATGAATTGCCTTGGTACGAACCAAATGATTTGAAGTATTTTAAAAAAGTAACTACAGGTAAAGCCGTACTTATGGGATATAATACTTATCTTTCAATTATTAATCGATTGGGTAAGCCCCTTCCTAAAAGGGAAAATTATGTTCTAACGTATGAAACGCAATTACCACTTGGTGGAATTGTTGTGAAAGATTTAGATGCATTAATTGAAAGTTATAGCGACAAAGAGTTATTTGTAATTGGGGGCAAGATGGTCTATGAAAATTTGCTTTCAAAAGTGGAAAGATTATATTTAACAAGAGTAAGCGGTAAGCATATAGGAAATATTTTTTTTCCAAACATAAATTTTGCGGAATTTAAATTACTAAGTAGAGAAAAAAAAGATAATTTAACTTTTGAAGTTTATGAGAGGATCAAAAAATGATTTTTATATTGTCTTTGATTATCGGTTTTGGAAGTTTAATTTTATGTCCAATAATTTTTATTTTAAATGATTATTCAATTGGTTTTACCATTCTTTATACAATTTTGATTTTTTTAGTGATTATATTTTTATTTTGTCTACTTATTGTTAGTTTACTACCCATTGTTGGTAATCATTTTGCAAAAACGTATAATCCTCATGATAAAAAAAGATGGCGTTTTATGGTTGATATCTCAAGATTTTCTTGTTTTTGGTTGGGAATTAGGATAAAAATTGAGGGATTAGATACTATAAGCCCCAATAAAACTTTAGTTTTTTATTCTAATCATCAAAGTTATATTGATCCACTAATTTATTACACAGTTTTGCATCAGTTTCCTCATGCGACAATGTACAAAGAGTCAATTTCAAAATTGCAATTAGCATCGGGAATGGCAAAAGCTTTAGGAGGCGTATCAATTGATCGTAGTGATGATCGTAGTGCAATGAAGTCAATGATTACTATTATAAAGGAAGTAAAAAGTGGGGTTAATTTTTTTATTTTTCCAGAAGGAACAAGATCTAGAGGAATAGGTATGCATCATTTTAAAGCAGGTTCATTTAAAATTATGCATAAAACAGATGCTTTATTGGTGATGTGTGCCATTGATGGATCATATCGAAAAAGACTAAGTATTCCTTTTGTTTTTACCCCAGTATATATTAAGATTGTTGAAGTAATGCCTAGTGAAATATGTATGCGTTATACGACTCAGGAATTAGCTAGTTATTTAGAAAAGAAAGTTAAAAAAACCATCAATGATATTCGTCATAATCATAAAACAATGAAAGTGAACAAAAGAATGTTAAAAAAATTTCAAATTCAACAACAAAATGAGGATGTATTTTAAAATCCTCATTTTATATATTCTGTTGTAAAAAAGATAAAGATGTGGTATAATGATTGAGTAAGTATAAGGAGAATGACTTATGAGAATGGTTGAGTTAATTGAAAAGAAAAAAAATAAAAATAATTTATCAGAAGAAGAAATTGCCTTTATAATTGGTGAATATGTAAATGGAAAGATTCCTGATTATCAAATGAGTGCTTTATTAATGGCAATATATTTTAATGGTATGAATAATGATGAAATTTTTTATTTAACAAATGAGATGTTAAAAAGTGGTGATAGCATAGACTTATCTAGAATTGAAGGCATCAAATGTGATAAACATTCAACTGGAGGAGTTGGGGATAAGACAAGTTTGGTTGTAGGTCCACTTGCTTCAGCACTAGGTGTGAAAATAGCTAAAATGAGTGGTAGAGGTCTTGGACATACAGGTGGTACACTTGATAAATTAGAATCGATTCCAGGATTTAGGATTGAATTAGATTCAGATTCTTTTTTTAAGCAGGTAAATGAAATAGGCATCGCTATTATTGGGCAAAGTAAGAATATTGCTCCTGCTGATAAACAAATCTATGCACTTCGCGATGTTACAGCTACCGTTGATTCAATACCACTGATTGCTTCTTCAATTATGTCTAAAAAGTTAGCTAGCGGTGCTGATCATATTGTTTTAGATGTTAAAGTTGGTAGTGGTGCTTTTATGAAGGATATAGAATCCGCAGTTAAGTTATCCAAAATTATGGTGGAAATTGGTAGAAAAGCCAAAAAGGATGTTGTTGCAACTATTACAGATATGTCACAACCATTAGGGTTTGCAATCGGAAATTCATTAGAAATTATTGAAGCAGTGGAAACTTTAAAAGGAAGAGGTCCTAAAGATTTTACAAAACTTTGTATAGAATTAACAATAGAAATTTTACTAGTTTGTAAACAAGCATCATCTTATGATGAAGCCAAAAAATTAGTTGAAATGGCAATATCTAATGGATTAGGATTAGAAAAATTACGAGAAATGATTAAGTATCAAGAAGGTAACGATCAAGTAATTGATGATTATAGTATTTTACCAATTGCAAATGAAAGGATCGATTTAGAATATGAGAGTGATGAAAATGTCTATGTTGAAACAATTGATGCATTAATGATTGGTGAGGCCGCAATGCTTTTAGGAGCTGGTCGGGCAACTATTGATGATAAGATTGATTTAGGTGTAGGAATTGTTTTAAATAAAAAAGTAGGTGATAAGATATCTAAAGGTGATATTTTGGCTACTATTTATACAAATGGACAAAATACTGAACAAGCTATTCAAATGGTTTTAGATTCTTATCTAATGAGTGATAAAACCATTTTGCCAAGAGAAATAATTCTTGATACGATTAAATAATAAAAAAAGAGTATTATGAAAAAATGATTTGTTTTTTAAGAGAGAAAATAGACCCTACTAGAGATAGTCAAAAACTACCTTTAGTAGGGTCTATTTAAAGTTAAATGATAGATTTTACATTTTTATTTTTCTTCAGTTATAATTTTGAAAATTGTTATTAAAATATCAATCATTTTGTTCATGTCTGTTACGTCTAAATATTCATATGGACCATGAAAATTTTCTCCACCCGTTCCAAGATTTGGTGTATAAATAAAGTTATAAGATAGTTGGGCACCATCTGTTCCTCCTCTTATCGGAACGAAGGTTGGATTTATTTTATTTCTTTTCATTGCTTTGATTGCATATTCTAGGATTGATGGATGCTTTAAAATCAATTCTCTCATATTATAATAAGAATCTTTTAAAGTAACCGTAACGAGATCTTGATTATATTTTTTATTTAAATAATTTTGAATTTCAATCATTAAATTTTTTTGTTGATGGAACATTTCTGTATTGTGATTTCGAATGATATATTCTAGATTTGTTTCTTCTACAGAACCCTGCATTCTATTCAAATGAAAAAATCCTTCATACCCATCTGTTAATGATGGAATTGCTTCATGTGGAAGCATTGATTGAAATTCCATTCCTATGAATAGACTGTTAATCATTTTGCCTTTAGCAGAACCTGGATGGATCGATTTGCCTTTTATTTTTATATGAGCGCTTGCCGCATTAAAATTTTCAAAATTAATTTCTTCAATATTTGATCCGTCAATCGTATAAGCAAAATTACAGTTTCTTTCTTTATAAAAATCATAATTAAAATTTTTAGTTCCCTCACCTATTTCTTCATCGGGAGTAAAAGTAATAATAATATTTGGGTGTTCTAAATTGTTTGAAATAATTTTTTCAATAGTTGAAATGATGATGGTAATTCCTGCTTTATCATCGGCTCCAAGAAGGGTAGTTCCATCGGTATGGATTATTGTGTGTCCTATTTTTTGATTTAAAGAAGGAAATTCTTTGGGGGATAATATCATTTTTAAAGATTCATTTAGAATAATATCGCTTCCATCATATTTTTCAATAATTGTTGGTTTTATATTTTGACCTGATGCATCAAAACTAGTATCCATGTGTGCTATCAAACCAATAGTTAATGTTGATAAACTATTGCTTTCCAAATACCCGTACACATATCCATATTGATCTAAAAAAGCATGATGAAGTCCAATTTGTTTTAATTCTTGGACTAAATATTGTGCAAAGTTTATTTGTCCGTTTGTACTTGGTGAAATATTTGAATATGGGTTTGACTGGGTATCAAATCTAACATAATTTAAAAATCTTTCAATATTTTTCATATTTTTCTCCTTATTGATGTATATAATTATAACATCACTTTTATTTATTTGCAATCTAATTGACAATTACTTAATATTAGTATAAAATATTAATAGTATTAATTATTAATACTATTAACTAAATTGAAGGAAGAATAAAATGGAATTATCTAATAATCTAAAAAATGAATTCATAGAAGCATTATTACAGTTATATATTAGTAATCAAGCTAGCAGTATTGCCGAAATGTTAGAAGGAGAACATGCCGTTTTAAGTTATATTCTAAAAGAAAAACAAGACGTAACTCCTACTAATATCAGTCTTAAACTTGGTATCACAAAATCAAGAGTGACAGCAATTTTAAATTCACTTCATGAAAAAGAATTAGTGTTATTAAAGAGAAAAAGTGATGATCGAAGGAAAATAATAGTTTCACTTACTGAAAAAGGAGAAGAAGCCATTGTTTCAAAACTGATAGTATTAGATAATAAAATACTTAAATTAATAGAAGAGTTAGGAGTAGAAAAAAGTATAACGCTAATTGAAATATTAAATGATATCAATCAAATCATTGTAAAGGAGAAAATTAATGAAAGATAAAGACAATAATTATGTAATTGTTAGCGATAGCTCATGTGATTTGCCAGATGAGTTAATTAAGGAAAATAATATAAAAGTAGTTCCTTTTTATGTATCGCTAGATGGGAATGATTATTTAAAAGAAAGAGTAAATTTGCAAGTTAGAGATTTTTATGAAAAAATGGTCAATGAAAGTAATTTAAATCCGAAAACTACTTTACCATCTGTAGCAGATTATGAGGATGTTTTTGAAGAACAAATAAAAGCAGGAAATAGTATAATTTGCGTTTGCATCACCAGCAAATTTAGTGGTTCTTATAATAGTGCTAGTGTTGCAAAGGAAAATTGTTTAGAAAAATATCCAAATGCTAAAATCACTGTCATTGATTCAATGGTAAATACGGGAGTACAAGGACTTTTAGTCTTAGAAATAGCAAGAATGAAAAGAGATGGCAAAACATATGATGAGGCAATTAAATTAGCAAATGCTATGAGAAAAACAGGAAGAATCTTTTTTACAGTTGGTAACTTAGAGTATTTAAGAAAAGGTGGTAGAATTGGCAAATTAGTAGGAATAGTAGGAGCCACTTTAAAAATAAAACCTATTATCGTTTTAAGAGATGGAGAAATTTTTTCAGCAGGAATTTCCTTTACGAGAAAAAAATCTTTTTTAAAAGCAACTGATGCAGCACTTAATTATTTTAAAGAAAACAAAGAAAATCCCGATGATTATCAATTTATTACAGGTTATGGTTATGATATAGAAGAAGGAAAATTGTATAATGAAAAACTAAAAGAAATCTTAAAAAGAGAAGATGTTTTACTCATTCAAATTGGAGCAACCATTGGTGTTCATACAGGACCATATCCGTTAGGGGTTGGTTTTATTAAAAAATATGATAGAGTAAAAAAGTAGTTGGCTAAAAAGAGGTAAGTGATGAAAGAGATTAAAATAGCACTATTACAAATAATGCCAGGTAATAATATAGATGAAAATCTTGAAATAGGAATTAGAGCATGTAGAAAAGCTAAAAAAGATGGAGCAGATATGGTATTATTTCCTGAAATGTGGAGTAATGGCTATAAAATGGTCAATGATGTAGAGGAATTAAAAAGAAATGCTATTTCAGTAGATAGTAAATTTATAAAAGTTTTTCAAAGATTAGCTCAAGAATTAAATTTGGCTATAGCTATAACTTTCTTAGAAAGTTATGAACCTCTTCCTAGAAATACAGTTATTTTATTTGATCGTTTTGGTAAACAAATATTAACTTATGCAAAAGTTCATACTTGTGATTTTGATTTGGAAAAAAATTTAACTCCAGGTAATGATTTTTATGTTGCTAATCTGAATACTGAAAAAGGAAATCTTAAAATAGGTGCTATGATTTGCTATGATAGAGAATTCCCTGAAAGTGCACGTATTCTGATGTTAAAAGGAGCTGAGATCATTATTGTTCCTAATGCTTGTCCAATGGAAATCAATCGGTTATCTCAACTTAGAGCACGTGCATTTGAAAATATGATTGGGATTGCTACTTGTAATTACCCTGAAGGATATCCAGATTGCAATGGTCATTCATCTGCATTTGATGGAGTTGCTTATTTACCAACTGTTGACAAATCAAGAGATACTTGTATACTAGAAGCAGGATTGGAAGCTGGAATTTATTATGCAACTTTTTCTTTAGATATGATGCGTGATTATCGAAAAAATGAGATTCATGGCAATGCATATCGACACCCTAGTAAATATCATTTAATTACTGATGAGCAAATTGATGAGCCATTTATTAGAATAGATTATCGAAAATAAATTATATATCATTAAAAAAAGAAAATGGTTTCATTGCAATTTATACAATGAAACCATTTTTATTTTAAATAAAAAGGGATATGATTTTGAATATTAAAAATGTAAGAGATGACCAATTTGAATACAAAATCGAAACCCCTATAGAATTACAATATATTTTTAAACTTTTGTTTGTTTTATTCTAATAATATGGAATAAATATTATTTATTTTTTGGCTCCATAAATGATATGATAATACCGACAATACCGAATATCACACCAAGAAGAGCAAACGGCATGTCAATCCAACTCCTGAATATAGTTGTATTTAATTCATTACTTGCTAAACAAAGTAAAATACCAAAAAGCACAAGTATAATTCCATTTAACTGTTTTTTCATAATCTTTCCTCCTCGTATAATAGTAATTGATATTAATAATATCAATTATTAATATCATTAATTAAAATAGTATGAATTAGGTTCCTTTTATGATAAACTATATACATAGTTTGAACTAGGTAAAGTGCTTTTCCTCCTTGCAACTTTAGATTGCTTAAATAGTTCGCAAACCTACTTGTGTGTTTAAGTTCTTACTCGGAAGCTGGACCTCTGTTATTAATTAATCGCATTTTATAATTAATTAACAAGTTTTTATATGGCGAGGTTGTTGTTTACACTCAAGATTAGGAACCAATTTCATACTATAAAATATTTTAATCTTGAGGTGTTTTATGAACAATCCCATTTTATCTTCTCTTTTTATTGGAATTGATGTTGATTCAATTTACAATGTTGTACATATGATGAATTTCAATCAAAAAGATTTAAATCATTTTAAAGTTAAAAACGACTTAAATGGAGTAACTGCTATTAAAGATAATACTATTGAAACTACTAAAAAATATAACTTTACTAATGTTATCTTTGTTTTAGAATCAACTAGCATTTATGCTTTTCATATAGCTACTTTTCTTTCAAGTAATGAAGAACTTTTAATCTATAATCCTAAGGTTTATTGTATAAACTCTAAAATATCTTGTAACTATCGAGCAAGTTTCGCAGATACTAATAAAGATGACTTTACTGATGCAAAACTTCTTGCAAATCTTGCTAGAGTTGGTCGTTGCGATAAATTGACTCCTTGGAAAGGTGCTCAATTCCTTGCGTTACAACGTTTAACTCGTCATAGAAAACATTTAGCTGATATGCTCGCTCGTGAAAAAAATTATATTTTAAATAATATATTCCTTAAATTTTCAGGTCTTTGTACAGCATCAAGTTCAGAATCTCCATTCTCTGATATGTATGGAGCAACTTCTACAGCTATCTTAACAGAATTTTTATCTCCAGAAGATATTATTAATACTTCTATAGAAGATTTAGTCATCTTTGTAAATGATAAAAGTAACAATAAAATATCTAATCCCGAAGAAACCATTAAACTTCTTAAACAATGTGCCACTAATTCATATAGACTTGATAAAGTTAATTTACTTCCTATTAACCTTGCAATAACTTCTAGTTTAAACTGTATTAGATCTTTTGAAAACGAAATTAAAGCAGTTTCAAGGGAAATCCAAGCCCTTATTAAAGGTTTTAATAACGAAGAATATATCTGTCTTACTTCTATTAAAGGAATTGGTCCTGTCTTTGCGGCTGGTATCATTTCAGAGATTGGTTCTATCGATCAATTTGATGACGACGATGCTTTAGCTAAATATGCAGGTATCACATGGAGAAAAACACAATCTGGTAAATTCGAATCTGAAGATAATCCTTTAACTAAAACAGGAAACAAATATTTAAGACACTATTTAATTGAAGCAGCCAATCAAGTAAGAAAATTCGTACCTGAATTTAATGATTACTACAATAAAAAATACAATGAAGCTAAACCTCCTAAAGAGCTAAGAGCTCAAATTCTAACAGCTAGAAAATTAATTAAAGTTATCTATGCTTTAATGAAAAATAGATTATTATATAAGTCAAGATAACAAAAATAAACACCTCGTCAAACAACCGATATTAAAATAAATGAAAAAGTATATGCGATTACTTTGTCATATCAATTTATATTTTTTAAAACTAATAGCCTATGGCTATCTTTTAACATGCCTACATATTGTAAATTAACGTAAGAATTTAAAAAATTCTTATTTTTTTATTAAATTAATACTTGACATTTATATCGGAAGCTGTTTTGTCCGTTATATTTTGATAATTTGTACTAGATAAGATATCAATATTATATCATAATATTATTAAAATCTCAAAAAATAAGACTAATTCATATAATCGTTTCCTAGTGAAAGGGGAATCGTTGGCGAGTACAACACTTGTCCACGTTTGAAAAATATTTTTAATACCAACTTTCTATCATAGACTCAAAAATAAAACAACACAAGGCTAAAATTGGCCTAAAAGCAAAAAAAGAGCATTTCAAAACTGATAAAACACTTGTTTTATTCAAAATAAAAACTTTGACACCTTTTGTTTATTGTATCAAAGCATTTGTTCATTTATGGTGCCACTGGTCGGACTCGAACCGACACGGTATTGCTACCACTGGATTTTGAGTCCAGCGCGTCTACCATTTCACCACAGTGGCATATGCTAATATATTATATTACAAAAAATAAAAAAAAGCAAGCAAATGGTTAATTATTCAGTAATCGGATTAGTTTACAATTGTGTCGAAATATAGTATAATAAATAATTGGTTAAATATGAATATAATATATGGAGATTGATAATGTCAAAAAATATTAAAAAAAAGGAAAAAATAAAACCAAGTATGATTGCTTGGTTCATATATTCAATCGGAAGTAGAATATATATGTTTTTCAAAAATCGCATAAAAGTAAATAGGAAAATCTTCAAGAAAAGAAATAAAAAAGAAGGATGTATTGTAATATATAATCATGCCTCTAATCAAGATCACTTCCTAACTACCATTGGATTTGGACTAACACGAGCATCATATGTTGCTTCAAGTCATTTTTATTATAATAAGACACTAAGAATAATCTTAAATATGGTCAAAGCCATTTCCAAAGAACAATTTAAACCAGACATTGGAACAATAAAAAAAATCAAAAGAGCCTTACAGCAGAAATTACCAATTACGATTGCTCCTGCTGGGCAAACAACTATGCATGGAGACAATTTAAGAATTGATAAGTCAATCGTTAAATTATTGAAAATGTGTGATGTTGATGTTTATGCAATTCAACTTCATGGAGCGTACATGGCCTATCCTAAGTGGCGCAAATATCGCAGAAGAAGTCCAATATTTATTAATTTTGTGAAAGTATTTACAAAATTAGATTTAAAAACATTGAGTGATGAAGAAATTTATCAGAAAACTGTTGATGCAATAAATATAAACGACCGAAAAGAAATAAAAGAGTATGGATATACAATTCAAGCCAAATCTCTTGTCAAAGGTATGGAAGATATGTTATATTTATGTCCCAAATGCAATAAAATGGATAGTATTCTTTCATATAAAAACAGTTTAATATGTTCTAATTGTAAAAATACTATGACTATGAATAAATGGGGTAAATTTGAAGGAATTGGTAATGAATGTGTAGTAATGGAAGATGAGGCTGTTTGGTATGAATTTGAAAAAAGTAAATTTATTTCAAAAGTAAAAGATAATACTTTATACTTAGAGGGAAATTTTGATTTATACTATGGAGTAAATCATGAATATATCTTGAAAAAAGTCGGTACTGGTAAAGTTATATTAACAAATTCAGAGTTATATTATAAAGGCACTATGTATGGAAAAGAGATTAGAAAAGACTTTAAATTGGCCAATATTTATCAAATACCATTTGAAACAAGAAATCATTTTGATTTACCAGATGATGAAGGATATTATGAATTTAAACCAACGGAAAAAGAAAAAACAACAATTATAACAAAATTTGTTCAAGCAATTGATGTTATAGCTCAAATTCGAAATGAGAATGAATATGAATGAAACAAGCATTTGTAAGTATTTTAAAACATGTGGTAATTGTCAATTTTTAGATAAGGAATATTCAGAAACGCTCAAATTCAAAAGAGATCTGGTTTATAAAAATTTTCATAATAATGGTTTTGATATTAATATCAATAACATAATTCAAGCAGAAGAAAATTTCCATTATCGCAATAAAATGATAATCAGTTATAAATTTCAACATGGTAAATTAATAAGTGGTTTTTATCAAGAAAATTCCCATCAAGTTGTAGATATTTCATTTTGTGTGATGCATAGCAGTATACAAAATGAGATATTAAAACAACTGAAAAAAATCTTTGATGATTTAAAGATTAGAGCATATGATGAGGATACCAAACGTGGTTTGCTTAGGTATGTTCTTCTTAGAGAAGCTTTTTTTACAAAAGAAATTTTAATAACAATCGTAACATCTAGCGATATTTTTCCTTCTAGATCAGAAGTTATTAAAAGAATACGTGATATTTCTCCTAGAATTAAAACAATTATTCAAAATATCAATCCGAGAAAGACAAGTATTGTTTTGGGCGAAAAAGAAAAAATTCTTTTTGGTCAGGGTTTTATTATAGATAAACTTGGTGATTTTTCATTTAGAATCACATCAAAATCATTTTATCAGGTAAATCCTCTTCAAACATTAAAATTGTACTCTCAAATTAGAGAACTTGCTTCTTTTCAAGGTTATGAAACAATTATTGATGCTTATAGTGGAGTAGGAACTATTGGAATGTTTCTTTCAAATGATGTAAGAGAAGTTGTTTGTGTTGAAAACAATAAACAAGCTGTGTCTGCAGCAATTTTAAATGCAAAGATTAATCAAATAAAAAATATAACGTTTATTTGTGATGATGCCACTCATTATTTAAAAAAATTATCAAAAACGAGTGCAAGAATAGATGCAATAATTATGGATCCGCCCAGAAGTGGCTCAACAGTTGAGTTTTTAAAAGCAATAATTCATTTCAAACCATCAAAAATTATATATGTTTCATGTAATCCTGAAACTCTTGTTAGAGATTTGAAAGAACTAAAAACAGCCTATCAAATATCAAATGTTGTATGTGTTGATATGTTTTGTTGGACTAATCATGTAGAAACGGTTGTTCTAATGCAAAAGATATAAAAAATAGTATTTGATTTTTTTGTGATTAAAAAATTTCTGAATTAAGATGTTTTCAAGTATTTTATAGAAATACTTATAACCATTAGATTATATAAAACAACTTTTTTGAATGGAGAAAATGATGAAATATATTTGTACTGTTATTTCTGTAACTAATATCAATCTTGCAAGAAAATTTTATGAAAGCCTATTTGGGCTAAAGGTCTATCAAGATTATGGAAGAAATATCACTTTTACTTGCGGTCTAGCATTGCAACAAGATTTTGATTGGCTTATTGGTATTGCAAAAGAAAATATAGGGAAAAAATCTAATAATGTAGAAATTGTATTTGAAGAAGATGATTTTGATGGTTTTATTCATAAATTGAAAAAATATCCCAACATTGACTATTTAGGAGAAGTCACCGAACATAGTTGGGGTCAGCGTGTAATTCGTTTTTATGATTTGGATGGACACCTTATAGAAGTAGGTGAAAATATGAAGATGGTAATACAGCGTTTTTTGAATGCTGGTATGACAATAGAAGAAATATCCATCAAAATGGATGTTTCCATTATGGATTTAAAAAAACTACTAAATTATTGAGTGAGAAGAGAAATTGGGGTTTACTAAAGATAAAAGTCATTTAAAATAAATGATTTTATCAATATTTTGGTTATAAACTTATTTAGATTTGGATGTTTTGTGATTCATTATGGGGTATAGAGTATTAAGTATTGGATATGAACTAAATTGGAGGAATCAATAAATATGAAGAAACATATTGCACTTTTACGTGGTGTTAATATAGGTGGAAAAAATAAAATTTCAATGGTGCAATTAAAAACAATTTTTGAAGAATTTGGGTTTAAAGAGGTTAAGACATATTTGAATAGTGGAAATGTAATTTTTTCAAGCAATGAAGATAATATGGAAAGTCTGACAAAACACATTGAAATGATGATAAAAAATAAATTTAATTTAGATATTCCAGTTTTAATCATATCTAAAGAAGAATTGAAAGATATTCTACAAAATGCACCAGAATGGTGGGATAATAAAAATAAGGAAATTTATGATAATTTAATTTTTATTATGCCTCCACTAACATTTTCTGAAGTATTTGGTGAGATAGGAGAGCCCAAAAAGGGTTTGGAAAGAATTAAAAACTATAAAAAAGCAATATTTTGGTCTTTTTGTCTAAAAGAGTATCAAAAAACAAATTGGTGGACAAAGACAGCAAGCAAAAGTATTAAGGATAAATTGACAATTAGAACGGCCACTACCATTAAAAAAATAGTTGAAATGTAAAAAGCAATGAGAAGAATTATAATATGGAAAGTTAGATAAGATAACAATAAAAAAATTATCTATTTAATAAGGTGTCAATAGTGTTCTTTAATTTAAAAAAGAACAGAAAGCATTTTATAATCTTAAAAAATGACATATAAAAGACAAAAAATAATTATTAGATATTCAATTAAAAAGATTTAATCATTTTAATTTTGAAGGATATGAAATATAGATAATTGAAAAGATGCCCATTACTATGAGGCTAACTTTTGATATAGATAAGGTGCTTCTAGTTAGCTATGTTATTTACTATAAATTTACCATCCTATAGAATATGGTTTCATCTATTCAAATTTCTTAATGAAATATAAAAATTTTTTCATTCACTGAATAATAATATTGAGAAAACTTAGAAAATTACTAGTAAAATCAATTTTTACTATCAATATGAGCATAAAAATTATATAATACTATTAGATTGGAAAATGAGGCATAAAAGTATGAAAAAAATTTGGAAAAACTTAATTCATCCACCTAAAATATTGCTATTTATTGTATACTTTATAACTATTTGTTTAGTTATCCTTTCTATTTTACTATTAAATATAGACTTTTCTGATTTAATTAGTAATATAGTATATGTTTTTACAGCAATTGCTTTTGGTTATTCAATTTATACATTAATTCATTTTTCAAAACAAATAAAACAAGCGATTATTCAGTTTTTAAATAAATATACTTTTACGAGAAAGTTTATCAATGATTATGGCTTTCGAATTACAATATCAACCAATATTTCTTTTGCGATTAATGCATCCTATGCTATTTTTGAAGGAGTTATGGCAATAATTGGTAAATCTATATGGTATGCATCTCTTTCGGCATATCATTCAATTTTAGGCTTTATGCGATATAGTGCCATAAAAAAAGATCGTAAAATTTTTAAATCATATCACTCTAACATAGATGAAATAGAAAAATGGAAAACATATCGAAATATAGGTATTGAATTTTTAATTATAACACCCGCACTTGGTGTTTCAATTGGTCAAATGATATTTTCAAATAAATATCATGTCTATGCTGGTCTGTTAATATATGTTGTATCTACCTATACGTTTTATAAAATAATCATAGCTATATGCAATATCATTAAGGTTCAAAAATATTGTCAACCTATTTGGCAGTCACTTAAAAATATTAACTTAGCAGATGCGGCTGTATCAATTTTATCATTACAAGTTGCTTTAATAGCTACTTTTTCTAGTGATTCTAAAATGTTAACTATGAATATTGTAACCGGAAGTGTTGTGAGTTTAGGAGTCATTGCAATCGGTTTATTTATGATTGTTAATAGTACTAAAAAAATAAAATTATTAAAAAAGCAAGAAGAAATGAATAGTAAATAAAAATATTGAAGTAGATATTTTTCATATTGATGCAATTCTTTATCAAAATGATAGAAATGAAAATATAGTAAAACCAAACATACTTGCTTAATCCTTTTTATATTTGGTAAAAAAGATAGTAAATATAAAAATTTACAATAGAATACGAATCATAGGGTGATAATCATGATAAAAATAATAATGGATATCTTAACAGATGAAAACTTTGTAGGTGCGATATTTACATCATTAAGTTTTATTTTTGTAGGATTTATCTTAAGAAGAAAAAATATTATAAATAATAATGGTAAGGAATTTCTAACGATTATTGTTTTAAAAATAGCTCTGCCAGCAATGGCTTTTTCAGCATTCATGACAGAGTTTAATAGTGCTCATTTTATAGATAATTTTTTAGTTTTCATCATTTCATTATTATTTTATATTATTTTTATTATGATGGGTCATTTGGTTTTATTTAAAATAGATCAATCCAAAAGAATTGTTATTTCAATTTTTATGGCTGTTGGACAGTTGACATTTTTTTCTATTCCTGTTTTAAAGACAATATATAGTGATTCATATTCAAAAATAATGATACCTGCTAATATGATGACTTTATCATTTCGATTGATTCTGTATATTTATTGTTATTTTGCTATTTCTAAACTGAAATTTAACAAAGAAAAAATAAAGTTTACTTTAAAAAGCATTTTTTTAAATCCTATCATGATTTCTATGGCAATTGGTCTATTTATATGGGTTACACAAGAAATTATGCCAAAAGCTAATATTGATGATGAATATTTTTCTATTTTTAGAATTGATAAAACTTTACCGGGAATTTATATGATTATTTCAACAGCGGAAAAGTTAACTACTCCACTTGCTATGATGATAATAGGTTGTATTTTAGGAGAAGCTCATATTAAAGAAGCTTTTAAGGATAAGTATTCATGGTTGATTGCAATTGCAAGAACGATTATTATTCCCATAATGACATTGTTATTTTTAATAGTATTACAAATGGTAAATATTATTAATTTTGATGAATATACAATTATGATAATGGTCATTGGTTTCGGCGCACCTCTATCGGCTGTTGTAAGTACATATTGTTCTAAATTTAATAATGAAATGGAATTATCGAGTAGAGTATGTTTTTTATCAACCCTTTTATCAATTTTAACTTTTCCAATTTTATTTATAATTGTCAAAGTAGTAGTATTGTTACCAATTTTTTAAAATAAAAAGTATTAATCACAAATTGATTAATTTCAATGTGATTAATACTTTTTTAATTATCTCTTTCATTAATGATATTAATAATTTTTTTTGACATAATTTTTATTAATGGAATGAAAGTAGAAATAAATGTAACTATTATCGTAAATAGGAGTAAAATAATCGGTGAGCGATAGGTAAGGGTATATAGTGATAAACTAATTTCTCCTAAAGGATCGGTTATATTACGACCATATAATTCAATAAATTGCATTGCAATAGGGATGGATACAAAATAGGCCAATAAATTGATACATAAAGATTGAATAATAAATAGTAAAGAAACTTTACTTCCACTTAATCCAATAGAACGCATAATTCCAATTTCTTTACGCGAATCGACAATTTCAATGGAAATAATCGTCCACATAATACCGATTGCTAAAATCGTAAAGAAAATTAAGCCACCTTTAGAGACAAAATTAATCATTGGATCAACATTATAACTTTCAATATATGATTGATAATGAAAAACATCTATAATAAAGTGATAGTCATTATTATATAATTGATTAAATTGTTTTAAAGCAGTAGCAGGATTATTAGATAACTCAACAACAATTTTTTCTTGATCATGATTGCTTTTTGCCTCTTGAATAACATTATTATAATTATCATAACCAATGCTAGATAGTAAAAAATCACGAGAAGAAGTAAAGCCAACAACCTTAAATTGACCTATTGAAGTGATGTCAAAATTTCCCGTATCAGTTTGAATTTCGTTAAATTTTGTTGATACATCAACATAAGTGGCAGGAGTAGTATTGATGATATTTTGTAAAATCCATCTATCTGAATAATATTCAAAATTGTTAATATTAAAAACTTTGCCACCATAAACACGAGGGATTACAATTTCATCGGGATTAACAGGAGCATTACCAATTGTAATTTCTTGGTTTTGGTAACTAACAACTGTACTTTCTTCTAATTCATAAGAATTGATTTTTATTTTATTATTTTGAAAAGAGTCGTTCAAAATATAGTAATAATAGGTATCACCGACAATAATAGAATTCATAATTAAATAGTCATACTTAAATCCTTGCATAGATTTATCATATTCATCAATGACATAATTTGGTTTATATCTAGAAAGGTGCATCCATTTTTTGTAATTTGTTTCAATTACCCCTACAATCTTAAAATTGGTAGAATAGCCTAAATCAATATATTGATTTAAAATGCTATAAATTGTTGAATTAGAATCCACAATTCCGAAATGTTTAAGCGCATCTAAGATAAAATCAGTAATAAGAATTTCAGGTTTATCAGGATGAGGTAATTTTCCAGCTAATAAATTATAGGTATTTGTTTCATCATAATAAATGATTGTGTTTAGAATACCATTATAAAGAAAATTTGCCTTTTCTAAACCATATTTAGCATAATTGATTGAAACTGTTTGATATTTGTGAAGGGTCAAATCAGAAGCAAAATTTTTAATAACGCCATAAGCATTATCCATTAGTTCTCCTTTTTTGTATTTTGAATAAAAATCTTTTTCGGTATTAATTGAACTATTTGGACTAAGTTGATAGATATCTGCATAGTTTACGTTATTATTAATTGTTGTATAAACATTCTGATATAATTTATCACCATTTAATTCTATGGAAAAGGCTAAAAAGGTAAGACTTATAATCGTGATAATAAACATTAAAAGATACCGTAATTTTTTTTGCCAAATATTTTTAAAGGAGAGTTTAAAGATTGTTTTAAGAGGAATTTTGGTTTTTTCCAATATCAATTTATGTTTAAATTGTAAATCAATAGAATTTGTAGTTTCCTCATTTAAATTATTGCTTTTATTATCATCTTGTTGGTCAATACTTGCAGTATCAATTTTTAAAATATCATCACCATAGAGATTAGCAGATTCTTCATCATGAGTAACAATTATAATTAATCGATTTTTTGATAATTTTTTAAACAACTCAAAAATTTTATTACTAGTTTCGCTATCTAAGTTACCTGTAGGTTCATCTGCAATAATAAGATTCGGTTCTTTCACAAGGGCTCTAGCAATGGCAATTCTTTGTTTTTGACCACCTGATAGTTGACTAACTTTACGTTTTTCAAGACCTGTTAATTCTACTTCCTCAATAATTTTATTAATTTTTCTTTTTGCTATTTTTGTTTTTATACCTTGAATTTCTAATGAAAGACTAATATTTTCTTTAAGATTTAAATCTTTTAAAATATTATATTCTTGAAAAACAAATCCAAGATAACTATTTAAATAATAATTATGTTCTTTTTTATTAAAAGAAGATATCTCTCGATTTTCAATCCAAATTTCACCACTATCGGGTTTATCTAGTCCACCTAATAAATTTAATAAAGTAGATTTACCAGAACCGCTAGGACCTAAAATGAAGATAAGTCCTGTATCAGGAAATTCATAATTTAAATTACGAATAACATGAACCTTGTCATTACCTGATTGATAATATTTATTAACATTTATTAATTTTATCATTAGAAATGCCTCCTAAGAAACCTTTAACACATCAATTGGTCGTTTTCGCGATAAATTGATAAGAGGTATGATAACTGATAAGATTGGAACAATATAGGCAATTAATAATGAAATCAAAATGCCGCTTGTGGTAATTTTAAAAGTTTGAAAATCAATTGGTAAAATATCTAAATTATAATATTGATTTATTAAATTGGATGCTGTAGTACTTAAATTAATATCTAACAGGTTTAAAAAAATAATGGCTCCTATCAATGATAATATAAATGAAATTGTACTGACAATTATAATTTGAAATAAGTAGATAAAAGAAATCTTAAATCCATTCATTCCAAGTGACATATAAATACCAATATCTTTAGTACTATTTTTAATTGTGATAACAACAAAATTAAATATCATTAGAATACTAAAAACACAAAGAGCAAAGAAGAGGCCTAAAAATAGTATTAAATTTTCATTTATAAATTGATTTACCACTTGTAATTTGATATAAGATAAATTATCTATTGTAATATTATTTTCTCTTAAAGCTTGATATAACGATATATTAGATTCTTCGCTATCACTAATTAAAACAGTAAGTGAGCCACCAAAATTTTTAGAGGAATTATCATAATCAGAAAAAGAGGTTTTTAGATAATTATAATACATATTTGTTTCATTTGGATTACAAAAATAAATTACTGGATCTTCATTTTCAATAATTCCAACCACTTGACAAGAGAAGTTAGCCATTACCCTTCGGTAACCGTAAAAAGTGAAAGTTGCTGCAGTATTTGTTTCAGGATTTAATAGAGCATAATCCATTGAACCATCTTCATCAAATTGTATTTCATCTGCTGTATAATGAAAAACTTTTTCCAGTAAGCCTGTAGAAATTGCAATTTGTTCAAAATCATCATCTGATGTTTTCTTTTCTGGTTTTTTTCCTTTAATAATAGAGAGTGTATTGCCATAACTAGTAAGTTTTATATTGTTAAAAATACCATTTTGGTTTAAGGCAGAATAAATAAAATCATCATAGGTATATTGAATATTATTCGTAGAAACAAATTGGTTTGCATTTTCCGCACTGACATAAATACTACTATTGAAAAAAAGAGAATTATAGAAAGCTTTATTATCAGTGAAACTAGCAAATGTATTTGGATCGTCTAAGTCTGCATCTATAAAGTCATTAAAGTTAGTTTCAATGATGCCTTCAATATAGATTTTATTGTTTAAATTTTCTGACTGGATAGTTTTATCAGCAAAATAGTTACTCCAATTTTCATCAACGGTATCATTAAAATAATTATTAGCAATTAGAGATTCAGCAACATAATCAGTGATATAACATCTAATAGGCATTTGACTATTTGGTAATGTATTATAAACCGGTATGATAGTATAATCTTTTTCAAATTCAGTTAAATCTTCAATTACAATAATATTATCAATTGATTCCGAATGAATAAAATCTAAATTACCTTCTAAATTTTGATTTATTGCAATCGGATTTTTAAAAGTTTTATATATTTTGTATTGATAATTGTTATTCGATTCTGTTTCACCATTATCTTGATTAAATGAACGAATTAAATTTTCATAATTAATCGTATCAATTTGGAAAAATCCAGTTTTAACAGTTTGGTTATAAAGGGTTTGTTGTCGACTTAGAGTAATGTACTTATTGTTATATTCAGTTTGAAAACGTGAATATTGAGCGGTAGCATTTGAAAAATAGAGGTTAATAGTTGTGTTGGCAAAAATAAGTGAAATACAAAAAAAGACAATAATAAAAATAAAACGTATAAGATTTTGTTTTAAACTTTTTAGTGAAAGAAGAATTGGAGTTTTAAAAGATGGCTGAATTGGATTTAAATTAAGATTTGTTCTTTTATTCAATTCTTCTTTGTTAGAATGATTGATATTTTCTAAGGTATTATGAATTATTTGTCCATCTTTTAAAGTAATTTCATAATTACTATATTTTTTTGATAAAAACTTATCATGAGTAACAATTAAAACTAAATGATTGGTTGACAAGTTTTTTAAAATATCCATTACAATATCACGATTATTTTTATCAAGATTTCCCGTTGGTTCATCAGCAATAATCACTTTAGGATTTTTTACAAGAGCTCTAGCAATGGCAACTCGCTGTCTTTCACCACCTGATAATTGATTCATTTTTCTTTTTTCTTTACCTTTTAATCCTACAACTTCGATGGTATTCATAATTAAATCATAGTTATCCTTGATACTTTCATTTTTTAGTTGTAAAGATAAGGCAATATTTTCAAAGACAGTTAAATTTTTAATGACATTAAATTCTTGAAAAATAAAACCAATATATGAATTGCGATAGGAATTAAAATCATTTCTAGAAAAATTTTTAGTATTCAAACCATCAATGATTAATTCTCCAGAATCATATGAATCAATCCCACCAATTACATTTAAAAGGGTTGATTTACCACTACCACTTTTTCCAACTATGAAAACCATTCCTTTTTCAGGAAAAACGATATTAACATCTTTTAAAGCATGAAATTTTTGTGTGCCAGAATTATAGAATTTATTAATATTATGTAAACTAATCATTACAATACCTCTAAAAAATAATATTTTCATATAGTGGAGCAATAATATAGGATAATTGTAGTGTATCATTTGTAGTTGATATGGCAATTAATCCACAACTATCCCCCATACCACTATATGTGTGTGCCCTTGCGACAAATTGATTGTCTAAATATTTAGATTTTTTAAAATCTGTAAGATAATAAGGATTTACAACAGTATCGACAACATAAAGAGGTTCTTGGTTACCTGATGTAAAATTTTTTAAATAAGTATCTATCCAAGGATAATGTTCTAATAAATAATCGTTATTAGTATTTTCTTTTAAATCATACTTTATTTCTAAAAAAGGTTCAGCCCAGTTTAATTCCTCAATAGGAGTATATTTGACATACCAAGATGAGCGATAGAAAGTAGTAATATAATAATTATCAAGTTGAAAAATGCTATTATAAATAGAGGAATTCCCACCCCAATTATTTTGTGCATTAAGAGGTTTACCGAAAAGAGGAGTACCTTCAACATTTAAAAAGTCGTAATTGTAGAAAAATTTATTAGTTGAAAAATCATATGTATGGTAACTATGATAGGTATCAACCCAAAAAAGAAGGTTGGCAACAAGTGCAACAGAGTCAGAGTAGTCATTGGCTAAAGCGTAAATATGAGGAACTATACTCTCACTTCCATCATCTTGAATAGATTTAGTACCAAGATATTGACCAGATGGTGAAACATACATATAGCCCATAGTAGTTATAGTAGTAGATGCCTCTTCGTCAATTCTATTGACATTACTACAATACACTTTGACTTCATAGTCTGTATAATTTCCTACTACAGCATATCCATCATAAAAATTATTAGCGAAATCCCATTCTAAATCATATAATCTTTTACCATCCTCATTGATATGGGTATATTTTAATTCACCATTTTCATTTATTTTTCCCACAACTGCATATCCGTTTAAAAAGTTACCACAATAATCATATTGAAAATTAGAATCTAAAATTGAAGTATTTTCATCTATAGGTTCATCAATTAAAAGAGAAAAATGATTATTATTTTCATCGTATTTTAAGTATCCTTGATAATTATCTCGATGAACAACTAAATAGTTATTAGAAAAATAGCTTTGTGATGAAATATTATCATCAAATGTATAAAGCGTATTACCATTTTCATTGATTATATAAAATTTGTTTTCAATTGCAACAACAGCCTTATTTTCAGAAAAAGGATAAGCTTCATCATAAATAAATTCAGTAATTTCTTCTCCTGTATTTTTAATATAACCAAAATGATTGTTCTTTTTGACAATTAGAATATCCCCAAAATAAGGAACAATGCTATCATATTTGGATAAATCAAAAAGTTCATCATTTGAATTGATAATATAAGGAATGTCATTTTTATAAACAATAGCAATAGGTTCTGTTAAATATTCAGTTTGTTTCTTATTGCAACCACCAATTGTAATAAGAAACAATAACAATATTGATAATATCATAATTTTTTGAAAAATAAATTTTAACATTTGATCGGTCTCCTTATTATTGTATAATTATATCAAAAAAAAGTAAATCTTCAATGTAAAGGCTTTTCAAGGTAAATATAGGTTTGTAATAAATTTTAATTTCTTTACTTTTATTTAAAAATGTGATAAAATATTGATGAGGTGAAGTTTATGAAATTAATGTTAATCATAATTAGCAATGAAGATACACAAGATGTAACGAAAGGTCTATTAAAAGAGAAATTTTATGTTACAAAATTAGCAACAACAGGAGGGTTATTACATGGAGGAAATACAACTTTGCTTTTAGGAGTAGCTGATGAGGAAGTAAATAGAGTAAAAGAAATTGTATCAGTTTACGCAAAGACTCGTAAAAAGAAAGTTACAACTGGTGAACCCGGAGATTTAAATCTTTTTTCTTTTTTACCAACTAACGTTCAGATTAAAGGAGCAACTATTTTTGTTATCAATGTTGATGAACATTACAAGTTGTAATTATGGAGCATTTTCTATGCTCTTTTTTATAATCTTTAAAAATGTATGCGTTTTCAAAAAAATTAGTTATTTAATTGAAATATTGAAAATATTAGTATATAATTAATATGAAATGGTTGAATTTAATAGAGGAGGATTATATATGAAAGAATATTTGACTAATCAAATAAGAAATGTAGCAATTTTAGGACATTTAGGTAGTGGAAAGACAAGTCTTGTGGAGTCCATGTTATATATTAGCAAAGCAATAAATAAAAAAGGAGAAGTTGAAAGAAAAAATACTGTATCGGATTATCTTGTTGAAGAACAAAATCGTCAGACATCATTGTCTACATCTTTAATACCCGTTGAGTGGAATAATTATAAAATTAATTTTTTAGATACTCCTGGTTCAGAGGAATTTGTAGGGGAAATAGAACAAGATTTAGCAGTTGTGAAAGGTGCTGTTGTTTTATTAGATGCTCAAAAGGGAGTTGAAGTTGGAACTGAAAGGGTATGGGATGAATTAAGAACGAGGCATACACCTACCATTCTATTTATCAATAAAATTGATAAAGAAAATGTAAAGTTTGATAAAGTTATTGATAGTATTATTGATAAATTTGGATTGAAGGTTGTTCCGTTTGTCATTCCAATGGGAAAAGAAAATGATTATCAAGGCTATATTGATATTATCAAGAAAAAGGCCTATTTAGGTGAAAGTGAACAAGAAACAGAAATACCCAATGATTATATGACAAGAGTTGAGGAAGCATATGATAAGTTTTTAGAAATAGTTGCTAGTCAAAGCGAAGAAGTAATGGAAAAATATTTTTCAGGTGAAACACTTAGCAATGATGAGATTATAAGTGGATTGCGGAGTGCATTGTTAAATTGTGATATTTTTCCAATTTTGGTTGGTTCTGCAACTAAAAATATGGGTTTAAAAGGCCTTCTTGATAAAATTTGTAAATATTTACCATCGCCATCTGATTTAAAACCAGCCAATGGTGTTAACCCCAAAACTAACAAAGAGGTATCAAGAGTTAGTAAAGATGATGATTCTTTTTCTGCATATGTTTTTAAAACGATAGTTGATCCTTTTCTTGGAACAATTAATTTTTTCAAGGTGTATTCCGGAACTACGAAGGGCTTAACAGAAGTATATATTCCTAATAGTGATCAAGTAGTTAAAGTAGGTGTAATTGCTTTAATGATGGGAAAAAATCAAATATCAATTGATGTTCTTCATGCAGGTGATATTGGAGTATTGACCAAATCTGGTGATATTAAAACTGGTGATACATTATGTGATAAAAAAGATATTGTTTTATATCCACCTGTTGAAATTCCTACTCCTGTAATTTATGTTGCCATTCAAGCCAAAACTAAACAAGATGAAGATAAAATTTCATCTGCTTTACAAAAATTAAATTTAGAAGATCCTACCTTTGAAGTAAAGCGAAATCCCGAAACTTCACAATTATTGGTGGGTGGCCAAGGGATGACACATATAGGGTATATTTTGGAAAAAATGAAAAATATGTTTAAAGTTGATGTTAGTGTGACAGATCAAAAAATAGTATATAGAGAAACTATTCGTAAAATAGGTTCTGCACAAGGTCGTCATAAGAAACAATCAGGTGGTGCTGGCCAATTTGGTGATGTTTGGATTCGTTTTGAACCATTAGCAGATAAAGATTTTGAATTTGCATCTGAGGTTGTTGGAGGTTCTGTACCTAAGAATTTCTTCCCTGCTGTTGAAAAGGGTCTTATTGATACACTTGAACATGGTCCAATTGCAGGATTTCCAGTAATAGGTGTAAGAGCAGTGCTATATGATGGATCATACCATCCTGTCGATTCTAATGAAATTTCATTTAAAATTGCGGCATCACTTGCTTTCAAAGAAGCTTGTAAGTCTATTAAGCCAACAATTCTTGAACCAATTATGGAAGTTGTAATAACAATCAAAGATGAGTATGTTGGTGATATTATGAGTGATATTCCACAGCGTCGTGGATCAGTTGTCGGTATGGAACCAGTTGGCAATGGAAAAACTGCAATAACAGCTCAAATACCTGAGGCTGAAATCATTAAATATACTATTGATCTGAAAGCTATGACCCAAGGAAGCGGATATTTTACACGTAGATTCATTCGTTATGATGATGTTCCATCCAATTTAGTTGATAAAATTGTTGCAGAATATAAAAAGGATAATTAAAAAAAATAGTATTGGACAAGATTGTTCAATACTATTTTTTATATTCTTTGATTAAATTGAAGAAATAATCAAAAATAATTTTAGATTCGTTTGTATAAAATCTTTCAGGATGCCACTGAATGCCAATCAAAGGTAGGGTTTGATGTTCAATTGCTTCAATTACATCTTGATTAACAAAGGTTGTAATAAAACCATCTGGTAAATCTTTAACTGATTGATGATGATAACTATTCACTAGGAAAGATTCAGGTAGCAATGAAGTCAGTTTGGTATTAGATACTTTAGTAACATAATGTTTTTTATTTTCTTGAGGATGGTTTAGATTGGCAAAATAAATGTCTTGATATAGGCTACCATTCATAAAAGCAGCCATAGCTTGGATACCGCGGCAAATGCCAAGCGTAGGTATATGATGAGAAATAGCATAATTTAAAATTTTTTGATCTATTGAATCAGTAATTTCTTCAATACCTTTAGATAAATTATTATCATTATTTTCATTATAAAATTTAGGATTTATATCGTCTCCACCAATAATTATAAAGCCATCGCACATTTGCAAAGCTGCATCAATATTTGGACCATCATATAATATGAATGGAATCGCATCACGATGTATAACTTGATTTAAATAGTCAATGTTTATTCTTACATAGTGATAATCACTATTATAATCATGAGAAAAACGGGGACTAATACCAATAATTAATTTGTTCATAAATTCACCTCATATTATATATATGATATCATAAAAGAATAAAATTGCAAAGTATATGAATAAATTTTTTAGCCTTTTACTTTAATTATAAATGCAAAAATGTTATAATATAATATATAATTTGAAAGGGAATCTTGATATGTCAAATAAAAAGGATAATAGCAATGATTTAAATAATAAAGTAAAAAAGAAAAAACGAATTGTATATGGTGAATATAAAATAGATCGTAAAAAGCCAATATATTTGAAAAATAATGAGTACAAAAAAGGTCTAACAACTGATGAAGTAGAAGAAAGAAAAGAAAACCTTCAAGTGAATATCGATGGTGTAATAGAATCCAATTTTAGCAAAACAATTAAAATTATTACAAAAGTTTTTGTGAAAAATACTTTTACCTTTTTTAATATTTTGTATATAATTGTTTTGATATTATTATTGATTGCTAAAAAATGGAATAATCCTGATGAAACCAATCTAAATTTTGCTATAACTGATTTTATGTTTTTAGCTATAGTAAGTGTGAATTTAATTATTGGTATTATTCAAGAAACAAAGTCAAAACTTGCTATCAATAAGTTAAAATTAGTTACTAATCCTAAAGTTACACTAATCAGAAATGGTGAAAAAGTAATTGTTGAAGAAACGGAAGTAGTTTTAGATGACATTATGTATTTAACACCAGGAATCCAGATTGTTTCTGATAGCATTTTATTAGAAGGTGAAGTTGAGGTGAATGAATCACAGTTGACTGGTGAATCAGTTCCAATTAAAAAACGTCCAGGTGATATGATTTATTCAGGTAGTTTTATGGTGTCGGGTACTTCATATGCAAGAGTTGAGCATGTTGGAAAATTAAATGAGATAAATAAATTAACTTCACAAGCCAAAAAATATGTAGCACCGAATTCGCAAATTTTAAGTAGTTTAAAAAAACTGCTTGTAACTTTGGCAATTTTCATTGTTGTGACATCACTAGTAATGTTTTTTTCAAAATGGCCAATCAAAGATTTTATTGAGGCTTTAAATAATGGTAGTCTTGATGAAGCAAAAAAAATATTTTTTCAATTAGAGTATGTTAAAGCAATAAAACCGACAACAGCTGCTATTATAGGAATGATTCCAGCTGGTTTATATTTATTAACATCGGTTGCTCTTTCAGTAGGAGTTGTAAGACTTAGTAAGAATAATACTCTTGTACAAGATGTTTATTGTATTGAAATGCTTGCAAGGGTAAATGTTCTTTGTCTTGATAAAACGGGAACAATTACAAATGGGAAAATGAGTATTATACGATATGAGGAAATGAGTAAAAATCATAGTCTTCCTATTGAGGATATTATTAGTTCAATGAATGCAGCACTACAAGAAACAAATGCTACTGCTCAAGCTTTAGTGAATTATTTTGGTACAAAAGCCATTTTGAAACCAACGGAAGTTATTCCTTTTTCATCAGAACGTAAATATAGTGCCGTTAGTTTTGGTAGCAATGATAATTATATCATAGGTGCACCAGAATTTGTTTTAAAGGGTAGTTTTGAAAAATACGCATCTATCATTGGGGATTACGCTAATCAGGGGCTTCGAGTTATATGTCTTGCACAATCTAGTTTGCCTTTTAAAGATGGAAAAATTCAACGTTTACCACGATTGATTGCTTTAATTTTAATTGAAGATCAAATAAGGGAAGAAGCATATGATACAATTCAATATTTTAAAGATAATGGTGTGGAAGTAAAAGTTATATCAGGGGATAATCCTGTAACTGTATCTGAAGTAGCAAGAAGAGTTGGCATTGAAAATGCTGACAAGTGTATTAGTTTAGATGGAATGAGTGATGATGAGATTATTGAAGCTGCTACTAAGTTTACCGTTTTTGGTCGCGTTAAACCCGAACAAAAAAAATTATTAGTTACTGCATTGAAAAATAATGGAAAAACGGTTGCAATGACAGGTGATGGTGTGAATGATATTCCTGCCTTAAAAACAGCAGATTGTAGTATTGCTATGGCATCTGGAAATGATGCTGTAAAAAATGTTGCACAATTAGTATTAGTTGATTCTAATTTCTCTTCAATGCCTAAAGTAGTTGCTGAAGGAAGAAGAGTAATTAATAATGTTCAGCAAACAGCAATGTTATATCTTGTAAAAACGTTATTTATGACAGTTTTAGCAGTACTTACTGCAATTGGATTCTTTAAAGTATTTGGTCCTGAAATTGATGGTGTAAGAGATGGAACTTTTCCATTTGCTGGAGCAAAACAATTGTTAATTGTTGAAATGTTTGCAATTGGATTACCATCTATTTTCCTTGCTGTTCAATCTAATAATTCACCTGTAAAAGGTAATTTCCTTAAAAATGCTTTAAAAAGTGCAACACCTGGTGCTGTTGGTGTTGTTTGTGCAATAGTATTTTCTTACATGCTTTCTAAGCCATATGGTTTCACAGTACCTGAAATTAAAACTGTTGTAGCTATTACAGCAACCTTTACAATTTTAATTGTTATGTGTCGGGCGTGTGTTCCTTTTACGAGAAAAAAAATATTCTTATGTGTAGTGATGTGGGCTCTGTCTCTTACTTTAATAGTTCTTTCAATGCAACAGGTTAAACTTTTTTCTGGTAAAATTGATATGTATGATATGTTTGGATTTGACAGTTTGACTTGGGAAATAAAAAGAATAGAGGCTGTTGGCATTGACAAAGAGCAAGAATATTTAAATGCAACGGCTTTATGGCTTTCTGTAAGTATGGTAATTATTTCTCTTGCGGTAATGCTAGGGGTTGAATTATTGATGAAGAATTTTGAATTAAATCGAGAAATAAATAAAAATAAAGTTAAAGAACAAGAAAAAAGAAAAAATCCAACTATTAAAAAAATAAAGTATTAATACTTTTTAAAACTTTATATTTGTATAAAAATAGATTCAAAATATTTTTGAATCTATTTTTTATTAAAATCATATGATTTATAAAAAAGAGTTTTATTTTTATATTTTCTAATTGAATAAAAAGATTACTTTCCATTTGCCTACACCATTTAAACTAAATATTAATATTATAAAGTGTACTTGAAAAGAGGTGGGGTATGAAAAAATTAGAATTAATTAATGTGAAAAAAACTTTTTATACAGAACTTGGAGCACTTGATGTAGTAGATGATATTAGTTTCGATGTCAATGAAGGTGAAATTGTAGCCATTGTTGGGCCAAGTGGGTCTGGTAAATCAACCTTACTTAACATTATATCCAAATTATTATCGCCAACAAGTGGTGAAATAATTGTTGATGGAGATATTGGTTATATGTTTCAGCACGATCATTTATTTAATTGGAGAACAGTTTGGAAAAATATTTTAATTGGTTTAGAAATAAAAAAGGATAAAGATCAAAAAAAAGTAGAAAGAGTAAGAGAACTATTAGAAAAATATGGATTAATAGATTTTATTAACAATTATCCCCAAGAACTATCAGGTGGAATGAGACAACGTATAGCTTTGATAAGGACACTAGCAACAAAACCGAGCATTTTATTGCTTGATGAACCATTTTCTGCACTAGATTATCAAACTAGAGTAAAGGTTAGTAATGATATTTATCGTATAATTAAGGATCAAAATGTTTCTACTCTTTTAGTAACGCATGATATAAGTGAAGCTATTGCAATGGCTGATCGAGTAATAGTTTTGAGTCATAGACCAGCTAAATTGAAAGAAATAATTGAAATAAAAACATCAAATGGTAAAACACCAATAGAAAAACGAAGATCTTCTGAATTTTCTCAATATTTTGATAAGATTTGGGGGTTATTAAATGAATAACCCTTTTTTAAAACAAAAAAGAAAAATGGCCATTCGAGTATTGATTATCCAAATCATTTTATTAATAGCATTTTTAATTCTTTGGGAAATTGCTTCAAGGTTGGAATGGATAGATTCATTTTTATTTAGCAAACCAACAAGTGTTTTTAAATTATTGGTGAATTATATAAAATCAAATGAAATATATCGTCATATTGGTATCTCTGTTTTGGAAACATTATTAGGATTATGTATTGGAACCTTTGTGGGAATATTGATTGCAATAGTCTTGTGGTGGAATAAAATACTTGCAAAGATAATGGATCCTTTCTTAGTTGTTGGAAATGCCCTTCCAAAAACAGCACTTGCACCAATTCTTATTATTTGGGCAGGAACAGGAATAAAGGGAATAACTACTGTTGCAATATCCATTTCCTTAATACTGACAATAATTTCTGCATACAACTATTTTATGCAAGTAGAAGAAGAAAAAATTAAAATGCTACAAAGTTTTCAAGCGAGTAAATGGCAGATTTTAACAAAACTCATTATTCCTGCTAATATGGCCAATATAATTAATATTATAAAAATTAATATTGGTATGAGTTGGGTTGGGGTAATTGTAGGTGAATTCATTGTTTCTAGATATGGAATAGGTTATTTAATTATGTATGGTTCACAAGTATTTAATATGGATTTAGTTATGATGGGTGTTTTTGTCTTAGCGATAATATCATTTTTAATGTATGAAGTTGTCAATATAATTGAAAAAAGAATAAAAAGGAAGAGGAATTAATGAAAAAAATTTTAATGTTATTAGGTTTATGTTTAGTTTCAATTACAATGATTGGTTGTAAGGATAGTAAATTAACAAAGATAAAGGTAGCGGAAGTTGCAAGATCAGTATTTTATGCACCACAATATGTAGCTTTAAGTAAAGGTTATTTTGAAGAAGAAGGTTTAAAAATAGATTTAGTTAATGCAAATGGAGCAGATAAAGTTACGGCAGCATTACTTTCTGGTGATGTACAAATTGGTCTACAAGGACCTGAACCAACAATTTATTTATATAAAAATAATCGGACAAATTATCTAATTAATTTTGCACAACTTACAAGGACAGATGGTAGTTTTATTTTTGGCCGTGAAAAAATTGAAAATTTTACTCTAGATGATTTAAGAGGAAAGTCCATACTTGGTGGTAGAAAAGGTGGCGTTCCTGAAATGACACTTGAGTATGTATTAAAACAAGCAGGATTAGAAGTAGGTCAAGATGATGATACCAAAGATGTAAATGTTAGAACAGATGTTGCATTTGCGGCTTTAACAGGTTCATTTTTAGATGGAGAAGGCGATTTTGTTAGTCTATTTGAACCTACTGCAACAGCTTTAATTAATCAAAATAGGGCATATTTGCTTGCTGCAACTGCAGAATATGCAGGTGAAATAACCTATACTGCATATTCTACATCCATTAAATATTTTAATAATAATAAAGAAGTATTAGAAAAATTTACAAAGGCCTTATATAGAGGTCAACAATTTGTTCAAAATGCAACTGATGAAGAAATTGCAAAAGAAATTCAACCATTCTTTACAGATGTAGAATTAGATGTATTAATTAGTGTAGTAGCTAGGTATCGTTCTATTAATGCATGGTGCACAAATCCAATTTTTTCAGAAGTAGGATTTGACAGATTACAAGATATCATCATTACCGCAGGCGAATTGGATAGTAAAGTAAATTTTTCGGATTTAGTTGATTTGACCATTGCGAAAAAGGTAGTAGAAGAAAAATAATAAAATTTAACACCCTGATGGGTGTTTTTCTTTTAAAAACAAAAATAATGTGATATAATATAAGAAAAAGTTAATATATTGGGAATTATTAATATGAATAAAAATAAGTACATATTGACAATTGATCAAGGAACTACTAGTACTAGAACCATCATATTTGACTATAGGGGTACAATTGTTACTAAAAGCCAAATGGAATTTAGTCAAATATGTCCCAAAAATGGTTGGGTTGAACATAATCCAGAAGAAATTTGGGAATTGACATTGCAAACAATTAAAAATGCTATTAATAGCATAAATTTAAAAGTCACAGATATTGCGGCCATTGGTATTACAAATCAAAGGGAGACCACTGTTCTTTGGAATAAAAAAACAGGTAGACCGGTTTATAATGCTATTGTATGGCAATCTCGACAATCACAAGAAATATGTGATACTTTAATTGAGAGGGGATTAAATGATCTTTTTAAAAAAAAGACTGGTTTAATTATTAATCCATATTTTTCTGCAAGCAAGATAAAATGGATATTTGATCATGTCAAAACTGTTCAAGATGATGCAAATAAAGGGGATATTTTATTTGGTACCATAGATACATATCTTCTTTGGAAATTAACAAATGGAAAAGTTCATGCTACAGATTATAGTAATGCATCAAGAACACTTATCTATAATATTCATACATTAGAATGGGATGATGAATTACTAAAATATTTTAATATACCAAAATCAATTTTACCTAAAGTTCTTCCAAGTAGCCATATTTATGGTTTTGCAACAGCTTTATCTAGTATTGATATGGGTTTTAATACCATTCCAATTGCTTCATTAATTGGTGATCAACAATCTGCATTATTTGGTCAATGTTGTTTTGATGAAGGTTGTACAAAAAGTACATATGGTACGGGTTGTTTTATTTTAATGAATACTAAAGATAGGATTATTTATTCTAATAAAGGATTGCTTACTACTATCGCTTGGGGGTTAGATGGAAAGGTTGAATATGCTTTAGAGGGTTCTGTTTTTGTATCGGGATCAGCTATTCAGTGGCTACGAGATGGGATGGAAATGTTTAAAAATTCTAGTGATTGTGAGAAAGCAATTAGAGGAGAAAATCCAAGTGGTGGAATATACTTTGTTCCAGCATTTGTTGGCCTTGGCACACCTTATTGGGATAATGACGTTAGAGGGGCAATTTTTGGTATAACAAGAGCGACAACAAAAGATCATATTACAGTTGCTGCCATTGAAGCAAGTCCATATCAAGCAAAAGATGTGATGGATGTCATGATAGAAGAATCTGGTTTTAATATAAAATATCTTGGAGTTGATGGTGGTGCTAGTGTGAATGACTATATGATGCAATTTCAAGCTGATTTATTAGATGCAAAATTGATAAGACCAATATGTCAAGAGACAACTGCTTTAGGAGCAATGTATTTGGCTGGTCTTGCAATAGGATTTTATAAATCTAAAGAAGATATAAAAAAACTTCATCAGGTTGAAAAAATATTTATAAGACAAATAGATGAGGATAAACAAAAAAAGTTAATGCACGGATGGAAAACTGCGATTCATGCAACCCTTAAATTTAAAAATAAATAAAAATATATTAGGAGGATAATATGGGATTTTTAAGAAGACAATTATTAAAAATAATTCAATGGGAGGATAGTTCAAGCGATACAATTATATACAGATATCCAATGACAGATCGTGATGAGATTATGAATGGATGTCAGTTAATTGTTCGGCCTTCTCAGACAGCAATATTAGTTAGTAGTGGTCAAATATGTGATGTGTATGGTGAAGGAGAGCATAAATTAACAACTAATAATATGCCAATCATAACTAAACTTGCTAGTTGGAAATATGGGTTTGATTCACCTTTTAAAGCAGAGGTTTATTTTGTCAATACTAAACAGTTCATTAATCAAAAATGGGGTACAGCAACTAAAGTAAGCCTTAGAGATAATGATTTTGGCATTGTAAGAGTAGGAGCACGTGGTGTATATTCTTATAAAGTAAAAGATGCACCATTATTTATGAGAGAAATTTTTGGAACAAATCGGGATTATTCAACTTCATCTTTAACAGAATATTTTAAAAGTATTGTTGTTAGCGGTTTTTCAGATGCAATTGGTGAGGCTAAAATACCTGTTTTAGATATTCCTGCTAAATATCGTGAATTAAGTGAAATTGTAAAAGATAGTCTAAAAGATGAATTTACAAAAATAGGAATGGAATTAGTAAATTTAGTAGTTGAAAACGTATCTTTACCAGAAGAAGTAGAAAAAGCAATTGATCAAAGGTCTTCATTGGGTGCTCTTGGTGGTAAGATGAATGAATTTACACAGTATCAAACAGCACAAGCGATTAGAGATGCCGCAAATAATCCAAATGGTGGCGCTGGTATGGCCGGAATGGGTGTAGGTTTTGGTGCTGGTATGGCAATGGGAAATGCCATGATGAATTCTGTGAATCAACAACAAAATCAAACTGCACAACCACAACAACAATCAATTGCCTCTAGTGGTGCTGTATGTGCACATTGTCAAAACCCTTTAGTTTTAGGAGCTAAGTTTTGTTCAAATTGTGGAACACCAGTTCAGACTAGAAAATTTTGTACTAATTGTGGCAACCAATTAGATGGTAATGCTAAATTTTGTCCAAATTGTGGAAAAGCTTTATAATTATGGAAGAAGATAAAAACTTGATTATAGATGAGGCTAACCGCGAAGCTGAAGATTATAGTTGTCCAAGTTGTGGTGCACCGATAAAATTTTCACCGGAAAAAAGAGTTTTACACTGTGATTATTGTGGTTTGGAAATAAATGTAGATGGTAAACGTAGTCAAGAAGAAAATGACTTTTTTGAGGGAAGCCAAGAGGATAGCGATTGGAGTGAAGAAACCAAGGTTGTTCATTGTGATAATTGTGGTGCTAATAATGTTGTGAATTCTAGTGAGATTAGTATAACTTGTCCTTTCTGTGGATCAAATCAAGTTGTTGAGACAAATGAGTTATCTGGGGTTAAACCAAATAGGGTAATACCATTTCGTATTTCAGAAGAACAAGTAAAGAAAAATTATTCATTATGGATGAAGAAAAAATTTTTTGTGCCAAGTAAAGTAAAAAAACAAATTCCTCATTTAGTATTGCATGGAGTTTATTTACCAATTTGGACCTTTGATAGTAACACTTTTTCAATTTATAATGGCAGACTTGGCAAACACTATACTAGAACCGTTGGTAGCGGAAAAAATCGTAGAACAGTAACTGAAGTTAGATATTTTAATGTTCATGGTAGTAAACAAGTAACATTTGATGATTTAATAGTAAATGCTGGTTCAAAAATTGATCAAAGTGAAATTAATGCGTTAGCACCATTTGATACAAATCATTCTTTTGAATATGATAAAAGGTATTTAGCGGGTTTTTCTTCTGAACACTATGTTGTACGACTTAAAGTGGGTTGGGATAATGCAAAAATTAGAATGAATGCTGGAATCAGAAATGCAATATTAAGTGGATATAATTATGATGTTGTGAGTTATTTAAATGTTAATACTACATTTAACAATATTAAATATAAATATGTACTTATTCCTATTTGGATTGGAACGTATAAATATAGCAATAAAAGTTATCGATTCATTTCTAATGGTGAGACAGGAAAAATTACCGGTAAACTTCCTGTATCTGCTGTCAAAGTTTCTATTCTTGTTTTGATTATACTAGCGGTAGTAGCTGTTTTAATGTATTTTATTTTAGTTAATTAGTGAATTGTTTGTTTTTTGAAATGCATAAAATTAATTTATGCATTTTTTCATTTTATTTGTTTTAATAGATAAAAAGTGATATAATATATAAGAAAAAGTGGTGAAAAAATGGAAAATAGAGAAATTATAAATAGAATATTACAATTGAAAAAAGCCAAAAACGCTATTATTTTAGCTCATTATTATCAAAATTCAGAAGTGCAAGCCATAGCTGATTATATTGGTGATTCATATCAGTTAAGTAAAATTGCTAAAGATAATAATGCATCAATAATTATTTTTTGTGGCGTTCATTTTATGGCTGAAACTGCAAAAATTTTATCACCAAATAAAAAAGTTATTATACCAGTTAAACATGCTGGATGTAAAATGGCTGACTCTATTTCTTATGATGATCTATTGTTGTTTAAAAAAAATCATCCTGAATATATTATTATTGGGTATGTCAATACATCTGCTGAAGTAAAAACTTTGTGTGATGTTTGCGTAACCAGTTCTAATGCCTTAAAAATTATAAATCATTATAAAGGTAAAAAAATTATGTATGTACCTGATCAAAATTTAGCTAAATATGCGAATTATTTAAATAATGATGAGCAACCAATTGAATTTTGGGACGGATGTTGTCATATCCATCATAATCTAACAACGGGAGAAGTTAAACTGCAAAAATCTATGCATCCGAATGCTAAAGTATTACTTCACCCTGAGGCAAGATTAGATGTATTGAAATTAGCTGATTATATTGGATCTACCAAAGGGATGTTAGATTATGTTTCCAGTAGTGATTCTAAGGAATTCATTGTAGGAACGGAATTAGGGATTATCTATAGTCTAGAGAAGAATAATCCTGATAAAAAATTTTACAAGTTATCACCTAATCTTATTTGTGGAACAATGAAAATGACCCATTTGATTGATGTTGAAAATGCCTTATTAGAAAAAGGAACAAAATTTGAAGAAATTAATTTGGATGAAAAAACGATTCATTTGGCTGGTAAAGCTTTAAATAAAATGTTAGAATTGAGTGAATAGAATGAGTGAAATAAAAAAAATTACAACTGATGTATTAATTTTAGGGGGAGGTCTTGCAGGACTTTATACTGCATTAAATATCAATAAAGATAAAAATATTATTATTGTTTCTAAAGAGCCATTGGGATTAAGTAACTCCTATCTTGCACAAGGTGGGATTGCAGGGGAATTAAATACTAGTGAAGAAATATTAGCTAAACATATTGAAGATACTTTAATAGCTGGATCTGGTCTTTTTGATAAAGAGGCTATTAAGGAATTGGTATATGATGCTTCTGAAAATTTGAAAATGTTAATTGATTTAGGTGTTCCTTTTGATGTGGATGAAAGTGGAAAAATCCTTCTTACTAAAGAAGGAGGACACTCGACTAGAAGAATTCTACATGCAGGGGGGGATGCAACGGGTAAAAATATTATGGAAACTCTCATTACACTTATTAGAAATCGTGAAAATATTCAAGTCATAGAAAATTATATGCTATATGATTTAATTGTAAAAGATAATAAATGTTTTGGTGGTAGATTAATATCAATGGATAATATGTTTTGTAATATTTTTGCTACGTCTATTATTCTTGCAACAGGCGGCATCGGAGCAGTATATAAAGATTCTACTAATGCTCATGGAGCAACTGGAGATGGAATTGCTGCAGCATATAGAGCAGGAGCAAAACTTCGTGGTATGGAATTTGTTCAATTTCATCCTACTGTTTTTTATGATGTTACGGGAAATATTAAAGGACAAAAGTTTCTCATTAGTGAGGCAGTACGTGGTGAAGGTGCCTATTTAGTAAATATTAATGGCGAACGGTTTATGAAAAAGTATGATCAACGTTTAGAATTAGCACCAAGAGATATTGTTTCCCAATCAATTATGAAGGAAATGTATGATACTTGGAGTCAATATGTGTATATTGATGCTAGACATTTAGGAAAGGATTTTTTAATACAACGTTTTCCTACTATCTACCAAAAATGTTTAGAATCTGGATATCATATGGAAAATGACTTGATTCCGGTTGCTCCAGTTGAACACTATGGTATTGGCGGTGTTCAAATCGATTTAAATGGCGAGACATCAATTTCTAATCTTTACGCAAATGGTGAGTGTTGTTCATCAGGAGTTCATGGTGCCAATCGACTTGCTAGTAATTCACTTTTAGAATGCATTGTTTTTGGTAAAAGAATTGCCAAAATAGTTAATCAGAAAACTATATTGCATATAGAAAGTTGGAATATAGATATTGAATATTCAGTAAACAAATACAATTATCACCCCATTCGTGAAGAAATTCGTGATACAATGAGTAAATATGTTTTTATTGTTAGGGATAGTGATGGGTTACATCTTGCCCAAAGCATAATTAATCGACATTATCGAAATTTGTGCAAATATCCGTTTACTACTGTAGATTATTATAGAGCATTAAATATTGTTACAGTTGCTAAATTGATAACTGATGCAGCTGAAGCTAGAAAGGAAAGTATAGGTTGTCACCTAAGGATAAATTAATATGGATAAAAAGATAATTGAATTAATAAAACAAGCCTTAATTGAAGATGGATATGACAATGATGTAACAACTTTTAATTTAATAAATAAAGATATGATGTTATCGGGAAGTTTTATTGTTAAAGCAACTGGAGTTGTATCTGGTATTGATGTTGCCAAAGAGGTTTTTAGGCAGATTAACCCTAAAATAAAAATGGAAATTCTCAAAGATAATGGAACTTTTGTCAATAGAGGTGATGTAATTGCTAGTATTGAAGGTCCAATGAGGGATATTTTACGTGGTGAAAGGGTTGCATTGAATTTTTTACAAAGAATGAGTGGGATTGCTGCAACCACTGCTAAATTTGTTCAAGAATTGGCTGGAACAGAATGCAAAATTTTAGATACTAGAAAAACTACTCCACTTTTAAGAGTGTTAGAAAGACAAGCTGTAAGAGATGGTGGTGGAATGAATCATCGATATAATTTATCTGATCAAGTATTGATAAAAGATAATCATATAGCTGCTATTGGTAGTATTGAAAAAGCAGTAGAAATGGTTAGAAAATCTGTTGGAAAAACAATGAAAATTGAAGTGGAAGTTGAGACTAAAGAAGAATTCTTAGAAGCATTAGGAACTTCTGCGGATATTATTATGCTTGATAATATGAATAATGAACTAATGAAAGAACTTGTTGAAATAAATAATCATAGTAAAAAAATCGAAGCAAGTGGTAATATGGAATTAAAAAGAGTTAGAAGTGTTGCTCTTTTGGGTGTTGATTATATTTCTGTTGGTGCGTTAACACATTCATATAAATCATTAGATATAAGTTTAAAATTTTATAAAAATTTTCCAAGAAGTAAATAGGCTGAACAACTTGTTCAGTCTTATTTTATAAGGAGTAACTAGCAATGCATGATATTTGGAATCCATGGCATGGATGTATTAAGAAAAGCGAAGGATGTGAAAATTGTTATATGTATTATTTGGATTATAAACATGGCAAAAATGGTTCAAATATATACAAATCTAATAATAACTTTTATTATCCTATTAAGAAAAAGTTAAATGGAGAATATCAAATAAAAAGTGGTGAATTAATTAGAGTTTGTATGACTTCAGACTTTTTTTTAGAAGAAGCAGATGAATGGCGCTTTGAGGCTTGGCAATTGATAGCTTCAAGGAAAGATGTTAAATTTTACATTTTAACTAAAAGACCAGAAAGAATTATGGATAATTTACCAAGTGATTGGAATGAAGGTTATGAAAATGTAATACTAAATGTGACATGTGAAAACCAAAGAAGGGTAGAAGAACGTATGCCAATATTTATAAAAGTTCCTGCTAAACATAAAGGAGTTATGGTGGCACCATTCATTGGAGAGGTGAGTCTTCATAAATATTTAAATTTAGGTAATATTGAACAAGTAATATGTGGTGGAGAAAATTACAATGGTAGTAGAATTTGTAATTTTGAATGGGTAAAAAAATTAGCTAATGAATGTAAAGAAGCTAGTGTCAATTTTTCATTTATTGAAACGGGAACATATTTTGTTAAAGATAAGAAATTATATATAATAAATAATAAAAAAACACAAAGTATAATGGCATATAAAGCGAATTTGAATTTTGTTATTAAAGATATAAAATATCAATTGTATAATAAATATGGTGATCTATTATTGAAAGAAGATTTATATATTCCTTTTTACAAAGAAAGTTGTAATACTTGTGGTAGTAAATTAATTTGTAATGGATGTTCAAATTGTGGCAAATGTAAATAAATTAAATATTTTTACTTGAAAAAATAGACTTTTTTTGATAAAATATAATAGATGCCGTCATAGCTCAGTTGGTAGAGCAGCTGACCCGTAATCAGCAGGTCACAAGTTCAAGTCTTGTTGTCGGCACCATATTTTACAGTCTAAAAGGCTATTTTGCCTTTAAAACCCTAAAAAACGTAAGTAATTTAGGGTTTTTTAGTTGTTAAACTTTTAAAAAGGTGTAAAATAGAATTCACAATTGGAGTTATATTTTTACCTTTAATAAAAATTAAAATAATTAGAGAACATAAACAATTTGTGAAATGGTAAAATAAATGTAGACACTAAAAAA
>FR890812.1:109715-157768 GCA_000433035.1 Staphylococcus sp. CAG:324 | reverse complement strand
TAGACACTTATATTAAATACTTTAACACGCAAAGATTAGCTTATTCACTAAAATATAAAACCCCCATTCAGTATAGAACTGAACAGGGATTTACGTAGTTTTTTTTGTGTCTACTTTTTCTTGACTATTTCATCAATTTAGATACGGATTTTTGTTATAAATTCCCACTATACATTAATATAAGGTTCATTATTAAAGAAATAAAATTATTAACAAAATGAACGAAAATACTTGGAATAATATTACCATTTGATTTATGATATACATAAGAAATAGCAAAGGCTTGACCAAGATAGCTAAAAATATAGACAAATTCGGTGTATAAATCAATCCATCTAGCATTTTTGGCAATGATTTCAAGCATAATTGTAAGACAAGCAGGAACTACATGAATACTTGCAAAAATAATGGATGTAATAATAACAGCTTTTATTGTATTGTGCTTAAAAAAACCAAAAAGTGCTTTTCTAAAAATCAATTCTTCAAGGATTGGAGCAAGAATAACTGTCATAACGCTAATCAGTACTAAATTTAGCCCACCACTTTTCATAATTGTATTAATGACTTCTTGGTTTTCAGAAGTACCACCAGAATCAATCCAGAAAGTCAAAATTGATACAATTATGCTTGCTATGATGATACCGCCATACATGATCAGAATACCTAATCCAGTCCATTTCCAATAAAAACCTTGATTTTGAGCAAAGTTTTTCAAATCCTTTTTAATAATTGGGAAAAGGATGGGAATTAGAGTTCCACAGGCTCCTACATAAGTTAGAAAATTCGTCCAAGCAAGTGCATCTGTTAAATATTCATTATAAAGAGTTTTACTACTATTTAATGTATCATAGTCAATATGTTTGATGGCAAGCCAAATAGTTGTAAATAAAAATTGTATAAATCCCGAAAAAATATAAAAAAAGAAAAAATATAAAGCAATTGATAGGATATATTTCGTTTTATTTTGTTTATTTTCTAAATAGAAAGGATCACTATCATTAGGGTTTTCTTGCGTATCAGTAACAATTTGATTTTTGATGTTAATCCCACATCTAATACAAAAATTATTATCACTATCATTGATTTGGCCGCAATATTTACAATATTTCATAATATTTAATCTCCTTTTTCTATCATTATAACATAAATATAAAAAAAATTAAAGTAATTAGTAATATATTAATTACATAATGAATAAAATTAATTGAAGAGGTGTTATAATGAAAAAGAAAATTATCTTAGTGGTTGCCGTTTTAGCAATATTGATTACTTTAATATGCATCCCCAAAACAACCTATCAAAAATGGTTTGGAAAAACGCCAAATGATAATCCTGTAGATACCAATAAAGAATATCAAACTATTTTTGTAGTAGATGAAAAAAATAAACTGGTTGGTTTAAAAGTTCCAGTTGAGGAAATTGAAGAAGATCAAATTGCGCAAAAATGGAATTTATTAACATCCCAAATGAATAAAATTCCTCAAGGTTATTCCTCGCCAATCACACCATCAACTGTTTTGAATGATTATAAAATTGAAGATAACAAGTTAATATTAAATGTTTCAGAAGATATCTTACGATCATCAGGACGACTTGCAATTGAATCCTTAGCTTGGACTTTTTGCAATGATGAAATCAAAGAAGTTGTTTTAAGAGTAGATGAAAATGTTGTCAATTTAATAAGTGACTATCAATTTAATAAAATTTCTAAAGAAATTGGAACTAACTTTACTTATGAAACTTCATATTTATTTGAAGCTGACTATACAACTGTAGTTTTTTATGAAAATGATTTTATTCTTCCTGTAACGTATTTCTACAAAGATATAAATGAATATGATTTTATGATTAGTAAAATATTTAGCGAAAATAACATAGAATTGACGGATTATACCTATACCATAGATAATGAAAACTTAGTCATTCAAATTAATGATAATATTACAATGAGTGATTCTTTAAAGCAAACTTTAGAGGAAACTGTAAAATTAAATTTTAGTGTTGATGCAATGACGGTTAATGGTGTCGATACGGTATTATATGAAAAAACATTTGTAGAGGTTAATTAACTTTTAGTTAATTACCTCCAAATGTTCTTTTTGCTTTATCTTTTTACAAATATTTAGTATAATGTAGAAGAGGTATAGTGATGAAGATTTTATTAGGAACGAAAAATGATCATAAAATCATTGAAATGACAAGAATTATAAAAACATATGCAAAAAATAATGACAAAGAATTTGAGATATTTTCGCTTAAAGATTTTGATGATAGAATTGAGCCTGATGAAAATGGTCATTCATTTGTAGAAAATGCGATGATAAAAGCGAAATATTATTATGAAATTTTTAAAATAGCTACTATTGCAGACGATTCGGGATTAGAAGTAGAGGCTTTACACAATGAACCTGGTATTTATAGTGCTCGATATGCCTCAAAGAATGATAAAAATAGTACAGATCAGGAAAATAGAAAAAAACTTTTATCTAAAATGAAACATATAAAAAATCGTAATGCCCGTTTTTGTTGTGCCATTGCTTATTATGATGGAAAATTGATGCAATCTAGTATAGCTAATACTTTTGGTAAAATATTAGATAAAGAGATTGGCAATAATGGATTTGGGTATGATTCTTTATTTTTTAGTGATGAGTTAAGGAAACCTCTTGGTCTTGCTAGTGATGAAGAAAAGGATTTAGTTAGCCATCGTGGTAAAGCCCTTAGACAGTTATTCGATGATATGAAACAAGAATGAATAGAATTGTTAAAAAATTTACCACATTATTTTACAAAATATTGAAAATATTGTATAATATTAGTGTTTATAAGTAAGGGTATGAAAGGGGTGACTAAAGAGATGCCAAAAACCGTTGTTAGAGAAAATGATACATTAGATGAAGCTTTAAAGAGATTCAAACGAGATGTTTCAAGATCAGGAACCCTTGTTGAAGCCCGTAAACGTCAACACTATATGAAACCTAGCGATGTTCGTAAAGAAAAAAGAAGAGCTGCTAGGAAAAATGGTAGTCGTCATTAAAAAGTATGCTGTCACAATGTGACAGTTTTTATTTTTTATTTAGACGTATGATTGAATGATTTGATGAATATAATGTATAGGTGATAGAAATGAGTTTTGTTAATAATGAGTTAAATTTGGCTAAAATATCACTTTTTCTTGATAAAAATAAAAAAATTTATAAAACAACTTTATATAATATGGGAAAAATAATAACCTTTGATGAACATACTATTGTTCTTGATTTTTATAGCATCGAAGGTATGTATTTAAAAATTATTAAGTTGGAGGAAAATGAAATTGAAATTGAAGGAACGATTACCAAAGTTACATATCAAGAAAAAACAGAAATATAATCATTATCGATATCATTTATTTGTCAATAAAGAAGCATTTGATCATTTGACTTTAACAGGGATTTACAATGTTAATATGAAAGATGAGGTTGTTGACTTTGATTGTAATAAAGAGATTATTAAAAAATTAGATAATGAAGAAGTCGAATATAAAAAAATAGATCGTGTAAAACATTTTTTTCAAAGAAATTCTCATAAAGCAACAATTTCCATTATTTTTTTGATTTTTATCATGATTATTTTTTTTATTAATCAATTCTTAATACGAGAAATTATTTTTGAAGATGATAAATATAAAAATGACTTAGTATATGAATATGTAGAATCCTATTCTAAAAAATTAGGACCATATATTGTTTTAAATGATTCGATTGCCAACATTTCAAAAGAATTACGGAAAAAATTTTATCAATATGCATATATTGGATTAAATAAGAGAGGTTCAAAATTAATAATAGAGATTGTTTATCAAGATATTCAAGATAATCAAAAAAAAGATGATCAAAAAATTGGTGAGTATTATGCAAATGCAGATGCTACAATTAGTTATATTAATCTAAGTTCAGGACAAGTTGTTATAAAATACAATGATGTTGTTAAAAAAGGAGATCTAATTGCTACTAGTAATCTACAATATTTAGATAATTTGTATAGTAGAGATAAAATGGTGCCATTAGTAGGTGAAATTTTAGGAAATGTCAAAGAGTATTATGAAATTGAAGTGCTAAAAAATGAAGAGGTCGAATTTTTCAATGGAAATAAACAACAATTTTATACATTGGATTTTTCAAAAAAAATATTATTTTCTAAAAAAAATCCATATGAAAACTATTTTATTACTAAATATACTTTATTTAAAATAGGAAAATTTCAAGTTGTAAAAAACATTATATATGAAAAGGATACAGCTAGTGTTATAAGAACGAAAAAAGAGGCACAAGACTATGCCCTTATTCAAATCTATCAAGATTATGAAGCTAATCGCACATCGAAAAAAGAAAAGATTGATTCAATTCAGCTGATCAACTTTATTGAATACGAAGACCGTTATTATTTTAAATTTATCGTTAGCGCTTGCAAAAATATTGTGGAATTTAAACCATTTTGACAAAAGTTAGTATATTTGCTAACTTTTTTAATTTGACTATTGACGATTTTGCAAAATTTTGGTATAATATATAAGTAAAATGGCATTAGTGTGCACATATGTAGAAAAGAGGAATGTATATGGAAATGACGATGGACAAATTTGTAGCTTACCTAAAACAACTTGGTTTTGTATACCAAGGTAGTGAAATATATGGTGGACTTGCTAATACTTGGGATTATGGTCCTCTTGGCGTTGAATTAAAAAATAACTTAAAAAAATTATGGTGGAAAGCTTTTGTACAATCATCTGTGAATAATGTAGGAATTGATTCCGCCATTTTAATGAATCCCCAAACATGGGTTGCAACAGGACATGTTGGTGGATTTAGTGATCCTTTAATTGATTGTAAATGTTGTAATACGAGATATCGTGCGGATAAATTAATAGAAGATTTTACTCATGGAAGTGAAACAGGTGATGGATGGGATAATGATAAATTATATAATTATGTAATGGATAATAAAATTCCATGTCCCAATTGTGGAAAAACGAACTTTACTGAAATTAGAAAATTTAATTTGATGTTTCAAACTCATCAAGGTGTTGTCGAAGATGCCAAGACGGTTGTGTATTTGCGACCAGAAACAGCGCAAGGTATTTTCTTAAATTTTAAAAATGTCCAAAGAACGACACGTAAAAAAGTTCCTTTTGGTATTTGTCAAATTGGTAAAAGTTTTAGAAATGAAATTACACCTGGTAATTTTATTTTCAGAACACGTGAATTTGAACAAATGGAATTAGAATTTTTTTGCAAACCTGGTACTGATCTTGAGTGGTTTGCATATTGGAAACAATTTTGTATTGATTTTTTAAAGGATTTAGGAATAAAAGAAGAATATATTCGATCACGTGATCATGCAAAAGAAGAATTGAGTTTTTATTCTAAAGCCACAACTGATTTGGAATTTAAATTTTTCTTTGGTTGGGGTGAACTTTGGGGAATTGCTGATAGAACAGACTATGATTTATCGGTGCATCAAAAACATTCTGGTGAAAATTTAGAATATCTTGATCCTGAAACCAATGAAAAATATTTACCCTATGTCATAGAACCAAGTTTAGGTGTTGAAAGATTATTACTTGCGGTTCTAACAAGTGCCTATGAAGAAGAAACTTTAAGCGATGGAGAAACTAGGGAGGTGTTGCATTTTGATCCTCGGGTAGCTCCTGTTAAAGTGGCTGTTTTGCCTCTTGTAAATAAATTAAATGATAAAGCTTTAGAACTTTACCAAATGTTAAAAAAATATTTTGTTTGTGAGTATGATTCGAGTGGAAAAATCGGTAAGAGATATCGTCGCCAAGATGCGATTGGTACTCCATATTGCCTAACAGTTGATTTTGAAACATTAGAAAATAATTCTGTTACTCTTCGTAATCGAGATTCAATGGAGCAATTTAGAATCAATATCGATGACCTCTTAAAATATTTGAATGATAAATTTTAAAAAATAATGGGTGAGTAAAAATGATCTCACAAAATATAAAAAAACAAATAATAGATCAAACAAATATTGTTGAGGTGGTAGGAGAGGTAGTTCAACTTACTAAAAAAGGAAGTAGCTATTTTGGCCTTTGTCCTTTTCATAATGATAATCATCCATCGATGAGTGTCAATAATGAAAAAAAGATGTTCAATTGCTTTAGTTGCAATACTAAAGGAAATGTTATCTATTTTATGTCACGATTTCATAATATTACTGATGATCAAGCAACAATTATGCTTGCAAAAAGACTTGGCATTGAAATTAGCGAAGCATCAACAAAAGAGGCTATAAAACAAGAACGACTTTTAAAAGTGATGAATGATGCAACCCTTTTCTATCAATTTTATTTAAATAATAGTGAAGAAGGATTAGAGGCTAAAAAATATTTATTTAGCCGAGGAATTGATGAAGATATTATAAAAAAGTTAAAAATAGGTTTGGCATCAAGTGAAAGAAATTATTTAAATTTAGCCTTAAAACAAAAAAATCATTCAGAACTTGATCAAATTGAGTTAGGTTTAATTAAAAATGATGATACAAATACTAGTTATGATGTTTTTAGAAACCGGATTATTTTTCCCATTGAGAATAATAATGGGCAAGTTGTTGGTTTTAGTGGAAGAATTTACCGTGATAATAATCAAGCAAAATATATAAATTCTTCTGATAATGAAATTTTTCATAAAGGAAAAATTTTATATCATTTTCATGATGCAATTCCAGCCATTAGAGAAAATAATAAAATAATTATTTTTGAAGGTTTTATGGATGTTATTGCGGCCATACGGGCTAATATTCATTATGGTGTAGCTACAATGGGGACAGCTCTTACAAATGATCATATTAAGGCAATTCTTAGTTTGACTAAAAATATAATCCTTTGTTTTGATGGAGATGAGGCAGGTATTCATGCAATGAAGCGTTCTGCAATGCTTTTTGCAAATTATCAAATTATTCCAAAAGCAATTGTTTTACCCAATAATCAAGATCCAGATGAATATGTAAAAGAAAATGGTATAGATAAATTGAATCAATATTTTGTGGCTAATGAAAAAAATGTGTACGCTTATTTATACGATTTAGCTTTTAAAAAATTTATTAAGGGAGATTTAGAATCAGCCGAAAATTTTAAAAAGGAAGTTTTTGAATTTGCACGTTTTTCTAAAACGAATACAATTGTTGAACATTTTATTAAGATGTTAGCAGAAGATTTAGAAGTATCATTTGATAGTTTAATGAAAGATTTTGGCAAAATGGATTATATCCATTCATCCAATGAGACATTACCACTAGAAAAAACTGAGATTCAGACCAAAATCAAACCAATTAAAATTAAGAAAAAGGTTTTTTTAGCATATAATATGTTGATTAAACATATGATTTTTTCAAAAAGAAAGTTTATTGAATTTAAAAATCAAATAGGTGATGAATTATATCTTGATAAAAAATTAGCCATTCATTTTGAATTTGTAAAAAAAATGGAAATCTTTTATGCCGAAAACGAAAAGATGGATGAAGAAGATTTTATGGAGATATCTAAGAAATTAGACGAAGCAAATAATTCTTTAGCGTATAGTACTTTTGCTAGGGAAATCCTTGAAAAGGTAATTTCTAATATTAAGGATGATGACGAATTTATGCAGTGCCTTGATACCATAAATGATTGTAAAAAGGATTTATCTGGTACAAGATTTTATAACAAAGCAATTTCATCGAGAAATATTGAAGATATTAAAAATTTTGAAACTATTCGGAAAGAACATGTAAAAATTATGTCTAAGGAGGAAAAATGATAGACGAGATTTTATATAAGGAACAAATAGATGCTATAAAAGAGTATGTTAAGAAAAATCAATATATTTCTTTAGCAAAGATATCTGAAATTTTTGACAATAACATTTCCGATGAATTACTAGATGATATTGTTGAGTATTTAGATAATGAAGGAGTCGAAATAACTAAAGATAGTGAAGAAGTGCCAAGCGAAGAAGAACTATTAACCGAGATTGCTGATGATGATTTTGAAGCTTTTGTAGAAGATTTAGAGACCGATGATGAATTGGGTGAATTAGCATCTGCTGTTGATAGTGAAATTAAAGTATCAGATTTTGAAGATATTGTATCTGTTAGTTATTCAGCAGATGATCCAGTTAAAATGTATTTAAGAGATATTGGTCAAATTGATTTATTAACGATAACGCAAGAATCGGAATATGCTAGGATGTATCAGGAATCTTTGATGTGTCAAGATAAGATTGATACATACAAGAAACAGGGTAAACAACTTAGTGAAGATGAATTAAATGAATTAAATGAAAAAATAGAATTAGGTGAAGAAGCAAGAAAAATTTTAATTGAATCTAATTTACGACTTGTTGTTTCCATTGCAAAAAGATATTTAGGAAGAGGTCTTCCTTTTCTTGACCTTATTCAAGAAGGCAATATGGGGCTTATGAAAGCGGTTAATAAATTTGATCCAACAAAAGGTTTTAAATTTTCGACTTATGCTACATGGTGGATTCGTCAAGCTATTACTAGGGCGATTGCTGATAATGCAAGAACAATTAGAATTCCTGTTCATATGGTTGAAACCATTAATAAATTAGTTCGGACAACAAGAAGACTAACTCAAGAAAAAAGACGTGAACCAACAGCAGAAGAAATTGCGGCTGAAATGAAAATTTCGGTAGAAAAAGTACAACAAATTCAACGAATTGCTCAAGAACCTATGTCATTTGACGCAACTGTGGGTGAAGATGATGACTCTAGTTTAGGTGATTTTATTGATGATAAGGAGACTTTAAATCCGCTAGAATATACCCAAAATATGATATATCGTGAAGAAATTGAAAAGGTTTTGCAAACTCTTACGCCAAGAGAAGAAAAGGTGATTCGTCTTCGTTATGGTTTAGATGATAATAGACCACGCACTCTTGAAGAGGTTGGTAAAGAATTTGGTGTCACTCGCGAAAGAATTAGACAGATTGAAGCCAAAGCAATTAGAAGACTTCGACATCCAAGTAGATTAAAACGATTAGAACAACATCGGGTAAAATATTAAAAATATACAAATGTTATAGTACAACAGTAATGATTTTACTATGTAGATATAACATTTGTATTTTTAAATAGGTGAAAAAATGTTATCAATAAGACTACAACAAGTATTAAAATATATAAGTTCAGATGACTATGTAGCAGATATCGGTTGTGATCATGGATATCTGACAATTGCTGCTATTGAAAAAGGTGTTAAATTTGTACAATTAATTGATAATAAAGAAGGACCTTTAAAAGTAGCAAAGAAAAATTTACAACAATTTGAAAATATAGCTCAAGTAATTTATACACATGCGGATGGATTATCAAACCTAAATCATTTGATTAATGTAGCTTGTATTTGTGGCATGGGTGGTGATTTAATATATCATATTATTGAGAATAGTTTGGCAAAGGCACAAAATTTAGATTTTTTAATTTTACAAGCTAATTCTAAAGTTGAATTCTTAAGAGAAAATTTGGCAAATTTAAAATTTGAAATAATGGATGAACAAATAGTTTACGATAAGAAGAAATATTATCAAATAATGCAAGTCAAATATAATCCCCAAATGTTACCCCTTAGTAAAAAACAAATCTTATTTGGGCCTATTTTATTAGAAAAAAGAAATCAAATTTTTCTTGACTATCTTTATAATAAATTAATCACAATGAATGCTATCATTGAAAACAAGACAATTTCATCTGATAACTTATCTCAATTAAAAGAAAAAAAAGAAATGATAGAGGAGGTATTGAATGAAACAATTTGAAATAACAAGTTTTTTAGAATCAAAATTTCCTAATACTTTAGCTAGTCAATTTGACATAGGTAAAGTGGGGCTTCAATTTGGTTCAAAAGACAAACAAATTCATAAAATGATTATAGCACTAGATGCTACAAAAGATGTTATAGATGAGGCTATTGAAAAAAAATGCGATTTATTAATCACACATCATCCTTTTTTATTTTTTCCGCTTTTATCAGTTGATTATGATAGTGCATTGGGGAAAAAATTATTAAAAATTTTTCATGCTAAATTAAATATTTATTCTATGCATACAAATTTTGATACAGCTTTTGGAGGAATGAATGATATTTTAGCATCAATATTAAATTTAACAAATATTAAAGCTGAAAAAGAAGAAATAGATAGCAATTGTTTTATAAGAATAGGTGAGGTGCCACAAGTAAAATTAAAAGATTATGTTAGTATGGTTAATACCAACTTACAAGATTTTGTTATGAGGTATGTTGGTTGTGATGAAAAAATAATAACAAAAGTTGGAATCATTGGAGGAGCAGGGGCTAATGAATTGAACAATGCAATAAAACTCGGTTGTGATTGCCTCATCACTGGAGAAGTAAAACATAATCAAGCTTTAGAAGCATTAGAAAGAGGAATTGCGCTAATTGAAGTGAGTCATAGTGTGGAATCTTTGTTCAAAGAGTATCTTCAGGAAATGTTAAAGAAGGCTTTTCCAACTTGCGAGGTTCTTGTATCGCAAAAAGAAAAAGATCCTTTTAAGCCATTTCGGTGATTGGTTAGACTTTTATGATTGATTGTATAAGGGTTCATTAAAATAAAAAATAGTAAGTAACTACTTACTATTTTCTAAAACTAAAATTCTTATGATTACTCTTCTACAATTGCTTCAACAGGACAGTTTTCTTGACATGCTCCACAATCAATACATTGTTCAGGGTCAATTACATAAATATCGCCTTCTGAAATGCATTCTACAGGACAATTAGCAGCACAACTTCCACATGCAATACATTTATCTGTAATTTTTCTTGGCATAATAATTCCTCCATTATCTTTTATAGTAAAATTATAGTTTAAATTTGTTTAAATTGCAAGGATATTGCAAATAAAAACTTGAATAGGAGAATGGATGGATACATTGGCATATAACTTGAAAATAATAATTTATTTTGTTATAATAATTTTACTTTACTCGAAAGGAGATTTAAATAATATGTTGCAATGGTGGGTATGTTTATTAATCGGCATTGGATGTTTAGTAGTAGGATTTGTTATTGGCTTTTTTGTGATACGTGCGGTATTTACTAAACAATTGAAAAAAAATCCCCCAATCAATCGTGATATGATTCGGGCAATGTTTATGCAAATGGGAAGAAAGCCATCCGAAAAAGATATTACTAGAGTTATGAATTCCATGAATCAATACAAATAATTTAATAATAAACGGTTCGCAAAGAGGCGAACCGTTTTATTCTTTTTCATTTGAATTGAATAAATAAATTATGATTTTTTATCAAATAATTTTATTTTATTTTCTTCGTTATGAATCAATCGTTTATAATTAGGAATATGTTTTATGATGATTAAAATAAAAGTTAGGATAAGAAAAATAAATAAATACATATCGTTTTTTTGCATAATAAAATAAGCGATGATTAATGACAGCGTACCAAGAGTTGAAGCAACTGAAATATATTTTGTAATGATAGCAACCAAAACAAATGTAATCAGTCCAACAACTGCTAAAGGCCAAAAATAGCATGTTATTACTCCTGCAAAACAGGATATTCCCTTTCCACCTTTAAACTTTAGGAAAATAGGAAAAAGGTGTCCTAAAATAGCTAAAGTACCATAAATTAATGGATGAATATGAATAGTGAAAAAGTCATCTTGATAATTGAAAAGATATTTGCTTATTATCACAAAGATGCCTGCTTTAAAAAAGTCAAGTAAAAATACGATAAATCCATAACCTTTACCTAATGTTCTTGAAGCATTTGTTGCGCCTATATTATGGCTACCATAACTACGAATATCAATGCCTTTAGATTTGCCGATTAAATATCCAACTGGAATGGAACCTACTAAATAAGATAATAACATCATTAAAATTGGTACAAAGGTTCCCATATTTTCACCTCCAAAATTACAAATATTATACTATAATTTTAATTATATTTCAAATAAAAGTTCTTGTAATAAGATAAAGTTTAAATCTGTATCTGTATAAAAAATTGGGAAGCATTTGATAAAAATATAGATGAAAAATAAAATCATAATATGTCGAATTATTAATTTATCTATAGTTTAGTTAGATATTTTAACTATTTTTCTTGCCAAAAAAATAAATTTGTGCTATAATAAATAAAGATGGTAAAAAATAAGTTGAAAGGGTGGTATCATGGCAAAAACTACAAATGTTTATAATGAGGATTCGATTCAAGTCTTACAAGGATTAGAAGCAGTTCGTAAACGTCCTGGTATGTATATTGGCTCAACCGATGCAAGAGGTCTTCATCATCTTGTTTGGGAAATAGTTGACAATGCTATTGATGAGGCCTTATCAGGTTATGGTAATCATATCATTGTAAATATTCATAAAGATAATAGTATTGAAGTAATGGATAATGGTCGTGGTATTCCAACAGGAATTCATAAGGTTGAAAAACGTCCTACGCCAGAAGTCATTTTTAATACTTTGCATGCGGGAGGAAAATTTGATACTGAGGGTGGATATAAAGTATCTGGAGGTCTTCATGGTGTAGGCTCTAGTGTTGTAAATGCCTTAAGTGAGTGGTTGACTGTTACAATTTATCGAGATGGCAAAATATATAATCAGACCTATCGAAATGGTGGTAAAGTCATTGAAAAACCTAAGAATTTAGGCGAAACCAAAAGAACGGGTTCAACAATTCAATTTAAACCTGATCCCAAAATTTTTTCTTCGACAATTTTTGAATATAAAACAATTGCCCAAAGATTAAAAGAGTCAGCATACTTAATCAAAGGGTTAAAAATTGATCTGAATGATTTAAGAACAAACAAATCAGAAAGTTTTCATTATGAAAATGGAATTGTTGAATTTATTAAAAGTTTAACCGCTGGCAAAGATGCTTTATATGAACCAGTTTTTTTAAGTGGGAATATGTTTAAAATTAATATAGAGGTATCTTTAATATATTGTGAAAAGACTTATAATGAAAATATTTTATCCTTTGTCAATAATATTAGAACTCGAGATGGCGGAACTCATGAAATTGGTTTTAAATCTGCTATTACAAGAGCATTTAATGATCATGCACGATTAATAGGTGCTCTAAAAGATAAAGATTTAAATTTAGATGGTGCCGACATTAGAGAGGGTCTAACTGCTATCATTTCAATTAGAATTCCTGAGGATTTACTGCAATTTGAAGGACAGACCAAAAATAAATTGGGAACACCTGAGGCTAAGAATGCAGTTGAACAAGTTGTATATGAACAGATGAAATCTTATCTTGCGGAAAACGGTCAAATTTCAAGCAATTTGATTGCTAGATCAATTCGGGCTGCTAAAGCAAGAGAAGCTGCGAAAAAAGCTCGAGATGAAGTTAGGATGGTAAAACAAAAGACTTCTAAACCTGCTAATTTAATTGGTAAATTAACACCTGCTCAATATAAAAATCCGGATAAAAATGAATTGTTTTTGGTAGAAGGGGATTCAGCAGGAGGTACCGCAAAACAAGGTCGAGATCGAAGTTTTCAGGCAATTTTGCCACTTAGAGGAAAGGTAATTAATACTGCTAAGGCCAAAATTGAAGAAGTTTTAAAGAATGAAGAAATTATGTCAATCATTAATGCTATAGGGGGTGGGTTTGGTCCTGATTTTGATGTTACAAAATCAAATTATAGTAAAGTAATTATAATGACGGATGCGGATACAGATGGTGCCCATATTCAGATCCTTTTATTAACTTTTTTCTATCGTTATATGAAACAATTGGTTGAAAAAGGAATGGTGTATATTGCAACTCCACCTCTTTATAAAATAACTTCTAAAAGTGGCATTGAATATGCTTGGACAGATGAGGAATTAAGAGAGAAAATTCAAAAGAAAAATGTTCAAATACAACGCTATAAAGGTCTTGGAGAAATGAATGATGAGCAACTTTGGGAAACAACAATGGATCCAACAAAAAGAACGCTTATTCAAGTTTTGATTGGCGAGGATGGCGATGCAGAAAACAAAATGGAAATTTTGATGGGTGATGATGTTGAACCAAGACGAGAATGGATTGAAAATAACGTCGTATTTGATAATGATGATAATTTTATTTTAGAGGATGTGTCTGAAGATGAATAATAAAAATAACATATCTAAAAAAATGGAGAAGTTTGTCGAAGAATATTTAGTCGAAAACTTTGAAAATATAATGGGAGATCGCTTTGGAAGATATTCTAAATATATTATTCAAGATCGTGCTCTTCCTGATGTAAGAGATGGACTAAAACCAGTTCAAAGAAGAATTCTTTATGCTATGCATAAACTTGGACTTACTTCTAATAAACCTTTTAAAAAATCGGCAAGAATTGTTGGTGATGTTATTGGTAAATATCATCCTCATGGAGATACTGCAGTTTACGATGCAATGGTTAGAATGAGTCAAACGTTTAAAATATTATTACCACTCATTGATATGCATGGTAACAACGGAAGTATTGATGGCGATCCTGCTGCGGCAATGCGTTATACTGAGGCTCGTATGAGTGTTTTTTCAGAACTAATGTTGGAAGATTTAGGGAAAAGAACAGTAGGTTTTGTTCCTAACTTTGATGATGAAGAATTAGAACCAATTGTACTACCTTCAAAATTTCCCAATATTTTAGTTAATGGGGCAAGTGGAATATCTGCTGGTTATGCTACTGAAATTCCTCCCCATAATCCAGGAGAAGTCATAGATGCAGCCATTTATCGGATAAATAATCCTAATTCAACAACGGAAGAATTGATGCAATTCGTGAAAGGTCCTGATTTTCCTACTGGGGCGATTGTCCAAGGGCTTGAAGGATTAAAAAGTGCTTATGAAACAGGACGAGGTAAAGTTATTGTTCGTTCTAAATATGAAATAGATAAAAGTAAAATTGAACCAAGAATTATAATTACTGAGATTCCTTTTGATGTGAATAAAGCTGTTTTGCTTAGAAAAATGAGTGATGTCATTCAATTGAAAGGTATTGAAGGAATCAAGATGATTCGTGATGAATCAAGTAGACAAGGGTTAAGAATCGTCATTGATTTAAGACGTGATGTAAATCCAGATAATATTATTAACTTTTTGTTAAAACAAACGGATTTACAAACTTCTTATAATTTTAATATGGTTGCTATATCGCAGGGTCGACCTTTACAAATGGGACTTGTTGATATTCTAGATGCGTATATTACGCATCAAAAAGAAGTTATTACCAATCGGTGCAATTATGATTTAGAAAAATCTTTGAAACGTTTAGAGATTGTTAAAGGTTTGATTTCTATGGTATCTATTTTGGATTCCGTTATTGCAACAATCAGAAATTCTAAAAATAAAGCTGATGCGAAAGAAAATATTATTTCAAAGTATGGATTTACTGATATTCAAGCAGAAGCGATTGTAATGTTACAATTATATCGTTTAACAAATACTGATATTTTTGCTTTAAGAACAGAACAAAAAGAATTAGAACAAAGTATTAAGCAACTAAAACATATTTTATCAAGTGAAACGGCATTACAAAAAACAATTATTGCTGAACTTAGTCGTGTAAAAGAAATTGTAAATATAGAAAGAAAAACCCAAATTGAACACGAGGTTGAGGAAGTAGAGGTTAAAACGGAAGAATTTATCGCAAAAGAAGATGTGATGCTTTTAATTACTCATGATGGTTATTTAAAACGTCTTAGTAAAAAAGCTTTTCTTGCTACCACTGAACCCACTAAACTAAAAGATGGAGATGTGATTACCGATATATATGAAACTTCGACTACAGATACTTTGATCCAGTTTACCGACAAAGGAAATTATATTTTTCTACCTATTCACAAAATTCCAGAAGTTAAACATAAGGATTTGGGATTTCATGTGAGTACATTAATAGGTATGGAAACGAATGAAAAAGTTATTTTTTCCTTCCCAGTTGATGATTTTAATAAAGAGCGCTATGTTCTTTTAGCAACTGCTTCAGGTTTAATTAAACGAATAAAGTTATCTAGTTTATATGTAACAAGATATTCTAAAGCCTTAAAAGCTACTAAGATTAAAGACGATGATTATGTTGTTAGTGCGGATGTTGTAACAGGTAGTAATTATGAAGTTGTGATTGCGACTAAAGATGGGTATATGAATCGTTATGATGCATCTGAAGTTAGTATTATTGAGCCTGCTTCTTTTGGAGTAAAATCTATTGAATTAAAAAGTAGGCCTAATGATTACGTAGTTGGTGCTAAATATGTTAGCGAAAAAGATATTGTTTTACTACTTACTAATCGGGGGAATATTAAACGCCTTCGTCCTGAAGAAATTAACAAAGGTAAGAAAAATAATGTAGGTAAAATGTATCTAAAGACAGTTAAATCTAATATGCATGAGGCGATTGATTTAGAAGTAATTCATGGCAAAAATGCCAATAGTGATCTTGCTAGTTATATTTTTTGTGAAAAAGGCTATGTTGAAATTGATTATACTCTCCTTAGAACAGCGATTGCGGATAATGGAAAAAAATTTGTTTCTAATAATAATGGAAAACCATATGAAATTGTTATTTGCCGAAATGGTAATGATTTAGAATTATAAAATTTTAATTAGCATTTATATTACGGATATTTTGATATTATGATATAATTATCGCATAGAGGTGCAAAGACATGTTAAAAATCGCAATTGATGGTCCAGCTGGTTCTGGTAAATCTACTATATCAAAAATCATAGCAACTAAACTAGGTATTGAATATATTGATACAGGTGCAATGTATCGTGCAATTACACTAAAGGCAATTCAACTTGGAATCGATATAGACGATGAAAATCAATATCACTTTTTAGAATCGACTTCATTAGATATTTGCAATGGTCGTTTCATTATGGATGGTGTTGATGTTAGTGATGAAATTAGATCCGTTGAGGTAACAAATGCTGTTTCAACGCCATCAAAGATGGCAAAGGTTCGTGAATATTTGGTAGAGTATCAACAGAAAATTAGCAATTCAAAAAATTGTATTATGGATGGACGTGATATTGGAACGGTTGTTTTGCCAGATGCCTCTATTAAAATATATCTAGATGCTACGATAGAATGTAGGGCAAGACGAAGAATGCTAGAACGCAAAGAAAAAGGAATTGATTTATCACTTGAAGAAACAATTAAAGAAATTGAACTTCGCGATTGGAAAGATTCTACTAGAAAGCATAGCCCACTTCGGTGTGCAGAAGATGCGATAGTCATTGATAGTACCGATTTATCAATTGATGAAGTGGTTAGTCGGATTATAAATTTAGTAAATGAGAGGACAAAAAAAATGAGTAAATACGCTTATAAAGAAGGACAAAATGTTAGGGGAATGATTATTAACGTAACAAAGGATGCGATTTATCTAACAGTTGATGAGGATAATAAAGCAGTGATTTATGCTAATGATTTAAAGGGATATCAAGAAGGACAAAAACTTTATGATACATATTATGAAGGTCAAGAATTTGAAGGGTTAGTAAAACAAATTACAAAAGATAAAAAGACCGGCGAACCTCTATTTATTTTGTCAACTACATTACAAGATGAAAAAGATAAATTGACTTTATTTGAACAATTGAAAGAGAATGATGAAATAATTAAAGCAAAAGTAGTAAAAGTTACATCCGCAGGTGCTGATTTAGAATATGAAGGTTTTAAATTATTTTTACCAACTAAATTTATTGATTTAAAAGAGGAAGCATTACATTCTTTAAAAGGTCAAGTTTTAGATGTAATGGTTATTTATGTTAATAAAGATCGTTTACAAGTTACGGTTTCTAATGTGATGGCTATGAAAAAACAATATCGGCTTGCAAAGGAAAAAGCGTATGCTGCTTTATCGGTAGGAATGGAAACCGAAGGAGAAGTTTTGAATGTTTTACCTTATGGTGCTATTGTTAGCCTTGGTGAAGTAAGTGGCTTACTTCATCAATCTGAAATTGATCATAAAGCGGTTAGAAATGTTGCCTCACGTTTAAAAGTGGGCGATAAAGTAAAAGTAAAAATTATTGGTATAGATGGCAATAAAATTTCTCTTTCAATGAAGGCTTTAGTTAAACATCCATGGGAAGTTTTAAAAGAAACATATCATGTAGGGGATGTTTTTGAAGGAGTAGTAAAAAAAGTAATTCCTGCTGGGTTAATCATCGAATTAACAGAAGATTATTCTGGATTAATGCCAAGAGGAGAATATTCTTGGTTTGCTAATGTAAAATTTGACCAAGAAGTAAAAGAAGGCGATACTATAACAGTTAAAGTGATGGCTATTGATGATGAAAAAAATCGTGTAAGTTTATCACATCGTGAAACTTTAGAAAATACTTGGTCTGATATTAAATTACGTCGTGGAGATAAAATTACTGTAACCATTTCATCTATTACCGATAAGGGTGCACTTGTTAATTACAAAAATGTACAAGGTTTTTTACCAATTAGTGAAGTTACATCGCTTAAGAGAATATCTAAAGTAGATGAAGTTTATCCAGTAAACTCAACTCTTGAAGTAATGGTACAAGATTGTGATCCTGCTTTTGCAAAATTACGTGTTAGTGCCAAAGCAATAGAACTTGCAAAGGAAAGAGATACATTTGATAAATATTTTGCTGAACAAGCAAAAGAAGTACCAACTAATACAATAGGTGATATGTTAGAAAACCTTGACTTAGAAAAGAAAGAAAAATAATTATGAAAAGAGGAACAGTTGCGATTGTCGGTAGACCTAATGTTGGGAAATCAAGTATCTTCAATCGTTTAGCAGGTGAGAAATTAGCAATTACTGATGATGCTAGTGGTATTACAAGAGACCGACTATATACAAATTGTGAATGGTTAGATCAAGAGTTTTCATTAATTGATACAGGTGGAATTGAACTTAAAAATGTCCCTTTTATGGAAGAAATTAAGGCACAAGCACAATTAGCAATTGATGAGGCGGATGTTATTGTCTTGGTTACTGATGGAAGAGTAGGAATTACTAATGGAGATCGTGATGTGGTAAATATTTTACATCGAAGTAAAAAACCTGTTATTGTTGCCGCAAACAAAATAGATGACATAAAATTCATGGATAATATCTATGAATTTTATAATTTAGGGGTTGAAGAGGTTTTTGCAATAAGTGCTTTGCATGGCATTGGTATTGGGGATATGCTTGATCGTATCATTGCACTATTACCGGAAAAAAAAGTAAAAAGATATGATGATACTACTGAATTTTGTATTATTGGGCAGCCTAATGTTGGTAAAAGTTCTTTAACCAATGCAATCCTAGGTACTGAAAGGGTAATTGTTAGCGATATTGCTGGAACAACTCGTGATGCAATTGATTCTAAATTTACAAAAGATGGTAAAAATTATGTTGTCATAGATACAGCTGGGATTCGCAAACAAGGAAAAATTTACGAAAATGCTGAAAAATATAGTGTTCTTCGAGCTATTAGGGCAATAGAGAGATCATCCATTGTTTTAGTTGTTTTGGATGGAACAAAGGAAATAGAAGAACAAGATAAAAGAATTGCAGGTTATGCTGCGGAATATAACAAAGGTGTAATTATCGTTGTCAATAAGTGGGATGCTGTTGAAAAAGATGAAAAATCGATGAAAGAATATACTGAAAAAATCAGAAAAAATTTTTTGTTTTTAAGTTATGCTCCAATTGTTTTTGTTTCAGCTCTAAAAAATCAACGTATTCAAACTCTTTTTGAACAAATAAAAATTGTTTCGCAAAACTATACGAGAAGACTGGCAACAAATGTTTTAAATGATATTTTGCTTGATGCTTCATTGATGAATCAAGCACCCATTTTTAATGGCGATCGCATAAAAATTTATTATGGTTCCCAAGTTGAAATAGCACCACCAACTTTTGTTCTTTTTGTAAATGATCCTAATTATATGCATTTCTCTTATCAACGATATCTAGAAAATCGTTTTCGAGAAGCTTTTATGTTAGAAGGTACGCCAATTAAAATTATATTGAGAAAGCGGGAAAATTAATGGAAAAAGTTTCAATTATAGGTGCAGGTAGTTGGGGGAGTGCTCTTGCAAGAATTCTTGGAGATAATCATTATCAAGTGTTACTTTATGATACTGATAAAAATACAGTTGATGAAATCAATCATTTTCATACAAATGTATCTAAACTTCCAATTGGAATGTTGCCTTTAGAAGTTCAGGCGACTACTTCAATAAAAGAAGTGATATCTTTTTCTGATATTATTGTTTTGAGTATTCCAACTAAGGTATTAAGAAGTGTTTTACATTTAATTAATGAAATCATAGATAAACCGAAACTTTTTGTCAATACTTCAAAAGGATTAGAACCAGATACTTATTTGAGAGTATCAGAGGTCTTAAATGCAACAATTGATCAGCACTATATCAAAGGGTTTGTTGCTTTGACCGGACCATCACATGCAGAAGAAGTTATAAGACAATTGCCAACAACGATTTGTTCTGTATCTACGAATAAAGAGGATGCCAAGTTAATACAAAAAATATTTAATAATTCGACGTATTTTAGAGTGTATACAGGATCAGATTTAGTAGGCTCTGAATTATGTAGTGCCATTAAAAATGTTTATGCAATTGCTTCTGGTATGCTTGAAGGTTGTGGATATGGTGATAACGCAAGAGCAGGATTAATTGCAAGAGCTTTGGTTGAAATGAAAAGAATTGTTGTTGCTATGGGTGGAAAAGAAGATACAATATATGGATTAACAGGAGTTGGTGATTTGGTTGTAACTACAACTTCGCATCATTCAAGAAATTTTCAAGCAGGAGTAAAACTTGCAAAAGGGAATAATCTTGCAGAGACAATTGCTTCAATGTCAATGGTAGTTGAAGGTGCAAGAACAGCCGAAGCTGTATATGAGGCTTCTAAAAAACTAAAACTTTCAACACCAATTATTGATGCGGTTTATAATGTAATCTACAAACAACATAGTGTTAAAAAAGCTGTATCTGAATTGATGAATCGTTCACTAAAAGATGAATAGAGAAAAAGAAGAAAATATTTTCTTCTTTTTTTATTACTTATTTCTTTAAATTTGTCAACTAAAAAAAGAAATTACTTGAAATATGATACATTAGATGATATAATTAATATCGTATATTTTAGAAAGGAAAAAATGTATGTTAAAATTATCGAAAAAAATCTATTTAATTTTAGCAATCGTTGGTGCATTTTTTACAATTACTTCATGTACTAGATTAGTTAGTATTCAAATTGATCTTGAAGAAACAAATTATGAAGTAAGACTTGGACAAAGTCTTGAAATTGTTCCAGTTGTTACCGAAAATAATAATCCAAGTGATGCTCCGATTGCATATTATTCATATGACAATTCAATAGCTAGTTTTGTAGATACAAAGTTAGTTGCTCATAATATTGGTCAAGTTCGTATCAAAGTATATAGTGTTGACAATCCCAATATTTATGATGTTGCCATTGTTAATGTTATAAAAGATAACTCACTTGAAGTAGAGTTTGATTATGAAGAAATTATGTTAAAAGGAGAAAAACAGACTATAGATTATAAACTTCTAATCGATGATGGTAGAAAATTAACTTTTACAACAAATCATCCGGAAGTGGTTCAAATTGATGAAGATGGAAATCTTGTTGCAGTAGGGGTTGGGGATGCACTTATCACTACAAGAATAGATTCTTTATATGATGAGGGAGTATATAAAGAGTATAGTTTAGCGATAACAGTTATTTATGAAAAATATCATATTACCTATGAATTAGATGGTGGTGTGAATCATATAGATAATCAAGATGAATATATTGTAGATGACTTGCCAATAAGTCTTGGTATTCCTTCTAGAGATGGTTATGTTTTTGAAGGTTGGTATTTAAATGGTGAAAAAGTTACTTCTATTGCAGAAGGAACCAAAGGTGATCTTCATTTTGTTGCAAAATGGGAACTTGCTGATTATACAATCCATTACGAATTAGATGGTGGTATCAATCATCCTGATAATAAAAATGGGTATACAATTGATAATTTACCACTCACTTTGTATCAACCAACTAAAAAAGGGTATAATTTTACTGGTTGGTATTTAAACAATCAATTAGTAGAATATCTGCCAGAAAATACTTTAGGTGAAATAACACTAGTAGCTACTTGGGAACTTGCTACGTATGATCTTTTCTATAATTTAGATGGTGGTATTTTAGAATCAGAAAATCCAACTACCTATACTATGAATGATGAATTTATTTTAAATAATCCGACTAAAAATGGCTACAGTTTCTTAGGTTGGTATGTAAATGATGTAAAGATAGAAAAAATAGAAAAAGGTAGTACAGGAAATTTAACATTGCTTGCGAAGTGGGAACTCCAAAAGCATACTATAGAATTTAATAGTAATGGTGGTACAAATGTCAGTAATCAAATTGTAAATCATTTTGATAAAGTGTTAGAACCAGATCATCCAACTAGATTAGGATATGATTTCTTGGGATGGTTTATAGGCGAAGATGAATATGATTTTAATAATGAGGTAACTACGAATTTAGAACTTGTTGCAAAATGGCAAATTATAAATTATAATATAAATTACGATTTAAATGATAGTATCAATAATAGTTCTAATCCTAGTTCTTATACAGTTGAAGATACGATATCTTTACTTAACCCAACAAAGAAAGGGTATATTTTTGTTGGTTGGTATGTAAATGACAATAAAGTAGAACAAATAAATTTAGGAACTACTGGTCACTTGACGTTGGTTGCTAAGTGGAGAACTTACCAAATCAGTGAAATAAAAGAAGAAAATAAAGGAACAGTAGTAGCAACTACTGGAATAGTTACAGCAATTTCGACTAATAACAATGGCTTTTCAATTTTAATCCAAGATGCTACTGATGCTATAATGGTTTATAAAATTGATGATTCTCAATTTAACTATAACGAATTTTATGTAGGTCAAGAAGTAACCATTTTAGCTGAATATACTTTATTTAATGGCTTATCTGAATTACAAAATATCGAAAAAATTGAATTGGGAGAAATCAAAGAAATTCCATCTGTAGTAGAGTTAGATACATTACCTGATGAAGAAATATTGAAGGCAATGCAATCAAAAATTATCAAAATAAAATTAACATATTTGAGTGGAGAGATTGCTTCTAAATCCAATGCCAATTTCATTGATAGTCTTGGTAATCAAATTGTTATACGTGGAGATAGTACTTGGGGCAATATTGATACGATTAGTTTAAAAGAAAATCAAGAAGTTATCGTTACAGGTTTTATTAATTGGTATAATGGTGCTCAAATTACAAATGTTGGTAATCATCAATTTATTGAACAAAAAGATGAGGATCTTGCTAATGCCATTTTAGATTCACTAAATGTACCAGCATCAATTAGTCAAACTACAGACTTAGATAAAATAGATGGATTAACTTGGGAATTAGTAACTGCTAATAGCAATGTTAAAGTTGAAAACAATCAAATTATTGTTTTATCCAATGATGAAGAAACGACTATTACCATTTTGGCAAAATACTTATATAAAAATGTTGAATATACTAAATCATTCGATATTGTTATTGAGCAAGCAACGCCACCTCTTTTTAACAATGGTGATAAAGTAATCATTTTTACAAAAAGAAGTTCTGGTAATTATTTTATAATGAATAGTGATTTAGGTACTGCAAGTACCAAACGTTTTCAAGCAATAGATACAGGTACATCAATATTGAATGATGTGACTAATCAAGCAGAAAATCAAGTTTGGACAATTGAAACCTCAGGTGATAATTATTATTTAAAATCATTTGATGGAAAATATATTACTTGGTCATCAGGAAATAGTAGCAATCTTTCTGATGAAAAATATGCTTTAAATATTACATATGATGGAGAATTTTATCAAATTTTATCAGTAAGTGATTCTACTAGAAAATTACAATTAAATAATACTTCTGGAAATAATTATTTTGCTTTCTATACTAGTAATCAAGCTGGTAATTTAGTAATACAAAAAGCTCAAGAATTAACAGATGAAGAAAAAATAGACATATTTTTAAATAATTTAGAAGTTGAGACTTCAGTAAGTGATGACTTCTCACTACCTGAATCAGAAGGTCTTACTTGGAGCTTAAAGGATGGAACAAGCGATTATGCTATTTTAGGAGATGCAGTTGTTACCATAACAAGACCTGCTATAGGAGAAAGTGATGTTATTGTCTGCTTTGTTGCTAGTTATACATTGAATGGTATTACTAAAACTAAAGAGTTTAATATAACAATTTTGGCAAATACAAGTGAACCACAAAAAGAATGGAAGTTGGTTACTGATGTTTCTAATTTAAGTATTGGTGATCAAATTGTGATAGTAGCTTCAAATTATGATTATGCACTTTCCACTACACAAAATAATAACAATAGAGCAGCTGCAAGTATTACTAAGCAAGATAATATAGTGATTATTGATGATAGTATACAAATTTTAACTTTGACAGCAGGTACTAATACAAATCAATTTGGTTTTTATACAGGTTCAGGATATTTGTATGCAGCAAGTTCAAGTTCTAACTATTTGAGAACAAGTGATACGTTGAATGATAATGGTAGCTGGTCAATTTCAATAACTACAGATGGTATTGCAACGATGAAATCAAACGGAACATATACAAGAAATTGGATACGTTATAATACAAGTAAACTTTTTGCTTGTTATAGTAGTGGTCAAACTGACGTATCTATATATAAATTAAGTTAAATATTACTAAAGGATGAAATTTTTTCATCCTTTTTTGTTTTATAAAATTTTAAAAAGTATTAATTTCTTTTTAAAAAACAAAAAATATGTTATAATATTAAAAATAGACATTAAAGGTGGGTGATTTCAATGAACGATAGGATGTATGAATTAGGAAATAAAGCATCGGTTATTCGGGAATTGTTTGAGTATGGTAAGAAACGTAAAAAAGAAATTGGGGAAGATAACGTTTTTGATTTTAGCATTGGTAATCCCAGTAATCCCTGTCCAAATGTCGTAACGAATAGTTTGCTTGAACTTATTACAACAAAAAATCCCATTGTTTTACATGGATATACTTCATCAGCAGGTGATTATGAGGTTAGGAAAAAGATAGCAGAGTATTTGAATAACAAATATAACTGTAATGAGATTGCGGAAAAAATATATTTAACTGCGGGAGCAGCTGCGGCTTTAACAATTTCCTTAAACGCAATTTTGAATAGTGGCGATGAAGTAATTGTTTTCGCACCATTTTTTCCCGAATATGCGGTATTTGTTGAAAAAGCAGGGGGTATTTTAAAAGTGGTGAATGGTTTAGATGAAAGTTTTCAAATTGACTTTGATCGGTTAGAAGTTGCTATAACGAAAAAGACCAAAGCTATTCTTATTAACTTTCCTAACAATCCTACAGGAAAAATTATAACTGAAGATGAACTTAAAAAATTATCTACTATTTTATCTACAAAAGAAAAAGAGTATCAACATAATATTTACTTAATTTCAGATGAGCCATATCGTGAGTTGGTATATGATGATATTTTTATTCCCTTTATAACCAATTATTATGAAAATAGTATAATTTGTTATTCTTTTAGTAAATCTTTATCTTTGCCAGGAGAAAGAATTGGCTATCTATTGGTTTCGAATAAGGCAAAACATGGTGAGTTGTTATTTAAGGCGATTTGTGGTGCGGGACGTGCGTTAGGCTTTGTCTGTGCACCAAGTATATTTCAATATTTAATTCCATTTTGTCTTGGACAGACTTCTGATTTAATGATTTATAAAACTAATCGAGATATATTATATAAAAATCTTACAGAGTATGGATATGAGATAGTCTATCCTAATGGTGCCTTTTATTTATTTATGAAAGCTCTGGAAAGTAGTGCGGTTTCCTTTTGTGAGAAAGCCAAAAAATATGAACTTTTACTTGTTCCTAGTGATTCTTTTGGATATGATGGATATGTTAGAATTTCATATTGTGTTGAGACTGAGATGATTGAAAGGTCTTTGTCAGCTTTTAAAAAATTATTTGACGAGTATAAATTGCTAAGAGGAGAATAAAATGACAAAATTAGAACAAGCAAGAAAAAAAATAAATGAAATTGATGAAAAGATGGCCAAACTTTTTGAAGAGAGGATGGAAGCAAGTAAAGAGGTAGCTCTTTATAAAAAAGAAAATGCATTGCCAATTGTAGACAAGATGCGAGAAAAAGAATTAATTTTAAAAAATAGCAAATATGTTGAAGATGTTGTTATCGGTGAATATTATGTTAATTTTTTACAATCCGTGATGGATTTGTCTAAAAAATATCAATTTAGATTATTAGAAGGACAAAAAGTTGGATATTGTGGGGTTGAAGGTGCCTTTGGACATATTGCGGCTAAGAAGATGTTTAACAATGCTACGTTACTATCTTTTAAAAATTTTGAGGAAACATATCATGCTGTTGAGAATGGTTCATGTGATGTTGCAATTTTACCTATTGAAAATAGTTACGCAGGGGATGTTGGTACTGTAATGGATTTAATTTTTTCTGGTTCTTTATTTATTAATCAAATTTTGGATTTAGATGTTGTCCATCATTTGATTGGTACAGTAGATGCTAGCATAGATACGATAAAAACGGTTTATAGTCATCCACAAGCGTTATCACAGTGCAGCGATTATTTAAAAAGTCATCATTTTAAAGAGGTTGAATATGCAAATACGGCACTTGCGGCCAAAGAAATTGCTAAATTAAATGATAATACAATTGCTTCCATTGCTTCGGTTGACACAGCAGAATTGTATGGATTAAAAGTAATTGAAAGTAATATTAATACTACTCGCAACAATACAACAAGATTTGTGGCTCTTTCTAGATCTCAAAACTTACCTGATGCTCTTACAAAAATGGGTGAACATTTTATCTTGGTATTTACTGTAAAAAATGAAGCAGGAGCTCTTGCAAATACTTTGAATATTATCGGTGCACATGGATTTAATATGCGAACACTTAGAAGTAGACCGATGAAAGAATTACTTTGGAATTATTATTTTTATGTAGAACTTGATGGTAACATCAATAGCGAAGATGGAAAAGATATGCTTATTCAATTAAGAACTGTGTGTGATCGCTTAAAATTAGTTGGTACTTATCGCTCAAATATGTTGTAATGCGAGGTAAAATATGATACTAAATGTTAATATTTCAAATAGCCCTTATGATATCATCATTGAAAAAGGTTCTTTAAACAAAGTAAATCATTACATTGATATAAAGCAAAAAGTCTTAATTTTGACTGATAGTGGTATTCCGAGTACGTATGTTAAAACAGTTCAAAATCAAATGGAGCATAGTTTTTTGTATACTATTGAACAAGGAGAACATAGTAAAAATTTTGCAAATTTCCAAAAAATTTTAACTTTTATGATTGAAAATAATTTTACAAGAACGGATTGCGTAATTGCTCTTGGAGGCGGAGTAGTGGGTGATTTGGGTGGATTTGTTGCCGCAAGTTATATGCGAGGAATTGATTTTTATAATATTCCTACTACGCTACTTGCTCAAGTAGATTCATCAATTGGTGGGAAAACTGCAATTGATCATTTAGGGGTTAAAAATATTATCGGTGCTTTTTATCAACCTAAGAAAGTAATCATTGATGTGGAAGTACTTAAGACATTAGATAAGAGAATTCTGTATTCAGGTTTAGTTGAGGCTCTCAAAATGGCAACAACCTTTAATGAAGAATTATTTAATTTAATTGCAAATAGTAAAAGTTTAGAAGATGATGTAGAAAAGTTTATTATTGAGGCTTTAAAAATCAAAAAAATGGTAGTGGAAAATGATCCAAAAGAAAAAGGGTTACGAAAGGTGCTCAATTTTGGTCATACTATAGGCCATGCGATTGAAAGTCTTTCTCAAGGTAGATTGTATCATGGTGAATGTGTTGGAATAGGAATGCTTTATGTTTGTTCTAAAGAAGTAAAAGCAAAGATTCAATGCATTTTGGAAAAGTATCACCTTCCTACTAGTGTTAGTTTTCAGAAGGATGAACTAATACACTATATTTATCATGATAAAAAGGTGAGTGGGAAAAAAATATCTATAATTTATGTTGATAAAATTGGTCATTATATCATAAAAACAATTTTATCAGATGATTTTATTCAATATATAAAGGAGGATGAAAATGAAGAATTCTCTAGGTAATAGTTTAATCTTGACAATTTTTGGTGAAAGCCATGGTGAAATAATAGGTGCAGTACTAGATGGTCTGTGTCCTGGTCTTCAAGTAGATGATGTATTTATTCGTTCACAATTAGCGAAAAGAAGACCCAGTCATTTTTTTGAGACATCAAGAATTGAAAAGGATGAATATAAAATTGTAAGTGGTGTTTTTAATGGCTATACCACAGGTGCTCCTTTAACAATTTTAATTCCAAATGAAGATAAAAAAAGTAGTGATTATGAGAAAATGTATGGTCTAGCAAGACCATCACATGCCGATTACACTGCATTTTTGAAATATCATGGTTTTGAAGATTATCGTGGTGGGGGTCATTTTTCTGGTAGAATTACGACAAGTATTGTTGCGGCAGGAGCAATTTGCTTAAAAGCTTTAGAAAAGTTTAATATTAAAATTGCTAGTCATATTTTAAGATGTCAAGATATAACCGATAGTCATTTTACCGATAATATTGAATCAGAAATAGATAAAATCAATACTAGTGATTTTCCTGTTATTGATAATATTCAAGATAAACTTTTGAAGATATTTGAAGAGGCCAAGCATCATTGTGATTCCGTTGGAGGGGTTATTCAAACAGCGATTTTAAATTTGCCTGGCGGATTAGGTGAACCATGGTTTGACTCAGTAGAGGGATTACTTTCAAAGGCTTTATTTTCAATAGGTGCTGTAAAAGGGGTTGAGTTTGGTGCTGGTTTTGCTTTTGCAAAAATGACTGGTTCAACGGCCAATGATTCCTTTCAAATTAGTAAAGATAAAATTGTTACTTTGACTAATCATAATGGTGGTATCAATGGGGGCATTACGAATGGTATGCCCGTTATATTTAATACTGTTGTGAAACCGACTCCTTCAATTGCTCAAAAGCAAGATACTATTGATTTTTTGAATCATACCAATACTTCATTAGAGATTAAGGGAAGACATGATCCTGCTATTATAAGAAGAATATGTGTGGTGATTGATAGTATTGTTGCAATTGTTGTATATGATATGTTGTCATCAAGATATGGGACAGATAGTTTTTTAAAAAATATGGAAAAATAATATTGAAATATAATATAAGGAGGAATTTCATGAAATATGGATTAATAGGTGGTAAACTAACACATAGTTTTTCTAAAACAATTCATGAACAATTAGGGAATAATGACTATGAATTGTTAGAGATTTCTGAAGAAAACTTTCATGATTATATGATAAAAAGAGATTTTTATGCTATCAATGTTACCATTCCTTATAAAGAAAAAATTATACCTTATCTTGATTTTATTTCTCCTCAAGCCAAAAGAATTGGAGCCATAAATACTGTTATCAATAAAGATGGTAAATTATATGGGTATAATACGGATTATGATGGGTTAAAGGCCCTATTGAAAAGACTTAAGGTGGATTGTAAAGAAAAAAAAATCTTGATTTTAGGTAGTGGTGGTACTTCTAAAACAGCAAGAGTAGTGATTGAAGATTTGGGATGCAGAAACTATTATTTTGTTTCTAGAACTAAAACTGCTCAAACCATCACTTATCAAGAGGCTATTAGCATTCATAATGATTGCGATATTATCATCAATACGACACCTTGTGGGATGTATCCTAATACTGATTGTTTACCTATCCATCTTCATAATTTTAAAAAATTAGAAGCAGTGGTTGATGTGATATATAATCCTCTTCGAACCAAATTCATTGTCAAAGCGCAAAACAGAAAAATATCGGCAATTGGTGGTCTGTATATGTTGGTTGCCCAAGCTTTTTATGCTAGTCGTTTATTTCAAGACAAAAATTTAAATGAAGAACAAATAGATTGTATCTATCATCATCTAGTTCAAGAAAAAGAAAATATAGTTTTAATCGGAATGCCTTCATCTGGAAAAACAACGATTGGAAGTATGCTTGCTAAACGTTTGCATAAAGAATTTATTGACACAGATGAATTAATCAAATCACGAATTCAAATGGAGATTAGCGAATATTTTTCAAAATTTGGTGAAAATTCTTTTCGCATTGTTGAAAGTCAAGTTATTGAGGAAGTTTCAAAAAGAACAAATTTAGTAATTGCAACGGGTGGAGGAGTGATTTTAAAAGAGGTAAATATTGAAAATTTAAAAGAAAATGGTAAAATTGTTTTATTAAATCGTAGTTTAGATAACCTTATTGCTACGAGTGACAGACCACTTACAGCCACCAAAGAAAAGTTAGAAACGTGTTATCTTGAAAGAAAATTGCTCTATAAAAAATTTTGTGATATAGTAATTGATAACAATCATGATTTGACAAATGCAGTTGATGAAATTATTGAGAGGATGAAAATATGAAATTATTGGTAATAAACGGACCTAATCTTAATATGTTAGGGATAAGAGAACCAGAAATTTATGGTAAAAAGACATATCAGGATTTATGTGATATGATTAACAAATATGCTGAGGATAAAAAAATAAGTGTAGATATTTATCAATCTAATCATGAGGGATCCATCGTAGATTGCATTCAACAAGCTTATTTTGATAAAGTGGATGGGATTATTATTAATCCAGGTGCTTATACCCATACTTCCATTGCAATTTTAGATGCTCTCAAAGCTGTTTCCATTCAAACTGTTGAAGTTCATCTTTCTGCAGTTGATGATAGAGAAGATTTTCGCAAACTCAGTTATGTATCATTCGTTGCCAAAAAAACAATAAAAGGGCATGGATTAAAGGGGTATCTTGAAGCAATAGACTGGTTTATTGGTTTGATATCAGAAGGTGAACATGATGATTATAAAAATTAATCAATCGCTTGCTAGAGGTGAGGTAATGGCACCACCTTCAAAAAGTTATGCCCATCGTCTTTTAATTGGAGCAGCACTTGCTAAAGGTGTGAGTATAATAAAAAATATTGAATTGAATCAAGATATCCATGCAACCCTAAATGGACTAAAGGCTTTAGGGGCTAGTTACCAATTTGAAGATAATCAAATAGTGATTCAAGGAATAAAGAAAACAGAACAAAAAGATTTAATTTTCATTGATGCCTACGAAAGTGGCAGTACGCTTAGATTTTTGATTCCGATTTGTCTTCTTATGGAAAAGAAAATTCATTTTAAAGGTAGCAAAACTTTAATGTCAAGAGGACTTAGCGTATACGAAGAAATATTTCATCATCAACAAATTCATTACGAAAAAGATGAAGAAAATCTATATTTAAATGGTTCATTAAAGCCCGGTGAATATATTATAGATGGAAGAATTAGTAGTCAGTTTATTACAGGTTTGCTATTTTGTTTGCCACTACTCCAAGATGATAGTAAAATTATAATAAAAAATGGTTTAGAAAGTAAAGATTATATCAAAATTACTATTGATGTTTTAAAAAAATGTGGAATAGAAGTTCAAATGTATAGAAATAAGATTGACATTAAAGGAAGACAAACGTTTACTAATATTGAAGAAGTAGTTGAAGCAGATTATTCAAATGCCGCTTTTTTGGATGCGTTTAATTTATTAGATGGCTTTGTAAAAGTAAAAGGGTTAAAAACATCTAGTTATCAGGGTGATAAAAGATATAAAAAATATTTTAAAGAATTAGAGGAAAACATGCCTACGTTAGATATTTCTAACTGTGTAGATTTAGGCCCCATTTTAATGATGATTGGTTGTTTTAAAAATGGTGTGGTTTTAACCGGTACCAAAAGACTTGCTATCAAAGAAAGCAATCGAGCCATTGCGATGAAAGAGGAATTAGAAAAGTTTGGTGCTAAAATAGATGTTGGCGAAAACAAGGTAATCATTGAAAAAGTGCCCTTACATAAGCCTTTAGAAATTTTAGATGGTCACAATGATCATCGAATCGTTATGGCACTGGCTGTTCTTCTTTCTAAATTTGGTGGTAAAATTAGTGGGTATGAAGCTGTCAATAAAAGTTATCCTACCTTTTTTAGTCAGTTAGAAACATTAGGAGTAGATATAGAATATGAATTTGACAAAGAAGCATAAAATATTAATTATTGGTTTGGGTCTAATAGGTGGATCATATGCTGAGGCACTTACTAGTTGGGGCTTTGAAGTAGGTGCTATTACGAAAGATAGGGATTCAATTGATTTTGCTTTAAAAAAAGGAATCATACAATCGGGTATTTCGTTTGTTGAAAAAGAATATGTACAAATGTTTGATATTGTTATCTTTGCTTTGTATCCTAAAATATTTGTAGAATGGATAGAAACCTATCAATCCTATTTTAAGGATGGGACCTTGATAACCGATGTTACTGGAGTAAAATCAGAAATTGTTTTTAAGATTCAGGCACTTTTGAAAGATACTGTCGAATTTGTTCCTGCCCATCCAATGGCAGGTAAAGAAGTATATGGTGTTGAAAATAGTGATAAAAAAATTTTTCAAGGAGCCAATTTTATTATCACTCCTACTAGTAAGAATACGACTAAAGCAATAGATACAATTGTTGAAATGGGAAAAATATTGGGTTTTAAAAATATTTCTATTTTAACACCAGAAAAGCATGATGAAATGATTGGCTTTTTGTCACAATTGACCCATTGTATTGCGATTACTTTGATGACTTGCAAAGATTCAAAACATTTGGTGGAATATACAGGAGATTCTTTTAGAGACTTGACAAGAATTGCCAAAATTAATGAACAAATGTGGAGTGAATTATTTTTGATGAATAAAAATGAACTTTTATCTCAAATGGATTTATTTTTACAAGAATTTGAAAAATTAAGAGATGCACTTGCGAGAGAAGATGCAGAAACAATAAAAAAAATGATGAGATTATCTACCAAGCGTAGATCATATTTTGATAAATAGGATGTGATGAATTCATGAATATGGAATTTAAAAGAAAATTGCCAATTCCTGCAGAGATTAAGGAAATGTACCCAATAAGCGAAGAAGGAATGAAGGCAAAGAAGTTAAATGATCAAAAATTATATGATATTTTTACAGGACAAAGTGATAAGTTTCTTTTAGTAATTGGTCCATGTTCGGCTGATCGGGAAGATGCGGTCGTTGACTATGTTACTCGCCTTGCTAAAGTTCAAGAAGCGGTTAAAGAAAAATTAGTTTTAGTACCAAGAGTGTATACGAATAAGCCCAGAACAACAGGTGAAGGCTATAAGGGAATGCTTCATCAACCTAATCCTAATCAAAATCCTGATATGTTAAAAGGGTTGATTGCGATTAGAAAATTACATATGCGTGTGTTAAATGAAACTGGTTTTTCTTGTGCTGATGAAATGCTTTATCCTGAAAATCATCGCTATCTTTCTGATCTATTATCCTATGTTGCTATAGGCGCAAGATCGGTAGAAGACCAATTACATCGGCTTACCGCAAGCGGTCTAGATATACCTGTTGGTATGAAAAATCCTACTAGTGGTGATCTTTCAGTCATGATGAATGCAATCAAAGCTGCTCAAAGTTCGCATACGTTTATTTATCGTGGTTGGGAAGTTACTAGCGGTGGCAACCCGCTTACCCATGCAATTTTAAGAGGATATGTAGATAGACAAGGACATTCAAGCCCTAATTATCATTATGAAGATTTGATATTGCTATATGAGGCTTATCAGAAGAGTAATCTTTTACATCCTGGAGTAATCGTTGATACGAATCATTCAAATTCGGGTAAAAAATATTTAGAACAAATTAGAATTGCAAAAGAAGTTTTACATAGTACAAGACACAATGATGACGTCAAAAAATTAGTAAAAGGACTGATGATTGAATCTTATTTAGAGGATGGTTGCCAAAGACTAGATGAGGGGATATATGGCAAATCTATTACTGATCCTTGTATTGGTTGGAACAAAACTGAAAAATTAATTTATGAAATCGCCGAGTTAAGAAAATAAAATTTGTCACTTTTTTTGGGTCTTTGTCATATAATAGACTGAGGTGAATGTGATGAATTTAAACAAAATAATGAATTTTATTTCTGAAAACAATATTCAACCTGAAGCAGTTTTTGCCTTAGTTGAAAAAGTGAGACAAATGGATTTGAACAATGAGGAAAGTATTAGACAAGTCATTCGAGATGTTTCTAAGATTGCTGGCAAATCATTAGATAAGGCTGAAGAAAATAAGTTAGTAAGAGATATTTTAACCAATGGGATCAATGAAAACCTGTTTGATGCTATAAAATAAATGTTATTTTGAAGTAGTCACAAGTAAAGAGTTGTGACTATTTTTTTAAAAAAAGTTAATGAAAGCCTTTTCAGTGTATTTAATTATTAGATTAATTGCTAAAAAATTTTGAATATGTTAAAATACAAGTATTAATTATAGGAGGTAAGAGTATGAGTGTAAAACATAAAGAAGTTTTTGGTATCAATGAATCTTTAGCTAAAGAAATTCTAGATGTTGCCTTGTCAACAGGTGGTGATTTTGCTGAAGTATTTATAGAAAATACACGCAATGATTCAATTGAAATGCGGCTTGATAAAATTTCCAAAGTCAATATTTCTAAAGTGACAGGTGCTGCTTTGCGTATCATTAAAGGTAATACGGAAGTAAATTGTTCGCTTACTGCATATAGTAAAGAGGAATTACTTGTGGCCGCTAAAACATTAGCGGATAGTTTTTCAGGTACAAAGCATAAAGAAGTAGAGCCTTTTGTTGAAAAAAATGTAGAATTAGTAGTTCATCCTCTAAGAGTTAGAGGTAATAATTTAAATGAAGAAATAGATTTATTATCAAAAGCCAATAAAGGAGCCAAAGATTATAGTGATGAAGTTGTACAAGTTGTTTCAACTATCGCAAAGAAGGAGCAAGAAATTTTTGTTTTTGCTAGCGATTCGACTTGGCAAACTGACTACCGATGCAATAACCGAATTGCTACTCAAGTTGTAGGCAATGATGGAACATCTATGCAACCTGGTTTTGGTAGTTTTGGTAGAAATCAAGGAATGGAAATGTATGATGGGTTTGATGCGTATGCATTTGGAAAAAATGTTGCCAAGGATACAATTGAGATGCTTCATGCTGATGAAATGCAAGGTGGTGAGATGCCAGTAGTCATTCACAATGGCTTTGGTGGTGTAATTTTACATGAGGCATGTGTGCATGGATTAGAAGCTACTTCCGTTGCAAAAGGAATGTCCGTTTTTTGTGGCAAAATTGGTACAAAGGTTGCTAGTGACATTGTAAATGCAGTTGATGATGGAACAAATTTAAACGCTTGGGGTTCAATTAATGTCGATGATGAGGGGACACCATCTAAATGCAATGTTTTAATTGAAAATGGTATTTTAAAAACTTATCTTGTTGATAAACGCAATTCTCGCAAGATGAACCACCCTATAACCGGCTCTTCAAGAAGAGAATCATACAAATATCAAACTACATCGAGAATGACAAATACGTATTTCTTAAATGGCAAGTCGACTTTTGAAGAAATTATTCAAAATACCAAATATGGTCTTTTTGCTAAAGAAATGGGTGGTGGTTCTGTAAATCCTGCTACGGGTGAATTTAATTTTGCGGTAAATGTAGCATACATGATTGAAGATGGCAAAATTACTAAACCGGTTAAAGGTGCTACTTTAGTAGGTTCTGGTAAAGATGTTTTACTTAGAATTGATATGATTGGCAATAATTTGTCATGTGGTTATGGTATGTGTGGATCTGAAAGTGGTTCTATTCCGACAATTGTAGGTCAACCTACAATTCGTGTTTCCCATATGACAGTAGGTGGAAAAGGAGGTAACAATTAATGAAATTTGAACAAATAATTGCTCGTGGTCTTGAACTAGGTCTAGAAGCAGTCGAAATTTATGCAAGTACCTCAGAAAGTAATACTATCAAGGTAGATGAAGGTAATCTTGAATCATATAACGTTAAAAAACTTTTTGGAGTTTCTATTAGAGGCTTATTAAATGGGAAAATGGGATATGTTTACACTGAAACTCTTGACGATGACACAATGGAAATTTTACTCCAACAATTATTAGAAAATGTTAAACTCATTTCTTCAACTGAAGAAGAATTTATGTATGCAAGTGGAGCTACTTATCAAGAAGTACCAAATTTAGAATCTGATTATAAAAACTATTCAACTGCTGAGAAAGTTGCTATGTTACAGGATTTAGAAAAGAAAACATTAGCGGTTAGTCCTAAAATAGTAAAGGTTGGTTATTGCCAATATAGTGAAACTTCACAAAAAGTTCAAATTATGAATTCAAAAGGACTGGATTTAAGTCGATCATATTCCTATACAACGACTATTGTTGGTCCATTAGCAGCCGAAGGTGATCAGACTGCAATGGGGTTTGCAGGTGATATAAATCCATCCTTTCAACAAATTGAAAAAGATCGAATTATAAAAGAGGCAACTGAAGCTGCTCTTGCTCAACTTGGTGCTGGTTTTGTTAAAACGGGAAAATATCCAGTCGTATTTAAAAGAGATGTAGCAACCGAATTATTAAGCGCTTTTTCATCTGTTTTTACAGGAGAAGCTGCTTTAAAGAAAATGACAATTCTTGCTGACAAAGTTGGTGAAAAGATTTTTGGAGATAATATTACAATCATGGATGATCCTTTCTATGATGATGCTCTTGTTAAATCTTCTTTTGATGATGAAGGTGTTCCATGCAAAACAAAGGCTGTTGTTGAAAAAGGAGTGTTTAATGGATTATTACATAGTCTAAAAACTGCACATTATTTCCATGTTGCGCCAACAGGTAATGGATTTAAAATGTCAACTGCTGGAAGTATTTCAACCGAACCTACGAATTTATTCATTAAAGAGGGGAATCTATCAAAAGATGAAATTATTTCTACAGTTGAAGAAGGAATTTATATAACAGAAGTAAATGGACTTCATGCAGGTTTAAATCCAATTTCTGGTGATTTTAATGTACAGTCCTCTGGTTATATGATTAAAAATGGCAAAATTGATAAACCAATTACTCTTTTTGTCACTTCAGGTAATTTTTTTGAAATGATGAAAAATATAGAAGCGATTGGCAATGATATTGAAAAACGTTTTGTAGGGGTTGCTTCACCGACTTTAAAAGTTAAATCTCTTGCTATTTCAGGAAAATAGTTGATAAAATTGTCCTTTTTAAAAAGGGCAATTTTATTTTTGGTTGTATTTTCTGGGCAAGACTGGATAGTAAATCATTAGAAAAAAAAGATAGATTGTGATATAATAGGTAATGTTTTATGGAGGAAGTATTATGAAAGCAAGTAAAATGCTCATATCAACATTGAAAGAAGCCCCAAATGAGGCGATTATCGCAAGCCATATTCTTTTAATTAGAGCAGGTATGATTAGAAAATTGGTTGCAGGAGTATATAATTATTTACCATTAGGATTGAGGACTCTTAATAAAATTGAAAATATTATCATAGATGAAATGGATAGAGCAGGTGCCCTTCAAATATTATCAAGTGCTATTCAACCGAAGGAGTTATGGGAAGCATCTGGTAGGTGGCAAAAATATGGTCCAGAACTTATGAGATTTAAAGATCGTCATAATCGTGAATTTTGTCTTGGTCCAACACACGAAGAAATTTTTACTGATTTAGTAAAAAATGAAATAAAATCTAGGAAAAACTTGCCAATTAATTTATATCAAATTCAAACAAAATATCGGGATGAATTGAGACCACGTTTTGGCCTTATGCGAGGGCGTGAATTTATTATGAAAGATGCCTATTCATTTGATTTAAATGAAGAAGGATTAAATGATTCATATCAATTGATGTATAAAACTTATGAAAAAATTTTTACACGTCTTGGGATTGATTATAAAGTAGTATTAGCTGATACTGGTGCAATAGGCGGAGATGGTTCACATCAATTTATGGCTCTTTCTGATGTTGGAGAAAGTGATATTATTTATTGTGAGTATTGCAAATATGCGGCAGATGAAGAGAAAGCGCAAGCCAAACTTGATGGATATCATCATACGATTGAAGAAAAAGGAATGGAATTGGTTTTAACTCCTAATAAAAAAACTATTGATGAAGTAAGCGAATTTTTAAAATTGAGTAAAAAAGATATTGCAAAATCAATGGTTTATCGCAATTTATCTACGAATGAACTTGTTTTAGTAATGGTAAGAGGGGATAGAGAAGTCAATCTAATCAAAGTTGTGAATGCTTTGAAGATTGCTGAACATGAATTGGTTCTTGCTACTAATGAAGATATTTTAAATATCAATTCATTTGAAGGTTTTGTCGGTCCTGTTGGACTTAGTATTAAAATTTTAGTAGATGAAGAAGTTGCTTGTATGCATAATATTGTAGTTGGTGCTAATAAAAAAGATTATCACTTCATTTGTGTAAATTTCAAACGTGATTTTGATGGAGAAGTTTTTGATTTACGAACCGTTCGTAAAGATGATCTTTGCCCTGTTTGTGGTAATTTTCTTAAAATGGAAAGAGGAATTGAAATAGGTCAAATTTTTAAATTGGGTACAAAATATTCTTTACCATTAAAATGCACTTATCAAGATGAATTAGGTAATCACGTCCCAATTGTTATGGGATGTTATGGAATTGGAGTTACAAGAACAATGTCAAGTATCATTGAACAAAATCATGATGAGTCTGGAATTATTTGGCCACTCAATGTTGCTCCCTATCATGCTGTTATCGTACCAATCAATTATGAAGATGAGGTAATAAAAAAAGGTTCTGACTATATTTATGATCAATTGAATGATACAAAAGTCGAAATTATATTAGATGATCGTGAAGCAAAACCTGGCTTTAAATTTAAAGATTGGGAATTAATCGGCATTCCATATATTATAACAGTTGGCAGAAAAGCTTGTGAAAATATTTGTGAATTGAAAAACCGTCGTACATTAGAAAAAGTAGAACTTTCTTATGATGAAGTGATTACTTTTATGAAAAAGCAAGTAGAAAATATAAAATAAAAATTTGTAAAATAAAAAACTTATATAATATCAGTTTTTGATAATTATATAAGTTTTTACTTTTTAAATAAGCCAAAATTGTCTTTAGTAAGAATACGGGTTCCATATAAATCGGTTTTACTATTGACAAATATTATTTCAGATTCATTTATATATTTAACAATTTTTTTAGGTTTAGGGAAAACAATGATGATTTTATTAATATTCTTGCCAAAATCAGTTCCTAGAAAAGATGAAAGTTCACTTAAGTAACGTTTATGGGGTTGGGCTTTTCCAGGTTGTTCTTTTGCTCCATATTTTAATTCCCATGTCGTTTTATTATTGATTTGAATTTCACTATATGCTGGTATATTTAGAAATTTAATATAATAATGAGTAGAGTTAATATTTAATTTAGCGTCAAAAATGTCATTTTTTATTTTTTCAATTGAATAGTTTAAATCAGTTTGTTTTAAATAACTTAGAAGTTCATCATACGCCTTTTTTGTTTTTATTTTTGGCATAAATGACGAAAAGATGACACTTAAAATTATGATAAATATGATTGCAATGACTAGATATGGCATACTTCTCACCTCGCTTTAACTTATCATATTTTTAATAAAATTGCAAGAAAAATATTAACTTTTTTTTGGAAAAATATTCTGAAACTATTTGCTTGATTTAAGAAAAAAATTATAATATAATCATTTCACATTTTGTAAGATTTTACAAAAAAATTAAAAAAATTACAAATTATAAGGAGGATTATTATGGTAAAAAAAATTATTAAAAGAGACGGACGAAAGAAAGTATTTGATCCTCAAAAAATAGAAAAAGCGATTTATAAAGCTCAACTTGCTTGTGGAGATGATGATGTAACTTTATGTAAAATGATTACAAATAAAGTTATTGATTGTGTTAATAAAGATTATGATAATAAAAATATTTCGGTTGAAGAAGTGCAAAATATTATTGAAAATGTTTTAATTGAAATGGGAGAAGCCGAAATTGCAAAAGCATATATCAGATATCGTGCTGAACGTACAAAGGTACGTGAACGGAAAACCAACTTAATGAAATCACTTCATGATATTACATTTAAAGATTCAAAAGATGAAGATTCAAAGCGAGAAAATGCTAACATTAATGCGGATACCCCAATGGGAATGATGTTAAAATATGGTAGTGAGGCAGCAAAACAATTTTATTTAAACGACTTAATTAAACCAGAATTTGCAACAGCACATATCAAAGGTGATATTCATATTCATGATCTTGATTTTTATGCTTTAACGATGACTTGTTGTCAAATTGATTTAATTGATTTATTTAAGGATGGATTTTCTACTGGCAATGGTTTTTTAAGAGAACCTAATGGAATAAGAAGTTATGCTTCATTGGCATGTATTGCCATTCAAGCAAATCAAAATGATCAACATGGTGGTCAAAGTATTCCTAACTTTGACTATGCAATGGCTCTTGGAGTGAGAAAAACATATAAAAAAGAATTACGAAAAGCACTTGAAAGAATGTTGGAATTTGAAGGTGCTACAGTTAGTGATGATGAATTTAAATTGATGTTTGCACAAATTGAAGCCAATCATAATATAGAAATTCGAATGAATGATGCGTTTGCAAAAGAAGAAATTTATCAAGCATTAAATCAAAAATACGGTCCAATACAGGGAAAAACGTTTGATATGGCATTTCAAATGGCGAAAGATGAAACATATGATGCTACATATCAAGCAATGGAAGCTCTAGTTCATAATTTAAATACGATGCATTCTAGAGCTGGTGCGCAAGTGCCATTTAGTTCTTTAAACTATGGTACAGATACTTCCGATGAAGGTAGAATGGTAATGCACTGTTTGTTAGATGCTACTATGAGAGGACTTGGAAATGGCGAAACACCAATTTTTCCTATTCAAATTTTTAAAGTAAAAGAAGGAATTAACTATAATCCAGAAGATCCTAATTATGATTTGTTTAAAAAATCAATGTTATGTTCAGGTAAACGTCTTTTCCCAAATTTTTCTTTTATTGATGCACCTTATAATAAACAATATTATAAACCAGGTGATTATAAAACGGAAGTTGCTTATATGGGATGTCGTACTAGAGTCATTGCTAATGTATATGATCCTAGTAAAGAAATTGTAACCGGTCGCGGTAATTTAAGTTTTACATCTATTAACTTACCACGAATTGCCCTAAAATTAATGAATGTTGTTGACGAAAAAGAACGTATTAAAAAATTCTATGAAAATTTAGATTACTTAATTGATCTTTGTGCCAATCAACTTCTTGAGCGTTTTGAGATACAACAGAATAAATACGTATATAATTTTCCTTTTTTAATGGGACAAAAAATTTGGTTGGATAGTGACAAACTACATCGTGATGATAAGGTTTCAGAAGTCATCAAACATGGTACCCTTACAATAGGATTTATTGGACTTGCGGAAACCCTTAAAGCACTAATTGGCAAACACCATGGTGAAAGTGAGGTAGCTCAACAATTAGGTCTTGAAATTATTGGTCATATGCGTGAAAAAATTGATCGCTATTCTAAAAAATATAAACTAAATTTTTCTCTTATTGCAACACCTGCTGAAGGATTATCCGGTCGGTTTGTAAAAATGGATCGTGAATTATTTGGGGAAATTGAAGGAATAACAAATCATAAATTTTATACGAATTCTTTTCATATTCCTGTTTATTATAATATTTCTGTTTTTGAAAAAATAAAAAAAGAAGCTCCATATCATGCTTTTACCAATGGTGGACATATTTCATATATTGAAGTAGATGGAGATATTGCCAAAAATCTAGATGCCTTTGAATCTATCATTAGATGTATGAAAGAAGAAGGAATTGGATATGGTGCCGTTAATCATCCTGTTGATCGAGATAGTATATGTGGATACAATGGTATTATAGATAATGTATGTCCAAAATGTGGTAGAACCGAAGATAGTGTACCTTTTGAAAGAATTAGACGAATTACTGGCTATCTAGTGGGTACGCTTGATCGCTTTAATGACGCAAAACGCGATGAAGTTGAAAATAGAGTAAAGCATCTGAAGGCTAATCATGAAAATTAGAATTTCAGGAACAATCAGTGAGTCTATTGTTGATGGACCAGGAATCAGATTCGTTGTCTTTACCCAAGGATGCCCTCATCATTGTGCTGGTTGCCATAATCCTGATACACATGATTTTAATGGGGGAAAAGTAATTGATACAGATGAAATGATTGAAGAGATGAAACTTTATCCATATATGAGTGGACTTACAATTAGCGGTGGAGAACCGTTTTCTCAAAAAACCGCCATTTTGAGGCTTATTTTTGATTTTAAAACGCTATATCCTAATAAAAATATTGTCGTTTTTTCGGGATATCGAATGGAAGAATTAATAGAAATGAATGATCTCGAAGTGAAACAAATTTTAGATACTATAGATTATCTGATAGATGGTCGCTTTGATTTAAAGTTAAAAGATATTTCTTTAGTTTATAGAGGAAGTTCTAATCAAAGAATTATTGATATGAAAAAGACCAAACAAGCTGGTAAAATCATCATTAAAGAATTTTAGTCATAGATTTTGAAAAATCTATGGCTTTTTATATTTTTTTGGAACTGTTACTGTATTATTTCATAAAATAATTATAGGTGATATCATGAAAATAATTGTGGGAAATATGACACATAAACTAAGAGAGTTTATTAAAAAATACCATTTTACTTCTAAAATAATAGTAATTAATAAAATGTGCAATGTAAAAACTATTAAAGGTGAGGTTGATATAATTATTCCCTTTGCAAAAATTGAACCAAATGGGTTAATTACCAATACACAGGTGCATTTTGAAGAATTATTAATGAGTGTAAATGTTAAATCAATCAAATATGGAAATCCTCATGCTAAATCTTCATTTGAAGAAATTGCTCATCGTTATGGAATAATAGCAAACTACCTTGATTTAAATAATATTGAACCTAATACAGCCATTTAGTATAAAAAAAACGAACTACTTGCAAAAAGATAGAAATTAAGATATAATTAGACATAATGAAAATGGCTAAAAAGGCGAATTAGAGAGGTTGAAAAAATTTTTAATCTATATTTACTAATTCGATTGCGCAAAAAAAGGGTATGAAAATGAATGGGATAAATAGAAAAGAACTTTTAGAAAGACAAAAATTCATTCGCAATTTTTCAATTATAGCTCATATTGATCATGGAAAAAGTACACTTGCAGATCGAATCTTAGAAAAAACTAAAACAGTTGATTTAAGAGAAATGAAAGAGCAACTGTTAGATACGATGGATTTAGAAAGAGAACGAGGAATTACGATTAAATTAAATGCTGTAGAATTGAATTATCATGCTAATAATGGACATGATTATATTTTCCATTTAATAGATACACCAGGACATGTTGATTTTACTTATGAGGTTTCAAGAAGTCTTGCGGCATGTGAGGGAGCTGTTTTGGTTGTTGATGCTGCCCAAGGAATTGAGGCACAAACTTTAGCTAATGTTTACTTAGCCATAGATAATGATTTAGAAATTATTACTTTAATCAACAAAATTGACTTACCATCTGCTGACCCTGAAAAAGTAAAAAAAGAAGTGGAAGATATTATTGGCCTTGATGCTAGCGATGCGATTTTAGCAAGTGCAAAAGAAGGAATCGGAATTGATCAATTACTTGAAAAAATCGTTACAACAATTCCAGCACCAACAGGGGATCCAGAACTACCACTTGAAGCATTAATTTTTGATTCCTATTATGATGCTTATAAGGGAGTTATTCCTTCGATTAGAATTGTCAATGGTACAGTTCGAGTTGGTGAGAAAATAAAAATGATGGCAACAGGTGCAACTTATGAGGTTGTAGAATTAGGAGTGAATACACCTAAACCTAAAGCTCGTGAATTTTTAACTGTAGGTGATGTAGGATGGATAGCATGTAGCATAAAAGATGTCCAGACTGTTCATGTTGGTGATACTATTACTCATCAAGAAACGCCTACTCTCAAACCATTACCAGGATATCGAAAAATGAATTCAATGGTTTTTTGTGGTTTATATCCGGTTGAACCAAATAAATATGAAGAATTAAAAGATGCTTTGATGAAACTAAGATTAAATGATGCGGCTCTCATTTTTGAACCTGAAACTTCACAAGCATTGGGTTTTGGTTTTCGAACGGGATTTTTAGGATTACTACATATGGATGTTATACAAGAGAGAATTGAGCGAGAATTTAAAATTGATTTGATTGCTACTGCTCCAAGTGTTGAATATCATGTTGAATTAACAAATGGGAATGAAATTTCTATTGATAATCCTAGTGCGATGCCCGATTTTACTACAATCAAAAAAATTTTAGAACCATATGTTGAAGCAACGATTATGGTTCCAACCGAATATATAGGTCCTATCATGGAACTTTGTCAGAATAAAAGAGGGACATTTGTTGATATGAAATATATAGAACAAACAAGAGCCTCAATTCGATATGACATTCCATTATCTGAAATTGTATATGATTTTTTTGATCGTTTAAAATCTTCCACTAAAGGTTATGCATCACTGGATTATACTTTATCAAATTATCGTGAATCAAATCTAGTAAAAATGGATATTTTATTAAATGGTGAAAGAGTAGATGCTTTAAGTGTAATCGTACATAAAGATTTTGCTTATCGAAGAGGAAGAGCCCTTACTCAAAAATTAAGAGGATTAATTCCTCGTCAACAATTTGAAATTCCGGTTCAAGCTGCCGTAAATAGTAAAATTATTGCTAGAGAAAATGTTGCTGCACTGCGCAAAGATGTTCTTGCTAAATGCTATGGTGGTGACATAAGCCGAAAAAAGAAACTTCTTGAAAAACAAAAAGAAGGAAAAAAACGAATGAAACAAGTAGGTAGTGTTGAAATTCCTCAAGAAGCTTTTTTAGCGGTATTGCAATTAGATGATGAAAAATAGTAGTTTATTACCTTAGACTACTATTTTTTCTTTTACAAAATTAAAATAATGTGCTATAATTAAGTCAAGGAGTTTTATATGTTTGGTCTATACGTTCATATTCCCTTTTGTAATAAAATTTGTCCATATTGCGATTTTTATAAGTTGGTAGCTAGTGATCATCTTAAAGAAAAGTTTATTGATGCTCTTTCTCAGGAGATGAAAATAAAAAAACTAGATGATTATCTTTTCGATTCCTTATATATCGGCGGTGGTAGTCCTTCTTGTTTAAAATTAGAGTTGCTTGAAAAATTATTTTTGAATTTAAGTCAATATGTCAACTTTCTAAATTTAAAAGAATTTACCATAGAACTCAATCCAAGTGATATAACAGAAGAAATGGCAATTTTATTATCTAAATATCACATTTCAAGGGTGAGTATTGGGGTGGAGACATTTTCACCAAGATTGCAAAACCTAATCAATCGCATCCTTTCTTATGATGAATTAGAAAAAAAAATCCATCTTCTTCATACATATCATATAAATAATATCAATATTGATTTGATGTATGCCTTACCAACTGAAACACTAGATGATTTAGATGAGGATCTTAAATTGGTAATTCAATTAAAACCTACTCATATTTCAGCCTATTCTTTAATACTAGAAGAACATACTATTTTTCATCACCTTTATGTAAATAATCAATTAGTCTTGATAGATGAAAAGTTAGAAAGTAAGATGTATCATCACGTATGTAGTTTTCTTACAAAGAATGGATATTTTCACTATGAAACGAGTAATTTTGCAAAAAAAGGGTATGAATCCATTCATAATCTCATATATTGGAATTGTGAAGAATATATTGCCATAGGTCCTTCTGCATGTAGTTATTTGAATAGTTATCGATCCAAAAATATTGATAATTTAAATCAATATTTAGAAGGGATTCGTAATAATAAAATAATTATGAGTGAAAATGATTATATCACTTTGGAAGAAAAAATGAAGGAAGAAATAATTCTTGGTCTTCGAAAGTGTGAAGGAATTTCAAAAAGTGCTTTTTTAAAAAAATATTCTCTTGAAATTTTTGATGCTTTTCCTAAAATTCAAAATTTAATAGTAGAAGGGATGTTAAGAGAAAAAGGGGATAAAATTTATATTCCACAAAAATATGTTTATATTGGCAATCATATTCTTTTAAAAATTCTTTAAAAGAAGTTGATATTGTGAAAAAATTTTTTCAAATACGTCCTACTAAAACAGTTCTATCCATTATTATTACCATCATCATCGGCTTTTTGATTGGTATTTTTTCCACTAATACCTTGCCTAAAACAGTATATGAAATTGATGAAGAAAAGAAGAGTTATGTTCAAATTTTTTTAAATTCTTTTTCATTAAATTATTGGTATTTTTTTGTTCTTTGGTTTTTTGGTATGATTCCTTTTGGTTTTTGTCTATCCTACTTTATTACCTTTTTTAAGAGTTTTATGATAGGTGTTACTTTAGGTGTTTGCCTAAAAAGCAGTGCCATGTTTGGCATCATGCAATTTATTACTTATGCTATCTTAGAAGGGATAATAATTCTTCCAACTCTCATATATTTGGCTAATAAAAGCATAAAATTTTCGATTAATGGGAGAAGAACTTTTAATGATACAGGTCAAAAATATTTTAATGTTTTGGTGAGAGTAACAATCGTGATTATGATATATGCATTATTAACATGTCTTAAAATGACTTTTTTGGAGGTTCAGTAAAATGGATGAATTATTAACTGAATATCAGTATTATCTTATTTCTGAGAAAATGAAAAGTGAAAACACCGTAAAATCTTATACCAGTGATTTGGCTAATTATTTGTATTATTTGCAAGAAAAATTATCCATTAACAATCCTCAAGATATTACAACAGATGAAATAAAACGATATTTAACATATTTAAAAAAATTAGGTTATTCTGCTACCTCTAGTAGTCGTGCACTTAGTGCGATTAAAAGTTTTCATAAATTTTTATTTCTTGAAAGAAGAACTACCATAAATCCAGCTATACATTTGACTTCTCCAAAACTGGACAAAAAACTTCCAACCGTTTTATCCATTGATGAAGTTTTAAGATTACTCAATTCTGTTAAAGATGATACCCCCTATCATATGCGAAACAAAGCAATGCTTGAATTAGTTTATGCAACCGGTTTAAGAGTATCCGAATTAGTCAATTTACGTTTAATTGATTTACATTTGACCAATAAAATGATTAGTACAGTAGGGAAGGGAAATAAAGAAAGAATTATTCCGATAAATGATTATGCTTTGAAAATTTTGCGTAGATATTTAATAGAAGCTCGCCCCAAATTAGTAATTCCCTCAAAAGACCAAGGATTTGTTTTTTTAAATAATCATGGTACTGCAATTTCAAGACAAAGTTTTTTCTTGATTTTAAAAGAATTAGCCAAAGAGGCAGGAATAACAAAGGAAATTTCTCCGCATACTTTAAGACATTCATTTGCAACACACTTGTTAGAGGCCGGTACAGATCTTAGATTAATTCAGGAAATGTTAGGTCATGAAGATATTTCAACTACACAAATTTACACACATTTAAGTAATCAAAAACTAAAAGAAATATATAAAGGAGCACATCCACATGAAAAAAAATCAATTTAAAAGAATATTTGTCATCGTAGCTGATTCTCTTGGTATTGGTGAAGCACCTGATGCAAAAAAATACAATGATTTAGGGGCCAATACGTTTGCTCATATTGCTAATCTTTCTAGCGAATTTCATATTCCCCTTTTGCAAACATTGGGCATTGGCAATATTTGTATTAATAATAAAATAAAGCCCGTCTTTCCTCCAACAGGGGTGGTTGCTAGGATGAAGGAGCAAAGTATA
>FR890812.1:0-109672 GCA_000433035.1 Staphylococcus sp. CAG:324 | reverse complement strand
AAGATACTTTAACAGGACACTTTGAAATGATGGGATTAAAGGTGACTCACCCTTTTCCTTCCTTTACTGAAAATGGTTTTCCAAAAGAATTGATTGAGGCTTTAGAAAAATTTAGTGGTCGAAAAGTAATAGGCAATATAAGTGCAAGCGGAACAGAAATTATGAAAGAATTAGGAGAAGAACAACTAAAAACTGGTGCATTAATTGTCTATACTTCAGCAGATTCGGTTTTGCAAATAGCTGCTAATGAGGAAATTATTCCTCTTTCAGAGTTATATCGGATATGTGAATATGCACGAAAAATTACAAAAGAAAATAAAGATTGGCAAGTTGGACGCATCATTGCAAGACCTTTTATCGGAAATAAAAAAGAGAATTTTGTTAGAACTTCTCATCGACATGATTATGCATTGAAACCATTTGGAAAAACTACATTAAATCATTTAAGTGAAGCAGGCTATGATGTGATCGCAATTGGTAAAATTTATGATATTTTTGATGGCTATGGAATTACCAAAAGTGAGCGTACTGTTTCTAATCATGATGGAATGCTAAAGACAATTGCCAAAACAAAAGAAAATTTTGAAGGATTGTGCTTTACTAATTTGGTAGATTTTGATGCATTGTATGGTCATCGACGAGATTTACAAGGTTACAAATTGGCAATTGAAGAATTTGATCAAGATCTTAGTATTTTGATTCGTTCTTTAAGGGAAGAGGATCTATTGATGATTGTGGCTGATCATGGCAATGATCCTATCCATCATGGAACAGATCACACAAGAGAACTAGTTCCCCTAATTTGTTATCACAACAATATAAAGGGGAAAGTTTTAGCTGATTTAGATTCTTTTGGATGTGTAGGTGCTACGATTTGTGATAATTTTTTGGTTCAATTACCCGATATTGGTCAATCTATATTAGGAGAATTATAATGAAAGAACGTTTTGAATTAAAATTTGACGATAAAAATAATTTAATAGTTTACAAATGGTCTAACCCTGATAGGCCTGCCATTGGTTGTGTTCAAATTTCTCATGGACTTAGTGAACATATTACAAGATATGAGGATTTTGCCAATTTTTTAGTATCCAAAGGTTTTACTGTAATAGGTGATGATCATTATCAACATGGTGAATCTTGTAAGGATTTATCAAAATTAGGAAAAGTAGAAGAATATGATTTTATTGACGCCATGATAAAAAGTCTTCATCTTGTAAGAGAGGAATTTGCCAACGATTTTCAAGGCATTACATGTTTATTTTCACATAGCATGGGCTCGATTACTGCTCAAGAATACATTCAAAAATACCCAAATGACTTTCAAAAAGTAATTTTATCGGGTACAGATGTTGGAGATTTAAGATATCTTTTTTTGCAATGGATTACTAGTTTATCAATTAAAAAAAATGATTGTATTACCTCTAGTAAATTTGTTCATAACATAACATTTGGCAATTTTCAGAAAAAGTTTTCCGAAGACAGTGAATTTAATTGGCTTTCTAAAAATATGGAAAATATTAAAAATTATGAAGCCGATCAACTATGTGGGGCATCGGTAAGTGATAGTACTTATCATTCTATTGCCAAGTCCTTAAGACGAACATTTAAAAATAAAGCAATTAAAAAAATAAATACAACTATTAAAATTTTTATTTTTTCTGGTTCTGAAGATCCAGTTAGTGCAATGGGTAAATCAGTAAAAAAATTATATAAAAAATATCAAAAAAATAATTTAGAGGTTGAAATGAAATTGTATGAAACACTGCGACATGAAACCTTAAATGAAATTGAGCATCACATTGTTTACAACGATATTGTTGATTTTTTGATAAAATAGATGCTCTGTGAGCGTTCGAAAATTTTTTTGACCGCTAATTATGAATTCAAATTATTACAAAATGGTTAAATTGATTTAACCATTTTTTTATTTTTTAAAAAAGAATGATTCATTTCGCAAATAAAAAATACAATAAAATAATTTAATATAGAATCAGAATAAATAAGTTTTCATAGTTATTAACATTTCATAAAAATATAAAATTATAGGCTTTTTACTTATATTTTTTACAAGTTAACATAATATATATTATAGGAAGTTAATTATAAATATATAAAACGATTGAATTTTGAAATTAAATACTTCATTTTAGGAATAATAAGCAATTATTTGACAAATTAGTTGCTTATTCTGCTTTAAATTAACTCATTTTCATCTTACATGAATATATTAAAAAACTAGCAAAGCCAAAAAAAGGCATATTTTCAATTTTTAGGTTATTTTTGAATAATTACAGGTAAATTGATTTATCTTTTAAAATCCATTATTTTTTGGCTTTAAATAAACACTTTCATCATCTTTTTTTAATATTAAAAAACCTCCTGTGGGAGGTTGAAAAAATAATATTCAAATATTTATTCATTCAAACGTTAAAAAAAAGCATAAAACTACTTAGTTTATGCCTTCTATATGATCTACTAAGTTTAATTTCATCTTAGTAGCAATTTCATAAATATATTCTGTATATTCATCATGCATGCGATTCGGGGCATGAGCATCATCGTTAATCATGACCTTTGCATTTTTTGTTTTAACTAATTCCCAAAACTCTCTTCTTGGATAAGGAAAATTAATTACATCATCTTGATAAAATTCTTTTCTTTGATAAAATGAATTGCGAACACCATTGACATTAATCTCTAGAATAATATTGTATGAAATGGCTGCATCGATAATTTTATTTGATACCTCAATGCAAGTTTGATTCCAGTCTTTTATATTCCAAGCAAAGATTTCAGGATGTGCTAATATTTTAAAATAACCACTTCTCATCGCCTCAATCACCGTATCTCCATATATTTTTATTTCATCTTCGCTCAAAGAGGAATAAATACTTTTATATTCGTTATTTACTTTTATATAATGTTGCCCTAAAACAAGAAAGTCTAATTCTGATAAAAAAATTGGATATTGTGAATGTAATTCATCCATATACTCAATCTCAAGACCAGATAAAACCAATATTTCTTGTTTATGCAATTGTTTTGCCCTAGCAAGGGAATCAAGATAAATTTCTTTATATTGTTCAATACTCATTCTTCTAGAATTTAATTTTTTTTGTAAAAATTTTGGCAGAGGTCCGTGATCAGTAATTGCAATGGTATGATACTGAAGTCCAATTGCTTTTTTTACATAGTCTTCCACATCACCTATCGCATGTTTACAAAGAAAAATATGTGTATGATAATTGGCTTTAATCTTGTTTATCATAATTGACTCCAAAGATGATTCGTGGATCATCATCATGAATTAGTTTCATCCATCTAGCACTTCTTCCCTTGCCTAAAGGCATAATAATTTGCTCATCTCTCAGCTTAAAAAGAATACGATTAATTGTTGAATCACTAGCATCAGGATGAAATCGTCTAATATCATCTTTTGTAAAATACTTTGGCATCTTTTTATAAATTGTTTCTTCAATTACGTCACTTTTATACGCTCTTTTTGCAAAATATAAATTTTTAATCAATCCATCTAATTGATTATAAGCTTCTCCAATAAGTTTAAAAACAAGTCTAACTGTATCACTTGTTTGTAAATAATTTGTAAAATAATTGAGACTTCCTTTAGCAACCGCTTCTTCAATATCTTTTCGAAACGTAAAATACAATTCCATAAAACTTATATATTCAAAAGCATAGACTTCAGATAATAACATCATATAGTACAAACTCAAAACAGATGCAATTTCATTGTTATTTGAATAGGGCTGTAAATTTATCATCTCCATAAAGGTAATAACTGATAAGAAAATAGGTTCAAATTTATTTTCTAATCGATATAAATGATAATTTTCTAGCACTCTTTCAAAAGAAAGTCTAATACTAATTGGTTTAACTTTGCGGTCATTTTTGGTTAAAACATCTTTTGAAAAAGTAGTTGATTTTTTACCAAATATAGTATTCAAATAATCCAATAGATCACTACCATTAAATGATAGATGACGCTTAGCATTATAATGTAAACGAACAAAGACTTTTTTCAAACCAATTACAACTTCTTCTTGTTTGTTTTTTGGTAAAGAATTTTTAGCAATCAATAATCTTAATCTATTGTCAGAAATATTATCAATTTTTAAAAGTTTAATAGCATAAAAGGTATCTTTTTCTAAAACTTCATTTTGAATGTAACTTTCTTGTTCTAATAACTGATTTTTGTATGCATCGCTTTTACCTAACAATTTATAAGTAGAAAGCATATCCATCAAAATATCTGATGGAATACTATAATGATTTAATACTTCAAAATTATCCATATAACCTGCCTCTCTTTAATTATATCTTTTTTTATTTTTTTAGCAAGCAAAAAAGAAAAAAGGTCTACTCTAATAGACCTTTAAAAATTAAAAATGTTATTGACAATAATTTTTTTCCGTCCTTCCAGCATTTTAAAAATCAAAGGTACCAAAAAGAAACCACTAAAACTAATAACAAAATGCATTCCCATCGCAAAATAATAATTATTGTGTATAGCAGTTGGTACAATCTCATATATCAAGTATTCACAACCGATAACTAACATACCAATTACTACTCTAATCACCTTTTGAATCGGTTTTACATTTGTATCAAATTTAACAAAACGTTCTTCTAAAATGGTAGCAAGAACAAAACCAATTAATAACCCATAACTTTTATAAAAGTCTCTTTCATAAGCCTTAAAGAATAAACAAGGCATAAAAGCGAATATCGTAAATATGTATAAAAAATATTTTTTACTACCTAACTCAGCTTGAATAAAAGTAAATATTAAAGCAATCACAACCCCAAAAGTTAATCCACACACAACATCGGTTGGAAAATGAACACCTAAATATACTCTTGTTATCGCTACTAAAATCATCGCAATGATACTTACGATTTGTATCCACAGATATCGTTTAGATTTAAAATTACAACATAAACCGGTATATAAACTAGCACTATTCATCGCATGGCCACTTGGAAAAGAGGAACCAGTTGCGCCATCCTTGGCAACATCTAATTTGCGTAAGTGTTCATATCCAGCATTTTCAAAAGGACGTTTGCGCATAATCAATCCTTTTAATAAATTATTTACTAACATTGCTAAAAATAAATTATAAGCAATGATTAATCCCTTTTCTTTATTTAAGGTCCAATACACAATCATTAAAATCACAATTAAACCAATACTTCCTAAAATAAGTGAAATGTATTGGTTGCATCTATTTAAAAAATCAGACTCAAAACGATCAAACCACTCCAATATTTTCCATTCAAAATCAAGAGTTTTCATTATTCTTACATCTTCTTTCTAAATATGAATAATTTTGGGTTTTGATTCTATGCGCAAAATTTTAGATTGTTTAGACAATTCTAAAAGCGTTTTAACTTCATGAATAGTTAATCTTCTAATTTCACCTTCTGACAAATCATCTATTTTGATATTTCCAAACCTGACTCTTGTCAGACGTTTGACTTCATAACCTACTATTTTAAACATTTCTTTAATTTGATGATTCATCCCTTGTGTTATCGTTATTCTAACTAATGAGGAAGAATTATTGCGATCAATGGAATCTAAAAAAACTAATGCAGGTAAAGTCATTTTACCATGAATCATAACACCATTTTGAAGTCGGTTAATCGCATCATTGTGAATAATCCCTTTTACTCTTACTAGATATTCTTTTTGAATACCACTTTTAGGACCAACCATTTTATTCATAAAATCGCCATCATTTGTTAGCAAAATAATCCCTTTTGTATCGTAATCTAATCGACCCACAGGAAAAACTTTGTATTCTTTTAATTCTGCTGGAACTAAATCCAGAATCGTTTTTCTGCCTAATTCGTCACTCACACTACTTATATATCCTCTTGGTTTATTTAACGCTAAATATAAAGAGGAAAGTTTTGAAACAACGATATCATCAACTGTGACTTCATCTTTAGGACCTACCTTTATCCCAAGTGAATCTATAATATGACCATTTACTTTTACACGACCTTCTAATATTAACTCTTCAGCTTTGCGACGTGATGCGATTCCGCTTGCTGCAATTCTTTTTTGAATTCTTTCCATTTTTTCCTCCTTAATTATTTCATTTTTAGTAAGTATATTATACCAAAATTCGATTTTTTTATCAAGCAATAAAATAATTTAATTTTTTAAGTTAAAAAACGCCCTTTTATCAAACTTTTTAAAAAAAGTTGATAAAAAGAGCACAGATTAAAAAAGTCGCTATATCTGTTAAAATTCCTACCCACATCGTATGTCCTGTTTTCTTCATTTTGATGGAAGAAAAATACAAAGCAACTATATAAATTGTTGTATCTGACCCACCTTGAATTAAGGTCGATAACATCCCTGTTGTGGAATCTACGCCATGTATTTCAAAAATTTTGCTCATTAGCAAAAGCGAACTCGACCAAGATATTGGTTTTAAAAAGCACTGCATAATAATTTCAGGTACAATGTTGACATTACTAAGAGCTTTTTCTAAAATTTCCATAATTCCACTATTGATAAAAACGTTAATAGCAAAAATAATAGCCAAAATATTAGGAAAAATATTTTTAACTGTTTTGAAACTTTCCTCTACTCCTTCTAAAAAAGCGTCATAAGCATTTACTTTTTTAAAAATGGCAAACAAAATAATTAATAAAATATAGATTACAATAATTTGCATTGCTACTTCTCCTTTTTACTTTGAATGACGTAAACTATTCTATCAAGAAGAATTGTAAAAATGGTAGCAAAAAGTGTAACTAAAATCATTAAAACAATAAACGAAAATTCTGTTGTACCTTTATACATAGCCCTTAGACTAATAATTGTTGTAGGAAATAAAGTAAGCGTACTAATATTTAATAAGACAAAAGTCATCATTGCCCTAGAGGGATGATCTTTTTTATTTTCATTTTGTAACATTTCAAATGCCTTGAGCCCCAATGGGGTTGCGGCCGAACCTAGACCTAGCATATTGGCTACCATATTAGAACAAATATATTCCATACAAACAGAATCTTTATCGACATCAGGAAAGAGAAAGGATAAAGGTTTTTTCAATAATTTTGTAATATTTTTAATCAATCCTGATTGAATGGCAATATTGAAAACACCATTCCAAAAAAGAATGAGGAGAGCTACTTTTAAAAAGATATTAAACGCATCGGTAGCCGACTCTACAATAACCGTTCCTAATTTATCAATTGAACCTGTTAAAAAACTAACTACAATTCCGATTACTAATAATGCTGTCCATACCTTATTCATCTTTAATACTCCTAAAGATAACATCGCCAACTTCTTCTTTATTTATAAAATAGACAATTCTAATGCCTTCATCATCTTCATATATTTTGTAATTTATTGTTTCACTTTCCCTAATCGGCACCAAAAGTTTCTCATTCTCAATGAGATAACTTTGATCGAAAGAAGCATAAAACAGCACATCAAATTTTGATAATATTCTTTTTTGTTTATATTTATCAAAACAATAATTTGCAAGTCCTTCATGTACATTCCAATCATCAGAACAGTTAAACGTTACAACTACAATTTCAAAGTCCTCTTGCTTGAAACTAGTGACTAAAGTTCTCTTTGCATTTTTGGTATAACCAGTCTTACCACCAGTAACTTTTTCATCACTTTGAATCAAACGATGTTTATTATGATAATACATTTTTTTCCCACTAATAATAGTAGGATGATAATCTTTCGTACTAGTAATCGTTTTAAATGTTTCATTTTTCATCGCATAACTCATCAATAGAGCCATATCATAAGTGGTTGTATAATTCTTAGTTGTTGTATCAAGGCCATGTGGATTTTCAAATGTTGAATCATACATTCCTATTTTTTTAGCTGTTTCATTCATTAAGAAGATGAAATCTTGCATATTTCCACTATAATGAAGAGCCAGTGCGTTTGCAGCATCGTTGCCACTACATAGCATTAAACCGTATAATAAATCCTTTATACTAATCACATCGCCAACTTCCAAATAGATTGAAGATCCTTCTGTTTTTAAAACATCGCTATTAATAACGACAAAATCATCTAACTGATAATGTTCAATTGCTGTAATACATGTTAATATTTTTGTAGTGGAAGCAGGCAACATCCTTTCATGAATATTGTTTTGATATAAAACGCGTTTGGTTGTTACATCCATGACAATGGAACTTTTTGAATTGTCATAATAAGTATGATTAACAATAGTATCATTATCATCTTTTTTTACAAAATCAAATTTTATAAAAATAAGCACAAGTACTCCACATAATATTAATAGAAATAAAAATAACCAAAATTTCTTCTTCATTTTAATCACCAATATATTATACGAAGCAAAATAAAAAGCTAGAAGTAAATTTTAAACTTCTAACTTAAAAAATTATTGATTATTTTTTCTACCTCATCAATAGTATGATTAAAATCATCTAAATTGATAGGAACAATAGTCGAAGACACCTTATTCTTAAACCAAGTATATTGTCTTTTTGCATAATGACGGGAATTTTTCTTTATTAGTTCAATTGCTTCATCTAAATCAATATTTCCTTTTAAATACTCTATCATTTCTTTATATCCTATAGCAACTTTAGAAGTTATCGAAAAATTTTCAATTCCAATTTGCCTTACTTCTTCTACTAATCCATGTTTTATCATTTGATCAACACGATTGTTGATTCTTTGATAGAGAGAATTGCGATTATCATTTAAAAAAATACATAGAACATCATAGTAAAAATCTTTTCCTAAAGAGCGCGAATTTTTAAAATAAGGTTGTTGTGCAAGTTCAATCGCTCTAATGAGCCTTTTTCGATTGTTTGGATGAATTTTTGATGCCATTTCACAATCTAAATCTTTTAAAATTTGATGCAACTCGCTATTTGTATATTTATTATAATTTTCATCACAACGCTTTTCTTCGTTAAAATTATAATTTTTAATCACTGCATCTATATAAAGACCACTACCACCTACTAAAAGCGGAACTTTATTTTCAGTTTTCATTTTCTCGATAAGCGTTCTAACAATTCTTTGATAATCAGAAATCGAAAATGTTTCCCTAGGATCAAGTATATCAATCAAATGATGATGGACCTTTTGCATTTCCTCCTTGGTTGGCTTAGCAGTGCCTATATTCATTTTTCGATATACTTGATAAGCATCAGCATTAATAATATCGGTCTTTAATCTTTTAGCTATTTCAATTGATAATTTGGTTTTGCCCACTGCGGTAGGGCCTGTAATAACAATTACTTTTTGCATAGTTTACATCACTCGTTTGAACATTTTTTCGATCTCATATTTAGAAAAATGAATAATAGTAGGCCTTCCATGTGGACAAGTATATGGATTTAGGCAAGCATCTAAATCAGTAAGCAATGCACTGACTTCGTTTTTTAAAATAGCCATATTGGCTTTAATTGATTGTTTACAACTTAACATTTTAGCTAAATTATCATACATCAATTGTTTACTAACATGTTTATCTTCTAACAAATAATGAAAAATGTCATAAATAAACTCCATTTCCAAATTATGGGGTATCCAAATAGGTACTTTTCTTACAAGAATCGTGTTTTTACCAAATCGTTCATACGTGATATGGATCTTTTCTAATTCTATTTTTTTGGTTTCTAATAAGTCAATCTCATATAATGGTAAGTCCATTTTAATTGGCACTAATAATTCATAGAATTCCGTAGTAGTTTCAGTAAAACTTTTCGTAATTTTTTCATACATAACTCTCTCCATTGCAGCATGTTGATCAATAAGATATAAACTTTCCTCTTTTTCTAAAAGAAGGTAAGTCTTATTATATTGTCCAAGATATTGCATAGTTTGAAAAAAATCAGATTTAAAATTATTGCGCAAATTAAATTGAGGCTGAGTAATTTCTTCTTCTAGTTTTATATGTTGTTGTGAAATAGCGTGTTCTATCAAGTCAGTTTCATCTTTCAAAATACTAGTATCCATACTTATAGCTGTATCTTTTTTGATAGTTTTTACCTCACGTGGCTCACTGATTGCAAAATCATCCCATTGTAAAGATGGGGGTAATTTTGTATTGTCAAAATTAGAAAGAGGATTTGCAGTACGGGAATTAAGATGATGCATATCAACTTCATATACTAATTCAACTTTCATAAGCACCTTTCTTATCGTTTCAGTAATTAACAATCGCAATTCTTTTTCATCTGTAAATCTAACTTCTTGTTTGGTTGGATGTACATTTACATCAACATAACTCGGATCGGCATTAATTTCTAAAATTGTAATAGGGTATTTATTTACGGGTAAATAGCCTTTATAAGCATCCATAATCGCAAAAACCAAATTTTGATTTCTGATAATTCGATGATTAATCATTATGATAATTGCATTTTTATTTGAGCGAAAAACAGAGTTGCTTGAGGTATATCCTTTTATTTGATACAAACTACTACTTCCTTCAAATGGTAGCATTAATTTAGTAACTTCATTTCCATATATTTCACTAATAATAATATCAAAGTTATTAGATCCATCAGTAGAAAATAAAACTTTAGTATTGTTTGTTAATACAAAAGAAATTTCAGGATATGCCAAACTCATTTTATTGATTATTTGAACAATATGTGAAAGTTCAACTTGTTCACTTCCCAAATGTTTTAACCGCGCAGGGGTATTCTGAAAAACTTGACTAACTTCAATCTTAGTACCTTGAGGAAAACTAGTTAGACCTTCTTCAATTTGTTTGCCAAATTCAAATACTTTAAAATAACCTTCATAACCATTGATTGATGAAGTTATTTTCATTTTAGCAATTGCGGCAATAGATGGCAAAGCCTCACCTCTAAAACCTAAGGTATGTATTGAAAAAAGATCACTTGCCAATTTAATTTTACTAGTAGCATGAGGCTTGATGGCTAATGCTATATCTTCAGCAGTCATTCCAATACCATTATCGGTTATGCTAATTTTATCTAATCCAGAATTCATTAAATCCACTCTAATCACACTGGCTAATGCATCAATACTATTTTCGATTAATTCCTTAACAATACTACTAGGTCGTTCTATAACTTCACCGGCAGCAATCATATTTGTTAATTCTTCTGATAATTCAATAATTTTAGGTCTATTGTTCATTTTCTAATTCCTCTTTTATCTTAGAAAGTTCAATCAAAGCATCCAACGGTTTCATATTATTTACTTCTAAATTTGAAAGATATTCAATTATTTTTACATGTTTAGGGTTTTCTTTTTCAATATATTTTATAATTGGCTTTTGATAATTTTTTAAAGATACATCTTCTTGATCATAATATGTCTTTTGTTCAAGTTTATTTAAAATATCCTTAGCTCTAAGTGTAACATCAATAGGTAACTTTGCAAGAGAAGCAACATTGATACCATAACTTTGATCAGAAGGTCCATCTAAAACTTTATGTAAGAACACAATTTCCTCAGCATTTTTTCCTACATTAGCCTCAACATGTACATTTTTTAAAAAACTCAAACTATCTTCAAGAGATGTTAACTCATGATAATGTGTAGAGAAAAAAGTTTTAGCGCCTATTTCAAAATGAATATATTCTATAATTGCTTGAGCCAAAGCCATTCCATCAAAAGTAGCGGTTCCACGTCCTACCTCATCTAATATAATTAAACTACGCATCGTTGCATTTTGTAAGGCATAATTTACTTCCAACATCTCAGTCATAAAAGTTGATTCCCCACTTGCAATATCATCACTAGAACCAATTCGTGTAAAAATTTGATCAAAAATAGGCAATTTTGCCATCGATGCAGGAACAAATGAACCTAATTGTGCCATAATAACAATTAAAGCATTTTGACGCATATATGTTGATTTTCCACTCATATTAGGTCCTGTAATAAGAAGAATTTTATCATTGTTATATAGTTTAAGATGATTAGGAATAAATTCTTTTTCACTCATCGCTTCGATAACTGGATGTCGTCCATTTTCAATTACCATTTCATCATATAAAGAAAAGGTAGGTCGAACATATTTATTGCTTCTAGCAACTATTGATAAAGCAATCAGCATATCAATTTCAGATATGATCTTTGCTACATTTTGTAAATCATGAATATAGTCTTTGCATGCATTGCGAATGGTGTTGAAGATTTCGTTTTCAAGTTCTAGTGATCTTTCATCAGATCTAAGAATCAACGCTTCTCTTTCTTTGAGTTCTTCGGTTATATATCGTTCAGAGTTACTCGTTGTCTGCTTTCTAATATAGCCAAACTCATCTTTTACTTGTGACAAATAAGATTTTGTGATTTCAATATAATAACCAAACACTTTATTATATCCAACTTTAAGTGTTTTAATGCCAGTTTTGTCACGTTCACGCTTTTCTAGATTAATTAAAAAATCCTTATTCGTTGAGCTAATATGTTTTATTTCATCAAGTTCATCATTGAATCCATCTTTAATTACTCCACCATCTTTTAATGAATAGCCTGCATCTTCGCAAATAGCACAATCTAAGAGTTCGAATAATTTTTCAAAGGTAATAATTAAGTTCGCCTTCTTAGAAGCAACCTCAGAATTCATCTTTTGCATACTTTTTTTTATATTAGGTAAAACACCTATTGATCTTTTTAATTGAATCAAGTCTTTCGGAGTAAGGGAACCATAACTAATTCGCCCTACAATTCTTTCTAAATCATATATTTCTAATAGGTCTTTTTTGACTTCCTCTGTTAGAATATAATTTTTCAAAAAAAGTTCTATCAAATCATGTCTTTCGCTTATCAGATGCAAATCTACTAATGGATATAACAAACTTTTCTTTAGATAACGTGATCCCATAGCAGTTGAGCATTTATCAAGAACACAAAATAGATTATTTTTAAACCGATTCCCCTTTAAAGATTCAATTAATTCTAAATTTCTAACCGCATTATTATCAAGTTTTAAATAATTTTTAGATTCATAGTATTGAAAAGGCTGTAGATGAACTAAAACACGTTTTTGTGTTTTAATAATATATGCTATTAACCTTTTACTTCCAATTAAATGTTCCTTTTTTACATTGATAAATAAACTATCTAAATAATGATCGACATCATTATCATCACAAATTGATACCAAAATGCCATAAAGTTTGGAAAGAGTCAATTGAATAGTTTTATCAAGAGTTTTAGATATAACAATTTCTTTAATTGAAAGTTTTTGCATCTCATTGTATACTAATTCAATATGAAGAGGAAAACTAATAATTGATGATTCCCCTGTTGAGAGATCAACATAAGTAAGAAGATAACTATTTTCATTTTTTTCAATAGCACCAATATAATTATTATTTTTGTCATCTAAATAATGTTCATCTATATTAGTACCTGGTGTAACAATCTTTATAACATCTCGTTGAACAATCTTTTTTCCACCTGGTTCTTCTAATTGTTCTACAACAGCAACCTTATATCCCCTATTTGTCAATTTTTCAATATAGGAGTTTACAGCATGATGGGGTACACCACACATCGGTACACGATCATTTGAAGTACCTGCATCTCTTCCTGTTAAAACTATTTCTAATTCTCTACTAGCAACAATCGCATCGTTGAAAAACATTTCATAAAAATCTCCAAGTCTAAAAAACACTAAGGTATCAGGATAATTTTCTTTTATTTCTAGATATTGTCGCATCATAGGTGTATATTTATTTTTATCAATTTTTTCGTACATTTCTTCCCTCTTCCCTATTCTTTTTGTAATAATTATAACATAATTTTAATTATTTGTCATTTTTTGCATAAATTTTTCTTTAATGATTTTATGATTTTTTCCTATAAAAAAAGATAAAATTATCAAAAAATTTTATCTTTCTCATACTATCTATTTATTTTTTATATATCGCATAATCAAGTGTTTTACTTATTGGAAAAGAAATGAACATTCCACAAAGCATTTCTACAAGACCATTGATGCCTACAAAAAGAACTACAAAGGTAAAAGGATTCGTAGCCTTAAGACTTAAGGCAATGCTTTGAATATATTCTGTATTGTAGAAACAAATAACCAAAACACTCATAAAAAACAGTGTATTTAACAAAGGCACCAAAAAACATGCTATTCCACTTGCAAGTGTTTTTTTACCAGTTTTACAAATAATTTTATAAATCAGACCGGGTATCCATCCAGCAAGCATTCTAGTTGGCACACAGACAAGAAAGGTTAAAAAAGGATGAATGGAAAGTAAAACTTCTCCAAAAGGACTATAACCTAAGCATTGCAAGAAACTTACAATACCAAAAACGGTTCCTAAAATAAGCCCCACAACCGGACCTCCTAAAATAGCACCAATCGCAATTGGAATTACCGTAAGTGTAATTTCTAATCCCAATGTTTTAATTGGAAGAAAAGCTATAACAACAACTAGTGCTGCTAAAATAGCTGTAAGTGTAATTTTTTGAATTTTTTCATGTTTAGTCATATCTTACCTCCTAAATTAAGTATATGCTTATTTTTTTAATCTATAAATTCAAATACATAATCAAAAATACAAACTGTATCTTTATTTTTAACTCCTAATTCTCTTAATTTCTTATCAACACCCATATCTCTAAGCTTTTTCGCAAACATTCTTACGCTCGCATCATTATTAAAATTCGTCTGATCAAATAATTTTTTTACACCATCACCTTCAACATGATACACGCCTTCATCATCTTGATAAATATAAAAATCTGGACCTTTCGGTACAAAAGTATATTCTACTACATGTTGTGAATGTTCTTCAAGTGGATTTGAGTATTTAACTTCTTCTAAAGTATCAGCAATTTTATATAATAATTGTTTAAGATTGGATTTCGTATATGCGGAAATAGGAATCACATCAGTAATATTCGTTTTTTGAATAAAATCTTTTAAATGTTCGGAAGAGGCTGGTAAATCCATTTTATTTGCGACAACTATTTCGGGTCTTTTCATCAATTCTGTATTATAGTGTGACAACTCCGTTCTAATTTTGTAATAATCATCAACAGGATTTCGACCTTCACTTCCGCTCATATCAATTATGTGAACAATTACTCTTGTTCTTTCAATGTGTTTTAAAAATTTTATGCCAAGACCAGCACCTGATGATGCACCTTCAATCAGACCAGGTAAATCTGCCATAATAAAACTTCTGCCATCACCTACTCCTACTACTCCAAGGTTGGGATGCAAAGTTGTAAAATGATAAGACGCAATTTTGGGTTTAGCCTTAGAAACTACTGATATTAATGTTGACTTACCAACAGAAGGAAAACCAACAAGTCCTACATCAGCAAGCACTTTTAATTCCAATTGTAAATCACGTTCTATTCCTGGAACTCCTTTTTCCGCATATTCGGGAGCAGGATTTCTTGAAGAGGCGAATGCAGCATTACCTTTACCGCCACGACCACCTTGGGCAACGATTACTTCTTGCCCATGTTTGGTAACATCCCCAACAACAACCCCTGTATTGACATCTATGATTGTTGTACCTATAGGTACCTTAACATAGGTGTCTTTGCCCGATTTACCAAACATATTTTTATCCATACCATTTTGACCATGTTCTGCATGAATTATTTTTGTAAATCTAAAATCTAGTAACGTTGTCAAACCTTCTTCGCCAACAAAAATAACACTACCGCCACGGCCGCCATTGCCACCCGAAGGTCCACCCATTGCAACATATTTTTCATGAAGAAAGTAGGATCCACCATTGCCACCATTGCCAGCTTTAACATGAATTTTTACACTATCAACAAACAATTCATCACCACCTTTTCATTTGAAAAATAAAAGCACTTGATTGATTTCAAGTGCTCAATTGTCAATTTATTCCACAGGATATACAGAAACTTGTTTTTTATCTTTACCCTTGCGTTCATATTTAACAATACCATCAATCATACAGAATAATGTATCATCCTTTCCAAGACCGACATTATTACCTGGATGAACTTTTGTACCTCTTTGACGATAGATAATAGAACCAGCAGTGGCAAATTGACCATCAGATAATTTAGCACCTAAACGTTTAGATTCAGAATCACGACCGTTCTTAGTTGAACTAACACCTTTTTTAGATGCAAAAAATTGCAAATTTAATCTTATCATGATGTTACCTCCTATTCATTATTTTCAATTTTTACATGTAAGTTTTTTGGATATTTCATTTGTATTTCTAAAAGTGTATCTTTTAAGTTTTCAAAGATTTGATGAATAAAAATGACTTTTTCTTTGTCAATATCATCATAACAAATATTTTCTAAACAAATGTATCCTTTCTGATTATTTTGAAACACTTCAAAACGATTGGGTATAATTCTTTCTAACAGATTTATACTCATAATAGCCGCTGTAGAAATCGCTGCACATACAATATCTTGACCGAAATTAGCATAATTAGCATGTCCATTGATCTCCAATCGACTCCAAAAACCATTCTCTTTTTTAAAAACAACTTTTGTCATTGCCAAAATACTATTCAGAAATTGAATTAACTACAACCTTTGTGTAAGCTTGACGATGACCTTGTTTTTTGTGATAATTTTTCTTGGCTTTGTATTTGAAAACAATAATTTTCTTGCCACGACCTTGTTTTTCAATTGTACCTTTGACTTTAGCACCTTCAACAAATGGTGTACCTACTTTATCACCTACAAGTAATACTTGATCAAAGACTACCTCTTGACCAACCTCACCTTCTAGTTTTTCAACATAAATAGTGTCACCTTCTGTTGCACGATATTGTTTACCACCAGTAACAAAAATTGCGTACATCTAATTGACCTCCTCATATATTTTTAAGACACGCCATTAGGGTGGAATATCTCACTTATAAAACCCTTTTTGTGCGGTTGCTAGATATAGCAACAGATATATTATACAATATTTTTTAAATTAATGCAAGTAAAAAGGTTTTTATTCTTATAATATATAAAAGAATTGTTTATACACCATAATATCTAAAACCTATATCATAATGAAAAGATGCTATAGAAAAACTATAACATCTTTTTTGGTTATGTAAAATCATCCTATTCTTGATTAAAACGATTTTTGAACTTTTCGAGTTTTAAAAGAATTTCCGCCTTTTTATTTTTCATCTTTTCCTTATATTCTGATAATTCATCTTGATTATCTTCAGCTTCTTCTTCTAATTCTTCAATTTCTTCTTCCAAATCAGAAAGTTCATCAATCAAATCTTCTAATTCGTCTTTAACTTGATCTAAATAGTCATTAGCATTATCAATCATATTTTCAATATCAGCATTTAAAATATCAGCATCAATATTTTTGGAGAAATCTTTGAGTGCATCTAAATTCAAATTTTTCATTACTTTATTGCTAATATTTTTGCCAAAATTCACTGCTTGATTAGCAAAATCCTGTACTACATCTTTTAAGTTTTCTTTTTTTGTTTCATTTGAATTACAATTTTGTGATAATATTTTTTCTCTTTCTAATTTCAAAATTGGGTGAATTAGGCAATCTTTGTTATAAATCATTTGAATTAATTCTTGAACATTTGCGCTATTTTCATAAATACTATACTCAATTTGACTTAAACTTTTTGGCAAATGCACTTCGGCATCTTCTAATTCTTGCACAATTTCATTATATGTTTCAGCTAAAATACTTGCAGAAGCATACACATTCGGATTATTACTATTTTTAATAGCCCAATTATTAGCTTGAATAAGAGCTATCATTCTATCAATATCATTTATATTCATTTTCTTTATCTCCATTTTTTTATGGGGCATCTTCAGGCAGATAGACTTATCATCCACCCAATACGCCCGGTTATTTTTAACTAAACCTTTAGCACGTTTAACATACGTGGATGAATAGGTATGACCATTTTCATCTGTTACTTTTATAATTTTATTCATCAAATCTCCTTTTTGTCATGGTTGAGTACCCAAGTAATTGTACATCGTTTTTAGTAATGAGTGTCTTCTCCATATATCTGTACATATGCATTATAACATTTAATTTTTTTCTTTACAATTACTTCAATAAAAAAGTTTAAGAATGATATGCTTTCTTAAACTTTTTTATTATTATATCGTTGATTTCTTTCATATAGAAGTTTTAATTTTGGTCTTGTATAACGTAGAATGGCAAAAGATAAATAATGAATGAAACCATTCGCTATTGCAACCGGAAGACCAAAAAATAATACATATTTAGGATAAATTAACAAAATTAAAAATCCTAAACATAAAGAAAGAAAATGAATGGTTTCTCCATAACAACATTCTACCAAAAACTTTTCAACATAAATATTATTATTAGGCTCGATAACTTTATTCTTACGAAAATTAGCTAACCATCCTAATTCTGGAATGTGATCTTTCCATTTTTTAATTTTAATTTTTTCGTAAAATTTACGCTCCCATTTATAAATATAAAAGAAGTTTTTTTCATAATGAAACCATTTTTTTGGTAACTTATGAATTATCAAAGCAATCAAAGCATCTATCAAAAATACGATTAAAATATTCAATCCTATAGCTTTAAAAACAAATACTATGTCATATCCATAAAGAGGGATAGCAATAAATAGATTCAATAATATAATAAATAATATAGTTGTACCAATAATGATTGAATATATAATCATCGTTATTCTTCCTCTTCCCCATATCTAAGTGGTTTTTGATATACCTCTTCATACTTTTCTTTCCAAAGTTGATAATTTTGCTTACTTAGTTCTTCTGTAGCATCTTTTATATTTACATTCAGATTAGGATAAATGGGTTCAAAAAAATGAATAGTATAGGCTTGAATATAAAAACCATCTTCACCTACAATATTTGTATCCTCCATTGTTATAAAACAAGGAACAACAGGTACATTACTTTTATATGCATATTTAAAGGCTCCCGTTTTTAGAGGTCTAGGTTTTCTATAATTCCACCACATAGATTGTTCAGGATAGATTAAAACAACATCATTTCTCTTCAATATACAATCCATAGCTTTATTAAATTCTCTCATTGTACTAATGTTAGAACTAAGTGGCAAAGTATCACAATTTCTAAAGAAATATCCATAAATTCCCTTAAAACTAAAATTTCCTTCCCTTATTACTTTATAAAAACGTCTTTTGGTCTTACTGAGATAGGGTACAAGAATTTCATGTAAAGCAAAGTTATCATATGGATTAAAATGATTACAAGTTAAAATGAATCCAGAATTTATTTTATTTATTTTCTCAAAACCAATTACTTCTTTTATAATCAATTTTTTCTTTTTTATTAATTTTTCAATATAGTTTTTAGCAATTTGATTTGCAAGTTTAGTATTTAATCGATGGTACCACTTTTTATTAAGATAATCTACATCTTCTGGTTTCAACGTTATTGTGGGTGGATTAATCTCAACTTCTTCATGAAAAAGCCCTTTTTTTTCTAATTCTTTTATCCGTTCTAAAACTTCCGTTCTCTTGCTATCTTTCATTTTTATGCCTCTTGTAATTTACCATAGATAGTAAAACAATCATTTAATCTATTGATCTCATCAATGGCTTTTTTCTTCAGAGCAATTTCAATTAATTTATCATTTTCAATATCATCTTGTGAATAGTTTTCAAGTATTAAACGAATTTTTTGATAAAAAGGTGATTGACTAGCATATTTCCAAAAATATTCACCATAGGGTATATCACTATAATGCCAAGGTTTAGCAGTAAGTTTATAGTGAATCAATTTGATATTTTGGTCAATTCTAACATGAGGAAGTGGAGCCTTATTCCAAGTTTCGTCTAAATATAAAACCTTATCATGACAGATAACGTTTAAATAATCTTGATCAGGAGCAATAATAAATTTAACTTTAGAAAGTAAATTTAAAAACTGATGATAAACCTTTTCTTCTCTAAATTTTTTTAAATTCATTACTAAAATACCAGAATTAAAATATTTATACGCTGGTATTCCCAATCCATCCTTAGAATAACGCCGAAATTCTTCATAAGAATTAACTACATCATCTTTGATTACCCCCAAATATTTATCATTTAATTGATGATTGTATAAATCAGCAACATCACCAAGAACAACAATATCAGCATCTAAATACAAAGCTTTATCATATTCAGGAAATAAGTCAGCAATAAATAATCTAAAATAAATTGCTTTAGAATAATAATCTCTTGTATGAAGATGATGAGAAACACTATGTAATCGATCTTTCAGATCAACAAAGGTTATATGATAAATTTCATCTTGATAGGTATTGATTAAGGTTTTGTATTCTTCACATACGCCATTATTCAAAATATAAATTTCATATTGATAATTTTTAGAACTATTTGCTTTGATTGATTCAAGTGCTACACTAAAAAATGGTGCATAATTATTGTCTATTGCAAAAAAAATGGGAATTATTGATTTTTCATTATTTTTTTTCATATTCGTTTTTCCTTTCATTTGTATCCCCCTCATCATATTACAATACAAGTATACTAAAAAAGGTCTAAATTAACAACCTATTATTTTAATTTTTGACTATCTAATCCTATATTAAGATAGTAGAGTAAGGAGAATTTAACTCTCCTATTAGGAGAAAACCCAAATAATTGGCTTTTTAGTTGAAAAAAAATAAACAATATGATAAAATAAAAATATGGAAAATTATGAAAATAAAAACAATGAAATTGATGTGAAATTAATTATTTCAAAAAATATTATTAAATATCGAAAAAAAATGGGGCTTACCCAACTAGAACTTGCGGAAAAATTAAACTATTCAGATAAGACATTGTCAAAATGGGAACGTGGTGAGTCAATGCCTGATATCGTTACATTAAAACAATTGGCAGATATTTTTATGATTAGCGTCGATGTTTTAATAAGTACCGAAGATACTATCATTGGCTTTGTACCAATAAAAGAAAGGAAGAAAATCTCTAAACGTAATATCATTTCGATTAGTTTACTATCAGCAGGTATCGTTTGGTTTATTGCGACCATAGCTTTTGTTATTTTAAATATTTTACCGATTGATTTTCAAAAAAGTGCTTTAAAATCTTGGATTCCTTTTATATATGCGATTCCTATCACTGCTACTTTATTTTTAATTTTTTCATGTGTTTGGGGAAATAATATTTACCAATTTTTTACAACTTCTTTTCTCCTATGGACCCTAACACTAGCAATTCATTTAAGCCTTATCCACTTTGAAAGTATTTATTTATTATATATTATACCAATTCCCCTTCAAATTATGGCTTTTATTTTTTTCATTATTCTCAAAAAAAAGAAAAAATAAAACTATTATACAATTCAAGTTTGTATAATAGTTTTTTATTATTTAGCTTTCTTTTTTCTTAAAAGAAAAAAGAAATTTATCAAAAACATCAAAATGAGTAAAACAAAATAAGCCACTGTTATAAAATAATAGCCTAAAAAATGCCCCTTTGGATTACCAATTAGAGTAGGACTTGTAATCCCACGATATAAATTTCCTATCAATAAATACATAATAATAACAATAAAGATAATATTAATAATTTTAATCATTCTTTTCATTATTTTATCTCCATTTTATATTCATTAAAGACTTGATTATCAACAAATCCAATACTTCCTTTGTTATTTAAACTTTTAATATAAGAAAAACTATCAAAAGTTTTAATATTTCTAACAACATAAGTGGGTGTAGTTAGAAATAATATATCAATTTTTTCGCTTTTTTCTGCAACTAAATTCCAACATTTTAAAGCCATTTTGCTACAGTTGTTGAGAGGATCATATTTATCATTGGTTTGTAAATAGATATTAACCATATCTAAATCATCATGATTCATATAAATTGTCGTAGAATATCTCGTATCATAACGATTATAATAATAAATATAATATGGTTCAATATTAAACCAAATTCCCATATGTACATCAATAGCCCACCAACTAAAAACAATTGATTCTTGAGGCTGTATTACCTGATAATATAAAATAATTTCTTCACTAGATAAATTCGTAATTTCTAAGAAAGTATGTCCATATGATGGTATAAAATATTTACTTTCACTTTTTCCATCATACGAATATAATGTGATACTAGCAATATCATTGTTCTTCTTAGGGACAACTTGATGAATGGATTCATAGTTTTGACAAGATATAAAAGAAATATTGAATAGTAAACTTATTAAGCATAAACATCTTTTTATTAACATCTACTTATCCTCCCATCATTTAATTATACCATAAAATATAAAAAAAATAGTAGTTTTAGATGAAATAATTCTACTATCTTTTTATCAATTATTATATTTTATTTACGTGGAAATTTAATATTAGCATGTGCAGCTGCAAGTCTTGCAATAGGAACACGATAAGGTGAACAAGATACATAATCTAATCCCAACTTATGACAGAATTCAATAGAATCAGGATCTCCACCATGTTCACCACAAATCCCTAGCTTAATATTTGCTCTAGTACTACGCCCATCTTCTACAGCAATTTTCATCAAGCGTCCTACGCCATTTTGATCAATATGAGCAAAAGGATCATTTTCAAAAACTTTACGTGCATAATATTCTTCTAAGAATTTACCAGCATCATCACGGCTAAAACCAAAAGTCATTTGAGTTAAATCATTCGTACCAAAACTAAAGAATTCAGCTACTTCAGCAATTTCACCTGCTGTTAAAGCACCACGAGGAACTTCGATCATTGTACCAAATTTATATTCTAAAGTTGTATTATTTTCAGATAAAACCTCTTGAATAGTTTTCTCAACTACCTCATGAACATATTTTAACTCTTTAACATCACCAACAAGTGGAATCATAATTTCTGGTGTTACATTATATCCTTCTTTATTTACAGCAATGGCTGCTTCGATTACTGCCCTAGTTTGCATTTCAGCAATCTCAGGATAAGTAATAGATAAACGACAACCACGATGTCCAAGCATTGGATTAAATTCATGTAATCCTTCAACTGTTGATTTTAGTTTTTCAAATGTAATATTCATTTCTTTAGCAAGTTGCATAATCTCTTCATCTGTATGTGGTAAAAATTCGTGTAGAGGTGGATCAAGATAACGAACAGTAACGGCTTTACCTTTCATCGCTTTATATATCCCAATAAAATCATTTCTTTGCATTGGTAATAATTTTGCTAAAGCTTTTCTACGATCTGCTTCATTGTCAGCAACAATCATCTCACGTACTGCCATAATTCGATCAGCCTCAAAAAACATATGTTCCGTACGGCAAAGACCTACACCTTCAGCACCAAACTCAAAAGCAACTTTCGCATCACGAGGATTATCAGCATTGGTTCTAATCTTTAATGCACGATATTTATCAGCCCATTCCATAAGAGTGGCAAAATCACCAGAAACAGTAGCATCTACGGTTGCAATAGCCTCACCATAAACATAACCTGTATTTCCATCAATAGAAATCCAGTCAAGTTCATTATAGCGTTTGCCACCAACTTCAAAATATTTCGCTTCTTCATTCACTCTTATCTCTCCAGCACCTGCAACACAACATGTTCCCATACCACGAGCAACAACTGCCGCATGACTTGTCATCCCACCACGACCTGTTAAAATACCTTGAGAGGCAATCATACCTTCAATATCTTCAGGTGAAGTTTCTAAACGAACAAGTACAACTTTTTTACCTTCAGTTTTCAATTCCTTTGCACGATCGGCAGTAAAGACAACTTGTCCACAAGCAGCACCTGGAGATGCTGGTAAACCTTTGGTAATAGGAGTAGCTGCTTTGAGTGCTTTTTGATCAAATCCTTTGTGAAGTAAAGCATCAAGTGATTTAGGTTCAACCATTAATACAGCTTGTTGTTCAGTAATTAGACCTTCTTTTACCATATCAATTGCTATCTTTAAAGCTGCTTGAGCAGTTCTTTTACCATTTCTAGTTTGTAACATAAACAATTTACCTTTTTCAATCGTAAATTCCATATCTTGCATATCATGGTAATGTTGTTCTAAAGTTTTAGCAACATTTTTGAATTCTTCATATAAAGTAGGATTATCCTCTTTTAAATGTGCGATTGGAAAAGGGGTTCTAATTCCTGCAACAACATCTTCACCTTGGGCATTAAACAAATATTCTCCATATAAAACATTTTCACCTGTAGCAGGATTTCTTGAGAAAGCAACGCCTGTACCTGAATCTTCACCCATATTACCAAATACCATGGATTGAACATTTACAGCAGTTCCCCAAGAATAAGGTATATTATTTAAGCGACGATATACATTTGCTCTTGGATTATCCCATGATCTAAACACAGCCTTTACTGCTTCTAATAATTGCACATTAGGATCTTGAGGAAAAGGTTCTCCTTTTAATTCAGCATATTTGACTTTAAATTCAGATACCAATTTTTTTAAATCATTGGCGTCTAATTCAGTATCTTGAGTAACACCTTTTTCTTCTTTCATATGATCCATTAATGCTTCAAAATTTTCTTTTTTTATTTCCATTACAACATCAGCAAACATTTGAATAAATCTTCGATATGAATCATACGCAAAACGAGGATTATTCGTAAGTTTTGCAAGACCTTCTACCGATTCATCTGTTAAACCTAAATTAAGAATTGTATCCATCATTCCAGGCATAGACGCTCGTGCACCACTTCGAACCGATACAAGTAATGGATTAGCATTGTCACCAAATTTTTTATTTTGTTGCGTTTCAACGACCTTTAAAGCATTAAAAATTTGCTCCACAACTTCAGGGGCAAGTACTTTACCATCGTCATAGTATTTGGCGCAAGCTTCAGTAGTAACAGTAAAACCATGAGGAACGGGTAATCCAATCGATGTCATTTCCGCAAGATTTGCACCTTTACCACCTAGAAGGTTTCGCATTGTAGCATTACCTTCTTTGAATAAATAAACAAATTTACTCATTTTTTATCTCCTTTTTCTAAAACTAGTTTAATTAATAAACTTACTCGCTTATTATATCATAAATATAAGATTTTTGCAAATAAAACAATATGTAAGCTAATAAATATCTAATATAAATAAAAAACATCATTTAGTGATCCATTTGATACCTAAATGATGTAAAAGTTTTTTAATTCCTACTAGTTCCAGTAATGTAATCGATAAATTTTTCATTGTTTTGCGCAAATATGACTTTTAATTGATCAACAAAATCAAAATCAGTATAAATAGTTTCTAGACTTGTGCATCCTGTAAAACAATTTCGACCAATTTCTAAAATTGTATTAGAAAAATAAATCTCCACCAATTGACTACATCCCATAAAAACGCTACTTCCCAATTTTTCCAATTGGGTTGGTAATACTATTGTATCTAAACTATGACAGCGCTCAAATGCTTTTGTACCAATCGACTTGATAGGCGCATTGTTAAAATTGACATTTACTAAATTTTCACATCCACTAAAAGCCTCATCACCAATAGTTTCCACATTTTCACCAAAAGTAATCATTTCAAGTGTCAGATTCAAACTAAAGGCCTTTTCATATATAAGAATTACAGTGTTAGGAATAACAAATCGATGGCTCGCTTGCTGATTAGACATCGTTTTGCTCGCTGGATATCTAAGTAGAACTGTTTGATCTTTATTATATAAAATACCATTATGACTTGAAAAACTTGTATTCTCAAGACTTACTTCGATTGCAGTTAAAGAAGTAGCTAAAGAGAAAAAATCATCTCCTAATTCTTGCGTCTCATCTGATGAAATCGTCGATTTTGTTCCAATATAGGAAATATTTTTACCAATAATCAGTTTACTAATATTATTATAACTCGAAAAGCCTAAATCACGATCAATCAGTCTAGTAACAGGTATCCCATCAACAGAATCTGGAATAGTAATTGTGGCCCCATCCGTATTCGCACCAGATTTTAGACGATAAATATAATATTCTGTATGATCACTATTTAATCTAATATCAAAAGTTGCTTGAGCCTGCTTGAATTCATCACTAACCTTTTCTTTTTGCCAAATACTTCCTCTTACTATTAAAATTGTTGTCAAGATTCCTACAATTAATACTAAACCAACTATTATGAAGATTAAATTTCTTTTTTTCATCTTTTCATCACCTTAAAATAATTATACATAAAATTTTTTGTTTTTTCAATGTATTTAACTTATTTTAGACAAAAATGTGTCATTTCATACATCATTTGGTAATAGTATTGTTTTTCAAGACGTTTATTTTGAAGCAACTTTAAGATATTCAAATATATTAAATAGATGCATATGGCTATAATACCATAATATCCCATTATAAAAGTACTAATCATTACAAAAAGGAGAATAAGAATTCCACCATAAATAAAAATTTCTTTAATTAAAATTTTCTTATTTAAAATACATACATCTTCGATGAATCGATAACCATCAAGAGGAAAAATAGGCAAAAGATTAAAAACAATCATTAACCAATTAAACCTAATTATAAAATCTATTTTATCATTATTTTTAAATATACTTAAAACTATTATTATTAAAATATTTGTAGTAATTCCTACCCATATCTACTAAAATTTTTTGCCACCTTTTTTTAATCTTACTCGTATTGGCGTCTAATCTACCACCAAAAATATTTAATGTCATAGACTTAATTTTACCACCAAATAAGATGATAAAAAATAGATGCCCCATTTCATGTAAAAGAATAGTAAAACTAATAAGTAAAATTTGACCTAAAAATCCAGAAAAACTACAAATAATAATTAGTGCTATCATAAGATAATGAATTTTAATCTTTGGCAGTATCGTAAAAGTCATAATATTTACCATCCTTCTTTATTGTCAACTTAAAAGTATATTGATTATTTTCTTTTTTTGCTAAACCAATTACAGTCCCTTTTTCGACATAATTATAAATAGAGAAGTCAATTGATTCTAATCCATCATAAATATATACATAGTCATCTATTCCTTGAATTGTAATAGTATACGTTTTATCTTTGTTTTTTACAATTTTTGAAACAACACCACTAGAGGTTGCCATAGCACCTGAAAAATCATAATTCGTAATGTAATTTACATTATGATGATAGGTTATTTGATCATACAAGGTATTGCTATCTACAGTCTGATCATCATTGATTACAATAAATTCACCAAACATACCATTAAAAACTGTGACCATTTTCAAAAAATTCCAATTTTTTTCAATTGTATATTCACTCAATTTTATTCCTTTTGTTGAAATGGAAATTTTATTGGCTATGACTAAACATAGTAAAATAAAAGTGCTTAAAAATATTCTGAAAAAGAGTTTTGTGACAAAATTATAACGAATTTTCTTTTTTTCGCTATTTGTTGCATTTTCGCTTTCTTTCATCGCCTTTTTATATTTATAAATCAGACTATCCTTTTTCATCATATCACCAAAACATTTTATGAAAAAAATAAACTATTTATGAATTAAAAATCCTAAATATTTTAGAATTTTCTTTCATACTATAATAGGTATTGCCTATAATAATATGATCGATTACTACAAGTTCTAATACTTTGGCTTGATTAACAAAACCTGATGTAGCTTTTAAATCTGCAAGACTCGGACTTGGATCACCACTTGGATGATTGTGAACCAAAATAATAGCAGATGCCGAAAGCTTCAATGCCCATTTAATAATATCTTTTCCGTCAAGTAAACTCATTGAAATGGTTCCTTGAGTAATTAATTTTTCTTGAATTATCATACCTTTTGTGTTTAAGAAAATTGCATATAAATGTTCTTTTTTTAATAAATGAACTTTTGGATAAAAGGCATCAAAAACTTGTTGAGGATTAGTATAAAAAATAATCTCATTTTTAATATCCATAATTCTTAAACCTAATTCAATAGAAGCTAGTAATGTGATAGCCTTAATTTCACCGATTCCTTTAATTGTTGTCAATTCTTTGAGAGTCGCTTCGGCTATAGATGAAAGATTTTTAAAACTATACAATAAATTTTTTGCAACATCAATTACATTTTCCTCTTTTGAACCCGTTCTTAAAATTATCGCCAATAATTCAATATTAGATAAAGTGTTTATCCCATATTTTAATGCCTTTTCACGAGGACGATCATAGTCAGGTATTTCTTTTAACATACTTACCTCCTAAAATATAAATACGTTTCTTCAAGAAATATTACGTTAAAAAAATGATATATTGGATATATCATTTTTTATATGACTTATTTCCTATTAAATTTCGAACTTCACCAACTAGATATAGACTTCCAAGAAAAATAGTAATATCTGCTTGACTATGATATACTTCATCGATTACCTCTTCTAAATTTTCATTATATTTTTTATGAGATGATTGCGATATTTGATATAAATCAATTGCCTTAGCACTTCTTGCATAAGTATACTGCGTAAAAATAATTTCCGTAAAAGTTTCATCAATGAAAGCAATCATATCTTTTAATTCTTTATCATGAGATATCGCAACTACTGCTCTTTTAGAACGATAGGGAAGAGATTTCACAAATTCACATATACTTCTAATCCCATCAATATTATGACCACCATCAATTAAAATCAAAGGATGATCAGAGATTTTCTCCATTCTACCAATCCATGTCACATCGCTTAATCCTTTTACTAAATCCATCTTCGTTAATTTTACTTTATAGTCAATCTTTTCAAAAAACTTTTGTAAAACATCAAAAGCCTCCATAACAACTAGTGCATTATCAATTTGGTGATAACCAATTAAACTAAGGGTTATCTGATTCCATTCACGATAGGAAAAGATTGAACTATCTATATCTGATTTTTCTATTGCCAATTTCTCATATTGAGGAAAAATCGCTATCGTATCATTTAATTTTGCCCACTTTTGGCAGATTAGTTGTAGGGAATTGTCTCGAATGCCACAAACAATTGGAACTCCCTTTTTAACAATGCCTAATTTTTCAGTCAAAATTTCTTCTAGGGTATTGCCAAGTACTTGCATATGGTCAAAAGCTACATTAGTAATAATTGAAAGAATGGGAGTGATCACATTAGTGGCATCCAATCTTCCTCCCATTCCAACTTCGATAATGGCAAAATCCAAATCCTCTAAACTGGCAAAATATAAAAAGGCAAGGACAGTAATAAATTCAAAAAAAGTTGGAAGTTCATACCCGCTTTGTTCAATGATATCATATTTGCTTAAGAATAAATTGGCATAGGTTAATAAATCTTCATCACTGATATATGTATTATCATAACAGATTCGTTCATTGAAACAAGTAACATATGGTGAAGTAAAAGTAGCTATTTTTAAACCTTTTTTCATCAAAATATGTTTTAACATTGCAACGGTACTACCTTTTCCATTCGTACCTGTAACATGAATGGATTTAAATTGATCTTGAGGATTATCAAATAATTGACAATAATATTTCATTTTATCCAAACTTACCTTTTTGGAAAATCGTTTTTGTACTTGAACCCAATTGATAAAATTATCTATGTTTGTAAATTGCATATTATTTATCCAATTCTAAAAGAAGTTCATTCACCTCTTTTAACTGCTCTAAATAACTAGACAGTTTATTCTTTTCTTCTATAATTTTACTATTGGGAGCTTTTTGAAGAAAATTTTGATTATTGAGCATACCTTCAGATCGTGCAACTTCTTTTTTTAGTTTATCTTGTTTAGATTTTAGTTTAACAATTTCTTCGTCAATATTTATCAATTCTTTTAATAAAATAACAATATTTAGATCATCAAGTACTTTAACGATAGCATCTAGTTTGTCAATGTTCTTTGCAATTGACAATTCTTCATAATTGATAAATTTTTTTAGATACTCACGGTGTGCTAATAAATATGTTCTCAAATCTTCATTGCTTGTTTCTAATGATATTTTAATTGGTTTACTCATTGGAACATTTTTTTCATTTCGAATAGTACGAACTGCCGTTATAATTTCAAACATTTTATCAGTATTTTCAATTAGCCCCTTATCTAATTTCAAATCAAATGGCTGAGGCCATTTGCTCACCATTATAGATTCATTATAAAAATTTTGATATATTTCTTCAGTTACAAAAGGCATAAAAGGGTGTAAAAGTTTTAAAATTGTCGTTAAAACCTTTGTTAAAACACTACATGTATTTATTTTCAGTTGCGAATCAGAATTGGCAAAATTGACCTTTGTCATTTCTAAATAATTTGAGGCAAAATCATCCCAAGTAAAATTATAGATAGCTCGTGCAACTTCACCAAATTCAAAAATATCATATTTATTATCAACATCCTTGATTAAGAGATTCATCTTATTTAAAATCCATTTATCTAAAGATGTCAAATAATTTTCGTGAATATCTTCTCCTTGATACTTATTTGCTATTAGATTCATTTTAACAAAACGTGATATATTCCAAATTTTATTTATATAATTCCAAGATGAAGCCATTTTTTCATCTGAAAAACGTAAATCTTGACCAGGAGTTGAATTAGTGGTTAAAAAATATCGCATTGCATCACAACCATATTTATCAACAATATCAAAAGGATCAACGACATTCCCCAACGATTTGCTCATTTTGCGACCTTGTTCATCCCGAATTAATCCGTGAATTAAACATTTTTTAAATGGTCGTTGTCGCATAAAATGTTTAGAATCAATAGCCATTCTCGCAACCCAGAAAAAGATAATATCATAGCCTGTTACAAGACAATCAATTGGAAAATACCTTTTTAAATCTTCCGTATGTTTTGGCCAACCAAGGGTAGAAAAAGGCCAAAGTGCACTAGAAAACCAAGTATCTAAAACATCTTCGTCTTGGATCCAACCATCACCTTTTGGTTTTTCCAATCCAACATATATTTCATCCTCTTTATACCAAGCAGGAATTCGGTGTCCCCACCACAATTGTCTTGAGATACACCAATCTTGGATATTATTTAAATCTAACCAACCTTCTAAAGTTTTACTAAATCGCGGAGGGATGAATTCAATCCTCTCACTACTAGTTTGCATTTCTAAAACATCTCTTGCAAGCGGTTCCATTTTAACAAACCATTGCTTTGACAAGCGAGGTTCAACAATTACACCAGTTCTTTCTGAATGTCCTACGGAATGAATCATTTTTTCGATTTTTGGGCATAAGCCTTTTTCGGTTAAATCCTTTACTAGAGCCTTACGACAACTAAATCGCTCCATCCCTTGATAAGGTCCAGCATATTCATTCATCGTACCATCTTCGTTCATACAAATGATACGTTCTAAATGATGGCGATTTCCAACCTCAAAATCATTAGGATCATGAGCAGGTGTAACTTTAACAACACCAGTTCCAAAATCCATATCAACATACTCATCACTAATAACAGGAATTTTCCTATTTGTACCAGGGATATATACCATCTTGCCAATATATTTTTGATAGCGAGTATCATTAGGATGAACCATTAAAGCAACATCACCAAACATAGTTTCTGGACGAGTTGTAGCAATTTCTAACCCACCATCTTCATCAACCAAAGGATAAATAAAATGATAAAATGCTCCTTCTATTTCTTTGTATTCAACCTCAATATTAGAAAGAGCCGTCTTTGCTTCTACATCCCAATTGATAATCCGTTCACCACGATAAATTAACCCATCTTGATATAAACGTACAAAAACCGTTTTAACAGCCTCTTGTAACCCATCATCTAATGTAAACCGTTCTTTTTTATAATCAAGCGAAAGTCCCAAAACTGACCACTGATTTCTAATAAATTCAGCATATTCATGCTTCCATTCCCACGCAATTTTCAAGAATTGTTCACGACCCAAATCATAACGACTAATTCCTTGCGATTTTAATTTAGCATCTACTTTTGCTTGGGTTGCAATTCCAGCATGATCCATTCCTGGAAGCCATAAGGCGTCATATCCTTGCATCCGTTTTCTTCTAATGATAATATCTTGTAACGTTGTATCCCAAGCATGACCAATATGCAATTTACCTGTAACATTAGGTGGGGGGATAACAATGGTATATGGAATCTTAGTATTATCACCACTTGTAAAAAAACCATTTTCAAGCCAATACTTGTATTTTCCCTTTTCTACAGTTTTAAAATCATATTTAGGTGCCATTTCTTTTTCATTTAATTTAAACATCATAACCTCCTCATCATTTCCAAATAAAAACGCTCCATCCTGATAAAGGACGAAACGTTATTCCGCGGTACCACCTTTGTTAATAAAAATACTTTTATTCTCTCATTCTTTTAACGCAAAGTAAACGGCTTAAGCTAATGAAACTTTCTCACCTAAGCATCTCAAAGGCTACCTTTAAAAATAACTAATTAAGTTTTTCACCAACCAACTTATCTCTAAAAAATAATTATTTTTTACTCTTCCTTATCTAAGATTTTTCTCAAGTATAATCATTTTAGTATATTATAGCATTATTTGAAAATTAAGTCAAAATATACGTATCTAAATATTTATTTTTTATTATAATGCAAAACAATTGGTAAAAAATTTTTGAAGTTTTAATTTTTTATTCCTTCTCCAAGGTAAACAAAAATACTTAAAATATATCGCTATTTCATATCACCAGGATATCGAAAATCTCCTCTTGGATTTAGAGTTAATTTAAAAATTTTTATCCCCTCTGCACTTGTCAATCGTTTGTATTGATTTGAATTAAAGCGTTTGATAAAGTTTTCATAATATTTTAGACAATCATCCAGTTCTAAATCAAAACAACTTTCTAATAAATAAATGATTCTTTCTTTTGATGCTCCCCTCATAAATAAATGATATAAAATAAAATCATTTATCTGATATTTGCCAATTTTATCTTCGGTAGCCTGATCAAAACCAGTTAATTCTGGGGTAATAACCGCATTATATACTTTTTTTAATTCATTTTTTACTTGTGGGTATACACTTATAAAATATTTAACCAATGCTTTAATCGTTGTTTTTGGCAATCCAGAATTTAGGCTATACATAGACATATGATCCCCATTAAAGGTTGACCAACCAAGAGCAATTTCACTCATATCACCAGTTCCCAAAACAATGCCTTTTTCAAGATTAGCTAAATTCATCAAATACATCGTTCTCATACGGGCTTGTACATTTTCATAAGTAACATCTTTTTCAATCATATTGTGATTTAAAAGTTTCAAATGATTCACAGCCTCTTTTTTAATAGAAACTTCTCTCATTGTAACACCTAATTTTTGCATTAAATGAATGGCAATATTTTTTGATTTATTACCTGTCCCAAGTCCCGGCATTGTTACCGCAATTATATTTTTAGAGTCTAAATGATATTTTTGGTATGTATAGTAAGCAAAAAGTAATACAAGGGTAGAATCCAAACCACCACTAATTCCAATAATTACTTTTGAAGTACCAACATAATCTAAACGATGTTTTAAAGAAATAGATGTAATTTCAATAATTTCCTTCAATTCATCATCATTTTTAGGCACAAATGGTAATAAATTAGGAATAGTTTCTAACTGATACTGATTTGTTTCTTCTAATGAAAAGGGAATAAAATTTTGTTCTACTTCTAAACTATCTCGACAATAGCCATCAGAATAACGCATAAATCGAATCATTTCCATATCAATATCAACCATATTTACCACAGTTTCTAAAGATAAAGTACTTTGATCTAAAATCACCTCACCACAAATCACTCCTATTTGATCACCAGTATAAGTTATATCACTAGTAGAATCACTTGGTCCGTTAGATACATATAAATAGGCGCCTTCAAATTTACTACTTGCATTTTGAATCAAAGATTTTTTTAATTCTTTTTTACCAAAATGATAGGTTGAAGCACTAATATTGAAAATAATATCAGCACCTTTTTGATACAATAACTCGTGAGGATTAATTTGTCCCCACATGTCTCCACATATTTCTACTCCAAAACAAACATTATATTTTTCATTTTTAAACAATAAACTACCAAAAAGGACTTCTTCACCGAACAATTCAAATTTTGTAGGATTTTTTATAATTTTTTTGCCACTAGTAAAAAACCTAGTTTCATAAAATTCTCCGGTTCTTGGCAAATTCACCTTAGGAATAATTCCTAAAATTTTTTTATTTTGTAAAACAACAGCTACATTGTAGATAGCACCACTATATTCAAGTGGCAATCCCACAATTAAAATTTGATTGTTAGTATGCTCTTTAATCTTAAACAAGGCTTCTCTTGCTTGTTTCAAAAGTTCTGCATTAAACAACCAGTCCCCTAGTGAATATCCTGTCAATGATAATTCAGGATAAACGATTATGGAGGCATTGGGATAATCGTTGGCAATTTTTAAAATTTCTTTAGCGTTTCTTTCAGGATTTCCTAGTATCACTTTAGGCGTAGCCAAAGCTACCTTTACATAATCATGTGCAAACATACAACCCTCCTTGTACAATTTATTCCTATCAATATATGCTTGTATCTCAGTTGATACATATTTTTGATTTAAAGTCTTACGATAACTGTGAGAAGAAATATGAGGATAATCAATATAAATAATATCGAATTTATCATAATAGGGCGATAAAAATGCATCTCTAAGAATCTGTTTTTTAATTTCTTCAACCTTGTTATTTCTTGTAAAAATTAAAAATGTATTTTCTTCTAATAACTTTTCAGCATTTATCCATGTACCAAAATCAAATAAGCAATCCTCTCCACATGCAAAAACGGGGTGATTTAATTCTTTTAATGTCTCATACGTTCCTTTAAACTCCCGTTCTAATTCAAGAGTAGAAACCACTACATTATGATATCTTTTAGCAATAAGTTCGAGCATTTCTATCCTATTTTGATTTGAAAAGAATTCTTTTCTTGTATACTTTTTGCCATTAGGAACGATAATTACCTCATCATAACGTTGCGATAATATCTCTATTATTTTTTCATGTGCAATTGTAGGAGGATTAAAACTACCACCAAATACTACTTTCATTTGAATTCCTCCAACAGTTTAACTGTTTTTTTGGCCAACTTTGCCGCATTAGCAAAATTTGATGCTCCCATAAAATAATCACCTGTGGCAAAAAAAATTTGTTGGCCAACCTTGAGATACCCCTCTTTTATAATCCAACCAGTTTCATCAAAAAAATCAGGTAAAACTTTCTTTAAATAAGTATAATCAGCATCTAGTCCAACTGCCTCAACAATATAATCACAATCTATTTCTTGATATTGACCAGTTTTTTTAAACATTTTACGATGACTACTTTCATCTGTTATCAATTCCATTTTCTCAACTTCTAAACCAATTAGCCGATGATTTTCAAAAATACACTTAGAAGGAGCCAAACATTCATCAAAAATAATTCCCTCCTCAAGTGCTTCAGCTATTTCTTTTTTGTTAGCAGGCGCATTGGGAATATCTCTTCGATAGACAATATGTACTTGATTATCCAAACGCTTTAATGTTCGGGCAACATCCATGGCAACATTGCCACCGCCAATTACAAGAACCTTTTTTTTACTTATGCTTATGTTTTGTTTTTTAGCTTGACTTAACACGTCTAATCCATTTAGAAGATATGCATTGCGATGCAAGACGTTTTTTGATAATGAAGTACCTAAAGCCATAATTATGTATTTATAGTTACAAAGGTCTTCCAAAAAGAAATTATATCCCCATTCTTTATGATAATAAACCTGAATCCCTAATTTCTCAATCAATTGATGATAAACGTCTAACAATTTCGTATCAAAACGAAATGATGGTATCGTCTGCGCAAGTACACCACCGATCTGATTTGATTTTTCAAAAATGCTTACAGTATAACCACAACTAGCTAAGTCAATAGCACAAGATAAACCACTTATACCAGCGCCTATAATCGCAACATCTTTTTGATTAGAAGCATTTACACTAGGATAGCTATAAAATGATTGGGATAAAAATTTTTCAACCTCATAAAACTTTACAGCCTGATTTCGATTCTTTAAAATGCAATTCCCAAAACACTGTCTTTCAACATCACACAAGCGTGAACAAATTGGACTTGCATTCGTGTGCGTAAATAATAGGTCACTTGCTTCTTTAATTTTATCTTGTTTAATGAATGATAAAATTTGTGGTATAGGATTGGCAATTGGACAATGTTGAACACACATTGGATTTTTACAATTTAAGCAATTTTGAGCTATTTTTTTAACTTCTTCTATATTCATCATAATTTTTGCTCTCTTTTTTTATATTTTATTATTGATACAAATAATTATACAATAAAAGCACTACATTTTTATAGTGTTTTGCAATAATTTATAAAAAACTATACTATTTTAGTATAGTTTTTTATTTTTTTATAAATTTAACAATTAATTCATTAAATTTCTTACCTCTTTGAATGTAGGAGCTAAATTGATCATAACTTACACAACTAGGAGAAAATAGAATTAAATGATTAGGTTGAATTGCTATTTGGTCAACGACTTCTTCAAGTGTGTCAAAATAGAATACTTTATTATGGTGAATTTTATTTAATAAAATAAACCTAGATGAGCCATACAAATATACTTCATCAATTTGATTTATTTGATCATTTATATGATCATAATTGTCATCTACCATTTTACCACCTAAAATTACTGTTTTATAAAATGATGGATAATTTTCATGAATACTTTTTAAAGCATAAAAACTCGCTTCTGGAGATGTAGCCTTAGAATCATTTATAATTACAAGGTGATTATCTTCATATATGGTTTGAAAACGATAATCAAGTCCTTTAAAATCTTGCAAAACTTTTTGAATCTGTTGATGTGGAATATGATAAATTTTTGCAATAATAATGGCTACCATCATATCATATATGACAGGAATTTGTGGGTTATTTATTTCCTCTAGAGTAAGTATCTGATTGCCTTGATAGTAAATAGATTGCTCTTTGATATAACAAGTCGCAAGATGATGATGATAAGAAAAACTAATTTTAAATGGAACATGAAATTTACTAACATAACTACTAACGATTTCATCGTCATAATTATAAATTAAATAATCACTTTTATCTAAATTACCTATAATTTTAGTTTTATCAAAATAATAATCTTCAACATTTTTATGATAATCTAAATGGTGAGGAATAAGATTTGTCAAAACATAAATTTTAGGTTTACATTCATAAGTATTGTGAAGCATAAAACTAGATGCTTCTATGACAATTCCACGATGTACTCTTTGATCTAGTAGCAATGAAAATAATGGTACACCAATATTACCGCCTAAACCATGTTGAAATAAATTTGAAGAATCTAACATTTGATAAGTCAGGTAACTTGTAGTTGTCTTACCATTACTACCTGTAATAATAATATATTCATATTCCTTATATAATAAATACAATAATTCCAAATCACTAATGACTTTTATATTTAATTCATAACACCTTTTTAAAAAAGGCGTGTCAAATTTTATACCTGGACATTTTATTACATAGTCTATTTGCCAAAAAATTTTTTCAAAAGGTAAACCATCCTTTTCATCATCTAAATATATGATATAAGCAATATGATGTAAGTCAAAAAATTTTTTAACTGCCTGGTTGGTAATACCATATCCATATAAAAGATATCTTTTATTTAAAATACTCTCACCCCTAATATACAAGCAAAAATAGTACAAATTAAAGTAATTATCCAAAAAATTACATCAATTTGAAAATCTTTTAACCCGCTTAATTCCAAATGGTGATGAAATGGAGACATTTTAAATAATCTTTCACCACTAGTTTTTTTAAAAAACCACACTTGCAACATAACAGAAATTGTTTCAATTAAATAGATAATCCCAAAAATGAAAATTAAAACATCCATATTTAAACAAAGTAACATCGAAAAAAGTGCTGCACCGATTGCTAAAGACCCTGTATCTCCCATAAAAATACGTGCTTTTGGAAGATTGAAAATTAAAAATGAGAAAATACCAGTTAATAAACTTAGACCAAAATACATTACATAGTAATTTTTATTTATAAAAGCAAGAACAGTAATTCCCGTTGTTATAATTGCACTCGTTCCACCAAGCAATCCATCTAACCCATCTGTTAAATTGGTTGCATTCGTAAAACCGGTAAAAGAGAGAATAATAAAAATACCATAGAAAAATTTAAGGTCTATCCTTTCACCAAAAAAATTAATTTCATTAGTCCCTCTAGTTTGAATAGTTAAATAATAACATACTGCACTAATGAGGAGTTGTAAAAGAAATTTAATATGTGGTTTCAATCCATCATTGGTTTTTTTAACAATAATTAAATAATCATCAATAAAACCAATTGCACCAAAACTTACAAACGGAATAATTAATAAAATGATTTGATAAACATTCATATTTGTATCTTTATAATTAAATAAAATTAAGGTAACATTTAAAAAAATTGTTATCAAAATAATGACCAATCCACCCATCGTTGGCGTACCTTTTTTATTTAAATGACTTTGCGGACCCTCACTTCTAATAGATTGACCAAATTTAAATCTTGTTAAAAGAGGAATCAATACTTTAAATAAAACAATACCATACAAAACACCTATTATAATAATTACAATTGAAGCCAAGATACTATCCATTTAGACGCTTTCCTCCTAAATTTCGAATATAGTCAATATCACTAAATTTTTTAATTTCTTTAGAAATGATTTCAGTTTCACTACCCTTACCTAAAATACAAATGATATCTTCTGATCCAGCTTTTTCGATAGCCAAATCCAGTGCTTTTTTTCTATCTGGTTCAATTAAATAGGTATGATTGATAGCACCCTTTTCCATATCTGCAATAATATCATTTACATTCTCATCCCGAGAATTATCTTCGGTAAAAATAACCAAATCACTATATGTTGTTGCAACATTAGCCATAATAGGTCGTTTACTTACATCTCGATGACCACCACAGCCTATAACAGTAATAATTTTTTTGGTTTTGACTAAATTAAAATATTCTAATACTTGTTTGATTCCATCTGGTGTATGCGCAAAATCAACAACAATATAGACTTTATTTAACAAAAAGAGATTCATTCTTCCTTTTACAGCTGACATATTTTCTAAGAGTTCTACAATCAAAGCATCATCAAAATGAAGACTGTGTAAAATAGTGTAAGTAGCAAGTAGATTTTCAAGATTAAAATTTCCTATTAATTTTGTATTTACTATTTTCTTTTTATATAAAGTGTCAATGGCAAGTTGCATTCGCCCGATTTTTCTATCCAAAATCTTTCCATATATCATAGCTGTTTCATCTTGTATACTATATGTATATACTCTATTTATACATAGTCTTTTGAGCTGTGAAAAATAGTTCATATCCTTATTCAAAATTAACATTCCTTTATCTTCTAATTGATAAATAATTCTACTTTTAGCATTTGCATAGTTATCCATTGTTTTATGATAATCTAAATGATCTTGGGTAATATTAGTAAAACAGACGACTTTAAATTTAAGTCCTAATAATCTACCTTCACAAATTCCTTGACTAGATGCTTCCATAATTATATATTTATAGGGATGTTCCATCATAAATTGATATATTGTTGTAATGGATGGCGTCGTATTAGATGAACGTATATAGCGAAGACGACCATTATAAAACGAAATATTTTCTTCAGTCCCTATTAACAAACAATTGATATTTAATCTTTTTAGTGCATTGAAAGTATACATTGTAACGCTAGTTTTACCATTTGTACCTGTTACCGCAATAATTTTAGGTTTATTTCTTTTTTGATAAAACCAGTTTAAAAGACGAGCAAGTTCTACTCTTGCGTCAGATACTTTCACAAAATTAACATTTTTATTAAAATAACTAATTTCTTCATCAAAAATAATTGTTTTTGCCCCATTCTTTATTGCTTCTTCAATAAAATTGATGCCATTATGCTTATATCCTCTAATTGCAACAAATACACTATTTAAAGATGCCATTTTGGAATTTTCTACTATATCTTTGACGCTATGATTATGATTGACAATCATGTCTTTATAGTAAATATCAAAATATTTTTTTATTTTCATTTCTCTCTCCACCTATGTATATAAAATAATTGTGCCACCTTCAATAATTGATTCTCCAGCCTCTGGCATTTGTGAAAGAATGGTATCTCCATTTCCTCTTATGATAATTTGATAATTGACAGAATTCTTAATATCTTTTTTTGCTAAACCCACATAATTTTCTACTTTATATATCTTTTTATCAATCCAAAGTCTAGCATCAAATGGAATTTCATTTTCTCTTGTTGGTATTTTTAGAATTCCTAGTGCATCGCTTAGAACTTCCTTAATCATAGGACCTACTGTTGTTCCACCATATTGAATCGCATTATGAGGATTTTCAATTGCAATATAAGCGGCAATACTAGGATCATCCATAGGTGCAAATCCTAAGAAAGATAATATAAATTGATTATCTAAATAATGACCATCTTTAGCAATTTGAGCCGTCCCTGTTTTTCCTCCTACCCTAAACCCTGGAATATATGCAGTTCTTCCTGTACCTCTTGCCACAACCGATTCTAAGCTTTCTGCCACTATTTTTGAAGTTTCTTCACTAATTACTCGACGTATTTCAACAGGCTCTTTCGTCATTAACATCCCTGTACTATTACCAATTCCTTTTAAAATATAAGGTTGATGCAAAATTCCACCATTAATTGCTGCCGAACCAGCATTCACAATTTGTAGTGGTGTTGCCGAATTACCTTGTCCAAATGATGCTGTAGCAAGTTCAACATTACCAATCTTCTTTTCATTAAATACAATACCAGCACTTTCGCCCAATAAATCAATGCCAGATTTAGAACCATAACCAAAATTTCTTATATATTGAAAAAGTTTTTCTTTGCCAAGTCTAAGTCCAATTGTCATAAACCCAGGATTGCAAGAATTTTCTAACACTTGTAAAAAAGTTTCACTACCATGTCCACCTTTTTTCCAATCTCTAATTCTCGTGCCATCTACAATCATATATCCTGGATCAAAAAATTTTTCATCTAATTTAAAAACCTTTTCTTCTAATCCTGCAGCAAATGTTGCAATTTTAAACGTACTACCTGGTTCGTAAGATTTCCAAATAGGTAAATTACGATTATATATTTCTTGTGGATAATCTTGATATGATTCTAAATTAAAAGTAGGTCTAGATGCCATTGCAAGAATTTCACTAGTTTTTGGATTCATGACAAGTCCGACCATATCATTAGGAGTATATTTTTTTACCGCATTATCCATTACTCTTTCTAAACTCAATTGAATATTTAAATCAATGCTCAAATAAATATCATATCCACTAGTAGCATCTTGATAAAATCCACTTAAATCTTCCATTAATTCTCCATGAGCATCCGTATATATTTGCAAAGCTCCACCTTTTCCTTTTAAATATTCATCATAAATATATTCTATTCCACTAATTCCTTGATTATCAATTCCTACAATTCCTATCACCTGAGCAAGACATGTAGGATATGGGTAATATCTTGAACTATCTCCCACAATATAAATTCCATCAATATCTAGTTTAGCTATTTCTACTGCTTGTTCGACACTAATTTTTTGTGCTTCTGGTTTTAAAATTTCCACCGATACAGATTTTTTTAAATGTTTCTTAATTTCTTCTGGTTTACAATTGACAATACTAGCAATTTTTTTACTTGCATCATCGATATCTTTAACTTGCTTGGGTATCGCAATAATTGTAGGTGTTAATCTGCTACCTACAATAAGTTCCCCATTGCGATCATAAATATTACCCCTAATGCCACTTATTGGTGCACTTCTTGTCCATAAATCTAGGGCTTTTTGATAATATTCATCTGCTTTAATTACCTTAACATAGGAAAGCCTCAATGAAACTATAGAAAAACAAACAATTATCACTACATATGTAAATAAAATTCTTTTTTTAATATTCATTTTTTCACCAATATATTTTATGATAAGAAATTGATTAAAGAACAAAATATTTAGATAAAAGTCATGGGAATGCTAAAACTGATGTGTGTATCATTTCATCTTATTCATCTACTTGAAATATGTTAAAAACACGCCCAGATCAATTATGAGCGTGTTTTTAGATTTGTTTGAGATACAAACGATATGAACAAGATGAAAACTATATTCTAATAAATAATAACCCTAATTACTAACAGAGATTACTTGATAACAATTTACCGATAACAAAATTTTTCTATTCCATATTTTCTTTTCTAATGTCAATGGATTTATAGAACCCATACTATTTAAAACATCCTTTTCTTATCCATATTTATACACTTTATTTTTATTCAATGACATAAATCGTTATCAAAATGGAAATTCGACTATTATATTGATAAAGACCTGTAAAAGTTGTTTGCCCTCTACTTATACTTTTAATTGTACCAAAAGGAGAAATCGTAGCTATATTTTTATTTTCTGTACTCCAAGTATAATATTGTATCCAATTATATGGTACTTGATTATCCAATTCTAAAGATACAGTTGAATTGACAGAAATTGTCATTTCATAATTTATAACAATTTCTTCAGTTTTTGTCTCTTCTTTTATTACAAAACTCTTTTTATAAATAATAGAAGGATTATGTTTATACACGGCAATTATTTCAATACTTTTATTGCCCGTACCATCTTTTGCAAAAAGAGTACCATATTGACTAATTGTTGCAACTTCTTTATCACTTGAATACCAATAATAATCTAATCGAGAAGTGGATGGTACAATTTGTGAATTCAAATATAAGACTCTTGTAAAACCTTGTGTAATTGTATTTCCACCATAATTTCCACCATTTATAGTGACCTCGCTACCACATTCATCAATATAATTATGATCAGGTACAATGGCATTTTCACAATTAAAATCATTACTAATTATTCTTTTTATTGAAGTCGTTACATTACCATATACAGCTGCATTTAAATAAGAAATTCGCAAATAAAAGACACCTGATACTAGATTTGTAACTAATTTAGTTTTACCATTTTCATCTCTTATTACATCATTGTTTATTAAATTCAAATCTTTAGTAAATATTTTCAAATCAAGAAAATCATTAGCAGAAGCCTCTATTTCAAATTTTCCTGCATATTGAACATTTAATTTATAAAAAACAAATCCATTTTCTTGTAAGTTTTTAGATAAAACAATCGGATTTTCACTTAAATCGATTGATGTTGAACTTTCATAATTAGGTCCATATACCTCTATATAGAATAAAGCATCATCAATGGTTGATATATTCATATCATCAAAGTGCAAATTATCTAATGTATATGGCTTTGTTTGAAGACAATCATAATAATATGGGCAATTGGTGCCTACATGTTCATATAAACCACCATCACCCCATTTAGAAATTAAAGTTAAATTTTCTAAGGTTTCTAAATTATAAACATCAAAATCACCATCGATGCTCTTTACTTTTGCTGAATGAGCTAAATATGGATCAACCTTAACTAATTTACTTCGATCAGTTTCATAAGTTAATTTGACGCGATAATAGCAAACAATATCACCTACTTCAATACTGTCTGTTTTTAATCTATAACTACCATCATTTATATATACATTTGGATAATTAATCTTATAAATATTTGAATCATACTGTTGGCGATACCATGCATAGGAGTGTGAATTATACCTATTGGTTGGTTCATCTAATAAAATTGCACCTCGACTAACATATTTACTTTCATTGGCAATATACTCACTTTTTTTTGCATCAGAAAGATCAGTTGTAATAGATTGATAGGGAACATAACTGCCATTAGGTGTAATAGGTTCAGATACAGCTGCATCTATATTTATTAATGAATTAGCAGATAAAATAAACATAACTACACATCCTATTAAAATCAAAAAATTCACTTTTTTTAATATTTTTTTTACCATACTTTCTCCTTATTTATTACTAATTATTTGCACTGGTGTTTTTCGCAAAATTCTATACAATGGTAAACTAATACCAATTAAACCCAAAATAAATGTTACTATAATCGTTACTAAAATGGCAAAAAAACCAAGATTAGCTATTGGATATAAAGCAAAATATATTTTATCAAAATAATGATTGATGAAGTTGACTGATATGCTACATAAGAGCATATTTACAATAAGTACTGGCAACAAAATTACGATAATTTCATTCAAAAAAACAATAAATATTTCTCTTTTTTGATATCCCAATAATCTAAATATGCCGATATCTTTTTTCTTTTCTAAAATAACATGACTAAAATAATGATACATAACTAAAATCAAAATTATAGCTAGACAAGGTAGAATCAATTTTAAGACCAATAAAATAATTTCTATATAATCTTTTAAATAATCAAATGATGTAATTATTTCATTACAAATATCATATTTGACACCATTATTCACATTACCCCTATAAATATGTTCATCACTATTATAATTTATTAATAATTTATTTTCTAATAGAAGATTAGAATCTGTAATCTCCTCATTTCTCATTTCAAAATTTTTTGCTTCAAAATCCTTCAATGGAATGATAAAATTCCGATAATTATATAGTAAATATTGATAATCATTTAAAATCAAATCATACAATTCTTCTGAAAAATAACAATAGTTTATTTCTTCATCTGATTGAGCATCAAAAAAACCTACAATATTGATATTTACATCTGTATTTGCATTCTTATCAAAGCCAAATGTAGGAAGATAAACAGTTGGATTTTTGATACGATTTTTTATTTCTAAATCTATTTCTGCTTCTTGAAAATTTTTATAAGAACAATTCGGACTATATTTATTTATTTCGTTAGTACAAATATAATAATAATAATAATAATAATCATCTCTATTTCCATCATCAATCCACTGATCACGAATTTGAAAATATGTAGACTCGGCATACTCAAGAATTGCACCACTAATTTTCTCTTCTATTTGTTTACTATTAACATCAAAATCAATGGGGATATATATTTCATATTCAGTTTCGTCTAAATCTTTCATTCGATAAAATCGAACTCCAGTTGGATCGGTATTTTTCCTAAATGATTTATAACTATGATGATTTCCACTAGTGTAATCTTTATATTCATAATAAAATGGTATATCAGTTTGATTCTCAATAACTGTTTTGTCGAAATACCCCTCATTCATATAAATAAGATTGTGAATACCATGTTGTAAAAGATCCTCCAATTCATAACGCAATATATGAGTGGTAGGTAGATTGATCAATTGATTACTTAATGGTTTATACCTTTTACTATTCATTTTGGTATCTATTATACCTACAATTTTAAATGGTTTAGAAGAAGAAAAGGTAATTGTTTTGCCAATTAAATCTTCATGTTCTCTAATTTTTATTTCATTAGAACCATCCTTATAATTAGTCAATTGATATAATTCAAAAATATATTCAGTAATGACAATTTCATCATCATATTTTGGTAAACGTCCATCAAGCGTATAACCATATCGATCTAAAAATTTCTGATTAATTTCTATGGCACCTCTATTTTGTTTACTATAATAGTTAATTTTACTTATTATATTTTCAAATAATTGTGAGCCACCATTGCCAAGATTACTATACATGCAATTAAACTCATCATAAACAATATCTATATCTGCATTCAAATTATCTTTTAAATACTGATAATCATTTTCATTCATATTGTAACCACTTAATGTCTTATCTTTACCATCATTTAATATATATTTTTTGTCAATTGAAACATAATCAAGATGATTATCCATCATAGCCTTCTTGATTACTCTATCATTGTTACTAAAATTGATTGATAAAATAATGTTAAAAAGAAGTAAACAAATTAAAAATAAAGGAATGATTATGAAAAGTCTAGACCACTTAACTTTTAGAAATCGGCACGATATTTTAAAAAGATCTTTATATTTTAATTTCTTTTTTACCTTTTTTAATTGCAATTCACTATTTATTTTTTTATCATTATTGTAATCATTTTTTATCTTATCATTTTTTATGAGACCGTTATCAAAAGTTATCACGCGGTCACCAAATTGATTGGCATCCTCAATTTGATGTGAAACAATGATAACGGATATCTTATTGCTAATTTCTTTTAATAATTTTATAATTTGTTTTCCTGTTTCAAAGTCAAGTGAACCTGTTGGTTCATCACAAAGAAGAATCTTTGGTTTTTTAACTAAAGCTCTTGCAATTGATACTCTTTGTTTTTGTCCTCCTGATAATTCGTTGATAAAACGATGTTTTAAATCTAGAATACCTACTAGTTCTAATACTTCATCTACTGAGTAGTGATTATGCTGTTCTGGCAAAATGTGAATGGCATGATAGATATTTTCTTCTACCGTACAATCTTCTAATAAATGAAATTCTTGAAATACGATTCCTACAACAAAATTACGATAATTTGTAATTTCTTGTTCAGAAAATTTAGTTATAACATGGCCAAAAACTTCGATATCCCCACTACTGCATTTATCTAAACCACCAATGAGATTTAAAAAGGTTGTTTTACCTGCCCCCGATTTTCCACAGATAAATGTTAATCCCCTTGATTTTATATTGATAGATAAATGATTTAAGGCTACTACTTCATCCCCTTTTGATGAATGATATAGTTTAGTTATATTGTTTACTTTTATCATACAATCACCCAATTATTTCATATATTTTATATTTGTTATTACTACATTTTTATTATACCAGTCATCTCCAAAGGCTCCACTAGCACCAAATAACAAATAAATAAAAGTGCCATCATAGGTAGTATTGATTTTGTCAAGATCAATTAAAATAGTAAATGTCTCCGTCGTATAATAATCTTGTAAAGAAGTGCTACCTAATTCTAAATCCTTTCCCCACAAAATGTTCACATCATTATTGTTGTATTCGGAATATATCCATAAATATTGATAACCTTTATTTTTTTCCTTCATATCAATATTCATAGTCAATTCTATTTTATTATAGCCTAAATCTTCTAAAACATCAATGCCATAAGGAGTTATTTCATTCAAATCAATTTTATCATACGGATTATTAAATCTACCACTATCTTCAATTATTACTTCTGAGGCTCTAATTCTACTATCACCTTTTTTAGAAATATCTATAATATGATGATACCCATCATTACTAGTTTTGCTTGAGATATAGGTTTCACACATATTTTTAAATTGTTCTCGTTTAGTTTGATATTGTCTTGGTAAAATATCCCAAAGTGGTATTAGGCCACCTGATTCCAACCCAATTAATGCCGCATTATCTTCATTAATTGAACTTGCCCAAGAAGAATAATTATTTATAAAATAATCGTAATTCGTTGTTGAAAAAATAGTACCCCCAATTGAATGAATGCTAAATTTCTCATCATATAAACTTTTACTCCTATTTAAAATAATTGATGAATCAAAATTAAAGCCAGTACCCAATTCTAATTTATCTAAAATATTAGCTTTCAATCCATTTTTTAAATTTAAACAATTATCACCACTTAACGATATCTTATTTGACATAGCCGTATAATTAAAACTCATCATTCCACCATAATGAGCAGCTGATACCAAATGGGTACCAAATCGATCAAAAAAAATCTCAGGAGTTATGGCATTTCTAAATAATAAATTTAGAAAACCAACATAGTCTTGACTTAAATTGTTACTATATAATGATAAATCTAAATGATTAGGCAATCGGTAGCCATATAAAGGTAAATAACTATATATAGTATAATAAAATTGACTAGCATAGCCACTATAATTTAAATGACTAGAAAATTTGAAATTATTTTCAATACTAGCAAACACAATTTTATCAAATTCAGCACCAAAAGTATCTCCACGATTAATTTCTAATGCAAACTGATTTTTATATTCTTCTATGCTATTGGCACATATCACTTCTGTTGTTCTGCTAGCATTAAAGGATTGTACAGTTTGCAATTGTGAATTTAACCAATTACTATCTAAAACATCATAGTTAGTATTCAAAGAATGAAATTCGGAATAACTGTCTTTAGCAATATTGATTGTCTTTCCAAGACCATTAGTAGAACTATTTTCTCCCACAACTGCTTTGAATGGCTTTAAACATAAAATAAATCCTAAAGAAAAAATTAAAAGACTACTGATAACTATGATTATAATTTTTTTATTCATCTCTTCCTCCAATTAATAATTATATTAAATAATTCAATTCCTAAATTATTTACTATAATTATACAAATTTTAATTGTCGATTTATGTCATTATTAATCATATATGATAAATAAAAACTTAGTTTTGATTTTTTACCAAAACTAAGTCCAAAAATTCATCACTATTTAATTTTTTTTATTTTCCTTTAATAAATCACGAATTTCTTTTAATAATTGAATATCAACAGGATCTTCTACAATAGCAGGTTTTGTAGGTTCTTCCATTACAACTTCTTTCTCTTTTTTTAATAAGCGTTCTTTTGCTTTTTTTGCGCTATTAAACACTGCGGTAGTAATTTTAATAATTAAAAAAAGAATAAGTGCAATTAATAAGAAATCAATAATGGCTTGGATCAATGCACCCCAAGAAATATAAATTGATGGTATTTGTTCACCAATAGTACTAGCAATTCCTGCATCTATGTCTGCTTGTGCTGCGTCTTTATATTTCAAAACAGTAATCAGTGACTCATTTAACTTACCATCTCCAATGATGGCCGCAATAATAGGTGATATAATATTTTGATTTATCGCAGTAACAATTGCGGTAAAAGCACCTCCTAAGATAACACCTATTGCTAAAGCAAGGGCATTTCCTTTGTTAATGAATTCAACAAATTCTTTAAAAAAACCTTTTTTGTTGGGATTTTTTTTACTCATAATTTTCTCCTTTATTCACATATATTATCAACAAAAATAATTTTTTGTCTAATTTGATAGATTGATTATACCATAATTTTTGTAATTGTAGTCAAAATATGCTATAATATATGCGAGGTGATAAGATGAACTATACTATCAAAAATCAAGATTTACTTTTAGAAATTTCTAACCATGGTGCTGAAATCAAAGTAATAAAATATCAAAATATCGATTATTTACACAATTCAGATCCAAAATTTTGGGGACGTTCTGCACCAATTTTATTTCCTAATATTGGAACAATAAAGAATGGTCAATCATTTATTAATAATATACCCTATACTATGATGAAACATGGTTTTATCCGTGATCGCGACTTTACGATAACACACCATGAAACCTCTTCAATCACTTTTTCTTATTTATCAACTGAAGAAGATTTAAAATTATATCCTTTTTCATTCAATATTGATGTTACTTATCAAGTTCATGGTAATCTTTTAAAAAGTTATATTGTTATTACAAATTTATCTGATGAAACAATGTCTTTCAATCTCGGACTCCATCCAGCTTTTAAAGTCCCACTTTTTGATGGTGAAAAATTTGAAGATTATAAAATTATTTTTAAAGATGCAGGAGATTATGATTGTCCAAGTGTTGAATTAGAAAATGGTACAATAAATTTTAATAAAATTGCCAAAACATTTACCAATTTAAAAGTTTTACCATTGAACTATGAAGACTATCAAAATGATGCACTCATTTTCACCAATTTAAAAACCCACTTTCTCAAATTAGTGAATAAAGATGAAAATCATGGTATTGCATTTGAATTTAATGATTTTCCAATGTTGGGGATATGGACACCAAATCATATTAAGGCTAATTTTTTATGTATAGAGCCTTGGATTGGATGTGCTGATCCTTCTAATCATAATGGAAATTTTAATGACAAATTGCATTTGATTCATTTAGATAAAAAAGAAACACAATTAATTACCTATCAAATCAAATTTTTTTAAACAAAAAAACACATTAGATTACTTATTTAATGTGTTTTTTATTTCTTGTCCGTTTTAATCAAATAGATTCCCATAGATCTTTTATTTTTTTTGAATAACTCGCATTTTGGCACTATGTGAGCGAGTATTACTCGTCAATTCATCATCACTTGGAATAATGACTTTGTGATAAACTAATTCAAACTCAATATCATATCCAGAAGGAATGAAAGGCAATCCTTTTGGCAAACTTAAAGTTGTTTTTTCTTTAAACAGTTTTTTAACAATTTTATCTTCTAATGAGTGAAAAGAAATGACTACCATTCTACCACCACTATTTAACATCGTTAATCCCGTTTCTAAACTTTTTTTCAAAATTTCTAGTTCGTGGTTAACTTCAATTCGAATTGCCTGAAAAGTCTGTTTAGCAGGATGTCCCAATCGCAAATAACTAGCAGGAACAGCTTTTTTTATAATATCTACTAATTCTAAAGTTGAAGTTATTGTTTTTTTTTGTCTCTCAATAACAATTTTTTTTGCTATTGATGGAGCATATCTTTCTTCACCATATTCATATAATATTTTTTTCAACTGAGTTTCACTATATGTATTCACTACTATATAAGCATCTAAAACTTGATTTTGATTCATCCTCATATCAAGTGGTCCATCTAACCGATAACTAAACCCTCTTTCAGGTAAATCTATTTGAAAACTTGATACGCCCAAATCATACAAAATCCCATCTACTTTCGAAATGCCTCTTTGATTTAAAGCATCCTTCATATCAGAAAAATTACGATTTATAATAGTAAAATTATCCCCTATCAAACTAAGTTTCTCTTTTGCAATCTTTATAGCATACGCATCTTGATCAAAACCAAAAAGATGTCCATTTGAAATTCTAGATAATATAAGACTAGAATGACCTCCACCACCTAAAGTACAATCAACATATAGACCATCTTTTTTTAAATTTAAGGCATCAATAGCCTCATTCAATAATACCGATATATGTTTAGTTTCCATTTTTACCTCTAGTTCTATTAAAAGAAAAACGCATCCTGCGATGCGTCTTCAAGTTGTGCACTAATATTTTTATTAGTTTTCTTTGTCGTTTTTTTCTTCTTTAACCTTAATCTCTTTCACTTGCTTTCCATTATAATGGCCACAAACTGGACAAACTCGATGTGATAATTTTAATTCACCACAATTTGGACATACTACCATTCCTGGTACTTCTAATTTATAATGTGTGCGACGTTTAAGTTTACGAGTTTTAGAAACACGACGTTGTTGAGCAATAGCTCCCATGAGAACACCTCTTTCTAATTCTATTCCTCTTTTTTTCCATTAGAATAAAAAAGGATTTCTTCGTCTTCATCGAGTTGAATTGTATCATCTAATATAATTCCACGTTGTTTTAAAATTTCATAAGCATTGGGTAAGGTCACATTAATCGGCTTCTCGATTAGAATATTACTCCAAACAATTTCTGACAAATCAATCGTATTTTTTTCAATTAGGAAATAATCATCTCGATCATAAATACTATAAATTTCATCATAATCTTTTTCCATATGATATCTAACTGGGTCTAGTGTCAAAGCACATTGTAAAGTAAGTGGAACATCCATATGATATTGCAAACGATAGGTTTCATCATCTATTTTATCAATTTTTCCATCTACCTTTACCAAATCAATATCTAAAATATCACTTACATGTTTAATCGCATCTTTATAATCAATTGTTTCACTAAAAGAAAAAGGAAATTTTTGAATTTTTTTCAGTTGTGGAATTGACCATTTCATAAAATCACCTAACTCGACTTATTTATTATACTATATTTTATTTATTTAGTCAAATTATATAATAATTTTTTCACCATTTACGGGCATTTGACATATACTAAAATAGGTAAGGTGATAAAATGAAAAAATGGTTTAATACATATCTTCTTAGAATGAAAAGAGGTTATTCTAAACTTTGTAATTATTTTTGTTGTATTTTCTTTTGGCAACTCTTCATTACAATATTTTGGTTTTCATTTGCTAATTTAGTATTGGTTATTATAGCTTGTTTGGTCTGGTTTACTAGTCTCTTCTTGATAATCTGAAAAATTATGAAAATATCTTTGAATGACATTCGCTGTTGAAACAAACAGATTAGCATTAACATATTCTTCTGTTGAAACATTCATTCTTTTGATATAGATTACAAGAACTAAATATCTAAAATAATCATAATAAAAAAGTTGATTTTCATTATAATACTCATTTAAAATCAGACTCTTATAATCAATATCTAAGTGTTCGTTTAACACATAAAATTTAGCCATATCGAGCGAACTTATTCCTATTTTGCTATGATCTAGACTTGTTAAATAGTTGACCCCTCTTACATTTAATAAATGATCAATGGAAGGATTATTATGAACAAAACTATATTCAACACTTTCTTTAGCTTTTACACTGCTAATAATCCTTTTTTGTAATTTGATCAACTCACGCTTTGCATCTAATATATAATGATAGTTTTCAAGTATTGGCATAGAAAACATATCAAGTGGTTTACTTTCCACTTTTCTTACCAGTAATTCTAACATCCTAAATTTGTAATCCAACTGACTTGACAGTTCATCAAATTTAACTCGTGCCTTAGAAGGATCCAAATTTTTTCTAATCGTAGTCTGATGATGAAGAATGTTTAATTCATTAAATAAATTTGCGGCTTTAATGTCATCACGCACAGGAATATTAGACAGATAGTCATTAATATAAAAAGAAAGGTTATTTGTTTTAGTAATAAACCTTTTTTCTTTATTTAAAATGGGATAAAGCACATTAGAAATTCCTTTACTTTCAAGATATTGGTATTTGTTTAAAGTACTATCGGTTGTTTCTTTTAAAAAATACTGCTGTCCATTTTCAGTAGAAAGCTTATAAGTTTTATGCGTGATGGGTATATAATCAACTAATGATATCTCATAGTATTTAACAAGATCAGGAATAAATTTTCTAGCTCCCACACCATATTCACTATTTATCATTTATTATCACTCGATGATATTTATTAAAATCAAATTTTTGATTTTTCTTAAATACTGTATCTAATGACATATTATTTTCGTTACATACCCTTTCTAGTTCAGCATCATTTTTATAATAATATACTTTCATCAAAGTAGTTGTATCCTTTAATCCTCTTATCACTATTTCTTCCGTGGGTAAATTATCATCTTTAAAGCTTAATGTTGATTTTAATAAATTATCAATTCTTTCTGTTTCTTCTTTTTTTAATGTTTCAAACTCGTCATCCTCTAGTGGAGTAGCCATCACTTCTGCCATTTGTTCATCTAGATTTTCTTCACTGTCGCCTTCTTCTCTAAATAAAGTGTCTGTTTCACCATGTTCTTCTTCTATAATATCTGGTTTTTGAGATGATTGATCTATATCGCTTTGCTTTTCCAAACTATTTGCCATTACCATTTCTTCATTTCTAAAAGTAACAACAGGTACTTCTTCAAAGATATAATATTTAACTAAAATATCAAAACTAACATCTACTCCTCGTCCTTCAACACCAATATATTCAAAATCAATGCAATTGATATCTTCTACTTCAAAATCTTGATCGTTTATTACAATAGAAAAAGGTATTTTCTCTAAAAAATATTCTTCGCTAACATTATCTCTTCTTAAATATTTTCCCTTAATATGTAAAACACCTTCTAAAGTATCATTTTTTACATTATACTCATCAATTTCAGCACTAATATTTAATACTTTAAAAAAATCTTTTAATTTTATAAAAGAATTATAGTTCATTTTTAAATCCATGAAAAAACCTCCATATAATCATTGGTATTATATTATATGAAGGTTTAATTATTTTATTCAATTTTGGAAATTTTACTTTCAATATACTTATGTACAAGCTCAATGCCTACTCGCTTCTCTGATGATACGCAAAATATGAAGTCATTTATTCCTAGATTTAAAGTTTTTTTTATGCATGATAAATTTTTTTGTAATTCATTTTTACTAATTTTATCAATTTTTGTCGCAATGATTACAATTTCTTTTTCCAAATGTTTTAAGAAATTATACATCAAAATATCATCTTCTGAAGGTTTATGTCGAGAATCAAGAATTAGAAAACAAGAAATTAAATTTTTAGAAAAATTCAAATAGTTTTCGATCATCTTTCCATAGGCAAGACGATCATATTTTACCCTTTCTGCATACCCATACCCTGGAACATCGACAAATAAAATTTCATCATTCACATTATAAAAATTGAGCGTAATTGTTTTACCAGGTTTACTAGATGTATAAGCAAGATTTTTACGATTTGTAATTGCATTAAGTAAACTACTTTTTCCCACATTAGATCTACCGATAAAAACAAATTCGGGATAATTGAATTGAGGAAAATGTTCAAATTTAGTACCACTTATTACATATTCAGCTTTTTTTATAATCATTTCTACCTCCTAAAATAAAAGACATGCAATCATGTCTTTTATTTGATGTAAATACATATGTAAGCCATATTCTGTATTCTAAAAGAATGGTAATCATTTATCTCAAAGTATATCACTTTGCAAGAATTGTGAGTTGGATTTCTCCAATTCTCGTGCCCCTACCAAAATTTGGGTTGCTAGCTTGTGGGGTTTACCCGTTCCACTTCTTCGTTTCCAAAGAAAATCGTCACTGTGGCACCTTAAGAACTACACCATAGATATATCCGTAGGTTTCATTCGCCGTAATAGACATCAACTATCCCCTAACTTATGTATTCGTTAGGCACAAACACTACAAACATCTCAGTTTGTGCTAGTATGGACTTTCCTAACTAAAATATTTTTAGCTCGATTACCCTATGTATTTATTAAAATCTTTCTTTCAATCCATCTAAAATAATATAAGCAATGGCAATGACACCACAACCTATATGAGCACCAACAGTTGGAGTTACGGTGGTCAAATCAAAGCGTACACCATTTTTATACAAAGGCTTGATTTCTTCTAGAAGTACTTTAGCATCATTTTCACAATCAGAATGTAAAACCATATAAATTACTTCTTTTGCCTCCTTAGTATCATTTAAAACTAGTTCTTTAATTCTATCAATTGCCCTATTTCTAGTCCTAATTTTTTCAAATACATCAATAGTACCATTTTTTGCCAATTGTAAAATCGGTTTAATTTTAGCAAGTCCACCAATAAATCCAGAAACTGCATTTAAACGACCATTTTTAACTAAATATTTTAAATCATCGACGATAAGGTATGCAACTGTTTGATCGGCAAATTTTTGGCACTCGTCCATAATTTCTTCAACAGTATATCCTCTTTCAGCTAAAATTTCCGCATAATGAGCACAATATCCTTCCATTAAACATGCACTATGACAATTAAAAACATGTAACTTTACACCCTCTACCATATTATCAAAAGCATTTAATAAATTTTCGCCATAGGCAGAAAGACCAAAAGAAATAGGAAAGTGTATAACGTCTGTACAGCCTTCTGCTTTTAATTCTTCAACTCTTTTTGATATTTCACCCAAACTTGGTGCACTAGTAGATGGTACAATATCTGTTTCTTTCAAACGTCGATAAAATTCCTCAGCTTTAATATCAATACCATCAATTAATTCTTCGTCTTTGAAATGAATTGTAGTTCTTGTTATTTTAATATGATGTTCAAATGGAGCATATTCCAATCCTGAACTACAATCAGAAGTAATGCCTATTTTCATTTATTCTCCTTTTTGCTCAACTTCGTGAAGAGCTTGTGTTTTTTCTTCATTTTCTATTTTTTGTGTCTGTTTTAATAATACTTTTCTAGATAAAACAAGTTTCCCCTTATCATCTATTTTTAATAATTTTACAACAATTTCATCATCTACATGAACAACATCTTCCACTTTAGCAACACGTTTAGTATCAAGTTCTGAAATATGAACAAGTCCTTCACAACCTGGCCATAATTCAACAAAAGCACCAAAATCAACAATCTTAACTACTCTAACAGGATAAATCTCACCTACAACTGGTTCTCTTGTTAAATTCTCAATAATTTTAATTGCTTCATCAATCCATTTTGTTTCAGCATGCATTACAAATACGCGCCCATCTTGTTCAATATCAATTTTAACATCATTACATTTATCAATAATTTCTTGAATAATTTTACCACCACTACCAATGACATCTCTAATGCGTTCAGGATTTATTCTAATCATTCTCACTTTTGGAGCATATTGACTAAGTTCAGGTCTTACCTCAGAAATAGTAGTTAACATATGATCTAAAATTTGCATTCTACCTACTTTTGCTTGAGCAAGAGCTTCTTTCAAAATTTCTGGTGTAATTCCTTTAATCTTAATATCCATTTGTAAGGCAGTTATCCCCGTTTTTGTTCCAGCAACTTTAAAATCCATATCACCATAATGATCTTCTAGACCTTGAATATCTGTCAAAATTGTATATTTACTGCACTCATCATCTTGACTAATTAATCCCATCGCAATTCCGGCAACAGGAGCTTGAATAGGAACCCCAGCAGCCATTAATGCCATTGTACCTGCACAAATCGAAGCTTGTGATGAAGAACCATTTGATTCTAAAATTTCACTAACAATTCTAATTGTATACGGAAATTCATCCTCTGAGGGAATGACTTGCAATAATGCTCTTTCACCAAGAGCACCATGACCAATCTCACGACGACCAGGACTTCCATATCTTCCGGTTGAGCCTACAGCAAATTGAGGGAAATTATAATGAAGCATAAAACGCTTGCTATCTTCGACTCCTAATCCATCTATGATTTGAAATTCAGTTAGTGATCCTAAAGTAACCACCGATAAACTTTGCGTTTGCCCTCTTGTAAATAAGGCAGAACCATGCGTTCTTTCAAAAATATCAATTCTTGATGACAAAGGTCTAATTTCGTTAACTGCTCTACCATCAGGACGTATTTTATCATTAGTAATTAATCTTCTTACCTCTTCAGCTAAAATATGTTCTAATATCAAATCAACATATTTTTTATTTTGTTCTATTTCATCTAACGTAAATTGAGGATTTTCTTCAAAAAGTTTAGAAAAATGTTCACGTGTTTTAGAATTTATCTCCTCAATAGCAGCAGCACGTGCAAGTTTTTCATGAATAGAAATAGCAGGCAATAACTCTGGTTCTGCAAAATTTCTCACATCCCTTTCTAACTCTTCAGGTATTTTAAATAAATCCGGAATCATCTTTTCTTTGCCACATTTTTCAATTATTTCTTCTTGGAATTGACATAATCGTTTAATTTCTTCATGTGCAAAAAGCAACGCTTCTAACATATCTTCCTCAGTTACTTGCTTAGCACCTGCCTCAACCATGTTGATAGCCTTTTTCGTGCCTGCAACAGTTAAATTAATATCAGATTTTTCTAATTCTTCAACCGTAGGATTAATAATTAATCTACCATTTATACGCCCAACAACTACACCAGCAATTGGTCCTTCAAACGGAATATCAGAAATAGAAAGAGCAATACTCGAACCTAGCATTGCTGCCATCGCTGAAGAACAATCTGGATTAGCACTCATTACCATATTAATTACTTGTACTTCATTGCGATACCCTTCAGCAAAAAGTGGTCGAATTGGTCGATCAATTAACCTAGAAACAAGGGTTTCATGTTCTGTAGGTCTACCTTCTCTTTTTAAAAAACCTCCTGGAATTTTTCCTGCCGCATATAACTTTTCTTGATATAAAACTGTTAGCGGAAAAAAATCAGTAGCCATGGCTTGATTACTCCCCACAGCAGCACTCAGCACTGCTGTATCCTCATATCGAACAAGACAAGCTCCATTGGCTTGTTTTGCAAGTTCACCGATTTCCACCAAAATTTTACGATTCCGCTGATTGTATTCAAATACTTGTTTTTCCATTTTTTTCACTTTAGTTTGCCGTATTACAAACTATCCTTTCCTTGATTTCGTACATTTTATATTATAACTTAAAAAAATTTAAGATTAATAATCATAAATAGTAGCAAAGGGCATAAATCATTATGCCCTTTAGTGCTATTTTCTCAAACCTAATTTGGCAATTAATTCACGATAGCGTTGCACATCCTTATCCTTTAAATAAGCTAAAAGATTACGACGATGTCCAACTTTTTTTAACAAACCACGACGATTGTGAAAATCATGTGTATGAACTTTTAAATGCTCATTCAACTTATTGATTTCTGCTGTTAAAATCGCAATTTGAACTTCAGGTGAACCTGTATCACCCTCTGAACGTGCAAATTGGGCAATGATAGCTGCCTTTTCTTCTTTAGAAACACAAGCCATAAATTTCCTCCTTTTATCATTTCTATTAAATAGATTTAAAATATGCCATATGCTGAAGAATTCGTCGGAAGATTCGAAAAACTTTGCATAGGTCACATATATTTTATCACAATTTCAGAAAAATATCAAGTAAAATCTTTCTTTTTTATTTTTAAAAAAGATTTAACTGCACACAAATCATTTTAGCATACTCCGTATCCTTCAAAATTTGTTTTAAAAAGGCTTCTTTACTGGAAAATTTTATTTCATCCCGAATAAAATCTATCAATTCTACATCTATTATTTTATCATAAATATCTTGATTAAAATCAAAAATATGTGTTTCAAAAACCATATTGTCAACTTTATTGAAACTTGGATTAGTACCAAGATTGGCAATACCTAAATATTTTTTATCATCAATACTAACTCTAACAACATATACTCCAGGATGAAGTTTTGCAAATGAAGAATTGATAGAAAAATTAGCCGTTGGAAAATTGATTGTTCGGCCAACTTGGTTTCCATGAACGACTTTTCCTGTTATTTTATAAAAACGTCCCATTAAGTCTTTTACCTCTCTCACTCGACCATTTTGCAATAAAGTTTTTATAAATGAAGTACCAATTTTTTGATTTTCATGTTTCATTTCATCAACAATATGGCATTTAATCCTACCCTTTGATAATTCTTCTATCATATGCGCTTTACCCAACCCTTTTTGTCCAAACGAAAAATCAAAACCTACAACTACTTCCTTAACACCATTGGCAATTAAAATATCCTCAACAAATGAAATAGGCAACATTTGAGCAACTTCCTTATTAAACTCAATTACAATCATATAATCGATCCCAATTTGTCTTAAAAGTTTAACTTTTTCATCAAAGGGAGTAACATACGTATTCGTCTTATCTTTATTTAAAATAAAATCAGGATGAGGATCGAACGTAAAAATAGCACTTTTGAGATTTCTTTTTTGGGATAGTTCTATTGTTTTTTTAAGGAGTAATAAATGTGCCAAATGTAATCCATCAAACTGTCCAATAGTAGCAACAATAGGATGATTTATGTTCAGATATTCTCCTTTTTTTAATCTAATCAATTCCATACACGAACCGCCTTATAATAGTTTAAATCATTTGTTAATTCATAAATTGCAATTAATTTGTTTTTTTCTCTGATTGCAATTCTTTTAGGTTTATCAATAGAATTTTTTAAAACCATCTTAATAGGCATTTTCATCCCAAACCTAGCTTTTTTCAGTACTTCCTCAGAAGAAAAAAAAGGTAAGTTAGATAAAGCCTCTACCATCGTTATTAATCGATAATTTCCTTCTCTTATATCTTTAAGCATATATGCGTCTTTGATATCGAAATTTCCTAATTTTATTCTACATAATTCAGCCATTGAGGAAGGAATATTCATCTTTTCTCCTATATCCGCACAAAGACTTCTAACATAAGTTCCTTTTGATACCTCTAAATAAAGATCAAAAAAATAGCAATCATTTTCATATATAAGTTCAGAAATTCTTTTAATATGATATACTTCAATCTCTCTTGGTAAAATTTCTATTTTTTCATTATTTCTGGCATATTCATATAACTTCTTTCCATTCACTTTAATAGAAGAATAAATTGGTGGAACTTGTAATTGTTTGCCTATAAAGTCTTGAAGAATAGTATCTAATTCTTCTACATCGATTTTTTCAACCTTAGCACTATCTATAATATTTCCATCTAAATCATAAGTATCTGTTTTTTTCCCCAAACAAACTCTTGCAATATAAGTTTTATCGTGTTCTACTAAAAATTGCACTAATTTAGTCGCATCATTTATACAAATCGCTAAAACACCTGTCGCATTAGGATCAAGCGTTCCAAGATGGCCAACTTTTTTAGTTTGAAAAATTTTTCTTATCTGATTTACAACATCATGGCTTGTCATGCCTTTTTCTTTATTTACAATGATAATTCCATTCATATTTTACCTCGATTATTAATTATATCATATTGAGTACAAATATACATAAAAAAAGCCCATATAAGGACTTTTTTATGTATATATTGGTTTTATTCTTATTAATTTGAATCTAATTCTAATTTTTTTGTGATAAGATATCTTGTAATAAAATATAGACCTACAATAAAACCAATCATACCTATGAGTTGATTAAAACTGAAGTACATAATTGTTGTAGTTTCTGTAGCAATAGGAGCCATTATACCAATAACAGGTGTCAAATAACCTGTTTGATAACAAAAGACATGTTTAAAATTAACAGTATCATATCCAAGACCTACTGAAAAAAAAGAGAGCATTGAAATCAAAAAATTACCAATGTTTAATACAATTCCGTAAACAAAAAGAGTAATAATTGTTCGAGCTTTTCTAACATTAACACTGCTAAGAAAAGCAAGGGTAAAGAAAAGGGTAATCAATAAAGAAAGTACATATAAAATAACTTTAATTATTGAAGTCACCAAAATTAGTGGTTGTTGAAAAGCAAATTTAACCATTTCAATTAGACCGCTAAAGACATCAACATAACCTCTTGTAGCAAAAAAAACAATAATCAAAACGGAAATGAAAAAAGTAACCATCACTACAATAAACCAAATAAAATTAACCAAAATTTTAGAAATAATCAGTTTATCAATCGAAATTGGTGTTGTAAAAGTTAGATATCCTTCTCTTGTAAAAAACTTTTTATTAATCGAATTAATAATATAAACAATCCAAAGAATTCCGACTGCTGTAATAATTAGAATATAAAAAGTCATTGAACTCATAAAAAAGACTCTTCCTAAAAAAGAATTCAAATCAAATAGACAAGTTATTCCTAATAAAATTGACATTATGATAATTGCCGCACACATGATCAGAAATTCTTTATAAGAATTTTTAAAATCGTGTTTTAAAATTTTACCCATAACGATATATCTCCCTAAACAATTGATCTAAAGTTTTACCCGTTTTATTTTTAATATTTTCAACACTATCATAAAGTGCAAGTCTACCATTATTGATAAAAAAAGCATAATCAAAAATAGTTTCAGCTTCTAATATTAGATGAGTTGCCATTAAAATCGTACCATTTTTATTATAATTTTCTAAAATTAATTTAAAAATCAAATCTCGAGCAGCCGGATCTACTCCAGCAATCGGTTCATCAAAAATATAAAGTTCTGCATTTCTTGATAAGACTAATACTAAATGTACCTTTTCCTTCGTACCTTTGGATAAAGTTTTAATTTTTTGATTAAAATTGATTCCTAATTGTGAAATTAAATTTCTTGCTTTTTGCTCATCAAAATCTACAAAAAAATCAACAAAATATTCAATAGCATCATTTACAGTCCATGAATCAGATAAAAAATTACAATCAGGTAAATATGAAACTATTTTCTTAGTTTCAATGCCAGGTTTTTGACCATTAATCAATACCTCACCTTCATATTGCATTGAAAGATTCGTTAAAATTTTTATTAAAGTCGTTTTCCCACTACCATTTGGACCGAGCATACCAATTACTTTGCCCTTAGGTAATTTAATGGAAAAATTATCTAAAGCCGTTATTTGACTAAATCGTTTTGTTAAATTATTGATAACAACTATATCATCCATACTTTTTACCTCCTTGCGATAAATTATATCATATATATCTTAGTTTTACAAATAATAAAATAAAATTACTCAGATTAAACATACTTTTTATAAAATTTTGAACAAAAAAGCCTATTTTAATTGAATTTAAAATAGGCTTATTCTTACGCCCACCAATTAGGGAGTAACTCTTTCAATAAAATAGTCTTAACTTTAGGATAACTCATTAATATTTCAATCTGCGCAGCACTTTCATCTAATTGCATCATAAGTTCGCGACAACTTCCACAAGGAAAAAGAACTCTTCCATTTGTCGTAATAACTAATACTTTTTCAATTTTATTATCTTTATGAGTAATCATATTTGCTATCGCATTTCTTTCTGCACACATTCCCAAAGAACAACTCGTATCAAAACAAACTCCTACATAAATATTGCCAGTAACTGTTTTTATAGCAGCTGCTACACTACCTGCTTCAATAAATTTAGAAATTTGTCTTTCTTGCAAGACTTCTTTTGCTTTTTCATACATAATAGACCAATCGTTTGATAACATTTTTTTCTCCAATTCCATTAAAATGCATTTCAATTTTTCTTTTCATATTGTAATTGATATAAATTATAATAGTGTCCTCTTTTATCTAATAATTCCAAATGCGTACCACTTTCAATAATTTTTCCTTTTTTTAAAACAATAATTTTGTCACAATGTTGAATAGTTGATAGCCGATGTGCAACAATCAACATTGTTCCTATATTCATCATTTTTTTCAATGAATCCTGAATTAAAGCCTCTGTTTCAGTATCTATATTAGATGTTGCTTCATCCAAAATCATAATATTAGGTTTATGAGAAACGACTCTAGCAAAGGAAATCAATTGACGCTCACCAGATGAAAAGTTTTTCCCTCGTTCCCTTACTATTTCATTATATTTATTTGGTAATTTATCAATAACTTTGTCAGCATTTACAAATCTACAGGCCTCTTTAACTATATCAGAAGTAATCTCCTCACTTCGCAAAGTAATATTAGACTCTACAGTACCAGAAAATAAAAATACATCTTGAAGCATTTGACCAATATGTTTTCGTAAAGAAGCAATTTGGTACTTTTTAATATCAAGACCATCAATGAAAATTTGGCCTTTTTGAATATCATAATTTCTAACAATCAAAGACAATATTGTTGTCTTTCCACTACCTGTAGCTCCCACAAAAGCAACATTTTCTTTAGCCTTTACTTTAAACGAGACATCTTTTAAAATCCAATCTTCGCCAACATAAGCAAACCAAACATTTTTAAATTCAATTTCTCCATCAAGATGATCAATTTCAATCGCATCTTCCGCATCTTCTAATTCAGATTTTATATTTAATACATCATATATTCTCTCTCCAGCAGCAAGAGCTGATTGTAACACATTGAATTGTTCTGCTAAATTTTGGATTGGAGTAAACAATTTCTCAATATAAGAATAAAAAATAACAATTAAACCTGATTCTAAAACAAAATTACTATCTATAATATCCTTTCCAGCAACATAAAATAGTAAAACAATCGTTAAAACATATACCGCATAAATAGATGGTCTAAAAATACCAAATAATAATATTTGTTTAGAATAACTTTTTTCTAAATCATCATTCACTTTTTTAAAGGATTGAATCTGCTTTTGTTCTTGATTAAAGATTTGGGTTAATTTAACACCAGAAATATTTTCAGATAAACTTGTATTGACACTTGTTATACCATGTCTTACTTTACGATAAATTTTTCTTGCTAATTTTCGAAAAATATAACTCAAAATACCAACAATTGGCGTTGTAATAAGCACCCAAAGAGTGAGTTTTACATTGATAAGAAACATACTTACAATTACACCAACAATTGTCAATACATTCTTAATCAGATTCACAATTGTAGAAGTATACATATCATTTAACGCATTGGTATCACTTGTAACTCTTGTTACAAGTTTACCCACAGGCGTTTCATTTAATTGATGAATGGATAAGCCCTCTAACTTTGTAAACACATCTTCACGCATTTGATAAATTATTTTATCTCCAGCTTTCGCAAGAATAATTGACTGATAATATTGAATGATACAAGCAATAATTAGAATAATTATATAAAGGACAATGATGATGATAATTTTTTTGATATCAATAACTTCTTTTGATAATATAGTTACCGCATCACCTAATAAAAGGGGGGTAATCAAATTCATTCCAACAGCTAGTATCATAACCACAAAAGCAATGATAAATTTATTTAATTCTAATCTTGTATATTTTAATAATAATTTATAAACGCCTTTTTCTATTTTTTTATTTTTATTATTATTTGAATTGTTAACTTCATTTTTCTTAAAATGATTGGTGTTGGGTTTAGAAGGCATAAAAAGTAAAACGAAAAGTAACATAATCACTAAAATCATTCATCTTCACCTCCTTCTAAATGTTGAAGATCAACAATTTCACGATACATCGGAACCTTATCATATAATTCATCGTTACTACCAATAGCTATAATTTTGCCATTATCCATTAAAATAATTTTATCTAAAGAGGCAATAGTGGAAACTCTATGCGCAATCATAATAATCGTTTTATCTTTAAAATCGCGATGTATAGTATCTAAAATATTAGCTTCTGTTTTAGTATCCACAGCCGAAACCGAATCATCAAGAATCAAAATTTTGGCATTCTTTGCCATCGCTCTTGCCATTGAAATTCGTTGCTTTTGACCACCGGATAGACTTACCCCTCTTTCACCTATCATTGTTTCATATTTGAGTGGAAACTCTTGAATATTATCATCAACACAAGCATATTTGGCAAATAAAATGGCTTGTTCTAAACTCAATGATTTCTGACTAAAAGCAATATTATTTAAAATGGTATCATTGAATAAAAAATTATCCTGTGGTACATATGAAATTAGATCTCTTACCTTTTGAATTGGTAATTGCATTATATCAATTCCATCAATATATAAACATCCTTCATCAACATTATATATTCGCGTCAATAGATCTACTAAAGTCGTTTTACCACAACCTGTTTTCCCAATAATTCCAATTTTTTCCTTCGGTCTAATGGTAAAAGAAATGTTCTCAAGAGAAGGATTTTGAGCACCTGGATAAGTGAAAGTCAAGTTTTTACATTCTATTAATCCTTCTAATTCATCCACCATTACACAATTTTTATCATCTTTAACACTAATGGGATAATCTAACAGTTCATTTATTCGTTTCAAACTAGCTCTACCTTGCGAATGAATATTGATTAAATTTGCAAGAGCCAAAGCAGGCCAAGTAAGTTGACCAAAATAGGAAATAAACTGAATCAATTGACCAGCAGTAAAAGGCATATCAGAACCACTAGTTGTAATAATCAAATGAGTCCCATAACCAATAATGATAACAACAATTGAACTGATTAGGGTCGAAAAAAGCACATCTAGTGATACTGCAAACTTAATAAAAGAAACGTTTTTATCCGAAAAATTTTTATTAATTTTTACAAACTCTCTTAATTCTAATTTTTCTTTTACATAAGCTTTGATTACAGCAATTCCAGAAAAATTTTCTTGTGTAAATTCGGATAATTTTTCAAAAGCCCTCTGCCTCGCGTCATATCGTTTATCAATCGCTTTGCCAATAATTCCACCACATACTCCTAATAAAACAAGAGGGATGGAGGCAATACATGTCATCAATAAATCTAATCGAATCATTTTATAAATAGCAAGTCCACCCAAAAAAAAGGCATCTATAAACATTATAATCCCATCACTAAAACAAGTTTTAATACTCATCAAATCATTTGTATACAGAGCCATTTGTGCACCTGTTTTATGAATTTGAAAGTAGTCTTGAGAAAGACTTTCCATCTTGATAAACATTTTTTCTCTTAATTTAGTCTCTACTTTTACACCTATATTTAAAACTGAAATTCTCCATAAGAATCTGCCAACAAACATACATAAGGTAATAAAAAGCATATTATATATAATCTTGAATAAAGCCTCATTAGTTAACGTTTGATTACTAATCAAATCAATTAAATTCCCATAATTTTCTGGAATTAACAATTGAATATAATCAACTAGTAATAATGCTAAAATTCCTACAATTAAAAGGTGAAAATATTTAAAATAATATTGATTAACATTTTTACCAAAAAGCATTTTACTTACTCCTTTTTTACTACTTGTTTATTATACATAAAATTGAACAATTTTGGATTTTTTTTGCATTTTTTAAATTATTTTATTTTTTTATCATTCTTTACTTTATTTTTTAAGAAAAATATAGTATAATAAATAAAAAGATACTAATTTCTAAATGATTTACTATTTTGAAAGGAAGATTTGTATGAGTGAATTAAACGTAAAATATCCCTCTGCTAATGTAAAAATCATCATAGACAATGGCATTGTAAACAAAGAATGGAGTTTTCTTAATCGAGAATTTAGATATATCGTTATAACCGATACTAATTTAACCAAATTTTATGCTAAACTTCTTTCAACTATTCCTAATTTGGAAACCATTTTAGCTATTAAACCAGGAGAAAAGGCAAAATCTATCAGTGTCTACGAAAAAATCATTCAATCCCTAGTGAAACTAAATATAACCAAAAACGATATTATCATTGCTTTTGGCGGTGGAGTTATCGGTGATTTAACAGCCTTTGTTGCTAGTACCTATTTAAGAGGAGTCAAATATATCCAAATACCAACTACCTTAGTTTCGCAAATCAATTCATCAATAGGCGGTAAATGTGGTATAGATATTATAAATAAAAATAGCATTGGTGCATTTTATCACCCCTTAACTATTATCATTGATCCGCAAGTATTACAAACACTTCCAAGTAGTGAGTTTGAAAATGGTATATCGGATATGATCAAATACGCAATGGTAAAAGATGAAAAAATGTATCAAGAAATTTCAAATAATGAAATAACCGCTAATTATGAAAACCTAACTGAACTTATTAAACGATGTGTAAGTATCAAAATTTCTTTAGGATTAAAAGCGGAACTACATCATGATGACAATAATTTATTGAACTATGGTCTTCTTTATGGTAATATTATTGATCGTCTTTCTCATACAAAATTACCCTATGGTAAAATGATTGCTACAGGAATGTATTATGAATTACAAGATCTTGATTTGAAAAATAATTTTAAAACTATTTTAGCTAAATATCACCTAGATTCTGATCTTTCTAAATGGAATATTGATTATTTAAAATATTTATCCCAAGAAAATTCTTCTTATGTTTGTGTCAATATTGATAAGATTGGTAAGGCAAAATTAATACATCATGAATTAGATATCTAATTTCGATAAAACTGCCAAAAAAAGTTGATTTTTTCCTTCTGTGAGCATTTGAAATTAAATTATTAAGATAAATAATAATTCAAATTATTTGAGAGACCAAATGTTAATTAAAAAAACTATATTTAATAAACAATTTATTAAATATAGTTTTTTGTTTTATTGTTTAACTTTTTTTATGCTGCAATATATAGTAGGAATCAAAAGAAGAGTTACAAAAGTACCAATGAACAAACCCCCAATTACAACAATTGCCATCGGTTGCATCAATTTACCACCTGCCCCAAGACCTAAAGAAAGTGGAATTAAAGCCAAAATTGTGGTAAGAGTAGTCATCAAAATTGGTCTTAATCGATGTGTACATCCCTTTATCACTGCAACAAAATGATTTTCTCCTTCTTCCATATGTAATCTTTTGATTTCATCTAACATAATAATTGCATTATTGACAATTACCCCCATCAACATAATAATGCCAATAAAGGAAACAACATTTAAAGTTGTTTTTGTCATAGCCAAAAAGAGAAAAGCACCTGTAAAAGATAAAGGAATCGAAGCCATAATAACAAGTGGTTTCAAAAGAGATTCAAATTGACAAGCCATTACCATAAACAATAAGAAAATAGAAACAATCAATGCAACAAAAAGTCCGCTAAATGCATCATCTAAATAGGATTGAACACCACTAGATTTTGCAAAATATCCATCATAATCTTTTAAAACATTACGCGTAACAGTATCAATGATTTTAGATGCAGAACCCGTATCTATTCCTGTAGTTTCTATATCTAAAGTTAAAAGGGGAAGTCCATCACTCTTTAAAATAACCGGTTTAATTTCTTCTTCATTCACAACAGCAATATCTTTAATTTTGATTGTTTGTTCTTTATTTAAACCTATTACAAAATTTTCCAATTCCTCTAGTGATCCAACGGATAACTGATTAAATTTAACCAAAACAGGTGTATCTATCCCATCTTGGACAATTGTTTCTATTTCATATCCTGCAAGACCAATTCTTAACATCTGAATTGTCTGTTCATAGTTTATGTCGTATTCTAAACATTTTCCTTGGTCAATTACAATTTTATATTCTTTTACTTTTTCAGTAAGATTATCTGTTATTCTTGTAAATCCTTTATGCAAGAGAAGATCTTCTTTGATCCTATTTGATATTTCTTTTAATTTTTCTTCATCTGCTCCTGTAATATCAATAGTCAAATTATTAAATCCACTTGTAATACTAGCAACAATTCCATCTACTTCTGATACACGAATTGAAACATCATCCCATTCTTTTACTAATTTTCTTATTTCATCCACTACTTTTGCTGTTTTAGGAGCACTATCAGTAAGTTGTATTCTTAATTGAGCAGATTTAGATATTGGAATTAACCCCAAATCACCAACAGAAACAGAGAGTGATTCAAGATCTTCAATGTGATCTTCAATTTTTTTTGCAATATCATTAGCACATAAATTTGCTTTTTCTAGATTATATTGCGTAGGAAAAGTAATATTAACCTCAATTACCCCCTCATCACAAGGTGGCAAAAATTCTATACCTCTTGTAAATATTAAGATGCCACTTGCAAGAAAAATCAAAACACTACATATTATAATAAAACACTTCCTATTCAAAGCTTTTTTCAAAAAATTGCTATATTTGACTTCAACTTTATCCATGAATCTTTTTTTATTGTCAACAGAATCTACTTTCCATCCCCTTTTTTTATAAAACAATACAAATAATGTTGGGATGATAAAAATTGCTACGATTAAAGAAAAAGTAAGCGATAAAACAACAGCCCAAGATAAATCGGTAAAAATTTCTTTCGTCAAACCTTTAGTAAACAGAATAGGAATAAAAACGCATATCGTGGTGAGAGTAGAAGCTAACAAGGATCCTGCAACTTCCTTAGTACCAAAATAAGCAGCCTCTTCAATATGATGTTTTCCTGTTTCTAACTTTTTGGTAATACTTTCAATAACAACGATACTATTATCAACAAGCATACCAATACCAATTGCCATCCCACCTAATGAAACCATATTTAAAGTTATATTCAATATGTTTAATACAATTAAAGCAAGCATAATACTGAGGGGCATTGTAATAGCAATAACGAAGGAACATTTGATACGGCGCAAAAATAAATAAATAATAACAATGGCCAAAATGCCTCCAATTAGAATTGATGTTAAAACATTTGAAATACTATCATCAATAAACTGAGCTTGATCATCTAATAAAATTCCTGAATTTTTATCTAAAATGAATTTTACATTCTTTACAATATTTGAAGTATTGCTTCCAGAATTAGCATATACCTCTAAAATCACTCCTTTTTCCCCATTATAATAAGAATAAGATGTATTTTCAAGATAGTTATTGATATTTGCTACTATCGGCTTAATTTGATATTCTCCATTTCCCATATCGATATATTCAGCAAGCCTAGTAGTATAATTACCATTTTCAATTTTATTATAATCCATTGTTCTTATAAAATGAATAAGATCGGCACTTAACTGTAACCCTAAACTATCATCAATTGTTAAAATTTGAGCAATTTTTAAAACATCATCATTTGTGATGGGAATAGTTTGATATTTGATTTGTAAAATTGCATTCCATTTTTCTTCATCTATCTTTAATATAATATCATTATATTTTACTACTGTTGCATCAATCCCAATTTCTATTAATAAATCTTGATACTCGTCATTTGTAAATGTCTCTTGATGATTTTGTTTAAATGCAACAATACAATTAATTTTTTCTTCTAGTATACTTTTATCAATATTTCGAAATAATTCAATACAATTCACACTTACTTCAATACCTAGCGATTGTTTTACAAGTTCTTGATATTTTTGAGGATTCCAATTTTCATCAGATGTTGAATCAATCAAAGTTTTAAATAATAATATTGTACTTTTAAGACGAATTACCTCATCAAGCGTATGTGATATTAAATAATTATATAAAAACTGGTTCAATTGACAAAGAGAAAAAAAGTCTTCTTCTTCAACTGTTGTCATTTCTGTAAATTTCGTAATTAGATTGTTAAATGTTTCAAAGTGTTCCCATTTATCATTTTCTAAATGCATTACAATTTTAATATTTGCTAAATCCTTAACCGAAGTGACCTTGCTTTCATTTCTAATGGCAATAGTATTCTCATTTTCAACTATACTGCCTAATGGAATATCCAATTGACCTTTACTTAATTCGTTTACAATTAACAAACTTATCACTTCTAAGCCCTGAATAGGCTCAATAACAACCTTATGTTCTTCTAAACCTTTTACTTCAACGTTACCAACACCATCAATGGCAATCAATTGATTGACTAAATTTTGAATTTCATCGGTTTTATTTACTACAGTAGGATTTAAAAAAATATTAGCAACTGCACTTGCATTAAAATCAACCATACTTATTGTTGGATCTTCACAATTGCTAGGTAAATCAATTTTATTGAGAGCATCTTGAATCTCCTTCATTTTCTCATTTAAATTCGTATCGAATTCAAAATCCAATATGATAATAGCAGCATTTTCTATGGAATAAGTTTTCGTTTCAGTAATGCCAGATACATTTGTAATTGCTTCTTCTACCTTACATGTCACATCTGTTTCTACTACATCTGAACTAGCACCTGGATAAACGATAGTAATACCTAAAATTGGAATATTTAAATCAGGCAATAATTTTACAGGCATTTTGGTTATGGATAAGATACCTAAAAAAATAATTAAAATAATAGTCATACATATAGTTAGCGGTCTTTTGATGATTGATTGAATTACTTTCATACGTTTCACCTCATTAATCTAATAAACTTATTATAATTATAGCACAGATTTTAAAAAAAATAAACAACTAACTTATAAAGCTAATTGTTCATATACATTTTGATAATTTTGAAAACCATCAATAACCTTTATTTTTTCACCATTTTTAAATAACACAATTTTAGGATATATTTTTACACTATTTAAGTGAAAAGTTTTTTCATATTCATGTTTTTCCATGATACCAAATACAATATCTCGACTCATTACTTTTCGAAGTTGTCTCATCATTCCTTTAAATAACATACTGATTGTACAATTTTCCTCATAAACCCCAATAATAACAGTATTATTTTCTTTATTTAATTTATTAAAACTTTTTTGATCTAATACATATAAATACATTTTATTCACCTCAAGAGAAATTATACCATTATTTAGTTGCAAAATATGGCTTTTTTTGGTATAATAGTTTAGAAAGGTAAAATTTTATGAAAGTATTTGGAATTATTTTAGAGGCTAATCCTTTTCACTATGGTCACCAATATTTTATCAATGAAATAAAAAAAGAATATAAGCCTGACTTACTTATCGCAATCACTTCAACTTCTTTTACAATGCGCGGTGAAATCTCTCTTTTAGACAAATTTACTAAAACTAATCTTTTGTTAGAAAACGGCATAGATATTGTCTTAGAACTCCCTTTTATTTTAGGTGTTCAAAGTGCAGATTATTTTGCAAAAAACTGTGTGGATATTTTAAACTTATTAAAAATAACCGATCTTGCCTTTGGCAGTGAAACAACAAATATCAATTTATATCATCAATTTTACGATTTTATTTCTCAACAACAGATTGATACGAATGATTTTAAAGCATATAGTAAGAAACAACAAATTAATGCACTCTTACATTCCTCAAATTTTTCTAAGGAAGATATTTCTATTATTAATATGCCTAACTTTACACTAGGTTTTCAGTACATAAAATCAATTATGGATAGCAATTATCCCATTCACTATCATATCATTCAAAGATTATATAATAATTATGATGATACTATTCCCAAGGGTAAAATTGCTAGTGCTACTTCTCTTAGAACTTTGCTAAAAAATAACGAAGATATAACCAATTATCTTCCTTACCATAAAAATAATATAATTGATTTAAATAAGGCTGAATTGAAACTTTTTACCTTATTAGAATATCAATATATTGTTAATGATAAAATTCCTTCTACCTATTTCGGTCTTAAAGAAGGCATCCATAACTACATTAAAAATAATGGTGATTTTAGCAATACTCTACAAACATTACAAAATAGTATTAAAAATAAAAAATATACGATTTCACTACTAAATCGTTGTATGCTTCATTCACTTTTGAATACGGAGGAATTGAAGTATAACCATTATATAAGAATTTTAGGTATAAATCATCAAGGTATTGCGTATCTCAATACGCTACCCAAAAACTGTAAAACCTTTATTTTTGCCAGTCCAAAAGAAATAGAAAATAAGAATCTATTTGATACATCCATTCAAAAGATTCTTCATTATGAATTAAAAGCAACTAAATTATATCAAATCATTTCATCAAAAAAAGATTTATATCAAAATGAATTTAAATTACCAATTAGAAAGGAGAAATAAAATGCTTTTATCGGAATTAAAACTGATGCTGAATCAATTAACTGATCCCTCAAATGAAATGACAATTGGTGAGACGGATTCTCTTAAACATATAAGTTATGATGAAGAGAAAGACTTAGTCATTTTAAAAATTGCTATGGGACGTTTAGGAGGAGAAAATGAAAAAAAATTTCGACGTGATATTGCGAGAACAGTAAAAATAGATGGTGGCTTTTCAGGATTACAATTGCAATTAGAAGAATCAAAAATTTTTGGTAGTATTACACAAAAGCCAATTCATTTTATCGGAATTATAAGTGGCAAAGGCGGCGTAGGTAAAAGTTCTATTGCCGCAAATATAGCTTATCGAATGGCTAAAAGAAATCTAAAAGTTGGTATTATTGATGCTGATGTATATGGTTCAAGTCTACCAACTATCTTTGAAATCCCTCATGAAAATCCCAAATTTGATGAAAATAAAAAAATTCTTCCGATTGAAAAAGATGGTATAGAACTTATTTCTACCGAATTTTTTACGAATCCTGGTCAACCAGTAATCTGGCGTGGAGGAATGTTAAATAGTATGATTTCTCACTTTTTCTACGACGTCAAATGGCATGACGATACTCAATATATTATTGTAGATTTTCCGCCCGGAACAGGTGATATTACTCTTGATATTAAATCAATTATTCCTCAGGCAAAAATGATTCTTGTCACAACTCCACACCCTTCTGCTAGTCATGTCGCAATTAAAGCAGGACATGCAGCAAAAACCCTAGGCCATGAAATATTAGGAGTGGTAGAAAATATGTCCTATTATATTAATCCAATAGATGGAAGCCATGAAACTATTTTTGGAAAAGATGGTGGTATCCAGGTTGCAAAAGATTTAGAAACAGAACTTATTGCCCAAATACCTATTGGTCAACCTTTGTACCATCAAGATCTATTTGAAATAACTGAACCTCAAGGTAAAGTATTTGACGAAATAGTTGATTTTATTATATTCAGATGCGAAAATAATGTATAAAATAAGATTATAAAGAAAAACTATTACCAAAAATCTATATTTTAAAATTATTAAAAACTAAGTGCTATAGTCAATAACACTTAGTTTTTTTGTATAATCATACGATTATTATAATTTTATTCATAGATTGTGAATACATTTTTCTTATATTCTTTGATTAAAAAATCAACAAAAGAAAACATTCCTTTGTTGATTTTTTTATATATTGATATTTACTTATTCAAACAATTTATTCATGATTTTCACAATCTTCTTCGCATTCACTACAATCACCAGAACACTGTGAATCAAAATCATTTACTGCAGCTTCGATAAAAGCCCATTCTTCATCACTCTCAATTTCTGACAATTCACCCTCACCATTATCATTTTCCACATAGCTAGCAGCCATCAATGGAATTTCAGAATCATCATCAGAATCGCCAAGCGTTGAAATTTCATAAAATACAACATATTTTTTATTAAATTCCTCAGAGTCTAATGTAAATAAAATTTGACACAATTTTTCATTGCCTTCAGCATCGATAATTGTAAGTTGTCCATCAATTGGATTTTGATTACTCATATTTATTCTCCTTTATTTTTTTATACTATCTAAGTAGGTTTGTAAAATTAAAGTTGCCGATAAAGTATCAACTTTAGATTTTCTTTTTTTCCTACTCCAATCAGCTGATATCATAATTTTAGTTACTTCAACCGTTGATAAGCGTTCATCAAATAAAATGACCTCTAGATTCGTGGCTTCTTCTAGCATCTTTTTAAATTCTAAAACATATTCTGATTGGGGACCTAAAGTCCCATTCATATTTTTAGGTAGTCCTAATACTATTTTTTCTACTTTTCTATCAGCAATATACATTTTAACATATTCTAAACATTTTTGCAAATCTTTTTCTCTAAAATGAATAGTTGTAATAGAAGTTGCAATAATTCCCATAGAATCACTAATGGCAACTCCACATGTGCGATTTCCTAAATCTAATCCAATATATCTCATTGCAATTGTTCCCTAATAAAATCTAAAACTTCATCAACTTTATTCACATCTTTGCCACCTGATTGAGCAAAATCAGCACGGCCACCACCATTACCACCACTTTTAATTGCAGCTTCTTTCACTAAAAAACCACAATTAGCATTGGTATTCTTGTTTTTTGCAATATAAATTATTTTAGACTGATCGATTATATTTGCAAAGAAAATGACTCCTTTTTCTAAATCATTAGAGATTTTATCAATAATATCTTTTAATACATTGATATCCAATCCACTAACTTTTTCAACCAAAACTTTTCCAAAGGATGAATCAAATAATTTAGATGAAAACTCTTTATAATTGGCTGATTCATTAGATCTTTTTAAATTCTCATAATCCTTTTCTAATGCTTTCTGTGCTTTCTTAGCATTCTCACTACATATACGATATTCAACAATATCTTGATAACTACCTATAATGATTGGCAAATTAATAGATGGTTTAGTTAATTTATATCCTTCTTCAAGAGCTTTTTGATATACCTTATCAATTTTAGTAATTATGTCTAAAATATCATCTCTCATATTTTGAACTGCAAATTTAATTTCATCCATTAAATTATCACTGGCCACTGCAACTATTCTAAAAATTCCAGATCCTTTTGATTCAATGCTAGTAATAGCAAATTGTTTTATTTCACCTGTTGTTTTCACATGTGTACCACCACATAATTCTTTACTAAATTGCATATCCACTAATCGCACAATATTGCCATACTTTTCACCAAAAAGGGCCTGAGCACCTAATGCTTTTGCTTCTTCTAATGTAGTTTCACGAATACAAACGGGATAATCTTTAACAATGACATCTCTAACCATTTTTTCAATCTCTAATATTTGCTTAGTGGTTAGGCTTTCGTAGTGATTAAAATCAAAACGTAGATTTTCATTCGTTACTTGAGAACCTTGTTGAAGAACATGTCCGCCTAATACTTTTCTCAATGCTTCATTTAGCAAATGAGTTGCAGAATGATTTTGACATATTGCTTTTCTAAATTCAGAGTTAACTGATACAGCAACGCTATCCCCAACTTTGATAGTTGTTTGTTTCATATCAACAAATTGTAGATGCTGGCCATTTGGCAACTTAACTGTATTGATAACATCAAAATTCATACCATCAAATGTTAATTCTCCTTGATCCCCAATTTGTCCTCCCATTTCAGCATAAAATGGAGTAAGATCTAAAACCAATTGAAGCATTCCATCAGCAGTTTCTATTTGTTTTCCATCTTTAAAAATAGCAATGACTTGACTGTTAGCATATAGAGTTTCATAACCTATAAACTCTGATTTTAATTTAAAGTTTAAATACTCTTCATTTTGATTATTCATAGATTGATTAGAAACTCTTGCCGCACGTGCTCTTTCTTTTTGTTTAGCAAGTTCTAACTGAAAACCTTCTAAATCAACTTTAAAACCATTATCTGCTGAAATTTCCTCAGTTAATTCAATAGGAAAACCGAAAGTATCATATAACAAAAAGGCTTGTTCACCACTTACTATTTTATTTTTAGAAAACGATAAAATTTCTTCTAATTTTTTTTCTCCAGTAGATAAAGTTTTTAAAAAATTCTCTTCTTCTGTTTTTATTATTTTTTCAATAATTGCTTTTTTATCCATTAGATACGGATAAAAATCTTTCATTATATCAATAACGACGGATACTAATTGATATAAAAAAGGTTGATGAATACCAAGAATTTTTCCATATCTAACCGCTCTACGTAAGATTCTTCTTAAAACATATCCACGACCTTCATTTGAAAGCAATGCCCCATCAGCAATCGCAAATGTTACACTTCTGATATGATCCACAATTACTCTAAAAGCCATTTGATATTCCTCTTCATGATAGGAATGATTTGTATAGTCCTCTAAAAACTTTATCATTGGAAAAAACAAATCTGTTTCGTAATTCGTTTGAGTATGTTGAAATATACATGCAAGTCTTTCTAATCCACTTCCGGTATCAATATTCTTGCTAGGTAATTCTGGATATTGACTACGTTCTAACCCTTTCGTGGAATTATATTGACTAAATACAATATTCCAAATTTCAATGTAGCGATCATTTTCAATATCTTCTTCTAGCATCTTAATTCCTAGGTGATTGGGGTCATATTCAATACCACGATCATAAAATATTTCAGTATCAGGACCACATGGTCCTTCCCCTATCTCCCAAAAATTATCTTTAATCGAAACTAAATGATCTTTTTCAATTCCTAATGATAGCCATTTATTATAGGTTTCTGTATCATTAGGATAGTAAGTAATATAAATAACATTTTTATCAAACCCATACCATTCTTCTGAAAATAATAATTCATAGGCCCATGTTAATGCTTCCTCACGAAAATAATCACCTACTGAAAAATTACCTAACATCTCAAAAAAAGTATGATGTCTTGCTGTTTTCCCAACATTTTCAATATCATTCGTTCTAATAGATTTTTGAGCATTGCACATCCGTGGATTTGTAGGTTTTACTCGACCATCAAAATATTTTTTTAACGGAGCAACCCCCGAATTAATCCACAAAAGAGTAGGATCATTATTGGGAATAAGGGAAGCACTTGGAATGATTTCGTGACCTTTACTTTTAAAAAAATCTAACCATAATTGTCTAATTTGATTCCCAGTTAAATATTTCATATTTTTACCTCTTTTCCGATTTCAAAATAAAAATCGTTCCTATAAAATAAGGAACGATTGAATACGCGGTACCATCCTAATTACATCAATATATTAGCAATTATATAAATTACAATATACTGCTGTCACTTTCTATTTTTAACGCAAGGACTTTGCGGGAAGGATGAGTTCCTCTCATAAAGGAGCTTCAAATTACATCTTTATGATTTCACACCAGCCAATCACTCTCTTAAAACATTTGTAATTTTACTAATCTTTATTTAACGATTTAATTATTAGGCAACATTTTCTTCAGAAGTATTGCCATTTTCTTCTTTCATTTTCTGAGCAGCAAGTTTAGCAGCTTGTTTTTCAGCTTCTTTTTTAGCTTTTAAAGCTGCTTTTTCTTCTTCACGTTTAGCTCTTGCTACAATTCTTTCAGCTTCTCTTAGCAATTCTCTATTACGTTTTTCTTGTTCTTTTGCTTCTAGTTTTGCTTGTTTTTCGGCTTCTTTTGCTAAAAGAGCATTTTTTTCAGCATTAAGTTCAGCAGGAAGGGCTTCAGAAATTAATTTCTTTAAAAATTCTTCATCTAATTCACCAGTATTAGAAATTTTTAAGAAATTTCCACCTTTAGGTGATTTAGCAACAGAAATCTCACCAGGATAATTTCGTAAATATCCAAGTATATCTTCTTCATTCACACAAAAAGTAATACGATAATCACTATTTGTTTTTTGCATTAATAAATAAGGCTTTTTACCAACTAAGAATTTATGCTGATTTCCCGCAGGATTGATAACAACGCTTAAATTTTCGCCTTCTAAACTTTGAGCATATGAAACCATTTCCTCATAAGAAGGCTTAAATACTTTCTCAATTTTAGGTTTAGCTACTATAGCATTTGCAGCTTTTGCTTCCGCTTCTTGTCTTTCTTTTTCTCTTGCTTGTTCAATCGATTCAAAATTAAGTTCAGCAAGTAAAGCCGCTTTTTCTTTCTCTAATTGTTCTAATTTTTCATCAAAAAGTCTTTTTTCTTCTTCATATTGTTTAATATCATCTTCTAATCGTGCATTTTCTTCAGTAATACTTGCATTAAGAATTTCAAACTGTTTTTCTAAACCTTCAAGTTCGGTTTTGGCAACATCTAATTTTACCTTATTTTGTAAAGCAATATATTCGGCCTTCATCTTTTGATGTTTTGCATCCGCTAGAGATTTACTAGTTTTTAACTCTTTATATTTTGCTTTTAGTTTAGATAATTCATCACTATTTACATTCACATATCCTTCTTGAACGCTAATCTTACTTTCTTCTACATCAAAACGTTCCTTAGCATAATTATGTAAAGCATAAAGTATTACCAATTCAGCATTACTATAAGCCTCATTTCTTTTACTGCACCATTTTTCAATTAATTCATTTTTATCACGAACAACAAATTCCTCATTTGTACGATAAAATCTAAATAACCTAGCAAATAAAAGATACAAAACGGCACCACCAATAACAATACCAAAAATAATATTTAAAACAGAACTATTATTTAAAGCTATATTGATATATGGATCTAATACAAATACTCTCATCAAGATAATATCTAATGCAAATGCTACATACATTAAAATATCAATGACATTCACTTGATTTTTACTCAAAGATAGATTTACTTTATCCATAATATATAATAAACAAATAGTTCCAACAGCAAGAGTAGCAAAACCAATCATTAAAAAGATATAATTACTATATGAAAAAGCAATAGTAGGTTCTGCTCTATTCACCATAAATATAACATAAATAAACGATGCTACTAGATAAGAAAAAATAGGTAAATAACTTGCAAAAGATTGAAATCGATTTGTTGGACGATATTCACTAAATTTTTTAAGAGTAATTATAATATTCAATGCTGCTACTACAATTGGTAATAAAATAAATTTAACTAAAACTTCAGCAGAACCAAAACTTTTACCAAAAGGTATAAACATTAGTAAGTTAAGACCTACAGCAATTGTAGATAGAATAAATAAAGATTTTCTATATGTTTTATTATCATTCATAATTATCTAACTCACCTTCCTGTTATTGATTCAAATTTTCAACTTTTTCAGCAGCTCTTTTTGCCGCACGTGCTTTAGCACGCTCAGCAGCTTTAGCTTTCTTTTCTGCTGCTTTTTGTGCTGCAGCATCTGCAATTTGTTTTTCCGCTGTTTCTACTGCTTGTTTTATAATTTGTCTAATTAATTTTGCATCCTCTTTACCTTTATTTGTCAACCTAATCCAATTATTATCTTTTAAGTTTTTAGGAACAATTAATTCACCTGGTCTTGATGTAACATAATCAACAAATTTCTCAGGAGTTGTAATAAAGCTAATACGATAATCACTACTTGTTGCTTGCAATACTAAATACATCTTTTTACCTATATAAAATTTTAATAAATTCCCTTTCGGATTTATATTCACCTTATATCCTTGATGATCACTAAAACTTTTAGCATATTCAACAACTTTTTCAAAAGTAGGCGTAAATTTTTTCATTTTCTTGTTAGTTTCTTTATTTTCCACCTCTGGAATGTTCATATAATCAAGCCTAAATTGATTATATTCAGCAAGTGCAGCATCATAAGCCTCTTTAGCAACTCTCAACTCTGACTCTTTTACTTCTAATTCGCTTTTCTTTTGACGAATAGTTGTTAAAGCCTTATTTTTATCATCAATCTTAGATAAAATATGATTTTTTTGTTCATAAACCGCTTTTAATTCTTCTGTTTCAGTTAATTCTATTTCCTCATTTTCAACCAAAGTATCCATACTCTCTTCATTATCCACATCTAAAAGGAAGTTCTCTTCTTCTGGTACTGTATTTTCTAATGAAGAATAATCTTCTTGTGAAGAATCTTCAACTTCTTCAGCAAATTCTAATTTTTCATAATCAACTGAATTGGCATCAAAATAATTTTCAAAATCATCTAAAGTATCATTGTAGGCATGATTATACTCTGCTTGCTTAATTAAATTTTCATATAAATTACCATCTGTATAGTAAATTAAACTTTCATCCTTTTTAATAGTAATTGTGATAAATTTTATTCCACATCCAACCGCAATAATTAATAAAATATAAATTACAAATAATAATGGATTGCCAATAAAATACTCATCTACAACTGAATACAATTGATTATAAGCATTGTTTGCTCGCCATAATAATCCTACAAAGCAAAGATGAATTACTAGCATAAAACTATCAAACAAGATATTAGAAACTTTGTCTAATTTTGCAACAATAGCATGAATTCTAACAATACAATAAATTGTAAAAATTAAATAAACTGTCAAAATAGAAACAATAATACCTAAAACTTTATCAGATAATGCACTCAACATTGCGGCAGATGCATAGTCAAAAGACAAAGTATAAATGATATTAACAATACTTCCTAAAATGTATGTAAAAATCGGAAAATAAGTCATCATAATTATTGTTTTTGAATTTTCTCGATAACCATTTATTAGTTTATATTTTTTTATAAGAGGGTAAACGGCAAGTAAAATCGATAATACCCCTAAAACTAATTTGATTATTAATTCAATCGTTAATATATTTTCGATTTTATTAAGTCCTGGAAACGATCTAAAGGGAATTGCAACAATTAAACCAAATAAAATCCCTACTGATCCCAAGATTGCCATAATGGTTTTCTGTTTTTTTGATAGCATATGCTCACTCCTTTTTATAAAATTGTAAACTATTGAGGTAACTATTTACAATCGTATTCTAGACATATTATATCATAAATTGATTTTTTTGTAAATTGAAATTACCTTTTATTTACGATTTTTTATATGCAATGAAAGATTTTATTATAATTTCAACAATTTTTTCTAATGGTACAGCAATTATCATGCCAAAAATTCCTAATAATTCACCAAAAATTGCAACTGATAGTAAAACCATAATTGGATGAGTTTTCATGGTTTTACTTTGTACTTTTGGAACTAAAAAATTACCTTCTAGAAATTGTAAGACTATAATTATAATAAGAATTATAATTACTTTTGATGGGTTAGAAACAATAGTAAAAATTACAACTATTGCCCCTCCAATATATGGTCCAATATACGGAATTATGTCAGTTATTCCGATAATTACTCCAAATAAAAATGCATAATCAATACCAACTACTAAAAAACAAAAACTAGCAGCCAAAGTTAAAATCACCATTACTAACATAACACCTTTTACATATTGTCTTAAAGCTATTTTAATTTCTGATAATGTATCATAAAGAACAATTTTTTTATTATTTATTAGTTTGTCCTTTATCTTTTGTTCAATTTTTTGATAATCATTAAGAAAATAAATTGCTAGAATAGGCGTTATAAGGAATTGAATGATATAGGAAAAACTTCTTTGTAATGTAGAAGTAAAAGTTTCAATTGTTTTAGACAATTTTTCATTCAATATACTCTCAATCTTATCATAATCAATATGTAAATTACCCGGTAATTTTTGAAATTTATTTGTTATATTTTGAATTATTTCTTCTAATCGATTTAAATAATCTGGCAACATTTCAATTAGCATACCAAGTTGTTTAATAAAAAGAGGAATAGCAAATCTAATTAATAAATATAGTATCAATATAAATAAACCAACAATAAAACCTATTGCAATTTTTCTATTAATTTTTTTCTTCTCTAAAAAAACAATAAATGGTTCAAAAATAAAAGCAATGCTAAAAGCAATTAAAAAAGGCATAATTATTTTAAAAATATATTTTAATATAATATTGACAAAAGGAAATAAACGATAAATTATTAAAAAAATAATTAAAACACCAATTATTTCGATAATTTTATATAATCTTTTTGACATATTTCACTTCCTAAATTCTTATTCTATAATTTAGTTTATGACAAATTCACTCTTTTAAAACAAAAAAAAGAATAATCATATAAAAAATGATTATTCTTAAAATTTTTATATTATAATAATATTTTTATTTAAAATGTTCTACTAAATATTTAGCAGTACGAACCATTTGAGCAGTATAACTCATTTCATTATCATACCAAGTAATCACTTTAACAAGTTGTTTGCCATCAACTTCCATAATTTTAGTACATTGTGCATCAAATAATGTTCCACATGTTTGACCAATTACATCACTAGAAACAATTGGATCTTCAGTATAGAAAATTGTTTCGTTCGCAGCAGCCTTAACAGCAGCATTTACTTCTTCAACTGTTACAGGGCGAGCAGGTTCCCATACTAAATCAACAACTGAACCTGTAATAGTAGGCACACGCAATGCCATACCATCAAGTTTACCTTTTAATTCAGGTAGTGCCTCAGCAACTGCTTTAGCTGCACCTGTAGTTGTAGGTACAATATTAGCCGCAGCAGCACGTGCACGACGAGATTGGATACCTTTTTTATGTGGAGCATCAAGAACATTTTGATCACCTGTATATGCATGAACAGTTGTCATAAAGCCTTTAACAATTCCAAATTTATCGTTTAAAACTTTAGCGATTGGTGCAAGACAATTAGTTGTACAAGATGCAGCACTAATAATTTGTTCAGAACCAGTTAATTTTTCATGATTTACATTATAAACTACTGTCATATCAACACCTTTCGCAGGAGCAGAAATAATAACTTTTTTAGCACCAGCATTTATATGAGCCATTGATTTTTCCTTTGATACATAAAAACCTGTACATTCAATAACGACATCTACACCAAGTTCACCCCAAGGGCATTCATTAGCATCTTTTATAGCATAAATCTTAATTTCTTTTCCATCAACAATGATAGAATCTTGTGTAGCTTTCACATCATGACCAACATAACGACCTTGTGCAGTATCATATTTTAATAAATATGCTAAATCTTCAGCACCAGTTAAATCATTAATAGCAACGATATCAAAATCTTCGTTACCAAACATAAGACGGAATGCTAAACGACCAATGCGTCCGAAACCGTTAATTGCAATTTTTACAGCCATTTTTAATAACCTCCTTAAATGGACTTTTTTTACAAATATATTTTAGCACTTTTGGTAAATTTTTGCAACTATTTTACCATTGTAAATACTTTCAAAATCAGTTATTATTTCTTCTACCTACAAGAATAATTACTAATCTTAAGATTTCAATGAATAAATAAATAACATTTAAAGTTATGGCATAAGAGGCATACCATTCCATAGTCTTCTCTACGCCTGATTGGATAAGATTATCTGCAAGTGATAAACTAGAAATAACATACATAGATGCAAGGATACACATAAAAATTGATAAAATTACTCCAAATCCAGAAAAATAAAACATGCTGTATACATTTGTACCATTAACAAAAAACATAATCAAAGAAAGTAGAGAAAGTCCTAAAGTAAAAATAATAACTCCAAGACCAGCTGTAATTAAAAAACCACGAAAACGATTTCCAACTTTAATTACTTTTTTTGTATATAAAAAGATTGCAGCAAGAAAAATTGACAAAGTAGCAAGTAAAGCAATAGAAGCAATTTTTAATCCCATATTAGGAAGTGCAACTTCTAATAATCCACAAAGACATCCAATAACTAACCCCTCTGATATCGCATAAGGAATCGCCAATGATTTAGCCTTCATTGGTCTAATATTTATTATAATTTGCAAAATAGTTGTTAAAATTATTGCAATAAAATACATAAATATTGGTAAATAACCAAAATTTAAAATCAATGCAAGCATTACTAATGTTGTTAAAAAAGTTACTCCTAATAAGATACCTGTTTTAATACCAACACCTTCAACTGTCGCACATTCATAATTAAATTCCATATTAATAGATTCATCTTGAATCTTTTTAAAAGCAAAATTACCGCCTATTTTCATTTATATAAAACCCTTCTATAATAATTTTGTATCGTCATCTATTAAATCGCCAAAAGCATCAAGTTTTAGTAGATTAGCATACTGTTTTTTATTGATACTTGTTCTTAATTCAAAATCCTTTTTGGATGAAAAAGGTCGTATTTTTCGAGCCTCAACAATTGATAAGGCTACTGTTTCTCCCAAAGACTCAACAGCAACAAATGGCAAATATAATGACTTTCGATCTTCTGCTATTACTAAATTAGTAGCATCAGATATATTTATATCAATTTGTTTGAAAGTATACCCTCTAAGAGTCATTTCAAGAGCAATTTTTAATTCATCTAATAAATCAATTTCTTTATTACTTACATCTTCATGCTTTTGAATTTTACTTTCAATTTCAATTATGCGGTTTCTAATCGCATTTTTCCCCATTGCAAAAGCTTCCGCATCAAATTCTTTTGCTCTTTTAGAAAAATATGCTGCATAATAATAGATTGGACGATGAACTTTAAACCAACTTATACGTAAAGCCATAATTACATATGCAGTAGCATGTGCTTTAGGAAAAAGATATTTGATTTTTTTACAAGATTCGATAAACCAAGATGGAATTTGATGTTGTAAAAGTAGTTCCTCTTGATCAATGCTTAATCCCTTTCCTTTACGGACACTTTCCATTATTTTAAATGCTAAGGAAGCAGCAACACCCTTATCTATCAAATAAATCATAATATCATCACGACATCCAATCACATCATTAAACATAATTTTAGGATATTTAGGATTGACACCTTTTACTAAATCTTCAGCATTCTTCATCCAAACATCAGTACCATGTGAAAGACCAGATACTTTAATAATTTGACTTACGGAGTTAGGTTTAATCGTTTCCAACATACTTCTTACAAATTGTGTGCCAAATTCTGGAACGCCAATCGTTCCACTAGCTAATTTATCTGTATCATCACCATTTAATTTTAAAGCATCTTTACTGCTAAATAAAGATATCACATCATCATCAAAATAGGGAATATCTTCAACTGTTGAAAAAGGGAATTCATTTTGATTTTGATGTACATAATCCATCAAACATTTCATCATAGTTGGATCATCATGACCTAAAATATCTAATTTTAAGAGATTATCTTCAAATTTATGATAATCATAATGTGATGTCCGCCAATTCAAATCATCACTTTCGATATCAGAAACAGGTGGATACTGAACAGGAATAATATCTGTATATTCAATATCGTCTGGTACCACAATTATACCACCTGGGTGTTGTCCAGTAGTTCTTTTCGATTCAGAAAGCATTTTTGCTAACCGTTCTAATTCGGTTTGTCTTTTAAAAATACCTTTTGATTGATAATAATCTCTAGCATAAGCATATGCTGTTTTTATTTGAACAGTACTTACGGTACCAGCTCTAAATGCATTATCAATACCAAAAGTTTCTTGGCAAAATAAATGGGCTTTAGCTTGATATTCACCAGAAAAATTAAGATCTATATCAGGAACTTTTTCACCTGTAAAGCCCAAGAAAGTTTCAAAAGCAATATCAAAACCATCTCTAGTTAGTTCACTTCCACAATGAGGACATTTCATCGCTTTTAGGTCACTTCCAACACTTACTTTAGCAAGTTCTTGATAAATTTCATTAGGAACTTTTTGTTGATAATTCATTTCTTCTGCTTCACTAAATTTGAAAGCTGTAAAATGACATTTCGGACATACATAATGTGGCTTTAAAGGATTAACTTCTGTAATTCCCATAAGAGTAGCAACAAAAGAACTACCCACCGAACCTCTACTTCCAACTACATAACCTGCATCATTTGAATTTTTAACAAGTAAATGTGAAATATAATAAACCGAAAAATACCCATGCCCAATAATCGCATCTAATTCTTTGTCAAGTCGTTCTTGTACATATTTAGGTAAAGGATTTCCATAAATATTATATGCATTTTGATAAGAAATATCATAAACAGCTGCTTTCATAGAAGGCACACCATTTTTATCAACCATAAAATCATCCCTTGGAACATATAACTTTTTCGGAAATAATTCAAATTCATCAACCATATTATTTATAAGATTTGTATTGGTAACAACAATCTCATAAGCAAGATCACTTTCTAAAAAATTAAATTCCTCTAACATTTCACTAGTATTTCGATAATGCATATCTAAAATGCCATCATATTTTGCAAGTTCATGTGGACCACCACCATTTGGTCTAGCTACACTTAAATAAACTTTTCGATATTCAGCATCCTCTTTAATTAATTCATGCACATCTCCGGTTGCTACTACAAGTTTATGGTGTTGCTTTGCTACCGCAATAATTTCTTGAATCAAAGATTTTATCATTTCTAAGGCTTCATCTTGATTCCACATTTCAAAAAGATTCAAATAATTGCCAGGTGGCTGCACTTCAATATAATCATAAAAATCAATCGCTTCATGTAATTGTCGTACTGTTTTCTCAAGAGCAATTCTAAATATTTCACCATTACCACAACCACTTCCAACCAAAATTCCTTCACGATTATTTTCAATCAAACTTTTCACAATCCTAGCATCTTTTTGAAAGTAAGTTGTATGAGATTCAGAAATAATTTTATAAAAATTCTTAAGACCTATTTTATTTTTAACTAAAAGATTAATATGACTTGGTATTTTATATCGAAACAATTCATTTTCCTTAACCATTTTATTCAATTCATTATAATTCATATAATTTCTATCCAAAGCTTCAGCCAATAATTTTTGAAAGACATTGGCTGTAGTTCTAGCATCATATACCGCACGATGTTGCTCATTCGGCTCCACTTCAACTTTTAAAAATTTTCCAACTGCTCGTAAATTATTTTGTTTAAAGTTAGAACCATACAAACCTCTTGCCAACATCATTGTATCAATACAAGGTAAAGGTCCATCAAATAAATTCATTTTTTCAAGTTCCGCATAAATAAAATCAGTATCAAAATGCGCATTATGGGCAACCAAAATTGAACCCTCGATAAATTTTTTAAACTCTGGTAAGATTTCTTCAATTGGTAATTCATCACTCAACATTTCATTAGTAATATGTGTAATATCTGTTATTTGTTTAAACAATTTTTTCTTAGGTTTAATCAATTTGGCAAACTCATCAATAACAAAACCATTTTTGATTTTAACTGCACCAATTTCGATTATTTCATTAAATGGTATGTATAAACCACTAGTTTCTATATCAAAAACAACATACGTTGCATCTTTTAAATTTATATTATGATCAGTAAAGGCAATATTCAAACTCTCTTCATTTATATAATAGCCTTCCACCCCAGCAATCGGTTTTATATTATATTTTTTACATAATTTAAAAAATTCTGGCAAAATATGACAATTGGCATGATCGGTTACTGCTACGGCTTTGTGACCATAATTGTTAGCTTGCCATACATAATCCTCTACTGATAAAATACTATCCAATACGCTCATTTTAGTATGTGCATGCAACTCAACTCTTTTATTTTGTGCTTCATCTGCTCTAACTCTAGAAACATCCGTTCCTAAATAACTAATTTCATCGCACATAATTACAACATCTTTGGCAAAATCATCCCACTGCAATCGTCCCTTAACTTTCACTTTTGTATTTTCAACAAGTTTTTTCCTGTATTCTAATATTTCAGTTTCTTTAATAAAACGTTTAATCATAATAGAATCTTTGAAATTACTAATTGTAGCAACTAGTAAAGTAAAATCACGTCCCTGTCTTGAGCGAAAACTTCTAATTTCACTAGCAACAATCGTGGCTAAAACCTCAACACGATCAGTACCCTCCGTTTGTTTGAATTCTTCTACTTCCATACTATTGATTGGCAAATCACTCACACTTTTGAAAGTAGGTTGCGATCGCATTGTATAACTAAAAGTACCTTTCACCTCATTCTCTTTATTTTGTTGTTGTTTGAGTTTATACGTTTCAATACTTTTTGTTTCATCAAGCATTTGTTGAATTTGTTGCTTTTCTTCATTTAATGCTTTATAATTTCTAACACTATCACTGATGGATACATTCAGTTTAACAAAATCAAAACCATAATTTAGAAAAAATCTTTTAATTATCACTAAATTATCTTCAGCAACTTTTTTTTCTTCCTCACTTGCTACCATCAACATAATTTCATTTTTTAGAAATTTGTGATGATATTCATTTAATATCATAACCCCTTTTTTTACTTCCATACAAACAGAAATCGCATAATTAAAATAGTCTTTTAATTCCGTTTCAATAAATTCGTATTTTTCTTTGATTTCTTGTGGATAATCAATTGTAAATTTAACATTTTTAATATTAAAAGTTTGATTAATATATTTACTAACTTTTTCGTTAAGTTCTTTAAGTTTTTCACATGTAATAATATTATCTAGTGTAATACAAAAACGCCATGATGAAGTATCATCATTTGCTTTGACGCTATTTAATTTGCAATTAGATAACGTATCATCTAAAAAAACACCACTACCTTTAAGGATGGATAACATTGGTTTTTCTTTTTCCATCTTCTCACCCCTTTTTACTTTTTTTGATATAAATTATAATAATTATACCAATTTTACTTTTTTTATTCAATTAATATAATCAAAAATAAAATCACTTAAGTAGATTTTTCTATTTAAGTGATTACAAATTTAACTATTTTAATTCTTTTATTAAATTTAAATTTTCATCATAAATTTTTATAAAAATATATCCTTCATCAACTGATGGCGCGATTAGTTTTGCATTATAACTATCAATAACTTCAATTGGCAAATATAACTCGTCGGCAATCTTGTTTCTTTTTTCAACTCTTTTTTTGCATATATGAATTGGAACATCTAAATAATAACAACCTACTTCAAAATCTGTTGTATACAAAGATACATTTTCAAACAATCGTTTTCGAACTTTAGGTGTAATGCTTGTTGCGTCAAAAATTACATCCTTACCATTTATTAATTCTTTTGCACACATTTCATACACTTTTGGCCAGATAAACTTTTCATCAATCATTGGAAAAGTCTTCCTAACCTCATCTGTTGATACTATTTTTGCTACCAAAGCACTAGACAATTTTTTAGCTAACGTTGTCTTGCCACTGCCCTGAATTCCCACCATTAAATGAATTGTCTTCATATTTTCCTATCACTCTTTCTAATTTAACAATAAATCTTCAATATTATAAATTTTTGTTGCCAATCTATTTACAAAATCACTTTCATGACTAACAAAAATTACCGTTCCATTATATTTTTTTAATGCATCTAGTAATCCTTCTTTTGCAAGTTTATCCAAATGATTCGTAGGTTCATCTAATATCAAAACATTAGCCTTTTGTAGCATTATTTTGCACAACTTAACTTTTGATTGTTCACCCCCTGATAAATTTTTAATTGGTGAAATAGCAATATTACCACTGATACCACATCTTGCAAGACGACTTCTAATACTGCCATTATCCATTTGAGGATATAATGATTGAATTTCTTCAAGAGGGGTTAAATTGGGATTATCAAAATGATGTTCTTGTTCAAAATAAGCAATTTTAGCATGATCTACAAAGTGAAACTCACCATCTATCGGTTTTAATTCACCAATCAATGTTCGTAATAGTGTTGTCTTGCCAATACCATTGAATCCCGTAATGGCTAATTTCACTCCACTCCTAATCTCAAAACTTATAGGAGGAAGCAAACTTTTATCATATCCAATTTCTAAATTATTCACTCGCAAAAACCGATCTGAGGCAATTGGTTGGTAATTGAATGCTAAATTAAGATAAATATCATTACTTTTCGGTTTTTCTAAAATATCTATCTTTTCCAATTTCTTCATTCTACTTTGTGCCTGTCGTGCTGTGGAAGTTTTCACTTTATTTTTTTCTATATAGGTTTTTAACTCTTTTATTTGTCGTTGTTGTGACAAATATTTTTTTTCATAATCGGCATCAACTAACATCTTCTTTTGTAAATATTGTTGATAATTTCCTTTATATTTGGTAATTTTACCAGATTCAAGTTCCATTACCACGTTCACAACATCATTTAAAAATTCTTGATTATGTGATACAATCAGAAAATTTCCCTTATATTCTTTTAAATATTTGACTAACCATTCAACATGTGTGGTGTCTAAAAAATTGGTTGGTTCATCTAAAATCAATAAATCGGGTTCTTCTAATAATAATTTCGCCAAAATGACTTTTACTTTTTGACCACCTGAAAGTTGTCTAACCATTGTATCTAATCCATACTTGACAATTCCAAGTCCGCTTACAATTCTACCTATTTTTGAATCAATAGCATAAAAATCAGCACTTTCTAACTCTTCACGTATTTGAGACGTCATTCGAACATAACGATCTATTTTAGTTACATCAGTTTCATTGGTTAAAGCATCTAACATTTCATTCATTTCCGTTTCTTTCTTATACAATGAAACAAATGCTTTCTTTAAATACAAATCTATTGATAAATTACCATCTACGTTCATATATTGATCTAAATATCCCACTTTAATTGTTTTATCAAAATGAATTGTACCACTATCAGCCAAAAGACTACCACATAGTATTTTAATAAGTGTCGTTTTACCAACGCCATTATTGCCAACAACACCAATTTTTTCATTTGGTAAAACACGAAAAGAAGCATGATTAAAAATTATTTTTTTATCATAAGTTAGACAAAGATTTTCCACAGTCAAAAGCACCTTAAGCCGCCTCCTTTCCATCATCTTTCTTATTATGGATTCCACGTTTTTTTGCAATCGCTATATCTTGAGCCTTATACAAATCATCTAAATAAGACAATTTTTCAGAATTAACATAGCGAACGCTTGCATATCCTTTTTCAACCAATTGATAATTTAACAATTTATAATCAGCCCATATCCAAGCAAGAAGACGATGAGATTGGGTATCATCATAAAGCGAATCATTTCTATCAGATTGTAAATATATGGTTTTCGCCTTTGATAAAACCTGATTCGTATAATTTTTAGCTTCATTTGCGTAAGGTTTCACCACGGGATGAATTTCAGGTGTATTGATAACCAAAAACCTAACGGTTACATCTTTACCATCTAATAAAAAATGGGCAGTATCACCATCGACAATCTTTAAAAACGTAACTTTTACAAATCCTCCCATCGGTAAATCATCTATACAAAATGGTTGATTATTTGGTTTATAACTAGGTCCTACATATTTCATATACTTTTACCACTCTATATCTTTACTTTTTTGATATCATCAAATTGATAGTTTAACCTAGTAATTTGTTTAAAGCAACTTTCCAAATCACCTGTTGTTAAAAAAACTAATTTTCTATCCTTGTTTTTCACTTTTAAGTTAGCCTTTTCAAAGTATTTTTTCAGTTGCATAACAGTGGCATCCCCACTTTCAATGATTTTGGCCTCCGGTAAATTTTTCTGAATTTCATCTTTAATATATGGAAAATGCGTACAACCCAAAATTAAAGTATCTACTTCAGGTAGTTTTTGAAGATGATTTTGAATCATCTTTTTCATTAATGTTGAATGAAATTGTCCATTTTCAATAGGTATCACAAAATCGCTACACCCCTCACTATAAACAGTTGCCCCTACTAAATATTTTTCATAAACTTTTGTAGAAACAGTTAAATTAGTGGCTAACAGTCCAATTCTTTTAGTTCTACTATGTTCTAATGCGTATAGAGCGGTTGGTTCAACCACACCAAGTAAATACTGATTGCTATTATCAATGATATCAGTAATGGACGAAGTGGCAGTATTACAAGCAATAATAATGATTTTAGCCCCTAAATTTTTCAAATATTCAATATTATTCAATGTAATTTTTCTTACTAAACTTAAGTCCTTTGTCCCGTATGGACAATTTTTAGTATCAGCCAAATAGACAATATTTTCATTTTTAAAGGCCTCTACTATTTTAGAATAAACAGTAAGACCACCTATACCTGAATCAAAAATACCGATAAAATCAGCCATAATATTACCTCACATCATTTTATACGTTTTATTTATTATAACATATTTTTTGTTAAAAAAACAAAATAAACGCTGATTCATTTAAAATCAGCGTTTTCAGATTATTTCAATAGGATTGTTTCAGTAATAATCTCTTTTTGGCTTCTTGAATAATAACTTATCTGTACTTCAGAGCCAATGAAATATTCTGTAAGTGAATTAAGCTTTGCACTTAAAATATTGAGACTTGTTAATTTTTCTCCATCAAAGGTCAAAATAATATCATCTTTTTGCACACCACTTCCACTTAATGAACCACCAGCAGTAATATTAACAACATAAATACCATATGGTTTGCTTGTGCCGTAAATATCTGGAATTTCTAATAATCCGTTAGCTGCAATCACCGCATTCGTTAATTCTCGCACATTTGATCCTGTAATACCTAGTCTAGGTCTTGTAATTTCTATATCTTTTTCAATATAATTTTCAATCAAACTTTTAATCACATTTGAAGGAATAGCAAAACCCATATTATCAATTTCCTCATCAACAATTTTTAAAGTATTAATGCCAATTAATTTTCCATCTATTGTAAACAAGCCACCACCAGAATTACCAGGATTGATTGAGGCATCATGTTGAATATAAGTGGCATTAAAATCATTCACATTATCACCATCTGTATCATCACTAATATATCGAAGTTCACCACTTACAATTCCTAATGTTGCAGAACCATAATAATCATATCCATCAGGATTACCGATTGCAATCACAAATTGACCTTTTTCAACCTCATCACTGTTAGCAAATTCAACTGGCTGAATGTATGTTGAATGATCAAATTTAATGACAGCCATATCAACTTTTGTATCATAACCTACAATCTCTGCTTCAATTTCAAGATCTTCATATCCAAGATAAGCATAGATTTTATATTCATAATTTGCATTACTACCAGTAATGACATGACGATTTGTAACAACATAATACGTATAGCTGATAATATTACCATCAGTGTCTTTATTTTCAATTCTTTTATATATTACACCACTACCAATGCTTTCAGTATCTTCTGAAGTAATAGGTCTTCCCATAATTGAAGTCGTATAATTCGCTTTTAGCGTTACACCAATTACTGCATTTTCAACCATTTTTGTTGTATTCACTATACAATTTTCCAAATCATCAATTGTAATATTTTCATAATTGACAACAGTATTTGTAATTTTATTTTCTACATCGACGGTTTCTTTTTTGCTTGTTGTAAAAGTAATACCTGTACAACTCGTAAGAAAAGCAACTGCTGTCATTATTAAAGCAATACAATACATCTTAAATTTTCTTTTTATCATTGATTTATCTACCTCTTTTCTATCTTATTCAACAATATAGTAAAATTATACGCTCTCATTATGATATTAAAATGAAAAACTTCTTATCAAATTCTAAAAAATATTTAAATTATTTCTTAATAGGCATTTTAAACCAGAACGTGCTGCCAGAACCTACAGTCGATTCAACTCCATACTCAAAATTGTGATATTCTAAAATTCCTTTAACAATGGAAAGACCAAGTCCAGATCCTTGAATAGATCTTTGATGACCTTTATCAATTCGATAATAACGATCCCAAATATATTCTAGTTTTTCCTTTTTAATTCCAACGCCATAGTCTTTCACACTAATTTTAACATAATTGTTCTCAACAACTTGATTGATTTCAATTTTTTTAGCATCACCACTATAATTAATAGCATTGTTAATAAAATTATAAATAACTTGATCTAATTTACTTTCGTCTGCTATTACATTTACATTTTGATCATAATTTAAAATAAATTGAAATTCTTTATTTTCTTGAAATTTTTGATATCGCTCAACAATTTCAATGAGATTGTCAGTAATTGAATATAATTGAGGGTGAAGTTCAATAGTTTTACTAGAAATTTTTGATAAATCTAACATGTCGTTCACAAGCACATTCAAGCGATTTACTTCATCAATTATAATTTGCAAATTCTTAGGATTATTTTCACCAGGTAAATCCTGCATCATCTCAGCATAACCTTTAATCATCGTAAGTGGTGTTCGTAAATCATGAGAAACATTAGCCATAAGCTCCCTTCTTAATGTTTCTGTTTTTCGTAACTCCGCAATCGTATTATTTAAGGTTTGATTTAATTCATTGATTTCTAAATATCCTTCACCCTCAAAAACTACATCATAATTCCCTTTAGCCATTAATTTAGCCGTTTCATTCATTACTGAGATTGGTTTAGAAATATATCTTGAAATAAGAATTGCTATAATAATTGTAAAGATAACCACGATAATCGCAATATAAGTCAGTTGTAATTTTAAAGTATCTACAGCTGATTCAACAGGGATAATTTTGTTATCTAAAACTAATAAATAAGTTTCGCCATCACTTAATTTTACAAATGAACAGCACATAATTGAATCATTTTGACTAGAGAGATCTCTAGTTAATTGTTTAGTTGGACTTTCTACACTTAATATTTGAATTTGATCAAAACTTGGTACAGGATTAACCGAAATAATAGCATAAAATTTATCATATGAAGTTGTTTTCGCCTTTCGCCATATCTCATCAATCAAAGTTGGTTCTAATTTATTAAATGAACCACCACTAATAGTTTTATAAATCAGCGTATTAGAATATAAAAGTTTGTCATTGCTAGTAATAATAAGAGGTTTTGCGTAAAGATAAATAGCTGCTTCTTCATCTAGAGAAATTTTTTCTAAATTGCTTACTAAAAGACTTTCATCTTGAATAAAGTTTTGAATATCTTGATTTTCAATTGCAGCACTGACTTCATAAATGAGTTCAGTAGTTCTATTTATTTTATTGCTTCGATAAAATCTACCTAACAATGCTATTTGAAAAATAATAAAAACTAGTACAATGATGGTTGCAAATATCAAAATTGCAAAAAATAACTTCCACATCAAACTAGTAGTTTTCAGTTTCAAATCGATAACCAACCCTTCTTATTGTAATAATATTATCAGCGTACTGTCCCAACTTTTTTCGCAGTGATTTCATGTGTGTATCTAATGTTCGATCATCACCATAGTAATCATAACCCCATACTTTTTCTAAAAGTTGTTCTCTTGTAATAGCAATATTAGCATTTTTGGTCAAATAAACTAAAAGTTCATATTCTTTGGGCGTAAGTTCTGTTCTTTCACCATCTATATACACAATATGAGCACTGAAATCAATTCGAAGATTTTTATAATTCCAAGTATCACTGCCATCTATTTTTTTATTTTTTGTACCTACTCTATTCATTACAGCATTGACTCTCATCATAAGTTCTTTGGGCGAAAAAGGTTTAGTCACATAATCATCAATCCCCAAATCAAAACCATATAATTTGTCATATTCTTCCGATCTTGCTGAAAGCATAATTACAGGCACATCACTTGTTTTCCTAATTTCTTTAACGGCGGAAAAGCCATCAAGTTCCGGCATCATAATATCCATAATAACTAAATCATATTCATTATGTTTGCACATCTCAATAGCCTCTATTCCATTTGTTGCAGTATCTGATTCAAAATTTTCAAAGACAGCATATTTTTTTACAAGTTCTCTAATATTTAATTCATCATCTACAATTAAAATTTTTGGCATAATTTCCTCACAATTTCTTAATAGTTATGATTATTATATCATATTTTATAGGTTTTATCGTGAAATTTAACTGAAAATTTAGTAATTTTTCTATAAATTTAATTGATTGCAATATTTTTGACTAACTTTGTTTTTTTATGTATAATAAATAAGATTTAGGAGGGATAACGTTGGAAACGAATGTGAAACAAATTAAAACAACCCATAAAATGGCAACCTCTAAAATTGGAAAACTCCTATTTACGATGAGTATACCTGCCATTTTTTCAATGCTAATCCAAGCTTTATATAATATAGTTGATAGTCTTTACGTTTCAAGAATAACTGAAACAAATAATGAACTTACCGCATTAAATTATGCTTTTCCTATTCAAATGATTGTACTCGCAATTTCACTTGGTATTGGTGTAGGTACGAGTTCGGTCATTTCAAGATGTCTGGGAGCCAAAAAACAAAAAAAAGCTGATGATGCTGCTAAAACGGGTCTTATTATTACTTTCTTTGCGTATCTTATTACTCTTAGTTGTAGTTTCTTTGTTCCTAAACTCTTTATGATGATTTATCATGATAGTGAAAATATAAAACATTTATCTATTCAATATTTACAAATTGTAATGGCTTTTAGCATAGGCTCCTATTTTGAAGTTGTAATTAGCAAAATTCTTCAAGGAACAGGCAATATGATAACTCCAATGATTTCCCAACTTATTGGTGCTATTACTAATATTATTCTTGATCCTATTTTTATTTTTCAAGCAGGTGAAGGAATTGGTCTACCTTTTGGTCTAGGACTTGGCGTTAGGGGTGCCGCAATTGCAACAGTTATTGCCCAATGTATTTCTGGTCTTTTCGTAACCTCCATTATTATTTTTAAAAAACAACAAGTTTCCTTTAATTATAAACAATTTAAAATAGAAAAAATAATTATTCGAGATATTTTTAATGTTGGACTTGCAGTAGCCATTATGAATTCTATTAATGCCATTACAACAATTATTTTAAACCGAATTTTATCATCTAATGGTGTAACAATTCTTGGTACATATTTTAAAGTTCAATCGTTCATTTTTATGCCCGTATTTGGTTTGACACAAGGAGCGATGCCTATTATGGGCTATAACTATGGTGCTAAGGAAAAAGAAAGATTTCTTAAAACCTTCCAACTATCTATGCTCACCTCTTTCATTATTATGACCGTAGGTTTATTGATTTTTCAATTTGGTTCTGAAATAATTACTGCTTCTTTTCAGTTAGGTGATATTTCTAATCTAGCTATTAGGGCTTTTCGTATTATTAGTCTTTGTTTTATTCCCGCTGCGATTTCGATTATTATATCATCAATGTTTCAAGCTATCGGTCATGGCTATAAATCAACTCTCATGAGTATCCTACGTCAAGCAGTTATTTTAATACCAACAGCACTAATTTTAAAAATAATAACGAAAAATGATGATGCCATATGGTGGGCATATCCAATTTCAGAAATAGGTTGTTGTCTTATTTTTATTTTTGTAACTTCTTACACTATTAAACATCTATTTATAACTAAAAAAGAAGAAATCAAAGCAATTTGATTTTTTCTTTTGCAAAAAAATTCTTTTTTTGATATACTATAAAATATATCAATGAAAAATAGGAGTATGATATGGAATCAAATCAATCAATTGAAAATAATAAAACTTTAAAATTAAATACAAAAAACACCTTATACATTGGATGCGCTTTTTTTTCTATTTTAATGCTTTGGCAAATGTATAATAATTATTGTCCTTTATTTTTAGATTACTTACTTAGAAAAAAATATGGTGAAAGCAATGAATTTATTATTGGTATTATTATGGCTGGTGATAATGCATTAGCTATTTTTATGCTTCCTCTTTTTGGTAGTTTATCTGATAAAACCAATTGCAAATATGGGAAAAGAATGCCTTATATCGTTATTGGAATGATTTTATCTGCGCTTTTTTTCCCACTCATTGCAATTATGTTCTATATTGAATCTTTATTAGGCGTTATCATTATGATGGCTGTTATTTTAATTATTATGAATATGTATCGCAATCCTGCTGTAGCACTGATGCCCGATGTGACTCCTAAACCTCTTCGCTCTAAAGCTAATGGAATAATCAACTTTGTAGGTTATCTCGGTGCTATTTTAGCAGGCGGTTTAGCACTTTTTCTAAAAATAGCCAAAGATTCTAGTATTACAAATTGGGAGCCAACAAATAAAGGCAACGCTATTCTTGCTTTTTGTATAGCTAGTTTTTTTATGATTCTTGCCATGCTATTATTGATATTTAAAATTAATGAAAATAAACTGTTAAAAGAAAATCAAGAAGATATCGAATATGGGGAAAAATTAAGCGAAACACTTGGTGAAGTATCCGAAAATAAACCTTTAAGTAAAGCGGATAAGAAAAATTTTATTGTATTACTGATTGGAGTTCTGCTTTGGTTTATGTCTTTTAATGCTATTGAAACTTTTAATAGTTTATTTTGTAAAAAAATTTTAGGAGATGAAGGTATTGCTTCAACAATTGTGATTATTTTGACCATTTCATCAATTCTTACTTTTCTTTTAGCAGCAAATTTGCCTTCTAAAATCGGTCGTAAAAATACTGTTTTAATTGGAATAGCTGCCCTAGCAATTGGATTTGTAATTATACTTTTATATTTCTTTTTCAATGGCGTATTTAACGAAGAATATCATCAATTGATTGAAAAAAATAATAATCAATTACCATTTAGCGTTATCCCCATTTATATTTGTATAGCCCTATGTGGAGCTGGTTGGGCTTTGATTAATGCCAATTCCTATCCAATGATGGTAGAAATGTCATCTAGAAATAATATTGGGAAATATACTGGCTATTATTATACAATTTCAATGGTAGCACAAACAATTACTCCTATCTTAGTTGGCATTATTATGTACAAAAGCGAATCTAGTTTAAAACTCCTTTATATTTATTCAGCCATTTTAATGATACTTGCCTTTTTATCAATGCTTTTCTTCAAAGAAAAAAAGCATCAGAAAATATTATCCAAAAAGGGTCTCGATGCTCTTGATGTTGATTAATTAATACAACATTCTAATAAAAAAGACTATTTGTTCTTTATTCAATTTCTTAATAAAGTAATTTCAAATAGTCTTTTTATTTTACAATTCAAGTGAAATAAATAGTTTATTAAAAATTTCCTATACTTTTTAGCTATCCCGCTTTAATTTCAATCTTTTTAGAATTTTTTCTGTTTCATCACAATTTTCGGTAGTAAATGTCAATAGGTAAAGATTAATCCCTTCTTTTTTAAATAAGTCAATTTGATTTATCAAATCAATAGGCTTATCATTGATCAATCGCAAAGTACAATCATCTGTAGGATTGGGAAAAAGTCTAAATTTATTATGATATTCATCTTCTAAATCATACATATTATTCCAACACTGTTGACAAGATTTCTTAATGTAGCCTTTGGCTTTAGCAATCATACAATGCTTAAACACCATCATATCCATCTTTCCATAAATAGGAATTCCAATATTTGCTTCAACTTTATTCAAATCCAATAATTTTATTTGTGTTAAATCTAATTCATATGATAAATAAATTTTACTAATACCTAAATTTTTAATACATTCAATTGCTTGTTTATTCACAATATTAAAATAAGGTGAAGCAACATTATTTTTTTCAATATGTCCTACATTATGAATCATATGATTTCTTTGATTTTTGAGCAAAAAACGAGAAACCGTCATCATCGAAGATGGATAATCCGTATAAATTGTTTGAATACCATATTTTTTACATATTTGATATTGTTCTTCTGTATGAACAATTGCTTCAAAGGTTGGAGCAAATTTAAAATATTTGTTTTGTTCTACTATGAAAGGATGATACTGTGCTACTCCTTTGCTATTTCTTTTTTCAATTAAATTATGGATAGCTTTTTTTCGCAAATGATTTAACTCCTTTAAACTTATAAAAGCTTTTTGATCCGTATCAATAGATATATTTGCAAAATAAAAGGGAGTATCGCCTAATTTATTTAGACTATTAATGTAAAAAATATCATTTTGAGGATGATTACTATAATGATTTAACACGCTATCGGTAACTACTTCAACAGTATTTTTATTATCTGTAACGATAAGTTTTGCTTGCTGACCAATTTTCAAATAAAATTTGCCATAAAGGGGAATTTTAATCTGTTCCTTTAACATAAATTTTTTCACTTCGACACTTAAATCAGCTGATTTGGTTTTTAAAACTTCTTTTCCTAAAGCATTTTTTACTCCAATTGGGATTTTTACTATTTCATTAGCCCTAGCATTGGTTCTTTCCTCACCATCAACAAACATCTTCTGTACATAAAAACCAATACCACTAGGTGTATTGATTCGAAGAGCATCCTGTTTTGTCAAATCTGATGATAATTTGATTTCGATTTTTTTGGAATCACATCTAATAATTTTGCCAATGACAATACCCTGATGATTTACATGATCGATATTAGTGAATAAACTATTCTTTTCATTCAAAAGATAACCCTTTGTAAATTGTCGATTAAAAACCATTTTCATTTTCAGCACTTCATCATCTATATGCATCATTGGTATTTTATCATAATAAGCATCTATTGCTTTTTTATACGCTTTTACCGTAGTATAAACATATTCAGCACTTTTCATTCTTCCTTCAATTTTAAAAGAAGTAATTCCAGCTTCTATCAATTTATCTATCTCTTGAATCGTACAAAGATCTTTCATAGACATCAAAGCGGCAGTAGCTGAAATTTTTGTTTGATTTTCATATAATGTATAGGTTTTGCGACAAGGTTGAGCACATTTTCCCCTATTGCCACTTCTATTACCAATAGCATAACTCATCAAACAATTACCAGAGGCACAAAAGCAAAGGGCACCATGAACAAATACTTCTAATTCAATCTCTTGATTTTTCAACTTTTTTATCATCTCAAGTGAAGTTTCTCTTGCTAAAACAACTCTTTTTACACCTAACTGGTTTAAAATTTCTAATCCTCTTTCATTGTAAATATTCATTTGTGTTGATGCGTGAACTTCCATATGAGGATATTTACTTCTAACATAATAAAGAACACCTAAATCTTGTACAATAATGGCATCAACATCAATTTTTGATAAATAATCTAAATATTCAATCAGTTGATTCCATTCGGATTGATACACTATAGTATTTACCGTAACATAAACCTTTGCTCCTCTTGTATGAGCAAATAGTACAGCCTCTTTTAAATCTTCATTTTCCAAATTAGTTGCAAAAAATCTAGCACCAAAGCTTTTTCCACCAAGATATACCGCATTAGCACCTGCTTCTATTGCTACCTTTGCGGTATATAAATCTTTTGCAGGGGCAAGTAACTCTACACGTTTCATTTATCCTCCTAAAAATAATACCATTAGATTTTATCATCTAATGGTACTTTTACTATCTAAATATTATATTTCTATTATATAACATTTTCTTGTTTTTTGACTATCTCATCTTTCATAATATATAAAATACCAATTGTATTTTTTCCACAATGAGAACCAATTACGCATCCTGCAACAGTTTCATACAAATTCTCAATTTCGCCACTTACATTAGAAATTAATGATTTAATATAATTCGCTCCATCAAATGATAAAGTATGCGTAATAAAAACAAACTCCTTATCAATATTCGGGAAATCCTTTAAAAATATATTGGTCATTCCTTTTTGGGCTTTAGTAATACTACCAATAAATTTTGCTCCTACTTGCATTGTCTTTTCTCTAACAACAATTAAAGGTTTTACCTTTAATACTTTTGAAAAGACATAAGCTACACTGCTACATCTTCCCCCTTTGTAAAGATAATCAAGCGTATCTATAACAAATTGTGATTTAACACGAGGTACTATCTCTTCAAGTTTTTCCGCTATCTCCTTAGCAGAAAATCCTTGATCACGAAAAGTAGCTGCTTTTAATAGAACTAAACCAATACCTGTTGACAAATTGCCACTATCAACTAAAAAAATTCGTTCCTTATCTAAATCTTCTCTAACCGAACATGCAACATTAAAGGTAGCTGACATTTTAGAACTAATTCCAGTATATACAATATCATACCCTTCGTCTAAATATTTTGTGAAAAAGTCTTTTATTTCACCATATGATGCCGCCGATGTAGTTGGCAATTTTTTCTTTTCCTCTACCTTTTTATACAAATCTTCTAATTGAATTTCTTTCCCATCTAAATAGGATTCATTATCAAAATTAACATGCAAAGGTATTACAAAAATATTATATTTTTTTAATAAATCTTCACCTAAATCACATGTACTATCACTTAAAATAACAACTTTATTACTCATTTTTACCTCTTATTGGAATGATAATTGTACCATCTTTTTCTACCGTTTGAATTAAAATATCTCTAAATAAAATACCAGTATTAGAAATATTTTCTCCTCCTAAAAATGGATTTTCTGGTTTATCAAAAATATAATCAATTGTTGCTACTGAATACATTTTATCATTATCAAGTACTTCACCATTAATATAAATTAGTCCCGTAGCACGATCTTGATATACATTACTACTCATAACAAAATCGCTTTTATTGACTAAAATTCTTACGTCTGATCCTTTCAAATCAACTGTTTTTAAAACATTATCAAATGGCATAATTTCATATATCTTAGAAACAGTAATATTTGTTCCCTGTTCAATTGGAAAAGCTTGTGCTCTAATTCCACCAATATTAATGACAGCAATATCGGTTGTTGCATATTCCTTTAACGCTGTGGCAGCCCAATCTGCCGCACCATATCGATCAACATATTCATTAGCAATGCCAATAACCCGTCCAAATACAGGCAAAGTTTCTTCTTTTAAATTAGAAACAATTGTCTTAATCGTTGAATCTTCAGTTTTAGAAAGATTGTATTTAACCTCTGCCGTTCCTCCTGTTACTTGTTTGGTATCTTGATCAATACTTAATTTAATTAATCCAAATTTTTCTCCAGCACTACCTGCTTGAACATAAGGAATTTTTATTCCATCAGTTCTAGTAATCGTTCCACTATAAGTTGAATGAGTATGTGCATTAATAATTGCATCTACTCTCTCATCCCCTTCTAGCGATGCTAACATCTGATTTGAATCATTTCCTTCATGTCCTGAAACAATCACCACATCAACACCTTGATTCACCCTTAAATCAGAAATTGTCGATTTAATATAAGGAATTGGATTAGCAAATTGATAATCCCCAATCATGGCTTCCGCAATATCGCTTTCGTTACCTTCTCCCATATAACCAACAATCGCGATTTTTAGACCACCACGGTTGACAATTTGATATGCATCTACTCCTTCAGGTCTTTGACCCGTATTTTTTTCAATAATATTACATCCTAAAAAAGGAAAAGTTGCTTCACCATTCTCATCACTACCATCAACATATTGATATATTTCTTCAAAGCCCCAATCAAATTCATGGTTGCCAATGACCATTGCATCAAATTTCATCTTATTCATAATGTCAATCACAGTTTTACCATGATCATAATTTGACAAAGCCGTACCTTGAAACATATCACCAGCTGATATCAAAACAGAAGCCTCTGCATTTTTTTCTTCAGCTGAAATTGAACTAGCAAGTCTTGCTACACCATATTTACCATCAGACTCATCTAATGCACCATGAAAATCATTTACAGAAATTATTGTTAATTCACTAACAAGCTTATTGGTTGTTTCACAACTAGAAACAAATAATAAAAAGCAAGTTATAATGCATAAGTAAAAAAACTTTCTCATTTCATTTCTCCTTTATTATAATTATCATAAATATTATAACAAATTATGAGATATTTTTCAACATTATCACCTTATCATAAAAAAAGACAGCTTTTTATCCGATTATTTTGAAAAGTTTTATAAAAAAAGAACACATTATTAAACTGACATCTACTTGACAGATATCCGTTCATATTTGTGCTCTCTTTCATCTTTTCTATAGATTGCATATAAACCAACTAATTATTTATATACATATTTTGCAATTAAATTGGCAATAAATTCTATTTCTTCTACACAACCACCTTTAATCCATTCAATTATAATTGCATGAATGCCACTCATATAATATTTAATTACGTATTTCTTTTCTTCATCGGGAATTTCAAATTTTAACATAATAGGTTCAAAGATATCTTCATACAATTTACCAAATGTATCCTCAACTTTAAATAACTCTTGATGTTGAAGAGCAACCATAAATGACTTTTTATTTTCCTTTATAAAAGATAAATATGGTTTGGAATACTCGGGAGTATAAAGCATTAAATCTTCTAATGTCCCACTTTTCAGTTTTTCATCTATTTCCAAATCATAAGAATACTTATTTTTTAATTCTTTAAACATATTCTCCATACTTTCAATTAACAAATCATCCATTGATTCATAGTGAAGATAAAAAGTAGATCGATTTACTCCAGCCTTTTCACATACTTCTTTGATTGTTATGTATGCATATTCCTTTGTTTCTAATAAATGCATAAGCGCTTCATTCATATAACGGGCAGTATTAAAATACTTGCTCTCGTGTTTATTCAAATTACTGCCCATAAATTTATTTAATCTCCTTCGCTAATTCTTTTTGCTAATTCTATAATATCGCCAGCATATTTTTCTTTTCTGCTATTTAACAACTTTTTATAGAAAAAATAATTCGTTGATGCACCTAAAATTCCTATTAAACCTATAATAATACCAAATATAAACCAAAGTGTAGACCCATCACCAATTACCTTCATACATAAGCACATTCCTAAACCTAATATAAGTGCTGAAATAATACCAAATGTATAAGTAAAAATATTCACTGGTGTTTTAACCTTATTATCTAACTTCTTTAAGGCAATTACTTTAGATGTTTCCTTTTTTGAATATTCATTTGCAATCGCTTCTGCAAAAATTTTATCTGTGTTCATTCTTTTTTCCTCCTTTATGAACTTTACACATCAATTTTATCAAATAAAATGTGTAAAATGAACAACGTAAAGAAGAAAAAATGTTTATTTGTAACAAATTACTTTTATAAAGTGCAAATTTTATTTTATTATATTAAAAAGACTATTCTTTAAATCAATATTTTTATCTAATTTCCCTTTTACATATTAGTATTTTACCACCTTTGTCCTGATTACTCATATACATTTTGGTTTTCTAGTAAAGACTTCTATTCATCACTAGATTTTATATATTCATTAACAATCTTATAATATGATTTACCTAATCTAACACTATCTTCCCATTCATCTAAAGGAATGGAGAATACTCCGTAAAAATCAACAGTAATAGTATTACCCTCTGCAATAAAGGAAATACCTATAGTATATGAAGGTACAACTAGTTCATCACTAACAGTCATTTTTCTGACCATCTATCTATCGACCCTAATAAGAATAATTCCTATGTTTCCTTTAATTCATCTTCGCTAAATAACAAAATTGTTTCATATTTACAATCTAATTCATAATATCCGTTTTTTAAAACTCCAGTCTTCAAATCATAATAGCCATTAAAATCAAATGTTAAAGTAATTACAAAATCATCAAGCATTTCTTTTGGTAATGATGTAATGTTTGTATCACAACCTACTAAACATAATCCAAATAATGATAAAAAGAATATCATTATTTTCCTCATTAATTTACACTTCTTTTATCATCCTCATTGGTCAATATATTTTGATATATCTTACTAACCTACTTTTTGGTTATTCATAAGAAGGGATATATTCAACCCCTTATAGACAACATAAAAGTTATATTTTTATAAACAAACATATTATACCACTTTTTATCCTAAAATCCTATTAATTCAATGAAATAGGTCTAATTAATATATATTTTTCATTAAATTTCTCTAAAAATCAAAAGACAAAGTGAACCAGACATTTGACAGCTTCGCTGTCATGGCTTGATGTCTTCGACCGCCACCACGTCTAGATCACTTTGTCTGTCTGAGAGATTTTGAACTTATCTACTGCACAACCTCAGATTTGTATTTATATCAATAAATATAAAATCATTACTTTCTGTTGGGTTTTCTTTTTATTCCCAACAGTTTAACAAAATCATCAAATAAGGCTGTATCTGTTGGCTCAAACATCAACCATTTTCCGTCGTGATAGGTTTTAGTTTCATCATAGACTTTTTGCACTTCTTTTGAATAATTATTTCTATCTGTATCAAATTTTAATTGTTCATCTTTCCCTAAGATAATCATAAATCCTATACAGTTTTCCCTTGCATATAATGCACAAAGCGTTTTTCCGCCACGACGATATTTATACTCATAAGTCCACACTTTACCACCTTTGTTCCATAAACATTCCATGTCATACTTTTCATCAATTAAAATACACAGTTTATTCCATATATCAAATAATGATTTACCGACTAAAGCAGTCATCTCTTCTGCATTAGGTATTTTATCCAGCATATTCGTTTCTCCTTTATAATTTCTTCAATTCTATAAACTACTATAATAATTTAATATAAATCCTTTTCTTTTTTTAGTTAATATAATATTACCTCTATTAAATTTATCTTATTCCGTTTAATTTTGATATATCTCTCTATCTTATTTAGAGTTTTCTCATATTTAGTACCTATTGATATATGCAACCCTATAGGAATTATACAAAACCTAATTATCTTTATATTATTATACCATTTTTTAGTGTAAATTTATAGACAAAAGTAATATTCAATATTTGTCCTATGACAATAAAATATTTAAATTATTCTTTTTTAATAATTGAATATTTATAAACATAATTATTCTTTGTTTCCTTGATTTAATTGATTATGATATTCAATAATTGCATCAACTAAAGCTTTCCCATCTTTCCTGTTTTTCGTCACATTAATATAAAATGGATATTGACCACCATCAGCATCAACCATTAAATAATATTGATCTGTTAATTGATTAATTATCTTATGATTGATAAAATGGATTTTAGATAATTCAATAAATGCATAATAAGCTTTAAAGCCACCAAATGCTTTTGCAAAAGAAATATAAAGTTTATCATCTTTGATTGATAAAATCATAAAGCGTGGAAGATTACCTTGATAAGTACTAGTTACTTTCATAAAGACACCATAGTTTCTAGTTTCTGCAACATTTGCATTAGAATGGCACAGCAATCTCCTATCATCAATATACCCTAAATCTAATAATGTTTGACTTATTTTTTTATAATTCATTTTTATTCACCTCTTTTTATAAATCATTATACAAGAAAAAGAATCCATCACGATAACTATTAGGCTTTTTTTCTAAATATGATGTTGTCAATTTCATTAAATACTCATAATCTTCATCTTTAAACAGATTGGTATTTTCATAATAAGCATTTTCATCTTTACATACAAATAATCCTAACAATGGATAAACATCACGCCAATTACCACTACAATTCGGTCCAATAATTAAATCATCCGAATAAGCAAACATATTTTTAGCCATATACCAATTACAAGTTACAAGACGTTCGTTTAACTTGAATTGATATTTTACTGCTAATTCTTTAGGAAATTCAAGCAAAATGACAGCATCTAGTTCGTCAGAATAACAAGAGATAACTAAAGGATCAATTGAGATAACCATAGCTGGTTGAATATCACCAGTAGCAATTTGTTTTTTAATCCAACTCTTTTTCTTTAAAAAGAATTTTGCTTTAGTTGGGTCTAATAGAAGAGCCACTTCTTTAAATTTTTTCTTTGAAAATTTTAACATTCCAGGATTTGATGCATATGATTTCATAATTTCCTCCTCTTTCAACTACTTATTGTTTTAATACTGTTTCAAATTTAATTGAGGTTTTGTATAATTTTTGTTTTCTTTTAAAAACTATAAATTTATTCCTTTGCATTTTGCCATATTTCGTCTATATCTTTTAACATCAAATATAAATTTTGATGAAGTTCTTTTAATGTTTGCTATAAATTATCCACATACTCTTCAATCACTTCATTATACATCTCTAATTTCATTAAACTAATCTTGATACAAATATTATACCATATTTTAACAATAAAAAAAAGAAAACTACGATAATTTATATATTTTTACATTTAATTTTTCACCAAGATTTTTGAAGTTAATTCTAGTCTAAAATTGACAAAATATATAGATATTTATCAACTTTATATAAAATATAAAAAATCGTACTTATCTTATGATAAAATACGACTTCATTTTCAATGACAAGAACGATATAGTTTAATACAAATGCACATCCAATAAATTGGAATTTATTAAATATGAATACTGAATTTATCATAATAATAAATTTCATTGTTTTCTCAATTCAATTATTCTAGATTTTTGTTTGTTTGTCATAAAAATGCCTCCTAGCTGAGAAACTTCTTTATTTCAATAAATGGGTTAAAATTTAGGAATTTTTGGAACTATAAAAATATAAAACTCTAGGAATTTAAACATCCTAGAGTATGCAAGTATTAATATTTAATTTTTATTTATGTCCTTCATAATTTGAATTATTAGAATTATATTATGCTAATTTCTTACTTCGCTAGTTTTTTATAAATTACATATTTAGTATCTTGGTAATTGACTTAATTTATCTTGCATTTCTATATCATTAGAAAAATATTTTTGAAAAAAACCTGTTGATATTGAATTCTTTAAATCATCAGGATATCTAAATTCAAGTGTTCTCATGCGTCGAAGATGTTCATATAATACATCTGGTTCAAAAAAACTGACAATTTCATCTATTGCTTTTTCATATAAATTATTTAAAGTTTTTTATGCTTCAACTTCATTACTATAGTCTTCATAAAAAATTTTAAGATCAAGAATCCAAGCAAAATTATTTTCAGTATCTTGACTATACCATGCATATGAATGACAATTATATCGATTACTAGGCTCTTCTAAAACCACAACATTCGGAAAATTATCTCTTTGAAAATCTCTATTTTTATTATATTACCTATTAGATAATTCTTTTTTATTAATTAATGCTTCTACTGGAGTTCCCTTTGGTGTATATACATTAGTTTTCGTTACGTTTCCAGAACAAGACCATAAAAAATCTAACAATTCAAACTGAATGTTCTTCTTGATTTCGATATTAGAATTTATTTGTTCCTCACTATTTTGATCTATGTTACTATTAAAATAATCAGTATCCTCTGCATAATTATCTCTAGCTGCTTTTATTTTAAATTTCTCTTTCGTGTAAGTAATAGTAAATAAACCTATTATGAATAAAATAATTAATTTTGTTTTTTCAATTTAATTTCTCTCCTTTTTAAAAACATAACCTATTCTACTACTCTTAAAAATTTTTGATAATCTATTTTATTTTTTGATACATACACTATTTCTTGGTCATTGACATACTTTACATAAAAAACATAACCTGATTCTAGAACTTCATAATGATTACTATCACCAATAAATTTATTATTTACATCTAAAAAATAGAGCCACCAATAATTTGAATTTTCTTTTTCATAAATTTTTTCATCATCTTTTTTGTATTTTTGATTTAATATCATTTTCTCTAGTTCAACTATCTCTTCTTTGTCAATGATTTTTCTAGGCGTACTATCATAAAATCTATATACATTTACCTCCTGTATTTCTCGTTTACAAGAAGTTATACTAAATAAACATAAAACTATTCCAATCATTACTAATACCTTTTTCATATCTTCCTCCTCTATTATTCTTTTTTGTTTAC
>FR890811.1:279-1634 GCA_000433035.1 Staphylococcus sp. CAG:324 | reverse complement strand
CTATTATTATTTAGATCCAGCTCTTGCATATGAACGTGTTCAAGTTAAGTACTTACCAAATGCATTGGAAATTTATTATGAAGAAGGAACTCATATAATGACAATTCCTAGAATATCTGGAAAACCTGGTTTACGTTATATCAATTGGAGTCCATATATTAGACTACTTGCTGATAAGCCTGCTGCAATGTATAACTTTTCTTTCCTTGATTTGTTTGAAGGTGACGATACTATAATTGAGAAAATAACAAAACTTGAAGCAACTAGACTACAAGCGTTCTTATTTTCATTTGCAAATATGATTGATGATATTGGTATTGATGAAGCAGTGAAGAAGGTAACTACTTTATTATAAAAAAAGAATGATTGTCGCCCATCATTCCTTCATTAACTGGAGGTGAAAAGCTAATTTACTTTTCGTTTACCTCCTTATCTAAATTATTTGCTAATTTTGTATAAATATAATTATATTCAGTCCAAGGACCAAATTGGTTTAATTGGACTTTTTCTTTTGCTTCGGTATTTTCCCATGCAAGTTTATTAACCATTAACCCATTACAGTATGATATATTAGGATCTTTAAAATGAATATTTTTAGATTTTGAATACATTTCATAACGATTTTTAAAGTAATCTAGTCTAAAATATAAGTCAAACTCATTGAAATATCCTGATGGTCTAAAGTAATGTTCTAAATAAGTATTAAGTAAAATACATTTATCAAGCATTTCTTCGGTATTTTCAATTAAAGGTAAGTCAAAACATTGTATTAAAATTCTTGTTTCATCAAAATTATAATTTGGCGCAACCTCATATGAGAAGTTATCTCCTTCAAATATTTTTTCAATAAAATCAACTACTGCTGTATTTTCTAAGCTTGTTAATCTTATAAATACTGAACCAACAAATCTTTTTTTATTTTGAATACCTTTAAGTTTTTTAAAATAACGAATACCTGCAGCCGAATCAAAGAAGTTAATATCATCTTCATCAATTAGTTGTGGTTTATCAACTGGTTTTACCCTTTTAATTTCATAATGATTTTGTACCTTCAGTATTTCAAATTTTTCATTATTTGCTGTAAAGCAAGGAAACTTATCAGCTTTTTCATCATTAGTAAAAATATGACAACAAACCAAATTATGATCCGCAGTAACTCCACCTTTTGACTGTGGAAGAATATGATCTACATTCCAACCATAATCACTGTTTCTGTCATTGTATGCACCTTTAACCATTGTTCTTCCAGCAAAGTCATGAACTTTAGTTTCTTTTCCATAGGTTTTAACCCATAGACGCATAGCTGTTTCTTTATTTAAATCCATTAAATTGTTATTACATTTTTTCATATTATA
>FR890811.1:0-206 GCA_000433035.1 Staphylococcus sp. CAG:324 | reverse complement strand
ATTAATGTCAATCAAATAAATGCATGTGACTAATCATAGGGCGACCTATTGCTATAACCTCAAAGGGCAATCCTCATAATAGCTTCACAGAAGATTAATTAGTCCACTTTCTAGGAAAGTTTTCAGATTTATCTAATTGCACTTATATTATAACAAATTATAAATTATTTGGCAAGATATTAAGTTTGAATACACATAATATATCA
>FR890810.1 GCA_000433035.1 Staphylococcus sp. CAG:324 | reverse complement strand
TTTTTCATATCTTCCTCCTCTATTATTCTTTTTTGTTTACAAACTTAAATCCATAGGAATCTTCCTGTTCTTAAAATTACTTTCATATATTTTATCCCTCCTTTTATTCTTACTTTAGTTTAAAAATCGTGGATAATATACTTTTCTTATTGATGTCTAAAATATTATATGGTCTTTTATAATTTAAACAGCTAAATTTCTATTAAAATTATATCATTATTGTTTTTTATCAAATAATTTAATAAAAAAGAGAATGTATTATTTATATTCTTCTATTCTCTAATCTTTCCTTTCCTATTTTATTGTTGCATCTTCTAAATTCAATTGCTTTTTTGACCACTGTATACAAATATCAAATTCACTCTTCTTCTAGTTTAAAATCGGATCTAAATTCATCATTTATTTTACCAAATAACACCATATTAACACGATTTTTATCATCAAAATAGTAAAATGCTATTGATATATAGTCATCTTCGTATACTTTATCGCCTATCTCTAAATAAGCATTTCCATAATAACACTGTCCTGTGCCAGTTGAATATTCTATATCTATTAATTTTACTTTTTCATATTGATTTGTTTCTACCGAATATAGATACAACTCTATAGATAAATATCTTTTTTCATCTTTTTGAGGAATATATCCATCAATAAAAACATTGACTCC
>FR890809.1 GCA_000433035.1 Staphylococcus sp. CAG:324 | reverse complement strand
AGTTATTACAAAAGATTTATCTAGACTTGGAAGAGATTATATTATGACTGGTTATTATACTGAAAATTATTTTAAAGATAATAGAGTTAGATATATTGCAATTAATGATGGAATAGATACTATTAATGATAATAATGACATTGCACCATTTAAAAATATCTTAAATGATATGTATGCAAAAGATTTATCTAGAAAAGTAAAAGCTGCTAAAAGAAGTAGAAATCAAAGAGGACTATATACTGCAGCACAAGTTCCTTATGGATATAAAAAAGATTCACTTGATAATAATCATCTAATCGTAGACGAAGAAGTAAGACCAGTCATTAAACTAATTTATAAATTAGCATTACAAGGCTATGGCTGCCCTAAAATCGCAAGAATACTAACTGAGAAAGGTATTTATACTCCTGGTTATTATAAACGAATTAAAGGTGATGTTAGGTTTGCTAGCTTTAAGAATAAAGGTTGGACTTATGTAACGATAAGAAAGATTTTAGGAGATGTAGTTTATCTAGGACATATTGAATCTAATAAATATGAAGTGATAAATTATAAAACAAAGAAATGTGTACCTGTACCAAAAGAAAGACATTTAATAGTTAAAAACACTCATGAAGCGATAATATCTCAAGATGATTTTGATTCAGTTCAATCCATGATAGCTTCGCGTACTCATCCTTGGTTACATGATCATGAAAACTTATTTAAAGGAATAATTCATTGTGCTTATTGTGGTAATAGAATGGCTCTAGTACACCAAAAAAGACCATATGGTAATGTAAGTCACACTTATAAATGTACAACTTACATGCGAAATAAAGAGCAATGTCCTAGACCTAACACATTACTTCATAGGCAAATAAAAGAAATTGATATAGAAACGAAAATATCTAAACTTGAAATAAGAAAAGATAAGCTATATCAATTAACTAAGAAAATATATAATGATGCATTAAATGAAATCATTGATAGTGATACTTCATCTAAAATGATTAAAGAATATCAAGAAGAACAAAAGAAAATAGTTAGTGAAATTGAAACGCTAAAAAACTTACAAAAAGAAGAAGATTCTACAATAGAAAATTACAAATTATTAAAAGAAAAAGTAAATGAATTTTTGGAGTTTAAAGAGCTTAATTCTCTAATAGTTCATTCGTTAATATCTAGGATAGAAGTTGGGTATAGAGATAACCCAAGGACTATTAAAATATATTACAAGTTCATCAATGATTCTATATCAAATTAATACGAATTTATATTAACTTGTGGTATAATATTTGTTGTAAAGAGGAATACACTGATTGGAGTTGCAATAGGATACTCTAGTCGAGACTCAGCTTTATTGGGTATCCTCACGCTACTATAACCCTGAATGGGGACGTTGGATTAGTCCAGATTCAATTGAATATTTAGATCCTGAAGATATTAATGGACTTAATTTGTATTGCTATTGTTATAATGATTCAATTAATTATTACGACCCAACGGGGCACATTGCAATATCTACAATATTAATTGCGGCTTTAATTGGCGGAGCTATTTCAGCGGCAACTGCATATGGATTAGATGTCGTAGATAACTTTAGTGATGGATTTGAATGGTCTGACTTCAATACATTTAGTACTGAAAACTTGATAAAATATGGTTTTGCATTTGCTGGAGGAGCGCTGTCAGGAACATTAGGCGCTTTTGGAAGTACTGGATTACAGTTATTAGGCACTTTTGCTGGTGAAATGTTAGAAAGTGCATATACATTTACGAGTTGGGAAAATGTTGGTTCTGCATTAATTATGAGTGTGTTTTCAACAACGTTAGACGGAGTTTTAACTGTTGGTAAGAATAGAATCGCTAAATCTTACTTTAATAAAGGTAGAAGTAGTTTATCTACAAAAGCCAATAAACAAGTTAAAAAATTTATTAATAAAGGTGTTGATCCAACCAATATACACGCAATAGATTTAATCAATAGAACAAATAAACTTTATGGTAGATTAGATAATTTTGCGGGGTCACTTCATTGGTTATTAACTTTATAGATTTAATGAGGAGGGTATAATGACTAGTAAACAAAAATCATATTATAAATCTTTCTTCTTAACCGTATTCGGGCTTATATTATGGATTATTGGTTTTATTGTTGCTATTATTTTTGGAATAATGAAATTTAATTCTGCAATTATTATATGTATTTTTGTTTCATTAATAGGACTAGTTATTTTTATTTCTGATAAAAATTTATCGGTGATTCTGCAACTACATTTTAACAAATATCCAAATTTATTTTATAAGTATTCTTTATATGGTGTGCCAAACAATGAATTGGAAAAGTTCATTATTTCTGCAAATGAGCTTTATAATGAAAATTCAATCATTGTTCATGAAACAAGTAAAGGCATTTTTAGGACAATAATAAATAATAAAAAATTGATTTTTGACTTATCTGGATGGCACAATAAAGGATATTGCTTATATCAATATTTTATTTCATTGATTCAAATTAATTCATCAAATAAAAATTATAATAAAATGAAAAAATCATTACATATAAGTAAAATTTCAAATCTAAGTTTAGAAATAATATTTTGTAATGGCAAAAAAAAGGAATATGAATTAATTAAAAATAATAAATCAGTATTGAAAATTAAATTTAAACATAGACTTTCAATAATTCACGATTACCTAAAAAAAGATAAACTTGCTTTATGTGATTTATTTGATTTTAATCATAAATAAAAAAAGTATATTTTCGTAGTTTTTTTGGAGGAACAATAATGAAAAAAACATCCATTAGTAATCTATATATTTATTATTGCTTTGCAAATATTTTTATGATTTTATGTTCATTAGTTTGTTTGATAGTAATAATTTTTAATACTTATTATTTTGCTGATAATTCATTTAGTAAGATAGGAGGTGTCATTTTAGAGATACTTGCAATATTAAGCTTTTTGTTGTTACTAGTATTATCAATAAAAAATTTAGTAGTTTTATTAAAAGATTACAGATGTTATAAGTTGAAAAAATACGAAACAGTTACTGCAGTAGTTTTAAGATTTAAACAAAATAGGGAACCGGAATCTGGGGTTCAAATTAATGATAAACCAGTAATCAAAATTATGGATACTAATGAAGAAATTATTTTAAATATAAATGATAAATTAATAGTGGGGGACACTTATACGTTTGACTATTTGAAAAATAGTAAAATAGCAGAAATTTCAGATAAAATAACAAAATAACTATACGCTATTTTAGAGCAATTACTCATATGACTTGAGTAGTTGCTCTTTTATATTTTATTACTAATTTAAAATATACCCCCGACAAACATACCTCTAAAACTACGGTATAAGTGAAGGGAGTATTTTTATATGATTAGATACTTAAGAATATAATATATTTTTATATATTTTCGTAAACAGGATAAGGCGTGCTTCACTCTGCCTCACAGAGTAAATTACTAGTGTTTCATTACTTGGATACCAAGCTAACGATTTAATTTTATACAAAACTGTTGATGCATTTTTAATAATGTGGTGTCATTATGATGCAGAAAAAGTTTATGAGAAAGAGAGGATATATTTATACAAGGTATAAATTTGAATAATAATTATATAAAACTGCACTATATTGTAGATTATCATTTGATGATGGTAATATCGGAGAATCAGGCTCAATTCAAACACAAAAGATTATTTTAGAAGAATATGCAAGACTTCATGATTTTAGAGTAGTGGAATTCTATGTTGATGATGGTTATAGTGGGCTTAATTTTAATAGACTATGATTTCAAAGATTACTACAAGATATAGAAAATAAAAAGATAAATCAGAAGATTATAAATTATATCCTGATTTGCAAAAATATGAAAGAATTAGTCAATTTGAAATATTAAAAAAATATTAAACAAAATCATCTTATCTTTCTTTCAAAATAATTAAATATTAAGTATAGACTTGTTTCGTAAAAGAAGCAAGTCTTTTTGTTATAAAAAACAAAAGAATTTAAGTTATATCTCTCTTACCTATGGATGAAATTTAGTATTATTAGTGAAGGAACATATTGGATGAAGTGTGTTAGTAAGAAAAGAAATAGTAGGTGATGGATATAGGCATTTATGAGATATTTTTGAAATTTATAGAGTAGTTGATTTTATCAAAAATAGGTAAAAATATATCATTTTTGTAAATAGAATAAGGCATGTAACATAAAACATTTATGCCAATATTTAGTAATAATTAGGGAAGAAGGTTTTGTAAAAAAGAAAAATTAAATATCTTAGTTTGTTACAAGTCGAAAAGATATTGATGTTTTTTATATTCAAAAATTAGAAGGTAATAAATGATTCCCTATGAGTAATTTAATTGAAATAATTTGAAAAATTTATCCAACGAAATCAATTTTCAATTGTATATATTATAGGAGATAAAATTATGGCATACCAAAAAATTTTTAAAAGATATGAGTTAAAGTATTTGATTAATATAGAACAGTACAAAATTATAAGTACAGTATTACGTGATTATATGAGAATTGATAAATTTGGAAAAAGTTTGATTTGTAATATTTATTATGATACGGACACCTTTTTGTTAATTAGAAGATCGTTAGATAAACCTATATATAAAGAAAAAATAAGATTGAGAAGTTATGGTGTTCCCAAAGAAAATGATAATGTCTTTATTGAATTAAAGAAAAAGTTTGAGGGTGTAGTATATAAAAGAAGAATAAATATGAAATTTATTGAAGCACAAGCGTTTTTAAAATATCATAAAACAAAAAGTGAAACCCAAATTTCAAAAGAAATTAATTATTGTTTTGAATTATATAAAAATTTAAAACCTAAAGTGTATTTGTCTTATGAACGAATAGCTTATTATGGAATAGAAAATACAAGGTTTAGAGTAACATTTGATAATCAAATCATTTGGCGTGACTATGATTTAGAACTTTCTAAAGGAGTATATGGAGAAGAGATATTGCCTACAAATATGTATTTAATGGAAATTAAAACAGATGAAGCAATTCCAATATGGCTTGCCAACTGTTTAAGTAAAAACAAAATTTACAAACAATCATTTTCAAAATATGGTAATGTATATAAAAAAATAAAAGAAAAAGAAATACAAAAGGAGAATATTTATGCTTGAAAAATTATTTAAAGGAATATTTGATGGTGAACAACAACAAGTAATAGGAGTGGGAACCTTTCTATTGTTAGTAGGGATATCAATTGTATTAGGATTAGTTTTGGCATTGATTTATGCATGTAAGAATTCAACTACTAAAAGTTTTACAATGACTTTATCAATGTTACCAGCACTTGTTTGTGTTGTTATAATGATGGTAAACGGAAATATTGGAGCAGGTGTGGCAGTAGCAGGGGCTTTTTCTTTGATTAGATTTCGTTCTACACCGGGAACAGCAAAAGAAATTGCATCAATATTTTTGGCAATGGCTGTTGGTTTAATAATGGGAATGGGATATATTGGATTTGCGGTTTTATTTACAATCATATTGGGATTGTTTATGTTCTGTTTGAACTTTATTGGACTAAAAACCAAAGGATATTGTAAGGAGAAAACCTTAAAGATAACTATACCAGAGGATTTAAATTATACAGAGGTATTTGATTCAATTTTGACTAAATATACTAAAATGTATGAATTGATTCATATAAAGACTACAAATTTAGGTAGTTTATTTAAACTTACATATAATGTGACGATAAAAGATGAAAAATCTGAAAAGGCGATGATTGATGAATTGAGATTAAGAAATGGTAATCTTGAAATTGCTTTGATGAGGCAAGAAAATAAAAATTATGATTTATAATTAATTTTTAAATTTAATTTAAAAGGATGTATATAAAAAGGAGAAAAAATGATGAAAAGAAAAATTTTATTATTTATAATTTTAATTTGTATGATGGTATTTATTTCTTCATGCGGTAAGAAAAACCAACCTCCAGTTGATTTTGATGGCAATGGAAATGTTACAGATTTGGGTGATGATGATACGGCATTTGGTGGATCGAATGATGATCTTTATGATGGATATTTTGAAGATGACAAACAAGAACTTACGATTAATTGTGTATCAGGTAGTACAGATTGTTATAGTATTGATGGAAGTGTAGTAACATTTACAAATCTTTCTGAGGATAGTATTTATTCAATATCAGGACAATTAAAAGGTAATATTATTATTGATGTTGGTGATGAGTATAAATTAGAATTAGAATTACAAGGATTATCAGTTGTATCAGAGTCAACAAATCCAATTACTATTTTAAGTGGAGATAAAATTACTTTAGTTGCGAAAAAGAATTATGAAAACTATCTATATGATGATCGGGAAATCATTGATGAAACTGATGAAACAGTAATCTCTGCTGCAATTTATTCAATTGTTGATTTGGATATTCAAGGAAAAGGAAAATTGGTAGTTGTATCAAAAAATAACAAAGGAATTCATACTAAAGATGATTTAAATATTAAAAATTTGGATTTGTCAGTTTTATGCACAGATAATGCACTTAAAGGAAATGATAGTGTTAGTATAGTGGGAGGAAACATTACATTAATTGCCACTCAAGGTGATGGGATTAAGACGAGTAATAGTGATATTTCTAGTAAAGGAAATCAAAAAGGTACTATAAGTATTGCGGCATGTAGTTTAAATATTTATGCAGCGTGTGATGGAATTGATTCTGCATATAATGTTGTAATAGAAGATGAAACTACTGTGTTGAATATTTATACTGATAAATATTCAAATTATTCAGAAGAAGTTATTGATACAAGTGAAGAATTATTATATATTCGTTTTAATTCAAAAAATTATAATTATTCAGTTAAATATTATAATGACGATGAAGATTATCTTTGGGAAAATGCACAATTTTATAAAACAGTAAATAGTGGAATGCAAACATATTATTATTATGCATTGCCCAAGCACAATAAGTATGCTAAGATAGTTGTTTTTATTTATAGTTTGACACAAGAACAAGGGCAAGATACCGATTATTTGGTTTGTACCGATTATCTATCTTTCAATACAAATTATGATACATTTGCAATAACACAAAGGGGAAATACATTAAACTATAATTGGACAAATTACAATACCCAAATAGGTGGTGGTATGGGCGGAGGTATGAATGATGGTAATAGCGATAAAGGTGATCATTCTACTAAAGGAATAAAAGCGGCAAATGAAGTAAATATTTATAATGGTACGATTTATATAAAAACATATGATGATGCAATTCATGCAAATAATGGTGTAACATTAGAAAATGGCGTAAATGCATTGGGAAATATTAATATAAATGGTGGAAAAATTTCTATTTATTCAAATGATGATGGAATACATGCAGATGGAGTTTTAACTATTTCTGATGGTATAATTGATATAACAAAAAGTTACGAAGGACTTGAAGGTTTACAAGTAATTATTAATAATGGGGATATTTCAATAGTATCTTCTGATGATGGTATAAATTCTACTGCCACAAGTGGTCAAGGAATAGTTATAGATGGTGGAAATCTTTATATTTTAGCAGGAGGGGATGGATTAGATTCTAATAGTAGAACTGCATATAGTGGAATAGTTTTCAAAGGTGGTAAAACTGTAGTTATATCCACAAGTGGAGGCAATTCTGCCATTGATACAGAAGCAGGATACACCTACACAAGTGGGTCGGTACTTGCAATTATGCCTAATGGTGGTATGACAAGTGAAGCAACACATTGTTCTAATTTTTCAAGTGTTGCAAAGAAAATATCTATGTCACTTAGTTCTGGCAAAACTTTAACTGTAAGTGTATCAAATAGTGCAATTTTGTCAGTAAAAATACCTTGTAATTTATCTGCAATCGTAATATATTTGGGGTCAACATCTGCAAATATTAGTTTAAATTAAAAATATGAAAAACTCATAAAATGATAATCACGATAACAGTTTGCTATATTTGTTATTTTTGGCAAAATATGATATAATCAATTATCTATTTTGTATGTAAAGTGAGGTGTTGTCGTGTCTGACAAAAATACTATGAGTATGATAGATAAAGTATTAATTGAAATGAAGAATGGCAATATAGATAATTTTGAAATATTGTATGAGTTAACATCTAAACCATTACTGGCATTATGTTATTCATATACAAAAAATGTTGAAGATAGTGAAGATGCTTTACATGATACTTATATGAAGGCTTTACAACAGATTAAAAAATTCAAAGGGAAGAAGGGATTTAATTGGTTATATACTATAGCTAAAAATACTTCTATCAATATTTTGAAAAAAAAGCAAAAAATAATTTTAATAGATGTTTTAGATGAAGAAAATAGTTTATATTTTGTTGATACTTCCCATTCTTTAATTGAAGATAATCAAGAAATATTAAAACTTGCAAAAGAAATTTTAAAAGATAATGAATTTAGATTAATTATATTACATACGATTGAAGGGCTTAGCCTTGTAGAAATAGCAAAAAGTTTAAATAAAAATGAATCAACTATTAGATGGCAATATAATAATGGTTTAAAAAAATTAAGAAAAGAACTAGAAAGGAGAAATAAGTAATGGAAAATAAAGATATTGAAGATCTGCTTTTAAAAGTTAAGTTAACTCCTAGTTCAAAATTGAAAGAAAACATTTTACAAGATGTTTATAAAATAAAAATTACAGAAAACAAGTTTCAATTAAGAAATACTGCTTTCAAAAAAATTGCTTTTGCTTTTTGTATATGTGTTGTATTGCTTTTAATTATGATTTCTGTTGTCAATATAAATCAATATAATCAAACGTATACTCAAATTTATTTTGATATTAATCCATCTATTGAACTCAATATTAACAAATATAATTATGTTGCAAGTATTAGATATCTTAGTGATGATGCTGAAGAAGTATTTTCAGATACCCAAATTATTAATATGAAAATAGAAAAAGCAATTTATAATATTTTATATACATTAGAAAATAAGGATTATTTTAATGAAAATAATGAGTTATTTATTAGTGGATATAGTAAAAATAAAGATATATCATCGGAGTTAGATAAAATATATGAAAGGACTGAAATATTTATGGAAAATAGGGATCATCCAATAAATATTAATAAGGATAAACTCACAAAAGATGATATAATGGGTGGAAAAGAACATGGTATGTCGCCAATGAAAAACAAAATTATTGATGAAATATTAGGTTTGGGTGGTCCGGGTACAAAAGAGGATTGGAAAGATAAACCAATGGGAGAACTAAAAGATAAATTGGATGAATTAAAAGATAAGCATGATATGCCTCCAAAAGATTATCCTAATCCACCTTATCGTAAAGAGTATGAATAATTTAAATTAAAGTTAATAATCAAAAAAGGATAAAAAATATCGTTTATTATTATAAGGAAAAAGATTAGATAGTAATTGTAAAATTTATTCAAAACCTAGTGATTGGTATAAAAAATAATATATGAAGATAATTTGATAGTAGAAAATATGTTATCGATAGTGTATAAAAGTATTGCTTGAAGCAATACTTTTTAATTGATTTATAAGAAAAGTATTTAAATATAAATAAAATTTATGAAAATGGTTTTTAAAAAATTTAAAACGCTTTCGTATGATTAAACATTGACAATAATTTCTTTCTAATTTATAATATTGCTAAATATTTTTTAAAGAAGAGGTGAAATATGAATTACAATGATAAAATAATTGGTGAAGGATTAACTTTTGATGATGTTTTATTAGTTCCACAAGAGTCTAATGTTTTACCAAAAGATGTATCTTTAAAAACGAAGTTGACAAAAAATATTGAATTAAATATTCCTATTGTTTCGGCTGCAATGGATACAGTTACTGAAGCAAACCTTGCAATTGCTTTGGCTCGTGAAGGCGGAATGGGCTTTATACATAAAAATATGTCAATTGAAGAACAAGCACATCAAGTAGATTTAGTTAAGAGAAGTGAAAGTGGGATGATTGCTAATCCGATTACACTTACTCCTCATTCAACTTTAAAAGATGCAGAAAATGTATTGTCATTGTATCATATTAGTGGACTTCCAGTTATTGATGAAGATGGTGTTTTAAAAGGAATCATTACAAATCGTGATTTAAAATATTTAGAGTTAGATGATACAAAAGTAGAAAAAGTAATGACAAAAGATAATCTTGTTACTGCAAAAGTGGGTACTTCTTTAGAAGAAGCAAAAAAAATTTTATGGCAGCATCGAATTGAAAAATTATTAATTGTTGATGATCAATTTCATCTCAAAGGGTTAATAACAAGTAAAGATATTGATAATGTTGTTAATTATCCTAATGCTTGTAAAGATGAGAAGGGACGCTTAAGAGTTGGTGCAGCAGTTGGAGTATCGGTAGATACTTTAAAAAGAGTTGATGCTTTAGTCAAGGCAGGTGTTGATGTAATTGTTGTTGATTCTGCACATGGTCATAGTGAGGGGATTATTAACACAGTTAAGGAAATTCGACAAAAATATCCTACTTTGGACTTGATTGCAGGAAATATTGTCACAAAAGAAGCGGCAATTGCTTTAATTGAGGCTGGCGCAAATACAGTTAAAGTTGGAATTGGTCCTGGTAGTATTTGTACAACAAGAGTGGTTGCTGGAGTTGGAGTACCACAGGTCACCGCAATTTTAGAAGTTGCTAAAATAGCTCATGAAAAAGGGGCTTATGTAATTGCTGATGGAGGTATTAAATTGAGTGGTGATATCGTCAAAGCGCTTGCAGCAGGTGGTGATGTAGTGATGCTTGGTTCGCTTCTTGCCGGATGTAAAGAATCTCCTGGTGAGGAAGTTATTTATCAAGGACGTCGTTTTAAAGTATATGTTGGAATGGGTTCACTCGCTGCTATGAAAAGAGGTTCCTCTGATCGTTATTTTCAGGGAAAAATAAAAGAAACTAAGAAATTAGTTCCAGAAGGAATTGAAGGGCGAGTAGCATATAAAGGAGAACTTGCCGATACGATTTATCAACTTTGTGGTGGTCTTCGTTCTGGTATGGGGTATTGTGGTTGTAACAATATTGAACAATTGCAAACAAAGGGAAAATTTATTAAAATTACTAATGCAGGGTTAAAAGAAAGTCATCCGCACGATGTTGAGATTACAACTGAGGCTCCTAATTATTCAAAATAGAAAGAGGAATTGGAATGAAAAATTATGATCAAATTTTAGTACTTGATTTCGGTAGTCAATATAATCAACTTATTGTTAGAAGAATAAGAGAGATGGGAGTTTATGCTACATTGGTTTCTCATGATATTAGTCTTGATGAAATAAAAAATATTTCAAATGTAAGAGGTATTATATTGAGTGGTGGTCCTCATTCTGTTTATGATAGCAACGCTTTTACTTGTGATCCAGAAATTTTTTCTTTAGGAATTCCTATTCTTGGAATTTGTTATGGTATGCAATTTATGGCAAAAACCTTTGGTGGTTTGATTACAAAATCGGAAATCTGTGAATATGGAAAAAGCGAAATGTTGATTCATGATGATAGCCCCTTATATAATCACTTGCCATTCAACCAAATAGTTTGGATGAGTCATGGTGATTATGTCAAAACTTTGCCTCAAGGATTTAAAAAGATTGCTAGTTCTAAAACGTGTGAATTGGCAAGCATTGCAAATGAGGATAAAAGATTGTATGCTGTTCAATTTCATCCAGAAGTAAGACATACAATGTATGGAAATCAAATTTTACATAATTTTGTTTTTAAGATTTGCAAAGCTTGTGCGAATTGGCAAATGGAAAATTTTGTTGAAGAACAAGTGATGAAAATTAAACAAGAAGTAAAAGAAAAAAAAGTATTGTGTGCCTTATCTGGTGGAGTAGATTCAGCTGTTGTGGCAACTTTAATTCATAAAGCGATTGGTGATCATTTAACTTGTATGTTTATTGATAATGGATTGTTAAGACAAAATGAAGCAGATGATGTTATGAAAGTTTTCCAAGAAAATTTTCACATGAATATTATAAAAATTGACGCAAATGAACGATTCTTAAAAAAATTAAAAGGTATAACTCATCCAGAGGAAAAAAGAAAGATAATTGGTCATGAGTTTATTAGTGTTTTTGAAGAAGAAATAAATAAAGTTGGTCAATTTGATTACCTTGCTCAAGGAACTCTTTATACAGATATTATAGAATCAGGGACGAAAACTGCTCAAACAATAAAATCTCATCATAATGTTGGGGGTCTTCCTAAAAATATGAATTTTAAATTAATTGAACCATTAAAAGTTCTTTTTAAAGATGAAGTAAGAAAATTAGGTTTGCAATTAGGTCTGCCTAAAAAAATTGTGAATAGACAACCATTTCCAGGACCAGGTCTTGGAATTAGAGTTCTTGGAGAGGTTACTTTTGAGAAATTAGAAATAGTTCGTCAAAGTGATTTAATTTTAAGAGAAGAAATCTTAAAAGCGAATTTAGAGGATGCTATTTGGCAATACTTTACTATTCTTCCTGATATTGCAAGTGTAGGAGTTATGGGCGATCAAAGAACATATGCTTATACTATTGCTATTAGAGCAGTAACATCTATTGATGGAATGACTGCTGATTGGGCTAAAATACCATATGATATTTTGGAAAAAATTTCAATGAGAATTGTCAATGAAGTACAAGATGTCAATAGAGTAGTCTATGATATTACATCAAAACCACCATCAACGATTGAGTGGGAATAATTATATATTGGGTGTATTGGTAGGATAGTTTTAGTACTTCATTGTTTGTATGTTTATTATTCAATTCTTAAGGAAGGATGACCAAAATGGAAACTAGACATAATAAAAAAATAAGCACCATTCAAATTCGTCCTTATCAAGAAACCGATTTTGAACGTTTGGCACAAATACATGATTGTGCTCGTAAAAATGAATTAGCTTTGGCAGATTTATCAGCAGCATTTATACCATTATCAATAGCAGCAGTTAAAGAAGACTTATTTTCATACGATGTTTATGTTGCAGAATATAATGATGTTGTAAATGGGTTTATAGCATTTTCAAAAGAAGAAATTGCGTGGTTGTATGTTGATATAAATAATACGCGTAAAGGCATTGGCAAAAGTCTACTTAGTTTTGCTCTTGATAAAGTGAAATCTAATGTGAGTATTGAAGTATTAAAAGGAAATTTACCTGCAATCTTTCTTTACTCATCTATGGGGTTTAAAATTACAGAAACATTATCTGGTAAAATGCCTGGAAATGAGCACTTTTTGGTTACCGTTCATATTATGAAAAGATAAATATAGGGAATAACATAAAGCGTATGCAATCATTTGATTTGAGGTGATTATTCAAGATAGTGCTATTATAAAAAGCAATAGAATGGATAGGGTTTGATGATAAAATTTCAAAGGGAAGGATAAAATATGAATACACCAACATTAGAAACGAAACGCTTAATTTTAAGAAAATTTACAGAAAATGATATAGAGGCCTTATTTCTTATTCTTAAAGATAAAGAAGTTAATACATTTTTACCGTGGTATCCTATGAAAAATCTTGAACAAGCAAAGAAGTTTTATGAAGAAAGATATACTTTCACATATTTAAAGCCACAAGGATATGCTTATGCTATTTGTCTTAAAAGTGATAATTTTCCAATAGGCTATATAAAAGTTGATATGGAAGAACCTCACGATTTTGGTTATGGACTGCGGAAGGAATTTTGGCATCAAGGAATTGTTAGCGAGGCTGCAAAAGCTGTTGTTGAACAAGTAAAGAAAGATGGGCTGCCATATATTACAGCAACACACGATGTGAACAATCCTAGAAGTGGTAATGTTATGAAAAAAGTTGGTATGAAATATTGTTATTCCTATGAGGAATTATGGCAACCTAAAGGATTTTTTGTTACATTTAGGATGTATCAATTAAATTTTGATGGCCATGATGATTTTGTATATAAAAAATATTGGGATATGTATGAAAATCATTTTGTTGAAAAAATTTAAGTTGTTAGAGGTCAAAAATGATTATTTTAATTACCGGCGCATCTCACACAGAGAAGACAGCATTGGCTCAAAAAATATTAGAAAAATATCAATACCTTATCTTTTAATTGATCATTTAAAAATGGGATCAATACGAAGTGGAAAAACAAATTTAACTCCAGAAGATGATAGAAAATTAGAATCTTATATGTGGCCAATTATTAAAGAGATGATGAAGACTGCAATTGAAAATAAACAAAATCTTGTAATAGAAGGTGGGTATATTCCCTTTACATGGAAAGCAGATTTTAATGAACAATATTTGAAAGAAATTCGCTATTCTTGTCTTGTAATGAGTAAAAAAATATATTAAAAACAATTTTTTAAAAATAAAATAGTTATGCTTAATATAGTTGAACAACGTATAGAGGATTCATGGTGTAGGATAGATTCTAGTATTGATGAAAATGCTTATTATCAACGAATGTGTGAAAAGTATCATTATCATTATATTTTAATTGACGATGTTTATCAGGTTGAAATTGATTGAGAAAAATTGTAAAAGAAATGAAAAGTATAAATGATTGAATAGGTATTTGATAAAAGGAGAATAGCATTAATATGATAAAAAATTATTATGGGAACTTATGTACTGAAATGTATGAAATTTTACACAAAGAAGCACCACAAGATGAATTAGAGTTTTATCTTTCTTATGCTGAAAAAGGAATGTCGATTTTAGAACCAATGTGTGGTAGTGGACGTTTTTTAGTACCTTTTCTAGAAAGAGGATATAACATTAAAGGGATAGATGCATCCAAAGAAATGCTTTCAAAATTGAAAGAAAAAGTTCCTACCGCACAAGTTTTTCAAGGTGATATATTGAATTTTGATGAAAAAGAAAAATACGATTATATTTTTATATCATCTGGTTCTGTTTCCTTGTTTACAGATATGGAGTTATGTAAAAAAGTTTTACAAAAAATGAAAAATTTATTAACAAAAAAGGGTAAGTTTGTTTTTGCGGTAGACACGGTAGCAAATAAATGTCTTGATGATTTGGATTATAAAGTTTCAATTTCTGTAAAGACAAAAGAGGGGTTTGATCTTATTCTTAAAACAAAAAATACTTATGATGAAAAGACTCATACACAATATTCTTTTAGTATTTATGAATTATATAATGAATCAAAATTATTACAACAAGAATTGATGGATTTTCAAACTCATCTGTATGAATTAGGAGAGATAGAAGCATATCTACATACGATAGGCTTTACTAAGGTAATCGTATATGCATCTTATGAAAAAGCAATAGCTAAAAATAATCAAACAGAAATGTTTTTATATGAGTGTTCTTTTTAAAATACTTAAAATTGATTTAGAGAAGGTGTCATTTTGGTAAAAATTAGATATGTGGAATTTAAAGATCAAACGTTTTGGTATCGTCTTGATAAACATTTATCCCCCAAAGAATTTAGAAAAAAAGTTGAAAATAAAGAAGGGTATATATTATTAAATGATAATAAGGCAATTGGTCTTTTGCGATATAATTTTTTTTGGGATAATATTCCTTTTTGTACAATGCTTTCAATTGATAAGAAATTTCAAAACAATGGTTATGGTAAGATGATGATGGAGTTTTGGGAAAACGAGATGAAATGGCAGGGACATAAAATTGTTTTGACTTCTACACGGGTTGATGAAAAAGCTCAGGATTTTTATCGTAAATTAGGATATCAAGATTGTGGTGGGTTGCTTATTAATAATGATGAGTTTAAACAGCCGATGGAACTTTTTTTGATAAAAACGCTTTAGAAAAATAAAGGTATGGAATATAATAAATGAATAAATAAAAAGTTGTAAGTATGTTAGCCTATGTGTTGAACCTTGCAACTTTTCTTTATAATAGATCCTATAAGTAAATGGATAGTCAAATGAAAATAAAAATGATATAATAATACAAGAAAGAAAGGTATGGATATGAAACAAGAACGTTGTATAAGTTATTTAAAACCATTTACCAAAAGATTAATTATTGGCCCGATATTTAAATTTATTGAAGCAGTTTTTGAATTAATTGTGCCTATTTTAATGGCTTTAATTATAGATGAGGGAATTAAAAAACGTGGTGGTGATCTTAAATATATCTATAGTATTGGCATTATTATTATCGTTTTAGGTATTCTAGGTCTTGCAAGTTCTCTTGTTTGTCAATTTAGTGCATCTAGGGCTTCCCAAGGTTATGGAACGCTTTTAAGAAATGCTATTTTTAAAAAAATAAATAGTTTATCAGCAAAAGAATTAGACACTATGGGTAGTGATGCTTTGGTTAATATTATGACAAACGATATTAATCAATTACAATTAGCCGTTGCAATGTTAATTAGATTGGTCGTTAGGGCTCCTTTTTTAGTGCTTGGAAGTCTAGTTGCTTCTATGATAATTAATTTTAAAATTGGTTTAATATTTTTAATTATGATTATATTAATTTCAATTGTTTTGTACTTTATTGTTAAAGCTAGTTCTACAAAATATACTAAAGTTCAAAGTAAATTAGATGATCTAAGTATTGTATCAAGTGAAAATTTAAAAGGTTCACGGGAAGTCAGAGGATTTGCAACACAAGAAAAAGAAAAAGAACGTTTTATCAAAGAAGCAAAAGCTTATCAAAAAGAAGCTCTTTCAATTGCTAAAATCTCCTCTTTATTAAATCCTTTTACTTCGGTTATTACTAATATTGCAATTATTGCAATTATTTATTTTGGTAGTAAAATGGTAAATAGAGGCAATTTGTTACAAGGTGAGGTTATTGCTCTTGTAAATTATATGAATCAAATTCTTCTTGCTTTAATTGTCGTTAGTAATTTAGTTGTTATTTTTACTAAAGCATATGCTTCATTGAAAAGATGTGATGCTCTTCTTAGTCTAAATAGTTCGATTAAAAATGGGGAAGATACGGATATCAATTTTGATAATGAAAATATAATTGAGTTTAAAAATGTTTCTTTTGCATATGATGACATAACAGAAACATCCATTCATGATATTGATTTTAGCATTAAGAAAGGTTCCACAATTGGTATCATTGGTGGTACGGGTTCTGGTAAAAGTACACTTATTAAATTAATTGAAAGATTTTATGATCCAAGTTTGGGTAAGATATATTTAAGCGGTAAAGATTTACAAGAGTATGATTTGAAAATTTTAAGAAAAACAATAGGTTTAGTTCATCAAAAAGCGGTTTTATTTAAAGGAACAATTAGAACTAATCTCCAAATGGCAAATAGTAATGCCTCAGATGATGAGATGATTGCCGCCTTAAGGGTTGCTAAAGCCTTCGATTTTGTCATGGAAAAAGGTGGATTAGATGCATGGGTAGAAGAAAATGGTAGGAATTATTCGGGTGGACAAAAACAAAGAATTACAATTGCACAGGCCATTGTTAAAAAGCCAAATATTTTAATTTTAGATGATTCTACTAGCGCTCTTGATTATATGACCGATGCGGCAGTTAGAAAAAATATTAAAAACTATTCTAAAGATTTAACAACAATTATAATTTCACAGCGAGCAAGTTCTTTAAAAGATGCTGATAAAATTATAGTTTTAGATGATGGTAAAATTGAGGGAATTGGTACACATAATGACTTATTAAGAGATTGTATGGTTTATCAAGAAATTTGTTCTTCACAAAAAGAAGTTGGAGGAGAATAAAATGGTTAAGAGATTAGTACAGTATTTAAAAGGATATGTATTTTTCATTTTTGTTATTTTAGTCTTTGCTTTAATAAATGTAGTTACAACGCTTTTGATTCCTGTTTTAATTGGAAATGCTATTGATTGTATTATCGATTTTAATAATGTTAATTTTGAGCAAATCAATAAAATTTTATTTTTTATTTTTCTTTGCATACTTGTTGGTAATATCTTTGGGTATTTGTATGAATATATGATGTCTTTTGTATGTGAAAAAGTAGTCATTCATTTAAGATGTGAGGTTTTTAATAAAATTTTGCATCTACCACTTTCATACATTGATAGTCATCGTCATGGTGATATGGTAAGTTTAATTATTTCAGACATTGAACAAGTATCAGATGGACTTTTACAAGGATTTAAACAACTATATAGAGGAATAATTATGATTATTGCCACATTATTATTTATGTTTTTAATAAAGTGGGAAGTTGCTTTGATTGTGATTTTAGTGACACCATTATCTTTATTTGTAGCTTGGTTTATTTCTAAAAAATCTCATGATTACTTTACTAAACAAGCTAAAATAAAAGGTGAATTGAGTGGTTATATTTTAGAAATGGTTACCAATCAAAAGAATATTAAAAGTTTTTGTTATGAAGAAACCGCAATTCAACGGTTTGAACAAATTAATCAAGATTTATATCAAATAGGAATCAATGCCCAATTTATTTCTTCAACAACCAACCCTTCTACTAGATTTGTTAATGGTCTTGTATATGCTTTAGTTGGAATTGTCGGAGCTGTTTTTGTGGTAAAAGATCCCCTTTCATTTAGTGTTGGAATGCTTTCCTCATTTTTATCTTATGCAAATCAGTATACTAAACCTTTTAATGAAATATCGGGGGTAGTAAGTGAGGTGCAATCTGCTTTTGCCTCATTTAAAAGAATCATCAATTTATTAGATGTGGATGATGAAATAGATGATGGATTAAAAGAAATTGATCTACCTGTTGATCATATAAAATTTGAAAATGTTAATTTTTCTTATCAAGAAAATCAACCTCTTATTACTGATTTTAATTTGACAATTGAAAAAGGTGAAAAAGTAGCAATTGTGGGACCAACCGGATGTGGAAAAACAACAATGATCAACCTTCTTTTAAGATATTATGATCCAGTAAATGGCGCTATTTATATTGATGACGTGAATACTTTAGATATTAAGAAGGATAATTTAAGACAAGCATATGGGCTAGTATTACAAGACACTTGGATTTTTAAAGGAACAGTTAAAGACAATATTGCTTATGCAAAGCAAGATGCTTCTTTTGAAGAAGTGGTAAAAGCGGCTAAACTTGCTCATGCTCATAGTTTTATCAAGAGGTTGCCGAATGGCTATGATACAATGATTAGTTCAAATAGTGGTTTATCACAAGGTGAAAAACAATTGATTACAATTGCTAGGCTTATGATGTTGAAACCAGATATGGTTATTTTAGATGAAGCTACCTCATCAATAGATACAAGAACAGAAAAGAAGATTGTTGATGCGTTTAATTATATGATGAATGGCAGAACAAGTTTTATTATCGCTCATCGTTTATCAACGGTTCAGGAAGCTGATAAAATTATTGTAATGAAAAGTGGTCATATTATGGAAATTGGTAATCATAAAGAGTTACTTGCAAAAGATGGTTTTTATGCTAAACTTTATCACCAAGGAATTGTTGATTCTTAAAAAATAAAAGATGAACGCAAAAATATGTATTGCTTAACACCTATTTCTATTTTATAGAATAGGTGTTTTTATTTGACAAATAATAACAAATTATTAAAAAAACTTGAAAAGGAAAATAAGCTTTAAAACTTGCGAAAGACTTCTTTTTGTGATATAATTTTACCAAAAGAGGTACGAATATGAATTTACCAAATAAATTAACAATTTTTAGAATGTTGTTGATACCAATTATAATGATTATTTATTCAATAAGACCGCTTCGGGAAAATTGGATATTATGGCATAATTTATCGCAGGCAAATTTTATTGTATTATTATTGATATTTGTTGGTGCGATGACTGACTTTTTTGATGGACAAATAGCGAGGAAAAAAAATTTAGTAACGAATCTTGGCAAATTTTTAGATCCGCTTGCTGACAAGTTATTAACGTGCACAGGTTTTATTATTTTGCTTGAACAAAATGCACAAAATCAAATATTATCAGGTGGTGTAGCTCCTAAATTACTTTGTTGGTGGATGGTAATTATAATTTTAGCAAGAGAATTTATGGTAACAGGTATACGATTGCTTGCTGCAGGACAAGGAAAAGTTATTGCTGCAAGTTGGTATGGCAAAATAAAAACAACCTTACAATTTATTACAATCATTTTTTTACTTGCTGGTGGTGCTGTATATGTTGAAGGTAGTAATTTATACAATATTGCAACATGGTATGATATTGTCGCAAAAATTTTGATTGTGGCAATGTTAGCAGTGACAATTTTTAGTGGTTATGATTATGTTGCAAAAAATATTGATGTATTAAAAGAAACCAAAAAGAAACTAAAAAAATAGGAGAATTATATGGCTGAAAAAGCGAAACAATTAAAAATAGATGATATAGAAACACCTAAGGATTCCGCAAAAGAGAAAGCCTTAGCAGATGCTTTAAAGACAATTGAAAAAGCGTATGGTAAAGGATCAATTATGAAACTTGGTGATGCGAATCAAGAAAAAATTGAAGTTATTCCATCTGGATCAATTGCTTTAGATATAGCTCTTGGTGTTGGTGGTTATCCTAAAGGAAGAATTATAGAAGTATTTGGTCCTGAATCAAGCGGTAAAACAACTTTTGCTCTTCATGCGATTGCTGAAGCGCAAAAAAAAGGGGGCTATGCCGCTTTTATTGATGCTGAGCATGCCCTTGATCCGACATATGCCAAAGCTCTTGGCGTTGATACGGATAATTTAATTTTGTCGCAACCAGATAATGGAGAACAGGCGCTTGAAATTGTTGAAGCTCTTGTTAGAAGCAATGTCATTGATATCATTGTTATAGATTCTGTTGCTGCTTTAGTTCCAAAAGCAGAAATTGAAGGAGATATGGGTGATAGTCATGTTGGTTTGCAAGCGAGACTTATGAGTCAAGCAATGCGAAAACTTGCTGGTATTATAAATAAAAGTAAAACAGTTGCTATTTTTATTAATCAAATTCGTGAAAAAGTTGGTGTTTTATTTGGTAGTCCTGAGACCACATCAGGTGGACGAGCTTTAAAATTTTATTCGACTATTCGTCTTGACATTAGAAGAGTTGATCAAATAAAACAAGGAACAGAAGCAATTGGTAATTTAACGAGAATAAAGGTAGTAAAAAATAAAGTTGCTCCTCCTTTCAAAATTGCTGAAGTTGATTTAATTTATGGTAAAGGAATATCTTATGAAGGAGAAGTTTTAGATCTTGCAACTAATTTAGATATTGTTGAAAAATCGGGTTCTTGGTTTTCATATAATGGAGAACGTCTAGGACAAGGTCGTGAAACTGTAAAAGAATTATTAAGACAAAACCCAGAACTAGCCAAAGAAATAGAACTAAAAGTTCGTGAAAAAATTATTGGTTAAAATACGATGGGTTATCATAGTATTTTTTATAAAAATAAGGTAAAAATATTAGAAGAGGTATGAAATGTCAAAAGTCACAATATTTAATCATCCATTAATTCATCATAAACTTTCGATTATTCGTGATGAAAATACAAATACTAAAGATTTTCGTCAATCAGTAAATGAAATTGCTAATTTGATGGCGTTTGAGGCGACTAGAAATTTACCATTAAAAGAAGTCAAGACTAAAACTCCAATTTCACTTGCAACAACATATATGTTAGATTGTGAAGTGGTGATTGTACCAATATTAAGAGCAGGAATTGGTATGGTAGATGGAATTCATAGCTTAATTCCTACTGCAAAGGTTGGACATATTGGATTATATCGAAATGAAGAAACTTTAGAACCGCAACTTTATTATGCTAAGTTTCCCCCAACCTTGCCAAATGCAATTGTTTTTTTAGTTGATCCAATGCTTGCTACTGGTGGTTCAGCTGTTGCTGCAATCAATATTTTAAAATCGCATGGAGCTAAAACGATTATTTATATGGGAATTGTTGGGGTAGATCAAGGAATAAATTATCTCAAAGAACACCATCCTGATGTTGATATTTATCTTGCATCAAAAGATGATAAGTTGAATGAAAAAGGATATATTGTTCCAGGACTTGGAGATTGTGGCGATCGAATATTTGGTACTAAATAATTCAAAAAGGAGATAAAAGAATGGCAAATAGCAAAAAAAACGGATGCTTAAGTGTATTAGGTAATATTATATGGATTATTACTGGAGGGATTATCACCGCTATTTTATGGTTTTTATTAGGAGTTATTTTATGCATCACAATCATAGGTATTCCTTTTGGTAAACAATGCTTTAAATTTGCAACAATTACATTAGCTCCATTTGGTAAAACCGTTAATTTAAATTTCAGTAAACATCCTGTTGCAAATGTATTATGGTTGATTTTCTTTGGTTGGGAAATGTTTTTAGGATATGTTGCCTCAGGTGTTATATCGTGTGTTACAATCATAGGTATTCCTTTTGGTATACAAGCATTTAAATTTGGTACTCTTGCACTCATTCCTTTTGGTGCAACCGTAGATTAAAAAAATAGTACAAACTAATTTTTAGTTTGTACTATTTTTATTTTTTAAGATTAATAAATCAACAACTGCTAGATAATTAATTTCTGGTAAAAGTCCTTCTTTCACTAAAAAACCCTCATTTTTAAAATCTAAGTAACTAATACTCTTTTTTCCTCCATTTAAAGATAATAAATATTTTTTATATAAAATATTTGCCGGTAAAAGAAAAACTTCATTATAAAGAGGGAATTCAATTAATAAAAAAGCGATACCACCCATTTTTTCTATAGTTATTAGATGTTCAATTTGATGTTTAAAAATATGGGCAAAAGAAAAACTTTTACTATGACAACATTTTGCTTCAAAATCAATGTGATAACCTTTATAAATACCATTATAATCAGTAGTTGATGGCGTTCTATAATATGCTTCGACAATTCTGGCTTTATTTCTAGCAGGATAATCAACTTTGACTACTTGAATTGGTGTTGGTTTTTTATAGATAGAAGCAATATTAGCATTAAGATAGTAATTGTTGCTATTGTTCAATTTGGTTTCAAAATCAGTACCTAAATTGGCCTTTTTTAGGTTTCTTTTTTGATTTTCTAATTTTGTAGGCATTTTTTTCATTTGATTTGGATATTTAATCATAAATTCACCCATAATAATTATATCAGTAAAATTATTTTATCAAATAAATTCTAATTTGTCAAAAAATAAAATTAAACATAAAATGATTTCATTTTTACATTCATATTATAACTCTCACTTTATATTAATTGACAAGTAAGTCGTTTTTTGATATAATAAATCAGTAAGAAATTATGTGTAAATACACTAATATATATAATTTACATTACGAATAATAAAAAATTAGAAGGAGACAAATGAATTTATGGAAATTAAATTGGGAGTTTGTATTCTTCTATGTGTTATTGCGCTTATTATAGGTGCTGTAATAGCTTGGTTTATTGCATATAATCGTGGAAAGCAAAATGTTGAAACCAAATATGAACGCCTAGGAAAAGAAGCAACAAAAATTATTGAGGATGCTGAAAAAGAAGGACAAGCTCAAAAAAGAGATTTAATTAAAGAAGCAAAAAAAGAAATTGCTGAAAATAAAATGGCGATGGAAAAAGAAATCTCTAGTAAAAAAGCAGAACTTCAAGAAGAGGCAAAGAAATTAGATCGAAGAGAAACGAATTTAGAAAATCGATCTGATAATCTTGATAAACGTGAAAGCGGTCTAATTACAAAAGAAAATAAATTAGAACAAAGAATTGCTGATGTTGAAAAACGTAATAATAGGATAGAAGAATTAATTAGCGAACAAGAACAAAAACTAATGGAAATTGCAGGTTTAAATCAAGAACAAGCAAGAGATATCGTATTTAAAAAATTAGAAGAAGAAATGTCAATGGAAATGGCAATTTATGTTAAAGATGAAACTGAAAAAGCAAAATATGAGGCTAGTCATAAATCACAAGTTATTTTAGCAAATGCCATTCACCAGTATGCAAATGAAACTGTTCAAGAAAAAACGGTATCTGTTGTTTCCTTACCAAATGATGAAATGAAGGGTCGTATTATTGGACGTGAAGGTCGTAATATTAGGGCAATTGAGGCAGTAACGGGCGTTGATTTAATTATTGATGATACACCTGATTCTGTTGTTATATCATGTTTTGATCCAATTAGAAGAGAAATTGCTAGAAGAACTTTAGAAATTTTAGTAACAGATGGTAGAATTCAGCCACCTAGAATTGAAGAAGTTTATAGTAAATGTACGAAGGAATTAGAAAATGAAATTAGAGAAGAAGGAGAAAAAGCAGTATTTGAAACGGGTATTGGTAAAATTCATCCAGAACTAATCAAATTAATTGGTCGTTTACGTTTTAGAACAAGTTATGGTCAAAATGCGCTTGCTCATTCAAAAGAAGTTGCGTTCTTAGCCGGTAAATTAGCAGTCGAAATTGGAGAGGATGAAATTCTTGCAAGGCGAGCTGGCTTACTTCACGATATTGGTAAATCAACTGATCATGAACAAGAGGGAAGTCATGTTGATATAGGCGTTGAAATTGCAACTAAATTTAGAGAAAATCCTATTGTAATCAATGCGATTGCTTCTCATCATGGTGATGTTGAAGCGGATAATGTCATTTCTCATTTGGTTGCAGCAGCCGATACTCTTTCAGCAGCACGACCTGGTGCTCGCAGTGAATCTCTTGATAATTATATTAAACGATTACAACAATTAGAAGAATTAAGCAATGAATTTAAGGGTGTTGATAAGACATACGCTTTACAAGCAGGACGAGAAGTTCGAATTATTGTTAAACCTGAAGAAATTACAGATGCAGAAGCATATAAACTTGCTAGAGACATAAAAAATAAAATTGAAACAACGATGAATTATCCAGGTACAATAAAAGTAACAGTGATAAGAGAGACAAGAGTGCAAGAAGTAGCACGTTAGAAAGTGATATAAGAAGATGAAAATATTGCTTATTGGTGATATCTTTAGTATGGCTGGTCGCGAAATGATTGATAAGCATTTAGAAAATATCAAAAATACTAAAGGTATTAATTTCATTATTGCAAATGGTGAGAACATTGCCCATGGTAATGGTATTACGAATAATTATTATAAATTTTTATTAGAACATCATATCAATGTTGTTACTTTAGGCAATCATTCTTTTGCAAATCATGATATTTTTAATTTTATTGACGATGCTAAAAATTTAATAAGACCACTAAATTACCCTAAAGGGGTACCGGGAAAAGGTTTTGTAACAATAAATTATAATAATTTAAAAATTACGATTTTCCAAGTAATGGGAAGAACCTTTATGAATACCTCGCTTGATTGTCCATTTGAAACTACAGAAAATCTATTAGCAAAAGTAGATAGTGATATTTATATTTGTGATTTTCATGGTGAGGCAACAAGTGAAAAAATTGCTTTTGCCCATCATTTTGATGGAAGAGTAAATATAATCGTTGGTACACATACTCATGTGCAAACCAATGATGCACATATACTTCCTAAAGGTACAATGTATATGACTGATTTGGGTATGACAGGAGCTTTAGATGGTGTTATTGGAGTAGAAAAAGAAACAATTATTAAAAGATTTATAACTGGCCTTCCAGTCAGACATATTCCTATGGAAACAGGAAGAAAACAGTTTAATGGATTAATTGTGGAAATTAATGAAACAAATCATAAAGTGACAAATTTCGAGATTGTGAATATGATAAAATAATAAATGTAGGCATATAATTCATAATTGATGAATAGGATTAAATGCAGTACAATAAATTTTACTAGGGGGGACCATAAAAATGGAAGTATTAAAAGTTTCATCAAAATCAAAACCAAATTCAGTTGCAGGGGCACTAGCTAATGCCTTTCGAGAAAAACAAACAGTTGAAATTCAAGCTGTTGGAGCAGGATCTTTAAATCAAGCTATTAAAGCTATTGCAATTGCAAGAGGTTATGTCGCGCCAACTGGCAAAGATTTAATCTGTGTGCCAGCTTTTAGTGACATTGTCATTGATGGTGAGGAGCGCACGGCGATTAAATTAATTGTAGAATCTCGTAAATAAGTTGGCTTTGCCAACTTTTTACTTACTTAGGAGGGTATATGGAATTACCAACTTTATATACACAACGTTTGATTATTAGACCCTTATCAATTTTAGATGCGGATGATATGTATGAATATGCCAAAACACCATATGTTGGACCAACTGCTGGTTGGCCACCACATTCATCAGTTCAAGAAACAATATCAATTATTAAGACAATGACCACAATCAAAACGCCATATGAACTAGGTAGTTGGGCAATTGTTTTAAAAAGTTCCAATAAAATGATTGGGACTATAGAATTATATAATTATATTTATCGTTTTAAAGCAGAATTGGGCTATTCTATTAATCCTGCTTTTTGGGGATGTGGTTTTGCCACTGAAGCAGCGCGTGAAGTTATATCCTATGCTTTTGAGTTTTTAGAGTTAAAAAGAATTGAAGTAGGAACGTTTGTTGATAATTATCAATCACAAAGAGTATGTGAAAAACTTGGTTTTATCAAAGAAGGAATTGCAAGAAGTGGTTATGTAAGGTATGATGGCAAAATATTTGATAAACTTATTTTTGGTATGACAAATGAAGAATATCTAAAAATATATAAATAGAAAGAAAAAATGAATATGGCAAATAAATTAAAAATAAATGAAGAAAAATATGTTACACTGGTTGAACCTTCTTTAAAAGAGGCTAGAATGCGTAAAAGAAATAATATTGAAATTAATCAATTTCTTTTAAATTCCAAATATTTAAATCTTGGATCAGGTAAGCATTATATGTTAAAAACCTATGGGTGTCAAGGCAATCTTGCCGATAGCGAAAAGATAGCAGGGATTTTGGAACTATTAGGATTTGAAAAGGCTAGAAATGAACTAGAGGCAGATTTTGTTCTTTTCAATACTTGTGCGATTAGGGAAAATGCTGAAGAAAGAGTGTATGGCGAATTAGGTAGATTCAATCAATTTAAAAAAAGAAAACCAGATATGATAATAGGAATTTGTGGATGTATGCCACAAGAAGAAAAAACAATAACTACCATTAAGAAAAAATTTCCTCAAATAAATATAGTTTTTGGTACGCATAATATTGCATCTTTACCAGAATATTTATATGACGCAATGATGAACCAAAAAAAAGTTATTGATGTTTTATCAGTTGAAGGGGATATTTATGAAAATATTCCTATGGTTCGCGAACACTCAAAAAAAGCTTGGGTTAATATTATGTATGGTTGTGATGAATTTTGCACATATTGTATTGTACCATACACAAGAGGAAAAGAAAGATCGCGTAGACCAAAAGATATCATTGATGAGGTAGAAAAATTAGCCCAAAATGGATACGTTGAAGTAACATTATTAGGGCAAAATGTGAATGCGTATGGGAAAGACTTTACTGATTTCAATTATACTTTTTCAAATCTATTAGAAGATTTAAATCAAACAAGTATCAAAAGAATAAGATTTACAACATCTCATCCACGAGATTTAGATGATGCGACTATTGAGGCAATGGCATTGGGGGGGAATATTATGCCCCATCTTCATCTCCCTGTTCAATCTGGTAGTAATGAAGTTTTAAAAAGAATGAATAGAAAATATACTAAAGAGGAATATCTATCTAAAATTAATAAGTTAAAGAAATTAATTCCTGATATTTCTTTTACCACAGATATTATTATTGCTTTTCCTGGAGAAACGCAAGAACAATTTTTACAAACGATTGAACTTGTAAAAGAGGTTGAATTTGATGGTGCTTACACTTTTATTTATTCACCACGTGAAGGTACACCTGCTGCTAAATATGAAAATCTTTTAACTGAAGAAGAGAAGCATCAAAGATTGGAGACTTTGAATAAAGTTGTGAATGCTTATGCTTTAAAGGGTCATCAAAAATATGAAAATAAAATTGTAGAAGTTTTAGTTGAAGGCCCAAGTAAAAATAATAAAAATATTTTAACTGGATATACGAAACAAAATATGCTGGTTAATTTTAATGATGATAAAGAAAGACCTTGTCAAATTGGTGATTTGATTCAGGTTAAAATAACAAAAGCCTATTCATGGCATTTATTTGGAGAAGTATTAAAATAATGCATTCAAAATTGAAAAAACCTTTTATTTATGTTATAATAGAATAAAAGGTTTTTATTTTTATTAGAAAGGGAAAATGAATATGAAAATTACATTAAAAAGGATATCTAGTTGGTTTTTAGTAATAGGGGCAATATTTTTAATACTAGGATTGAGTGGTTGTAAAGAGAAAGATGATATAGAAAAAACATACAATATTACTTATCATCTTGATGGTGGTCAAGGATTAAATTTACCAGTAACATTTCAGACTAACGATAGGTTAACTTTAGATTCTCCTCAGAAAGCAGGGTATAAATTTGTCGGTTGGTATTCTAACAGTGATTTTAGTGGCGAAATAGTAACTGAAATTATTGGTACTTGTCAAAAAGATTTAGATCTTTATGCGAAATGGAATGAAATTTATTATCTTAGTTTGATTGGAAATGGCGGTCAGATTGAGGAAAATACGATAGAGTTTACGAAAGATGATGAAATCATTTTGCCAATTCCAACAAAAAATAATGCTAATTTTATTGGCTGGTATTCTAATAGTGATTTTAGTGGTGAAATGGTAACAAAAATTGAAAAAGGTACAACCAATAATGTTACTTTCTATGCCAAATGGCAGGATATATATGAAGTGAATTTTATTTTGAATGAAGGCAATTTAGAAATAGGAAATCAAATGAAATTTACTGAAGATGATGAAATAATCTTGCCAATTCCAAGCAAGAATAATTCTCTTTTTAAAGGATGGTATCAGACTATTGATTTTTCAGGTGATGTAGTAACAAAAATTGAAAAAGGTACTACGCATAATATCACACTATATGCGAAATGGGAACGTTTATATCAGCTTTCGTATGATGCTAATGGTGGTACTATGCCAGATAATTACGATACCTCGTATTATTTAGGAGAAGGTAAAGTACTTCCAATTCCAACTAAAAATGGTTATCTTTTTAAAGGTTGGAGCGAGAGCCCTAATCATACAATTCGTGTACATTTTACCATTCCAATTAGTTATGAAGAAGATTTAGATTTAACTGCAGTTTGGGAAAAACAATTATATACTATCAATTATGTTTTAGGTGATGAAGTTTTTGCTGACAAACATCAACTTTTCTTAGCGTTTTTTACAGATTTTTATTACTATATTGTTGATTATCGTCAAAGAGAAAATTATTTAATGGATAGAGGTGTCAATGATTTAGAAACATTTTTATCAATTTGTGGTAGTTATACTGGTGGTGCTGCTGGTATGGGCAATGTTGGTAATTTGCTTGGTCAATTTTATTTAAGAATTGACGTTGGTGGAAATATTGATGATCAGACAGCAGATGATGGGTTTATAGGATATTGTTTAGAAAATAATAAATATGTAGAATTTGTGTATTTTATTCAAGATTTCTTTTATTGGTGGCGTCTTGATGAAGGGTACACGAATGGTCCTGATGATCCTGAGGGTACAGGTAGCGACTTTTTAGCATCAGCTTGGGCCTCAGTGGTTGATACCGCAAAATTTTTCTATTATGATAAAGATACTTTACCTTCATATTTTATATCTAAAGGGCATATTCCAGCATTTTATGATCGTATTCCATACATTGTTAATTTAGGAGAGAATACGTTTATTTATACATATGATTGGGAAGAAGGACTCAATTTACCAACCAGTTTAACTATGGATGGATATACTTTTGTAGGATGGTTTGATAATGAGAATTTTGAGGGAGATGCTTTAGAATATCTACCTACTAATATTTATCATAATATTACTTTATATGCAAAATTTGTGAAAAACAATAATTAAAAAAGATGACAAAATATTTTTGTCATCTTTTTTTATAAACTATACAATAGACAGTGAGAATAAAATAGTGTATAATAATAAATATTATTTAAAACTAATACTTTTGATGGAGGATGAATATGATTGAAGTAAAAAATCTATTTAAAAAATATACCGTTAAAAATGGAATTGAGGTAAAAGCTTTAGATGATGTTTCTTTAAAAATTGATAAAGTTGGAATGGTTTTTTTGCTTGGTAAAAGTGGAGCAGGTAAATCAACGCTTTTAAATGTTTTAGGTGGTCTTGATAGAGTTGATTCTGGTGAAATAATTATCAATGGTAAATCAAGCAAAGATTTTTCTCAAAGTGACTTTGACAGCTATCGAAATACATATTTGGGTTTCATTTTTCAAGAATATAATATTTTAAATGAATTTAGTATTGCTGAAAACATTGCTCTTGCCATTGAATTACAAGGTAGAAAACCTACAAACGAGGAAATTGATAATATTTTAAATCAAGTTGATTTGGCCGGATTAGCTAAGAGAAAGCCTAATGAACTATCTGGAGGTCAAAAGCAACGAGTTGCTATTGCTAGAGCATTAATAAAAAATCCTCAAATTATTATGGCTGATGAACCAACAGGAGCACTAGATAGTAAAACGGGTAAACAAATTTTTGATACACTTAAAGCCTTATCTCATGATAAATTGGTTTTGATTGTTTCTCATGATCGTGAATTTGCCGAACAATATGCAGATAGAATTATTGAATTAAAAGATGGTAAAGTAATAAGTGATGTAGAAAAAACAATTATTCAAACGCAAAATCAAGAAGGCATAAATATTATTGATAACAAGATTATTAAAATTGATAAAGATTATATTTTAAAAGATGAAGATTTTCTTAAAATTAAAGATTATATAAAAACAGCTAAAAGTGATGTGATAATTTCTGTTGATAATCAAAACAATGAAAAAATCAAAACAATAATGAATTTAAGTGATGAAGGATTATGCAAGTTTATAGATACGAATCAAGATAAAATAGTAATTCAAGATGAAAATTATAAAACAATTAAATCAAAATTGGGATTTAAAAAAGCGTTTAAAATGGGAGCATCAAGTTTAAAAATAAAAAAATTTAGATTAACTTTAACGATTTTTCTTTCATTTTTAGCCTTTATGATGTTTGGTCTTGCTAATACGATGAGTAGTTATGATAATATAAAAACAACTGTAAATTCGATTGTAGATTCCAATATTGAATATGCAACTTTTAAAAAACAAAAGGTTTTTTCCTATGGTGAAGGAAATAATGATTTTTATTTAGAAAATAGTTTAATAAATGAGGAAGATGTTTTAAAAATATCAAATGATACGAAACTTAATTTTACAAAAGTATATGGAGCATTTCAAAAGTATGAAATGCCTAGTTTAAATTATGTAGATTTTAAAAATATTTTTTTAGAACAGATGAGCAATTTTAATGGGTTTACTACAATTGATATGAATTTTATAAATCAATATGATTTTGATTTGAATGGTTCTTTACCAGAAAAAGATGATGAGATAGCAATAACTAAATTGGTTGAAGATGTTATAAAAGAATATGGTATTAGAGATTATAATGGTGTAGAACAAGAGAATTTAGATAGTGCTCTTCATTTAGAAATTTCAATTTTTGGATTAAAAATGAAAATTGTTGGCGTGATAGATACCAAAGCAGATATTAGTGAATATCAAGATTTAAAAGGCGATTCAATTGCTGATTACATGAAAATGCAATTATTCAATTCTTATTTAGAAAATGGTCCGCATTTACTTTTCTTTGTAAAGGATACTATGATTGATTCTTTGAATAAAATGTATTCCAATAATCATGATATGTTAGAAATAGAATGGAATAATCAATATTTCACTTATAATAAAATTATGAATGGTAAAGAAAATGATATAAATGATAAAGAAATTTTATTGCCATATTCATTTGTTGAAATGATTGATTTCTTTAATACTGTTAATTTAAATGAAAATGATGAACAATATCAAAAAGTGATACAAATGCCTGCATTTAATGATGTTATGTATTATTTATATTTTATGCACAAACAAGAAATTGTTAAATTATTTAATGATAAACAATTAACAATATCGGATTCTTTTAAAAACGATTATCATATTGATTCTTTAGAAAACCAACAAATCCTTTATATTTTTAAAGTATATCAAGATAGTTTTTATGCTTCATCTAGTGAAGATATAGATAAAATATATCAAATTATGGATGAACTTTTGCAAAATTTCAATTTTGAAAAAGAAGAAAGAATAACTTTTTATAATAAAAAGATGAAGGAGTATTCCGATCAATTATTTATTAATATTGCCTATTATAGTGATCGTAATTATTATAATACAATCTATCAAATTGTAGGTATTACGGATAATGCAGAGGCTGTTATTATTCATGATGATGAACTATTTGATAATTATATAAATGTTGATGATGGTATATATAAATATGTTTTTGCCAAAATGCCAACATCGGATAAGGAAATTAAAAAACTTGTTGAATATCATTTTCAGCCTGTTACAAAAGTAGGAGAAAGTGTTTTTAGTTTAAATAATGAAGTTGTTAAGACATTGACAGAAATTAATTCTATTTTTGAGGTTTGTTCAAAAATCTTTTTGTATGTTGGGCTTGGTTTTGCCATTTTTGCTTCACTTTTACTATTAAATTTTATAACAATTTCAATTAATTATAAAAAAAGAGAAATTGGAATTTTAAGAGCAGTAGGAGCGAGAAGTAAAGATGTGTTTAAGATATTCTTTAGTGAAAGTTTGATTATTGCAATTATTAATGCTATTTTAGCTAATATTTCCTTATTTATTGTTGTTTTTTGCATTAATACAACTTTAAGAAAAAATTATAATTTATTAATTACTATTTTAAATCCGGGAATTTTACAAATCATATTAGTTTTTGGTATATCAATTTTGGTTGCATTCGTATCTAGTTTTGTTCCTGTTTATTTTATTGCAAATAAAAGACCAATTGATGCTATTAACAATAGATAATTAAATGATTAAATCATGATAAAAAAGAAAATATCACCAATTGTAGACTATTGTCATAGATTAAAGTAGGTGATAAAATGCAAAGCATTAATAAATATTATTTAGTTGGTATTAAGGGGACAGGGATGTCAAGTCTTGCAAAATTGTTGAAAGAAGAAGGAAACGAAGTGGTTGGAAGCGATGTAGATGAATATTATTTTACTGAAGATACTTTAAAAGAACAAGAAATTGAAATCAAGTCATTTAATCGTTCCAATATTACAAAGGATTATTTTTATATCATTGGGAATGCTTTTAATAAAAGCAATATAGAAGTAGATGAAATAATAAATCAAAAGAATGATTATTTATATTATCATGAATTTATTGGCCAAAAATTAAATAAAAAAATTATTGCGTGTTCAGGTACACATGGCAAAACGACAACATCTTTTTTACTTGTTGATTTTTTGAAAAAAGAATGTAATTATATTATTGGTGATGGTGAGGGTGGAAGTTTTGATACAGATTTATTGGTTTTAGAAGCCTGTGAATATAAGGAGCATTTTTTAAGTTATCATCCAGAATTGTTAATTATTACTAATATTGAGTTAGATCATACGGATTTTTATAAAAATGAAAAACAATTATTTATATCTTTTCAAAAATTAGCAAATCAATCTCAAATGGTTTTAGTAAATGGTGATGATAAATGGGGTAAAAAAATCAAACATATAAATAAATTGACTTATGGCTTTAATAAAAACAATGATATTCAAATTAAAATCCTAAGTACTACTACAAGGGGATATTATATTCAAGTGAAATATCAAAACAATATGTATTTAAAAGTGCCTTATTTAGGGCGTCATATGATTTATAATTATGTTTCTAGTTATATGGCAGCAATTTTATTGAAAAAAAAGCCTTTTTTAAGTGAGGAAGGAAAGTTACCTAAACGAAGACTTTCAACCTGTCAATTTAAAAATAGTGTAGTTATTGATGATTATGCTCATCATCCAACAGAAATTAAATCTTTATGTGAAACTTTAAGACTGATGTATCCTACAAAGAAAATTAATGTAATTTTTCAACCACACACATATGAAAGAACGCTTCATTTTAAAAAAGATTTTATTAAAGTTTTAAAAAAATTTGATAAAGTTTATATTTTAGATGTTTTTACTTCCAAAAGGGAAAACAAAAATTATAGCTTACAAAAAAAGATTGATAAATTCTTTCATCGTTTTTATCGATATGATGATGAATGTTTAAAATGTATAGGTAAATTAGATGATGTATGGGTTTTCTTAGGAGCTGGTGTTACAAATCGTTTGATTCAAAAATTAACATATGAAAATATCTAATAAATTTTCATAAAAATTTGCAAAATATCTTGATATTTCAATCCAATTGTGATATAATATTTGTATGAAATATGAAATGAGGTAAGACTATGAAAGGTGATAAACGCACAAGTCCTAATAAGATTTATGATGTTGCTGGGGCAGCTGGTGTGTCTTTAGCTACGGTTTCAAGAGTCCTCAATCATCCGGAAAAAGTAAAACCTGCTACTCGTGAAAAAATTGAAAGGATAATCAAAGAACTAGGATATAAACCTAATTTAAATGCCAAAGGATTAGCCAGTTCAAAATCTACAACGGTTGCTGTGGTTGTACCTGAACTTACGCGTAGTTCAATTGCGGGAATGGTGGATGGAATTGCAGCTACAGCGATTAGAAGAGGATATTTGATTAGATTGTTTGTAAATAATAGTAGTAATAGTGAAAATCCGGTTAGTGAAGAACAAGAACTTTGGCGTACAGTTATGTCTTCTGGAGTAGACGGTATTTTATATATTAACGATGAAATTGCTGATGAGTATTTAGAAATCATTAAGGAATCTAGTGTAAGTGTTGTTTTAACCAATACAGTATGTAGTGATCCTGAAATTCCATCGGTAGCAATTGATTATAAAAAAGCTGCGTATGAAATGACTAAAGAGATGATAGAAAGAGGAAATAAAACGATATGGATTATTTCCACTATTAAGAAATATGCTGTTAATGATTTGAAGGTTCAAGGCTATGAAATGGCAATGAAAGAGGCAGGTTTAGAACCACGCATTATCAATGTTTCAGGTAAAACTTATTTAAATGAAAAGGCATACGAAGAGATTCTCAAAGATGAGTATCCAGATGTAGCCATTGTTGTGAGAGATTCAATGGCAGTATCTTTTATTAATGTAGCAAGACAATTGCATATTTCCATTCCTGATCAATTACAAGTAATTGGGTTTCAAAATACTAAATATGCAGAATTATCAAGACCAACTCTAACTTGTATTAATACACCAATTTATGAAATTGGGGAAGTTGCAATGGATTTACTTACTGATTTGATGCATGAAGCAGAGTTAGAGGAAGAATATTATAATGATTTTAAACATAATGATGACAAAAACGAAGATTTGTTAGAAGAAGAGAAAATTGAAATAAATAAGAATGTAGATTATAGTATTGTTTGGCGTCAATCTACAAAATAGTAGATTTCTTAAAGGAAAAATTTAGAGACTAGGCTGGGTGGTGAAAAGTTTAGCAAATAAGAAATTGAATTATATCGGATATCAAAAGTGATTTTGATTATAGTTTTCCAAAGTGCAAATAGTAATGCTTGGTTACTTTTGAATTAAGGTGGTACCGCGGAACTAAATTGTTTCGTCCTTAAATATTTTTAAGGACGATTTTTTATTATTATAAAAGGAGAAAGAATACAATGAATTTATTTGAAGAATTAAAATGGCGTGGATTAATTCACAATATTACTGATGAAAAAATTATAGATAAAATTAATAATGAGAAGTTAACCTTTTATCTTGGAACTGATCCAACTGGGGATAGTTTACATGTTGGTCATTTATTAGTCTTTATTTTTGCTAAGCGTTTAGAGAAATATGGACATCAACCCATTTTTTTAATTGGTGGAGCAACAGGTTCAATTGGTGATCCTAAACCAAATGCTGAAAGAAAATTGTTAACCAAAGAACAGTTGAATCACAATGCAAATGGTTTATATCAACAAGTTGAAAGATTATTTAAATGTAAAATGGTAAATAATTATGATTGGACTTATAATATTGATATCTTGACTTTTTTAAGAAATTATGGTAAATTTTTTAATGTAAATTATATGATAAATAAAGATACGGTTAAATCAAGACTTGATAGTGGGATATCGTATACAGAATTTTCCTATCAGATTTTACAAGCGTTAGATTTTGAACATTTATTTGTTCAAGAAGGATGTACATTGCAGATTGGTGGGCAAGATCAATGGGGAAATATTACATCAGGCCTTGAATTAATTAGAAAAATTCATGGTGCTGATGCTGAGGCCTATGGGGTAACAGTACCACTATTTACAAAAAGCGATGGAACAAAATTTGGTAAAACTGAAGGTGGTGCAATATGGCTTGATGCTAAAAAAACAACACCGTATGCTTTTTATCAGTTTTGGATTAATACTCCTGATAACGATGTAATACGGGAATTGAAACAATTTACTTTTCTTTCAAAAGAAGAGATTGAAAAAATAGAAGAATCTTTTAATCAAGAACCACATTTAAGAGTGGCTCAAAAGGCACTTGCTAAAGAAATGACAATAATGATTCATAGCAAGGAAAGTTATGAACAAGCAGTCAAATTGAGTGAGGCTTTATTTAGTGGTGAAATAGCCAATCTTTCAAAAGAAGAAATCGAAATGGTTTTTTCAGAATTACCGAAGATTGAAATATCAGAAGATATAGCATTAGTAGATGCTCTTGTAAACCTAAAAGCTGCTTCCTCTAAACGTGAAGCTCGTGATTTTATCAATGGTGGTGCAGTTTTGGTAAATGGACATCAAGAAAAAGATGTAACATATATGGTTAAAAAGCAAGATGCGATTGGTAAAACATATACAGTATTAAGAAGGGGAAAGAAAAATTATTATTTAATTGAACATAAATAAAAATTGATTTATAATAGAAAATGAAAGAATTACAAGAATTAACAAAATTAATTGAAGAAGAAATAAAAAATGGTGCTTTTCCTGGAGCCAATTATGCGATTGTGACACCCCAACGAACTTATTTGGGAACGGTAGGTAATAAAAGTTTAATTCCAAGTATCCAAAAGAATACAATTGATACAATATATGATATGGCATCGTTATCTAAAGTTCTTGCTACTACAACGTGTATTTTTAAATTAATGGAAGAAGGGAAGATTAGAACTGCTTCTAAAGTTCAAACCTATTTACCACAATTTGCGTATAAGCATGTTACAATTTGGCATTTGTTAACGCATACTTCTGGTCTTCCTGAAGGAATCAGTGGACTGTTAACGATGAAAAGTGCGAAAGATGTATATGAAAAAATCTTTTCTACACCGTTAGTCTATGAAACAGGGATGCAGATTAAATATTCTGATTTGGGGTATGTCTTGCTAGGTTTAATTATAGAAAAAATAGAAAATAGACCATTAGATGAAGTGATAAAAGAGAAGATATTTTTACCATTAGATATGATTGATACCACATATAATCCGAAAAATTTAAATAGATGTGCCCCAACAGAACTTAGAAATGATGATTTGTATCAAGGAATACTTCAAGGTAGTGTTCACGATGAAATGGCTTTTTTGTTAAATGGGGTTGCAGGCCATGCAGGAGTTTTTTCAACGGTTAAAGATGTAAGTCATTTTATTACAATGATTTTAAATAATGGTAAATATAATGATCAACAAATTTTATCGCCAACAACTATTGATTTGATGTTTACACCACAAGTTCATGAAAAAAGTGGAGTAATATGTAAAGAAACGATAAGAGGATTAGGATGGTTAATTGGAGGTTTTGCTAGTTCAAGTGGTGATTTGACTAGTAATCAAACAATTCATCATACTGGTTTTACCGGAACTAGTATTTTTATTGATAGAAGCAATGAAATAGGTTTTTGTTTGTTGACCAATCGTGTACATCCAACACGAAATACCTCAGGGCATATTGAGGCAAGAGGTAAAATTGCAAATTATATAATGGCAAATTATCAAAAATTTAAATAAAACAGAAAGGACAAATTAAATGGGAAAAACAATTTTAGCAATTGGTGGCCATATTGGTGATATGGAACTTACAGCAGGGGGATTGATGGCGACAAATGCTTTAAATGGGGGCAAAAATATTACGCTTGCTTTAACCGCAGGGGAGCGTGGTAATCCTGCTCATTTATCGGTTTTAGAATATCGTAGGCAAAAAATAAATGAAGCGAAAGCATATATGGATTTAATGAATGGCGAGGCTTTGGTGTTAAAATATGCAGATGGGGAACTGCCTAACAATGATGAGGTAAAAAAAGAAGTTGCGGAAATAATTGTTAAGTATAAACCAGATCTTATCGTTACACATTGGCATTCTAGTATGCATAAAGATCACAATAATACCCATTATATTGTGCAAGATGCGCAATTTATTGCTGGTGTAATTGGCAATAAGGAAGGAATTCGTCATTATGCTCCTGTTTATTTTTGTGAAAATTGGGAAGATGATAATGATTTTGATCCCTATATTTATGTTGATATAACAAAAGGGTTTGATTTATGGTCTAAAGCTTTACATACACAGTGGTTTGTTATGAATAGCAAGGATTTTGCTTACTACGATTACTATACATCTTTGGCTAGATGTCGTGGGGCATTATCAGGAAAAAGATATGCGCAATGTTTTAATGTTTTAAAACACCATAAAAAAGAGGTGAAAGATGAATTATAAAAACATATTGATAAAACCATTATGCATTATTGTTTTGATATTATTTTTATTATGTCCTTTTGTAGTAGGGGCTAGCACAGAAACTAGAGTGTTAACGACTGCTAAAAATCCAACTGGTGTAAGACATTATGGGACAAATGAATTAGTTGAAATTATTAAAGAATATGACAATGCCTATGCAGAGATGCGAGGAGTTTGGGTTGCAACTGTTTATAACATTGCTATTTCTAAACAAAATGGGTTAAATGAAAAAGCTATTACTGATTATAAAAATGAATTTTTAACTATTCTAGACAGAATGGAAGAATTTGGTATGAATACAATTTTCTTTCAAGTAAGGCCATCAAACGATGCTTTTTATGAGTCAGAACTTAACCCGTGGAGTCAATTTTTGGTTGGAAGTGGAGTGCATCCTGGATGGGATCCTTTAGAATGGATGATTGATGAGACGCATAAAAGAGGATTTAGTTTTATGTGTTGGATGAATGCCTTTAGAGTTACAACAGAAACATATGTTACAAATGGTAGTGCTTTATCTCTTCCTGTAAGTGAACTTGTACAAATGAAACACGATGCTTTAGCAAATTTAGCTGAAGGAAATTTCGCAAAAGAACATCCAGAATATGTCATTGCGGGAAGTTATGATGAAAAACTAATCTTAAATCCTAGTGAGCCAGCGGTTCAAAAATTTATAGTGGATACTATTATGGAAATTGTTGAAAATTATGATGTTGATGGACTGCATTTTGATGATTATTTTTATCTAAATGGCACAACATCAAGTGATTTAGAAAATACAAATTTTGTTGGTAAAGGTGCATATACTCAATCAGGAATTGACATTATGAATGATTGGCCTAATTATTATGCTTATCTTGATGATCCTCAAAACTATGGTAAAGATGTTTTTGGTGAAAATGGAATTTATGGTATGGAACCAGGTTTAAATCTTGGTGATTTTAGAAGAGAAAATATCAATATTATGATGCGCAATATTCGTAAAGCGATTGATGCATACAATGAAAGAACAGGGAAATGTGTAGAGTTTGGTAGTAAACCAGCCGCTGTATGGCGTTCTAATTCAGAATATTGTACTGCTGGTTCAACTAGATGTAGTGAAAATGGTTCAAATACAGCAGAATATGCTTATAGTACTTATTCCGATTTGTATGCAGATTCGTTAAAATGGGTCGAAGAAGGGTTAGTAGATTGGGTAGCTCCTCAAGTTTATTATGCATTTGAAGATCTCTATGCACCATATGCTGATGTTGTTGATTGGTGGGCTGAGCAAGTTACAAGAGTGAATGCGATAAGGCAAGAGGAAGGCAAAAAAGATATTAGATTATATATTGCTCATGGCATTTATAAATATCGAGATAATCCAGATCAATTTTATCGCTCTGTAGAAATAACTGATCAAATTAGGTATAATAAACATTATGATGTAATTAAAGGTTCGGCAGTATATTCATATGAAATATTATATAAAATTCTTGGTAATGATGTTACATCTTCATATCCTAATGCGGAAACGATTAGAAAAGCAGGGATGTCAGTTTTTAAAAATTTATGGACAAACAATAAGGTTTTTCCGCTTGAAGTTGGTGAAGATGACTCTCAACATTTAGAAATTTTAGAGTATTCACTAAAAGAAACTTTAGAACAAAATTTAATTTTAAGTTTTGATGCAATTGATGGGGCTAGAGCATATGGTTATTATAAAGTACCAAAAGATGAGGTATTTGATAAATATAAAATTGAATATCGAATGGACATTTTATATGCGGGATATGAGGAAAATAAAAGATTATCAATGAATTTAGGTACTTGTGATGAGAATTATAATTATTATTTAGTTCCTGTTTCTAAAAATGGTTATGTTTCAGATAAGGCAACTATTATCAATTTAGACAATAAACAGCCAAATTTAGCTCCTAATTCAACAGATATTAAGATCATAGATTATCAAGAAAATATAAAAGCCGGTAGTAATATTATAGGTGAATTTGAATTGCCGACAGATCCTAATCATGATCTTGTTTCCTATGTTTTTAAAATGGTAGAAAATGGAATTGAAAGAAATATTCAACCTGTAGTAACTATAAATGGTAACATTGTTCGTTTTGTTTGGAAATCTTATCTTTACGAAACGGCAAATTGCAAATTTAGAATTATTTTTTCAGATGGTGAATTAGAAACAATTGTGGATTCCCAAACTTTTAATTTAGTAGAAAAGTTTGCCCCAACAAAAGGAGAAATTCTCCTAAATAAGGCAATTTATCAAGGTTATGAATCAATTCAAATTAGTTATCATGGAATCAATGATATAGAAGGATATCCACTTACTTATTCGGCTAACTTAAAAGTAGATGATAAAGTTTATGATATTACAGATTGTTTCAATCAAGCAATAAATCAAGAATTTGAAATTGAAGCATTAAATATTACATCTTCTAATTGTTATATTGAAATAATTGCAAGTAATGGATATCAATCAACCACAACAATCTCTAATAAATTTGCGATTATTGAAAATACTATACCAGTTGGTGGTAGTATCCAATTAGAAAATTCTCATTTAGTAATAGGGGAAAATTTAAAAGGTTCTATTGTTTTACCAACTGATAATGAAGAGTTAAACTACGACTTGTATCTTGTAATAAATAATCAGAAAGAAAAGATAACCCTTAATGATGATAGTTTGAATTTTGATATAAAGTTACCAGCAAATGAAATAAAGAATGGATATTTAGAGTTGATTGTTAAAGATTCTTATTATGAAGTTGTGATTAAAAGTAATTCTTTTACTGTACAATCATCACAAAATGAAGAACCTAATGATAAGAATTGCAAATCTTGTAAAAATAAAGATAATTTACAACTATTATTTGTTTTTTCTTATTTGGGTTTAGGTTTATTCCTTTATAGAAAAATGAAAAAGCATTAATCAAATAAATGAAAGAATACATTAGATAAGTATTTCAACATAATTACTTAAAATCTAATGTATTTTTTTATAAATAAGAATCTAAAATATTCTTTTTTCAATAGGGTTGATAAAACTAAATAAAATATGTATAATAGAGGTGGTGATAGAATGAAAATATATGATACACATAGTGATATAATGTTTAATCTTTATAATAGAACGATGAATGGCGAAAAAGATGTTTTTGCCAAATATCATCTTGATGATTTGAAAAAGGGGGGGATTGCTGGAGGCATTTGGGTTATTTATAGTGAAACAGATTTCGATATTCAGCAAGCCTATGATAGTGCTATACATGCTTTTAAGCCATATGAAAAAGAATTTGATGTTTTATATGGGTTAGAAGGTTTGCGAAATGTTAAAAACATTGATGAATTGAATGTATTATACCAAAAAGGAATTAGGCATGCTAGTCTGACTTGGAATGAAGAAAATCATTTTGCTACTGGTGTTGGAGGGGCAAGTGATCATGGTTTAAAAGAAGATGGAAAAGAAATTATAAAATATATGAATCATCATCATATGATAATTGATGTTTCACATTTAAATATAAAAAGTTTTTATGACGTTTTAAATGAAAATCCTAAAATTTTGATGGCTAGTCATTCTAATGCTTTTACGCTTAGCAATCATAGGAGAAACTTAAATGATGATCAATTAAAAGCTTTGAAGGAATTGAATGGATATGTTGGTGTGAATTCCGCAAGAAATTTTGTTTCTTATGAAAAAACAAAACAAAATCTGAATGGATTAGTTGACCATATTATTTATTTAGGCAATTATCTTGGTATTGATCATATTATGCTAGGACTTGATATGATGCATTTTTTAAGTGATTATAATAATGCTAATTTAGATGATTTATCCTCTCACAAAGATGCATCAAATATTGAAAAGATACTTATACAAAGAGGATTTAGCAAAGACGAAATAGAATTGATTTGTTATAAAAATTATTTAAATGCAATCAGTTTGGTAGAAAGAAGAAAAGAGAAGGAGATTTAAATGAAAAAAATTATTATTGGTTTAATTGGTATATTTTTAGTATTTTTTTCTAGTATTATTGTAAATGCCTCAGTGAATAGTGATTGGGCGGATTCTAATAATATGGCAAAGTATAAACAAGTAGATACTGAATTTAGAGCAGTTTGGGTAGCAACTGTTTCTAATATTGATATTTCTAAACAGAAAAATAAATCAGATGAGGCGATTAACGAGTGGAAACAAAATTATTTAAGTATTTTAGATAATGCGGAAAAATATAATTTAAATGCTATTATTTTTCAAATTAGACCATGCAATGATGCTTTTTACCCATCTAAGTATAATCCTTGGAGTGAGTTTTTATTTGCATACGGAAAAGATCCTGGATGGGATCCACTAGAATGGATGATTGAAGTAACGCATGAAAGAGGAATGGAATATCATGCTTGGATGAATCCTTATCGAGCTTCACTTACAATGTCAACTTCAATTGTTCAAAGTACTGGCAGTAGCGTAAGAAATGTATATGATTATGATAATGATGCTTTACAGAAAAGTAAGCATGAAACTTTTTCTGATTTAAAGGCCAATTGTGAAAAAGCTTATGACGGAACAGATGTTGATAACCCCGTTTTTGCAAGTGGTGAAGAGTTGGAACATAATGTTGTTATGGGAACAGAAAATAAATATGTTTTGAATCCCGCAAGCGAAAATACGATTGAACATTTAGAAAATACGATTCGTGAAGTAGTAGAAAATTATGATATTGATGGGATACACTTTGATGATTATTTTTATCCTGATGATGCCGGTTATTTAAGTACTGGCAGTAATTCAGATTTTAAAGGTTTAACTTTTTCAACAGAATCGATAATTGATTATCAAGATTATCAAAATTATTTGAGTAAGGGTGGAACTTTAGATATCTATAATTGGCGAAGAGAAAATGTGAATCAGTTAATTGAAAGATTGAGTATTTTAATTAGAAACTTAAATCAAACAAGAGATAAACCTTGTGCTTTTGGTATTAGTCCAAGCGGAAGATGGGCACCATCTATAGAATCTTGTCCAGCTGGAAGTCATCGTGGAGCAGAGGGAGGAATGAGCGGAACTTGTAATAATTACTATTCATATTCTGACTTATTTGCGGATACCAAAAAATGGGTAGATGAAGAATGGATTGATTATTTAATACCTCAAGCATATACGCAACTTTTAGATGGATATCGAGAGATTATGGATTGGTGGAGTAAAGCAATGATTGATTCCCCTGTGAAGTTGTATGCAGGAACAGCCTTATATCAACTTGATGAATGGGGTAATCAAGATGAAGTATATTACCAAGTAAGATATAATCAAAGTACGGGCAATAGAGTAGATGGATATAGTCTATTTAGCTATAAAAATATGAATATAGGTAAAGGAAAAATAGGTATGAATTATATGCATACGCTTGCTTGGAAAACGAACGCTTTGACCCCTACGTATGATTTTTATGATTATAAACATACAATTGAAAAAAATGCGAATGTTGTAAAAATTGAAGAACTTAGCGAGAAAAATTATAGGCTAACATATGATATAGTAAGTGATGCTAAAGCATACGCTTTGTATAAAATGACAAGCAGTGATGAAATAATTGATGGTAAAATAGATGCAAGCAAATTATACAAAATGAATTTGGGAAATAAAAACTATTTTGACATTGAAGAGTATGATGAGAATGCGCAATATTATCTAGCCACTATTAGTGAAGATAATACAATTTATTTTAATAATGAAGAAATTGATTTTAGTATTTTAGAAAAAAATGTTGCTCCTGTTGTAACTTTAATAGATGAGATGATTTCAGAAGTGTTAGTTAATGCTACTTTAAAGTTAAAGTTTAGAATAAGTGATGAAAATCAAGATCCGTTAAGTTATAAAGTGTATTTGGTATATCGTAATAATGATTCTGAAATTACAAATGTAGTTGAAAAGGATGATGACATTGAAATTTCATGGAAAGCATATGCCGTAGAGACAATGGGCTTAAAATTTAAGATTGTTGTTAGTGATGGTAAAGTTGAAACACTTTTTGAAACGCCAATCTTTAATGTTGTTGAAACTTGCAATCACGAATTTACTGAGGCAACATGTGAAAAACCAAAGACTTGTACTAAATGTGGGGTAACCGAAGGAGAGGCTTTGGGTCATAACTGGGTGGATGCAACATGTGAAAAAGCAAAACATTGTACAAGATGTGAAGCAACCGAAGGAGAGGCTTTAGGTCATAACTGGGTGGATGCAACGTATGAAGAGCCAAAACATTGTACAAGATGTGACAAAACCGAAGGGGAACCACTAGAAAAACCAACGGAAGCTGCCAAAGGATGTAGTAAATGTAATAAAACAAATGTAATTAGCATTTTATTAATGATTAATATATTTGGAATTAGTTTAATCTTAATAAGAAGAAAAGGAAGATAATATGAAATTAAAAAAGTTTAATCAAGAAGAAACAATAAAATATTGGGATACTAAAGAAGATATTGATATTCCAGAATATCAATTTAAGAAAGATGATGTTAGAGGAGTATGGGTTTCTAATGTTGCCAATATTGATACTCCTAAAGGTCTTCCAGTAGCACAATATCAACAATATTTACAACAAATGGTGAAAAATATTGCAAGTTATCATATGAATACCATTATATTTCAAGTAAGACCTTGTAACGATGCTTTTTATCAATCGAAATTAAATCCTTGGTCAAGATATATTACAGGATGTGAAGGAAAAGATCCTGGTTTTGATGTTTTGCAATTTGTAATTGATGAAGCAAAAAAATATGGTATCAGAGTGCATGCATGGATGAATCCATATAGAGTAAGTCAAACTGCCCTTGATTTAGAGCATCAAGATATTGATGATGCAATTCAAGCATATGTAGATACGTTAGATGATTTGAACTTTGCCAAAAGACATCCTGAACATCTTGTTGTTGATGGTACAAATAAGGTAATATTAGCTCCTTCACATAAAGAAGTAATTGATTTTGTAACAAAATCGATTATGGAGGTAGTTGAAAACTATGATATTGAAGGCGTTCATATTGATGATTATTTTTATCCATATGGCAAAATTCCTTATGAAAGAGAAGAACAAGATTATTTAAAAAATCGCAAAAGTGAGAATGAAAATTTTGAAGATTGGCGCCGCCGAAATGTAGATGAAATGATTGAAAATATTCATAATGAGTTGAAAAAATCGTTTAGTAAAACAGGAAAAAAGGTATTATTTGGTATTAGCCCTTTTGCGATTTATCGTACAAATGATAAAATTAGAAAAGATGGTTGGGAGAAAGGTTCATATAATTCTGAAGGTGCCTTGCAATGTTATTCAGAATTATACTCAGATGTATATAAATGGATGAAGGAAAATTGGATTGATTATGTTGTTCCTCAAGTTTATTTCCCTTTTGAAAGAGTTGATGTAACATATCACGATTTAACGAAATGGTGGAATGATATTGCAAAATATACCCATACAACTCTTTATATTGGTCAGGGATTATATCAAATGGGTTCTAATGAATTTTGGCAAAATCCTGAAGAAATTGCCAATCAATTGAAGTTTAATTGTCAATTTGATCACATTAGTGGAACAATCTTTTTTACATATCGAGATTTAGTAAAAGGTCAAAATGATGTGAAAGATAAAGCTCTAGATACGATAAAAGAATTATGGTGTAAATAAAAAAGAACAAAAAACTAGATAATGAAAACTTATCTGGTTTTTTATTCTTTTATGATGATGGAAATAGTTTTTAGAAAAAACTATTTCCATGTTTTTTAATAGTCTATTACTTGAATAAAAACGTTTTCTTTGATATAATAAGATGAATAATATGGCAAAATGCGGGTAAATCGCAAAATTTATATGAGATGAGGTGGTTTTTTGAAACTATTTCCCAACCCTAAGACTTTAATATTTAGTAAAGAAAAGATGAATTCACAAAAAATTAGTAAAGTGACGTCTAGTTTTGATGAACATTTTAATAATTTATTATATCAAATGTTTGAAGTCAATCAAAAAGAAGGAATCCCTTTAATGATTGAAAAAAGTGATGATATAACAAATTATGAGGGTTATAAACTAAAAATTGAAAAAGAGGTAATAACAATTATCGCAAAACAACCAAATGGAGCATTTTATGGATTACTTACATTAAGGGATATTTTAAATAGTGATAACCAACTATGTTTAGAAATAGAAGATTATCCTGATTTAGCAGTAAGAGGTGTAATGTTAGACATTAGCAGAAGTAAAGTACCTACTTTGGATACATTGAAAAAACTTGTAGTGATGTTTGCTACATTAAGATACAATCATTTAGAACTATATATTGAGGGATTTTCTTTTGAATATCAGAGTTTTAAACATCTTTTAAGCGATAATAATTATCTTTGTTTACAAGATTATTTGGAACTAGAAAAGTTTGCTCAAGAGTATTATATTGATTTTGTACCAAATCAAAATGGTTTTGGACATATGAGCGATTGGCTTGCTCAAGATGAATATAAAAAACTTGCTGAATGTGAAGATGGTTTTGATATATGGGGAAGTCATCGAGCACCATCGACCTTGGATCCAACAAATGAGGAATCTGTAAATTTGGTAAAAAAAATGTATAGTGATATGCTTCCTTATACATCATCTAGATATTTTAATATGAATTTTGATGAGCCGTATGAACTAGGTCATGGTAAAAGTTTTAAAAAAGCTCAAACTTCATCAATTGAAGATGTGTATATTGACTATTTTACTATTTTAGCAGATGATGTAAGAAAATATAATAAAATTCCAATGCTTTGGGGTGATGTTTTAGTAAAACATCCAGAAAAAATTACAAAACTTCCTAAAGATGTCATTTTTATTGATTGGGGTTACAATAAAGATTATCCTTTTGAAAAACATGCAAAAATGTTGTTTGAGAATAATGTAAACTATATATTAGCTCCGGGAACTTCATCTTGGTCAACTATTACAAGTAGAATGCTTGATATGAGTTTGACAATTATCCATAGTGCGAAGGCCGCAAAAAAATATAATGGATTAGGAATTTTAGTTACTGATTGGGGTGATATTGGACATTTACAATATCTTCCTGTTAGTTATTTAGGATTTATTTTTGGAGGGCTTTTGGCTTGGGGGTCTTGTGAATTAGATGATGCAATAGGATATCTTAAAAAAATGTTAAAAGATGATGCTTTGTGTGAGGCAATCCTTGAACTTGCTCAATATCATTTATTAGAGGGAGATTATCGTGATTATGGAAGCAGATTATTTAGCGCAATTTTATGGGCTGAACATGCTAGAAATCAGTTGAATCCAATAGAGTTTTATCAAACAAGGATTTTTTCAAATTTGGTTGAAGAAAAAAATTGTCAATTACTAGAAATATCTTTTAATAAAGCGCAATTTCTTTTGGAAAAAGCCAATTGTTCGCTTGAAACTAGTGAATTAAAAAATAGTTTAAAATTGCTAAAAGTCTTATTATCAATAAATAGGAAATTTACAAATATTAAAAATAACATTCCAACCAGTTTTGATAATGAAATAAAAATTTTACAAGAATATCTTATTGAACATAAGTATTTATGGTATATAAGAAATAACCCTAACGGATATGAAAAAAGTGCTAATCGAATACAATGGCTGATTGAAATTCTAACGCAAATGACGAGAAAGGAGAACGTATGTTAAAGGCCAAAAAATTATTTTTAAGTATTATGGTTGTATCAATTTTTGTAATTGGAATATTTTCCCTTACATCTTGTAATAAAGGAGATGATAGTGGTAAAATAATTGATAAAGAAAATTTTTCAACTATAAAGAATGACTATCAATTATATAAAGAATCTAAACCTCAAGTTATGCCAGAAGGGGAAGACATTGTAATTGATGGTGCAAATTATGACATAAATGGAGTGACTACTGATTCTGCTGGTAATGTGACAAGCATTATTGAAATAGACGTTTCTAAAGATAAACTTAATCCAACGAATGGAACGCAAGAGTTAAAAAAACTAGTGGAATGTTTTGTAGATATTGATCAAAGCGGATATAGTCAAAATGATTATCAATACATATATGATTGTATTTTTGATGGTCACTCATCAATACAAATAACTAATGGAACAAAAAAAGCTACTTTAGATAAAATTGTTGAAAATAGTAAGAATTTAATCAGTAATAGAATAAGTTCAACTGATAAAGTATTGATTCATAAAAGTAGTGGCAAAGTTACTTGGAAAGTTAACATTGAAAAAGCGGGTTTTTATAATTTATATTTAAATTATTTTACTGTTTCTGGCTATAGTTCTTCAATAGAAAGAAAATTAATGATTAATGGTGAAATTCCTTTTGAAGGGGCGGATAGTTTTACTTTTTCTAGAGTATGGAAAGATGATCCGCAATCTTATGATGAAAATGGTGCTTTAAAGGTAGATACTAATGGCAATGATATTAAGCCTCAACAAATAGAAGTTTTTACATTTAAAGAAGGATATTTTAAAGATGATATGGGATATGTTACAGAACCATATATGTTCTATTTTGAAGAAGGAGAAAATGAAATATCATTGATTTCTATTAAAGAGCCAATTTTGATTGATCAACTTCATATTAAATCAGTTAGTCAAACGCCAACATATGAAGAATATCTTGCCGCTCTTAAAGAAAAATATGGTGAACCTAGTTTAAACAATCAAACAACAGGGGCAATGCAAGCGGAAAAAACAGCATATAAATCATCACCAACTCTTTATCCTTTAACTGATCGTTCTTCATCAAATACTAAACCATTTAGTTTAAAAGAGACGAGAAAAAATTATATTGGTGGTGAGCAATGGAAAATATTAGGAGATTGGATTAGTTGGGATTTTAGTGTTCCTGAAGATGGTTATTACAATATTTCTATGCGTGCTCGTCAAAATCTAATACGAGGAATGTATTCTAGTCGAATTGCCTATATTAGTGAAGATGGCGGTACTAATCAAGTTTTATTTGATGAATTAAATGATGTACAATTTAATTTTTCTAGTGATTGGCAAAACGTAACTTTAGGAAATGGTGAAGAAGATTATTTATTCTATTTCCAAAAAGGTAAAACGTATACGCTTACTTTAGAGGTAACGCTTGGTGCATATGCTCCTCTTATTGAAAGAATTCAATCCACCATTGATGATTTAAATAGAACGTATCGAATGATAGTTTCTTATACAACGACTTCACCAGACAAAAATCGTGATTATGAACTTACTTCAAAATTTCCTGAATTAATTAGTGATTTAACAAAATATCATGATGAACTTGCAGATGTATCAAATAGTATTGCTGAAATATCAGGTGGAAAGTCTGACAAAACAGGGGTAATTGATTCAATGGTTAGACAACTTTCGGATTTTATTGAAAAGCCTCGTTCAATTACTCAAAAATTAACTTCTTTTATGAATAATATTTCTTCTCTTGGTTCTTTGCTTACAGAACTTAGAGAATTACCTTTATCGCTAGATTATATTGAAGTACACACACCTGATATTGAACTTCCTAAAGCAAATGAGGGATTCTTTAGAAAGATGTGGAATGGTATTTGTTCTTTCTTCTTATCTTTCTTTATTGATTATACAACAATTGGTGAAACAGTTGAAAATGAAGGACAAAGCGAATCCATTGAAGTATGGATGACACTTGGTCGTGACCAAGCAAATGTTGTTCGTAATTTGATTGATACAACATTTACTAAAGAAACAGGAATAAAGGTTGATTTAAAATTGACTGGTGCCGATGTTTTGTTAAAAGCAACGCTTGCGGGAATAGGGCCTGATGTTGCCTTAAATGTTGATTCTAGTTTGCCAGTTAATTATGCTCTTCGTAACGCTGTATATGATTTGACCAATTTTGATGATTTTTGGGATGTAGTTTATGTTATGCCAGATGGGGCAACGACATGGGACAATTCTAAAGAAAATGTTTTTCATGCTTCATCGCTTAGACAATTTCAATTTTATTCAATTACCAATACGGATATTGAAAAAGCAGCAGCAGGGGATAAAGATGCTCAAGATAAGATAAATGCATATTATGCAATACAAGATTATGTGGATCAAAATAATATCACTAAAGAAGATTTATTTGATAGTTCTAGATATTCTAAAGCTGAATTACAAAAAAATATTAAAGGAGTATATGCTCTTCCTGAAAAACAAATTTTTATGGTAATGTTTGTTCGCGATGATATTTTTGAAGAAAATGGTTGGAATGATTTTATTCCTGAAACATGGGATGATGTGATAGATTTAGTAGCTGAATTACAAACACAACAATTACAATTCTATCTACCAGTTAATGATGCCGGTGCTAATGCATTAAATCCTGTTTTTGTATCAATGTTATATCAAAATGGTGGCGATTTATATGCTAATGATAATAAAGAAACTGGTCTTATGAGTGATGCTGCGATGCGATCATTTGAATATTGGACGGAGTTTTATACCTTATATTCATTTCCGAAATCAGCAAGTTTTGTAAATCGTTTCCGTTCTGGAGAAATGCCAATTGGTATTGCTTATTATGAAACTTATAATACTTTGAGTGTTTCGGCACCAGAATTAAAAGGTAAATGGTCATTCCATTTAATTCCAGGCACTTATAATGATGAAACTGGTGAAATTGATTATACTTCAACTGCAAGTGGTACTGGTGCAGTTATTATGAAGCAACCTGATAAGGTCTCTGAAAAAGAAAAAGAAGCTAAATATAATGCTTCATGGGAATTCTTAAAATGGTGGACAGGAGCTGAAACTCAAGCACAATTTGGTCGTGAAATGGAAGGAATTTTAGGTTCAGCTGCAAGACATGCTACCGCAAATGTTAAGGCTTTCCAATCACTTGCTTGGCCACAAGAAGATTTAGATACTTTGATGTTACAATGGAGTAAAGTTCATGAAATGCCACAAGTTGCAGGTAGTTATATTGTTGGTCGTGAAATTGAAAATGCCTATCGTGAAGTAATCAATAATTATTATAATGCACGTGAAACTTTAGTTGAATATTGTGGAAATATTAATGATGAAATAAATCGTAAGCGTAAAGAATTTGATTTACCTACATTAGATGATTAATAGGGAAGGAGAAAAACATGGGTGGAAAAATTGCCGTCATTATAATGTTAATTATCACAGTTGTATTGCTAGTTTATCTTCTTATCCTAGCGCTTACAGGTGGTAAAAAAGAAAAACTTAATTTTAAACGCCGTTATCACGAGAAAAAACAAAAAGAAGTGGAACGTGGTATTATGAGCCGTGAGGACCGAAAAAGAGAAAAAGAAGAACTCAAAAAGGCCCTAAAAGAAAAAAAACTTGAGCAGAAAAAAATTGATGCTGAATATGATGCACAAGTAAAAGAAAATATAAAAATCTATAAAGAAGAGTTATTAAAAAGCAAGGAAAAACTTGTACAAGTGAAACAAGAATATCTTGAAGCAAAAGCAAAATTTGATGCTTGGGCAAAAGAAAATCCTGATTTAGTTGTTGCTAATGAAGAAATCGTACAAGGACAAATAATGGAGGATTAAGGAACGAAATGAAAAAAGATGACCATATAATTAAATTTTGTTCTTTAATAATAAAATGGGAAGAAGGAGAGTATTTTTATGGCACGCAAAGATAAAAATTATGTTTTCAAAGATTCAAATGAAGACCAAAGAAAAGTCAAAGTTAGTAAACGTGTGAATTGGATGAAGAAAAAAGCCATAGAAGAACAAAAGCAAGCTCAATCTAACCAAGAACAAATTGTGAAAAATGATTTTGCTTTAGATCAAAAAGAAACATTAGAAGTTAATCAAGAAGTAAAAAATGAAGATATGAAAGTAGACACTCAACAAGTAGCAGATGATTCTATTGCTAAATTAGAAACTTCTGATGATCAAAGTGGAGTAAAAGTTGAAACAACAAAAACCTTCAATGATTTAAATAAAAATCCAATTCAATTGGATTTTGAAGAAAAAGAAAAAGCTTATTTAGATGCTTTGAAAGAAACAGAAAAAGCTGCATTAAAACTAAGAATTGAAAAAGAACGTGGATCAGTAATTCGTAAAATTGATCGCTGGAGTAAACGTGGTGGAAGATTACGTAGAGAAATTTTTGTTAAGAGACAGTATTACTATTTAGTTGCACCCTATACGATTTTATTCTTTATTTTTACCGTTGTTCCTGTTCTTATGTCTTTAGTTTTAAGTTTTACGTATTTTAATCTATTAGAATTTCCAACCTTTGTTGGATGGGATAACTATAAATCCTTATTTGTTGATGATAAAGTATTTATGATAGCACTTAAAAATACGGCAATTTTAGCGGTTATAACAGGACCAGTGAGTTATATTATGGCCTTTGTCTTTGCTTGGTTGATTAATGAATTAAAACCATTGTTGCGAAGTTTTATGACATTAATCTTCTATGCGCCATCCATATCTGGTAATGTTTATTTAGTATGGAAGTTAATCTTTAGTAGTGATAACTATGGGTATGCTAATTCAATGTTAATGGAATTAAATATCATTCAAGAACCAATAACATGGTTACAAGATCCCGATTATATTATTTGGATTTTAATTATCGTACAATTATGGATGTCACTTGGTGTCAGTTTCTTATCATTTATTGCAGGTCTTCAAGGTGTTAATAAAGAATACTATGAAGCAGGTGCTATTGATGGTATTAAAAGTAGATGGCAAGAACTTTGGTATATTACTTTACCACAAATGAAATCACAATTAATGTTTGGTGCTGTAATGCAAATAACATCTAGTTTGGCGATTGCGGAAGTATCGATTAATATTGCTGGTTTTCCGTCAATCGAATATGCAGGTCATACCATTATTACCCATCTAATGGATTATGGTAATACACGTATGGAAATGGGATATGCTTCTGCAATTGCAACGATTTTATTTTTGATAATGATTCTTGCTAATTTATTAGTTAGAAAAATTTTAAGAAGGGTAGGTTCATAAAATGGCTGAAGACAAAATTATAGTTGATGATGAAAAAGTAGCTGGTGTTGAACTATCAAAAGAAGAAAAAAAGCGTCTTAAACGCCAAGAAAAAAAGCTTAAGAAATTTGGTTTAAAAGATGAATCTAAAATGGGGAAAATGGAATTATTCTTCTATCGAATTGAAAAAAGAAGAAGAATAAAAAGAAAAAAGCGAGTTAGTAGAAGTGTTGCGGGAGACATATCGCTATTTATTCTGCTTTGTTTATTTGGAGCATTTAGTGCATATCCGCTTGTATATTCTTTTTGTGCAGCATTTAAACCGCTTGCTGAATTATTTATTTATCCACCTAAATTATTCTTTCAAAACCCAACACTGGATAACTTTAAGGATTTATCAATGTTGCTAGAACAATCGATGGTACCATTTTCTAGATATTTCTTTAATACAATTTGGATTACTTTTGCTGGAACTGTTGGACATGTTATTATTGCATCAATGGCAGCGTATCCGCTTGCAAAACATAAATTTCCTGGTTCGACAATAATTTTTTCAATGGTTGTTTATTCATTAATGTTTGCTGCTCAGGTTACAGCAACACCTAGATATATTATTTTTAGTATTGCTGGATTAATTGATAGACAACTTGCAATTATTGTTCCCGCCTTTGCATATTCATTGGGCTTATATTTGATGAAACAATTTATGCAAGATATACCAACAGAACTGATTGAGTCGGCAAAAATTGATGGTGCAAATGAATTCCAAATTTATTGGCGTATAGTGATGCCACTGGTAAAACCAGCATGGTTGACACTTATTATTCTTTTGTTCCAACAACTTTGGAATAATGATGGAGGTTCATTTATATATAGTGAACAATTAAAACCACTATCTTATTCTTTGAATCAAATTGTTTCTGGTGGAGTCGCTAGAACAGGAACCGCTTCAGCCGTTATGTTAATTATGATGATTGTGCCGATTACAGTATTTGTACTTTCACAAAGTCAAATTATTGAAACTATGGCTCATTCGGGTATGAAGTAGGAGGTAGTGTTGATGAAAAAAACTACAAATTTAATGGGAAAAATTATTATTGTTTTATTATTGTCATTGATGGTTTTTTCTCCTAATCTTTTAACTGCTAAAGCAGCAAGTTATAGTTATGATTTTTGGAAAAATGTCATTCCTTCAGCTGAAGGATTGGCATATAGTGATACATATTATAGTGATAGTATTAGAAATTTAGATGGTTCTGAACTAACAAATAAAATTACATATGATAATTTAACTGATATGGCAACTTATCAAGATAAAATTTATGTACTTGATTCTAAAAAAAATACGAAAGTAGAAGTTTTAAAAAGTCAAGTTGTAAATGGTTTTGCTTATCCTGCGATGGAAGGCAACGGAATTAGTTCTGTCTATATTTTAAATCAAGATTTTCAGTTAGTAGAAGAACTAAACGAATTTAGAATAACAGATGAAGTAAAGAAAAAATTGCAAGATTATTATAATTTTTATTATGAAAGTTATCAAATTGTAAATGAAAATTTAGTGGCCAGAGAGTTTATAAATTTTTATCAAAATGATAGTGAAAAGTATACTCTTACATTAAGTGCAGGAAGTAAAGAAATTGTGGTAACAGAATTTGTTTATGCACCATATACATATATTTCAAAAGATGAACCTGGATACTATACTTATGATAATACACTTTTAGAACTTTCTATAAATGGTGAAAAAATTGATAAATCATTATGGAGATGGGAAGCTGTTGAAATTTATAAAAAGGATGAAAATAATGAGGATGTTTTTTCACATATTGAATACAAAATTGTTTTAGATGATAGTCTAAAATCAAATAAAGATATAGCAGTTGAGGTGCAAATATTGGTACCATCAACAATTGGTAAATCTCCGTATGTACCATATTCTAAAGATCCATCTAAACTTGCTATTCGTCTCAATAATGCTTCTGGTATTACTGTAACTAAAGATGGAATGTATATTGCTGATAGTGGAAATGCTAGAATTATTAGAGTGAATAAACAAGGTGAGGAATGGGTTGTTGATGGTGTATATTTAACTCCTGATGATAATATTTTTTACCAAATTTCAAGTAATATTTCTATTGTAGATGTAACTGGTGTAACACTATTTAATCCTCAAAAGGTTGCTGTTGATCAAACTGGCAGATTATATTGTATCGCACAAAATGTGTATGAAGGTATTATGGAATTTCATACATCTGGCTCATTTAATAGATTTTTAGGTAAAAATGAAGTTGTTGCGAATCCTTTGAAAAAATTTTGGACTAAAATATTTTCTGAGACACAAATTGCATCACTTAATTTAGATTTACCACCTGAATTTACGAATATTGCAATGGATGAAAATGGTTTTCTTTATGCGACATCACATCCTGATGCCGATGCTACTACTAATGCGAATATGGTTAAGATGATTAATACATCAGGTAAGGATATTATGAAACGAAATGGGTATGTTACTCCAGATGGTGATGCTGTATATTTAACAACTTCTACTGAAGAAGGCGTAATTATTGGTATGTCAAATTTAGTTGGTATTACAGTAAGTAAAAATGGTAATTTTACGATAGTAGATGAATTACGAGGACGATTATTTACTTATGATAATGAAGGTAATTTATTGTATATAACTGGAGAACAACCAGGAGGTAATTCATCAAGTGGTAGTACAACATTATCTAGTAGTATTATAGATCCTGTTGCTATTCGTTATTTTTATCGAGATAGTGGTGAGGTGGATGAAAATGGAAATCCAATTCAAGAAGAAGTATTGTTGGTTCTTGATACTGTATCTAAAAGTATCATTTTATTCCAAACAACTGAATTTGGTGAGGCGGTAAATAAAGCTACTGAATTGTATCAAAATGGTATTGTGCAAGATGAATATTTATTAGATGCAAATGGAGAGATTGTATTAGATAGTGAAGGCAATCCGATTATAGAACAATATGGTGCAGAGACTTATTGGCAACAAGTTGTTAAAATGAATACGAATTATGAACTTGCCTATCTTGGTATTGGTAAAGCTTTATTAAGACGGGGTGAGTATAAAGAAGCAATGGATTATTTTGAACTTGCTCATAGTGCAACCTATTACTCTAAAGCTTATTCTGAATATCGTGATGCTATTTTGTCAAAGAATTTTAGTTGGATAATGACAGCCGTAATTTTAGTAGTAGTTTTATGGATTGTACTTTCTTATCGTAAATATTTAAAGAAAAAGAATTTAGCTTTAGCAGCAGCAACCGCTATGAATGAAGAAAAAGCTGCCATTTTAAGTGGAAGAATAACTGCTTTACATCGTGAGAATCAAGAGGAAGAGAAAATCAATGAGGATGAAGAGGATGATTTGAATGAGGAGACGCAAGACGTCAAGAAATTTAGTTGGTCGAAAGTTTGGAATTCTATCAAATACTTCTTTAAAGAAACGGTTGGTTATCCTTTATATATTCTTACACATCCTATTCAAGGATTTACCGATTTTAAAATAGAGAAAAAAGGTAAAATGTGGGTTTCCATTGTGATTTTATTGATGTATGTATTAATGGAAATACTTGCATATCAATATGAAGGCATCATTACCAATACAAATAATCCACAAAAATTTAACAGTATTCAGATTTTGATATATGGTGTACTTCCTCCAATTGTACTTGCAGTTGCAAACTGGAGTGTTACAACGTTGCTTGATGGAAAAGGAAAAATGAAAGAAATCTTTATGATGATTTGCTATTCATTATTCCCTGTTACTGTTTTTGGTTTTTTAAATATTCTTTTAAGTAATGTAATGACTCTTGATGAGGCTCAATTTATAACATTAATTAATATTATCGGTTGGGTATTAACTGGAATTATGGCATTTATGGGACTTGTTGTAATTCATGAATATGGTGTGGGTAAAACAATATGGTCTATTATCTTAACAATTGTTGCCACTCTTATCATTGCATTCATAGCACTTTTAGTGTTTGATTTAGTTCAACAGATGTATGGATTTGTATATTCTTTATACAAAGAAATTACAACACGTTATTTCTAGGAGGTGAAAAAATATGAAGAAAAAGACTACAATTTGGACATATTTTAAACGATTTTTGCTTATTATCATTGCTTTTGTCGTAGTAATTTTTGTATCAGTTTACTTTCTAGGTAAATATAAAGCAGCTGGAATGACATTTAATAATGAATATCCTGATGATTATTGGGATAATTTAGAAGAAAAAGGTTTTGTATCTTATAATGATATTATTACTGAAAGAGATAGTAGCAACATAAGAAATACGCAAAAATATATCCCACCATATAATGAAAATGATGATTATGTAGTGCAATTAAAAACGGCTAGATATGAAGAAGAATTACAAGGTATATATGAAAGAATCAAAGCCTTACCAGAATATTCTAGTTATCATGATAAAGATTTATTTGAACAAACTTATGAAGAACTTTCTGAAAAATATCTAGGTTATAAGTGGAATAATTATACTGAGGATGAATTTACTAATAAAAAAGTTTTAGAAAATGATCGTTTTGTTTTATATTTGAATATGATCAATACAGAGTTTAAACTATGTGAAAAAGATGAAAATGGTGAAATTATTCATACTTGGAATTCAAATCCATCAAAAATTGATACGGCTACAGGCGTAAACAAACTTCAACAATCCTTGTTATCAGTTACTTTTGTTGATGGTAGTAAAACTTCTTCTAAAACACCTATTACGTATGATTCATATACATATGGTACTGAGGTATCTACAAATAAACAAAAAAATCCAAGTTTTTATGTTAATGTTATTACCGATGAAGCAGGAAATCCACAAAAAGTTCAAGTTTATTATGCCCTTGAGAAGAAGGGAATAGATTATGATTGGTTTCCACAAAAGATAACAAAAGATCGTTTGCAAGAATTATTTGATCGTTGTAATGCGGCAGTTGCGGAATACAAAGCTGAACATAATGGTGAATTTGAAAAAGATAGTCGTGGCTATGATATTGAGGGAATGGGATTTGCTGCTCAACATGATGCTTTGGGTTTATCTAGTAGAACTAAAAACTTTTATAATCAAGTAATTGATAACATTTTTAAAATAAGTCAAGATGGAACCTATTATACAATTGATAAATATGAAAATATGTCAGATGTTTCTATAAGTAATTTATATCGATTCTTTTACGAATGGTGTAAATATACAACAGATGATTTATTATTAGATACGGAAAATTCAAATAATGTTAATATTAAACCTAAAATTGAGATTGTTATTGAATATGCATTGAATGAAAATGGTTTAGAAGTATTGATTCCTGGTAATTCGGTAAAAACAAATAAAAATCAAAATGGGGATTCATATATGGTTACTGGTATTACTGTTTTACCTTATTTTACCTCAGTAAAATATAATGAAGAACAAGGTTATATGGTCATACCTGATGGTAGTGGAGCTGTAATGAATTTTGACAATGGTAAATCTAATTATACGGCTTATTCTAAACGAATTTATTCGACAGATTTATCATTTACAAGTTATACATTGACAACTTCAACAAATGATTTAATGTTTCCAATGTATGCTTATGTTTTAACAGAAGAAACAGAAACTAAAAAACCAACAGCAGTTATTGTTGAAGTAACAGAAGGTGCTGCACAAGTAAGATTATCAGCCGATACATCTAATCGTGCAGGGAATAGTTTTAATTATGCGAATTATTCAATTGTATTTAGAGAACAACAAAGAATTGTTATTGGTACAACTCAATACAATAGAACCTCTAGTATTCAATATACACAACAAGCTGCATCTGGTGATTACCGATTCAATTATAATTATTTAGATAGTTCTGAATATGAAATTTCTTATAGTGGTGTAGCAAAATTCTATCGTGATTTATTGCTTTCAAGAAGCCATACAAAAATAAATATCAATGGGGATACTACTGATAAAGCAGTATTGGATTTAGAAATTTTAGGTAGTTATTCTTATAAAGATAATTTTTTAGGAATTGGTTATACAGCCAAAGATAGTTTAACTACTGTTGATCAATTGCAAACAATTATTGATGAAATTTTAAACATTGGTATTAGTGGTGCAAATATTTATTATCATGGCTGGCGAAGTGAAGGATTAAAAAATGTTTCATTTAAAAATATTAGTGTAAGTAATGAAATTGGTGGTAAGAAAAAATTATTAAAATTAATTAATGAATATAATAGTAAAAATATAAGTATTTATCCACAATTAGAATTTTTGGAATATCAAAAATTTCAAGAATCTTTTGGTAGAAGTCATTATACCGCAAGAGATGTTGGTGGCTCATATTCTACAAAATATCCATATGAACTAAATAGTAATGTTTTTAATAAAAAGGCTGATGAAATTATGGTTTTATCTCCTGCATACTATACGGCTTTTGCTACAACTTTAGCAAAAGAATATAGCAAAACATTAGGAATTCAGACTTTATCATTAACTGGTCTTGGTTCACAATTATCAGGAAATTATCGTAAAAATAAAACGATTTTTAAATCAGGAGCTGTTGAAGAACAAATTGAATCATTTGATATTTTATATGAAAATGGCATCAATCAATTGGCGCTTAAAGCTCCGTATTACTATGCTTTAGAATTTGTTTCTAATGCCTATGATGTCCCATATCAATCTACACAATATGAAATTCTTGATTATTCAATTCCTTTTTATCAATTAGTAGTAAATGGACTTTTTGATTATAGTGGAGAATCGATTAATGCAAATGTTGAAAAAGGACTTCAAGAACATTTGATGAAGTGTATAGAAACAGGTTCTAATCCTGCATTTACTTTTACTTATGATGATTCATCAGAATTATTATTGACAGATTATAATAGTTATTATTATACGCTTTATACTAGATGGCTAAGTGATGTAGAAAATATTTGTGATACTTTAAATGAGTTAAATATTTATTCATATCGATTAGCAAAGCATGAAAGACTTGATGAAAATGTTTATAAAGTTACTTATATGAATGATACAACTGCAACTAAAATTGAAATTGTTTTAAATTATCAAAGAATCAATTGGACTTATGAAAATGGAGTAGTCATTCCTGCTAAGTCTTATAAGATTGTATAGGAGGTAAATATGGAAAGTAATAATATGCAACTACAAAATGAGTCTACCACCAAATTACAATCTTTTTGGAAAGGTTTTAAAAAAGTAATTGATTTTATTGTTAAAAATTGGTTTTTTGTTTTCTATCCATGTCGATTATTTAAAGAATTAGTATATGATAAAATGCGTTATGAAAAACAAAAAGTATTGATTTCTTGGTTATTTTTAGCGCCAACTATTTTAGGCTTTTGTTTATTCTTTATTTATCCGTTATTTATGTCATTTATATATTCATTTAGTTCAGTTGAACCAAATGGAACGTTTCATTTTGCCCAAGTCTTTCCAATGAATGGAACCCAATATGACTATACGGCACAACCAGTAATTGATTTATTTAACAATTATAAATATGCTTTAAGGGTGAATGCTGATTTCCCTGTAAGCTTATGGAATACAGCCGTTGATACAGTAGTTGATACAGTAGTAATCACAATATTTAGTCTATTGATTGCGGTAATGTTAAATGGCAAATTTAAAGGTCGTGCAGTTGTTAGAGCTATCTTCTTTTTACCAGTTGTTTTTAATTCAGAGGCCATTACTGCAGCACTTGCGGCAGCCGAAGGAGTTGATGCTGTTTTAAATTCAGCGGGATCTAATGCTTTGACTCAATTGTTTGATTTGGAGCAATTTATGCAAGGAATTGGTGTGCCAGTAAAACTAGTTACTTTCTTATCGGGTATAACATCAACCATTTACAGAACAATTTCTTATTCTGGTATTCAAATTCTTATCTTTTTAACTGCTATTCAGTCAGTTCCTAAACATCTTTATGAGGCTGCCACAATTGAAGGTGCAACAGGTTATGAACAATTTTGGAAAATTACATTACCAATGGTTTCACCAATGATTTTAACAGTTGTGGTATATACAATTGTGGATTCATTTTTGAGATCAGAAATTGGAGATGTAATGGATAAAGTATACAATAACAATGAGTATGGTTATTATGCGGCAATGTCTTGGTTATATATTTTAGCATCCTTACTAATCATGGGAATAATTGTAGGAATTTTATCAAAGGTGGTTTTCTATTATGACGACAAAAAATAAGAAAAAAGAACTAAAAAAAGAACAGAATTTAGAAGAATTGATGCCTACAGTTGAAAAGACTGAAATAGTTGATGAAACAAAATGGGAAAAAATTAGAAGAATCAGTAAGGATAAATATAATGAAATTGTAATAGATTTAAAAAATCCGATTAAAAGAGCTGTTATGAGAAGAAAAACTTCAATAAAACTGATGTCTATTTTAAGAGGTTTTATCTTTATCGGATTATCTTTTGTTATTGTGTTTCCAATTTTTCAAGAAATTTCATTGGCATTTAGGCATCCTGTTGATTTAAACAATAAATTGGTAAATTGGATTCCAGAGACATTTAGTTTATTTAATTTTAATCTATCTAAAGTACTATTAGATTATTGGCATGGATTATGGTGTAACTTAAAAGTGTCAACAATATCTACGATTTGCCAATTGATTGCAACATCACTGGCAGGATATGCTTTTTCAAGATTAAAGTTTAGAGGAAGTAATATTATTTTTTGGTTGATTATGTTAACTTTAATTGTACCTCCTCAAGCGATTTCTCTTGCTAGAACTTTCTTTTTGGATGATTTTGATATTTTAAGATTTAATTTCTTTGGGTTATTTGATAATCCAGGATTATTTGAAAGTCTATTAGGTCATGGATTGCGACTAAAAGGGGAAGGAAAAGATATTGTTTTCTATATAACATCATTAACTGGACAAGGAATTAGAGCAGCATTGTTTATTTACCTTTTTAGACAATTTTTTAGAGGTATTCCAATTGAATTAGAAGAATCAGCACAAATTGATGGTGCTGGTGTAGTTAGAACATTTTGGAGTGTAATGCTACCAAATGCTAGAGGTGTTATTACAACTGTTGCTTTATTTGCCTTTGTTTGGCAATGGAATGATACATATTATACTGGTATGTATCAAATAAGTGGTGAGAGTTTTCCAATGTTAACTAGAAAATTAATTTCAATGAGTGAAAGAATTGATGGAATAATCAATCAACCACAATATCAAGATTTTTTAAAACAAGTAGGTGAGGGTATTTCTAAAAACCCATTATTTGTTCAAGTTATATTGAATACAGCGGCCTTAATGTTAATGGCACCATTAATTATTGGATATTTATTTGTTCAAAGATTATTTATTGAAGGTGTTGAGCGTTCGGGTATTGTTGGATAAAATAAACTAATAAAAGGAGAATGAAGAAAATGAAATCTGATCGAATTATGCGTAGCAAAATTTATCGATTTTTGGATTATGTTTTGCGTTTAATTATTTTAAATGCTTTGATCATCATCCCTTCATTCTCTTTCTTTATTATTTTTGCCACTCTTTATGAGAATAATGATCATCCTTTCATATATTTAACTTTAATTCCAGTATTGTTTTGGTTTTTCCCAAGTATTGTATCGTGTACAGATGTGATAAAACAATATGAAACGAATGAAACGAATACTATATTTAAAGATTTCTTTAAAAGCTTAAAAAAAAATTATCTCAAATCATTTATTTTATCAATAATTATTGCTATAATGATAGTTATTTTTTATAATAGTTTCAATTTTTTTATGACTTATGCAAATAAAGGATTTATATATATTTTAGGTCTTTTACTAATTATTCCTTTTGTAATTTCTGCAGCTATGATTCTTATCCATATTCCTCTTGTAATGGCTTATTTTAAAAATCTAATGTTAAAAGAAATTGTAAAATTATCTTGTATAATGGCTTTTAAAGATATACTGAATAATATATTGATTGTGCTTATTGTATCATTATTGATGAGTTTAAATATAGCTTTATATTTTGTGATGGCAATTGGTGGGATTTCTATTCCTATTTATATTGCTGTAAAGTTGTCGTTTAAAAAATATATAAAAATATATAGAAAGGTAGAGAAAGAGGATGAATAAAAAGTTTTTTGTAAAAGTACTATCAATGATATTGATCAGTATGTTTGTAGTTGGAATTACCAAAACTGCTCATGCAAAAATAGGTGATTCTGGTGTGATTAGGGTAGAAGGAGAAGAGACGATTAATGAACTATTAGGAGGTGTTAAACTACACCAACAAGATATTAGTGCGCCAATGGATTGCACTGGTGATTATTATTATAAATATGATTCACAATACCTAGAAACAATGGCGGGTGGTGAAGGAGTTAAAATTGTTTCTTGGAGTTATCGAAATGCGGAAAAATGGCAAATGGCAGGTGTGAGCGATATTGCGGCCAATTTTGAAAAAGAAAATCCTGGTTGGATTGTTGTAGGTGGCACTAATGCAGATTTTTTCCATATAAATGGAAATGGTCAAATGGCTAGTAATGCAATGGAAAATGGCGAAATGATTAATCCAATGAATATTACAACGAATTCTTGGTGGAGAGGAATTTTAGGTTTCACTAAAGATAATGAATTAATGGCAGGTGTTCCTGATGTAACCGATTATTATACAGCGCATATCTTTGATGAAAATGATTCTGATACAGAAAAAAATACGACTAAAATTTCTGCAGTTAACCCTACGACAATTAGTACTTCAGGAGTTACTGTTTTAACAAAGGACAATCTGACTGCTTATGATTTAAGGGATTACAAAGTAGTCGTAGGAACATATGATGTTGTTCGTCAAACCTCAAATGGTGAAATTTTTGTTAAAGGTTATGTTAAAGAAATAAGAGATGGCAAAGAAAACGAAAGACCACTTGATTTCTATAATGATGGAACCAATAATGTTTCAATAAAGGAATTTTTCCTAGTTTCTAAGGATGGTTCATTAGATGATTTAGTAGTTGGCGATTATGTAAAAGTTCAAAAAGACTATATGAATGAATGGGCTAATGTTTATAATAGTGCAAGTTATTATTGGAAAATTTTAGATAATAATAAAGTCTTATATGAAGGACACAGCAATCCAGAAAAAAAGGCAGAAATAATTGAAACTTATGGAAAAGGTGGCGACATTAGTTATATCACTTGTACTAAATCGAGATGTTTATTTGGTATTAAAGCTGATGGGTCATATGTAATGGCAGTAATTGGAGGATCTACTTCAAGTGGTATGACATTGTCGGAGGCTGCCTATTATATGAAGGAAATTGGTTGTGTAGATGCATGGGATTTTGATGGTGGAGGTTCGGCTACCTTAATCGCAAGAGATGAATATGGAAATATTCAAACAATTAATACACCTAGTGATGGAAATCAAGGAGTAGAACGAAGAGTTGGAAATGCTTTATTAATGGTAGTAAGAGATCCTGGTTTTGTTTTTTCATTAGCTGATTCTACACCTACTACTGTTAGTTTAAAGAAAAAAACTGGTGATATATTTGAAAAAATGACAAATATAAAACTGAAAGTTGATGGAAAAACAATAGATGTATTAGATGAACAACAAGAAATTGAAATAACAGGATTACATGAGGGGGAAAAATATTTAGCTGAAATAAGTTTTACCTATGATGGAAATACATATCAATCTTCTATTCCAATTCAAACAAAAGAATACAACGAAAGAGTGTATTTTATATCGCAATCGCATGGGTTTTTAATCAAACTTGAACAAAGTGATGAAGTACTAGAAATTACTAATATAGTCTTTGACATTGATGGTAAAAAATATTATATGGATCACGTTGAAGAGTTTACAATTGATAATTTGGTCAAAGGCAGAGAATATCAAATTTCTTATTCCTATACCATTAAAAATAAAATAACAAATGAAGTGTATACAAAAGATGTAGAAGTTCAAACCTATAAAACCTTAGAATATGAAATACCAAGCATTGTTACTTTTGAACAAAACAGAAAAACTTCAAATAAATTATCAATTGAATATAAATATGAAGATGCTGATAAATTAGTCAAGGAAGCATACATTCTAAAGAATGGTGAAAAAACAGCAGTAACAAATAAAAGTGATATTATCACTTTCGAAAATTTGGATTTTATTACTAATAAGTATGTTTTTCAACTTGTAATCAGCTACGTAGATTTAGATAATCGAACCTTTACGGTTGAATCAGAAGAACTTGTTTATGAAAAAGAAGAATGTTCTCACGAATATGATAATGATTGCGATGAAATTTGTAATATTTGTGGTGAAACTAGGGTTGTTCATCATAGTTGGATAGATGCTACATGTGATAGTCCTAAATATTGTTCAAAATGTCACAAACAAGAAGGTGAGGCTTTAGGCCATAATTGGGTAGATGCTACATATGATGCACCAAAAACCTGTTCAAGATGTGGAAAAACTGAAGGTGAACCGCTTGAAAAAGATGATCATCAAAATGAAGAAAAAGGATGTAAAAAATGTAGTAAAACATCAGTTATCAGTATGATTTTATTTACTTTTGCTTTTTCGAGTGTTCTTTTATATTTTAGAAAAAAACAATAATAAAAATTAAGTGATTGAATAAGGAGATAAAATGAAAAAAATAAAATGTTTTAAAGTGTTCGTATTTTTTGTAATAGGGTTATTGAGTTTAACCTTCGTAACCCATTTAGAAAGTAATGTTGCAATAGGAGCAACAAATACTGACTCAGCATATGTGAATACAGTTACAGATTTAGAGAAGATAGATTTACTTGGTGGAGTAAGTCTTTATGAACAAAAAATGAATTCGCTTTTAAATGGTGATTCGGCAAAAATATTTCAAGAACATTTTGTTCAGTGGGTTGATTTGGAAAATTATGATAATGGTGTAAAACTTGTAACTTGGACAAAACAAAATGCGGATAGTTGGAATGCCGCAACCACGAAAATTTGTGCTCAAGATTGGGAGGCCCATCATCCAGGATGGATTGTAGTTGCAGGAGTAAATGGTGACTTTTTTCAAAATTCAGGAAAAATAACTTGGGAACCAACCAATAATTTCATGGCTGATGGTGATATGTATAGGGCTGATTATGTTGGAGGTCATCGAAAAGTAATAGGAATTAGTGATAATAATGAAATAATTGTAGGTGATCCAGAAATTTCTGATTTATATCTTCAACTGATGAGTAGTGAAGGAGAAGTTGTTGAGCAATTTCCTATTGCTTCATATAATGAAGCTCCTAAAGAAACAGGAATCAATCTTTATACAAAAGATATGATTGAATCTCATGATTTAACAGGTTATACAGTATATGTAGGAAAATATACGATGTGTAGAATATCTAATGGTACAAATGAAACTGTTTTTGTAAAAGGATCAATTGAAACGTCAAGACCAGGAACGGTTGATGAAAAACCAAGACAAATAAGGGAAGTAACAACTGAAGATGGTGGGACAAAACAAGAAATTACTCGTGAATTTTATCTTGCCACAAAAGATTCAAGTTATGAACAAAAATTACAAAATGGTACATTAGTAAGATGTCAACATAATTATGAAGGCAATTGGAGTAATGTTACTCAAAGTGTTGGTTTTATTCATCAAATGTTAGTGGATGGTAAATCACAATTTCAAAAATCGACAGATTCATTTATTTATACTGATCATCCAAGAACGTTTATTGGTTTTAAAGCAGATGGAACACCAGTATTGATGGTTGTTGATGGTCGTGGTAAAACTGCAGCTGAAAAAAATTATGGGGTTTCTTTATTTGAGGGAGCCGAAATAATGAAACTTGCAGGTTGTGTTGATGCATATAATCTTGATGGAGGAGGTTCTTCAACATTGATTGTTCGTAATAATGAAGGCGGTTTTGATGTTGTGAACCGACCATCAGATGGTAGTGAACGTTCTACTGGAAATGCTATCTTTTTAGTAATGCGCGACCCAGCAGTTGAAAGTAAGTTAGGGAAAGCAACACCAACAACAA
>FR890808.1 GCA_000433035.1 Staphylococcus sp. CAG:324 | reverse complement strand
GAAGCACTAAAGAAACCAGAAGAGCCAAAAGAAGAGAAAGGATGCAAGAAATGTAGTAAGACAAAAGTAATTCGTATGCTAACATGGATAGGGCTTTTCAGTGGGGCAATTGTACTATTAAGGAAGAAAAAGTAGAAATATGAAAGACATTAAAAATATGACATTAAAAGAAAAGGTAGGACAAATGATAGGACTTGCCTTTTCAGGTGATAAGTATAGTCCAGAGTTGAAAATGCAAGTTGAAGATATTGAAGCTGGATTAATCATTTATTTTAAAGATAATTGTATTACACCAAAACAAATATTTGAATTGAACAAAGAGATTAACAAAAATGCCAAAATACCACCATTTATAGCTATTGATCAAGAAGGTGGTATGGTTGCTAGAGTAACAGAAGGTATTGTTCAGTCACCAGGTGCTATGGCAATCAGTGCTACAAATAATAAAGAAAATGCCTATATTTTAGCTAAAAATATGGGAATAGAACTTAGAAATTTAGGATTTAACTTTAATTTTGCTCCTGTTGGCGATGTAAATAATAACCCTAAAAATCCAGTCATCAATGTAAGATCTTATTCTGAGGATCCAAATGTTGTTGCGGAGTATATGGAAGAAGCTGTTAAAGGATATCACGAAGCGGGATTAATGACTTCAGTGAAACATTTTCCTGGTCATGGTGATACGGCTGTTGATTCACATGTTGGTCTTCCTATTGTTGATTTTGATAAAGAGCGTCTTGATAAAATAGAACTGATACCATTTAAAAAAGTTGTAGATTTCAATTTACCAGGTATTATGGCAAGTCATGTTCTTTATACTAAATATGACGATAAATATCCAACAACATTATCTAAAAAAGTTATAACAGGTCTACTTCGTGAAGAAATGGGATTTAAAGGTTTGGTAGTAACTGATTCGTTAACTATGTCAGCGGTTTTTGATAATTTTAGTTTAGAAGAAATCGTTTATAATGGATTTAATTCTGGATGTGACATATTGCTTTTATGTGGTGCAAGAAATGTACAAATGCAAAAAGAGTTTGCTGAAATAGCATTGAGACTTGCTGAAGAAGGGAAAATACCGCTTAGCATTATTGATGCAGCAGTGGAAAGAATTTTGAAATATAAAAGAGAATATCGTGTTGGTCAGATGGCTGAATGTTTTGATGATATTAAAGTGGATTTAGAACAACCAAAGCGAATGAAATTTGCCGAAAAGGTAGCTGAAGATAGTATTACAGTATTAAAAAATAATAATCATCTTTTGCCACTTACAAAAAAAGATAAAATATTAGTTGTTTTTCCACAAATAAAGGTAGTAACATTAGTTGAAAATGATGATAATACTTTAAGTTGTCTTGCTGATTATATGCCATTTCATGTTGACAAACATTATATTTCAATTGCTCCAACTGAAATTGAGCAAACAAATTTATTGAAAAAAACGAATCAATATGATAAAATTGTTTATTGTAGTTATAATGCAAATTTTAACTCTTCGCAAGCCGATTTAATTAATAAAATTGATAAGAATAAACTGATTGTAGTTGCGGTTAGAACTCCTTATGATATTAATGTTTTAGATGTTCCAACATATGTTTGTGCTTATGAAGCAACTGTTCTTAGTTTCAAGGCTTTAGTAAAGTATTTGACAGGCGAAATTGAAGCAAAGGGAATCTTACCTGTTAGTGTTAAATAATTAAAGGAGAAATTAAAAATGAAAGTTATAGTAGTTAAAGATTATGAAGCTATGAGTGAACTTGGTGCTCAAATTATTGGTGATATGATAAAAAATAATCCTAGTTGTACACTAGGTCTCGCAACAGGTAGTAGTCCAATTGGTACGTATAAAAATTTAATTAAAGCATATGAAAATCAAGAAATTTCATTTAAAAATGTAAAAACTTATAATTTAGATGAATATTGTGGTATTAGTAAAGATCATCCACAAAGTTATTATTATTTTATGCATGATAATTTGTTCAATCATGTTGATATAAACGAAGAAAATGTGCATATACCAACGGTTTCTAATGATCATTTAGAAGATGATTGTAAAACTTATAATGATATGCTTAATAAGGTTACAATTGATTTGCAATTATTAGGCATTGGTGGTAATGGACATATTGGATTCAATGAACCAGGTACTCATTTTGACCAAGAAACATTTGTTGTGAAATTAACCGATAAAACAAGACAAGATAATAAACGTTTCTTTCACTCATTAGATGAAGTTCCTACCCATGCAATTACAATGGGAATTAGCAATATTATGAAAGCTAAAAAAATTTTAATGCTAATTAGCGGTGTAAATAAGGCTGACACAGTAGTAAAATTATTAAAAGATGATATTACAACTGATTTTCCAGCATCTATTTTACATAAACATCCAGATGTTACAGTTATTATTGATCAAGATGCGTATTCAAAAATGTAATTAAAAAACTAAAAATGATAGATAATCATCCATTAAATAAAAGTAAAAAAAATTGCTTTTTTGGATGATTTTTCTTTTTTTAGTATAAAATATCAAATTTGTTAAAAATTGTGTAAACGTTTTTAAAAAATTATTCTTTTTTTCTTGCAAATGATTTATTGATATGCTATAATATAATCGCAAACGCTTTCAAAATATATAAATAGGAGGAAAATATTTTATGAAAAAAGTTTTTGCTTTTTTGAGTACACTAGTGCTCACAATTGCATTAGTTGGTGTTTTTGCAGTAAATAATCCAGCAAAAGCTGCAGATAAATTTACAGAAGATCCAACATTATTAGATGATGAAATTGCCGTATATATTATGGATAGTATTATGACTACTTTTCCAAATTATTATGACAATGACGCTAAGGAGGATCCAAACTGGCAAGGCACTGCTAGAATGTATCCATGGAATGAAACTAGACTAAGGGTTGCTCAATTAGATGAAAGTGGTCAACCAACAGGAAAATATTATGCAGTATATTTCAGTGGTCATACAACCGCAGTAGATACAAACGGTGAACCTATTATTGGTGCTGGTAAAAATATTCTATTTTATCAAAAAAATGAAGCGGGACAAGTAATTGCTACTAAATTTTCAGATGGTAAACAAGCTGCAAATGGTGCTGCTTCTGACCCATCATTGTCACATATGAGAACAAATATTACTGGTGAAGATATTGAGTTTGATCCAACTCAACTTGGTTTAGGTGATGAAGGTACAAACTATTATAATAGATCAATTGTATTCAATGCTCAAGGTCAAGTTATTAGAGGTATTGGTTTAGATGATCAATATACATCAGGTGAAGGTGATTATAAATTTGCTCCAGAATATTGTTATGTTGATGGTACTGTTACTAAAATTGAAGATGGCGTTGTTTGCGATAAAGTAATGGAAGATTTGGTTGATGAAGAAGGTAATCCTGTTATGGATGAAAGTGGTGAAACAATTCAAGTTCCAACAGATGAAGATAGAATGTTTTATTCAAGATTTGTTTGGGAATTCTTTGAAGAAGCACCAGAAAATGTCAATGAAGTAGGATATTTAGCTGATGGCTGGGATCCAAATCTATGGGATTACTGCTATGAAAGAGATGGCGGATATATTTGTATTGCTTTTGTAGGTAATGCTGATAACTCTGCTCATATCATTAAAGGCGATCAAATCACAGCTTATATAAAAACATTAATGGCACAAGGAAAAGACGAAGCAGAAGCTACGCAAATTGCTAATAATACAACTCGTGCATGTACTAGAACATATAGAATTCCTGCAGGTGGATTTGTATATGACTTTGGATTCTTAGATCGAGGACTTGCTGCAACTAATGAATTCTTTAAATCAACTGTTTTAAATGGTTATTTATATGGTAGAACTCAATTAGCTAAAAAAGATGCGAATGGAGAAGAAGTAAAAGATGAAGAAGGCAACTCTGTAATGATTGGTATAGCTGAACAAAGAACATATAATTTCTCAGTAACAGGTTTAACATTTGATGATAAAGTTATTGATGGTGCTTCTTATCAATTATTAGCTGGTCAAAATGTTGTTGAAGTTATGCAAGGAAATGTCTTTAATCCAGTTAAAAATATTAATTATAATGGTATTATGAGATATTGGGGTGTACAAGATGATTTAACATCTTATACTGCTTCAAGTGAAGCATTAGAATTTTATATTGATACAATCACTAATGGTGGATCATCATTATCACAAGTTGCTCCATCAACTGGTTATACAAGTATTGAAGATATTAAAAATGATTTCTTAGCTGCAGTTGCAAAACATCGTGGTGTTGAAGTATCTGAAGTTCCATTTGATACTGCTGCAAATTGGCATGCTTGGTGGGGTTGGGGTACATTTATGGCTACAAGTGAAGCAAATGCGACTAATCCAGATGGTACACCAAATGATAAATATCCAGAAGATAGTCCTGCATTCTTTAATGTAAAAGAAAATAGAGATGCTTGGGCTTGGTTAATTGATAGAATTTATCAAACAATGTTAGCATATCCTGGCGGTGATACTTATACAGGAACTTTAGCAAATATTGAAAAAGCAGCACAAAGTTTCTATTGCCCTTCTCCTCAAGGAATTAACTATGCAATTTGGTATTTCTTAAATGGTGAAGCACATACATATTTTGGTTTCAATTTTGGTGATGGAAATAACGAAAGTTGGATTGATCCTAGAACTAATTTAGAAAAATGGGAACAATATACATTAGATGCAACAATGAAAGCTCCTAATGAAAATTGGGTTGTTACATTTAAAGTTTTAAATACATCTACTAATATTTCTTCATCACTTACGATTAAATATGTTGTTGTAGATTCATATACACCAATTATTAATGTAAATAAAGATAATTTATTCTACATTCCTAATAAACAAGGAGATGCAGTAGTATGTAATCCAATTGATCAATATACACTTGTTAATGCTTATGATGCGCAATACAATGGTGTGAATATTTTAGGTAATGACGTTACTCAATATGTTGATTTTGATACAGATTTAGATTTTGCTAATCCAAAAGAAGGAACTTATCCAGTAACTGCAACTATTTGGAATAATGCTCATACAAAGAAAGCAAGTGTTAAATTCAATGTTACTGTAAGAGATATTACTGCTCCAAATGTTACTACTCGTAGAGTTGTAATTCAACAAGGTGATGATTTTGATTGCCGTGATGGTATCGTACTTGCTGTTGATAATGTTGATGGTGACTTAAAGAATGCTACTTTCACTTGGTGGGAAGAAGTATCTAATCCAGTTGATACTGTAAATCTAAACCCTGGTGAGGATATGCAGTTAACTATTAGAGTAAATGTTTATGATAAGTCAAATAATGTTAGAAGTGTAGATTATACATTAGTAATAGTAGCTGATAAATACGTTGAAGAAAATTTAACAACTGCATTTAATGATCTTAATAATCAACTTACAAGTTTAAAAAATATTGTTAATGATATTTATGATACACAAGAAACTCAAGATAGATTAATTAAGGCTTTACAAGCACAAATTAATGAGTTATTTGAATTAGTTGAAAATAACAATGTTACTAACAATAAAAATATCGATGAATTAAAAGATGTTGTTGCTGATATTTCTGCAAAAGTTGAAGGAGTACAAACAACATTAGATGAAAATGCAAAAGGCGGATGTAAGAATAGTGCTGTATTAGTATTAGAAATTGCTGGTGCTGCCACTCTCCTTGCTTTAGTTCTTAGAAAAAGACATTAATTTGTAACTGAAAGTCGGAGGTGGAGGGGACTTCACCTCTTTATTTAAATGAAATATTTAAAATTAAAAAATTATAAGCAAAAAGAAAATATTTACTACCTATGGAATACTGAATATGGTAAAATATATCCTATTTCTAAGGAATTATTTGAAAGAAATTTATTAAATGCCTCTTTAGAATATTCATATGTTGTAACTAAGGATGATTATTTAATTGGTTTTATTATATGTAAAGTTTGGAATGAGGATTTCTATATCAATACATATGATGAAAATTGTTGGATTAGTTTGTTTTATGTAAATAAATCAAATCGAGGAAATGGAATTGGAACAAAATTATTAAATTTAGTTGAATTAAATTTAAAAAGATTAGGCAAAAAAAACCTTTATATAGGTAAGGATTATTTAAATTATTTTCCTGGTTTACCAGTAGATCTGAAAAATAGCGCAAATTGGTTTGAAAGAAGAGGTTTTGTAAGAACCTATGATACTTATGATTTGATTAAAAGTAATCATTTAAAAAAAGATGATAAATTAAAACTTAGAAATCTTGATATTGAATATAGAATATGTTCAATAGATGATAAAGAACAATTGATTGCTTTCATACAAAGAAATTGGCCAGGTCGTTGGGAAAAAGAAGCGATTGACTATTTTGAAAATGGTGGTACCGGAAAAGAATACGTAGTTGGGATAATCAATCATACTATTTGTGCTTTTGCCAAAATTGGTTTACCAACAACGGACATATTATTGACTAGTTATAGCCTAACATGGCGTAAACGTTTTGTAGCTCTTGGTGGAATTGGTCCACTTGGAGTAGATGCCTCATACCGAAATAAACATATAGGATATGATATAGTAGCCTATGCTCATAACGTTTTAATTGACAATAATGTAAGTGATATTATTATTGATTGGACGGGATTATTAGATTTTTATCGACAATTTGGTTTTGAGGTTTTTAAGTCATATTTTTATATGGCAAAAACAATATAAAAAATAGAAAGGGTGAAAGAATGAAAAAAAGATTTTTAGTATTTTTACTAACTATCATTGCTGTTTTTACTTTGACAAGTTGTTCAAAGAAATTTACAGTAACATTTAACTCAAATGGTGGAACAAGTATTGATCCAGTTGAAGTTAAAAAGGGAAAAACTGTAACAAAACCAGCAGATCCTACAAAAGAGGGAAGCGAATTTGATGGATGGTATTTAGGTGACTCTAAATATAATTTCTCATCAGCTGTAAAAGAGGATATCACTTTAAATGCTGTTTGGAAAGTAAAAACATTTACAATAACATTTACAACGAGTGGTGGTTCATCAGTTTCTCCACAAACAGTTGAATATGGCAAAACTGTAACAAAACCAGCAGATCCTACAAGAGTTGGATTTGATTTTAAGGGATGGAATAAAGGAGATACAAGTTATGATTTCTCAACTCCAGTAAAAGAAAGTTTTGTTTTAAGAGCAGTTTGGGAAGAAAAGAGTGATGTAAATTATTTTACAGTAACTTTAGATGCAAATGGTGGTACACTTCCAAGTGGTGAGAGTAATACAATTAGAGTTCCAGAGGGAGGAACTATAGGAACACTTCCAACACCTACACGCGAGGGGTATAAGTTTGACTATTGGACTTTAAATGGTATTGCATTTAATACAAATACTGAGATTGGGGAAAATATTACATTAGTTGCATCTTGGACTAAAGAAGGTGGAACTAATCCAGGAGTTTATACACCAAAATGGGAACCAAATCAACAAACAGGTGGTTGGAAAGCTGACCAATTAGAGTTTAAAATTTTAGTATTACCAGTTGAACAATTTGATCCATTTAATACAAATTATACAGGTACTTCACAAAACATCAAACAAAGACATCAACGTGATGTAGAATCAAAATATGGAATTATGATTTCATATGTAAATTGGGATGATTCTGCTTCTTGGGGTCCTTCACGTATTAAATATATTAAGGACAATCAACCTTCAGGTTGGTTTGCAAATAATGATTACTATGTTGTTAATATTGCAAGTTCTTGGATTCCAACGCTAGTTTCTGCTGGTTGTTTAGCTGAACTTGCTAAAATTGATCAACAAGGTCGTGTTACTGAAGGTATTTTTACAGAAATAGGTTATGTAGAAACACCAACAGGTTCAAAAAATTATGTTCCAGGAACATATCAACAAGATACAACAAATAATCAAGTAGCATCAACATCACAAAGAGTATATGGATATATTCAAGGTAGCGTTAGACCAGATTATTTTATGTATTTTAATGAAAATTTAATTGCTGAATGTGCTCTTGAAAATCCTGCTGAATTATGGTTAAAAGGTGAATGGACTTGGACAAAATTTGAACAATATGTAAATGAGTTACAAACTGCATTGTCTTCAAAAGTTTCTTCTGATGGTTCTAAATATTATGCATTATCAGTAGGATATGCTGAATTTATTATTGGTGCAACTGCAGCAAGTGGTGTTAAAATTTCAACATCTAGACCAAGTTTAGGTTTAACTTCACCAGAAGTAATCAATAAGGTTACACAAATACAAAGTTTAAGATCAACATCAGCTTATGAACCAAGAAGTGTTGAAGATGTTGCCACATCTTTTGTACAAGGACGCAGTGCAATTGTACATGGTGATTTATGGTTTATTGATGATGCATCAAGATTTGATCCAGCACGATGTACATTCTCAATTGGAGCAGTTCCATATCCAACAGCAGATGGTCAAGGCGGTACTCCAATAACAACTTTTGATTCAAATGAGGCTATCCTTGATGCCAATGATAATCCATTAGAATTAGTTAAAGATAGTGGTGAATATATTAAAGGTTTAGATTTATCTAATTCAAGTTTCTTAATTCCTTATACTTCTACAAGTTGCTATTCTGTTTTAGATACTAAAAATGGAAAACAAAAAATTGATAATAAAATTATCTTTGCAGTAATGTATGATTTATATGACGGATTAGGAGCAGATCCTGATGTTGCTGAAGTTGAGGAAGATGAAGCATATCGTAACTGGTTATTAACTAAATTTGACCATGAAATTTATGCGGATGTAATTATGTCAGTACAAGGCAAAACATATTTTGAATTGTTAGATTTAATTTCAATGACAGCAGGTGGTGGATCACACTTTGGTCCAAATGGATTCTGGGTACTTGCTTCAAAGATTTGTTCAAATTCAACAATTTCTGCTGCTACTGAATTGAATTCAATTCAACCAGCATATGAACAAGCTCTTCGTGATATGGGATATAATATCTAATATTATCATCTAATGGTATAGATGTCAAAAGCTCTTCTAATGTTAGGAGAGCTTTTCTTTATTGTTAAATAATATTTTTATTACTTTATAAAAGACTAATATAAAAAAATATGATATAATATATAAGTAATCTGATGAAAGGAAATAGGAATATGAAGATTGAGAATATTGAAAAAAAATACTCATCAAAAACTTATCGATTTTTTGATTTATTATATAAATTACTAGTAATCAATCTTTTAATAATAATACTTTCAATTCCTGTTATAACGATATTTCCCGCAATCGTTGCGGCTACAGCAACTATAAAAAATAATATAACAGAAACTGCAATCTTTAAACCATATTTCAAAAATTTTAAAACGTATTTTTGGAAATCATTTCTGATGGGGTTATTTTTCCTATTCAGTTTTGCGGCAGGAATTTACGGATATTTCTTTTGGAGTTATCAAGATTTTGGAAATAGTGAAATGATGGAAATTTTTGCTCAAATTGGGATTGTTGTTATCGTTATTTGTCTTATTGTTTTTACCTTTATTATTGTTCATACACCATTGCTTCTTATTACTTTTAATAAACTGAATAATGTACAAATTTTTAAAACATCGATGTATATTTCGGTAAGATATTTTTTAACAACATTATTCATGCTTTTGGCTACTATTGTAATTATAGGTGTTTTAGTATTATGTTTATTTGTTCCTTGGGTTTTGGGAATTTGGATGATTATTGGTATTAGTTTGCCACTTTATCTAGTAATAAAGATTACTACCCCAATTTATTATCGTTTTGCAAAAATTGATTTTGAAAAAATAAATAAAAAAGTAGAGGAGGATATCAAAGATGATAAATAAAAAAACGATTTTAGGAATAGAAAGAATAGATGAATTTCAGTCTGTTTTTGCCAAAAAAAGAATAGGACTGATTACAAATCCAACAGGTATTGCTTCAAATTTTAAAAGTTCAATTGAAATTCTGAATGAAAAAACTAATTTAGTAGCATTATTTTCTCCTGAACACGGAATAAGAGCAAGTATTCAAGCAGGAGAACATCTAGAGTCTTATGTTGATGATGAAACAGGAATTATGGTATATAGTTTGTATGGAGCAACTAGAAGACCCTCAAAGGAAATAATGGATAAAATTGATATAATGTCAATTGATATTCAGGATTGTGGTTCAAGATATTATACGTTTATTTATACAATGGCATATTGTATGCAGGCTTGTGCTGAATTTGATAAAGAATTTGTTGTATTTGATCGACCTAATCCAATAAACTGTGAGAAAGTTGAAGGGAATATATTAAATACTGATAAATATCGTTCTTTTGTGGGATATTATCCAATTGTGCAACGTCATGGTATGACAATGGGTGAGTTAGCCAAATTATTTAATGAAGAATATAAAATAAATTGTAAATTAACAGTCATACCTATGTTAAATTATGAAAGATGGATGGATTTTGAAGATACACAATTACCATGGGTCATACCAACTCCTAATCTTCCTACTATTGCTACTGCTTACGTGTATAATGCAACCTGTATTTTTGAAGGAACAAATGTTTCTGAAGGTAGAGGAACTACTACTCCTTTTGAACTAATAGGTGCTCCTTGGATAAAATCAGAAAGACTTGCAGAAGAACTGAATAGTTATAACTTAAAGGGCGTATATTTTAGACCTCAATATTTTACACCTACTTTTTCAAAGTATGCAAAGACATTATGCGGAGGGGTTTTTGTACATATAACCGATAGAAAAACGTTTGAGGCTGTGAAAACGAGTTGGACAATGCTTTATCATATTAGAACAAAATATAAAGATTATTTTGAAATAAATAAGCCATATACAGAAGGAAGACCAACATTATTTCATTTTGAAGCAGGAGAAGATACTATTATTGAAAATACAATTCCTCTTCAAGAACAACTTGAAAATCTTGAAATTGATTCAAAGAACTTCTTGCATATTAGTAAAAAATATTATATTTATAAATAGTGATTAAATATGTTTAAAAAAGGTGTATCAGTTTATATCGGACTACCTCAATATACTCACTTTCAAAATCTTGAATATATTAGAAAAGCTAAACAGTTAGGGTATGAAATTGTTTTTACTTCTGCTCATATTACCGAAGCTAATTTTAATATTAAACAATTGCAAGAATTGATTGATGAGGTAGATCAATTAGGTATGAAATTATCATTAGATATTTCTAAAAGGGTATATGACAACATTATCCTACCACCGAATTTGTATGCTTTGAGACTAGACTATGGTTTTAGTTATGACGAAATAATAAAATTGTCTCATGAAAAAAAATATAAAATAGAAATAAATGCTTCTACTTTTTCTAAAAAAACCATATTGGAATTGATTGAAAAAGGATTAAATCCCAAACAAATACGTGCTAGTTTTAATTATTACCCTAAACTCCACACAGGGCATACCATTGAGTTTTGTGAAAAGACAATCGAATTTTACCATCATCTTGGTATTATGGTTAGTGGTTTTATACCATCTCATTATAGTTTTAGACCTCCTATGTATGAGGGCTTACCAACAGTTGAAAATCATCGTAAAATCAGTTTAAATTTGGCCATTGAAGAATTGAAAGCATGTGGGATAGATGAAATATTGTTTTCGGATGCATATGCTTCAAATGATGAGCTAAAACTTTTATCATATCATCAAAAAGAAGAAATTTTGGTTGAATTTGAACCATATCATGGTTTTAAGGATTTTGATTTTCTTAGTGGTATTTTTTATATTAGAACCGATTGTAATGATGAAGTATTAAGAATAAGTGGTAAAAGACAAGCAGAAATTCTCCCATTTAATCACTTTTGTGAAAGAAGAGTTTATGATGTAACTGTGGATAATAAAGATTTTTTAAGATATAGTGGTGAAATAAATATTATTTTAAAAAATTTAGAACCAGATAGAAGAGTAAATGTTATTGGACATGTAAATATTAGCAAAATAATAGTAGAACAACTGAAAAAAGGTAAACCTTTTTGTTTTATAAAAAAAGATGATGAATAAAAGGGAAGTTTATATTTGTGTTGATGCAGGCGGTACTACCTCTAAAGCAGCCATTTTTTCAAAGGATGGTACCATACTAGCTAGAGGTTTTGCGGAAAGTGGTTCTCCGGCTGTTACTTATGATAGATGGTATGTTAATATTGAAAAATCAATGATTGATGCAATCAATCATTATCAAACTCCAATGAAAATTATCAAAATGGTTTTCGGGGTATCTGGGATTAGTGCATTAAGTAGTATAACAGATGTTAAAAATTATTTTGAACAAAAATATCTTTCTACCTGTATAATTACAAGTGATACCATGACTGCATTATATTCAGTTTTAGAAAATAGTAAAGATGCTGGAATGGTTGTAATTGCCGGAACAGGTGTTGCTATTTTCGGTAAAAATCATAATGAGACGATGTTAATAGGTGGGTGGGGACATTTACTTAGAGAAAAAGGCAGTGCATATGCAATTGTTCATGATTTTTGTGTAAAGATGATTGAGAAATATGAAGCAGGTATTCGACTAAATAAATTAGAATATGCTTTTTTGAATAATTATAAAATGTCAAATATAAGAGAATTCAATCACTTGTTTTATCAAAATTCAAAAGATGAAATTGCAAAACTCAGTATATTTTTTAAACAACAAGCAAAATTAGGTAATAAACAAGCGATGAAATTATTAAAAAATCAAGGTTTTGAACTTGCCAAACAAACTATAAATCTAATGAAAAAACTGAATTTAAAAAATAATACAATTATTGGTTTAACAGGTGGTTTTATTGATAATGATGGGGAGTATATCATTGAAGGATTTAAGGAATATATGGATAAAGTGAAGATTGATTTAAAATATAAAATAAATGATGGTGAACAATTATTTGGAGTGTATAAGTTTGCAACGAATAATGAATGAATAGGAGATAATTATGAAAGCTATTGGAATTATGAGTGGAACTTCACTTGATGGAATCGATATTTGTCTTGTAAATATTCATCAAATTAAAAAGGATTACACATATGAGATAGAGCAATTTAAAAGTTATAAATATCGTTTAAGCTTAATTAATAAGATTAAGGAAGCATCGAAAAATGACACATCAACGGTTCAAAAAATTTGTAGTTTAAATTATGAAGTTGCTTATGCCTATGTAGAGGCAATTCAACAATTTATAAATGATACAAGTTGCAATATGGTAGAAGTAGGTTTTATTGCAATGCATGGCCAAACAATTTGGCACAATCCGAATCATATGGATGGATATTTTTCTTCTACTTTACAAATTGGTGAACCTGCCGTCATTGCTTATGCATTCAATAAAAAGGTTATTAGTAATTTTAGAACAATGGATATGGCAGCAGGTGGAAGTGGAGCCCCACTTATTCCTTTTGTAAATTATCAATTATATAAAAATCAAAATAAGAATATTGCTTTTCAAAATATTGGTGGTATAGGTAATGTTTGTTATTTGAAGAAAAATAGTAGTCCTGATGATGTTATTGCTTTTGATACAGGACCTGGTAATATGTTAATAGACGGTGCAATGCAAAAACTATACCATTTGGATTATGATGCTTTTGGAAATATTGCAAAAAAGGGTAAAATGATTACTGAAGTATTAGATGAGATGTTAGAAGATTCTTATTTATATATGCCATATCCAAAAAGTACTGGACGAGAAAAATATAATGATCAATATTTAGATGATTTAATTTCTAAAATTAAAAAGTATACTCCAAAAAATGAGGATGTCATTGCTACTATAACAGCTTATACTGCCTATACGATTATTAAAGAGTATCAGTTGTTTTTGCCTGATATTGATGAAATTATTTTATCGGGTGGGGGTGCACATAACAAGTTTTTGGTTGATTTATTAAGACAAAATTTAACTGCTAAAATTATAATAAGCGATCAAATTGATGCATACGAAGCGTTTGGGTTTGCAATTTTAGGTCATATGACAATTTTAAATCAAGCATCAAACCTTCCATCTGTTACAGGAGCTAAAAAGGCCGTTATTTTAGGAAATATAACAAATCCACCTTGTGAGGAATAAAAATATGAGTGAAATCAATATTAAACAAATTACAACTGAATCTAGAAATCAAAATACAATGGATATTGATAAAGTATCAACAATGGAGATTTTACAAAAAATAAATGCTGAAGATAAAAAAGTTCCCCTTGCAGTCGAAAGAGCTTTACCTCAAATCAAATTATTAGTAGATAGAATTGTTGAAGCTTTTGAGAATAAGGGGAGATTGATTTATATTGGAGCTGGCACCTCAGGTAGAATTGGTGTTCTTGATGCCTCCGAATGTCCACCAACCTTTGGAGTTGATCAAAATATGGTTATTGGTTTAATAGCAGGAGGAAAACAGGCTTTGGTAAAAGCAGTAGAACAAGCAGAGGATTCAAAAGTACTTGCAGTAGATGATTTAAAAGAGATTCATCTTTCAGAATTAGATGTTGTTGTTGGTATTGCCGCAAGTGGAAGAACGCCTTATGTAATTGGTGGCATCGAATATGCACAAAGCATAGGGGCTAGTTGTGGTTGTATTACAACTTCTAGAGAATCTATTCTTGCTAAAATGGTCGATTTTCCTATTGAAGTTATTACAGGTGCCGAGGCAATAACCGGTTCAACAAGAATGAAATCAGGGACGGCTCAAAAATTAGTTTGCAATATGCTTACTACTGCTTCTATGATTAAACTTGGTAAGGTATATCAAAATTTAATGGTTGATTTAAAAGCGACTAATGAAAAGTTAGTTGCGCGAAGTATTGCCATTATTTGTGAAACAACTGATTATAACAAAGAAGAAGCAACTAAATTATTTTATGAGTATCACGATGTTAAGGCTGTTATTTTATCATATCTTTTAGATATGAAAGATAAGGAGAAAATAGATACTTTGTTAAAAAAATATAATAGAAATATTAACAAAATTTTAAAAGAAAATATGGGGAATAAAAATGAAAATTGAATTTCGTGAATTAATTTCAAATGGATATACCTTAAGAGGGTTATTTTCCAAACCAGAATCAGAGTATAAAGATCTTGTTGTCATGTTGCATGGATTTACTGGTCACAAAAATGAAAATGGGTATTTATTTAAGCAACTTACTCAGACATTAACGGATAATCAAATTGCTACTTTAAGATATGATTTTATGGGTAGTGGAGAAAGTGATGGAAATTTTGAAGATTTTACCTTTTTTACGGAATTAGAAGACGCTAAACATATTATCGAAGAGGCATTTAGATTAAATAATAACAGAAAGATAATATTATTGGGTTTTTCTATGGGAGGGGCTGTTGCAAGTCGTATTTCGCTTGAAATGAAGGAGTATATCACTAAGCTAATTCTATTATCACCAGCTGGAAATATTGCTAAATTGATACATGGTCGTTTTGAAAATCATTTTATTGATGAGAATGGCAATATTGATATGGGTGGTTATTATATGAATATAAAAATGGATAAAGCTTTTGAAGGGTATGATATATATAAAGATATAGAAACTTTTGAACTTCCGGTATTAATTGTTCAAGGTGGGGCTGATCAATCAGTACCTCCAATGTATAGTAAAAAATATGATGAATTATATCCGAATAGTGAATATGTATTAATTGATGGATCAGAGCATTGCTATACTAAAGTAAGTTATCGAAAAATATTAAATGAAAAAGTAATGGAGTTTATTAATAAAAAATAAGGATAGGTGATAAAATGAATATTGTTGTATGTATAAAGCAGGTTCCTGCATCTTCAGATGTAAAAATTGATCCTGTAACAGGAGTACTGATTAGAGATGGAAACAATACAAAGATGAATCCATATGATTTATATGGAATTGAAACAGCTCTCAGAATTAAAGAACAAAATGGTGCTACTATTAAAACTATTTCAATGGGACCAGGTCCTGCAAAAGCCGTTTTAGAAGAATCTCTTTGGATGGGATGTGATGAGGCATTGCTAATCAGTGATAGAAAATTTGGCGGAGCAGATGTGGTTGCTACTGCATATACTATTAGTCAGGGAATTAAAAAATTAGGTGATTTTGATTTAATTATATGTGGTAAACAAACAACAGATGGCGATACTGCTCAAGTAGGAGCGGAGATGGCTGAATATCTTCAGATTCCGCATATTGCTTATGTTGAAAAAGTATTAGAAATAAAGGAAAACTCCATTGTAGTAAGAGCCCAAATGGATAAAACGATTGAAACATATGAGGTAAAATTCCCTTGTCTAATTACTGTTGATAAAGGCCATATTACGCCTAGATTGCCGTCTTATAAAAGGGGAAAGGATTTCCAAAACATTGAGATTCCTGTTGTAACTTTTTTAGATGTAATTGATCAAGATGAATCTCACTATGGTTTAAAAGGTTCTCCAACACAAGTTGAAAAGATGTTTCCACCAGCAAAAAATACGGACAAAATTGTTATTAAAGGTTCATTAGATGAGCAAGTAGATTGTCTTACAAAAATATTGAAGGATAAAAAATATATATAGGTGATAGAATGGCTAAAAAGTTAGTAATAAATCAAGAAAAGGTTAATCATCAAACTGCTGAGGCAGTGATGAAAGTGTGTCCTTTTGGTGGGCTTGAGTATGTTGATGGGAAACTAAATTTTACAGCTGGATGTAAAAATTGTGGTTTGTGTGTAAAAAAAGGACCAAATGGATTAGTAACAGAAAGTATTGAAAAAGATTCAACTCCTAAGATTGATAAAAACTTATGGCGGGGTATTAGTGTCTTCATTGAAACGGATTTAGATGGTGTTCATCCTGTATCATTTGAACTAATTGGAAAAGCGAAAGAACTTGCGGAGGTAATCAAGCACCCCGTTTATGCTATTTTAATTGGTTCTAAGAAAAAGAATGATGCATATCTGATGGAAATTTTAGAGTATGGAGTAGACAAAGTATTTATTTATGAGAGTCCAGAATATGAAAAATTCAATATGGAACGATATGCTAGGTGTCTTGAAGATTTTATCAATAAAATTCATCCGACCGTTGTTTTATATGGCGGAACTTCACTTGGTAGAAGTCTTGCCCCAAGAATAGCAGCACATTTTAGAACTGGTTTAACTGCTGATTGTACAATGCTTGGAATCAAAGAAAATACAGATTTGATTCAGGTTCGACCAGCTTTTGGTGGAAATGTCATGGCTCAAATTATTTGTCCGAATAACCGTCCTCAAATGGCTACAGTTCGCTATAAGATTTTTAAAAAACCTAATAAAGTTACGCCTTTTGGTGAAAAAGTTTATATGGACGTTGATAAACTAGATATGAGTAGTAATATTAAAACAATTGATATTAAAGAAAAAGAGAAGGTAACAGATATTTCTGAAGCAGATATTATCATAGCATGTGGAAGGGCTTTTAAATCTAAAGAAGATTTACAAATGGCTGAAGAACTGGCAGATCTTCTTGGTGGCGTGGTCGCTGTAACAAGACCTTTAATTGAGGCAGGATGGAAAGATGCCAAATTTCAAATCGGATTAAGTGGTAGAACCGTTGCACCTAAATTAATCATCAATTTAGGAATAAGTGGGGCTGTTCAGTATACTGCTGGTATGAATGGTAGTGAGTTGATTATTTCGGTGAATGATAATCCTTCAGCAGCTATTTTTGATGTATCACACTATGGTATTGTAGGTGATATTTATAAAGTTGTTCCTTGTTTAATTTCCAATATAAAAAAGGATAAGGGTTTAATATAGGAGGATTTATGAAAAACATAAAATATAATAAAATCAATCAAGAAGATTTAGACTATTTGAAAACAATTGTTAGTGAAGAAGATTTGATTTGGGGAACAAATATTTCTGAAGATTTTACAAAAGATGAGTTAGGTACAGTTACGGGAAAACCAGAAGTAATGCTTTATGTTAAAAATACACAAGAAATATCAAAAATAATGAAATATGCCAATGAACATTATATTCCAGTAGTAGTACGAGGTAGCGGTACAGGTCTTGTTGGGGCTTGTGTTCCTTTATATGGTGGTATCATTATTAATACTTCAAAAATGAATAAAATTCTTGAACTAGATGAAGCAAATTTGACTCTAACGGTAGAGCCTGGGGTACTTTTAATGGAAATATATGATTATGTAGAACCCAAAGGATATTTTTATGCACCAGATCCTGGAGAAAAAAGTGCAACAATTGGAGGAAATATTGCAACTAATGCTGGTGGTATGCGTGCTGTTAAATATGGTGTTACAAGAGATTGGGTTAGGGCTATAGAAGTCGTTTTACCTAATGGTGATATTGAATGGTTTGGACGAAAGGTTGTAAAAGATTCAACAGGATATCCTCTAAAACAGCTTATGATTGGTAGTGAGGGGACATTAGGAATTATCACAAAAGCGATTTTGAAATTAGAACCGAAACCAGTTGAAAGTATTAGTTTATTAGTTCCTTTTAAAACTGAACAAGAGGGATTAGATGCTGTTCCTGAAATAATTAAAGCCAAAGTATCACCAACTGCAATTGAATTTTTTGAAAGAAATACAATATTATTTGCGGAAGAATTTTTAGGGAAAAAATTTCCTGATACTAAAAGTGATTCTTATATTTTACTTACTTTTGAAGGTAAAAATAAGGAAGAATTAAAATATAATTATCAAGTTGCGGCAGATATATGTTTAGAAAAATTGGGAGCAACAGATGTATTTATTGTTGATACAGAAGAAAGAAAAGAATCAGTTTGGAAAGCACGAGGAGCTTTTTTAGAAGCAATTAAAGCCTCTACAACTCAAATGGATGAATGTGATGTTGTGGTTCCTCGCAGTGAAATTGCTAATTATATAAAATTTACATATGAGTTGGCAAAAACATACCAAATAAGGATTCCATCATTTGGTCATGCAGGAGATGGAAATTTACACATCTATATTTGTAAAGATAATTATTCAGATGAGGTATTTGCTGAAAAATTAAATGATATATTTAATGATATGTATCAAAAAGCTAAAGAAGTAGGTGGTCTTGTTTCTGGTGAACATGGAATTGGTTTTGCCAAAAAAGTTTATATGAAAGAACTTTTAGGTACAAATCAAGTTAAATTAATGCAAGGTATTAAGGATGTTTTTGATCCTCATCATATTTTAAATCCTGGAAAAATTATTGATTAAAAAAAGACATTAGCTAAACATTTTCAAAAGAAAAGTTTAGAACTAATGTCTTTTCATTTATTTTCTTATAAGACCCATTTTTCTTTTCACTTTAGAAATGGTTTTTCTAGCATAAGAGGAAGCTTTTAGCGCACCATCATCTAAAATTTTATCTAGTAATTCTTTATTATTTAAGAAGTATTCATATTTTTGTTGGATAGGGATAATTAAGTTTACAACACTATCGGCAACTGCTTGTTTAAATTCACCATAGCCAATGCCTTTAAAATCTTGTTCTAAAGTTTCTATTGTTCTTCCTGTACAACAAGACATAATAGATAATAAATTTGAAATACCTGGTTTATGAATTGGATCAAATTTTATAATACCATCACTATCCGTCACTGCACTAGCAATTTTTTTCCGAATTATCTTTTCCGAATCATCTAAATAAATTGATGATTTTTCAAGTGGATCAGATTTTGACATTTTTTTAGTTGGATCTTGCAATGACATAATTTTAGCACCAATTTTTGTAATAATAGGTTTAGGAATAGGAAAAGTTTCTCCAAATCGATTATTAAATCTTTCGGCTATTACTCTGGTTAGTTCTAGATGTTGTTTTTGATCTTGTCCTACGGGCACATCACTTGCATTATATAAAAGAATATCGCCAGCCATTAAAACAGGATAGGTCAATAGGGCACTAGAAACGCCTTCGATTTGTTTTATTTTTTTGTCTTTATATTGTGTCATTCTCTCAAGTTCACCTATATATGAGATAGTTTGCAATAAATAACCGATTTCTGCATGTTCATGAACTTCCGATTGGATAAAAAGGGTTACTTTTTCAGGATTTAGTCCACAAGCCAAATATAATGCTGCAAGTTTTCGAATACTCTGTTTTAGTGTAATTGGTTCTTTAGCAATTGTTATTGCATGCAAGTCTGCAATAAAAACGAAAAATTCATCATATTTTTCATTTTCTTGAATTGTAACAAAATTTTTAATAGCACCAAGATAATTTCCTAAAGTGAGGCGTCCAGATGGTTGAACACCAGATATAATTGTTTTCATAAAAAATCCTCCTTATTATATATAAAAATAAAAAACTTCATCCAAAGTAAAGGACGAAGTTTCGTGGTACCACCTTTTTTTAATATAAAATATCATTTTATATCCTCGATAGCCTTAACGCGGCTGAATCGGAAAAGCATTTCCTCTTTTCACATCAATGGTCCATTCACACAATTTCTAGACGATGTTTACACTATCTATCGTTCACTTAACTAGAAATTTTGGTGTTACTAATCCATATCAAATGTTTTTTATTCTACTAAAACGCCAACAATTGGTACAATAAAGAAAATCAACCATCCAGGATGCCAAGCATCTAAACAAAAACCTAATATTAAATAGCCGATAATGCTTATAACAATAGATATTGTAACATATTTGGCTTTGCCTTCCTTGGTAAAAACTCCCAAGATTAATTCAACAAGAGGAATAGCTAAGAAAACAACCCATCCAGGATGCCAAGCATTTAAACAGAAACCTAATGCTAAAAAGGAAACAATAGCAAGTAATGGTGTTACGGATGAAATTTTTTTTGCTATTTTACTACGCTTTTTTCGATGGTGATAACGGATATTTTCTTTATTTTCATCGATAATTATTTTATCTTCATTCATTATTTTAGTTTTCTCCTTTCTTATATTATACTCATCTTTAATAAAATGTCAATATATTTAAAATTTGACAAGAGCAAAAATTAGTGTTATAATGTTATATATTTTATAAAGGTGATAATATGAAAAAGAATTTAGAAAAATTACATACAATTAATAAAGCAAAATCAAGAATAAAGATTTTAGATTTTGTTATTGTAATATGTGCGATTATTACGATTTTATTAATTTTTTCTTCAACTTATGTTTGTAGAGGAAAAATATATGAGAGAATCACTGAAAATGGTGAAGAGTCAATCAATCAATTGATTGAAATTAATTCAAAGATTACATTTGCAAATATGGCCTTTGGTATAGGGGAGAATAATGAAAGTACTAATTTTGTTCCTGTTAGTAAAGATATTCGTTTTTTATTTCTTTATTTAGCCCAAGTACTTGCATATGGATTAGTATTGTTTAAACTAGTTAATAATGCAAAGGTAAGTTTTATTATGAGTATTTTGTCATCTGTAGTTTTGTTGGTTGTTGCTATTTCAACAATATCATTTATGGCTAGTTATAGCAATGATTTACAAGTCATGTTTGATCAAGCAATCGAACCTCTCAAAGATATCAATGAAAATATAACCTCAATTACTGATACGAATTACCCTTCTCGAATATTTGTTGAAATCTCTCCTGTACCTGCTATTAGTTGTGCATATATGATTATATCTAGTATCATTTGTATATACACTGGTTTTGTAAAAAAAGGTATCAAGGAATTGGAAAAAGGCAATGAAAAAAATAAATAAAAAAACAATAATTAGTTTGATTATCAATTTCATTGTTTCTATTATCATTTTTTTGAGTATCTTTTTTGCGAGATTTAAAATAGATCATTTTGTAATTGACGCTTTTTCCATAACAGGTATTGTAATGTTATTGTATGCAGGGATGAAATTTGTTATCAGTGCTGGGGCTTTTAATGTATTAGGGTTTTGGTTTAAAAAGTTTACAGATTTTTTTAGAAGAACACCTAAATATAATTTTAAATATTATGATTACATAGAGATGAAAAAAGAAAGTGAGAAACCATTATTATGGCCAACCTTTGGTATTGGTTGTATTTATTTTGTTGTAGGTATCATTATGATTATAGTTACAATGTAGGAGTTTATATACTAGTATATAAATTCTTTTTTTATAACTAAAAATTGTAAAAATAGTAAAAAAATGTAGGATAAAAAATTAAAAAAATTAAGATGTAAACGTTTTCTATTAAAAAGGTATTTACTTTTTTTGATAATTATAATATAATATTAACATCTTGGTATGAAACCTAGAAAAATTATTAATGAAGGAGAAATATTAATGAAGAATATTAAAAGAAATTTATTAATTTGTCTTTTAGTAGTATTTTGTTCTGTTGCTTTAGCAGGTTGTAATAATAAAGTAAAAGATGAACTTGCAGCAGCAAATGATAAAATTGCTGAATTAGAAAAACAATTAGAAGAAGCAAATGCTAATAAAGATTCTATTGCAAAGCAATTGGCAGATGCCCAAACAGCTCTAAAAGCAGCTGAAGATAATGAAGCAGCGGCGAAAAATGAGTTGGATGCTCTAAAGGATAAATATATGGATACTCTTGAAAAAGTTTGTAAAAAAGAGTTAGTATTTACAAATTTAGATGAATTATTTGGTGAGGCAGATGCAACAGGTGTTTATACAGCTGAAACTGGTACAACTTATAATCTTAATGTTGCATTAGTTTATACATATACACCAGAAGGTGCCGATGAGCCTACTTTTACATCTGAAGAATTTGAACTAAATAAAGATGACGTAGTATTAGACTATATTTGGGAGGATACTTTTGATTATAACTCTGGTCTAACTATTAATGGAAATAGTGTTCGTCCAACATTAAAAGGTTTATATGCTGTTAGTGCTGTTTTTGCTGAAGATGTAACAGATGAAGATGGAAATGTAGATGGAAGTTATTCAGCAGCTGCAGTTGCACAGGGTCAACTTTATGGTATATTATTTGAAATAGATGTTGTTGAAGGTGTGAATGTTGGTGTTGGTGATGATTTCAATTCTATTGTTGAACTTGAAACTACAGCTACTGCTCAACTTAAAGTTAGTGATGGTTTCACTGCTACAGCATATGCATCTAGTGATGATAGTGTTGCAACTGTAAGTGCTACTGGATTAATTACTGCTGTTGCTAAAGGTACTGCAACAATAACAGTTACTGTAAAAGCAAATGATAGTGATGATACTCGTACAAAATTAGTATCTGTAACTGTTCTTGAGCACAGAGATTCAAGTACATTAGCAGGTGGTGAAGAAGGTGCAACTTATAACTTTAAATATGCTCCACTTGAAACACAAACTAAGATTTTAGCATATATGGAAAGAGCATTAATTAATGCTGGTGCATCTATTCCAATTTTCAATAATTCAGGTTTAGTTATTTATACAGAACGTGTTAACTTTATTGCTGATGAATATGTTCCACTAATGGGTTATGGTCCTACAGCTGTTGCCCCTTCAACTGGTACAGGTGCAGGTACTGCAAGCGATCCAGCATATAGAATGTGGACTTCTGCTGATCCTGCAACACTTAATCATTTAAATTATGCTGATAGTGTTGAAAGTGATTTCTTAAGTTTAACAGCAGGACAATTGATGTCATTTGAATGGAAATTAGATGATAATGGTAAAGGTATTGGATGGGAAGTAAAACCTGAAATGCTTTCAGTATTGCCATATCCTGTTGATGAAAATGGTGATGCAATTGCAGATTTTAGTGGTTTAAATGAATATACAACATGGAAATTTGATTTACGTCATGATTTAAAATGGGAAAATGGTGATAAGATGGATGCTAATGACTTTATTTATACATATAAATTAGTATTAGATCCTGAATTAAATATGAAAAGAGCAAACTATTTCTATGGTGGAAGTACTCCAATCCAAGGTGCAAAAGCTTATTTTGATGGTAATGCAGAGTGGGACACTGTAGGAATTAAACAAGTTGATGATTATTCTTTCACAATTACATTTGCACTTGGTTTAAAATTATGGGATGTTGAATATGGTCTTGCAGGATTCTTACATTCACCAGTTCATAAAGCAACTTGGGAAGCAAGTTTAAATGCAGATGGTACTCCTAGATATGGTACTTCTAAAGATACTTACATGGCATCTGGTGCATATAAGATTAGTTATTGGGAAAAAGGTAAAGAATATCGTTTCACAAAGAATGAAAATTACTTTGTATGGAATGATGCAGCTGAAAATGTAGAAGTACGTCGTAGTGGTTATGAAAATTATAGTTACACAATTGTTAAAGACTCAAATGCTGCGTTAGAATTATTCAAAAATGGACAACTTGATGTAACTTCAGTTCCTTCAAGTGCATATGATGAATATAAGAATTGGCCAAGTCAAAAATTCTCTCCAGGTGCTACATCATTTAGACTTTCAGTAAATAGATTTACACAAGCTGAATTAGATGCTAAATTTGGTACTGGATCATGGGAAGCAAAACCAATTTTACAAGAAGATGATTTCACATGGGCTCTATATTTTGGTATGGATCGTCTTGGTGTACAAGAAATCACAAAGACTTCAACTGCTTGGGCATCATATTTTACAAATGCATATTTTATGGTTACTCCAACAGAAGATGGTGTAGATAGTACTACATATCGTGAAAGTGAATGGGGACAAAAAGTATATGAAGGACTTACAGATTTAGATTATGACTTATTATATGATGAATTAGGATATGCACCTAGTCTTGCAACTAGTTTCTATATTTCAGCATTAGATAGTATGGTAGAAAAAGGCGTATTTGATCCTTCAAAACCATATAAAGTAGATATTGAAATTGCTTCCTTTGATGGTGCTACACATGAGGCTATTTTTGCATATGTTGTACAAAATTACAATACTTTATTTAATAGTGCTGAAGTTAAGGCTAAATATCCAAATGTAACATTTGAAGCAGTATACTCTCCACAACCTGGTATGGATGTATATTATGTAAAACAAATGACAGGTCAATATGACTTAGCAATAGCGGGTATTAGTGGTGGTGAAATGGATCCTGCTGGATTTATGGAATGTTTCTGTGATGATAATCGTTCAGGATTATTATTAAGTTTAGGATTTGATTCACATAATGCTAATATTTTAATCAATTTGGATTTAGATGGTGATGGTGTATTAGATGGTGAAAAATACTGGTCATTTGATGCATTATACTCTGCTCTAATGGGTGATGTATTTGTGAAAAATGGTATGGAAGCTGAAGAACCAGCTGAATAAAGTAATGTTTTACTAAATTTACTATTTAATATTAAATAGAAAAACTAATTGCGCCATGAAATATTGGCGCAATTTTAATGAAAAGGAGGAAAATGATGTTAAAATATACTTTAAAACGTATAGTACTAATATTTTTCACAATGTTCATTATACTTACCCTTGCATATATTTTGATACAGCTGACTACTTCGTTTGAAGAAAGAGTTAAGTTTTATCAAATGAGTGATCCTAAAATATCATATGAAGAAGCAGTTATATATGGTAAAAAAGCAGGATGGGATGATCCGATATTAATAAAATATTTTAATTGGATTAAAGGTGTATTTACAGGCAATTGGGGTGTATCAGTTGTTTATGAAGTAGGACAAAATCCTTGGACAATCTTAACTAGGTTTATACCTTTTACAATAAGTATTAATATATGGCCGTTATTAATTGCAACACCTCTAGGTTTCTTATTTGGTATCATTGCGGCCCTTAGAAAAAATAAACCAACGGATTATATCATTAGTTTATTAGTAATGATTTGTATATCGGTACCCTCTTTTGTTTTCGTTACATTGCTGATGATCAATGCTTCTAATATGGGATTACCCATTCAGTTTAGAGCAGCAGATCAGGCAAACTGGAAGGATTATATCATACCTGTAATTGCTCTTTCAGTAGGACCAATTGCTAGTTTAACAAGAATAACAAGAGCAGAATTGACAGAAGTTTTAACAAGTGAATATCTATTATTAGCAAGAACCAAAGGCTTAAATAGATTTCAAGCAACTATTAGACATGCCTTGCGTAATTCTTTATTACCATTAGTGCCATCAATTATTGGAAGTTTCGTAGGTATTATGTTTGGTTCTTTGGTAATTGAACAAATTTATGGAATAAAAGGTGTAGGAGGAATATTGCTTACGGCAATTTCTGAAACTCAACCAGATCATGATTTGGCTATGGCAGCGTTATCCTTTTATACAATTATTGATTTAGTAACAATTTTAATTGTCGATTTGGCATATGGAATTGTTGACCCAAGAATTAGAATGGGGGCAAGATAATATGAATGAAAATAAACAAGATTTTAATTTAAGTAAAGAAGATTTTCAATTTGTTCAAATGAATGAAAAAATTTTTGATAAAAAATTTGAAACAAAAGCAGTTGGCTATTTTGGTGATGCTCTTCGTCGATTTTGTAAAAATAAAAGTAGTTTAGTTGCGTTTATTCTTTTAATAATAATTATTTTAATGGCTATTTTTGTGCCAATATTTAGTAAATATGACGCAACGACAATAAATATTTCTGAACAATATTTACCACCTAGAATTCCAATATTAGAAAAATTAGGAATCGCAGATGGAACTAAAAAAATTACTGGTATCAATGTTGAATACATCATTAGTGTCAATGATCCTATCGTGGATACTCTTGTGGATGATCCACAGAATACAGATCCGAAAAAAGATATCAAAAATTACTATTTCTTTGAATATATTGTTGGATATGACAGTATTGAAGATTTAAAAGCTACTAAATATGAAACAATATTTTCAGGTGTCGTAACTTATAGAGTAGATTTTAAATATAATGTATACAAAGCTTTAACAAGACCAAGATGGCTTCGAAGTCAAAGTTATGAGGAATATGTTAAATATCAAAATGAAGGAATCATTAAACATAATGAAGAGGGAGAAGAATTGGTAGTTGTTAAAAAAGAAGCAGGTATCAATGAATTGAAAAAATTTTGTATCAAATATGGCTATACACTAAATACTCCTAATTTAGAAGAAATATATTTTCAAACAATGGGAAAACGAATAGAAGAACTATATAATTATGAAATATTAATTGATCCACTCTTAAATCCTAATTATAAAGAAGTGTATCATTATTTTGGAACAGATAATTCTGGAAGAGATATGTGGGTTAGATTATGGCAAGGTACAAGATTATCATTATTAATTGGTTTATTTGTTGCTATTGTATCCATTACTGTTGGTGTAGTTTGGGGATCAATTTCAGGATACTATGGTGGAATGGTTGATTTAGTTATGGAAAGATTTACAGAAATTTTAACGGGTATTCCATGGATTGTTATAATGACCATTACTAAAATGTTATTGTTTGGTCATATAAATAATATTTTTATTGTTGCTATTTCACTAGTTTTGACAAGTTGGACAGGTACTGCTAGTATGGTACGTTCACAAATGTATCGTTATAAAAATCGTGAATATGTTTTATCATCTAGAACGCTTGGTGCAAAAGATATGAGATTAATATTTAAACATATTTTACCTAACGCTCTTGGAACTATTGTTACAAGTTGTGTATTAGTAATACCAAGTGCTATTTTCTTTGAATCATCAGTTGCATATTTAGGGCTTGGCGTTGATGCTTCAACTGTATCAATAGGTAATTTACTTAATCTTGGTAGGGATTTAGGAATTGTTCAATATCCATATTTGACTTTATTCCCTGCACTACTTATTTCAGTATTGATGATTTCATTTAATATGTTTGGAAATGGTTTAAGAGATGCTTTAAATCCTTCATTAAGGGGGTCTGAGTAATGGATAAAGACAATAAAAAGTATACTGTTGAAGAAAATATTCAAAATGACTTTGAATTGGTTAATGACGAAGATGTAAATACCAATAGTAAAGGACAAAAATTGAAAGAAAATTTGAAAAAAATTTTTACAAAAAAAACTTTACAAGAAAAATTTCCTAATCCGGATACTGAGTTAGAAATTCCTGAATATTTACCTTCTACACAAAGTGAAGATACAATTTTAAGAGTTGAAAATTTACATATTTCATTTAGAACACCTAATGGGATTGTAAGGGCAGTAAGAGGAGTTAACTTTGATCTTAAAAAGGGTGAGACACTATGTATCGTTGGTGAATCAGGTTCTGGTAAGTCTGTTACAAGTCGGGCTATTATGGGTATTCTTGCAGGTAATTCAATTATTGATGCAGGACACATTTACTATGATGGTAAAGATTTAGTCAAATGTAAGGAAAAAGATTTTTATGCTTTAAGAGGTTCAAAAATTGGAATGATTTTCCAAGATCCGCTTTCTAGTTTAAATCCAATCATGAAAATTGGTAAACAACTAACCGAAGCTTTGATGCTAAAAAAGGGATTAAAGAAAGATGAAGCCAAAAAACGGGCAATTGAATTAATGGGTGAGGTTGGAATTCCTCAACCGGAAAAAAGATTTAAACAATATCCATTTCAATTTTCTGGAGGGATGAGACAAAGGATTGTTATTGCAATAGCACTTGCGATGGAACCGGAGATTTTAATTTGTGATGAACCAACCACTGCACTAGATGTTACAATTCAAGCTCAAATTTTGGATTTAATTAAAAAGTTAAAAAAGGAAAAAGAGTTAACGATCATATTTATAACCCATGATTTAGGCGTTGTTGCTAATATGGCAGATCGGATTGCGGTAATGTATGCTGGTAAAATTGTAGAATATGGTGATGCTTCAGATGTTTTTTATGATCCAAGACATCCATATACTTGGGCTTTACTAGAATCAATGCCATCTTTGGCTACTTCTAAAAGGTTGTCAGCAATTCCTGGTACTCCACCTAATATGATTTATCCACCTAAAGGTGATGCTTTTGCAGCAAGAAATCATTATGCAATGAAAATAGATTTTGAACGTCAACCCCCATTTTTTAAAGTTAATGATAATCATTATGCTGCAACCTGGTTATTACATCCAGATGCTCCTAAAATTGAAAATCCATTGAAAAATCGCTACGAAAGTCAAAGAAAACTTCATCATATACAGGAGGATGGTTCAAATGAATAAAGAATTAAAAACGGAAAATCAAGTGTTACGAACAAAATATAATGGACCTATTCTTGAATTAAAAAATGTACGTCAATACTTCCAATCTGGTTGGGGTAGAGGCAAAGTAGTTGTGAAAGCTGTTCATAATGTTAGCTTTGATGTCAAAAAAGGTGAAGTTTTTGGGTTAGTTGGCGAATCAGGATGTGGTAAAACAACCACAGGAAGATCAATTATAAAACTATATAACATTACAGATGGTACAATTATATTTAAGGGAGTGCCGATTTCTCAAGGAAATCGTAGTTTTAAGATAAAAATAAAAGAATTACGTTCTAAAATTAATGAAGTTAAAAAAGCCGAAGAAGAGGCAATTGCTGAATTGAAGGGTGATTTATCTTTACAAGAAAATGATACGAATGCGACAATTGCTACTAATAATAAAATTGAGTTAGTCAAAAAAGAAAGCAGTGAAAAAATCGCTCAGCTAAAAAATGAAATCAATTACAATTATGAACGCATTAGAGAGTCAAAAGAGATCAATAAGCGGAAAAGAGACTTGATGGATAAAATGCAAATGATATTTCAAGATCCGATTGATTCTTTGGATCCAAGACTGACAGTTAAGGAAATAATTGCTGAGGGAATGTATATAAATGGAATTAAAAATCCGGAATATATTAATAAAAAGGTGAATGAAGCATTAGAATTAGTTGGTCTATTACCAGACCATGCAAGTCGTTATCCTCATGAATTTAGTGGTGGACAACGTCAAAGAATTGGAATTGCAAGAGCATTAGTAGTCAATCCTGAACTTATTATAGCAGATGAACCGATTAGTGCCTTAGATGTTTCAATTCAAGCTCAAATAATAAATCTTTTGAATGATATTAGGAATGAAATTGGCTTATCAATATTATTTATTGCTCATAATTTGTCAGTTGTAAAATTTTTCTGTGATAGAATTGGGGTAATGTATTATGGTAGAATTGTAGAAATTGCAACACCAGATGAACTTTTTGCTCATCCATTGCACCCATATACTAAATCATTGTTATCAGCTGTTCCTTTACCAGATCCGGATTATGAGAAAAATCGAAAAAGAATTTTTTATAATCCTAAATTAAGAAAATATACAGAAGATAAACCGATGATGACTGAAATTAGAGAAGGACATTTTGTATATGCTAGTAAAGATGAATTAGCTAGATATGAAAAGGAACTTAAAGGAGAAGAAGTTGAACCAGATCCTACGCTAATTGAACTGGAATAAAATGAAAAAAATCCTAAAAAAGTATTGAAAAAGACATAAAAATATGATATAATTAGAATAGAGGTGACAATAGTGATACAAATATATACTACTCCAAGTTGCGCATCATGCCGTAAAGCAAAAAAATGGTTCGATCAATATAAGATACCATATTCTGAAAAAAATATTTTTAGCATAAAACTTAGCAAAGATGATATCTTTAAGATGTTAGCCAATAGTGAAAATGGATTTGAAGATATTATATCAACTAGATCTAAAATATTTAAGGAAAAAAAATTAGATCCCGATAGTATGAGTGTTAAAGAGTTAGTTGAATTTATTATTGAATATCCTAGTGTATTAAAACGTCCCATTATTATAAATGAAAATGAACTTCAGGTTGGTTATAATAATGAGGATATAACAATCTTTTTACCAAAAGAATTGCGAAATATTGAAGCCTTTAGTGGCTTTGATAGTGATGATGCATTAAATATAAAGTATTCTAAAAATAAATAAAAAATAGAAAGAAAAAATCTCTCTATTTTCGTTTATTACTTTAATATAATTATATTATATATTTTATTTTGTATTTGAATTGCCTATAAAGTTTATTAAGAATTTCTTAACTAACTTTATAGGTTTTTATTTATGTTAGAATAATGATGAATAATTATATTTTTTTTCGCAAAGCATCATATGCTCGTTTAATCTTGGGTTGACTTTTTTTATATGTAATACCAAATTCACGAACAATTTCAACAAATTCACGTTTTCCTGCTTCATATGATGTTGCTTCATATTCAAGTTCATAGTCAACGGTATCGACATATTTACACTTATCAATTGCAAGTTGTCCTTTTTTATAGGGGAAACCTATTCGATAGGTTGAAAGTGACATATAATTGACTAACAATTGTCCCTTAATAACATCCTCTAAATCTTTTTGAATTTCTTCAACAGGTACAATACCTGTTGATAAAAATTGATCAAAAGTTTCTTTGTTAATATTTTCATTAATTTCTTGTAAAACATATCCTTTTTTTCTTTTCAAAGTTACAATATATTTATCTTTATCAAGCATTCTAACTCTAAGACCTATATCGGAGGCTTTAAGAGTGAATCGAGATGTGTCAAAATAATAGTTGATTTGAAGATTTCTTTTGCAATCTTTGAATTTTTCACAAAGTTTAATATATTCATCTTTGGTTAATAATGTTTTAAATTCAATTTCTAATTCTTTAGACATAAATATTACCTCATTATTAATTTTTATACTAAATTATTATACATAAAAAAAATAAAATATCAACTAAAAAACTAATTAATTTAAATGAATTAAAATCTTTGAGAAAAAACAAAAAATGTGATATAATATTTTTAATAAGAGGATGGTGTTTATGAATAAAAGGGAATTTAATTGGAATCATTTTTTACAACCATATGAACTTGCGGTAGAAGGTTTCATTTTAAAAATTGAAGGCATAAAAAAACAATATCAATTGAGAAGAAGTTATTGTCCAATTGAAATTGTGACTGGTAGAGTTAAATCACCAGATAGTATTTTAGACAAAGCCAAAAGGATGAATGTCAAATTTGAAAATATTTCTAAAGAAGTATATGATATTGGTGGGGTTAGGATTACTTGTAAATACATTGAAGATGTTTATAAAGTTGCAGATCTTTTAAAAAGCAGAAAAGATGTAAAATTAGTAGAAGAAAGAGACTATATTAAAAATATTAAAGCTAGTGGATATAGATCATTACACTTAATAATGAGATATAATGTTGAGACAATTGATGGACAAGTTCCAATAATTTTAGAATTTCAAATTCGAACTCATGCGATGCATTTTTGGGCTAGTATTGAACATTCATTAAAGTATAAATATCAAAAACAAATTCCAGATTCTTTGAAAGAGCGATTAAAGAGTGCTAGTGTTGCCGCATCTAAATTAGATGAAGAAATGTCTTCCATCCATAAGTTAATTCAAGAATTAGAAGGAACGGAATTTACTTCTAGTCAAGATCCATTAGAAAATGAAATTTCAATGTTTGACTTAAAAAAATGGTAAAGAATGATTAAAAGATATATTGTTGATGAAGATTTGATTTTGAAGGAATATTTGAAAAAAATAGGTATTTTTTCAAATATTCAAAAAGAAATAAAAAAATTGAATGGTCAATATTTAGTAAACGATCAGACGGTTGATAATTGGTATCAATTAACTAAAGGTGACAAATTAGAAATTGTTTTTCCTGCCTCTGTTCAAGGTCCTAATATTAAATCAATAAAGAAAGACTTTGAAATTTTATATGAAGATGCTTATTTTTTAATTATCAATAAAGAAAGTAATATTGCTTCTATTCCAACAAGAAAGCATTACGATAAGTCATTAGCTAATTATGTGATGTCATACTATAAAATAAGAGGTATTATTGCCAATGTTCATTTTATCGGTAGATTAGATTATGCAACATCGGGAATCATTGCCATTGCCAAAAATCCATATATTTTAGCCCTAATGAAACAAACCCCAATAGTAAAACAATACCTTTTAGAAGTAGAAGGTATCATTCAAGCAAATGAAGGTATAATAGAGGGGGGGATCGAAAAGGATGAAGAAAGCATAATTAAAAGAAAATTAAGTCATAATTTTATGAATAGTAAGACTACATATAAAGTTTTAAAAAGAAGTGGTGATAAAACACAGGTTTTAGCAACCCTTCATACGGGTAAAACCCATCAATTAAGATTACATTTTGCAAGTATGGAACATCCAATTATTGGCGATGAGTTATATGGAAACAAAACAAACGATAATATTTTACATCTTCATAGTCATTATTTAGAATTTAAACATCCCGTTAATCAAAAAATAATTAAAATTATTTCAACTCCTAAATGGTTTACACCTTAAAAGTGTAAATCTTTTTTATAATTGAATATTTTTTTCTAGAATGTTATCAATTAAACCATATTCTTTGGCTTCATTTGTATCCATATAAAAATCTCTATCCGTATCCTTTTCAATGACTGATAAATCTTTATTGGTTTGTTCAGACAAAATGGTATTTAAAATTTTTTTGGTTTTAATTATTTCTTCTGCCATAATTTTAATATCACTAGCTTGCCCTTGAGCTCCACCAAGTGGTTGATGTATCATAATTTTAGTATATTTTAAAGCAAAACGTTTCTCTTTTTGGCCACTAGAAAGCAAAAAAGCAGCCATGCTAGCACAAATACCCATTCCTATTGTGACACATTCGTTGGGTATATAGTTCATAGTATCATATATAGCAAGGCCAGCCGTAACTGATCCGCCAGGAGAGTTGATATAAAGATAAATGTCTTTATCTTTATCAACACTAGACAAAAATAATAATTGTGCAATTACACTTGCACTCATTGCATCATTAATTTCTCCAAAAATTAATATAATGCGATCTTTTAAAAGTCTTGAATAAATATCAAAACTTCTTTCACCTCGTGATGTTTGTTCAATGACAACGGGAGTTAAGTACATATTTTTCACCTCAAATATATTATAATCATTTTGATTGTCAAAAAAACAAAAAAGATGTAAGTAGCCTATACAAAAAAGATAAAATAAAATATACTATAATAGAAAGAGGTGAAATTGCTATGCAAAGATTTAATAATCCATTTATGAATAATAATTTTCCTGGTATGAATATGACTAATAATCAACAAAACAATGAAAATTTTCAAATGGATAATCAACAAACATGTGGATGTGGTTGCAATAATGTGAATGTAGAACAACCTAATTTTAATTGTTGCCAAAGACCAAAATGTCCAACTACTTACAAATGTTGTCCTCCAATTGTAACTTGTTCAAAGCAAGTAATTGATCAATATCATGTAACAAAACAACCATATGTTCACAATTATCATACAGAAGTGGTTCATCATCATGTAACACAAAACGAATTTATACCTAATTATACATGTAGTGAAGTACATGTTAACGAACCTAATAACTCTATGTTTCCAAGATAATAGCAATGTTTAGCTATAGGCCTACATTTAAGTAGGCTTTTTTTTTGCAAAGTTAAATAAATTATAGTATAATATAAACATAATAAAATCTTTGATTGGAAGAGTAAATAATATAATTTTATTTAGGGAGGATAAGTCATAGACTGAAAACTTATCTATAAAAGATATTATTGAAGTTCACCCATGAGTGGCTGTAAAAAAGCTCGTATTTCTGCGTTAAAGAATAAGAGGAGATAATGATTAAAACGAATCGTTTTAATTTGTCTTGAAAAAAGGTGGTACCACGAATGTTTCGTCCTTTGTTGGATGAAACTTTTTTATTTTGGAGGAATTTATGAATACTAAATTAGATGAAATTTTAACACAAGCATTATTAGAAATTGATAATGCCACAACTTTTCTTAAATTAAATGAGATAAGAGCGTTTTATACGGGTAAAAAAAGTCCTCTGGCTGAAATTATGAAGACGCTTTCTAATGCAACAATTGAGGATAAAAAAAGAATTGGTGCAGCATCAAATAACGTGAAACAACAAATAGAAAAGGCTTTATGCAATAAAAAAATTCAACTTGAAGAAACTGAAATTAATGAAAAATTAAAAGCTGAAACAATTGATGTGACAATGCCGGGATATGAAACTAGACAGGGTTCTATTCATCCTTTAAATAAGGTGATTGAAGAATTAGAAGATATTTTTACTGGTATGGGGTATAGTATTGCAGAAGGACCGGAAGTTGAAATAGATGTATTTAATTTTGAAATGCTAAATGTTCCCAAAGGTCATCCTGCTCGTGATATGCAAGATTCTTTTTATATAAATGATAACCTTCTTATGCGTACACAAACATCTCCAGTTCAAGTAAGGACATTACTAGAAGCGCAAGGAAAACCTGTAAAAATAGTTTGTCCAGGTAAAGTATATCGACGTGATGATGATGATGCTACCCATTCGCATCAATTTATGCAACTCGAAGGATTGGTGGTAGACAAAAATATTACAATGTCAGATTTAAAAGGAACATTAAGTTTACTTATGAAAAAGATGTTCGGTGAAAATCGTAAAATTCGTTTTAAACCATCCTATTTTCCTTTTACCGAACCAAGTGTGGAAGTGGATGTGAGCTGCTTTAAATGTGGGGGAAAGGGTTGTCCAATGTGTAAACATACAGGTTGGATTGAAGTTTTAGGAGCTGGTATGGTACATCCTCATGTTTTAGAGGGCGCAGGATATGATCCTAAGGTTTGGAAAGGATTTGCTTTTGGGGCTGGTATTGAAAGATTAACAATGTTAAGACATAATATTGATGATATTAGAAATTTTTATGTAAATGATTTTCGCTTTTTGAAACAATTTGAAGGAGAAAGATAATATGATAGTATCTTATAATTGGTTAAAAGAACTGGTAAAACTAAATGTTTCAGCTGAAAAATTAGCTGAAGAAATGTCATTATATAGTGTAGAGGTAGAATCATTTAAGAAATTGATTGATGCGACTAATTTAGTTGTTGGACTTGTTACAAGTAAGAAAAAACATGAAAATTCCGATCATTTAAATGTATGTATGGTCAATTTTGGTGATTACGAGTTACAAATCGTTTGTGGAGCTCCAAATGTAGAGGTTGGACAAAAAGTTATTGTAGCCTTACCTGATGCCGTATTACCTGGTGGTATAATCAAAAAATCAACTATTCGAGGAATTGAATCAAATGGAATGATCTGTTCATTACAAGAATTAGGATTAGAATCAAAGTATATTCCTAGTGAATATGCTCATGGAATATATGTTTTAAAAGATGATGCCAAAGTAGGAAGTAATGCATTAGAATATTTATGTTTGGATGATTATGCAATTGAACTAGGTTTAACTCCCAATAGAATGGATTTGCTTTCAATGTTAGGAGTTGCTAATGATGTAAAGGCAATGTATCATAGTGAATGCATTCCCTTAAAATATGAATTTCACGAAATTGATAAATTAACATCAGATCAAATTCAAGTAACTCTCAATACGAAAAATTGTTATTCATATTATGCTAGAGTTATTGAAGATGTAACAATTAAAGAATCACCCAATTTTATTAAGGCAAGATTAATAGCAAGTGGTATTAGACCAATAAACAATGTCGTTGATATAACGAATTATGTTTTAATGCTTTTTGGTCAACCACTTCATTCGTTTGATAAAGATAAACTTGGTCATAATATTGTTGTTAGAAGAGCAAAAGATGGAGAAAAAACAGTTACTCTTGATGGTATTGAAAGAACGCTTAACAATAGTGATATTGTCATTACAGATGGGGAAAAACCAGTATGTATTGCGGGCGTTATGGGATCTCAAAATACGGAGGTTACCCCTTTAACAAAAAATATTGTTTTAGAATCAGCAGTTTTTAGACCTCTTAGTATTAGAAAAACATCATCTAAATTATCGCTTAGAAGTGAATCAAGTGTTCGTTATGAAAGAGGTGTAGATTTAAATCAATCACTTGATGCAGTTAATTATGCTTGTTATTTATTAGAAAAATATGCAGATGGAAAAATTTTAAAGGGTTATGTTCATCAAGGTATGAATCATATTGATGATAAATTATTAGTATTAGACGAAAAATACGTTGAGTCTTGTTTAGGTGTTAAAATTACTAAGAAAAGAATGATAGAAATTTTAACTTCTTTATCATTCAAAGTTGAAGAAGATCAACATAATATTTTAGTTTATGTTCCAAATCGAAGACTAGATATTACAATTAAAGAAGACTTAGTAGAAGAAATTGCTAGAATAAATGGCTATGATAAATTAGAGGAGACTCTCCCCTTAACAAATGTCAATGGTGGTCTAACAAAAAAACAAAAAATTCGTAGATTGATTAGACATACACTTTCTACTTTGGGTTTTAATGAAACTATTACATATTCTCTTGTTAATCCTCAAAGTGTTAACGAATTTTCATTTAGTGAATATCAAAATGATGATGTGATAACATTGAGTCATCCAATGAGTGAAGATCATATGGTTTTAAGAAAAAGTTTGTTGCCATCACTTGTTGAAGTTTTAAAATATCATCAAGCAAGAAAAATGAAGGACAATATGTTTTTTGAAATGGGGAAAAAATATTATCAAGATGGTGAAGAAACCTATGAAGAAACGTTACTTTCTGGAATAGTAACAGGGATGATCCCTGATAATCCATGGCATAGCAATCATAAAAATATTGATTTTTTCTATGTAAAAGGAATATTAGATTTATTATTTAGGAAATTAAGGTTGGAAGTTAAATATGAGACTGTCGAAAATCCACCAAAAGAACTTCACCCCAATAGGGTTGCAAAAATTGTATTAAATCAAAAAACAATTGGTTTTATTGGTGAGTTGCATCCAAAATATGTTAAAAAACAAGATATTGATGAAAGCTATGTTTTTGAATTATTTTTAGACACAATGCTTAGTGAAGAAAAGCCTATTATTTCGTTTACGCCAATATCAAAAGTTCCCTCAGTAGAGCGTGATTTAGCTTTGGTTATGAATCTTAATCAAAATATGGGTGAAATAATTGAAGCCATTAAGAAAAGTGATAAAATGATTTCTAATGTAAAAATATTTGACGTTTACATTGGTGAAAAAATAGCAAATAATCAAAAAAGTGTAGCACTTAGAATAACTTTAGAATCAAATGAAACTTTAACAGAGGAAATTATTTCTACCAAAATTAATAAAATTTTGAAGTCTTTAGCATATCGGTTTGGTATAACGTTAAGATCATAAAATCCCAATTTTGGGATTTTTATTTTTGCCTATTTATTGCAAAAAGGAGTATTGTATAGTATAATAAATTTAGATAAGAGTGATATATGAAGGGATAGTATGATAAGTAATAAAAAATATAAAAAAATAGTTGTTTTGGGTGCAGGCGGTTCTGGTAAAACTACTTTAGCAAAGAAATTAGCAAAAAAAAGTGGTATCAAAGTTTATCATTTAGATAAAGAATATTGGCTACCAAATTGGCAAAAGCCTGATTATAAACAATGGGAGAGTAAGATTGAAAACTTAACCAAACAAGACAATTGGATTATGGATGGAAATTATATTGATACTTTAGATATTCGTTTATCTAATGCTGATTTAGTAATAATGCTTGATATCAAAACTTCAATTTGTGTGAAAAGTATCTTTTTTAGAACAGTTAAAGGCTTTTTTGTAAAAAGAGTAGATTTAGGTAGTGGATGTAATGAACAATTCAATCAGGCATATTATGAATTTATTGATTGGGTGAAAGTATTTAAAAAAGATTATTTTCCCCAATTGATCAATATATGGATGAAATATCCTCATATTGATTTGAAAATATTTAAAACTAGAAAAAGTGCAAGAAAATTTGTAGAAGGGATACTTGATGATAATAATGAAAAAATATAGATATTTATTTTTAACTATTATAAGTGTTGGATTGATGGTACTTTGTTCTTGTAAAAAGGAAAAATTTATAGTCAGTTTTAATACACTTGGTGGCTCTTATATTGAGTCTCAAGAAATAAATAAAAAAGATCTTGTTAATCAACCTAATGATCCCATTAAAGATGGATACCGGTTTGCTGGTTGGTATACAACTGAATCTGTTACAGAAGGAAATAAGTATAATTTTAATGATCCTGTTATCAACCATTTTGTTCTTTATGCAAAATGGGAAAAATTGGAATATACAATAGTTTATCATCTTGATGGTGGTCAAATGCCAACATCTTATCCAACAGGTTTTTTAACGGATGAATATGTTGAATTACCCATTCCAACTAAAGAATATTATCGTTTTTTAGGTTGGTATGAAAATGATGAAAAGATAGAATGTATTACTAATAAAAATTATAAATTGGTTGCAAAATGGGAACAAACAAAATGTCGAGTTGATTTTATGAAAGATGATGATGATTTGTTTTCATCAATTGTTGTTGAAATGAATGAAACAGTTGATTTACCAAGTGTACCTACTAAAGAAGGTCATATTTTTAAAGGATGGGTTTTAGAAGGAGAAATCTTTGATAATCAACTACCAATTAACAAACATCTAAAAATTTATGCCAAGTGGGAAAAAGTTATGTATACAGTTGATTTTACAACCTATAGTGATAGTACAATTGAGTCGATTCAGGTTTTATATGGCGATAAAATTGAAGAACCAATTCAACCTGTTAAAGAAGGATATGATTTTACTGGATGGAATAGATATGGTATAAAATATGATTTCAATCAACCTGTTACAGGTAATGTAACTTTAGCAGCTGGATGGGAAATGAAAAAAGAAGTATTAGATAATTATTTAAGTAGTTTGATACCAACTGTTGTGACGACAAATTTAAATTTAATTGAATCTTTAAAATTTTGTAGTGCTACTTTTATTTGGAGTTCTTCTAATAAAAAAGTGTTAACCGATACAGGAGTGGTAAAAAGATTTACAACCGATACAAATTTAAAACTAAGCGTACAAATATTATATAGTGATAAAGAATATTCCCTTTCTTTTGATATCTTAGTGCCTAAACTTATTTTAAAACCTTTAATGAAAGGGAAAATTGTTAGTGGTTATTTATATGATTATGGAGGATTCTCGGGATTATCAGATAAAGCATTAGAACAATTAGATTATATAAATTACTCGTTTGCAACCATTTCCAATGGTGAGGTTCATCTATCTAGCAATATGAAAGTAGAAAAGGTATTAGAATATCGGAATAAGGGAATTAGAATTGGTCTTGCAATCGGTGGTTGGGGTTCTGGTGGCTTTAGTCCTGCTATGAAAACCGAAGAGGGGAGAACAAAACTAATTGATTCAATTATGAGAGTAATAGATGAATACCAATTTGATGGAATTGATATTGATTGGGAATACCCAACTAGTAGTGTGGCTGGTATTGAATCGGATCCAAGTGATCGAGCGAATTTAACCTTATTTTGTCAAGAATTAAAAGAAAGAATGATAGAATACCGAGATGATTTAATTCTTTCGATTGCAATTACAGCTAGTACTAAATATTATGATTTAGTAGCTTTAAATAATTATGTTGATATTTTCAATGTTATGACATATGATTTTGCAATGGGCACTAAAGCACAGCATGATTCTGCTCTTTATACAACTAGTGTTTCACCTAGTTCTTTAGATGCAAGTGTTAGTTTTGTTAGTAAATATGTTGATAAGGATAAAATTATTCCCGGTGCTGCATTTTATGTTAGAAAAGGTACTTTTAGTGATGGTGTTAGTCAACAACTGGGTAGTTCATTAAAAACTTCAATGGGTTCTGGTTCAATGACGTTTGCAAATTTAATGAATTTAATAGAAAATAATGATCAATATATAGAACAATATGATGAAAGTGCTAAAGCAGCTTATATAATTTGTAATAATGTATTTTATAGTTATGATAATGTAAAGAGTATAAAAGATAAATGTCAATATGTAAAAGAAAATAATCTTGGAGGATTAATGTGCTGGGAACTTACGCAAGATTATATTGATAGTAATGGTGTAGCCATTTTAGTTAATGCAATGTATGAATCTTTAAAATAGAAAAAACCTCTATCTTGATAATAATATAAAATCAAGAAAGAGGTTTTTTTCATATTACAATATAAAAAATAAAAGTATTTAATCAAAAAAGATATATAAAATATTTTTTTTTGATATAATAGATATAAGGAAGGAAAATAACTAAGGAGGTACATATGAATATTGGTCAAAAAATAAAAACTCTTAGAGAAAACAATAACATATCAATAGAAGAGTTAGCAAAAAAAATAAATGATAGTGTAGAAAATCTTCTGAAGTACGAAAATAACGAATTAGAACCAACTCTTGATAAAAAACTAGCTCTATCCATTGCTCTTGGTGTAACTCTTAGTGATTTAAGTTATAGTATTGAACAAAAAGTTGCAAATGTTAATGATAATGTATTAGATCAAACTGAAGGATCTGTTTTAGAAGAAACTTTGAAAAAAGTAGATTTAGAAGAAATTCCTTTTGCAAGTTCAAATATAATCTATTCTGAAAATATTTTTAATAAAATTTTTAAAAAAGATTATCAACGTTATTTTATTCAGTTTATGATATCGTTTTTTGGTTATTTATTAGTTGGTGTATATGCTATTGTATCTAAATTTAATATAATTGCTTACATATGCTTCGGTTTTGCGGCATACGCAGTTATTAAAATTATTTTTACATTAATCAGATTTAAAAATGGCAAAAAAGAATGGTTAGAACAATATAATAATGTAAAAAAAGAATATCAATATTATAATGAATATATTAAAATTACATCCGATGATATAAGATATCCAGAAATCACCTTTAATTATAAAGATATAATTAGAGCAATTGAAAAAGAGGGACTTATTGTTTGTATGGTAAATAGCGAACAAAAAGCGATTGTCACAATTGATAAAAATACATTAGATGATGAGAGTCTAATTAAAGTTAGAACTTCAATTCAAAAAAATTGTCCGAATTACATTAATATTGAACAAATGCAATTACAAAAACAAAATGTAAATAAAAAAACAAGAATTTTGAATGGTATTTTATGGAGTTTGACCATTCTTTCAGTTCTAGTTTTATTTATTATTAAATTTATTTTTAATTTAACCAATAGTGATAATACTTTAATGAATCAGATTATTGTTTATTTAGTAGCTCTTATTTTTCCTATTGTTTCCATAATAATGGGGATTGTTGCTTATAAAAAATATCAATTTAAAAGTAGCAAAAATATTATTGTTGGAGCAATCGTAGGCATCATTTGTCTTTTTAATATTGGATTGGTTCTAATGAATCATAAAATATTAACAAGCAAGAATAATAATCAATTAATTGAAACAATCAAGAATACTACACAAACGCAGATGCCTAGGGATTATTATACAATTTATTTTGAAAATGAATTAGACAGTATAACAAATGATGATATTCATTACAATATTGAAACATATCAAATATGGACTTTTAATAAAAAAACTGAAATTGAAGAATTAGAAAATTCAATTAAAAATAATTTCAATTGGAAAAGTAAAAATGATGATATAAATTATAAAAATATTTTTCCTATTTATGAAGATGCTAAAAAGATGCTAACTAATTTGGGATATGAATTTGTGGAAAATGCTGATTATTTTTTAGTATTAAATTTAAATCAAAATAAGATTGGTAATTTAGATTATGAAAATGGTGATAAATATGTAATACTTTCATATTATGATAGTAGTAACTATTTATTAGCAGTTGAGTTTACATGTTTAGTTCTCAGTGAGTAAAATATGAAAAATATATTTATAGACAGATTTGAAAAAAAATGTTAAAATTAATAAATAAGTGGTCTGTCACAAAGGAGGGGCCAAGAGCCCCTTTTATTTGAATTGAAAATCAAGGAGGAAAGAAATAGTGATAAAAGCATTACTCGAAAAAATAAAAGAGTCTTTACTGGCAGTTGTTCCAATAACAGTAGTTGTTTTAATATTATGTTGCATTTTTCCCGTTTCTGGCTGGACGATATTTGCTTTTTTGATTGGTGCTATTATGCTTATCTTTGGGTTAAGTTTTTTTAATCTTGGTGCAGATTCTTCTATGATGAAATTGGGTGAACAAATAGGACAATTTGTCACCAAAAAGAAAAATATTTGGATTCTCATCGGTGTTACTGCTGCAATTGGGCTAATAATTACGATTGCTGAACCTGATTTGATGGTTCTTGCCGAACAAATGCAACATACAATACCAAAAGGATTATTGATTATTATGGTTGCTCTTGGCGTTGGAGTTTTTTTAGCACTTGCTTTAGTTCGAATTGTATTGCAAATTAAATTAAATGTAATGTTAATTATTCTATATGCCATAGTATTTATTATTGCTATTTTTGTTCCTAATGAGTTTATTGCGGTAGCCTTTGATTCAGGTGGTGTTACTACAGGGCCAATGACGGTACCATTTATACTTGCTTTAGGTCTTGGGGTAGCTGGTGCTCGAGGTTCTAATGCTTCTAAAGATGATTCTTTTGGCTTAGTTTCCTTTTGTTCAATTGGTCCTGTTTTAATGGTTTTAATTTTAGGATTATTTTTTAAAAATCCGAATGTTGATAGTAGTGATGTAATTTCATTTCATACTTTTTCTGAATTTTCAAGTTATTTTGGTAAACAATTATTAAAGATGATGGGAGAAATAGGACTAGCAATTTTACCGATATTAGCATGTGTTATTTTATTCAAATGTATTTTAATGAAAGATAATAAGAAAAATATTTTAAAGATGTTAATAGGGTTAGCATATACATATGTTGGATTAGTTGTTTTTCTAACAGGGGCTCATATAGGTTTTATGCCTGTGGCAAATATGTTAGGTGAAATTATTGGGTCTAGAAATATTAGATGGATTTTGATACCATTAGGAATGCTTATGGGTTTCTTTGTTGTTATGGCAGAACCAGCAGTGAGTGTCTTGAACAAACAAGTAGAGGAATTAACAAGTGGAGCAATTTCAAGAAAGACAATGCTTTTTAGTTTAGCAATTGGAGTAGCAATTTCAGTAGGATTATCGATGTCAAGAGTTATTTTTGATTATAGTATTTGGTATATCTTAGTGCCAGGATATGCAATTGCAATTGGATTGATGTTTTTTGTGCCGAAAATTTTTACAGCCATTGCTTTTGATTCGGGTGGAGTGGCTAGTGGACCAATGACCGCAACCTTTTTATTACCACTTGCTAGTGGTGCTTGTATGGCTATTTATGAGTCTTCTCCCAATTATGCTACTAAAATGTTACAAAATGGTTTTGGTGTAGTAGCATTAGTAGCAATGACTCCTCTTATTGTTATTCAAATTGTTGGTCTTGTTTATAAGATTAAGACAAAGATTATGGCAAGAAGTATCGTATTAGAACTTGAACCAATCATTGAATTTGATATTGATTATCAAGAAATGGAGGAAAAAGCCAATGAATAGAAAAATTACAGGGATGCGACTTTTTGTAACTATTGTAGATCGTAATATGGGAAATCGAGTTGTCAAATTATTTGAAGAAGTGGGCTCGCATTATCATCAGATTATATATGGTAAAGGAACAGCACCAAAAGAAATATATGATTATTTAGGTTTTGGTGTTATTGAAAAAGAAGTAGTTTTATCACTTGCTCCAACCGATTTAGTTCCTTTTATGATCGATGTTTTAAGAACAGAGTTGCATTTTGATCAGCCTGGTCATGGTGTTGCTTGTACAATTCCGCTTGATAGCGTTGCGGGGAAAAGTGTTTTAGATGAAATACTTAGGGAAAATAAATTAACAGAAGATAGTATAATGAATAATATTAAGGAGGAGAAATAGAATGCGTCATTTAATACTTGCAATTTGCAATAGTGGAAATGCTGATGATGTAATGAGTACCGCAAAAGAAGCTGGTGCTCGTGGGGGTACGATAATTCATGCGAGAGGATCTGCCCAAAAAGATGCAGAACATTTTTTAGGAATTACTATTCAACCTGAAAAAGATGTAATAATGATTATTGTAGATGATAATTCTAAAGCTCCTATAATGCAAGCCATTTCCAAGAATCATGGGATTGGTACGAAATCACATACTGTAACAATATCTTTACCAGTTGATGATATTGTAGGTTTAGATTTAAAATAATAAATTTTTATTGACAAAAAAATAAAAAGGATTATAATATAGATGTAGTTAATGGAAAACATTAACATCAAAAAGGAGTGTCATATATGAAAGATTTTGTAAAAACTTTAGATGATCTTCCAAGAATAGTAAAATTTATTTTAGTTTTAATTGGAGATTTATTTGCTAATGTTTATCGTCTATGCCGATCAATTGCTAAAAACAATGTACTTGGCATTATACTTGCGGTATTATTACTTTTAACAGGTGGATTTTTAATTCTTTGGATTATTGATCTTGTAATGATTGTTGTAAAAGGTACAGTTTGGTGGATTGATTAATAAAAAGGTATCATAATTTGAAAATAAAATTTCATTTTATGATACCTTTTTTATTTGGGATAGTCTTTTAGAATAAGTTTTGATGATATTCTTTTTTCTTTTATATTATCTAAATTTAGTAATAAATGATATAATTCGTTAGTTATAGCCTCAGGAGTTGACGTTCCACTATATAATATGATTTCTTTATACTTTTTTATATTTTGAAAATCAAGTTCAGAAATGCTATCAATAAATAAGACATCGCTTTTGTTTATTCTTTTTGCCATTTCATATAGTTTATTTGAATTATTGCTAGATTTATCACCAATTACAATAATAAGTGCAGGCGATAAAAAACAATGATGTTTCAGTTCTAAAAGTGATTTTTGTCTTTTTTCACTAACTTTACAAATCATATCCATTTTTTCTAGATTTGAAAAGTTTGATTTTAAATTATGAAATATATTTTCAATATCATAGGATGACATAGTAGTTTGGTGACATAAAAGAGGTTTCTTAAATGTCAATTGAGTTATATCATGGTTAACGAGATAAACATTTTCAGATAATGAGAGAGCCGTTTCGGTTTCAGGGTGGTTAGGTTTACCAACAAATAGAATTTCATAGCCGTTATCAATTGCTTTTTGCATTTTGTTGAAAGTTAGTTTAACGTAAGGACAAGTAGCATCAATAATAGTAAGTCCCATCTTTTGGGCTTTATGTCTTACTTCCTGACTAACACCATGAGCAGTAAAAATAACGGTACCACTTTCAATTCTATCTAGCATATCAATTCTTTTCTCTCCCCTTAGAATGATAATACCTAAAGATGTCAAATATTCATTAATATGATGATTATGTACTAAATCACCTAGTAAATAAATTGGTCTAGGGACATTTTTATTTTTAACAAGATCTTGTACAATATAAATAGCATTTTTTACACCATAACAAAAACCGATTTCTTTTGCTTTTGTAATAATTCGCATAAAATTCACTCCCATATATAATACCATTATAAATAAAAAACATTCTTTTTGCAAATCATTAGTTAATAAGTTGAAAAAGAAATTATATTTTGGTATAATAAACAAGTAAAAAATGAATAATAAAATATTAGGAGGAAATTATGTCTATAACTACTGCTGATTTTAAAACTGGTATGACAATACTTTATAATAATCAAATTTTTACAATTGTGGATTTTCAGCATGTAAAACCAGGTAAAGGTCAAGCTTTTGTACGTACTAAATTACGTAATTTAAGAACAGGTACAACTACAGAATATTCATTCAATGCTGGTGAAAAGTTAGAGCAAGCAATGATTGAAAAAAGAAAAATGCAATATTTATATGGTGGTTCTGAATATTGTTTTATGGATATGGAAACATATGAACAAGTAGAAATTCCAGCAGAAAGATTGGAATGGGAATCTAAGTTTTTACTTGAGGGAATGAATATTGAAATTGTTTTTTATGGTGATGAAATTTTAGGGGTAAATTTGCCAGAAAAAGTTTCTTTAGAGGTAACTGAAGCATCACCAGCTGTTGCGGGGAATACAGCAACTAATGCTTTAAAAGAAGTAAAATTAGAAACTGGTCTTGTTGTAAAAGTTCCAATGTTTATAGAACAAGGTGATAGAGTCGTTGTTTCTACATGGGATGGAAAATATAATTCAAGAGGATAGAAAAATTTAAGTGTGAATAATTTGCTTTTTCACACTTTTTTAATTTTATTGTGATATAATATATCAAAAGGAGAGATGATTAATGAGAAAAGGATTAATTAGATTACATTTTATTTTTGTTTTTTTAATATGTTCAATTGGTTTATTTGGTATAAATAGTAATGCTGATGAAATTAAAATCATTGATACTGAATATGCCACTTATCAAGAAAACGAAAGGTTAATTAATCAAGACTTGGGTTATGGTATTGAACATATCAAAACAACCGCAATTTCCACTGCGAAGCGTTGTAATAATGATTCTAATTCTATCAATAGTCCTCAAGTTGTTAATGTTTTAAGTGTACCTAGCACAAAAAATGTAAGAGTTGTGAATTATACTTATCCTACTTCTAACGGCTGGTCTAAACAAACACTTACTAAATTTGTACAATATTTTGAAGCTACCAACCCAGGATGGGTTGTAATTGCAGGTGTAAATGGTGATTTTTATGATTGGAAGGCTCATGATAAAGCATTGCCTTACCATACAACTGGAACAACAGTTTCAGATGGTGAAGTCCTAAGAGCAATTGAATCAAAAAGTATAGGATATACAAATAATGGTACTACTAATTCGTTTATGACTACGGATGCAATGACATTTACTGATTATCATGTACTTACAATTTATGATGAAAATGGTGAAGTTATTAAAACGTTTAATATAGATAAAATAAATGAAACTCCAAAGGCGGATGAACTTGCAGTCCTATATACCTATCGTACGAATATACATAAAGATGATGATGGAATTCCTGATGATTATGTTCAAACAAATATTGATGTTCCAAATACAAATAGTTATATTATAGAAAGACCGCAAAGATGTTTACCAACAGATATGCCACAAATATATGCAAAAGGGGAAATCAGTAAAATAAATGAAGCCACAACATTAGTTTTTGGACAATTTGCAATAGTAACAGATAATCAAGAAATAAAAAATTATCTAGAAATTGGTAGGACAATTCGTGTTCAAAAAGAAGTCATAGGTGATATGGCTGCTTGTGATCAAATAATGGCTGTTGGTTCAACCTTGGTTCAAAACGGAGAGGTATCTACAGATAATTCCGATGGTATGCGTCAGGATCGTCATCCTAGGACTTGCATTGGTGTAAAAGAAGATGGCACTTTAATGTTTTTTGTTGTTGATGGTCGTCAACAAGATAATAATATGTATGGAATGACTCAAGATGAACAAGGTGCAATGATGAAGTATTATGATTGTTATCAAGGATTTAATAATGATGGTGGTGGATCTTCAACATTTGGTGTTCGAAATGAAAATGGAGAATTTGTAATTATGAATTCTCCATCTGATGGTGAAGAAAGAACAAATAGCAATGCTTTATTAATTGTAGTTCCAGAATTAAAACTTAATTTTTCAGAATTAGAAGATGATAGTGTAAAACTTTCCTATGGTAATCTATCTAAAGGAATTGAAATTGAAAATGTAATGGTAACAATCAATGGAGTAACAAAAGAAATGAAAACGAATGAATTTATTTTTGATGGTCTTACTCCTAATACAATTTGTGAATTAAATTATTCATATGATATCATATATAATGGTGTTAAGGCAAGTAATGTTGGAAAAAAACAGGTGTTCACAACTGGTAAAATTCCACCTAAAGTTGAAAATGCTATTTTTGATATAGTAGATGATAATGTAATAATACAACATAAAATAACAGATGTTAATTCTTTGGCTAGTTTTGGAACTATAAATTATAATGGAGGAATTGATTTTATCGATGATTTTTCATTGGAGCAAACAAGCATCACCCTTTCTAAGTTTAAGAATTTGAATATAAATATTTCTATTGATTATACAGTAGGATCAAATCCTAATCGAAATAACAGATTAATTGTTGATGTTTTGTGGTTTCCAAGTCAATTAGATTTATCTAACTATTATGAAGCAGAAAAAAATAGTTTGGACGTAATTATTGATGAAGTAAATCATAAATTGAAAACTGTTTCTTTAGAAGAACAAGTAGGATTGATATCAAATGCCAAAGAAGAAATGGCAAAAATTAAAACTAAAACTGTTATTCTTAATGAATATAAAGAAACAAAGAAAAATCAGTTATTAGCTAGTTTAGTAAATAAAAAATATAACAAAAAAAATCAAAAATTAATAGATGAAATAATAGAGAAAACAAATAATAATATAGATAATAGCGATAGTTTAGAGGAAATAGATGAAATTTTTCAAAACGCAATTGATGAAATAAATGAAATAAAAACAAAAGGTTGCAATTCAAATACCTCAGCATTATTATTTGCTTTATGTTCATCATTGATAGCAATTAAAATTTTATTAAAAAAATATTAATAATAAAAAAGTGAATTATCAGTAATTCACTTTTTATAATTTTTAAGATAAAAAATGGAAATTGTATAATTATTCAAAATAAGTTTATAATAATATTAATATGTTATAAATCATTAAAAAAATTAGTGAAAAATACCACTATTAAAATAACAACATTAACACATAATAAGATTGTGAAAGATGAGGTGATAGTAATGGACAAAAAAATAACTTGTAGACCATGTAAAGAAAAAAACAATTGGGAAATTGAAAATGAATTTGGTGTTGTTTTAGAAAAGCATTATAAAACAAAAGATGCTTGTGTTAAAGCAGGCCAAAAATTGGCAGATGAGTGTCATTGTGAATTATGTGTATGTGACACAACAAGTTGTAGTAATGAATAAGGGGGAAATTCCCTTATTCATTTTTATATTTCAAATTACTTGCAACAAAGTTTAAATTATGCTATAATATTAAAGCATTGTTATTGATATGCGGGCGTGGCGGAACTGGCAGACGCGCTAGATTTAGGCTCTAGTTCTCACGAGTGCAGGTTCGATTCCTGTCGCCCGCACCAATGGTTCCATGGTGTAGTGGTTAACATGCCAGTCTGTCACACTGGAGATCGCGGGTTCAAGTCCCGTTGGAACCGCCATTATTTTGGCTAGGTAGCTCAGTCGGTAGAGCAATGGACTGAAAATCCATGTGTCGCCGGTTCGATCCCGGCCCAAGCCACCATAATGAAAAATGAAGAACTAAGTTTCAAAACTTAGTTCTTTTTTTGAAAAAAAATGAGCCTACATTCTTTATGAGAAATTGTAAAGAAAATAAAAAATGAATATATCATATATATTCATTTATAGTAATATTATTCTTCCATTACTTTAGGTTTTTTCAAATATGGACATGTTTTTAAATTGATGCTACAGTCTCCATTGTAATAACAATCACCACATTTTTCTCTAGTAATTTTTTTAGTTGTTTTTGTCAATTTAATTTCCATAATATTCCACCTCTAAAGTTAGTATAACCAAGTTTGAAAAAGATATGTAAAAAAAATAAAAAAAAATACTGATATGGTATAATAATAAAGAGGTGATAAAATGGCCGTTTATATAAATCATAAAGAATATGAATTTATTGAAGAAATGAGCATTTTTGAATATATTAGACAGTATCAAATTTTTTTACCATCACTTGATGAAAAATTAGATGAGTATGATAAAGAAGAGTTGTGTTATGTTGAAATAGAAGAACAATCACAATTGGTTAATGCAAAAGAGACTATGGTTTTAGATGAAATGCATATACTAACGAATTCTAAAAAAGTATATAGTTACTTACATGACTTCTTAAAGGTAAGAAGTGATCATTTAAAAGAAAAATTGAATCATATAATTGATTTAAAGCAAAGTGATTATAATATTCTTTTATGTAGTCCTGAATGTTATGATAGTTGTCTTAATAGATATAAAGAAAAAGGGTTTAACGATATTATTAGTTTAAAACTATTTCAAATGGTTGAATTTACCGAACTTACTCACGAATTTATCAAAAGGATTGCGAATAAATTAGATCAAAATAAAAATGATAAATTACTAGTTGTTGAACCACAAATAATAGCTCCTTTTAAAAAAATGTCATTAAATTTAAAACCAGCAGAAGAAATTGCGGCTCAATTGATAAAAACGTATTATAAGGAGATGCTTAAAATTGATACTAATATCAATATTTTGTATGTTACAACCAATATCAAAGAAGTGATATGTCATCATTCTAAAAGTAATTTATATATATCTATGATAGATGATATTGCTTGTTTTGATCATCTAGAGGTTAGGGCAGATTGGCAATGTTTTGATGGAAATATGAGTAGGGAAATATATAAAAAAATACCTGAATTTTTAAATGTTTCTTGTGACTATACAACGATATTCAAAAATCTAAGACAAATGGGATTAAAAGAGGAATCTTTAGAAGTATTTACAAATAAATTAGGTAAAGAAATTGTACTTACCTATCATGGCTTTAAATTAACTATTTTATTTACTGAATTATTTTTAACAAAAGAAGAAATAAAAGAATTATCTTATGACTTAATTTGGATTACCTATAAAGATTTTTCAATGCATATCAATAACGAAGAAGGTTTTCTTGGCGAATATAATTTAAATCGTCTTTATAAAAATGTTTTAGTTTATCCAGGATATTCTAATTTATTTAGGAGATATTGATGCATATTTCTAAAACGATATTCAAAAATTTATCACGATGTCATAATTTTATTTCTCTATATGATTTATATATAAATAGGGGATTACACAACATAAAAGAAATTGAGGGAAATAAAATAGAACAAGATATAGAAAAGACTATATTCACATTAAAGGACAATTTATTTGATGTTAAAAACGAAAAAATTGAAGAAATATTTCAAGAAATGTTTGACGAAAAAACGGGGGATGATTTATTAAATATTACCAATGCTCAAATGGAGGCTTTTGCAAAAACCTTTACAGAAGTTGAAAGACTAGCTACTTGTTATATTGAAAAGGTGTTTCAACATCAAGTAGTTGCTTCTGTCAATACATATAAACAAAAAAAATATTCATATAAAGAAGAAGGAAACCTTTTTTATTGTTATCTAGATGCTTATTTTGAAGATGAAAAAACGATTAAAATTTTTGAGGTTAAAGCAACTACATCTAAAAAGTATGATGATTTTTGTGTTATGATCAACAAAAAACCCTACTACTTTTTTGTAAAAGATAAAGACAATATTATTAGATATCAAGATATGAGTCATGTTTTTGATGAAAAAGAAAAGATGCGATTGGATAAAAAGCAAAAAATACTACTCGATCGATATTCCGATGTGGGAAAATATATATATGATATTTCCGTTCAACGACATATTATTGAAAATAGTTTGAAACAAAAAAATTCTTTTTTAGATAAAAAGATAGAATATTATTTAGTCGTTCTCAATGCCAATTATACTTTTAATGGTAAATATGATTGTGATAACAAGCCATTATATGATTTAGATGAAAATGGCGAGGCTTTATTTAAAATTTACGACATGAATGATTTATCGAAATTATATTTAACACAAATTGAAGAAGAAAAACAACAAATTTTAAAAAGAGAAAAATACTTAACAATTGGTCCTAAATGTTTAGGCAAGCATTGTGAATATAAAAAAACCACGATGTGTAAATTTTGTAAAGTATGTATGAAAGAAGTATTACAAGATGGTTCAATTTTAGAATATTTAAAAAAACAATATGCTTTTAGTAAGCCCACTAAGGATAATAAGAAAAAATATTATGATGTTTTTGAATTAATTAATCAAGGATTTTATAAAATAGATGATGTTAAAACCTATTTAAACAAAAAAGAAAATCTTATTCAATATGATTGTTATATAAATAATGAGATATATATTGATAAAGCAAGAATGAAAGAAGCAATTAAAAAAATTAAATATCCAGTATATTATTTGGATTTCGAAAGTTATAATTGTCCTCTTCCTCGTTTTAAAGGGGAACATCCATATACACAATCCTTATTTCAATATTCCCTACATGTGGAAAAAGCATTAGGTCATTGTGATTGTATTCAAGATCATTTTGAATATTTAGCCAAAGATCATCAAGATCATAGATTAGAGTTAATTGAGAGTCTGATTGCGCATATTGATTTAACAAATGGTGGCACCGTTATTGTTTATAATAAGTCTTTTGAGAAAACTAGATTAAAAGAATTAAGTTTCATTTTTAAAGATAAAAAAGATCAATTAGATAAAATAAATGATCATATTTTTGATTTGTTAGAGGTATTAAGAGGATCGAAAGAGTTATTTCCAAATACAAGTAGGGATAAGCCAAGTTTTACATATTACAATAATTTAATGCATGGTTCTTTTTCAATCAAAAAAGTATTGCCTCTTTTTACCAATTTAACATATACAAATTTAGATGTGAAAAATGGTACTGAAGCAATCCTTACATATGGGATGCTTCCTTTCTTGACTACAAAAGAATATCAAGAAAAATATGTAGCACTTCGCATATATTGTAGACAAGATACATGGGCAATGGTTGAAATTTTAAAAGGAATAAGGGAACAAATGAAAAATAAAGTAACTTAATTGGTTACTTTATTTTTTAATCGAGCATATAGATCATAACTATCCGCTTTTGTTATTTCAATTTCTATTATGTCACCCGCATGGATATAGTCTAGTTTTTCAGAATAAATATAGATATATCCGTCCACATCATCTGGGGCATAAGCGTAGTTTCTCACACAATAACGGGAGTTTTCTTTATCATAAAAGTCTACAATTGCAATATAGATCTTACCAATAAAAGTTCGGTTTAAAATTTTAGAAAGTCTATTTTGAAAACTCATAATTTGGTCTTTGCGTCTTTCCATCACATCTTGAGGAACTTTAGGTTGCATTTGCGCACTTTTGGTATCTTCTTCATCAGAATAGGTAAAAACTCCTAGACGGTTAAAACGTTGCTTTTTGACAAAATCGAATAAAATATTAAAGTCTTCTTCCGTTTCTGAAGGAAATCCAACAATCAGAGTCGTTCTAATAATTGCATCATTTATTCTTTTTCTAATGGTTTCAAAAAGATTTTCTAAAAAAAACTTTCCACCTCTTCGGTTCATTTTATTTAAAATTCGATTGGATGCATGTTGAATGGGAATATCAAAATATTTGGCAACTTTATCGTTATTTTTAATTTCATCAATGAGTTCACTAGTAATTTCATCTGGGTAAAGATATAAAACTCTAATTATTTTGATTTCATCAATTAAAGAGATTTGATGAATTAAATCATGCAAAAAAAGATTATCTTTTTGATCGGTACCATATCGAGTGGTATCTTGACCAATAAGTGTAATTTCTTTTACACCGCGACTTGCTAAATATTTAGCCTCCTCAATTAGACTATTAAAATCTCTACTCCTAAAAGATCCTCTAATTAGTGGAATTGCACAATAACTACAGTGATTATTACATCCTTCCGAAATTCTTAAATAAGCACTATGGGGAAGGGTAGAAAGTACTCTATTTTGATAATCCATTTGATAGGATTTACCAGTAAGAAGAATTTTTTGGAAAAGTTTATCAATATGATCATAATCTCGAATTGGAAAATAGATGTCTACTTCGGGGATACTTTGTCGTAAATCAGATAGATATCGTTCAACTAAACAGCCCATAGCAATAATGATTTTACCTTTTTTATTTTCAGTAACATCTAAAAGAGTATCAATAGCTTCCTTTTTGGCACTTTCAATAAAGCCACAAGTATTCACAACAATAATGTTTGCTTCTTTAATATTATTGGTAATTTCTAAATTATATTTTTGTGCCACACCAAGAAAAAGTTCAGAGTCAATTAAGTTTTTAGCACAACCAAGTGAAATCATCCCAAGTTTCATATTATCATTCCTCGTTTTATGTTTCGTTTTATATTTATAATATTATATAACAAAATAAAATTTTTTTCAAATTTATTAGGTTTAATTTTTGACCTAAAGGTTTTTTTTTGTTATAATATATATAAAGTTTATTAAATGAAAGAAGGAAATAGATATGTCAAAACAATTTATCGTTGAAACCTCTGCTCGTCATGTGCATTTGACTGAAAGTGACTTTAAAATATTATTTGGCAATGAGGCAACACTTACAGTTAAGAAAAATTTATCACAACCAGGTCAATATGCATGTGAAGAAAGAGTGAGCATTGTTGGACCTAAAAAGGAAATTTCAGGTGTTTCTATTCTTGGTCCTTTTAGAAGTGCATCTCAAGTAGAGCTTTCCGCAACCGATGCTAGAAGTATTGGTTTACCTATTGTAATTAAAGAATCAGGGGATTTAAGAGGGACTCCTGGATGTAAAATTGTTGGGCCTAAAGGGTCTTTAGAACTTCAAGAGGGTGTAATAGTGGCCAAACGTCATATCCATGCCACAAGTGAAGATGCGAAAAAACTTGGTGTAAAGGATAAAGATATAGTTAGTGTTAAAATTAACACTCCTGAAAGATCACTTATTTTTGGTGATGTTGTGGTAAGAGTAAGTGATTCCTATGCACTTGCTATGCATATTGATACAGATGAAGCAAACGCATCAGGAATGGTTTTAGGGGTAATGGGAGAAATTGTTAAATTATAAAAATTGAAAAAGAAAGTCAAAAATTTTGGCTTTCCTTTTCTTTATATTAGCAAAAAAACAAAAAATAGTGTATAATATGTATACATGAAGAAAAAGGTGATGAAAATGATTTGTCCAAAATGTCATAATGAAAATAAATATGATGCTTTAACTTGCGATTTTTGTATGGCTAGGCTACCAATGACAAAAGCAAGAGAAGAAGAAATCAAAAGAAAACAAAAAATAGAAAAAAAAGCTAAACTAAATAAATCAATAACTAAACTAGTGGGCTTATTGATGGGACTTTTTTTACTCATTGGAATTGTAGTTATTGTCTATCTGATTAGGAAGTAATTTTATGAGTGCTGTTTTAACAAAGGAACAATTACAACAAAAACTCACTACGTTCTATGATAGCATTGTAGTTGGAGGTGGGCATGCGGGAATCGAGGCCGCTCTTGCCCTTGCAAGATTGGGATTTAAAACTTTGATGGTATGTGGAAATTTTAAAAGAATCGGTAATATGCCATGCAATCCTTCGATTGGTGGTCCTGCTAAAGGAATACTAGTCAGGGAAATTGATGCCCTAGGTGGGCAAATGGCAATTTCTGCTGATAAAACTTGTTTACAAGTAAAAATGCTCAATAGTTCTAAGGGTCCCGCTGTTCGGGCTATGAGGGTGCAATCAGATAAACTAGCATATGCTAGATATATGCAACAGGTCGTATTAGACCAAGATAATCTAGATATATATATTGCTTTGGTAGATGCTTTATTGACAAAAGAGCGAATCATTCAAGGAGTCCAATTAGAAGATGGTACACAGATTTTTTCACAGACAGTAATTATAACAACAGGTACATATTTGTCATCTAAAGTTTTATGTGGTAAATGTGCTGAACCTCTTGGTCCTGATGGTGAGGATACAAATTATGGTTTATCAAAGTCTTTAAAGAGTTTAGGATTTCAGTTAATCAGATTAAAGACGGGAACACCTCCTAGAGTATATACGGATTCAATTGATTTTTCTTATGGCCAATTAGAATTAGGAACTGATATGCCACTTACCTTTAGTTATCAAACCAATCCAAGTGATATGATTCCCTTTGATAAGCAAGTACCTTGTTACTTAATTTGGACTACGCCAAAAACCCATGAAATTATTAGAGAACATTTAAAAGAATCAAGTATGTATTCAGGTATTGTTGAAGGAATTGGACCTAGATATTGTCCTTCTATTGAAGATAAATTAGTAAGGTTTGCGGACAAAAAACAACATCAACTCTTTTTAGAACCGGAAAGTTTGGAAATCAATGAAACATATATTCAAGGTTTTTCAACTAGTATGCCACATGATGTTCAAGAACAAATGGTGCATTCACTTCCTGGATTTGAGAAGGCTAAAATTGCGAAATATGCTTATGCGATTGAATATGATGCAATCAATCCTTTAGAATTAAAACCTACTTTGGAATCTAAAAAAATAAAAGGATTGTTTTTTGGTGGACAAGTAAATGGAACAAGTGGATATGAAGAAGCAGCCGCACAAGGCTTGATGGCTGGTATCAATGCCAGTTGTTATTTAAGGAAAACAGAACCGTTAGTTTTAAAAAGAGATGAAGCTTATATTGGAGTTTTAATTGATGATTTAGTAACTAAAGGAGTAAATGATCCTTATCGAATGCTAACATCAAGGGCTGAATATCGACTTTTGCTTCGTCATGATAATGCAGATGCTAGACTAATAGCATATGGATACCAAATAGGTCTTGTTAGTAAGGAAAGATATCAATTGTATCTTGAGAAAAAGTTGGCGATTGAAAAAGAAATTGAAAGACTAAAAAATTTAAAATTGACACCTAAAAAAGAAATCAATGCGTATTTAGATAAGATAGTATCACCTCGTTTGCATGATGGGATAAGCGCAAAAGATTTAATGAAAAGACCTGAAATTAGTTATTTTGATATTGTTAAAATGACCTCTTTAGAAAATCCCTTACCATATGAGTATGGTGAATGTTTGAATACTTTAGTTAAATATCAAGGATATATTGACAAAGCTTTTAAAGAAGCACAAAGGGTTTTAAAATTAGAAAGTATTTTAATCCCTATCGATATTGATTATCAACAAATTTCCAATTTAGCCAGTGAAGCAAGAGAAAAATTGATTAAAATTAAACCCCTAACAATTGCGCAAGCTTCTAGAATTAGTGGTGTTAACCCATCAGATATCTCTATTTTGATTGTTTATATTGAAAGTTTAAGAAGGAAGAAAGATCATGAAATATAATCCTTATTTAGATGAACTCGTTATCCTTGATGATAAACAAAAAAGGCAATTGTATGCATATTATAAACTTCTAAATGAAGGGGCTAAAACGATGAATCTAACAACCATTCTTGAGGAAGAAGAGGTTTATATTAAACATTTTTATGATAGTATAATGGTATTGAAAGATGAAAAACTTCAAGATGGAATAGAAATATTAGATATTGGGACCGGAGCAGGACTACCAGGAATCGTTTTAAAAATAGTATATCCTAAAATAAAAGTAACGCTACTTGAGGCAACGCAAAAAAGATGTCAATTTTTACATCGTGTGATTGAAGAATTACAACTAGATTCTATCAATGTGGTTTGTGAACGGGCTGAAAACTTTTGTAATCAACAAAGGGCATCCTTTGATTTTGTAGTAGCTAGAGCAGTTGCAAATCTCAATATGCTTGTGGAACTTTCCTTGCCTTTTGTTAAATTAAATGGTGTTTTTATTGCAATGAAAGGGCAAAATTATCAAAAGGAAGTAGACGATTCTAAAGAGGCAATTGCAATTTTAGGAGGGACAGTTAAGGATAAAATTTTGTATAATCTACCTCAAGAAAGGGGAATGCGTTGTTTGATTAAGATAAAAAAAGTACGAACAACCCCTCATTTTTATCCTAGAAGTTATGCTAAAATGAAAAAGAAACCTCTATAGAAAGGAGCTATTATGGGCAAAATCATTTCCATTGTGAATCAAAAAGGAGGCGTTGGGAAGACAACTACAGCCATTAATTTAGGAGCGGCACTAGCGATGTTTAAACAAAAAGTATTGATTATTGATTATGACCAACAAGCAAATGCTACCATTGGACTAGGAATTAATCGTGAAGATATTTTATTTGATGTTAGTGATTTCTTTACGCATATTGGTCTTCTTAGAAGAGCGATTGTAAAAACTAAAATTGAAAGACTTGATTTAATTGCCTCATCCATTAAACTTGCTAATATTGAAGAAAGTCTTTATATGATACCAGATAAAGAATTTCTTTTAAAAAGAAAACTAGATATGATTAAAAATGAATATGATTTTATTTTAATTGATTGCCCGCCATCTTTAGGATTAATTGTGGATAATGCACTTTTTGCTAGTGATTCTGTTATTATACCGGTTGAATGTGGCTTTTATGCATATGATGCTCTTACCCAAATGATCAATAAAATTGACAAAATTCAAAATAATAAAAACATTGATATCGAAGGAATTTTATTAACTAAACTAGATAATAAAAATACGCTTGGTTATGAAATTGTGGAAAAAGTTAAATTTTTATTTCCTGAGAAAATTTTCAAAACCATTATTACAAGATCGTCACATATTCAAGAAGCTCCTCTTCATGGACAAAGCGTTTTAAATTTTTCTTTTAATTCAAGAGGCTCTAAAGAATATCGTAATCTTGCAAAAGAAATTTTAGAAAATAATTTAATAAAAATAATAAAGGAATGAGAGATATGGTTGATGCAACTACAATTGAAATTGGTGATTTTTTAAAATTTAAAAAAAATCATCCATGTGGATCAAATACATGGAAGGTATTAAGAATTGGAATTGACTTTAAATTAGAATGTACCACATGTGGTAGAGTGATTATGATTCCAAGATTAGAAGTTATTAAAAAGGCAAAAGAAGTGATTCAACATAGCCAATCTGTAATAAAAGAGAATAAAAAAGATACATAGAAAAGATGCATCTTTCTTTTCTCATTTGCCTATGATTAAAAGAAGATCGTTATGAAATGTTGCAATGCATTGGTAAAGTAAAAAGTGCTCAATAAAACGAATAACGAAAGATGTCAATGAAGGAATGTATTTTGTCGATGTTTTGATTAGAAGTTTTTTGCCACCTCCTTTGTAGGATAGTTTTATACTATCCAAATAAATACAATGAAAAAACAATTCAAACAATTATAAGTCGTAGTTGTATCGTTGTTAGTAAGTCTTATTTTACGGTTTGTAAATTAAAATAAAGAACATGAAAAGTAAAAGGTTACCTTTATTTTTCATGTTTTCTTTTTAAACATTGTTGAATTTCTTTTATAAAACTTTTTTTGGCTTTTTCTGACAAAACAATATTATATAATAGATGACACACGCTTTAAAAAAGGGGGGAAGTTTAAAGTGCTAAAAAAAATGAATATGATTATTGTAGCCTTCTTTTTAATATTGACTATTCATGGAGGTTATCTATTTTCTTTATATTTACCTGTTATGTTATTTTATCTATTTAAAGATAAAAGAAATATGTATTATATATATCCAGTTTCTTTGTTAAGTATTTTACTTTTTTCAAAAGAATTTATTATTGGTTATTTGGTTTTAATTGTGCTTGTAACTATCTTCTTATTTTTATTTAAAATGGGTGTGAATAAAGATAATATATTAGTTACAAAACCTAATATAATTATATCGGCTTTTATTTTAGTTATAAATGTAGTTAGCTTTTTTTTGTATCCTAAATCTAACATTAACATTTTTGGTAAACTTATCTTTACTTTGTTAAGTATTTTAATTTACCTATTTTTAGATGTTTATTTATATAAACTTTTAAAAGATATTAAAAACATTAAAGAAAGATTTTTTATTAATGATAATAAAAGTTTTCACTCATATATTTATTTAGAAATTTTAATATGTATCTTAACAACGATTGGTGCAACCTATATTGAGGTGTTCAATGTAAACTTATCCATTATTGTGGGTTGTTATTTTGCAATGTATTTGAGCCGAAAATTTAAAAATATTTATAGTTTATTGTATAGTCTTGTTATTGTTTTTCTCGAATATGTTTTCTTTAAAATTGATGAAAGTTTAATTATTATTGTAGTATCTGGCGTATATTCGGTTAGAAGTGTTTACACTATTGGCATTTTAAATGCTTTTTTGGCAATTATCATTTTCAGTAATGCCACTCAAAATCAAGCAGTATATATCTCTATTATGGGGCTAAGCATTATATTTGAGGTTTTGTCATATATATTTATCAAAGTGCAACCTGAAGATATTGATGAATATAAAGAAATTCATCAAACTGCTCAAAAAAGTGTCAACGAAGAAATTTTGAAATTTGCGGGCTTCTTAGATCGCTTTGTTATTGGTTTCCAAAATCCTAAAGGTTTTAATGAAAAATTAAGCAGTGGAATTAAAACAATTGTTGATAAACATTGTAAAAATTGTACAAATCAAAAAGTCTGTTTTAGTCAAAATAAATCCTCACTCTATCCTATTTTTAAAGATATCTTAATGATGGATGAAGATGCTATTTATAATTATGAAGATTTTGCCAAAACCTGTTATAAATATCCATCCATTTTAAATACATCAAAATTATTAAATGAACGAATCAATTATAAAGATCCAAATAGTGATGAAAAAGATGCAAATAATTACATATTGTTAGCACAAATTAGCGGTGTGTCTAATGCACTTAAAAATTATGTTGTTGACACAACTAGTAAAACAGAACTCAATTATCAAAATTTATATAAAGCCAAAAGTTATTTAATAGAATTAGAATATTATGTTACTTACTATGAAATTGCAAGATGTTATGAACATGATTTTTTGATAAAAATTGGTATTAAAAATACTAGTTTTGATAAAATTAAAACTATTTTAACCACTTTATTTGAAACCATTGTTGAGGAAGAAGTTAGTGTAGAACTAATATCTGAAGAAAATACAACTTTGTATATTCATATTATGCCTAAATTAATCATAGATGTCATCTATGCTTATGGTAATATTCCTGCAGATAGTCAAACAATTAGTGGGGATAATTATTTAGTTAAAGAACAAGATAATGGTCATATTCTATTTGCTATTTCAGATGGTATGGGCAAAGGTTACAGTGCTTTTTATGAAAGTGATATGACCCTTCATTTAGTAGAAGATATTGTTCATTTGAATATTGAATCATCAACTGCGTTAGAAATCTTAAATACTTTTTATACTGTTCAAGATTATTTAGAACGTTATGCTACACTTGATTTTTTAGATATTAATCGCCACAGTGGATTGGCTACTTTTTACAAAATGGGGGCGAATACTACCTATATTTTTAAACAAAACGGAAATGTTGAAAAAATTATTAATAAAAGTTTACCACTTGGTATTGATGAGGAAGTTGATCAAAAAACGTATAATTTAGAAGATGGCGATTTAATTATTATGAGTAGTGATGGCGTATTAGAAAATTTAATTGACAATGACCAATTAGAAAGTTTTATTCAATCATCTAGTAATCTACTTCCTCAACAACTAGTCTATGAAATTTTGAATTACACAACGACTCATGATATGAAAGCCAAAGATGATATGACAATTATTGTTTTAAAAATTCAAAAACAAAAATAAAGACAAATCTTTTAACCTTTTTAGAGAATAAAAAGGTTTTTTATATTTGGACTTTCCTCAACAATTGTGTTATAATGATGTAAAGAAGCAAAGTAAAAGGAATGTATATGGAAAAGTTAATAGAACATATTGGACAAGAAGAAGATATCATTATTGTATCAAATAAATATATCAAACCAATCTTAATTCAGAAGTTTTCTAATCAAATGCGAAAAATTACATTTAAGAGTTTTGATGAAGTAAAAGATGATATTTATACCACAATTGATTATCAAATGTTATTTCATAATATGAAGGAAGATACAAATTTAGAAGTATTGCGAATCAAACTTGCAAATAGTTATTTTATTCAACAAGATAGTAATGAGCCCTTTCTTCATGAGTTATATCTTTATCATCAAAACAACCATTTGATCTTAGATGAAAATCATTTGTCCTATTATAAAAGTAAAAAAGTTTATTTTGTTAATTATTATGGGGATGATGATTTAATTAATCAAATGTTGCCATTTTTAAAACACTATGAACGATGTTTTACAACAAATAGTATAGACAAAGAATTGACCATTTTTCATTTTGAAAATTATGATGATGAGATATTAGAGGTGGTCAATCATATTGCTATTTTGTTAAATAAGAAAGTGGATCCTGCTAAAATTGTTATTCATAAAGTAAATAAAGATTACTTAAATAAGTTAGAAGAATATTTGATGATATATAAAATTGATTATATTGTTGAGGGGGAAGGTTCTTTTTTTGACGTAGATATTGTTAAAAATTTTTTTCATGATTTAAAAAATTATGAAGCAATGCGACTAAATAAAGTGTTAAAAGATTATCTTATAGATAAAAAAGATAACAAAATTTTTTCCAAGATAGGTAAAGTGTTAGAACCCCTTATTATGTTAGATTTAACAATCAATTCCATTACTCTAGATTTAATCAAAGATGTTTTTATCCATACAATTTATCAAGAAGAAGTTACCAATGCAATCAAAATTGAAAATGTTTTGAATCACATCTATGATGATGATACACATATTTTTATTATGAATTTTAGTCATGGTGAAATTGCCCATATTTATAAAGATGATACGTATTTAAACGATAAGATAAGAAAAAACTTAAAATTATTAACGAGTTTTGATAAAACGCAAATTGAGGAAAAGAAAATACTTGATTGTATTCATAGTTATGAATCTATCCATTTAAGTTATTCCACATATTGTTCTTCTAAAATTTATATGCCTAGCAATTTGATTAAGGAACTTGCCAAAAAAAGGATTGTTAATATTTGCGATGCATCGATTCATATTTATCATATTGTCAATGAAGATATGGCAAAGATGAGATTTTTTAAAGCTTATGCGTTATATCGATTATACCAAAAGAAAACTTTTGACTATCTTTATGGCTATACTTATTTTTGTGATGATTTAACAAAACGTTATCAAAGTGATTTTAATGCGACTTTAGATTACTTGGCTTTACCAACTTTATTTATGGAGCTATCCTATACAAAATTAAACGATTATTTTAGTTGTCCTTTTCGTTTCTATCTTAAATATATTTTGAACATTGAAGAAAAGATGGAAGATAATAATAGCACATTTGTTGGTAGGATGTATCATTTTGTTTTAGAAAAAGTTGTGGCAAAAAGATATATTGATCGTAGAACAAAAGAAGAAGTTTTAGAAAATATCAGTGTGTATATTTGTGATTTTGTGAAAAATCAAACATATGAAATAAAAGATAAATTAAAATTTTATTTAAATAAATTTAGTGAAGAGTTAAAACTCATTGTAGAAATTATAATGGATTTTATGGATCATTCTTCTTTTGAAGTCTTAGGTCTTGAACAAAAATTAGAAAAGCAACTCGATGATTACACGGTAGTAGTTGGGTTGATTGATAAAATCCTAAAATATCAAGAGTATTACTTGGTCATTGATTATAAAACAAATCCAGTTCATCCGAATTGGTATGCTCTTGATGTAGGTCTCGATTTGCAATTGCCACTATATCTATATTTAATCAAAGCAAATGATCCTAACGCAAAGATTGCTGGAAGCTATTTACAAAGCGTTTTTCGCACCAGCCTTTTAAAATATGAGGATAAACCTTTATCAAAAGTAATGTTAGAACAATTAAAATATGTAGGATATACTTTACAAGATAGGGATGTTATTTTAGCAATTGATACCAATGCTTTAAATGGGAGTGGTAGTTTGCCTAAACAAATTGTGTCTAATAAAGGTTTTTATAAAAACTTTTTAAAGAAATCTTTTACTCAAACTCAATTTGATGCTATCATTTTATATGTCGAAAAGTTGATTTTTGAAGCAAATAAGAAAATTAGAAAAGGGCTTTTTCCCATTTTACCACTGACAGATGAAAAAAATGAGTCTGTTTGTCGATATTGTAGGTTAAAAGATCTTTGTTATAGAAATGAAACAATGAAAAAAGTTTATAAAAAACATGATGATTTTTCATACCTTTTTGAAGGAGGAAGCGATGATGATCAATTGGAGTGCTGAACAATTCAAAGCGATTTATGATGAAGGCAAAGATATTTTAGTAAATGCAGGAGCGGGAAGTGGCAAAACGGCAGTTTTAACACAGCGATTGTTACAAAAAATTGAAGCAGGGGTGAAACTCAATGAACTCATTGTTTTAACATTTACGACTCTTGCGGCTAGCGAAATGAAAGAAAGATTAAGAACAAAGCTAAAAGAAAGCAAAAGTCCTTTCTCACAAGAAGCATTGTTATATATTGATCAAGCCAATATTCAAACATTTGATGCCTTTGTGAATGAATTGGTTAGAAAGTATCATTATCTGCTTAATATAAATAGCCAAATCAATGTAGTTGATCAAATTACTTTTAAAATGATTTCCTTAGATTTATTAAATGAGATTTTTAATCAATTGTATCAAGAAGAAAATCCTTCCTTTTTGACGTTACTTTATCAATATACAACTAAAGATGATGAAGTCTTAAAACATAATTTAATAGAACTGTACCATAAAATAGTTTTAGTTCCTAATTATCAAAAGATCTTAATGAACAATGAAGAATATTTTAGTGAAAAATTTATTATTAAAATCTTAAATGAATTATACAAACTTTTGCAAGAAAAAACAGCACAGATTGAAAATAAAATCCAATCATTACATAATTATACGGCATCTATTAGTCTGAAAACCCATTATGAAGGATTGGTAGAATTAGGTCAAAGATTAAAAAGTGCAACTAGTTATGATGATTATTTCTTTTTGACAACATATCAATTTGCCAAATTACCTTCTAAAGTAGAGTATGAAGAAGAAAAAGAACCATATCGGACAATTTATGAAGAAATAAAAACGCAAATAGCAAGTATGAAAGAGTTATTTGTTTATGAAAGTTCTAAAAATTTAAGGCAGCTGTATTTGACGACAAAACCTTGTGTTAGTATGGTAGTTCAAATTTTGTTAAAATTAGATCAAGCTTTAAATCAATATAAATATGAACATCATGCGTATGATTTTAATGATATTGCTCAAATGGCCATCCAATTATTAGAAGAAAATGAAGAACTTCGAAATAGTATAAAGAAGCATACAAAAGAAATTTTAATTGATGAATATCAAGATACTTCCGATATTCAAGAAAGACTTGTAGAGTTAATTGCCGATAACAACGTTTATATGGTAGGTGATGTCAAACAATCTATTTATCGATTTAGAAATGCTAATCCCGATATTTTTAAAAATAAATATCAAAAATTAAAAGAAACCGGTGTAATTGATTTAACGCAAAACTTTCGTTCACGAAAAGAAGTTTTAGATTTTGTTAATTTGGTTTTTCAAAATGTAATGAGCCTAGATTTAGGTGGAGTAGATTATAATGATGCACATTATTTAAACTATGGTTTTAAAACCTATGATACATTTCAGGCATCTGATTATCAAACAAAGATATATACATACGATGTAGATGAAAAGAATCCTTATTCCAAAGCAGAAATAGAAGCGTTTCTTATTGCTGAAAAAATCAAACAAATGGTCAATCAAAAAAAAATCTTTGATAAAAATATCAAAGACAATCGTCTTGTAACTTACCAAGATTTTGCAATCTTAACTAGTTCTAAAGATAAGTATGATTTGTATAAAAAAATTTTTGAATATCAAGGAATTCCTCTTCAGATTTATAAAGATCAAGACTTTACAGCTGGCGGAGAGATATATGCTATATATAATCTTTTGAAAGTTATTTATTCTTTTTATGATCAAAATTATGCTAGTCATCATTTAAAAAGAGCACTCACTTCGGTTTTGCGTAGTTATTTAGTAGAGATGAATGATGATGATATTACTAAAATTATAACATCAAATCATATTTTAGCTTCATTAAAAGAATACAATCTAGCATTATTTAATCAATTTGAAACAATTGCGATGCAACTTGATGTATGCACGCTTAAGCAATGTATGCAGTTAGTTTATCAACAATTTGATATATATATTAAAATGATACATTTATATCATGTAGAAAAAGCTGAATCGTGTCTTTTATATATGTATAACATTATAGATAGTCTATCATTACTAGAATATAGTTTCATAGATGTTATCAATTATTTTGCTCTTTTAGTGAATGAAGAAGAGAAATTTGCTATCAAAATGACTAAAAAAGAATCACTTGATAATCAAGCAGTAAAAATGATGTCTATCCATGCTTCAAAAGGATTAGAATTTCCTATTTGTTTTTTTCCAGAATTATATAAAAAATTTAATTTACAAGATTTGAAAGGTAACTTTTTGTATAGTAAAAATTATCAAATTATTATGCCCATTTATCTTAATGGATTATTTTTAACCAATCCACTTAAATTTTTAGAACAAAATGATTATTTAAAAGAAGAAATTAGTGAAAGAATTCGATTATTGTATGTAGCATTGACAAGACCAAAAGAAGAAGCAATCTTAGTATTGCCAAAATTTCGTAACGATATCGTTTATTCAAAAGATGAAATAGAAGAAAAAAAATTACAAATTCGTTCTTTTTATGATTTACTCAATTTGATTGCTCCTCAATTACAGTCTTTAGAAGAAGAAGTAGATTTACAATTTATCAATATGGTAAAAGAATATCATTCTATAAGTAAGGATACAATAGATGAGCCTATTGATAGGATAGATTATAAAGAATTTTCTTTTTTTGATACGAGTCTTAAAAAAAGAAGCCTTCATAAAATTCAGGCTTCTAAAGAATCTATTTTCTTTAGAGATAAAGAAGAATTAGAAATAATACAACTTGGTAATTATTTTCATAAAGCTTTAGAATTATCAAATATGTCAAGTGTGAATGTTCAGCATCTTCATATCAGTGAAAAGGTAAAACATCTTATTATTGCTTTTTTAGAAAGTTCTTTCATCAAAGAAAAACAAATCCTTCAGCACTATCACGAGTATGCGTTTTCTTATGAGGAAGGAGCAAACAGAATAGAGGGAATCATAGATTTAATCATTGAAACGAAAGATTGCATTTACATTATTGATTATAAACTTAGCAGTTTAGATGATATTGCCTATACCAAACAACTTTCTGTTTATAAAAATTATATGATGAGGGTTTCAAACAAAAAGATTGATACTTATTTATATTCCATTTATAAACAAGAATTTAAAAAAGTTACGTGTTAAGCATATTTGGTGACAACAGCTCCCATAAAATGATCAATTCCGCCAATTACATTGATAACATGATAACCAAGTCTGGATAAGAACTTACAAGCATGATAACTAGTATTTCCATTTTTACAAATAATAAAATAAGTATGATTACAATTTAAAAATAAATGATGTTTTTCAATTAAAATACTATATGGTATATTAATAGAATCAACAATATGATAAAGTTCAAAATCTCTTGTATCTCTAATATCAATAATTTTGAAATTGATGTTTTTTTGATAATATTTAAAAAATTTAATTGGTGATATTTCGTCCATATATATGCCCCCTTTTAGTATGGTATGAGTATTTTAACAAATGAAAGTAGCAAATAAAGTCATATTATGGAAGTAAAATAATGAATTCAAAAGTTAACATAATTGGTTTGCTTGAAAAAGGTAGAAATTTATTGTATAATATATATGTTAGGAATATGGTGATTAAGATGCTTTCAAGATTAAAAGATATTTATCAAGATAAATTGCAAGAAGAGGTTACACAAATAACGGATGACTATTATTATTTTTATAAAGATAAAACAAATTGTGACATCTTTGCAATTTCTAAAACAATTTCTCAAAACGAATATTATTTATTAAAAGAACTTTATAATGAGAAAAAAATGTATACTTATGATTATGATTTACAAAAGATTTATGAATACCTTTTAGAAAATAAAGAATATCCATTTAAAGTTAAAAAAATTAGAATGATTGTATTTCATCTCAATAAAGAAGATATGGATATTGCACAAAAGCTGTTATTTGATATTTATCAAAATTGTTATTTTTTAGAGCTTTATCATTTAAATATTTGCTTTTTTGAAGAAAATCAAACTAAAATTAAGGATTTATTTGAAACTTTAAGTGTTGATTTGGGATATGATATTATTTTACATGAGGGTTTAATTTTCAATCATAGGTATAGGGGTGAAGAAATTTTAGAATATATCAAAGCATATCACGATAATGAGAGTATTTATAAAAAGGCATATACTGATTTAGCAGATATCATTTTAAGTTTAGGTAGGAGTGAATATGTAAATTTAAAAAAAGCACTTAAAAATAATTTACTTATCCCCTTATTCCAAGATGCTACTACAAGAGAAATCATCAGTGTAATGTTTAAAAATGATTTAAATGTCTCCCAAACATCGAAACTACTTTATATGAATCGCAATAGTCTTATCAATAAATTAGATAGTATCTTTAAAGAAACTGGGTTAAATTTACAAAAATTTACCCATGCCTGTGCAATATATCAAATGATTTATTTAGCCTAAAATAAAAATTGTTTAAAAAATAAAAAAATTAAGCAACATATTGCCTATAGTAATTTTGTTGCTTTTTTGGTATAATATTCTCGTATCATAAAAAAATAAAAAATAGGAGGAAATTTTTATGGCAACTGTTGAACTTAAAAATATCAACAAAATTTATAATAATAATGTTCAAGCGGTTTTCGATTTTAATCTAAAAATTAAAGATCGTGAATTTATAGTATTCGTTGGACCATCAGGATGTGGAAAAACTACAACACTTAGAATGGTTGCAGGACTTGAAGAAATTACAAGTGGACAGCTTCTAATTGATGGTGAGGTAATGAATGATGTAGCACCAAGAGATCGTAATATTGCGATGGTATTCCAATCTTATGCACTATATCCACACTTTACTGTATATGACAATATGGCATTTGGTCTAAAACTTAGAAAATTCTCTCGTAATGAGATTGATCGTCGTGTGCAAAATGCGGCTGAAAAACTTGGTTTAAAACCATATTTGGATCGTAAACCGGCTGCATTATCAGGTGGACAACGTCAACGTGTTGCCCTTGGCCGTGCTATTGTTCGTGACGCAAAAGTTTTCTTAATGGATGAACCTCTATCTAATCTAGATGCTAAACTTCGTGTACAAATGCGTTCAGAGTTGATTAAAATTCATGAAAGTTTAGGAACAACAACAATTTATGTTACTCATGACCAAATTGAAGCGATGACAATGGCATCTAGAATTGTTGTTATGAAAGATGGTTGGATTCAACAAATTGGAGCACCAAAGGAAATTTATGATAAGCCAAATAATATTTTCGTAGGTGGTTTTATTGGTACTCCACCAATGAACTTTGTAAATGGTGTTGTTGGTAAAGATGGTATTTTTGAATGTGGAAGTCATCGTTTTGGTGTTGTTAGAATTCCTATTCCAGAAGAACAACTTGAAGTTTTAAAAGAACAAAATTATCTTGAAAAGGATATTATTATGGGTATTAGACCAGAAGATATTTCTGATCAAGAAGAAGATTTTGCAAAACATCCTGAATGGACTCATGAATTCAAAGTTGATATTTCAGAACTTTTAGGTGCTGAATCACAAATTAGAGTCAAACTTCCTGGTAAAGATGTAACAGGTCAAGCGATTACCGCAAAAGTTCCTGCTCGTATTGATATTCATACTAATGACAATATTAAATTAATGCTTAATATGAATAAGTGTCATTTCTTTAATCCTGAAACTGAAAATAGAATTAAAAGAGATTAATGATTAAGTGATAAATAAAGATGTTTTATACCTCAAAAAAGCCAATAGGTCTACAATTATCAAATATAAAAATCAAGATGAAATCGTTATAAACTTGTTATTAGAAAAGTTATTAGACTTTGCTTTACGAGAAGATTTAACGACTTTAAAGGGAAGATTAGAGGCAACTTCTAAGGTATACCGTATCTTTAAACACGTTCCAATATACTTAAAAGAAAATATCATATTGATTCAAACAAGTAATAAGAAAGAGATTGATAATATTTATATCAATAGTTATAATATTGTTGAGATGGTTAAGGATAAGAAACAAACAATCATAATTTTTATTGATCATAGTTTTTTAAAAATAGATAAGCCTTATCATTTGATGAAAAAATATTATGATTTAAGTTTAAAAATCAAAAAACTCTAATGAATATTAGAAAGGAAAATTAAAATGGCAAAGAAAAATATTAAAGATTTAAATTTAAAAGGTAAGAAGGTTTTAATGCGTGTAGATTTTAATGTACCTATGAAAGGTGGCGTTATTACTGATGATAATAGAATTGTTCAAGCTTTACCAACAATTCGATATGCATTAGAACAAGGTGGTAAAGTTATTCTTTTTTCTCATCTTGGTCGTATTAAAACAGAGGAAGACCTTGCAAAAAATAGTTTGGCTTTGGTTGCTAAACGTTTAGAAGAGTTGCTTGGAAAACATGTTGAATTTGTCCCTGTTACTCGTGGTAAAGTTTTAGAGGATGCAGTTGCGGCTCTTAAAGAAGGCGAAGTATTGATGTTTGAAAATACGCGTTATGAAGATTTAGATGGCAAAAAAGAATCTAAAAATGATCCTGAACTTGGTGCATATTGGGCAAGTCTTGGGGATGTTTTTGTCAATGATGCTTTTGGTACTGCTCATAGAGCTCATGCTTCTAATCAAGGAATTGCAAGTCATTTCCCTAATGATTCAGCAGCAGGTTTCTTACTTGAAAAAGAAATTAAATTTATTGGTGGTGCAGTTGATAATCCTGTAAGACCATTTGTTGCTATCCTTGGTGGCGCAAAGGTTAGTGATAAAATTTCCGTTATTGAAAACTTACTGAATAAAGCGGACAAAGTGATGATTTGTGGTGCAATGGCCTATACTTTTTTCAAAGCACAAGGGTTAGAGGTTGGTAAATCAAAATGTGAACTTGATTTTGTTGAGTATGCGAAAGGATTACTCAAGAAAGCTAATGGTAAAATTATTTTACCTGTGGATGTTGTAAGTGTTCAAGTTTCTGATGAAGATGTTGCAGCAGACTTCTTTGGTGCTATTGCTAAAGCGGATACAAAGGTTGTTGATGTAAATCATATAGATAAAGATGCACAAGGACTTGATTGTGGACCAAAGACAATTGAGTTATTTAAAAAGGAATTGGTTGGTGCTAAAACAGTTGTATGGAATGGACCTGCTGGAGTATTTGAAGTTGAAAAATTTGCTAAAGGCACAAAAGCTATTTGTGAAGCATTAGCAAATCTTGATGGAGCAACCACTATTATTGGTGGTGGTGATTCTGCGGCGGCCGCAATTTCAATGGGATATGAAACTAAATTTACTCATATTTCTACAGGTGGCGGTGCAAGTTTAGAATACTTAGAAGGAAAAGCTCTTCCTGGTGTTACTTGTTTAAGCGATGTTAAATAAGGGTGCAAATATGAGAAAACCGATAATTGCTGGAAACTGGAAGATGTTTAAAACAAGGGATGAGGCTTTAGCATTTATATATGCGGTAAATGAGTCACTCCCATCTATTGATGATGTTGATACAGTAATTTGTGCCCCTTTTGTAGTACTTCGTTGTCTTGTAAAGCGACAAGGAGAAAATTTAAGAATTGGTGCTCAAAATATGCACTTTGAAGAAAAAGGTGCTTATACAGGTGAGGTTGCTCCAGAAATGCTTACTTCACTTGGTGTGACATATGTAATTATTGGACATTCAGAAAGAAGAGCAATGTTCAATGAAACGGATGAAACTGTAAATAAAAAATTACATGCTGCTTTTAAGCATAATTTAATTCCTATTCTTTGTGTTGGCGAACATTTAGAAGAAAGAGAAAATAATCTAACGGAAAATATTATTAAAGAACAACTTATTAAAGATTTAGAAGGATTAACTAAAGATGAAGTAAAAGAATTGGTTATTGCTTATGAACCTATTTGGGCGATTGGCACAGGTAGGACCGCTACAGCAGATGTAGCTGATGAAACTTGTGGCTTTATTAGAAAAGTAATTAGTAAACTTTATGATGAAGAAACTGGAGCAGCGATTAGAATTCAATATGGTGGTAGCGTTAAGGTGAATAATATCGAAGAATTAATGTCTAAACCTAATATTGATGGAGCTTTAATTGGTGGTGCAAGTTTAGTAGCAGAAGATTTTATTTACTTTGCAAATGTAGCATCAAATTTAAAATAGATAAAAGAAAAAGTAAGGTATATAAGAGTTTTTCTTATATACCTTTTTTAAAATAAAAATATATGTTTTGATAAATCATTTCTTTTGTGTTATAATATTAAAAAAATATGTTGGTGAAAATAATATGAATTCTAAAGAACGATATAAAGAACTAATAAAAGAAAATAATGAAACAATAAAATATTTAAGCAATTCCTATCAAAGTATTGCTTATACGTATATTAAAAAAGCAAGAGGTTATGCAATTAAAAGTCTTGATACAGAAGTGAAAATAAAAAAGGTATTAGAAGAATTAAGCAATTTTGATGAAAAACATATAGATGTTCATTTAGCAATCCCTAATATGTCAATATATATTGAAAGTCATGTTCAGCACTTATCAAAGGCGGTTGCAAATAAGTATAAGGTTAAAGAAATTATTGCGGTAACGATTTTCTTATTGATACTTGTGGGTTATTTTGTTGCTAATTTTTATCTTAATAAAAAGGTTCCCCTATCAGCACCAACAAATGTAAATATTGCGGTTATGCCAAATCAGAATAATTGTTTTTATTTAACATGGGATCACAATGAACTGGCAACAAATGGATATTATGTAATTATATATGAAGATGATGAAAAAATAAAAGAAGTTGATGTCAAGAAACAAGTAGATACCAATACCAACAAGCAATATTTTAAAACTGATATTGTCTATAAAGATGGCAAAAGGTATAAATTTGAAATAAAAACGGAGGCAACAAACGAATATAAAGCATCCGATATAGTGATTATTTACTATCCTGATTGATAGAGATATAAGGACATAATATTTGACAAAGTTGGCAAAATATAGTATAATAAATAAAGTGCGATAAATGCAGCATTCATTTGATTTTTAACCAATAGATTATCACGGAATATGGATATGAGTAATCTCGCTGCTTAGGTGAAAGTAATTGGATAATCTAATTAGAAATTGGATTTGAATTTTTATCCACAAAATAAGAGTCTATGGACTATAAAAAGGAGAAAAAAATGGCACGTTATACAGGCCCAAGTTGGAAACAATCAAGAAGATTAAAATTTTCCGTTTTAGAAAATGGTAAAGAATTACAAAAAAGGAATTATGCTCCTGGTCAACATGGTCAAAGAAGAGCAAAATTATCAGAATATGCTCTTCAATTACAAGAAAAACAAAAAGTTCGTTTTACCTATGGCGTTAGTGAAAAACAGTTTAGAAATTTATTTACTAAAGCTGGTAAATTAGAAGGAAAACATGGTGAAAATTTCTTATTCTTATTAGAATCTAGATTAGATAATTTAGTTTATCGTATGGGATTTGCGACAACACGTCGCCAAGCAAGACAACTTGTTAACCACGGACATGTACTTGTTGATGGTAAAAAAGTAGACATTCCATCATATATAGTAAAACCAGGTCAAACAGTTGAAATGAAAGAAGCATCTAGAAATTTACAAATTGTTAAAGAGGCTTTAGAAAATTGTGTTGCTCGTCTAGGTTTTGTTAGTTTTGATGAAACAAAGGGTGTAGGTACTTATGTACGTTTACCACAACGTAGCGAAATCCTACCAGAAATTCGTGAGAATTTAATTGTTGAATTCTATAATAGATAATAATCTATGAAAAGGATAAGCAGTATAAAAAACATCTTATTTTAATAAGATGTTTTTTGTTTATTTTATTGTAAAAATAATTTATTTTTAGTATAATATATTTGTAAATATTAAAGGAGATGAAAAGATGAATAAAAAATTAAGTGGAAAACTATGTTTATTTACAAGTATTATTATATTACTTTCTTTTTTAAGTTTTGTTAGTGGTTGTACTAAAAAATATAAAGTTACTTTTATTGTAGATGACGAAACGTACAAAACGATTGAAGTTAAAAAAGGTGATATAGTTGAAGAAGTAAAAGCACCTACTAAAGACAATCATTATTTTAAAGGATGGTTTGATGAAAATAATGTATTTGATTTTTCAACATCAATTCAAAAAGATTATCATTTAGTTGCTAGATATGATACTTTTTGTGATGTAGATGGTCATAGTTGGATTGCGGCTGATTGTACACACCCTAAGACATGTGAAATTTGTGGGGAAACGGATGGAATTGCTCTAGGACATATGTGGGAAGAAGCAACATCTTCAACCCCTAAAACATGTACAAGATGTGGGAAAACCGAAGGAGATCCTTTACCGGAGGTAGAATCAATTGAGGCTAATTATACCAAAGAGGAGATATATATTGGCGACACTTTGCAATTTATTCCTACTATTTATCCGGTAGGAGCAATTCAAGATGTGACATATAGTTTAAAATTAGAAGATGGAGCTTTGGCAACAATTGATGAGAATGGTTTATTTGAAGCTCTTCATGAGGGAAAAGTATATATTACGATTTGCTCAGTTGACAATACCTATGTTGCATGTGTTGTGGAGGTTTTAATCCTTCATCCATTAATAGAAGATGGAGGGTATGATGTTTTTAATATTATGACAAGTTATGGTACTGATGCATCAACTGATATTGAAATTAATTACCACACATTCAATACTATGACAGAGGTTGAATATACACTTGCTAGTGATGTTACTTTCACCAATGTAACAACCATAACTGGTAGTGGATATTATTTTACAGAAGGAACAGATATTGTTGAAAGTACATTTATACCGAGAAATGTAATAAGGGTATCTATAAAAGGGCTAGAGCCTGATACTGAATATATATATCGTATTAATTTGGGTAATGATACATATAGTGAGGTTTATCGTTTTAAAACAGCAAAAGATGATGGTTCTGATTCTGCTTTTATCATGATGGCCGATATTCATTACTATTATAAAACCAATGAGGATGGCAGTTATGAATCACATGGTTCTGAAATTAGTGAAGGAATTATGCAAAAAATGATTGAAATGAATCCGAATGTTGGTTTTGTGGCAACCGCCGGAGATATTATTGATGTTGGTGGTAGTGCTAAAACATGGGATGTTTTTTTCAAAGAATCAAATAGTTTAAAATTTTTACCACGAGTTGGGGTTGCTGGAAATCATGAATATTATATTAGGGGTACTGGACAATCAGATGGTAGATACCAAAAAGCCCATTATGCAACAGTCAATAATGGTCCTTCTACACAATTAGGTCTTAGCGCTTATTTTGTTTATAATGATATTTTATTTATCACGGTTGATAATGAAAAATCAGAAGGTAGAAATGAAATGCTTGTATGGCTTGAGGAAGTTTTATCAACGGTAGAATATCGATATAGTTTTGTTATGATGCATACACCGGTTTATTATGAAAATAGTGAATCGGGAAATAAGGATCGTGATGAAGTCTTACTAGGAATTTTTGAAAAATATTGTGTTGATTTAGTAATTGCTGGACACTATCACGGTGATCGTTATCGTCCGGATTATTATGAAGGAGCTGATTCTTCGGATGCTGGTTTGGGTGTAAATTATATGACTCTTTCTTTTGGCGGAGTTAAAAGTAGAAGTGATTTTAATCTTGCTACAGGATATTTAGTAGAAACACATGAGGGAACAATCACGATTAAAAGGGTAAATGAGTTGGGAGCAATTGTTTCAACTAGAACAATTGTATCTAAAAGAAATAAACCAGTTACAACAGAAACCAAAGAAAACTTAATTCAAGCAGTGAATGGAGTATATAATGAAGAAAATCATACATATGTTTTAAATTTTTCAGATAAATTTTATGGAAATGTAAAAGAAGTAAAGGTTAGTGAAACAATTAGAGGACAAATTAATACAAATGTAGTTTTCCCCACTTCTTCTTATACTAAGCTTGTGATTAAAAATATTGATAAGTTTTACGATTATCATTTTAAAATTACGCTTGTTTTTACCGATGGTACTACCCATGAACTTACAAAAACTTTAAAATTAGGACCTGATATTCATCTTGAAGCAACCAATATTACATCTACAACAGCAGATTTAGTGTTTGAAGCAGCAGATGTAAGTTTAACTTATACGATTAAAGATTATGTGATTTATGTCAATGGTGAAATGATTGATATTATTAGTTATTTAGATGATTCATTTACACCGATTACTTCTTACAAGTTATCATCTTTAGTAGCCAATAGCAACTATCATATAAAATTAGTAGCTAGAAATTATCGTGGCGTTGTGATGTATGAAGTTGAAACTGATTTTAAGACGCTTGAATAATAAAAAAAGTATGATACTTTTTAATGGGCGCAACGAGTATCATGTATTAATTCCATATACGTACTTGATTTTTTGGCATATACAGCTACAATTTCAAAGGCTCAATATAACATGTTGTCGTCCTAACTCAATAAGAGCATATAAAATGATATAAACAGAATATAAGGAAATAGCATCATATTATGTGAGAACGAAAGTACTCGTTGCTTTCGTTCTTTTAATTATCCCTGCTATTCAAGAAGGAAAAAGGGAAGAAATTGTATATTTGTATGATATAATTGTTTATAACAACATTGAAAATTTAAATTTATGGAGGAGAAAAATGAATTGGATAGATGAAGTATCTTTAAAACTCAAAAAGAAAAATCAAGTTTTGTTTTCCAAGAGTTCAGAATATATGCAGGATTTAATCAAGCTATTTGAAATTCAAAACCATAGAGTTATGGCACTATGGGCATTTGATTTTGCGTCTGAATCTATTGCAAAATTTGAAGAAAAATATCCAGAAGAAAAACGTCCAAGAGAAGCTTTGGAAAAAGCCAAAGATTGGGCATCTGGAAAAATCAAAATGCACCTAGCACAACGAAAAATACTAGATTGTCATGCAGTTACAAAAGAAATGGAAAATAAAGAAGATATTGCAATCTGTCATTCAATAGGTCAAGCATGTGCAGTAGTGCATACTGCTAGACATGCAATAGGCTATGCTCTATATGACCTTACTGCACTTATATATAAATATGGAATTGAAAATTGTAAAGATGTAGTAGAGCAACGAAAACAAGAATATATAGAAAAGATAAGATACTGGAATGAACATCTATGTGACTATCAAGGTACATGGGCAGATTTTATGCTCAAATAAAATTTGATAAGTGCTTATATATAATTAGACAAATTCCTGTTTACTTAGTAGGATATTTCTAACAAACCTAATTTCTCTGCTTGTCGCAAATATAAAAACGTAATTTTACGGAAAGGAATATCCTTTCCTATGTTTGTTATAAAACTTTTCACAAAGGAACAAAAGGAAAAAGATAATTAAAAAGGATAGCACTCTTCTTTAAAATATTACATAGTTAAAAAAATTTTTAAAAGAAAAAGAATAAATATCTTACTCTATTAGTTTTAGTGCCTATAAAGCCGTTTCTTGCAAGGTTTGATGAATCTTTAATCTTAAAAAAATCATCTTCTGCCTTTATTTTTTGCTTTGCGGTTTGATGCTTTTTTGCCTTTCTTCTATAAACACTTGCAAGAAGTTATAAGACAATTTCTGTCTATAAATCAATAAATAATAGATGTTTACAAGTGAACTATATTGAAAACTTATTTTGTAAATTAAAATATCAAAAATTACCAATTATAATTTATATGAAAATTTAAATAAAATTAACATAAAATGTCAGATTGCTTTATTTTACTTGCTATATTTAAAAATAAATTGTAAAAAATATTTATATGAAAAAAATATTTATATTCCTATTTTCTTTATTATTATTTATATCTATTCCATCTTGTAAGAAAAAAAATAAAGATATTCCCAAGTATAATTTGATAGAAAAGCAATTTATAATCGATGAAACAAAAGAGGTGAAATATCCAAGTATGAATGATGAAATTGATCAAATATTATTGGTGAATATAAAAAACACTTATGATGTTCTCAAAGATAATTATAATAGTGAAGTAAATATTACATATGAAAGTCATTTAAACGATCAATATGTTAGTTATATTTTTCACTATTATTATTTAGATAATCAAATAATTAAAACATATAATTTTGATCTGAAGACAAATAGACAAATAGATTTTCATACGCAACCATTAATTGAAAAAATCAATCAGATGTTAACAAATCATTATGTTTTAACGGAAAAAGATATTGGTTTCTTACAAAGTATGATCATTGATTCAAAACTTCATGTATATGTATCTTCCATTATTACAAATGACACGATTCAAGAAGTAGTGTTTGATATGGATAGGAATTTAATTGCAGAAGACCAAAACAATGAAAACTCTAAAAGTAAAAAAATAGCTATAACATTTGATGATGGGCCTAGTAATAAAAGTAAAGAATTAGTCGATTTGTTAGAAGAATTAGACATTGTAGCAACCTTTTTTATTCTAGGATGTAATGCTTCAAAATATAAAGAAGAATTAAAATATATCTATGCACACGGACATGAAATTGGAAATCATTCATATAGCCATCCTGATTTTAAAAAAATAACGATTGAAGAAGGTTTAGCGGAAATAGAAAAAACGCAACAAATAATTTATAAAACAATTCTACATTACCCACGGGTATTTCGTTTTCCATATGGTTCTGTTAATAAAGAAATTTTAAAACGCATTGATATGCCCGCAATTTTATGGAATGCTGATTCGTTAGATTGGCAATGTTTTGATAGTAAAATAATAATTGAAAAATTAAAACACGAAATAAAAGAAAATGGTATTTTACTCTTCCATGATTTT
>FR890807.1 GCA_000433035.1 Staphylococcus sp. CAG:324 | reverse complement strand
ATAATCTCTTCCTTTTATTTAGACATAAGACTTATTTTATCTGTGAACTAAATGGGGTTCACTTCATAGTAGAAGACTTTTCATAGTACTTTAATGTGTGTATACTGCGTAATGTTTCATATTTGATAGTTTCAATTATAAAAGTTGCACGCTTAATGGTTTCCGTTGTAAATGTTTCATATATAATTAAAAGCAGGATTAGTTCAAATAATAAATTCTATCTTTTACTTTTATTTTATTTTCTTCTAAAAGCTCTTTTATTGTTTTCTTTAAAGTTCCTGATACTTGCTTATATCCTAAAGATTTAGATATTTCGGATATTTTCATAGCTCTTTCTTGTAGCAAATTAATTATTCTTTCCTTCAAAGATAATTCTTCATTATCTAAAGAAGGTTCCATAAAGTATTTGTTAATTGGTATAATTACAGTAACATAACTTCTCTCTCCATCCATTTCTATTATAGGCATAGAAGATTCGTTTTGCTTTAAATACTTTATAATGGTCGGATAGCCAGTGTTTTTAGCTTCAGCTATATGTAATTCTTTCATAAATTCAGCAATTCTTCTATTTCGATATTTTCTTGTTTTAGGTGAGAAAGTTAAAATATCTTTTTCATTTATACTACTATCAAATCCTGGAATACTTGTGATTTCAAAAGTTTCTTTTGTTATTCTTATACTAATAGGTTCATGGTATTGATAATTTTTATGTAATAATGCATTTCCTACTAGTTCTTCAATCGATTCATACGGATAATTAAAATATCTTTTTGCTTCCATTTGTCCAGATATTTTAAATATTTTTTCTTCTATTATATTATTTTTAATAAACTGCATTACATCAAAATATTGAATATTTATAGGACCTTTAAATTGTTTTTCAATCATTCCTTCGCCTGTTGGATCATAAATGATTGTTAAATCTATATATGAATAAGGTATATATTTTTCAGGATTATATGAGAAAAATAATAAGCCCACATTTCGTGGATGAATAGCCTCTTTAGGACCAGATGTTATTTGTAAATTTTCACACAATTCTTCTAATGACATACTTTCAGATAAAGATAATAAATTACTATTTATATCAAATAAATATTTTCTTATTAAATTTATATTTAAATCATTCAATGATGTATTATAATTAATTCTATCATCGTAAGGTATTATCCCACTCAATGAAAATAATTCTTTCTCTGCCTGTGTAGTAGCTTTTATAGATGAAGAACCTTTTCTAATAAAATAAGATTTATTTTTTGATTCTTTAACATAAACATCATCTAAACATTTATATGGTCTATCTAGTCCAGAGTAGCACCAAACAACTATGCATTTTTTCTCATCGATTGTTTGTACATCTATAAGAGGAACGTATTTAGGCTCAATACATTTATGACAATACTCTAATATTTCCTTTTGTATTAAATCAATTTTATTCAATTCTAAACCTTTAATTGGGCGAATAGGAATACCATCTTTTTCTTCAATTCCTATTATTATATATCCACCTGAAAAGTTATCAATATCATTTGCAAAAGCACAAATAGTATGTAAAATTGATTGTGGATTCCAATCACTTTTATATTCAACTCTTGCTTGTTCAACAATTGAATTATCTAATATATTCTTTAAACTAGTCGGTAAAGCCATTGTTATATATCCTCCTCATAATATAATTATAACACATATCTGATTTTTTAACAAGAAAAAAGGCTAAAAACAGGCCGAAAAATGGGCTGAAAAATGGGCCGTGGCCTCTTTTACTTATACATATTATATTCATATATTATATATTATATACATATTTTTAATAAAAATCATAGTTTATAAACTTACACCTTTACAAACCAACAACATTAGTTATCCACATATCTGGGTAACTTTTTTCTTTTGTTATAATAGTTCTATTCATTATACAAGGAGGATAAAATAATGAAGTATGGTTATGTAAGAGTATCAACAACAACACAAAATATAGGAAGAAAAATGGAAGAAATGTATAAACTAGGATTAACCGATGATGTTATATTTATTGACAAGCAATCAGGTAAAGACTTCAATCGAGATAGTTACCAAAAACTAAAACAAGTCATAAAAAAAGACGACCTACTTATCATCAAATCGATTGACATGTTAGGTCGTAATTATGATATGATTATTAATGAATGGTCTGAAATCACAAAGGTATTAGAAGCTGATATCTATGTTATAGACTTTCCACTTCTTGATACTAGGGTTGATAATAAAAACCTAGTTGGTAAGTTTATATCTGATATAGTATTACAAGTACTTAGTTTTGTTGCACAAAATGAAAGGGAAAATATATGTCAAAGACAAGCTGAAGGAATAAGAATTACTAAAGCTAATGGTGTACATATGGGTAGACCTAAATATAAGCTGCCTGCTAATTTTGAAGAAATCGTATGTAGGTTTCATAACAAAGAAATCACTCATGTTGAAGCCGCAAAACTACTTAATATGACTCATGGTATATTTTTTAAATATTCTAAACTATATAAGTAACATCTATTTATTTAGTTGTTAATTTTTTTATATGAAAAAGCCGTAAGAATTACTCCTACGACTTGTGCTACTATTTTGATTTTTGTAATAATACTTACTACTTAAAATACGTTTTAATTATTTTTTCTTCATCAAATAATATTTGTCCAGAAATTTTACTAACATGAATTGTACTTTTTACTATGTTATATTCATCTTTCATATCCCAGTCTCCACCAACAACATAATAAGAATAAATGTCTATAATATATTCTTCATCTTCTCCAAATGTTTCTACTTTTAAAATATCATTTAAGAAATATTGATTATAAAACAAATAAAGACATATCGTTTTGATTTGTTCAAAATTATTTGTTACAACATTAAAAGATTCTTCATCATTGTATACTACATTTCTAACAGTTATTAAAGCAACATCTTTTTTAAAAGAAATTACGTTTTCTTCATATATAGTTGTCTGATATTGCCATTTTACGTTTAGCCCATATAAAATCTCATTTTCATATATTATAGAACAATCAACAACTGTATTTATATATCCTTGGTATCTATTATCTGTAAAATGTCTAGTACACACTGCTATGGCATTTTCTTTTGAATATGAAGATGAAATTATTCTACCATATTTATTACCACTTATATTATATAATGAGGAATAAATATTATCTTTATGTGAAGCTAGATAAGAAAAGAAATCTTCTTCATTATTTATTATGTAATCGCCCTTAATATACTCAATTAGTTTTTCAAACAATTCTATATTTGTTTCTACACCATATGATATATCATTAAACCACACTGTAGCATAAGCTATTTTTTCATCTTGTCCACAAAAACTCATATACCAATAATTATGGGTTGCATCACTATAAAGATACATTCTGTAATATTCATCTAACTCACCAGTAAGACTTTCTCGCTTTTCAAGTTTTAATTGTGATAAGTCTTCATAGAAAGATTGTTCTTTTATATCAGTAATTAAAGTCTTATTATTTTCATCAATATAAACACTTTCAAATCCATAATCAGTAAATAATACATTTAAATTTGTAGGATCTTTAGGTTCAGGCGGAACAACACATCCTACTAAACTAACTCCAAATACTAACACTAATAACAAAGCAATAATTTTTTTCACAATTAAAAACTCCCTTCATATATAAAATAATTTAGACACCAAAAAAGTGACATTTTTTTATACATTAATATAACAATTAAGTATTAAGTTTTTTTGTAAAAATCTTCTTGTCAATAATATTATACTACACATATTTAAATTTTACAAATAATTAATGCTCTATAAGTTCGATTCCCCATACACAATCAAAACACATACATTCGAATCCCTTAGGTTACGGCATCTCCTGTACCAAATCCATCAGGGACATAACATGAGAAGTCTAGTCTTTGTTCTATAAAAATTTGAGCATTCTCATCATACTTTTTAGCTTTCTTGTACTGTTCAAACACATAGTCCGCATAGTCATCAGTGTATAGTTCCATATCTTCATCATTGAATTCTGATACAGGCCTTTCACTTCTCATCTTCAGTTTTCTTTTCAATTTGTGTTCTGCTAGTGCGTGTGCCGCCGTTCCTTCTTTTGCAACAACTGATTCATAGTCTTCAAACTCTAACTCAAGCCTTGCACTTGGAGTACACGCTAGCCATCTTGCACTTGAACTAGCCGACAGTATCGCATGATTCTTCTCCATCTTCTTCACCTTCTTTCTCTTCAGTAATGATTACCTTATCGATAGTTCCACTAGGTATGATGATTGTCATTCTTCGAAGTTCACCAAATAACTTTTTTACATTTTCATCATTGGCATCAATTGTCTTAATGACTACATCACCACTAGTGATTCCACCTTTGGTTACTTGCACTTTTAAATTTCTTCTCATAATAAAAAATCTCCTTTCTGAAAGGTCGTGCTTCTTGCCTTTCACTATAAGGAGATTTTTGACTATTTTTTAGGGGTGTTTTCTAAAACTTTTTAAAATATTTTTCTCTTAACTTATTTGCTTTCTTTTGTGCAGCTTTAATTGACTCATCAATTGTTGTAAAATGCACACCTTCTATTCTTGCAATTTCTTCTAAAGTTAAGCCATCTGCTTTCATCTGAATTCTTCTTTGTGTTTCAGTTAATTGACTCATTACATAGTTTATTAATTCTTTTTGTTCTTGTTCTTCGATTTCATTTTCTAGTAATGACATCGGTGTATCAGGGTCGGCAAACTGCATTCCCTCATACTCCAATTTATCAATCGATACAGGACAGTGGTATCTCATCTTTCTTTCATAGTTTTCTTCTTCTCTACGTGATACGATAATGGCTTGTCCTATTTCTTCTTCAACTTCAACAACTGACTCTGATCCATCAGCAAACTTATAAATAATTTTCATTTTCATACTTTTTTACCTAACCTTTCTTTGTAAAATGAAAAAAGAGGACAGTATTCCTTTTTTCCAGGTTTTACTGTCCTCTTATATATTAGTAAAATATTGTTGTTTTTACTTTTTCGAAAATCTATTAATTTTTTATCCCTCCTTCAGGTAAAAGAAAAAAGCACCTGCATGCTGGCTTACTTAATTGCCAGATTAGCAAGTGCTAACTTTCATTTTTAAATTTTTTTTTAATCAAGACCAATAGTCAAACCTATCCATTATACAATACTAGTTTATACACTAATATTATACACTAATGGGTTTGTAGAAAAATGACGCTTTATCATTCACTCCATAAGGTTAAATTAAAATTTTATTATCATCATTTATTTCATATGGATAATTTATATTATAGAATTCATTACTCGATTTATAATAGCATGGATATTTTAATTTTCGCAATTCCTGTAAAACCTTTTTATCAGAAACAAATATAGTATTACTTTGTGAAATTGCTTGAAAAATACATCTTCCCTTACTAAAGAAAGTAATATTACTTAATCTTTTTCCTTTCCAGTCGAATACATCTTTTGCACTATATAAATATTTTTTTACATTATCAGATATATTAAAACCCAGAATCAAATTTTTGGATTCCTGAGAATACATATTTGCACCAAATTCAAAGCTCAAATATTTAAATATTATATCTTTTTTTATATTAGCAAAAGAATTCAAACAGCTAATTATCTGTTTCTTATTATTTTCTTCGTTTTTAATTATTCTTTTTTTATATTTAATAAATTCTTTTTCTTCGTTTTTTAAATTCGTTAAATAATTTTTAATATACTTATTAAAAAGATTAATAATTTCTCCTTCAGAAATTTTAAAATATATATTTTCATACGCTTCAACCTCAAAAGCCACACAATCAGAAACACTAAATAACAAGTCTAATAGTTTAAAATAATTTTTCATATTTAAATTCTCCTAAAATAAATACCAAATATGAGCCTTATTTTGTCTATTAACATGATAGTGCCAATAGTAGCCTTTAGTATTCTGCTTTCCTTTATCTATTTCGTTAATTACTGATTTAGGTGTCCCACCTGCAGCAATCGCTACTGCATAAGCCTCACCACTAGTAACTGTAAAAATATTCTTTCCTTGAATTACATATTTTACTGCTTGTTTATAAGTTAATGCTTTTCCTATATCCACATACCCCCATTTTAAATTTGCACTCCAATATCTAGTTTTTGAGTTTTTAGTAACCTTTGATTTAACTTTAGAATCAGCTTGTGAAATTGTATTTTGCCATGAATTATATAAACTAACCGCAGCATAAGTGATAACTCCTAAAGCTATAACGGCAGCAATTATCCAGCCCACAGGATTCCACCAATTTGCCCCTCCAATAGTTCCTAACCAACCACAAAATGTAGTGAATACAGAGCTAGTAACATATATAGCTGCTGCAGAATTTCCATTGTAATCGACTTTATTAATTGGATCATTTTCACAATAAGAATACAAATTATAACTTAATATATTCTCACTTGCACCTAAATACTCAATTTGATCCATTGTAACAAATCTATTAGTAAGTGGATTATAATATCTACTATTTAAATAATACCAGCCAGTTTCGTTATCTTGATAATAACTTCTATATCGAAATGGATTTATAGTGCTTAAATTAATACCTGATGTATCTAAAGTTTTAATTATTCTTCCATATGCATCATAATAATATTTTACAACGATATTATTATTAGAATCTACTATGCCAATAACATCATTTTGCAAGTTTTTCAAATAAAGATATTTGCTACCATTATAAGTAAAACCAATTATATTATCACTTGAATCGTAATAGTATTCAATTGTATAATTATTTGCACCAGTATGTATTTCTTTGATTATATTACTTCCATCTAAAATATAATTAACTGATTCTATTTCATCTCCATTATCAATTGACTTACCAATTCTAATTCCATTCGCATTATAATAATATTCAATATAATAATCATCATTTTCAATAACGCAGATATTTCTCATATCATAATCAATTTCCCAACCTAAATATATGCTTGGTTGTCCTGTTGATGAATAAGTAATATCATAAGAAATTCCATTAATTGTTGCTTCTACAATTTGGTCATTATCATCATACCAAAATTCACCTGAATAACTTACATTAGGCCCCTGAGAATAGTAACCTATTACGTTTCCTCTAGAATCATATCCGTATTCATTCATATATGAATCATCTTCTATTTCAACCCATTGTGCAGTTAATTGATTAAAAATGTCATAATAATTTTCTTCATAATATACTTCTACACCATTTGTATATCCATAAATTTTTGATATGTTACTATGATCATCATACTCATAGACATATTTAATAATTTGATTACTTCCATTAGTGTATTCTAATTCTTTAATTCTTCCTGTATAATATGTCTTATTATCATTTGGATTAACTGTTGTTTCATAAGTGTACTTACTTTCAATTGGTAAAGTAGTAATATAATAACTTATTACTTCAAGTTGTCTATATGAATCATTAGTATATTCATAATCAATAGCAAATTTTCCTGATATTGATTCACCAGTTAACTTATTATCTTCAACATCTTCATCAGGATTTAAATCAGTATATGTATAATTATTATCTCCATTTATATTATGTTTACCAATTAAATTACTATTAGTATCATAAGTATAGGAAATGTTATTCCCATTAGTTGCATTTACATTTATTAGCTTATTTTCATAATCATAGTTATAATAATATGTTACATTTTCTTTGTAATCTGTGTAAGAAGCAATTTCACCATAGTCATTATATGTATATTCTAATACTACATATTTTGAAGAGCCTGTTCCATTATATATCTTCGATATTTGATGATTTTCATTATACTCAATTGATATAGTTCCATAACTATAAACACTTTCAACTAATTCTCCTGTATAAACATCAGATGAATTATTTTCATTTTTATAATTGTTTGTAAGTAGCAAACTATCTCCAACACTAATAGTCTTTAAATCACCGTAGTCATTATATGTGAATGTATAAACTAAATCACCATTTGTAATAGTTAATATATTTCCAAATTCATCATATGTATAAATGATAGTTTTTTTATTAGTACCCTGACCGTTTACTAACTGAATAACATTTCCATCTTTATCGTATGTGTATTCAGTTGATACACCATTTGGATCTACAACTGATGTTACAAGACCTGTTAAATAATCATATGTATATGTTGTAACTTTTCCAAATACATCTGTCTCAGTTTTAGGATACAATCCATCATCAGTATCATCGGTGCTGCCATAGAAATATCCAATTTCTTCTTCATCCCCATTTTCAGATTTTCCAACTGCTGTAATATCTTCAATATTACCATTCTCATTAGTATTAATTGTAGTCACAATATTTTGATTTTCAATAGTATTTAAATAACCATTTTCATATTCTAAACTAGTTTGATCATTGTCTGTTGCAATTTGAATAATGTTACCATCGTTATCATACTCGTAACCTGTTGTAGAACCAGTTATTTCATTGTTTTCTTCAGTCACATATCCATCATCATTATATGTTAAATTTATTCCATATCCTTCTTTATAAATTGCAAAATTATCAACTACTGCATATGAAGTTTCTGAGTTATTCTTTATCTCAATTGAAATAGCAATGTAGTCTTCTGGTGCTTTAAATTTGTTCATCATATAAGTTGCATTAATATCATTTTCATCAAATACAAATACTTTTTCGTTTTCTCCATTTTCAGTAATGAACTTAAAGCTTACAGTAACATTTCCAGTATAATTTTCATAAAAACAATATCCACCAAAAACAAATATGTCATCTTTTAATCCAGGCGTATGAATTATTTGATATATACTGTTATTATTAAATAATTTAACATACTTACTTCCACAATTTTCATTAAATACATCTAACGAAGTATCGTCATAAAAATTAACATCTATAAGTTCGCATCCATTATAAAATTCCCAACCATAAATTTCATTATTATTATAGAAATCTGCTAATGTATCAACTTCAAATGATGAATTTTCTAAATAGTTATATCTAGTATCTACATAATTCGTATTTACTTGAATATTGTCAAAATAAGCTTTACCAGTTGAACTATTAACTAAATATACTTTTGCTTTACCACTAAAATTAGCAATAAACTTATATTCAAATCTAACAAAATTTGTTGTATTTTTTACGTTATTTGAACTAGATTGGTATGTAATTGTACCATCTGTTCCTACTACTTCAATATAAGCACCATTACCTGTATTATTCTTATTGTGAATATAACCAGAAACAATATAAGTTCGCCCTTCTTCTACTGATATTTCTTGATATACTTTAGCAGTTCCACTTGAAGTTTTCTTTAATTCTAAAACTTTAGAACCATATAAATATATGCTCGTATCAATAGATGCCGTTGAATTATTTGTAAGTTCAGTCTTCCATCCGGAAATACTACCCGATTCAATTATTTCAAATCCATGATTATTTATTGGATTACCTACATTTTTAAATGAATTAGATTGTAGGATAACTTTATGATTCATATTATAATTAGGGCTTGTAATTAATGTTCCTTCGCTATCATAATAAATATCTTGATATTTGTAGAAAGTAGTATATCCAGAACTTGTTTCAATTGAATTAGTATGATAATAGTCATCAAAAGTATAACTTGTTGAATCACCAGATCCATTTGTAATTTTAGTCTTTTTTCCATTTGAATCATATTCAAAAGTTAAATAGTCACCATTTGTGAAATCAGTGCTATAAACTTTACTCATTGTAATTCTATTCTTTATATCATACTCAAATGTATAACCTCTGCCATTTTTACTAATTTGCTTTAAATGATTATCTTCATTATATGTAAAATATGTATAAATGCAATTATCAGTAGTTGTTCCATATTTTCCTATATTTTGTAAGTTTCCTTTATCATAAATAAATTCAATATATTCAGCTTGCTCAACATCATCTTCTTCTGGAATATATTTATAGACATTTATAAATGCTAGATAAGAAATTCCTTCCTGATCTTCTGTCGGATTGTTAGCACTAGTTAAGTAGTTAAATAACATATAATTTCCATAGGAATCATCTACTCTTGAAAGTGTTCCATCAGTATTATATGAAATATTAATTCTTTGAATCACTACACCTTCATCGGTTGGTGGATTTTCATATTGATCTTTATCCATATAAATAGTTGTAAGTTTTCCTTCAATATCATATATTTTTAAACTACCATCTGATGTTTCAACTTTATACCCGGTTGTAGCATTTGTTTCATCTACTAATCTATATAAAACATCTCCACTACCATCACCTGCTAAATATTGAGTATCCTCATCATTTTGTGTATAGAATATAATTTCTCTTCCATCTCCTTCTGTTAGAAGTAGCCTTGAATTATAGAAGAATGTTGAAATTCTTTCATTATAATTTATACTAAATCCATTACCATATTGACTATTATTATGTTTTCTATTAGCATTATAAATATGAGATAAATTTAATAAATTACCATCATTGTAATCATTATAAATAAATGTTAAATTACCACTATTATGAGAAATATAGACATCTGAATCGTTACTAATTGGAAGTGATTCATAAGTATAGTAGTCAGCAAGTCCTGCATCTGCTACATACCCAAGTGTAATAAGTGGTTTATCTCCACCTAAATCCCAACCTAATGAATATGCTACTTCTGCGTTTGCATTAGCATCAAGTGATAATTCAAATCCTAAACATATATCTTCAGTTTTAAAATCTTCTAATCTAGATGTAATTCCTTCTAAAATATCAAACTTATGATTAAAAACTGTTGAGCCATGGAAATACTGACTGTCAACATATTCAGTATTATATGTTGGTGGTTCACCTTCAACTGGCCAATTAAATGATGTGGCATATTTTAAATCTACTTTAGAACCTACACTCACATTTGTACTTGATACAGTTGTTAAAATTAAATTAGCATACATTAATTGATTTTGAGTAATTATATCCCCAATATTTTTATCATATTCTCTAGGAATATAAAGTTCAAGATATGCTACTTTATCATCATTGGTAGTTGAATTACTTCTATTAGCTAAAGAAAATGAACCAATATCTAAATGTTGAGCAGTATTAGCTTGTTTATCTACTGAAAGTAGCCATGTTACACCATCTAATATTCCACCATCTGTTAAAGTGATTTCTGGGTCAATTACAACAGGATATGTTGCATCTTTTAAATATTCATTACTTGGAGTTACTTCTACTTTATATGTATTTTCATCAATAACATTAATTTCAAAATCAATATCTTTTGATGTGTTATTTTCAGCATCATACATATAATATTCATTCATAACAAATACTTCGGTTTGACCATCATAAAAATATAATTCATCACCAATTCTTTCAATTCTCAAATCGGTATCTATATAATAACTATAATTATAATTTTCAATATATGATTTTAAAATTATATTTTCTTTAATAGAATCCTGTTTTATGATGTATTGAATAATTTCTTGAGAACTTAAATTATACGATATCTCATCTTTTGTATTCTTCTTTGTTCTATCAATTTTATCACTTAACTTTGCATTAATATCCTTCTCAATATCATAGTATATTTTAATTTCATTATTCAAATAATTTAATACCACTTCATTATTCTTATTTAGTTTATTCGGAAATGAAATATTATACTTATTTGAATTATTATGGTATCTATTATTATCTTTTAAAGACAACGAGTTATCAATTTCTTTCCACTCATCTTTATCTTTATAATGAATTTTTTCTCCATAATATTCAGTTTCATACATTCCATTTTCTTTTAAATACGTTTTTGAATTTGATGTTCTTAAACTATTAATTTCTTCAATTTTATCAAATTCAGAAAAATCTCTTTCAACATCATCAGCTATTGTTGTATATACTTCTGGTTCTAATGCTTTCGTAATTGCCCCTAAATGTAAATGTCCCATTATCATACCAATTATTAAAATAACAATAACTACTTTAGAAAATATAGATATATGCGATGCTTGTGTTGAAAAATATTTAATTTTATTCTTTTTTCTTCTCATAATACCCTCCATTTTTATGATTATTTTTCACTTAAATTACAATTATTTTTAGTACTAATATACTACTAATTCTTCGAAGATAATCACCATATTTAACAAATAAATTTTTATCATATACCACACCTCCTTAAAGTTTTATCATTAACAAAATCAAAAAAACTCCCTTAAGTTAATCCTGAGAGAGTCGTATAAATACCTATGAAATTTTTTTATTATACATTAAGATATCTATAATACTATCCTAGTGTATGAGCTTTTTCCTACATTCATATTATAGCAAATATTACCATTGATGTCAAACAAATTAATGCATTGTAACTTTTTTCTAATAGTCTTTACAACAAAATACTCTCAAATTTGGTCCACATTGTTTTAATCCTTTATACTCCAGTTTGTTTTCGCATCTTTTTTAAAGAACTGGACAAGGCTATAAAATCGGTTCATAATTTGCAAATCTCTTTTATTGTCCATTTTATTTCCACCTTTATCTCTTATAGGTTCGAGTCCCATCAGAACTAAAGGCTCAAGTCCGGTCAAACAATGGTTCGAGTCCATGGTAAGTCTCCATAGGTATGTACAACAAAAAGTCTTTTATTTTCATTAAAAAATAGGATATTCTAACCAAATATGGCCAAAATACCCTATAAAATAGAAAAAAGTAAGCCTTTTTAATAGAAAACCAATGTTTCTATAGAAGACTTACCGATTTACTTTAATGTGTGTATAGGACAAAATGTTTCATTTGATGTTTTTCTTGAACAATAAGTCTTTTGTTGTTTTTAAATTTTGAACAAAAAGTGTTTTGAACAAAATGTCTACTATCGTTATTACTCCAAATACAAAAAGGCCGCTCTTAGGATTTTTATTCATCCCTTGAGTGGCATTTGTGTTATTATTCTTTATTCCGTTTTATTGTAATAATTACGACTAATGCTTACACCAATATTGTACTACATTTTTATTTATTATTCCACTCGTATAAAGAAAAGAATGAAGTTTTGCACCCTAATAATTATTTAATTAACTCTTTAAATTCTTCATCATCTCTAATAAAATCGAATATATCAATCTCTAAATCATTTTTAAATTCATTATAATAATTAAACTCCGAGCTAAATGACCATTTACTTGAATCATCTTCTAATCTATCAACTAAGAAACTTGTATGTTTTATCACTTCTTTATCATTATATATTTTTATAAATTCATCTAAATATTTAAGACTTAGTTTTAAATATTTAATTGTTTTAGGAGCATTCTTAATTTTCGCTTGGTCTTTTGCACACCTCATATACAAATCGGAAATTCTTTCATTATAAAATCCATAGTCTTCTTTTTCATAAACTAATTCAAACATTTTTATGCCTTTTAGTAAAACAATATCTCTTTTTCCAACTTCTTCTCTACCATAAGTTGTAATTAATTTACCATAAAACATTTCCGCTAAAGACTCAAAAATTCTTTGTGTCGCTTTAATTCTTTCTACACCTTTTACAACATCTGGATATAAAAAGTCCTTTGAGATTATCATATCTGGTAATTTATCTACAATTTTTTTAGCATTATCTAATTCATTTTTTCTTCTATAGCAAAAAACTAATTCTTGAATTGCTAAATAACGAGTGTCATCATCAGTGCACTTATCAAGGATTTCATTACCAAGATTAATTGTTTTATCAACATATTCATTATTATAATCTTCTAAATTATAAGATATAGTGAAATAAATATTCATTAATGTACCCTTTAAACTCCAACTATTAGGATACTTTTTAATTGCGCCTTCAATCAACTTTAGTCTTTCTTCTATTTTACCTTCATTGAATAGTTTCATGTCTTGATCATGAATATCATCTATTTCTTGTTGCTTTTTCATCATATCAACGTCTAATAAATAATCAACTGTTACATCAAAGATATTAGCAAGTATTGGAAGTAACGTAATATCGGGGTATGTAATGTTTGTTTCCCATCTTGATACTGCTTGTGTAGATACACCTAATTTGAAAGCTAAATCTTCTTGAGTCATATTTTTACTAACTCTTAATTCTTTAATTCTTTTACCAATTTCCATATTTTTCTCCTTAAAATAATCTATAGTGGCCAACTACAATAGATGCTTTAGCATCTATTAACATTATACTAATAATTATTTAAATAATCCAACACCTATTTGATGATATTAAATCAACTAAACTGTGAATTACCAATATTTTACCACATTTATATTTATTATTCCACTTATAATAATATTGGTTCAAATCCGCACATCTGCCAAGGTTCAAGTCCTAGCCTAGTTTCCTAGTCAAGGTCGTACAATAAGTATTTTTTAATAGGTTCAAACCCCGTTAACTCTAATATTCAAATCCAGTCAACTGTAAGGTTCAAGCCCGTTGCATAGCTTTACTAGGTTGTGTAGAACAAAATGTTTCATTTGAAGTAGTTTTTGCTATAATTTACCCTAAATCTCTTATAAAATACCCCTAAAACGTAAAAAAATCTCCTAATATCCTTAAATATCAGAAGACTTTTTGTTCTATCTAGATGGAGCAGGTGATGGGAATCGAACCCACGTAGTCAGCTTGGAAGGCTGAAGTTCTGCCGTTGAACTACACCTGCATTTAAATGGTCGGGACTGCAGGATTCGAACCTGTGACCCTCTGGTCCCAAACCAGATGCTCTACCAAGCTGAGCTAAGTCCCGCAATTTTTATATTAAATATTATATCATCTTTACTAGAGATTGTCAAGTAAATGGCGCGCCTGGCAGGATTCGAACCCACAACCCCTTGATCCGTAGTCAAGTATTCTATCCAATTGAACTACAGGCGCATTCGTTAATCAATGGCGGTTCCAACGGGACTTGAACCCGCGATCTCCAGT
>FR890806.1 GCA_000433035.1 Staphylococcus sp. CAG:324 | reverse complement strand
GATGTTAGAAGACACATGTTTAAATACTAAAATTTTAAATGCCGTTTGCTAGGTATGTTGAATATAGATGCTAGAAGATTAGTAGTTGCTGTAGTTGGATATGTTATGGTTTTCGTAAGGTTGATTTTATCGGCCTAGATGTATCCTTGTTATGAGTTTATATCGTCTGCCGTTTTTTAAATTGACTCAATAATTTTGTTATAATTGATTTAGAAAAGGTGTTAAGGCTCCCGAAAGGTTGAGCTTGTCGACCTCCTACAGACTTTTTTTAAGTGTGATTGGAGCCTTTTCTTTTTTCTTTTTTTATTTATCGTAATATCATTTTTATGATAAAAAAGTGGCAATGCCACTTTTATTTATTTTCTATATATAATTTTATTAGTTTATATGTATTATTTAAACCATTAATGTGCGTACGTTCCATACCATGAGATGCTTGGATACCTGCACCAATTAGTGCACATTTGATATCATTACCGCCTCTTAAAGCTGCTGATCCATCAGATGAATAAAATGGATATACATCTATTGCATAATTTAAATTATTTTCTTTTGCAAGATGTATAAGTTTTGAGGTCATCTTGTAATCATAAGGTCCAGAACCATCTTTAGCACAAATTGATACCATTTCTTCAGTACAAGTAAGGTCGGCTCCAACACAGCCCATATCAACTACTAAAATTTCGTCAACCATTGGAAGACTAGAACAACCATGCCCTACTTCTTCATAGGTCGTAAAAACAAAAAGAAGTGTATCTTTAGGAGTAATATGGGCTTCTTTTAATTCTTTTAAATATTCTAAAAGCAAGAAAGCACTAGCAAGATCATCTAAAAATCTTGTTTTAATAAAACCTTTTTGAGTATATTCAAATTTAGGATCAATTGATATGTAGTCTCCTACACTTATTCCAAGATTTTCAACATCCTTTTTATTATATACCAATTCATCAAGTCTAACATACATTGTATCTATATTTCTTTCTTTCGTTTTGGCATCTTTATAGACATGGACACTAGGAGATGTAGATAAAATAGTCCCCGTATAAGTTTTACCATCTCTTGTGTGAATTCTACAATATTCGCCATCGTAAGTATTAAGAAGAGGACCACCAATTGAAGTAAACATAATTCTTCCGCTGTTATCAATACTTCTAATCATTAATCCTAGTGTGTCAATGTGAGCACTTAAAGCGATTTTATATTCACTTTTTCCTTTTACTTCAACAAAGAGGTTTCCTTTTTTATTTTTAAAAGGGGTATATCCTAAATGTTTTAAATACTCTTCAAGGTAGGTTGTTAATTGAAAAGTATATCCTGAGGGACTTGGAATTGAAGTTAATTTTTCTAATAATTTAATATTTAACATGTTTTGCACTCCTTTTCTTTTGCTATTTTATATAAATCATCTAAATCTTCTTTGGTAAAATAGTACTTATTGCCACAAAAATGACAAGTGGTTTCTTGCGTTTTGTTTTCGTCAATCATTTCTTTAATTTCAATTGCACCAAGTGACAAAATTCCTCTTGCAAAGCGTTCTTTAGAACAGTTACAACGAAAATTTAGGGGAATTTTTTCTAATATTTGAACGTCTTCAGCAATATTGTATATCATATCTTCTACAGTATAGCCAGATGATAACATTTCTGATACGGTTGGAATTAATTTTAATTTTTCTTCAAGTTTATAAATTACTTCTTCACTCGTATTGGGCATAAGTTGTACAATAAAACCACCACTGGATGTTGCCATATTATTTGTATCAACTAAAACACCAAGGCCGACTGCAGAGGGTATTTGTTCACTAACTTGAAAATAGTATGCAAAGTCTTCAGCAATTTCACCGCTAATAATCGGTGTTGAGCCGATAAAAGGTTCTTTTAATTTTAAGTCTTTAATAACACTAATAAAGCCTGTTGTTCCAATTGTTTGTTTTGCGTTTAGTCTAAAATCATTGTATTCAAAATGACAATGGGGGTTATCACAATACCCTCTAATATTTCCATGTGCATCACTATCCACAATTATTTTACCAATTGGTCCATCCCCTTCAACTTTTAAAGTAATGGTTTCTTCTAGTTTTAACATAGAACCCATCATTGCTCCCATACTTAAAACACGTCCCATCGCATCTAAGGCACTAGGATAGTAATGTAGACGTTTTCCTATTTCATTTAAAGTATTGGTATTTGACACTGCATAGATTCTTACTGATTGATTAAAAGCTAATGCTTTAATTATTTCATCATTCATCATAAAATCACCTCATTTATTAGTATATCACATCATGTTTAAAATGATTGATGAAATACTTTATAAAATAAAGGTGGAAAATGGTGATATAATTGACAAATCAATCAATAATTATTATAATAAAGAATAAGAAAATGAGGTAATAATATGAATATTTATGAAGACTATGCAAATTATATTAGTGAATGTCAAGAATTAATTGAAGAAATGATTCAATATAATAGTTCAGTGTATTATGCAATCGCAGATGTCTTAAAAGTAACTGATTATATCTATCAAAAAAATGAAAAAAAAGAAACAATTGATGAAGATATGTTAGAAATTTTTGAAATAGGATATGGATATCTTGCTAATGTACTAGGTGATTTAAAAACATATTATCTTGATTATTTTGATAAAAATATAGAAGTTTTTAATTATTATTCAGAGTTAATGTTATATTCTATCTATATTGAAGATTATAAAAGTCACCTCAATGTCCAAGATTTAATCAATGATGATATTGAAAAAAATTTAACCGATTTAATTTATAAAATTGATGGTATTTTAGTAAATAAGAAACCATATGATAAAAGCACGATAACTGATATTGAGGCAAAAGTGAGTGAAAACAAACCTCAAAATGATAATTATAAACCAGTATATAATGTTTTTAGACTAATTGTTGAAGAACTAGATTTAGAATAAATTATTGAATGTGAATGAAGGAGAATCTATGCTTTATTTATCCAAATTTAACTTTCCTAGTTATGATAAAGAATATAGTTTTAGACTCAGCATAAAGCGGACTTGTTATGATACGATTTATCCTTTTTTTGTTCTGTCTAATCGAGGGTTAGAAACGTTAGAATTTGAACCTATTACGATTCTTTATGGTGGTAATGGTAGTGGGAAATCAACTGTTTTGAATATTATGGCAGAAACTCTTCAATTAAAACGCGATACAATTTATAATAGTTCAAGTTTTTTTGAAGATTATATCAAAATGTGTAGTTTTGAACAAAGAAAAAAAATAAACTTGAATAGTCGTATAATTACTAGTGATGATGTTTTTGATTATATGCTCAATATTAGAACCCTAAATCAAGGAATTGATCAAAAAAGAGAAAATTTATTTGAAGAATATTTAAATACGAAATATGCAACGTTTAAATTTCAATCTTTAGAAGACTATGAACAATTGAAAAAGGTTTGTGAAACTAGAAGCAAAACACAATCAAAATATGTAAGAAATCATTTGAATAACAATATTAGAACGTATTCAAACGGAGAAAGTGCCTATCAGTATTTTACAGAAAAAATTCTAGATGGTGGCCTTTATTTATTAGATGAACCAGAAAATAGTTTGTCACCCCAAAAGCAATTAGAATTGCTTCAATTTTTAGAAGATTCTGTCCGTTTTTATGATTGTCAGTTTATCATTGCAACTCATTCTCCATTTCTCTTATCATTAAAAGGCGCTAGAATTTATGATATGGATGCAGAAGTTGTTGATATTAAACCATGGACTAAACTTAAAAATGTAAGAGAGTATTATAATTTTTTTAAACAATATGAAGATGAATTTAAAAAATAAAAACAGATTATTTAATCTTTTGGTGAAATAATCTGTTTTTTTAATTTTATAATTTGTTGGGATCAAATACAACTCCCGTATCATCTTGATTATACATTATACCTTTCGTATAGCAATAACTATTACTATTTTCAAAATTTTTAAAAGACACTTTTACTGAAGAATTTAAATCAATATTTTTGGCTACTTCTAAAAAATCATATACTTTGCTTTTAGGAAGAAGACACCCTTTACCATGACCTAAAAGAATAGAATTAAAATCCAATTTTATAATTCTTTCTAGCATATTAATATATGTAGAAACTGTAGTGGATTCCTCTAGAAAAAGCCAAACAAAAGGACAGGTGGCATCGCTAACAACTAAAATTTTCTCTTCTTTTATATAAAAGCCAACACTTCCTTTCGTATGACCTTCCATAGGAATTGTTAAAACAAGAATAGATCCCAAATCAAATTCTTGGTTAGGTTTTAATGGAATAAGATTGCCTTCTTTTTGTTTTAAAAAATTTTCTTTATCAAAGGTATGATCAATTAAATTTAAATTCAAAGCAGTATCAATCTCATTTTGTCGCCATACTTTATTATTATGTTTTTTACATAAATTGATGTCTTTTTCATCTATATATACTTGTTCAAATAAATAGTTACCACCAGTATGATCCATATGACCATGACTTGCAACAACAATTAAAGGAAGAGTAGTAATGTTAGATATATATTTTTTCAAATTATAAAGACCATATCCTGTATCTATTAATAAAGCTTTTTCTTTTCCAATTATAAGAGTTGTCAGTACTCCCATAGCATCTTTAATTTGATATATATGATGATTTATTTTAAATGTTGTAAAATAGTTATTCATAAAAGCACCTCAAGTAATATTATAATATATTTTTAAAAAATAAATATCGAATTAAATAAAAATTATGTATATAATTATATAATTTTTCCCTAATATAATAACTATCCCTTTATAGGGATTTAAAGATATATAATGATTCGTATAAGTCATTAAAAAAACCTTACTTTTTAAGAGTAAGGTTTTTAAATACTATTTTTTATTGTTTATTTCGCATATGTGGGAAAAGAAGAACATCGCGAATTGTATCTGTGCCAGTTAAAAGCATAACAAGACGATCAATGCCAATACCAATACCTCCTGTTGGGGGCATTCCATATTCTAAAGCTTCAATAAAGTCATTATCCATATCATTTGCTTCATCATTTCCTAGTTCGCGTTCTTTTAATTGATTTAGGAAACGTTCTTTTTGATCAATAGGATCATTTAATTCAGTATAAGCATTGCCATATTCTTTTCCATTAATAAATAACTCAAAGCGATCTGTAAATCTTGGATTATCTTTGTTCTTTTTAGTTAGTGGACTGATTTCAATTGGATGACCATATAAAATAGTAGGTTGGATTAGGGTTTTTTCTACATATTCTTCAAAGAATAAATTAATAATATGACCCACTGTTTGTTCATGTTTGGGTACTTCAATGTTATGTTCTCTCGCAAGACGCATAGCCTCATCAATATCAGTGATTTGCCAAAAATCAATACCGGTTTGTTCTTTAATAGCATCTACCATATGAAGTCTTTTAAAAGGAGCTTTTAAAGAAATGTCTTGATTGCAATAACTGATTTCAGTAGTTCCTAAAAGGTGCATTGCAAGGGTGCTGAATAATTCTTCTACAAGCCGCATCATATCAGACAAGTCACCATATGCTTGATAAATTTCAACGGTTGTAAATTCGGGATTATGAGTAGCATCCATTCCTTCATTTCTAAAAAGTCGACCAATTTCATATACTTTTTCCATCCCACCAATAATTAGACGTTTTAAATGTAGTTCAGTGGCAATTCTTAAATAAAAATCCATATCAAGAGCATTGTGATGAGTAACAAAAGGACGCGCTGCTGCTCCACCTAATATAGGATTTAAAACAGGTGTTTCTACCTCAACAAAGTCTAAAGAATCAAGATAATGTTGAATACAGCGAATAATTTTAGGTCTGGCAAAAGCAATTCTTCTTGCCTCATCATTCATAATTAAATCTAGATATCTTTTACGACGTGCTTCTTCTTTGTCTTGAAGACCATGAAATTTTTCTGGAAGTGGCCTGAGAGCTTTAGTGAGGTGAGTATATACAAAAGCTCGAACACTTAATTCACCTGTTTGGGTTTTCATAACTTCTCCCTCAATGCCTACAATATCTCCGATGTCAGCAACCTTAAATAAGTCATACTGTGCATCACCTAAAGTATCGTATCTTAAAAAAATTTGTATTTGACCAAAGCGATCTTGAATATGCATAAAACCAATCTTACCTTGACGACGTTTAGTCATAATTCTTCCGGCAAGTTTTACTTGAATATGCATTTCTTCTAATTCTTCTTTCGTATGATTGAGATATGCATCTTTAATAGACTGAGTTGAAGCGGTTCTCTCATAACGACTACCAAAAGGGTCAATTCCCTTGTCTATTAATTCTTGCATTTTATTACGACGCACAATTTCTTGTTCTGATAAACGAGTATCTTCCATAAAGTTCCTCCAATAATTAGTATACATATATTTATTATATCATATTTTTTTAAAATAAGTAAAAATTTACTACTAATTTATTAATTATTAGCATATATAATAACATACAGGGGGAAAGATAATATGAATAATGATATAACAAGTCAAGTAACGGGTCAAAATATAGTCTTAAAAGATCGAAAAAGATTAGAGATTTCAGGAATTAAAAAAATTGAAAGTTTGAATAATGAAGAGTTTTTAATTGATACAAAACTTGGAATGTTGTTTGTTAAAGGTAAGGAATTAGAAATGCAACAACTAGATGTTGATAATGGCAATCTTTGGATTAGTGGAACGATTAATTTAATTCAATATATAGAAGCGACTAAAAAAGAAAAGACAGGTTTTTTCGGCAAAGTATTTAAATAATGTATACAATTCAAGAAGAGTTATATATCCTCCTTTATTTAGTGGCTTTTGGGATATATCTTTTTTCAACATTAGATATTGTTACTATCATCTGTAAAAAGTTTAAAAAGAAAGCAATAAAAATTATAATTCAAGTGATATTTTGGTTGTTACAAATATATATATCATTTATCTTTAGTTATCAATTGATGAGTGGGTATGTGCCAATATATTTTATTGCTTTTGTCTATAGTGGTTATTTTATTTATGAAAAACTTTTAAAAAGATATTTTAGAAAAGTAATAAATAGTATTTTTTTAGTATTAAAAAGAATAATCAAACTCATAATAAAATTAATAAAACCACTTATTTATTCGAAAAAGTTAACTACTTTTTTGAATAAATTTTTAAAAAGAGAAAAAAGGATTATTAAAAAACAGCTTTTCACAAAACCTCTAAATGAAGAAAACGAAGAAGAGGAAAATAATTTATCATAATAGTTTACAATTGCTAAAAAATGTAGTATAATACTCTAGCAATGTCTTTTAAACATTGTTAGAGTAGGGAGGGTAGCGAAGTGGCTAAACGCGGCGGACTGTAAATCCGCTCTCTCCGAGTTCGATGGTTCGAATCCGTCCCCTCCCACCATTTTTTATAATAGGGCTATAGCCAAGCGGTAAGGCAACGGACTTTGACTCCGTCATTCGATAGTTCGAATCTATCTAGCCCTACCATATTAAAATTTTATAATAAAAAAATAAAAATAAGAACGTAATCATATGATTACGTTCTTTATTTTTTATCATAAAATTGATAATATATATAAATGCTTGACATCTAAATTTAGGTATTATATCATACAATATATATTTTGATTTAAAAGAAAATATGAGGAGAGAATAAAAAATTATGAATGTAAAAAAAATAATTAAAGATTTGAAAGCTTTTAATTATAAATTATTTATTGCATTATGTAGTCTTGCTCTTGCACCAGCAATTTATCAATCAATAAGAACTTTTCTAATTGAAAAAACAGTTTCTTCTTTCGCCTTTGATGTGATTGGTCAAATGGAATGGTTTGATTTAATCAATGAAACTCTTTTAGCTTTTCTGATTATCCCACTTTATTCTATTTTAAATAAACTTTTTAAAGAAAATAAAGAATTATTTGCCACTTATGTATTTAAAATGATGATAATTGTTTTTTTATTTTATGGTCTTTTTTTAGTTGGTATTTTAATATATGGTAAATATTTCATTAGTTTTATGAATCAAAATGATATGGATTTAGATGTCGTAAATACATATTTATATTTAGAAACGATTGCTTTTTTTCTTGGAGTAATTTACAATTTTTCTAATGTAGTTTTTGTTGTTACTGGTAGAGCTCAAAATATGTATATTCTTTTAGTTGTCAACGCTTTTTTATTAATTATAACAGATTTTTTCTTTATTCCATCTTTTGGCATCAATGGAGTTGCTTATTCAAATATGTTGATAAATATGGTTTTGGGAATTGTTTGTATTGTAATTTTGATCATAACTAAAAATATGGTTTTTTCTTTCTTACCCAAAGGTGATAAAAAAATTTACCAAAAATGGATAAAAATTGGTTTATTTTCAGGGTTGCAAACTTTTATTGATAATATCTTTTATGCACTTATGATAGGAAAGATGGTGAATGTAGTTTTAGAACAAGGTAACTATTGGGTTGCTAATAATTTTATATGGGGTTGGTTATTAATTCCTATTACCGCATTAGGTGAGGTTATCAGAAGAGATTGTCAAAGTGGATATCAAAATTTAAATAAAAATAATTATTATATCCTCACAATGATTACAATTATAATATGGTTTATTAGTGTACCACTTTGGAAATGGTTTTATCGGGATTTACAAAAACTTTCTAATGTAAAGGAAATTTTTACGATAACAATAAAACTTGTTCTATTTTATATCGCCTATGCTTTATACAATATTCCTGATAATATTTTTATTGGACTTGGAAAAACTAAATATAATGCCTTTAATTCAGTAATAATTAATTTTATTTACTATGGATGCTTCTTTTTATTATATAAAACGCATAGGATAAAGATGACAATGGATACAATCATTATTATGTTTGGTTTGGGAATGGTTTTTCATTTTATTCTTTCTTATTTAGAAGAGAAACATTTAAAGAGGCAATATAATCGAAACAATTCAAAAATGATTATTGATAAGACGAATAATGTTTAATTTATTGCACTTTTTATAGAGCCTCATTTATTTTACTTTAAATATTTGATAAAAGTAAAGTGTTGTGTTATAATAAATATAATGATTAGATAAGGAGGTATTTTATGGGGAAACTTGAAGAATTTTTATTAGAATTAGAAACAGAATTACAGTATTTGAAACCAAAAGATGCCAGTGAAGTTTTAAAATATTATCGTGATCGAATAAATATTGCCCTAGATTATGGGGAAACAATTGAACATATTCTCGCAAAACTTCCCACTCCTCAAAAAATTGCGGCAGAAACGTATAAGTCAAAAGGGACAGATTTTTTGAATATTAGAAAAAAGCAGTTAAGAAAAAAGCAAATTGTAAATGCTATATTCTCTAGTATTTTACTATTCATTATGGTTGTTGCTTTTTTTGCCATCAGTTTCTTTTTAATTACCTCAATTGTTAGATTGTTTAATTTAGTAATCGCTTCTTTTCAAATGAACACATGGATTGATAAAATTACTTTATTTTTTCTTGTAGTTTCTTATATTTTTATAATAATTATTGCAATGATATATATATTTGATTTATTTTATATTATTGGTATGCACTTTTTACAATATGTATTAGATGCTTTGAATAAACAAGAAAAAGAATATAAATTTATGGACTTTACTATTAGTGGTAGTTTGGAGAACACATTCAAAAAGAAAAAAATTCTTGGAAAGATATTATTAGGTTTTACTTTATCGATTGTTTTATTTGGTGTTACTAGTTATACCACAAAAGGATATTTATATCGATCGATGAATAATTTAATAGAAACGAATAAAAGCGTTGACATAGCAGGTCAAATTCATAAAATAACACTCAATGAAAGTGAAGTATTTTTGAAGGTTTCCTCTAGTGATGAAATCATTCAAGTAAAATTAAATTATGGATTTGAATTTGATCATACATTAAACTATGAAGTTATAGATGGTAACTTAATCATTGATTCAATTACAACTAATAAATATGATATTTTTGGTCTTTTAGATGAACCTTTGCCAATTATTGAGATTGTTATACCTACTTCAATGGCCGTATCTGATTTTGATTTAACTTTCAATAATGGTATTTTAGATTTTGCTTATTTAACAAAGGGAATTGATTTAAAAATTAGTGGTAGTAATTCAACGATTGCTTTGACCAAAAATACGATTCATCATTTGCAAATAGATGGTTACAATTTAAATATCAATAATGAAGAAAATCAAATGGATATATGTAATCTTGATATTGAAGAAGGTAGGTATTGTGCAGTAAAAGATGAGTATAATACCATTAAAATTAACAATCACTTAGCTACACTTATTTTACAAGAAGTTCGTGCTGAGGTTGCTGATATAACTTGTCGTTCAACAAAGACGGCGTTAGACAAGATTCAAATTACGAATTTAACATATACCGATTTAAATTCTGAAAGTTATTTAAGAGATGTCTTTTTAACTAAGGCTGTGATTTGTTCGGAAGGAAGTTCAAAGATTTCATTAGAAAGAATAGTGGCTACAGAAGAAATAGAATTCAAAACGGTATCGGGGACGATAGATACGAAATATTTAAAATCACCTAGTATAATTGGAGATTTCAATCGTGGTAGTATTAATTTTTTAAATATAGGTCAAAATACAATTACTCAAGATGAAACCAATGCATATTTAGTAAAGTATAATGCATATAATATAGATATCAATACTACTATATATGCTAATAATGCTGAAACAACAATCAGTAATACTAAAATAGTAAATTTTGATGGTGAAATTGAAAAAGGAAAATTAGCAATTACTTCTTCATATTTTAAAAATAGTAGTATAAAAGAAACAAGTGCAACCCTTGATTTTGCCGACTTAGATGGTGAGACAATGAAAGTGAATGTAGATGGCGGTAATTTTTATTATTATAATGATAATATTACAAGTAATATTATATTAACAATTGAAGGGCAAACTTTAAAGACGAATATAAGTGTGGACGATGAGATCAAACGGGGGGAATAAATGAAAAAAGTGATATATATAATAATGACTATATTAGGACTTGTGGGTTTTCTTAGCCTATATGTGATTGTATGTTTGGTTCAAGAAGAAGAATTTGCTGGTTTAAAATATGTTATTATGATAATTGGATATCTATCGGTTATTTTATTTGGTGGTGGCTTTTTGATGCTACTTACCAAAAAGAAAGAGGTGAATGAAGATGCTAAAAGATAAAGATCCCCAAATATATGAGGCTATTTGTTTAGAACAAAAAAGACAAGAAGAACATTTGGAATTGATTGCTTCTGAAAATTATGTTTCGAAGGAAGTATTAGAAGCAGCAGGTTCTATTCTTACTAATAAATATGCAGAAGGATACCCATCTAAAAGATATTATGGTGGTTGTGAATATATTGATGTCGTAGAAGAACTGGCCAAAGAAAGACTAAAAAGGTTATTCAAGGCCAAATATGTGAATGTTCAGCCGCATTCTGGATCGCAAGCAAATATGGGTGCTTATCGCGCTTTATTAAAAAATGGAGATACTGTAATGGGACTTGCTTTAGATCATGGTGGTCATCTAACGCATGGACATGCTCTTAGTTTTTCTGGTCAAGATTATCATTTTGTGCCTTATTATTTAAATAATGATGGGATGATTGATTACGATGAAGTTTTACAAATTGCTAAATCAATAAAGCCCAAATTAATTGTAACCGGAGCAAGTGCATATCCAAGAAAAATTGATTTTCAACGTTTTTCTGAAATTGCCAAAGAAGTTGGAGCCTATTTAATGGTTGATATGGCACACATTGCGGGACTTGTTGCTACCAATCTTCATCAAAGCCCTCTTCCTTATGCCGATGTTGTAACTTCAACAACACATAAAACGCTTCGTGGACCAAGAGGTGGAATTATTCTGACGAATCATGAAGAGATTGCTAAAAAAATTGATAAAAATATTTTTCCAGGAATTCAAGGAGGTCCCTTAATGCATATTATTGCCGCAAAAGCTGTTGCTTTTGAAGAGGCTTTGAAACCAGAGTTTATTTCATATCAACAACAAGTTATTAAAAATGCGCAAGTGTTAGCAGATGAATTGAAAAAACTTGGTTATAAGTTAGTCAGTGGAGGTACTGATAATCACTTGATGTTAGTTGATGTTAAATCATCAGTTGGTTTGACAGGAAAATATGCTGAAAAAGTATTATGCAGTTTGAATATCACTTGTAATAAAAATACGATTCCCAATGATTCTGAAAAACCAATGATTTCTAGTGGTATTCGTCTTGGCACGCCAGCCCTTACAACAAGAGGAATGAAAGAAAAAGAAATGATTGCCATTGCTCATTTGATTGATAAGGCTTTAAGAAATCATGATAATGAAGAGCTTAAGCAACAAGTGAAAGAAGAAGTCTTGTTACTTACTAGTAAATTTCCTTTGTAAAATAGTAAAACATATCCTTTTATAAAAGGATATGTTTTTATCAACAATATTTATCTAACTAGGTTAGCAAAATAATTGACAGCATCATAGAAAAATGATAAAATACTAACTAGGTTAGTTAATAGAGGAGGTATATATGGATAAAAGAGAACAAGCAATAAAATTATTAAATAACTTTAGGGAGAATAGACCCCAAATATTTTTAGAAACTTTTGAAAGTTCAGAAAAAGGGATTAATTTTATTTTAGGATATTTAGAAGAAGCAAAGCATGAAGTCATAGCCAAAGATCTTGCACAAGCTTTGAATGTTTCTACCGCAAGAATTGCTACCCTTTTAAATAAGATGGAAAAGAAAGATTTGATTCAAAAACATAATTCAACAAAGGATGCGAGAAAAACAGTAATTCTTTTGACAAAAAAAGGACAACATCTAACAACTCAATATAAAGAAGTGCTTATTGATATTACCATTAAAATGATTGAGGAAGTTGGTATGGAAGATTTAGAAAAATTTATTGAAATTTCTAAGAAGATGAAACAATCCATTGTAAAGTTTGGAAAACAGATCAAAAAGATGAAAAAAGATAGTGATAGTTAAAATATTATAACAAGAGTATGGATGAATAGGAGGTATAAAATGATAAATTTATTTAAATATATTAAGAAAAAAGATTGGTTTTTTATAATTATAGCAATAGGTTTTATCGTTGTTCAAGTTTGGCTTGAATTAAAGATGCCAGATTATACTAAAGAATTAACTAAAATTGTTCAAAGTGGAACCAATACAATGACAGAAGTTTGGAAAAATGGGGGCATGATGCTTCTTTGTGCAGCAGGTAGTATGGTGAGTGCAATTATTTGTAGTTATTTCATTTCTCAAGTGGCTAGTTCTTTTTCAATGACTTTAAGAGAAGAACTATTTAAAAGAATAACTAGTTTTTCTAATGTTGAAATGAATCAATTTTCAACTCCAAGTTTAATTACAAGAACAACCAATGATGTGGTGCAAATGCAAAATTTTATGGCAATGGGGGTGCAACTCTTATTTAAAGCACCTATTATGGCAATTTGGGCAATTTGTAAGATATCAGCAACTGATGTGAGATGGACCCTTGCAACCATTATTTGCGTTTTCATTATTGTGATTTGCGTTGGAATTTTAATAGCTTTGTGCTTACCACGTTTTAAGAAAATTCAAAGACTAACCGATGAATTAAATGATAGAACAAGGGAAAATATTTCAGGCGTTAGAGTTGTTAGAGCTTTTAATGCGGAAGCATATCAAACCCAAAAATTTGAAAATGTCAACGATACAATTACCAAAACCAATTTATTTACCAGTAAAGCTATGGGATTATTAAGTCCTATTATGAATGTATGTATGAATGGATTAATGATTGCAATATATTTTATTGGGGCAATTTTAATCAATGCTATTACAAGTAATGATTTTAACAATGTTGTCTTAGAAAGAGTAAATGTGATTGGCAATATGACAGCCTTTTCTCAATATGCTATTCAAGTTGTAATGGCCTTTATGATGTTAATTATGATTTTTATCATTTTACCAAGAACAATTGTATCTGGTAATCGTATATATGAAGTTTTGAAAACCAAACCAAGTATTACAGATGGTAAACAAGAAAACAGTTTAGAAAAAGAAGGGGGAGAAGTTGAATTTAGAAATGTCTCTTTTTCATATAATAAAGATTCTTTGCCTACCATTAGTAATATTTCCTTTCATGTAAAGAAAGGAGAAACGCTTGCTATTATTGGTGCAACCGGTTCTGGTAAATCTACAATCATTCATTTGATTCCAAGATTTTATGATGCAACAAGTGGTGAGGTTCTTGTCAATGGGATAAATGTTTTAGATTATAAAGTTAAAGATTTAAGAAATCTTGTTGCTATTGCATCTCAAAAAGCAGCTTTATTCAAAGGAACGATTAAAGATAATATTACGTATGGATCATCTACCATAGATCAAGAAAGAATGGATATGGCGCTAGATATTGCTAAAGCCGATTTTGTTAAAGATTTAGAACAAGGAGTAGATAGTATGGTTGCGCAAGTTGGTAGTAATTTTTCAGGTGGACAAAAACAAAGAATTTCAATTGCTAGAGCAGTTTACAAAAATGCACCTATTATTATATTTGATGATACTTTTTCCGCTCTTGATTATAAAACAGATATGTTAGTACGAAAAAAAATTAAAGAAAATTTAAAAGACACTACAGTTATCATTATTGCTCAAAGAATTGGTACTATTATGAATGCTGATAAAATTGTTGTTTTAGATGAAGGAAAAATTGTTGGAATGGGAACACATGAACAATTGCTTCAATCATGCAGTATTTATCAAGAAATTGCATTATCACAATTATCAAAGGAGGAATTATAAGATGCCAGGACCACAAAGAAATAGGTATACAACAAAAGAAAAAGCAGATTTTAAAGCACTTGGCAAATTGTTAAAGTATTGTAAGTCTTATGTGGTAGCAATTCTTGTTGCACTTTTTTTTGCAATGGTTGCTGCTATTACAAGTATTATAGGCCCCAATAAAATTAATGATTTAATGAATGTAATTGAATCAGGAATTCAATCAATTGATGGTATTTCTATGCCTGATTTTCTAAAAATTTGTTATTTCTTAATTAGTATATATATATTAGGTGCCATAGTGAATTATTGTCAACAATTTATTATGGCAGATGTGACACAAAAAACTTCTAAACGTTTACGAAGTGATATCAATAAAAAAATTAATCAATTGCCTTTAAGTTATTTTGATACAACAACAAGAGGAGATATTTTATCAAGAATTACAAATGATGTTGATACTATTTCGCAAACTTTAAGTTCTACTATTGCTAATTTAGTAAATGCTATTACTTTATTTATTGGTGTTATTATTATGATGTTTGTAGTCAATTGGGAACTTGCTTTAGTGACAATTGCCTCATCTATCATTGGCTTTATTTTAGTTTTTTTCATTTTGACTTTTTCTCAAAAGTATTTTAATAAAAGACAAAAAAATTTAGGTGATATGAATGGTCATATTGAAGAAATTTATTCTAACCATCATGTTGTTAAATCTTATAATGGTGAAAGTAAAGCAATAGAACAATTTGATGTAATCAACAAGGAATTGTATCGCAATAATTATAAATCCCAATTTCTTTCAGGTTTGATGCAACCGATTATGAATTTTTCTGGAAATTTATCATATGCTTCTATTTTCATTGTTGGTGTTTTCCTAATTTTAAATGGCAATTCTAATGTTGGTTTTGGTACAATTATTTCTTTTACAATTTATGCTAGATTATTTTCCCAACCTCTTTCAACATTTGCTCAATCACTTACTTCTATTCAACAAGCTTCCGCTGCTTCAAGAAGAGTATTTGAGATGCTAGAAGCACCTAATTTAGAAGATGAAAGCAAGAAAAATAAAAAACTTGAAGAAGTAAAAGGAGATGTAGAATTTAAAAATGTTCAGTTTGGTTATCACAAGGATAATCTAATTATTAAAAACTTTTCAATTGAATTAAAAAGAGGACAAAAAGTGGCTATTGTTGGACCAACAGGAGCAGGAAAAACAACAATTGTAAATTTATTGATGCGATTTTATGAGGTTACTAGTGGGGATATTTTAATAGATGGTGTTTCAATTCAAGAGATGAAAAGAGAAGAAGTGCATAATTTATTTGATATGATTTTGCAAGATACATGGTTGTTTCATGGTAGTGTAAGAGAAAATCTTGTTTATAATAAGGAAAATGTTACCAATGAAACTCTAGATATGGTATGTAAAGCAGTAGGATTACATCATTTTATTCAAACTCTGCCTAATGGATATGATACAATATTAGATGATTCAATTAATATTTCAGAAGGTCAAAAACAACAATTAACAATTGCAAGAGCAATGATAAAAGATGCACCATTGTTAATTTTAGATGAAGCTACCTCATCAGTTGACACAAGAACGGAAATTGTAATACAAAATGCGATGGATCAGTTAACAGTTGGTAGGACTTCATTTGTTATTGCACATCGGCTTTCAACAATTAAAAATGCAGATATCATTTTAGTAATGAATAAAGGTGATATAATTGAACAAGGAACTCATGAACAATTGCTTGCAAAAAAAGGCTTTTATGCTGAATTGTATAATTCACAGTTTGAAATTGTTTCATAGATAAAAATAACAAAAAAGGAGTTGTAAAAATGGAAAAACCGGTGAATAAAATACATAAAATGATAAGAATCCTTACAGTTGCTCCTTTTATGGCAATCATCACTCTAAGCATACTTTTGATTTTTAGAAAAGAAGTGTATCCCAATCTTTGGTATTATCTATTTAGTCTTTGTTTCCTCGGTTTGTTGCCACTTCTTGCTTATCCTTTACAAAGATTTATTCCACCTTTTAAAAATCAAGGAAGAAGGGGTCAACGAAATTTAGCCATTGTATTTGCGGTAATAGGTTATATTTTAGGTTGTATTGTTGGACTTTTTGCCTCTTATACAAAAGAACTTTGGCTCATTTATCTAGAATACTTATTATCAGGATTAACAATAGCAATTGTGAATAAATGTTTTCATTTGAAAATTAGTGGGCATGCGTGCGGAATGATAGGTCCGGTTATGTTGTTTATTTATTTTAAATTGTATATTATGGCAATGATTGGTTTGTTTATAGCCGTTATTGTATATATATCTAGCATAAAAATGAAAAGACATACTTTCTATCAATTACTAGGTGGTAGTCTTGTTCCTATTATTGCTATCCTTATTTTAATCCTCATTTTAAATTAAAAAGGCCAAATGATTGGCTTTTTTATTTTTTTCAAATATAATTGAAGAAAACCAATAAAAGTATATTGAATTTTGTTGAATAAGTAGAAGGAAATATTATGCATAAAAAATCCCATATCAAAAATTTAGAAGATATTATTGAAGAATTCAGAGTTGGAAACTATGATTCTTTTGATGAATTTTATCACCAAACCAATAAGCAATTATATGTCTTTATATATGATATTATTAGAAATCGTCAATCAAGTGAAGACTTGTTACAAGAAACATATATGAGATTTTTAAATCATATTGACAAATATAAAAAGAATACCAATTATTTTAATTTCCTTGTAACCATTGCTAGAAATTTAGCCATTAATGAATATCATAAACAAAAAAGAATGGTTTATGATGAAGAATATATATATTCGGTGAAGGAAGAAAGCCCAACTGATGTACCTGATTTGTTTTATTTGTTAGATTATTTAAATGAAAAAGAAAGAGAAATTGTTATTTTACATATGATTGATAATTTAAAATTTAAAGAAATTGCCAAAATGAAAGATAAACCTTTAGGTACTATTCTTTGGCTTTACAATAAGGCTATTAAAAAATTAAAAAGAAAGGTGGAAGAAGAAAATGAAAACTAAAGATTTAAAAAAACATCTTAATAATTTAGTAGAAGAAGTTGAAACTCCCATTTTTGATGTTTCCCTTTTTAATCATGTAGTATATCAACCGATAAAAGTAGATAGCAAACAAAAAAATCATAAATTTGTTTGGGGTCTTTTGTTCTCTTTTGTTCTTATTTTTATTACTTTGATAGTTGTTGTTCATATAGATGATAGATTTAATCAGTTGAATAAAGTTGAAATTTCTATGTCTAAAACGAAAAAACAATTAGCTTATCAGACTTTAGGCATTTATAGTTTAATTGAAGCATCATCAATGCAACAAGGTGTTTTCCTTTCTATTAGTAATCAAGAGGAAGTCAAAAAAGAAATAGAGTCATACTTAATATTGGCTAGAAATTATTTAGATTTAGCTAATGCAGAGGTGAAATTATATAAAAGTGATAAAAAAACCTATAAATATATGTATAACTTTAAGGTAAATAATGAAGAGGTATGGTTTTATTTTAACGAAGAAGCAGATGGAGAACATAGTGATATAGATGAAGTTTCTTCTCATATTATAGGGTGTTTATATATGAATGATAAAGAATATCCTGTTGTAGGTGAAAAAGAAGTGGAAGGATTAGAGATAGAAACTACTTTGATTATATATATCACCGATATGTATTATATTGAGGTTTGTCAAGAAATTGAAAATGCGGAAAACGAATATGAATTTACATACTATCATCAAAATAAAAAGCAAAAATCATTGGAGATTGAAATAGAACAAGAATGGAATGTCAATAAAATTTCGATTGAAGATAAAGATTATGCGGGCAATTTGAACAATAAAATGGAATTTGAAATGATGGACAACAAAATCTTATGTGATATAGAAACAAAAAATTATAAAGGAGAAGTAGTCATTATAATTCAAGGGAATAGTTATGAATATATATTTATGGAAAAAGATTAAAAAATAACCAATAAAATTCTGCTTTCATTTGTTTCATAGATGAATATAAAAGAAAGAGGTAAATATAAATGAAAAAAAATAAGTTATTTTTGTTAATTATTTCAGTGTTAGGATTAGGATTATTATCGGTAGCGGTTATATCTTGTAAAAAAACATTTCCCAACAATTCAATGAGTATAAAAGATATCTATTCTCAAAATATTGTAGCATCCATAGGTCTTTTAGATAGTCAGTTAGAAACTAGTAAAGTCAATGTATCAACTCAAAAAGAGGTTAGTCAAAAGATGCTTTTAACAAATACAACCGAAATTGATTTTAATGAACTTGTAAGTTTTGTAAAAAGTATGGCAACATTTGTTGATGATATGGAAAATAAATTTGTTGTAGAGGAATCAGATAAAGATGCATATGAAACTAAAATTACTTATAATGGTCAAGGTTTAGATAAAGAAGAACAAACTTATATGATTTATTATAAGGAAACAATTGTAAATGACAAGGATAAAGACAAAGACAAAGATGAAGTTGAAACGACTTTAGAAGGAATTGCTATTGTTGATGGTCAAGAATATCAAGTGTTTGGCAAAAAAGAAGTGGAACAAGATGAACTAGAAATAGAATTAGAAATTATCTTTGATAAAGATAATTATGTAAAAATTTCGCAAGAAAAAGAAAACAATGAAACCGAATATGAATATGAAATAGTAAAAAATGGTAAAACTGTAAATGAATTTGAAATGGAATTTAAAGAGAAAAATGGTAAAATAACTGTTGAAATTGAAAAAGAAATCAATGGTAAAAAGGAAAAAATTGAAGTAAAAGGTTCTGATAATCGCAATACAATAAAAATTGAAATAGAATTAAATGAAATAAAATCTAAATTTTTATGTGAATATTTTACTAAAGAAGATGGTTCTAATTCTTATGTATTTACAAATATTGAAAATGGAGAAAAAATTGAAGTTTTGGATAAAAACTAATAATAAAATTGACAGTACTATTTTAGTGTGCTATAATATAACTAAATATTTTTATAATAAAACTCTAGTCGTTCTAGGGTTTTATTATTTGGAATGAGGACATAATTTATGAAAATAATTGTAATTGGTTGTGGGAAAATTGGTAAGACGATTATTGAACATGTTAGTAAAGAAGGCCATAGCCTTGTTATTGTTGATAATAACCGAGAAAAGGTAGAAGAATTAATTGAAAGATATGATGTAATGGGAGTAGTCGGCAATGGTGCTAGCCTTGATATACAAGAAGAAGCAGGAGTAAAATCTGCCGATTTAGTGATTGCGGTAACTCCTGAGGATGAAATTAACATTTTAGCCTCAATGGTTGCAAAAAAACTAGGTGCTAGTTCTACAATTGCTAGAGTGAGAAATCCTGAATATTTACGCCAAACAAAACTTATGCAAGAAGAATTAGGACTTTCTATGGTAGTAAATCCTGAACAAGAAACAGCAGATGAAATTATTAATATGGTAAATTTACCATCTTTATTAAAATTAGAACCCTTTGCTAAAGGCAAAGTTAATTTGGTAGAAATTTTAGTAGAGGAAAATAATCCTTTAATTGGTGAAACCCTAATTACAATGAGTAAAAAGATTAAAACGAAGGTTTTAATTTGTGCTATTCAACGTGCTAGTCATGTTATTATTCCTAATGGTAATTTTAAAATTGAACAAGGTGATCGACTTAGTATTACCGCAAACGCGAGTAGTCTTGTCACCTTTTTAAAAGAATTAAATCTCATTAAATCGCCACTTAAAAATATTATGATAATAGGTGGGGGTAAAATTAGTTACTATTTAGCAAAAGAACTATCTAATAAAAAATATCATATTAAATTGATTGAGATGAATAAAAATCGGGCTGAAGAAATGGCAGAGGCATTACCAAAAGTCGATGTGATTTGTGGCGATGGTACGGATCATGATTTGCTTATTGAAGAAGGCATTGAAGCTTCTGATGCCTGTATTGCTTTAACAAATGTAGATGAAGAAAATATTATTGTTTCAATGTATGCAACAAGACTGAAAATCAAAAAAGTGATTGCGAAAATCAAGCGCAATAGTTTTCTTACTATGGTCAACGATTTAGGCATTGCTAGTATTGTTTCTCCTAAAGATATTGTGGCCAGTAAAATTATTAGTTATATTAGAGCTCTTTCTAATAAAAGAGGGAGTAATGTTTTAACTTTATATAAACTAGTAAATAATCAAGTTGAAGCCTTAGAATTTGATGCAAAGAAAAAGGAAAAATTTTATAATAAACCCCTAAAGGATTTAAATATTAAAGAAAATTGCTTAATCGCATGTATTATAAGAGATGGTAATGTTTTAATTCCTAGTGGGAATGATTGTATTCAACTCAATGATAGAGTATTAGTTGTGACGACGCATCAACAATTTGATGATTTAATGGATGCGTTTGAATAGGTAATGGGATATGAATGTAAAAGTAATCGGTAAAATTGTTGGTAAAATAATGATTCTTGAGGGAATCTTAATGTTTTTTCCTTTTGTGGTTTCCATTATTTATAAAGAAAATTATATATATATTTTATCCTTTCTAATACCTAGTTGTTGTTTAATTATTATTGGCAAGTTATTACAACTCCTAAAGCCAAGCCGAAAGGGGTTATATCAAAAAGAAGGATTTGCGGTATGTGCATTAACATGGATTGTAATGACTATTTTTGGTGCCTTGCCTTTTGTGATCAATCAAGATATTCCCAATTATATTGATGCTTTGTTTGAAACAATGTCAGGATTTACCACAACAGGAGCGAGTATTGTTCCTGATATTACCCAATTGGCTCATAGTTCACTTTTTTGGCGCAGTTTTACTCACTGGATTGGTGGAATGGGAATTTTAGTTTTTATTTTAATTTTTATTCCTGAAAGTGAGGATGGGTCTTCCCTTCATTTGTTAAAAGCTGAAAGTCCTGGACCTCAGGTAGGAAAATTAGCATCTAAAATGAAAATGACAACGAGAATCCTTTATTTAATTTATTTGGGTCTTACAATTATTGAAGTTATTTTATTGTTGTTTAGCCCTAAACAAGTAGCTTCAGATGGTACTGTATATCAAATGGATTTGTTTAATAGTCTATTGACTGCTTTTGGTAGTGCAGGAACGGGTGGATTTGGTTTTGTTACAAATAGTATGGAATATTTTAGTGCTTATTCTCAGTATGTTATAGCAACCTTTTTAATTTTATTTGGGGTGAATTTTAGTTTATATTATCTGATTTTAATTGGAAAATGTAAAGAAGCGTTTAAAAGTGAAGAATTAAGAACTTATTTAATGATTATTGTTATTTCTGTTTTTATAATTTGTTTCAATGTTATCAGTAATCAGATTGATAATTTGCAAAGTTTAGGTGTAGTGGATCTAGAAGAAATTTTTAGGCACTCTTATTTCCAAGTAGCATCAATTATTACTACTACTGGTTATTCAACGACAAATTATGAATATTGGCCAGAACTTTCTAAATGTATGATTCTTATTTTAATGCTTTTAGGAGCAATGGCTGGTTCAACGGGTGGGGGAATTAAAATATCTAGATTAGTTATTAGTTTTAAAGGAATTTTTACTAGAATTCGTAAGTTAATCAATCCTAGATATGTATCTAAAACCAAATTTGAAGGCAAAATCCTTGAAGAGACGACAACTAATGATGTTTTTGCTTTCATTACGTTATATTTTTTCTTGACCTTTATTATTATTTTGATTTTATCTTGTGATCCTATTAATGGAACTGTAGTTAATGTGGCAGGGAAAGAAGTTACTCATGGTTTTGTTTCAAATTTTTCAGCCACCATTTCTTGTCTTTCTAATATTGGACCAGGACTGGAGGCAGTAGGCCCATATGGATCTTTTAATTTGTATAATCATTTTTCTAAAATTGTTTTAACTTTTGCCATGCTAATAGGTCGATTAGAAATTTTACCGGTACTCATTTTGTTTACGCCTAAAACATGGAAAAAATAGTAGGTTGTAAAAGTGAATAAAGTATTGGAATATTTTAAAAGTTTATCAAAAGATGTCTTTACAAAAGATATAACGGTATATGGTTATGAATCGAATTACCCCTATCACCTGATTAGCAGTATACTACCCTATCTTTTTTCTAATTTAGAAATAAAAGAAAATTTGGCTTTAAAATCAAATAGCAATCGGGATGGTAGAATCAAAGAGAAAAAGTATCTTGTCATTCATGATATAGGAGATACAACTAGAGAAAGAAATGCTGCATATTGGAGTCATGTTGTCAAAACACAAATGCATAGCGATATGCAATATCATGCGAGTTTTCAATATGTTGTTGGCAATGATGGAATTTATCACAATATTCCTGATAATGAAATAGCCTATCATGCAGGAGATGGTACGCAGTTTGATTATAAATTATATTATACGGGTATTAAGAAACAAAGGGATTGCAAAGTTACAATAAAGAAGGGATATTATTATATCAATCATCAAAACACCAATGTTTTGGTTCCTTCTACAAGCAGACCTCTTTTTCAATCAGATATAAATGATGATGGGATTTTAGTGGTAATAAAAGATGATGAATATTATTTAGGAGAAACATATTTTAATCAAACTTATCAAAAAATTGCTAATCGTGGTGGCAATAACAATGGGATTGGAATTGAAATTTGTGTAAATCAAGGTGATGATATCTATCTTAACTATCAATTGGCAAGTAAATTAGTTGCTAAATTATTGGATGAATATCATTTACCATTAGATAGTATAAAACCACACCATTTTTTTAGTGGTAAAAATTGTCCACAAACCTTAAGAGAAAATCATCTATGGCCTCATTTTATTAAATTGGTAAAAACCGAATATGATGTGCTTCAATTTGAAAAAGAAGGGTATCAAATCCAATTGGTGCCATTGAGTGACAATATTTTAAAAAATGGTCGAATTACTTCTAATCCACAAAAGCGACAGTATAAAATTATTACTAAAAAAGATGAAAGTAAAGAAGAATATGAATACATCTTCTAAAGTACATCTTGCTAAATATTTAAAAGAATGTGGTAATTATACCAAAAGTCAGGTTCAAGATTTAATCAAACAAAAACGCGTTTTAGTCAATCATCATTATTTTCCGCTATCATATATTGTAAAGGAAAGTGATATAATTAGGGTAGATGGTATGGTTTTATCCAAGGTACCATATGTTTATTATTTGTATCATAAACCAGTTGGCATTGTTTGTACCAACAATCTCAATATAAAAAATAATATTATAAAGCAAGTGAATTTGCCTTATCGGGTTTTTTGTGTTGGTCGTCTTGATAAAGAAAGTAGTGGTCTGATCATTTTGACCAATGATGGTGTTTTTGCAAATGATCTGATAAATGCCGATAAAAACGTGGAAAAAGAATACATTGTAACGTTAGAAAAACCAATTGATCAAAAATTGTTAGAAAGTCTCAAAACTCCTATTACGATTCGCAATAAGATTACTAAAGAAACGAGAGTGAAAATAATAAATAATTATAGTTTTCAAATTATATTAACAGATGGTAAATATCATCAAATTAGGCGTCTAGTGATAAGGGGTGAAAATAAAGTAAAGACACTCAAAAGAATTAGAATTGGTAAGTATAAGTTAAACGGATTAAAAGAGAATGAAATTTTAAAATTTAATGGAGGTAATGATGAAAAAATTTAAAATTGTTCTAATGTTTATAGCGATGTTTATGATGGTAGGTACGCTATCATCTTGTGCAAGTAAACCAAAAGAATTTTCTTCTAATGGCATTACAATAACATTGACTAATAAATTTAAGTATGGCAATGATGAAAATGTACAAGTATTATTGCTTACTAGTAAAATCGGATTTATGGGAAATGGCGAATATAAAACTTCTGTAGGAGTTTCTGATAATCAACTTGAACACTATACCCAAAAAGTCTTAAATGTATCTGGTAAAACAGCAGATATTACGAATTATGACGAAGATGGAGTAACGTTTTGTTATGCATATTATACCGCAACCGCTCAAAATATAACTTTTAAATATATGCTTATTACCAAAGAGGGGGCTAGTAAATATTACACGATGAATTTTTGGTCGAAAGAATCTGAATTCGATGAATATAAAGACCAATTTTTTGAATGGGCTAAAACAATTCAAGTTGAATAAAATGAACCTTTAAAAAAGAAGAAGAGTTAACATTCCAAATGATGAAAAAGTTAACTCTTTTATTTTTTATGTTTTGAATTAAATAAAATAAAAAAGATAGCAAGATAATAGATATGAACAATAAAAAAAGGAGTAAATGCTAACTTAATTGAGGTAATTTAATAAATATCACATTAAGTCAGCACACTAAAGCAAAAAAGGATTAATCAAAATTTGAAGTGGTTAATCCTTTTAAAATTATTTTAGTATTTTATTAAGTTATTAAAAGCATTGTTATGATTTTCAATGTCTTTTTTAGTCTCCACCAGTCAATAATTTGATTTGATTCTACCAGAAGCATTATCCCACATATGAGTTACTTAAGAGGTAATTTTCAAAATTAAGAAAGATATATATACAATTATTTACATATATTGTGATTTATTATGAAAAAAATGATATAATTAGGTATCGATAAATATTACTGCTTAGGCAGAGTTATCAAAATATTATGGAATAATGGAGGAGTTATAATTCTAACTGAAAAAGAAAAAGATATTATCTTATTATAGTGAAATAAGTAATGAAGAATGTGGACCATGGAATACATCACTTAAATCAAAATGGTATGATTATAAAATTACTGAATACTTTGAAGAAAACTTTAAACTAAAATATGCCAAAAATATTTGCAATATTGGTATAGGGACTGGTCATTGGGATAGATACTTATCATATCGTATGAACGATAAATGTCATTTGGTTAGCATAGATATAGACCCTGATATTACGGAAACCTTTAGATTATGTTTAGAAAATGAACAAAATAAAAGAAAGATAGAAATTATTAATAAAGATATATTTAAATACAAACCAACAATTAAATTTGAAATTATTACTATGATAGGCTCAGCTGTACAAGAGATAGGATTTTATAAAGAGATATTTCATAAAGCCGTATCAATGTTAAGCGATAATGGTGAATTATTTTATTCATGTGTAACTAAAGAAGAAACAAAAAACCAACTTATAGATGCTATTACTGATACTGGGGCAAAAGGTGTTGATTATCAAAGACTTGAAAAGTATGGATTCGTGTTAATAGTATCTAAAATCACTCGATAATATTACAATAAAATGCAATAACATATCTTAAGTCGTATGAGTAATTCTAACTGCTTCTTAATTTTTTATTTTAAATAGTCAGAAATTAAAAAAATAATAAAATTTGTCTATTTAAATTGACTATATATAATCTAAGTGATATAATATATTATATAAATAGGAGTGATTTTATGAATTTATATAAAAGGGAAGAATATTTAAAAAGAATAAGAGGCTTTTATCATGATACGGAAATCATTAAAGTAATTAGTGGTGTAAGAAGATGTGGTAAATCATCTTTAATGCTTACTATTAAACAAGAATTACTAGATAGTGGAATAAGTGAAGAAAATTGCATATTTATTGACTTAGATAGTAGAAAATATAATAAGATTAAAACTGATCAAGATTTAGAAGATTTATTAGAATCATATTCTAACATTCGTGGTACAAAATATATTTTTATTGATGAAATACAAAACATTAAAAATTTTGAAGAGGTTATAAATGCCTTTAGAACTGATGGCGAATATTCAATTTTCATAACAGGATCTAATTCTTATTTATTAAGTGGAGAACTTGTAACTAAACTTACAGGTAGATATATTGAGTTTGAAATTTTCACTTTATCATTTTATGAATATATCGAAATGAAAAAATATTATAATAAACAAGTTGATTCTAATATTATTAACGAACTAAATAATTATATTATTGAAGGCGGTTTTCCAAAAACAATTCAATATGATTCAATTATTGATAAAAGATCCTATACTAATGCAGTTGTTGAAGAAATATTTGAAAAAGATATTAAGAAAAGAGTAAAGGTTAGAACTGTTGAAACATTTAATTTAGTTAAAAACTTTATAATCAATAATTATGGTCAAACTATGAGTGTTTTAAGTATACAAAAAGGGTTAGAAAATGTAGGCATAAAGGTGAGAAGAGAAACAATAACTAAATATATTGATATACTTGTTAGTGCTAAAATAATTTATCAATGTGATAGATTTGATATGAAAAGTAAGCGAGCATTAAAAGGAGAAAAAAAGTATTATTTAGCAGATTCATCATTTTATTATGCGATAAATACAGATAATAGAATAAACTATGGTCCTGCATTAGAAAATGTAATCTATACATATGCTAGAAGTAAAAAATATACAGTTAGCGTTGGTAGAATAGGTTTATTAGAATGTGATTTTATCTTGAGGGATGATTACCTAAACTATTCATATATACAAATTGCTTATACTATTTTAGAAAGTAAAAAAACGGAAGATAGAGAATATAGTTCATTAGAGCTAATAAAGGATAATTATCCAAAATACGTTTTAACAACAGATTTTTTAATCCAAAAGCGTAACGGAATTGTTCATGCTAATATAGCGAGCTTTATTAATAATAATTTAATGTTTTAATAGTTAGTTTCTTAAATATGATTATGGCGATATATTAGAATATCTCGGATTGAATAAATAATGAAGATTAGCTTAACAGCTAGTCTTTTTCTTTTAATAAAATCAAAATTAAGAAAAGATTGAAACTGATACTGTAGAACATACTTACATTTTATCAAGATACTTTATGATATTCACGATTTAGATAATCTTACAAGACAAGATATTTGCTTATTAATTAATAAAATAATTGTTCACCCTAAAATAAAAAAAAGAAAAATCTATCTTACATAATATTGAAATCTATTACAATTTCATTGGTAAGATAGATTAATCTAATTAATTACCTCATTTAAATGAGCTAATTTACTCCTTTTTCATTCTTTAGTATAGATTTATTCTTGTTCTTTTTTTTCTTTTAAGATATTTTCTAAAGCAATACCAGGATTTGTCATATTGCTTTCGTCTAAAACCATATTGATAATTTCTTCACTTAAAATATGGTGGTCTAATAAAACCTGTTTAATTGTTTTTTCACTACTAATTGCCTCATTGACTACGTTGCATGCTTCTTCATGGCCTAAATGTGGTGATAAAGCAGTGATTAAGTAGATACTATTGTCTGTTTTATATTTCGTAGTATTTGCAATCAGTCCACTAATTGCAAGATTATGAAAGGTTCTAGTTGCTCTTCTAAGAGTAGTAATTTGTTCAAAAAGGCTCATTAAAATAATAGGTCCAAAAACATTGAGTTCAAGTTGACCAGCTTCAATAGCCTTCGTGATTGTGACATCAAGACCGATCACATAAAAGCAAACTTGGTTGACCATTTCAGGAACAACGGGATTATATTTACCAGGCATAATAGAAGAGCCAGGTTGAACATGAGGGAGAGTAATTTCACTAAAGCCATTGCTACCAGAACTTGCCATCAGGCGTAAATCACTAGCAGTTTTAGATAAATTTAAAGCGAGTAATTTTAAGGTGCTACTAGCTTGACCAAAAGTATCAAAATTACGTGTGGCATCAATTAAATCTTTAGCTGGTTTAATTTGTTCACCAGAAAATTTATTCAAGTAATAAATCACTTTTTTACGATACTTTTCATTTGCGTTAAGACTAGTACCGATTGCGGTAGCACCCATATTCACCTCAAGCAAAGCCTCAATTGCTACATCAATTCTTTTCATATCACGATTTAAAGCACTAGCATAAGCGCTAAACTCTTGACCTAACCTAAGGGGTAAAGCTTCTTGTAGATGCGTTCTACCCATTTTAATCACATCTTTAAATTCAGTGGCTTTATTCAAATAAGCATTATAAAGTTTTTTGAGTTCTACTTGTAGTTTTTTAAGTTGTTTGACAATAGCAATTTTACCCGCTGTTTGAATCACATCGTTAGTTGATTGGCCAAAGTTTACATGATCATTGGGATGAACAAAATCATATACACCCTTTTTTCCACCAAGAAGTTCATTTGCACGATTTGCAATTACTTCGTTAGCGTTCATATTCATACTGGTTCCGGCTCCACCTTGAATTAAGTCGGTTACAAATTGTCCATGAAGTCGCCCATTTAAAATTTCATCACAAGCAAGCATAATCGCTTTACCTACTTTTTCATCAATGTTCAAAGCATCAACATTGGCTTTAGCAGCTGCTTTTTTAACAATTGCCAAAGCTTTTATCATTTGTCTACAAATGCCACGTTTTGTAATTTCAAAATTTTCTTTTCCACGCAAAGTCTCAATACCATAGTAGGCTTCAGCTGGAACTTGACGCTGTCCTAAAAGATCTTTTTCTATTCGATATCTCATAGCTTCTCCCTTCTTTTAATTGATAATTTAAAACCATGATATATGATATCATAAAATTTAAAAAAATTCAATCATATTTAATTATATTTTCTAATATTTTCGCATAAATTGTAACAAAGGTGATAAATTTGAAATTAGAAATCGAAGGAACTACTGCACTAAGAGGCAAAATTAGTATCAGTGGTTCAAAAAATGCAACGCTACCTTTGATGGTTTGTAGTATCTTAACCGATGATTTGCTTATTCTTAACAATGTACCCAATATTAGTGATGTTTTGATGCTTGCTAATTTGTTAAAACAAGTTGGGGTTGAGGTAATTTATTTAGAAGATAAAAAACGAATGTATTTGAAACGAAATAAAATTCAAATAAACTTGCAATCAGAAGATGTACATAAAATTAGGGCATCTTATTATATTATGGGAGCACTTGTAGCTTGTCGAAAAAATTTTAAAACAAGTTATCCTGGAGGATGTTCTTTTACCAAAAGACCGATTGATTATCATATTGAAGCATTTAAAAGTGTGGGTTATAAAATTACAGAAAATAACAATTGGCTTATTTTTAAAAAGAAAAAAATTAACAATAAAAACCATAGTTTTCGACTTTTTCAAAAATCAGTTGGAGCAACCATTAATATTATATATATATCGGTAATTAGAAAAGCATCAACAATAATTAAGAATCCTTCACTAGAACCAGAAGTACTTCAAGTTATTCATTTATTAAATAAAATGGGTGCGAAAATTACAATTTTAGATAATGATACGATTGAAATTGTTGGTGTCAAAAAATTAAATGGTGCGTATTTTACTATTATGAGTGATCGAATTGAGGCTGGTAGTTATATGCTTTTAGCAGCAGCTGTTGATAAAAGTGATATGAAGATTGAAAATGTCTATTTGCCTCATTTGCGTGAAGTAATCAAGACCCTTCAACAATTAGGGGTTAACGTACGGGAAAATAAAAATAGTATTGAAATTAAAAAAGATTTTCCGCTTAAAGGAATTCAAAAAAAGATTTCTTTCTATCCCTCTTTTCCAACCGACCTACAACAAATTTTAACAGTTGTATGTACGAAAGCGATTACTCCTTCTATTATTATGGATACAATTTATCCTAAAAGGGTTTCACATGTTGCAGAAATCGTAAAAGCAAAGGGGAATGTTGAGGTTATTCATGATAAGATATATATATATTCTTCTGCTTTAGAGGCAACGAATATCTATGCACATGACTTAAGATGTGGTTTTGCTTGTATTGTGATTGGAGCAATTGCGAAAGGATGTACAACAATTGATCATGTTGAGGTTATTTTAAGAGGATATGAAGATTTAATCAATAAATTAAAGGCTTTAGGATTAACAATAAAGATAATGTAAAACTACTTGTAAATTAAGAAACATTATGATATAATTATACGAACAAAGGAGGTTTCGTATGAGTGAATCACTAGTCACAACTTTAAAAATTATTCTCATCGTTTTTGATGTTCTCATCATATTATCCATTATATGTTATGCTTTTAAGGGCTTTCGTAAAGGATTGATTCATACTTCGTTGGTTTTAGCGAGTAGGATTTTACCTTTATTGCTTATCTTACTTTTTATAAAACCCATTGGGAAGATAATTATTCATGCACATATTCCTTATGATGAAGAAGTATTGACCGAAGAAGTATCTATTAGTGGTATTGTGAAAACCGAAATTGCTAATAATTATTTTGATGGCAATCTTGATGAATTAATACAAACAAAACTTGACCTTTTAATTGATGACTTTTTGATATCAATGGTCGGAATTGTCTTATATATTGTTTTTGCCATTTTTGTTTTTTTAATTCTTTCCCCTCTAATAAGATTAATTTTTCGTTTGACACTTCCTTTTGCCAAAGCCAAAGAACATCATCTTTTAAGCCGTATTTTAGGAGGATGTCTTGGTGTTTGTTCTTATTTCATTTTATTTGTAGTTTTGATATTGCCGGTTTATGGAGCATTAGAAACCGGTAAAGTGATTATAAATGAAGCCGCAACATATGATGCTAATTTAAATGAAACAAAAGAGGTTGTCAATAGCATTACAGATAGTTCTGTAACCTTAAAGTTAACATCTCATTTAGGAAAGACCAAAGAAGGTAAATTTGGACTTGGTGCCAAATATTTTGGTCAAAATCTATCCATCAAAACAGAATATGGAAAAATAAATATAATTAAAGAATTAGATGCCATTGGTGCTTATCTACCAAGGGCGATTGAATTGTTTCAAAATTTTACGAAAGAGGATAGGGACATCAACTATATGGTTGATGAGTTAAATGAGGAGGATATAAATAGCATCATAGCTTATCTTGCTAAAAGTAAAATAATTAAAGTTGCATATCCAACCTTAATGAATATTTTAAAAGTAAAAGAGGAGCATATTGATTTAATTAAAAGAAGTAATCTGAATTATGATGAATTAATAACAATTGACATTAATCAAGATTTAGAACAATCTCAAGCTTTTTTTGTGGCAGTTTTAAAAATTGCTAAAGAAATCGATTTGAACAATGTAAGTATAGAAGCAATTTTAACTAATCAAAATATTAAATTGAATATATCTAATGCTTTAGATGAAGGGTTTAATTTGGAAATATCTGAAAAAGGTTTATCTAAAATTTTAATCTGTTATTTAGATGATTTGTTAAAAGAAAATAATTTTGAACATTTAATGGGTCTAATCGATATAGATTATTTAAAAAATGATTTAGCAGATGATTTTTTAACATTAGCAGATATATATACAACTCTTGATGAAAATGGGGTTATAGCTTATTTTGCTAATGAAAATCCCAATTTGAGTATTACAGATGAATTGAGAACAAAATTAAATCATGCTATTAATCAGTTATTTGGCCTAAAGTTATTAGAAAATCAAGAAAAGAAATTGGTTCAAACCGCCTTTATGTTTACAGACTATGATCAAGAAAAACTAAATCAAATGCTAAATGAAAATATTGATTGGCATCAAGAAGTGGATAGTGTCGCAAAAATGGCGGTAAGTGTTTTAGAATTGATCATTGAGGCTAAATTGAATCAAGATGATATGACAGCGATGTTAGAAAATAATCATATTGTTGATATTTTAACGGATGTAATTGATGAAACGTTTAAGATGCAACTTTCAGAAAAATATTTTGTTCCCCTTGTTATTCAATATTTAGAGGATTATTTAAATAATCATAATTTAAGTGAATTTGTTGGTATAATCACTCCTGACTATTTGCAACACTTTTTCACTAGTGATTTTCATTTATTAGTGAACAATTATAAAACAATAAAGGAATTAAAAATAGTAGAGTATTTTCAAAACAAAGAAGAAAATAGAATAGAGGTTACTCCTGAATTTGAATTGAAGTTACAAGAAGCAATCAATGGTATATTATCTATGAAATTAGTTGAAAATCATGAAAATATATTTATTAAAAAAATCTTCTCATTTATGCCAGAAGAAATAAATATTAATGTTGAGGAAATGTTGAAAGAAGATATAGATTGGCAAGTAGAATTGCATAGTTTAGGAACAACTTTAAAAGAGGCAATGGTATTTATTATTGATACTGATTTGAATCCAGATGAGTTATCGGTTTTGTTAGATAATCAAAAAGCTAGAACTAGATTGCCAATTTTAATGGAACAAATTTTTCAATTACAAATATCGGAAAAATATCTTGCTCCAATTGTGATAGATTATCTTGAAAAAATGTTTGTGAATACAAGTTTTGATGAAATGGTAAATTATATTACACCAAGTTATTTAAAAAATGAGTTTACTAAAGATATTGATACTATTTTTGATATCTATGATTTATCAAAAGAATTAAAATTAGAAGAGCATTTTGATAGTACAAATCAGTATCAACTAGACTTAAATGTTGAAGCAAATGAAATGAAATTTAGAGATTTTGTAAATAAAATTTTATCTCTTCGATTGATTTGTTCTCATGAAAAAGAATTGATCACAAAAATTTTGGAACTTACTAAAATGGATCAAATCATATCATTTGATGCTTCGTCTCTTGATGCAGTAGATTGGGAAAGCGAAAGAGCAAATTTAGTTGATATCAGTGTTGAGTTAGTAAAGTTAAGTAATATTGATCATGTCTTTTCTGATAATTACTTAGAGGCTAGCAATTATTTAGAAATTTCTAATCAGTTTGCTGCAACCTTTGATGCTTTAGTTCAATCTCAAGTAACTAGTGAATATGCTTTCCAAATTATAACAGAGATGTTAAAATCTACAGGATATCAGGTTCAACTATCAGATGATGATAAACAGACCATTATTGAGAATACTGCCGTTTGGGAATTTGAAATTTTAACAAAAGTATCTAAAAAAGGTTTAGCATTATTTGCAGAAGATGAAGAGGGTAATATTGATTTTGAAAAAATACAAGGCGAAGAGATAACCTCTTTGATGCTACTTGCAAGCGATGGTGTAATTGCTTCTAAGTTATGTGGTGCAATTTTAAATGATATGCTTGGTGTAAATGGGTTAAATATGCTACCAGTAGATGAAAGTACGAATCTACCATTGTATGATTTTACACTACCTACAACTTTAAAAACCCAAGCAATTAGTATTGGTACAACTTTTAATTTAGCTAAGAATATAAAGAATTTAGATATCAATCATATGACTACAAACGATATTGACGAGTTAAAACAAAATATTGAGGCCTTTGATAGGAATGATATGGATTATAACTTTGTTGAAGATGTTTTCAATACCATTATAAGTGGTAATACGAGTATGAAGATAGATGATACTACAAATTGGCAAGAAGAAGCAAGTACCATCACTTCAGTTTTAGAGGCTTATCAAAATACTTCGGATAAAGAAAATTTTAATATTCAAGATGATGAATCTTTAAGTAATATGGTTAAGCATTCAGAACTTGCTAAAACATTTTTAGAATATTTAGGATTGATCAAATAAAAAAAGAGTCTCTTAATTTTATTTAAGAGACTTTTAATTATATAAAATTAAATATATTAGAGATAAAAATTAAATAAATTTCTAACTGAAAAATTCCTATTTATTATCCAATTAAATAATTGAATAATATTTCAAAAAATACAATATAATGTATAGATTGAAAACAAATATAAAGAAAAAAACATGAATTAGACAAAAACGCTTGCAAAAAAATCAAAAATTTGATAAAATAAGTAGGTAAAGTCATGAAATAAAGAGGTGAAAAAATGATGGATTTTAATCTAATCTTACTACTTGCCGGATTGGGATTGCTGGTGGTGGTAATATTATATGCATTATGGGGCTTTCTAGGTGGATTAAAGAGAGAACTATCATGCATCGCTGTTTTCATAGTTTTACTAGTCTTATCTTGGCTTGTATTTGGGGATTCCGCAACACTTTTGAATGCGAAGGCAGGTCAACAAGTGGCAGAATTTCTGGGTATTCAAGATGGATCGATATCTACTGTTTGGGATGCTGTTTTAGTATATGCAAGAGCACAGATTCCCAATGGTGAGGTTTTACTAGTAGAAGGAAAGGAAACATACGCTCTTTTCTATAGCATTGCTTCAACAGTATGCCATGCGATTGGTTTGCTAGTTGGTACCATAGCAGTTCTAGTGATTTGTCCAATTATTCGTTTGATAACTCATATTGTTGGATTGATTATGAGAGCAGTTAAAAAGAGTAAAGCTAAGAAAAATTCTACTGCGATAACAACTGAAGAGAAAGAAGAACAAAAAGCAGTAGTTGTAATTCCAAGCACAGAAGAAGGCGAAGAAGCAGTTTTAACTAAAGATGAAAACTTTATTGAAAAAAAACCTGCTGGCAAAAGACGTCTATGGGGTGCACTTGCGGGGGCATTGAAGGGTGTCTTTGTTGTGATTATGGTTTGTGCTCCACTTTCTGGTTTATCTTCAGTGATAAATAGTGCTAGTCCTGAAACACAAAAATTATTAAAAGATGTCATAAATGGTGATGCTAAAGTTCAAGTAGCTGAATCATCTGATGATCCAATCGAAATGGTTTTTGAATTTGCTAAAGAATATGAAAATAGTGCGCTTGGTAAATTTGCAAATGGTTCAAGATTCTTCTTTGGTAAATCTTTTAGTGAACAAATGTTTGATGGTTTGTTTAAAATGGAAACTAAAAATCAGACGATTTATTTAAGTGATGAGTTAATCACTTTTATTGAGGCTATAAACGCTTTAGATGGAAAGGTTAATTTTAATCAAGTAAATAGAACGGAATTTAGAACCGCTTTAGAAGCACTAAAGAGTTCAAAACTTATGGCTGAGTTGATGCCGGTTGGTATTGAATATGTCTATGAAATTGAAGAATTCAATCAGTTATTAGTAGAATCTGGTGAAACAGATGCTTTCTTAGATTTAAGATATAACAATTGGAAACGGGATATGAAATTAGTATTAGATGCGGTAAAAGAAGCATATGATCTAAATTTATTCCCATTTGAAGAGTTCAATTATTTAACAATGAATTCTAAAGAATTGAATGATGTTACAACCTTATTGAGCCGAACAGAATTGTTATCTGATGCGTTACCAATTGGTCTTGAAATCGTATTTAGTTTAGAAGCAGTCCAAAAACAAATTGGTAAAATTGATGTTCCTGATTTACAAGATGTCAATATGGAACAAGAGTTGGATATGATTGTTTCTATTTATGACAAATTTAAAGATTATGGCATTGAAAGTTTTGAAGGCTTTGATGGAAATGAATTTTTGAAGACAGTATTGAATGATGAAAACCAAACGAATGTGTTATTTGATATTGTACAGAAAGTTTTAGATTTACAACTTGTCGATAAACTTGCAATTCCTGCAGTCTTTGGATATGCAAAAACAAATGAGCAATTTGCGTCTTTACTTGAGGATTCTGGTGAAACTGACAATTTTATGGCACTAGCAGACACGTTAACAGTTGATGATTTATCAATATATGTTGATGCTGTGAAGATTGCTTTAGAATTAGTTGATGTAACAAATTTCCCATCCATTGGTATTGATTATTTCCATTTTAATCCTAACCTTTTAGATGAAGTTATTTTAAAATTATTTTCAACTAGTAAAACGAACCAAGTTTTATCAGTTGGTGTTCCAATTGCTCTTTCAGTAGATGCAATTAAACAAGTAATGGAAGATGCTTTAACAGATGTTCGTTTTGATGGCATAGACTGGGAAAGTGAATGTATCCTTATAGTAAATATCTACCGAGAATTTTTAAAATTGGAATTTGAATCTGTAGATGATTTTGCTGGAGACAAAATTGATTTATTACAAACTCTTTTAGAAGATGAAGGAAAATACAATGCAACTCTTTCTATTTTATTAAAATTAGTAGATGCACAATTGTACAATCGTGCAGGAGTTCCTTCTATGCAATATTTCTTAGATAAGCTTATTGATGAAAACTATCAAGAATTTAGTGATATTATTGGTTTAGATGGAATAAGTGTCGAACAGTGGAAAGCTGACCTTCAAAATATATTAGAATCTGCAAAATTAATCAATGAATTGCATGTATTAGATAATTTAAATCCATTTGATTATACAAAGTTAGATATTGCCTCAGATGAGGGTGTGGAAAAAATTAAAGTATTGATTCAAAATATTTTTGATCTTCATCTTCTTGGTAATGATGAATTGAAAACAAAATTATTAGTTGCTTCTATTCGTCAATTTAATTGGGCGATTTTACCGGAAAATTTTGCAATGGATTCAATTGTTTGGGACAATGAGGAAAGTGTTTTATTACAACTTGTTGATATCTATAAAAATATTAATGATTTAGATGGCTTTGATATTTTTGATATAAATAATACAAAATGGGTTGATTTACTTGAAAATGAAGAATTCTTAGACTATGTTATTAGTGCTTTAGAATCCGCTGTTGATTCAAGTATTGTACTAGAATTATTACCAGGCTTATTAGATAAATATGTATTACCAAGACTTGATGAAATTGAAAGTGTTGATGATGAAACTTTATTTAGTGATATTTTATCGAAAGTACCATCTGAAGAACTTGTTAATGAACTAATCAAATTAATTGATGTTGTAAAAGCCGCTGTGGAGATACATTTATTTGACTCTAAAAATAATATTGATGCAATTGATTTTTCTAATACAGATGCTTTAAAAACGATTGTTAGTGGCATTTTAGATTCTACGCTTATTCAAGATTATGAAGGTAGAATTATTAGAATTATTTTAAAGGCGACAAATCTTTTAGATATACCAAAAGATTCAGCTGTGTATGAACAACTTGTTTCTATTGATTATAGTGGCGAAAAAGATGTTTTAATCAAATTTATTGATGCGATAGAGCCAGTTTTAAAAGATCCTAATTTTAAACTTACCAATGAAGAGGGTAAATTTAATTTAGATTTGGTATTCTGGGCAGAAGATCAAAATGCGAATACCCTTTTAGAAGGAATTCAAATTTTATTTGGTAGTTATCCTGATAATGAAGAAGTAGGTTCTAAATTAATTGAAGCCTTATTACCAAGTATTTATGATACATTTATTGAAGGTAAGGATTTAATTCCTGAGGAATTTAAAGATATCATTGCCGAATTAGATGTTACAAATGCAAGTGGAGAGTTGCTAGTAAGAGATATTCGCCGTTTAATTTTTGTAGCAGAGCAACTCATTGAAATGGATGCACATACGTTATTAAACAATGGCGATATGTTTATCAGTACTCCTGAGGCAGTAAATGCTATTCATCGTATTCTTGATGCTTTACATGATATCGAATTGATTAAAGGTCACGAATCTCAAACGCTTGCATGGGGTGTAAATTATCTTGCTAATAAATTAGAAATTAATGTGGATGAAGTAACTGATGAATTTAATGATGTAAATTGGTTAGAACAAAATGAAGTGTATAAAGAAATTTTTGCTGATATAGCAACGTTATTGAGAAATAATGAAATCTTAACATACAACGAACTTCTTGAATTTATTAGGAATAAAGAGTACAATACATCAAAATTCATAACAGATCAAAATGTAAATGATGTATTAGATATCTTAGATCGACTTGTAGATGTTGAGGTAATTGATGCAATCGTACCACTTGCTGTAAAATATGGTATTACTGTTTTAGATAATAAGAGTGGAATTGCTGCGGATTATATCAATGATTTTACAAGCGAGGAGTTAAATCATGATTTCCATAAATTGATTGAAATTGCTCATAAATTAGTTGATGATTTAGATATCGTTACGTATTATATTCATCAATTTGATGGTGATTTACCACTACCAAATGAAGAGGTTGTTAGATTATTAGTGGATGATGTATTTGAACTGAATATAGTAATACATGCTGATGGAAAACTTGCAACTTTAATTTATGATGAAATTGTTAAAAGAGTGTTAAAAGATGATCAAAAATTAATTGTTAGTGCGGATGATTTTGCTTTTGATACAATTGATTGGGCAAGCGAAAAAGAAATTATTAGAGAATTTATTTCAATTGGTTATGATTTCTTAGAAGTAAATAACATTCAAAATATGGCATCTGTTCAACAATTGATTAAAGAAAAATTGTATGCTTCACCAGCAATTTTAAGAGATGAAACGGGTTATGTTTTATCTGATGCAATCAGAGTACTACAAAATTCTCAACTTGTAGAAAATGTTATTGAGAAATTATATAATTATGGTATTGATTTCTTGGCAAATAGTGGAAAAGTGAATCTTCCAATCCCAATTGATTATCTAAGTGGTATGCCAAAAGATAAATTAATGGAAGATCTTGGTCATGTTGCAAACATTTTAGATAAAGCTGTAGAATTTGGTCTAATGGAATATTTTGCAGATAATGATATTCGTGGTCTTAATTTAGAACTTGTTGCGCAAATGGTTGAAGATTTGTATACGTTAAATATTGTAAAAGATCATGACTTAGAATTATTAGGAAATATTTATAATTATGGATTAAAATATTTAGAAGATCAAACAAATGGTACATTTATACTAACACAAACCCAAATTGATCAAATTGATGGTGAACAAGAATTTGTTGCATTAGCTAATGTTGTAAGATCACTTCAAGCAGTAATTGATACAGGTAGTATACATTCATTAGGCGATGTAATGAACTTTATCAATAATAAGACATATAAGACCAAAGAATTTTATGCGAAAAATGTATATCACGCCATCATTGATGTTGTAAATTGTGCAACCGATTTACAATTATTAGAATTAATTACACCTCAACTTATAAATCATGCGAAAGTCTTTGGTGAAACAAAGAATTTAGATTTATCATTCTTACAAACAGATGAATATACTGCAAGTTTATTTATTGATGATGTTAGAACTATATTAGATATGGCTAAGATTGGTTATGATTTTGGTATTATCGATTATGTATTTGATCGTACTTTATACACGATTGAATCTGAAGCGTTATGCAATATGTTAGATTTCGTTCCATCACTTCATATTGCGAATATGTATCTTGATGAATTGCTCTATCAAGGAGTTAGATACGGATTAGATAAGGCAAACATAGCTATCACTGTTACTAAAGAAGATTTCGCAAATATTTCTTTAGCTACTGAAATTTCTGCGTTAAAAGAGGTAGTTAGAGCAACCAAAGAATTACTTGATGAAAAAGACATCATTACTTTAAATGATGTGAAAACATTCTTTAACGATAAAGAGTATAACAAAGAGGCCTTTTATGATGTTGCAACAGGAACCATTTTAGAAAAGGTTGTTACTGCTGCTGCTGATTTACAAACAGTTCAAGTATTATTACCAAAATCGTTAAATTATGGTGTGGATAAAGTCACTCAAGTTGATCTTGGTTTCTTAAAGGATGAATTTAGTAAAGAAGAACTTGCCGCTGATTTCAAAGTATTAGCACGATGCATCGTTCCTGCTATACAAGCGGAACTAGTTGGTCTTGCTTTTGGCAAAGATTTCAATGATTTAGTATTACATTTTGAAATATATCCAGAAATGTTAGATGTTATGCAAGATATGTATATCTTGAATAAGAAATATGCCCAATTTGCTGCTCTTGGAATAAATGAAACTTTAAAAGCGATAAAAATTGATAAGAGTGTAAAAGCAAGTGAATTTGAAGGTATTACCTTTAAACAAGAACTTTCTTCTTTAAAAGAAGTAGTAAGTGGTATAGAAATGTTAGCATCCTCTAAAGGCTATCATACAATTGGTGGTGTTCGTGATGCTATAAATGCCAAAGTATATCAAACTGTAGCATTCTATGATACTGAAGTGGGTGCATCTTTAGAAAAAATATTAGATTATGCTGCTGATTTACAAACAGTTCAAGTATTATTACCAAAAGCGTTAAATTATGGTGTAGATAAAGTCACTCAAGTTGATCTTAGTTTCTTAAAGAATGAATTTAGTAAAGAAGAACTTGCTGAGGATGTAAAAGTTTTTGCAAAACTTGTGACACCTTTAATTGAAGCTGAGTTTGTTAAAATTTTATTCAAAGGTAATCTTGATGAAGTCACACTACATTATGATATATATCAAGAAATGTTAGATGGCATTCAAAATATGAATATTTTGAATAAGAAGTATGCGAACTTTATTGTTATGGCAACAAATTATGGTCTTGATAAAGTAAATTCAAAACAAGAAGTAACAACTGATATGTTTGATGACATTCAATTTGCTAATGAAGTCACAATGCTTAAAGATGTTGTCTCATCTATTGCTCAGTTAACAGATGGTCTAAATGCTTATACAATTGGTAGCGTAAAAGATATCTATGATGATGTTGTGAAAAATAAACAATATAAAGATATCAAATACTCTAATCAAGTTGTTGTCAATCATGTATTAAATGTATTGAATCAAGCATTAAATGTTGAGGCTTTACAAGTATTATTACCAACAGCTTCAATTCATGTATCGGAATACTTATTTGAAAAAGGTACGGATATTCGTTTCTTATTTGAAAGTGTTTCTCAAGAAGAATTAGTAGAAGATGCTAAGAATTTAATTTTCACTTTAACTGATTTAGTAGAGTATGGTATGGTAGAGTTTGCTTTACATGATGGTGAAATTGATGTCGCAAATGTTGATGCTATTCAAAATGCTATTGATAAAGTTATCCATCTTCACATCTTAAGTAATAACGAAGAAAGAGCAATTTTTGTCTTATTAGATAAACTTGGTATAGATACAAAAGATATCACTTTAAGCGATGTGAACTGGCAAGAAGAAGTTCTCACTTTACAAAATATTGTAAATGAAGCAAAAGATATTTTAGTAATGGAACAAGCAAATACTATTTCAAAAATTAAAGCGATTGAAGTTAAGAAATTTATTACAATTACTGATGATACGAATGGATATATTGATGTGTTTGCGGAAGTATTGAAAGCTCTTTCTGCTGATCAACTTGTAGAAAGATTATCTCTTCCTGTAGCTAAAAAATATCTTGCTAAATTAGATCCTAAATATGAGGGATTACTTGATATTCATAATATCTATCATAGCGGTAACGAATTTAGTGCCGATCTTGCATCTTTAGCCGATATTTTATTAGAAATTAAGAAACTTGATATTTTCACTTTCTTAGTACAATCAGCTGATTATCCATTTAGTGAAATCAATGTAATTGATCAGTTAATTCAACTTGTCTTTAACTTAAATTATTTGAATATTGATTCGAATCGTTTGAATGAAGTGATTAAAGCTGTTGATCCACTTGTTAAGTATGATTTAAGTCAAATTGACGCAACAGGAGTAGATTTAAGAGCTGATGCAGATAAATTTGTTGAAATGTATGATTCTTTAGTTGTCGTATTAACTCATGAAAATTGGCCAATTAAGAATAAAGATGATTTAAAGAATGTATCTGTTCAAAAAGAATTCTTATTATCAACAACAGTTTGGGAAAATATGGTTGATGCTTTATTAAAATGGATGGATACAACTGTTTATGACAAAACAGGTGCCGCAATTGCTGTTCTTGCTTTACCGGCAGTAAAACAATTTGCCCCAACTTATTATGATTTATTGGCATTAGATAGTGTAACAGTTGAGATGATGGCTAATGATTTAGAATTAGCAAGAGGAGTATTAGAAGACTTAAGTGTCCTTGATTTAACTCAGATTGCTAAGAATGGTGAATATTTGACTATGGATGTGAAAACGGTAATCAATCATGTTATTGATGTCGTAGTTGATTCAATGATTTTAGAAGGTCATACCAATCGTCTATTTGAACATCTGATGGATACTTATATAAATGGTCATCAGATTGCAGGAATTGATGTACCAAATGGTACAATTGTAGCAGAAGGTATTGATTTTGCTTATGATAGAGATGCGTATAAAGGACTTGTTGATGAAGCATTTGCCATTTTTGCAAATGAAAATATCACAACAATTGACCAACTTAAAACTTTTGTAAAAGAAATTCGTCAAAAATCTAAATTTGTTGAGTTTACTTCACAAGATTCTAATTGGCAATCGATGGAAAAAATAGTAAATTATTTAGCAAATATGACTATGGTTGAAGTGAATGGACTCTCAGTAATGAATCATATTGTCAGCCCTCAATTAGATGGTGATTTAGCAACTATAGTTGATTTTAGTCAATATAATAAGTCAGAATTTATGAGTGATATGCATGCGTTAGCCGTATTCATTGCCCAATTAAATGAATTTGGTATTGCATCTGTGATGCGTAATGAAAATATTCATTATGATCAAGCACCATTAGTCAAAGATATGCTTCATACTATTGCAAGTGTAAATTATCTTAAATATAATTTAGATGCTTTGATTGATTTAGTTGATAGTAAGAATGTATTACCAATTCAACTTAAATCCTTAAAGTTAGATGAATTTGATTATCAAGGTGATGTTATATTTATTGGCAATGCTTACGAAGACTTAATTCCATTCCTTACTTCAAGTGATAATACACTTCAAACAAGAAGTGATATTATGAACTTCATTAGAAGTAACTTTGAATTAAGCGATACTTTAAAGGATGCAGTAGTTGCACATAAATATGCATTTGTCGATGCTTATGATGAATTGGTACAAACAACAATGCTTCCATTATTAATGAATGAAGTAGCAAATTATGCAAAGACAAAACTTCCAACACAATATCAAGATGTAATTGATATGATGAAGATTGATGAATTAACCTTTGCTCAAAAACAACAAGATGTTTTGCAATCCGCAATCATTGCTAGATCACTTGTTGATTTAGGATTAGGTGATGTGATTCGTCATAGAGATTATAACTTTGAGGGTAGTGTGATTTCGACTCTAAATAATAGTTTTGTTGAAATTGAAAAGGTAGATTTAATTACTGATATAATTGATATGTTGTATCCACTTCATATTTTAAGAAATCGTGCTGATTTAGTAGTTGAATTCTTACATGCTTTAGATGTTGATACTACTGAAATTGATTTCAGCCATGTGGATTGGGACTTTGAACTTGTTCAAGTCAAAACTATAGTGTATAATGGTCTCAAAGCATTATTAGATTATGATATTCAGACGGTTAAAGAAACTAAGAATTATATATCTAACTTTATTCATATGACTGCGAAAGACATGTTAAAAGAATTAAGAGATATATACCATATGATTGATCTAGAGCGTGTCGTTTATGTTGTGGAAGCAATGGATTATTCTAGTGCTTTCGATCAAATCTTTAAACCTCTTTATAATAGATATATATTAAATAGATTACCATCTAGATTAAGCGAACTTGGTGATTTAACAGAGTATAGTGTAACGAATTTAGACGAAGATATGCATTATTTTGCAATTATGGCTCGAGCATTATTTGATATTAAAGAAGTTCCTGGCTCAATTAAAGACAATGCAGAATCATTAGATTGCATTTTGCCAGCACAAAATGCTATTGAAGCATTCTTCTCATTACATTATTTAGATCAAAAACGTCAAGCTATTGTTCATTTTATTGATGATTGGAAACCAAGCCTTGGTCTTGATTCATTAGATTTAACCAATGTTGACTTTAAAGTGGATGGCCACACTATTTCTCAATATGCAAAAGATATTTTGGTTGTCTTAAGTCAAACAAATTACTTGCAGTTAGAAATAACCCAATTAGGTAATACCTATCTGATGAGTTCAGTAGTGGCTTTATATAATGGTCTTGTGGAAACATCATTATTTGATGTAACATCACTTTGGGCTTTTGATACACATATTGAACCAAAACTACAAGATATAGAACAATTAGGTAAATTGACATTTACAGATGAAAGAGTACATAGTATTTTTGTTGAAGTTGGTAAAACATTAGATGCAATGCTTGATATGGGCTTCTTCAGTAATGATGGTGTTGACTTTACGAATAAAGAGAATACTGATCGTTTGTTTGGATTGTTAACAGATATCTTTACACCAAATGATATTACTTTAAAATATATTGATAAATTTAAAGCGAATATGTATGAAATCGGTTATGTAGCCCTTTCATATGAAGGTTTATCTACAACAGATGAATTAAGAGCTATAAGAAATAGTATGAAATCAGTTATGTCATTTATAAGAAATTACGCAAGTGAATTCAAAGATAACTATTCGATTCTTGCTGATGCAACATTACAAGCTGATTTAACAAATTGTATACAAGAGTTGTTTGATTCTCGGATTATAGCACAACTTGGTATGCCATTTATTCATGGTGTAGTCAAGATTTTAACAAAAGATATTGTTACTTTGAATATCTTAGAAAATGTTCAAAATGATGAATTCATTCATGTATTCTTGCCGGATGTATATACCGTAATCAATGCATTAAATCAGTTAGGTATCTTGAATAAAGACTTAAATTATAAAGATGCAGATGCTATTTTAGCACTTGCAAGAAGCATCATTTATGGTGAATCCTTCCAAGAACATGTAGCGGATATCATTCAGTTTGCAATGTGTTTTGTAGGTATTCAAGTGAAAGATGCAGATTTAAGTGATGTAAACTGGGATAGTGAATATATAGCTCTTGAAGGTGCTTTAAATGAAATGAGAGATGTCTTAAAAGATGTTGTTATTTCTAATAAACATACATATTTGAATAACGAATTCTTAAGTGCACTTGCTAATGCAACACCTTACTTTGAAACTTCGAAATTCTTACCAAAAGTTGCTCGTGAGGTTGCTGACTTTGTTGCAAATAGATATTATGGCAATAGATTTGATGCATATATAAATCACTTATTTGATGTTAACTATACAGATGAATATTTGATGAAGGATTATGGGTATGCTGATGACATTTTAAGACTTGTTGTGGCAAGTGATTACTTCGGTAATGGTATCAGCAATGATAATCTTGATCCAGTTGTTGATCTAGTTGATATTTTATTCAGTTTAGAATATGCTAAAGGTATGGAAGCAAGAATTCTTGAAGCTGGATTCAAACGAATGGATTTATTTAAAGATTATGAAGTTGACTTTAATAAAGTAACTGATTGGTCAATTGAAAAAGATGCATTTGTTTTGGCATTAAGAAAACTTGCACAATTCTCGAAGATGATTGCATTAAATGAAATTACACCAGAAATTATGAAAGATGAAGGTGTTCAAAATCAATTTGTTATAGTTGTAGATGCCATGAGTAAATCCATTCTTGGACAACAATTATTACCACAAATATATGCAGAATATATTGAAAATAATCTTGGTGATGAATATGCTGGTATTATTGACTTCAATGATCCAGAATTTACACCTGATATGTGGGCTAGTGAATTTGAAAAATTATTTAAGGGATATAATACATTGGTAAATAATGGCTTTGGTAGTGATAGTGGTTTAACATTATCCTTAGATGAAACGATTGATACAATGGCAATCTTATTTGGCCAAAGAGGAAATAGTGAAGCAGGAATTTATGCAATTGTTAAACATCCTGAAGAATGGGTAAAAAGATTACTAGATAATCATGTTGTAGATTTAAGTAATGGTGCAACTTTAAATATGAGCACGGATCGTGATTGGCTTGAAGAAGCATATGCAATTGTGGATGTTCTTGTCGCAATGAAGAGTTTCACAGATGTAGAACAAGATTTCGATTATAGTCTTGTTTATCACACAACTGATGCTACAAAACTAGAAAATGTATTGGTTGCCACTACAAATTGCGTAGCATTAAGAGGAACAATTATGCAAATCATTGTGAATACGATGAATACAAATCCAAGTATGCAAGAAAAACTTGAAGAAAGTGGTGTGATTGATGCTACATTCTTTGAAGAGTATGCTTTATATGAGGCTGATTCAACTTACTATAATGCGTCATATTGGACAAGTGAAAGGATTCATCAGTTTGCAGTAGGCATTGCTGAGGCAAATGAAATTCTTTCTAATTAAAGAATTTAGGATAGGAAAATATTTTCCTATCCTTTTCTTATAAACAATAAATTAAAAGATTTGACTTTTATAAATATATTTGATATAATATAGAAGGTTAAAAACTTACTATGATTTAAAAGGTAACCAAATCATGGCGGAAGGAGTATAAATTATGCGTGAAGGAATTCATCCAAAATATCAAAAGGTAACTGTTACTTGTGTATCTTGTGGAAATACTTTTGAAACCGGTTCAACAAAAGGCGAGATTCGTGTTGATACTTGTTCAAAATGTCATCCATTTTATACTGGTGAACAAAAATTTGTTCAAGCAGCAGGTCGAATTGATCGCTTTAATAAGCGCGCAAGTCTTGCTAAAAACAATCAAAAATAAAAAAAGACATAATTTAGAACTAGTTTGGTAAAAACGAGTAGAATAAAAAACATTAGATAAAGTAATCTAATATGGATTGCTTGAAATCTAATGTTTTTTTGTACAATTCAGTCAAGGATAAAAATAACGATGTATGTAAGAAAAACGAATCATAATCGTATCCGAAATTTACTAACAAAGAAAAAGAGATGATTGCTAAAGGGATAAATTTAGTCTATTTCGAAATAAAAGAAAATGGTATTTTACTCTTCCATGATTTT
>FR890805.1 GCA_000433035.1 Staphylococcus sp. CAG:324 | reverse complement strand
GTATGAAATTCAGTCCTGCATAGTATGCTTTCGTTTGTGCATACATTTTGGTTTGATACTCTTTACCTTGATACTTATATTTTACTATTATTTCATATTCGGTATTTTCTTTTAAATTTTCAATAATCGTAGTATCCCCTTGTGCATCATATGTTTTATTCTCTATGATAAATTGAACATCTTCCATTTCCTTTGCAAAAGCAGTATGTTTTTGGTTTAACTCAATAGTTGTTGGTGTCGAATTATTAAACTGTGTTGTATAACCAGGATCTCTTATAACAAAGAATAAACCTGTACATATATTTCTTTCTGTTACTCCTGGATCACATGATTCACTAACCACATCAAAACTGCCTTCATTATTTCGATAGATTGCGGTAACAGAACCACCTCCATCATCTTGATATGCTGTATATGCATCATAATAATCTAGTATGGCATTCGTTTCAGTGTAAGTTGTTCCACCAAGTGACGTATCAAGGGCATCTCTTGTTGTCATTAAAAAGTAAGTTCCATCTTCTTTGATACCAAAAATTGAACGTGGTCTTGTATTTGAATTATAACTATCACCATCTCTAAGTGGTAAATATTGCCCATTTTTAACATGATTTGTATGGTATCCTGTTACAGATTCTAAATCATTCACACTTTCTTGAGCATATTGGTGTTCTACAATTACTTTTACTCCAACATCTAATACTTCTTTTAATTCTTCATTTGTAGTTTCAATTGCAAATTGACCAAGTTTTAAAGTTGTTGCTTTATCAATTGTTGAAATATTTCCTCTACCATAAAATGAATCAACAGGAGCATAAATTGTCCCTTCATATGCATAATCTCTAGAATTATTCATATATGCTAATTCCGCATATTCAACAATATATAAATCATTAGTAGTGCTAACCTCTCTTGGAATAAAATTTCCAAGTTGTTCTTCACTATATCTACCACTCCAAACCATCGTTTGATTAGATGATGGTGTTTGATTATACCCATCAACAGGATAAGAAGCAATTAAAGTATCAGCATCATCATAAATTTTTATCAATACATTCGAACTTCCAGAAGCATCGATAAAAGGATTCGTAGAATCATTTGTAATACCAATTCCATTTCCTGATATTCCAAGAGGACTTATAGTAAATAAATTTTGTCCTCCTACTGTCAGTGGATAATACGTTTGATTAGAAAAGAAAAAATATCCTCCCTTTTGGCTATATTTATTAGTACCATAATACCACTGATCAGCATTTATACCTGCAACTACAATCCATCCTGGATTGTTTGCTTCATAGTCTTTCGCAAGCGATGTAAGCCTTGAAGTCCCAAACGAACCATTACTCATTGGTTTAATCCAAGTTACTAATTTGGAATTTTCTCCATCCGTTTTCATACTAAAATAATTGACATTTTTTTCGCTTCCCTTATTACCGGAAGTTGTTGGAACTCCTGTCATATGAGAATAATGTACACCATACTTATCAACAATTTCTTCACTCGTTTTATCCCACACAGTTGCGCCAGTCGAATCAATACTATCATATGCCTTAACACTTTTAGTATTTACTATATAAAATATATACACTGAAAAAATGCTAAGAATTAGGATTAAGCATAATTTATTTATTTTTTTCATTTTTATTTCCTCCTTTATACTTACCTTTTAATCCCTTTAAATAATCAAAACGTGCTTCTTCCATCATATAAAATTTATCACGATAATTTTTATCTCTTACCTTTAACATATGCCGTTCACCTTTATATAACTTTTTATCTAATTTTACAAATTCCGGATCAATATTTTTATATTCATCCCAAAGATAAAAACGATTTCTTGTTTGGTAATATACTTCCATTAAATCATAATCGTAAGTTGATAGATTGATGAAAAAAAACTTCTTTTCGATGATTCTATAATTCTGATTTCGTAAAACTTGATTTTGTAAAAGAATAATTTGATACCCGTTTTGCCTTGCTCTTAAGCAATACTCATAATCAAAAGTAGTTTGATAATATTCTAATTTAAAAGGAGATAGTTCTTTAAAGATTTTCATATTAATCAAGGTTCCTACTAAATTACACCCTTTACACTTTCTTTCGTCTTCTACTTGCATAAAAAATTGTTCGCATCCTCTAAGTGGCATTGGTGTTAAAACCGCTATGTTTGATGTATCATGCTCTATTGTATACCTTCTTAACGATAAAAAAGCCTCTTCTTCATAATAATATCCTTGATTCAGTACTACTCCAAAGTCACATTCTGTAAGCAAAAATTGTTCTAAAATTCTTTGATAATTGTAAACTTCACCTAAGTCATTACAGTCTGTATAGGAAATATGATTATATTTACTTAGTTTATCAAAAAATGATGTTAAATCTTGATTGACCATATTATATATATATAAATGATCTGTTTGTCTAATATATGTTTCAATATGTTTGACATATTCATCTTCTTCTATCTCATCAATGATTCTTTTGTCAATAATCAAAGCAACATGAACAACAATATCTTTAAAATTCAATTTTACCTCTTCCATTTATATATACCTCACACCTATTATAACATATATTAAATAAAAATAAAAGAATACAAAGAAAAAATTTTGTATTCTTTTATTGGTATTATTTAGTTACTTTTGTTGATAGAACCAAAAACATGCATTTTTTCTGTGACTGCTGAGGCAATACCTTTAGTTGCAGGACCAAGAAGTTTACGAGGATCATAAACATTGGCATTTTTTTCATCATTTAAAAATTCTCTTAATAATTTATTAAAAGCAAGTTGACATTCAGTATTTACATTAATTTTACAAGTTCCACAAGCAATCGCTTTTTTTATTTTCTCATCGGGAATTCCTGTTCCTCCATGTAATACAAGAGGCATATTTGTTGCCTTTCCAATGGCTTCCATTTCTGTAAAGCCAAGCACAGGTTCACCTTGATATGGGCCATGAACAGAACCAAGAGCAGGGGCAAGGGCATCAACATTTGCTTCTTGAACAAGACGAACGCATTCATTTAAATCAGCATATTTAATACCACCAACAACACCATCTTCATTGCCGCCAACCGTACCAACTTCTGCCTCAACACTCACTCCTCTAGCATGAGCATACTCAACAACTTCTTTTGTCATTTGAATATTATCATGAATAGGGTGATGAGAACCATCAATCATAACAGATGTAAATCCTGCATCAATAGCATTTTTACAACTTTCAAAAGTAGATCCATGATCTAAATGAATTGCAACTTCAACTGTTACATTTAAGTACTTCATTAATCCTTTCACCATACCCACTACAGTATCAAATCCGCCCATATATTTTGCAGCACCTTCAGACACGCCAAGAATAACGGGTGATTGATTTTTTTGTGCTGTTTCAAGAATTGTTTTCGTCCATTCAAGATTGTTAATATTGAATTGACCTACAGCATATTTACCTTTTCTTGCCTCATTTAGCATCTTACACATATTTACTAATGGCATTTATATTTTCCTCCTAATCTTAAATTTATCTTTCAAACATATATATATTACTTCAAATTCAATAAATTGTAAAATATTACACCCTTTTATTTTTTATTCTCTTCTTTACCACACCAAACAAATCTTAAAGTTTTAGGTGGTCTATATGAAAAAAATATGTATATTATTCTAATAAAATACCCCTTCTTGTTCCATTATCATAAGCACCATTACTGAATAAAACACTATCATAATCAATAGTTTTCCATTCTCAAAAAAGGTTATCAAAGTTCTTTAATATCTACATCCGCTTTTCATCATATCTATCGCTAGCATAACTAATCAATATCAAAATCTTTGCTTTTGTTAAAGCGACATACATTTTAGTATTACAAAACTAAATTTTTTGAATAAAGTATACCTATCATTTATTTTCCCTTCATTACTTCTTTATTACCGACTATAGTATAGTAATAAAAAACTATTAGTAAAATATTTTACTAATAGTTTAGACTAGTTATTTATACTTACCAATTGTGAATTAAATAATCAATAAGTTGCAGTTCATATGCTTCTTGAAGTGATGTTTGTTGGCTATCTAATCTTTCCATTTTATCTTGTTTTATTGAAATAGATTCATTTTCATACATAAACATCACATACAAATCACTACTTTTAGTTATTCCTAAATGCAAATAATTTGTCTTATATTCAACAAAGCTAAACTTATCTAGTTGTTGTTTAAAATTAAAAACAAATTCAGGATAGTTATATTTTTCATTTACATCATCTAGATTTAGCCAAAATTGAGAATCAAAATAATAATTTTTGAATTGAGCAATTTGGCTGATTCCAATGTTGTCCATTTCAATATGATTTATTTTTTCCTTTTCTTCATCATCAGCATAAATATATTTAATATAAATACCAATTAGGCCATTTTGATTATCTACTTGATAATAAGAACTCAAACTATTGATTTTAGTAATATCATCCAATTCTATTTGTTCACCACTGCTAGAAACAACATAGCAAGAATCTACTATATGTTGATCATAATTATGGAGATCAACGAAGAAATAATCATCATTTTGATGATTTTTATTTAATAAAGACGCCACATCTTCATATTTGTCAAAACAAAAATAAGTATTTTTAGGAGGATTCCCACCTTCAAAATTATGGTAAAACCAAATCCCAAAACCAACACATCCAATTATAACAACCAAAAGAATGGCTGATACAACCGATAGAATTATTTTAGTTCTATTCTTCATCGTTTTCCTCCTTTTTCAAAAATAAACTAGTAGGCCCAATTACTATATTTTTATTTTCATACGGACAGATTGTACAACTATATACTCCTTGAAGTGAAATACACTTATGAGACTCTTTTTTTATATCACCACATATTGTACATTTCATTTGATGGCCTATTTTATCATAATAATTATTATAGATATAATTATGTGAACAAGGTAACGATTTTTCAAATCCACAACGATTACAAATCATTGTAGTTTCTCCCACAACAAATTCATGATTTTCTGTCTTACTATATCCACATATTTTACAAACAACATGATGATTTTCATTATTATTTTGAACAAAATTATTAGATGGATGACTGCAGTTCAAAGACCCACAGGAACAATAAGTTCCATTTCCATATACGGTTTTCCACTCAAAAAAGTCATTATGAATATGTTCTGATATATATTTAATAGCAAAAACTGAATAAATAGAATAACTATTTAATATCACTTCTCTATAATTAGCCTCGCCTTTCCAACCAAAATGAGTCAAAAACATATCGTTTTTATATCCATAAGCAATAACATTATGAGCTTCTTGCAAATTACCATTACCTGCCCCAATATTTGTTGTGTAATCATAATTTGTAAGCGATAAAACAACAGGAGTGCCTTCATCTATTAATTCTTTAGCTTTATTTTTTTTATTTTGCAACGAACTAAAAGGAATATTCACTATTTCATAATGATTTTGATATTCACTTGGTATATAATCATTCCTATAATCCAAAAAAGTATCTTCAAATTGATTAGACGCTACGGCATATCCATTAGATGTTTGTAATAAATAATGTTCATAATCTTGTAAAATGTCGTGTATTATATTAGTAGTACCAGGCATTGTTGCCCAATCATAAATAGATAAATCATTTGGTAAATTTAATGTATAGTTTTTAGGTGCACTTGTAATAAATCCAGTACTAGTTTCACTAGAACCATCAGGTCTTATATGAGTGATAGCACCATCGGGAATAGTATAAGGATTATAAAAAGTATTAAGATAACCTAACAAAATACTTAATGACACATAACCACAAGTACCATTTTGATTATCAGGATAAAAGGTTAAATTTTTCATATATTGAGCATTAGGGATTAATGTAAACCCATTTGTATCATACGTTCTATCATCATCTTCGCCACCATCACCACCAATAGACATCGTCTGCATCTCATTTATTGTAGTAAAATTATTTTCTAGCAAACTCAAAGTATTATTTAGTTCACTATCTATCGTTATCTCATGTTTAGTATGTACATTTATAAGTTGATTATTATCATATATATAATAATTAGTAGGACCTAAATATATTTTTAAATCACTACTATCATATTCACTATATGGGCTATTCATACTAACAGATGCCTCTTGTAAATTGAAAGTATCTTTATCTATAATCATATATCCTATAGGATCAACATGAATTAAATAATACCTATTATTGTCTAAATCATAAATATATTCATAGTTTTTTAGGTGATAACTACAATCAAAGTATTCATTAATATAATAATTTGCTACTGTTACAATATTTATATTTTCATATTGCTCAGCTTTTACATCATTTAAATGAATAAAAAAAAATAAAAATGTTACAAATACTATTGAACATATTTTTTTCATTTTTTCTTTTCTCCTTCATATTATTTGTTTTATTATATTATATTAATATTGTCGAAAATTGTTGAATTTTTTCTTTTATTTCAAAAAAAAGTTTGTAGGTTTCTATCCTACAAACTTTTTTATCCTTCAAGATATCTACCCATAAACATACCACCAAATTCAGCCAGCGATTTTTCAACATCAGTAATAGTATCACTTAAAACAATCACTGACCCCGAAATATCTCCCATTACATTAATGGGTTTAATAATCGCAGCTTTACTTATGGGAAAATTTTCTAAAAATTCAAAATTTTCAGCTTTATCAATCACTTGTGTTTGCCGCTTACTCATTTTTTCTTCCAATCTCATAGAAATTCTTTTATTACTCAAATCTGTTTTAAAGTTGCCCGCATAAGCAATCACTTTTTCATTATCAGTAATAATAATATCCCTTTTATTTGATGCATATACACTTTCAACAAATTCTTCAACGAAATCATTCACGTTTTGGACTGGAGAATATTTTTTTAAAATAATACGATCAGTTCCATCAGTATATATTTCTAAAGATTCACCTTCTTTAATACGCATCGTTCTTCTTAACTCTTTAGGAAGGACAATTCTCCCTAAATCGTCAATTCTTCTTACTACTCCAGTTGCTTTCAAAATAAAACCTCCATAATAACTAATTATCTAATATTATTATGGAGGAAAATTTAGTCTTTATACACAGATATATCCTTTAAATTTTCTAAAAATTTAGTTAATCCATATATATAACTTTTAGAACTATCTTTTGGATTTAATTTGACTATAATTTTTCTACTTCGATAATCAAATTTATATTTTAAATGAAGTTTAACGGAAAGTTCAAAAATTTTTTGAGCGTTAATATGTGATGATGCGGTTTCATCAAACCAAAACATTACTTCCTCGTCTGTTTCTTTAAAATTTTCTACACCACTTGATTTTAACAAATATTCTAGATATTTTTCTTCCATATACAAAAGAATATCCTCGCTTAACTTACCATAGCGATCTGTATACTCTTTTATTAAAGCATTGATTTGATCACGGGATTTAATTTTACTAATTGATTGATGTATATCTATCCGAATTGCATCGTCTCCCACATAATTTTCTTCTACATGTCTAGAAATAGAAACTTGATATTTTCTAATATGTGGTTCTTCTTTTAAAAGACCTTTTTCTTCATGAATTGCCTCATTTAAAAGTTTCATATAAAGATCCATTCCGATTGCATCAATATATCCCGATTGCTCACTACCTAATATATCTCCAGAACCTCTAATGGCAAGATCACGCATTGCAATTTTGTATCCACTACCAAGTTCTGTAAATTCCTTGATTGCCTCTAATCGTTTAGTAGCATTTTGCGTAATCACTTTACTTTTATCATACATCAAATAAGCATAAGAAATTCGATCACTTCTTCCCACTCTACCTCTAATTTGATACAATTGTGAAAGACCTAACGTATCTGCCCTTTCAATAATTAATGTATTTGCATTCGGAATATCAATTCCTGTTTCGATAATTGTTGTACAAATTAAAACATCATACTCTTTATCTAAAAAATGTACCAATTCATCTTCAATTTCATCTTTGTCCATTCTGCCATGAATTAATCCAATTTTAGCTTTTGGCACAAGTTTATGTACTTTAGATCGGATATGATCCAATTCAGATATACGATTTAATAAATAAAAAACTTGACCACATCTTCCCATTTCTCGATGAATGGCTTCCCGAATAACAGAGTCATTGCTTTCTAAAACATAAGTTTGAATAGGTAAACGATTATTAGGAGCCGTTTCAATTAGTGACAAGTCTCTCAAACCTGATAGTGCCATTTGCAAAGTTCTAGGAATAGGGGTTGCGGTAAGAGTCAACACGTCCACCATTGATTTAATTGATTTGATTTTTTCTTTGTGTTCTACTCCAAAACGTTGCTCCTCATCAATAATTAAAAGTCCCAAATCTTTAAAAACAATATCGTTTGATAAAATACGATGCGTGCCAATAACAATATCAACATACCCTTTCTTTAAACCTTCAATAATATTTTTTTGTAAAGATACAGGTACAAAGCGGTTTAATAATTCGACTCTTACACCATATTTTTCAAAACGTTCTTTGAATGTTAAATAATGTTGTCTTGTTAAAACGGTTGTAGGTGCAAGATAGGCTACTTGTTTGCCATTATCCACAGCTTTAAATGCTGCTCTCATAGCCACTTCAGTTTTTCCAAATCCTACATCACCACATATCAATCTATCTAAAGGATGGCTTGACTCCATATCTTTTTTCACCTCTTCAATTGCTTTTTTTTGATCAGGTGTTTCTTTGTACATAAAGTCATTTTCAAATTCAATTTGTTCTAAAGAGTCGCTTTTATAAACAAAACCAACGCGAGATTCTCTTTCTGCTTGTACTTTAATCAATTTTTTAGCAATGTCTTTTGTTTTCTCTTTGATACGTTCTTTTTTCTTTTGCCATTCTTTAGAATTTAAACTATTTAATTTGGGTAGTTTATCTTTAGAACCAATATATTTTTCTAAAACATAAATATTTTCAACAGGTATATATAAAGTCGATGCATCAGCATATTCAACACATAAATAATCATTTAAAGTATTCCTTAATTCTCTTGTTCTTATTCCTAAATATTTACCAATACCATAATCCTGATGCACTACATAATCACCAGGATTCAATTCCTCTTTATTGTAAATCTTCACTGATTCTTTTAAAAATTTTTGATATTTAGAACTTTTAATAATTTTACCAGGCGCAAACTCATTAGGAGTAATGATTTCAAACTGACCATTTAAATCCTCAAAACCATATGCATTTTCAATAACCGCTAAAAAGATACCACTTTGATGCATTTGTTCAACTGTATCGATTAAATGATAATTTATATTGTTAGCTTTAAAAGTTTCTTGTAGAAACATTAATTTTTTCTCATCAGTATGAGTAACCAAATAACATTTATTTGCATTTGCTTTTAAATCTTCAAGCATAGATTTAATATTATTGTTATATTCAAAGCAATTTAAAGTTTCAAGCGGATAGTGATAATCTAGTTTAACATCATGCAACGCATTTCTAAATAAACTTGTAAAAATATTCAATTTACTATCGTACAATACTTCTTTTAATTCTACAAAAAAATGTTGTTCTACTTTTGCTTTAGTTTGAATAAGATACTCAGAAATTTCCATCATCATAGCCTTTTCATGTTCAATACAACTTTGATAGTCTTCATAAAAGCATATAGGTTTTTCAATTAAACGAATTAGGGGCTGATAGCAATTTGTAATATAAGGCATATACATATATAACTGTTCTAAATTTTGATAATTTTCAATATTTTCTAACGCTATATGAATTCTATCTGACAATTGATTTTCTTTCAAAATTCTTTTTTTGATATCTTCTATTTGACTTTTTTCATAGTATATTTCATATAAAGGAAAAATTTCAATTTCATGTATTTTTTCAGTAGACATTTGTGTTTCTACATCAATTTTTTTAATAGTCTCTATTTCATCATCAAAAAAATTAATTCGAATGGGTTGATTTTCATTAATAGGAAAAACATCAATTAAACTCCCCCTAACACTAAAAGTTCCACTTGTTGAAGTAATTGATACTTTTTTATATCCTCTGATAATTAAATTTTCAATCAAATCTTCCCTTTTAACACTATCATTTGTACGATAACGCAAAATGGCTTCCTTCAGTTTACTTTTAGGCATCAATTGTCTTGTTAAACCTTCAGTATTTGTAACAATTACTTGAGGAATTTCATTTACAATGTGATATATCGTAAGCATTCTAGCTAGTCTAAATGCTTCACTTGTTGCAACTAACTCACTAGAAATAAATTCTTCAACAGGAAAAAAACTGACTTTGTCAGTTCCTAACATATCTAATAATATTTCATAAGCTCTAGAGGCTTCATAAATTGATGGTGTAATATATATAATAGTAGTTGCTTTTTTGTCAAAATAGTAGGAAGCAAATAACTTTGATACATTTTGAGCACATTCGGAAAGATAAATATTTTTAGTATCCTGTTCTTCCATGGTAACTATTTGTTGTAAAACTTGTGTATATTTAGATTTTAAATTCAGTAAATCAAAATATTTCATTCTTTACTCCATTATAATGATTCATAATATACTCAACTCCATTATTTAATAAATTATCTATAATATTCGGCATATTTGACATTATACCGACAATACTGTCCATTTCTTTTTTTGAAAATTTGGATAAAACATAAGAAATGGTATCTACCTCTTTTTCTTTTTTTATTCCAATGCGAAGTCTTGCAAATTCGCTACTACCAACACATTGAATAATCGATTTCATCCCGTTATGTCCACCAGCCGAGCCACTTTTTCTAATCCTAATCGTACCCATTTGTAAATCTAAATCATCATAAATAACAAATAAATCATCCATACCTTTTTTATAATAATCTAAAATGAGTTTAACCGCAATCCCCGAATGATTCATATAAGTTGTAGGTTTAACTAATAAATGTTTTTCATTTTGATATATATATTCACAAATATAGGCTTGGAATTTTTTTTCTAATCTAAACTCTAATTGGTTGGCTTTTGCTATACTATCTAATGCTAAAAATCCTGCATTATGATGAGTATTTTCGTATTCTTTCCCCACATTACCTAAACCTACAATAATCATTATTTCACCTTCTTATTCTAGATTTAAAATAGTTTTATAAGCAAATATCGTATTTTCAAGTAAAGAAACAATTGTTAAAGGCCCCACTCCACCAGGAACAGGTGTAATATAGGAACATTTATCTTTTACCATTTCAAAATCAACATCACCATATAATTTATCCTCAACTCGATTTGTACCAACATCAACTACAATAGCCCCATCTTTTATCATATCCTCTTTAATAAAACACTTTTTGCCAATAGCGACTACAAGAAGATCGGCTTTTTTGGTAAATTCAGCTAAATTTTTCGTTCTTGAATGACAAATAGTTACAGTTGCATTTTTTTCCAAAAGCATCATTGCCATTGGTTTACCAACAATATTGCTTCGACCCACTACTACTGCATTTTTACCTGTTAAATCAATTTGATATTCTTCAAGGAGTTTAATAATTCCTTTAGGAGTTGCACTTTTAATGCATGGTAACCCACTAAATAACTTCCCTTTATTCATTATTCCAAAGCCATCAACATCTTTTTTTTCATCAATAGCATCAATAATTACTTGTTCATCAATATGCTTAGGAAGCGGAAGTTGAACAATGATACCATGGTAGGCCTCATTATTATTTAATTCATTTACTAATTTTACTAATTCTTCTTGAGTAATATTTTCTTCTACCTTTATCAAATTGGCAGCAATATTACAAAATGCCGCCGCTTTCATTTTATTTCTTACATAGATACAACTAGCAGGATTTTCACCAACTAAAACAATGGCAAGTCCTGGTTTAACAGACGTTTGCTTTATCAGTTTTGCTACTTCATCTTTGATTTCATTCTTTAACTTCTTACTATAGTTTTTTCCATCTAATATTATCATTTTATGCTTTCTCCTTTTTTGTATATATGCTTAAAACATTAGATTTATAACCTAATGCTTTTTTCTTATTAGTTTATCTTTAGATTTTTGATAATCTTGTAAAGCTTGGTGAATGATATCCATCGCTTGTTTTTTTCCTTCTAATTTAAAACCAGTCGTGCTTTTATGTTCCAAATTTTTATATACCATAAAAAAGTGTTCAATTTCACTAATCATATGTTTTGGAACATCATCTAATGTTTTATAATGATTCATATTCGGATCATTATAAGGAATGGCAATAATTTTATCATCATCATATTTACCATCAATCATCCTAATCACTCCAATAGGATAACATCTAACAAGGCTTACAGGTACTAAAGCCTCACTACATAAAACAAGTACATCAAGAGGATCTAAATCGTTAGCATAAGTAAGAGGAATAAAACCATAATTAGCTGGATAATGTGTAGAAGTATATAAAATACGATCAAGCATTATCAAACCAGTATCCTTATCTAACTCATATTTGTTTTTGCTTCCTTTGCTAATTTCAATTACAGCATAAAAATCATCTTCTCTAATTTTAGATTGATCAATATCGTGCCATATATTCATATTTTTCCCCTTTCTTTTATTAATTTAAACTATGATTATTTTTTAATTATAACTACATATATCCTTTATAAATGTTGGTTTCATTATACATTATTTTTATTTTTTTTGCAAAGATATTATATTTTTAAGAACTTTTTCATAAAATAATACTGGGTGATTATTATGTCAGTTATTCCTCATAATCAAAAGGAAGTAGAATTGCTTGCAAGATTAATGCGAGCAGAAGCCGAAAGTGAAGGTTCACTCGGAATGTTGATGGTTGGAAATGTTGGTGTCAATCGTGTTCTTGCTAATTGCTTAGATTTTAAAGATATTACTTCCATTGAACAAATGGTTTTTCAACATCCCGGAGGGTTTGAATCAACACTTTATTCTTATTTTTATGAACCCGTAAGAGAATCTGATATGGCTCTTGCAAGAAGGGTTTTAAAAGGTGAAAAGTTTCATCCAGCAAGCCAAGCCTTATGGTTTTACAACGCGCAACAAGATGATTGTCGTGCTAGATGGTGGGGACAATGGAATTCAGGAAGATACAAATCACATTGTTTTTATGCACCAGTTGAAAGTGAAAATTGCTATGTATAAAATTTGAATTATATTATATAATGTAGTGTTAAAATAACTTTAAACGAAAGGAGCCATATGACAATTAATTATCAATTTCCTTATTATCCATACACACAATTCCCAGGTCAACCTGGATATAATCAACTTGGAGGAACGCCATATTCTAACCAATATCAATCCTCATTCAGACCTTTTGAAAATTCATATATTGAAAATATTTTAAGACTCAATTTAGGAAAGACTGCTACAATATATATGAATTTTGAAAACAGTCAATGGGGTTCAAAAATTTTTAAAGGTGAGTTAGTAGGAGCAGGTCGTGATCATATTTTATTAAAAGATAATCAAACAAATGTGACCTATCTTCTTCTTAGAATTTATCTTTGTTATGTTAGTTTTGATGAAGATATTGAATATGAATATCCTTTTGCTTAATTAATTTCTAATTATCTTTACTATTTTAATAAAATATGTTACAATTATTTTATCTTGGAGGTAAAATAATGTGTATATTTTGTAAGATTATCAATAAAGAAATCCCTTCTTATACTATTTATGAAAATGATTTTGTTACATGTTTTTTAGATATATCACAAGCGACCAAAGGACATACTTTAATTGTACCTAAAAAACATGTTCAAGACATTTTCAGTTTAGAAAAAAAAGAAGCAGAAGAAATTATGAAAGCAGCCGTTGTTGTTGCTAATGTATTAAAAGAAAAATTAGGGACTAAAGATATAAATCTTTTGAATAATTCAGGACAACTAGCAGGACAGACCGTAATGCATTTTCATTTACATGTCTTACCACGTTATGAAAATGATGAAATAGATTTTCATCAAGTTGATCATGAACCAAATTTTTTGGAATTGGATAAACTATATTCTATTCTAAAACCCTAAAAAGCAAAAAATAGATTCGTTTTTAGAATCTATTTTTTATTTTTTATCTTATTTCTTTTACTCCCATATATGGAATTAATACTTCTGGTATTTGAATTGAACCATCTTCTTGTTGATAATTTTCTAAAATTGCAATTACTGTTCTTCCTACAGCAAGCCCTGAACCATTCAATGTATGTACATATTCTGTTTTACTATCTTTAGTTCTTCGAAAACGAATGTTGGCTCTTCTAGCCTGAAAATCTTCAGCATTAGAAATGGAACCAATTTCTCTATAACAATTTTGACCAGGTAGCCAAACCTCAATATCAAAGGTTTTCGCCATTCCAAATCCCATATCACCTGTACAAAGTTCAACAACATGATAAGGAATATCTAGTTGTTTTAAAACTTCTTCTGAATTATTTAACATTTGTTCTAATTCATTATAAGAATCCTCAGGTCTTGTAAATTTTATTAATTCAACTTTGTTAAATTGATGTTGACGTAAAATGCCTCTAGTATCGCGACCAGCAGAACCAGCCTCAGCCCTAAAAGCCGTTGTATATGAACAATATTTTATTGGTAATTTGTCTCCATCAATAATTTCATCCCGATACATATTGATTGTAGGTACCTCAGCAGTTGGATTCAAATACCAATCACCATCATCCCCTTGGCCTGCTGTTACTTTATACGCATCATCCTTAAATTTAGGAAACTGACCCGTTCCAAGCATACTAGCTCCATTCACTATATAAGGTGGCATAATTTCGGTATAACCATGTTGTTTAGAATGAAGATCCATCATAAAACTAATTAAAGCTCTTTCAAGACGAGCACCAAGTCCTTTATAAATAACAAAACGAGCTCCCGTAATTTTAGCTGCTCGATCAAAATCAAGGATTCCTAATTTTTCTGCAAGTTCAACATGATCTTTGGGCGTAAAATTAAATTTAGTTGGTTCTTTAAATTTCCTAATTTCTCTATTTTCAGTTTCGTCTTTTCCTACTTTTGTACTCAAACTTACTAAATTAGGAGTTCTAAGCATATAATATTTTATTTTTTCATCAAGACTATCTATATCTTTTTCTAATCTAACAATATTTTCACCGGTTAAATTGACCTCATTTAAAAGTTCAGTTGTATCTTGTTTATTTCTTTTATACTCTCCTATAAGTTTACTTTTTCGATTCTTTTCATTTTTTAGATTTTCTACTTCACTTAAAAGATTTCTTTTTCTTTCATCAAGCATTTTAACTTCTCTTAAATATGAAAAATCTCCTCCCCTTGTGTTTAATCTTTGAATTACATTTTCAACATTTTCTCTAATTAATTTAATATCTAACATATTTTTCTCCTTTTTCATATAAAAAATCCCTGTTACAAAGGATTTTTTTCTTTGTAACAGGGACGAACCTATTATTTAGTCCGCGGTGCCACCCTGATTAGAGCTTACTCTCGCCTTCAAAAGAAAATAACGGCTTCTTAACCGAAAGTATTTTCATACTTCTCCTCAAAGGTAGATTCATTAAATTTTTATCTTGATTTTTCACCAATCATCAAGTCTCTTTTTCATAAAATGATTTAATTACTAGTCCTTTTCAACGGATTTATCGTATTAATTATAATCACTTTTTTATAGTTTGTCAAGAAAAGCAAAAATTATTCTTCCTCTTGAGACAATTGTTCTTCATTTTCTATATCTTCTTCAATATTTTCTTCGTCTTCTTCTAAAAGTTTATTCAAATGCGATAATTTTTCTGTAATTTGTTCTGCTTCATCTATGATTTCTTCTTCTTGTTCTTCTTGATGAGGAACAATGGCAATAGTAGAAACCAAATGTCCTTCATTTAATTTAATAAGTTTTACACCTTGTGTATCTCTACCAATTAAAGAAATATCATTTAAATATGTTCTAATTACCATTCCTTTATCAGTAATAATAATTAAATCATCATCTTTAGTAGATGAGGCAAGGCTAACAGGTCTACCACTTTTTTCAGTGATATTCATATATTTTACACCTTTACCATTTCTTCCTTTAATTTTAAAATCACTCGTTGGTGTTCTTTTACCAAAACCATATTCTGTTACAACCGTTATTTCATCTTCATCGCCATTTACAACAACAAGACCAATTGCTTTTTCTCCAGGAGCTACTCTAATTCCTTTCACACCACTGGCGGCTCGATTAGTTGCGCGAACATTATCTTCATTAAAGCAAGCGGCTTTTCCATTAGAGGCACCAAAAATAATATCTTGATTTCCTGTAGTTCTTGCAACAGCAATCAATTCATCATCTTCATTTAAAATAAGTGCTCGAATACCAGTACTTCTAATATTCTTATACTGAATTAATTCTGTCTTTTTAATGATCCCATTTTTAGTACCAAAAATAATGTATCCTGGTTCTTCAAGTGATTTAACATTAATTACTGCAGCTAATTTTTCACCATCATCAAATTTTAACAAATTGACAATTGGCAATCCTTTAGAAATTCGACTAGCAGCTGGAATTTGGAAAGCTTTTAATAAATACACCTTACCAAAATTACTAAAGAACAATAAATTATCATGCGTAGATGTGTAAATAACCTTTTCAATAAAATCATCTTCTTGCATTTTACTTCCTGTAATACCTTTTCCACCACGACGTTGTGCTCTATACGTGTCTACTGTCATTCTTTTAATATATCCACGATTAGTAATTGTAACAATTACATCTTCTTCTGGTATTAAATCGGCATCTTCTACTTCTAAATCTTCACTTAAGTCAATTTCAGTTCTGCGATCATCACCATATTTTCTTTGGACTTCTTTTAATTCTGAAACAATAACATGCATTAATTTGCTATGATGAGAAAGAATATCTTCTAAATATTCAATAATTTCATTTAATTCTTTTTGTTCTTGTTCTAGTTTTTCAATTTCAAGACCCGTTAATCGTTGAAGTTTCATATCAAGAATAGCTTTTGCTTGAATTTCTGTTAACAAAAATTTTTCAATTAATTGTTTGATTGCCTCATCCGTATTTTTAGACGCTTTAATCGTTGCCACAACCTCATCAATATTAGCAAGTGCAATCAGTAATCCTTCAACAATATGACATCTTGATTTTGCTTTATCTAAATCATATTTTGTTCTTCTTGTTACAACCTCAATTTGATGCTTTACATAGCATTCTAAAATTTGTTTTAAATTTAATACTTTTGGTTGACCATGATCTAATGCAATCATATTCACACTATAGGTTGTTTGCATTTGTGTATGTTTATAAAGGTTATTTAGAATCACATTGACATTTGCATCTCGTCTTAACTCAATGACAATTCTCATTCCCTTACGATTAGATTCATCTCTTAAATCAGTAATCCCATCTATAATTTTATCTTTAGCAAGCTCAGCAATTCTTTCAATCAGTCTTGTTTTGTTCACTTGATAAGGTATTTCAGTAATAATCAATTCTTTTTTACCATTTTGCATTGTCGTAGTCGCTACTTTAGCCCTAACAGTAACCGTACCCATTCCTGTTTGATAAGCTTTTTTTACACTACTCAATCCCATAATGGTTGCGCCAGTTGGAAAGTCAGGTGCTAAAATATATTCCATTAACTGCTCAATCGTAATATCTGGATTTTCAATTAAAGCCAAAGTACCATTAATGACTTCTGTTAGGTTATGCGTTGGAATACTAGTTGCCATTCCTACTGCAATTCCCGATGCCCCATTTACAAGAAGACTAGGAAATCTTGCGGGCAAAATAAGTGGTTCTCTTTCTGAACCATCATAGTTATCCCCAAAATCAACAGTATTTTTATTTAAATCACGCAACATTTCTCCTGCTAATTTGCTCATTCTAGCTTCAGTATAACGCATTGCTGCCGCTCCATCACCATCAATAGAACCGAAATTACCATGTCCATCAACAAGCGGATAACGATAACTAAAGTCTTGTGCCATTCTAACCATTGCCTCATATACAGCAGTATCACCATGAGGATGGTATTTACCAATAACATCACCAACAATACGCGCAGATTTTTTATGTGGTCTATCACTATATACTCCTAGTTCATTCATTGCATAAAGAATTCTTCGATGAACTGGTTTTAACCCATCTCTTACATCTGGTAAAGCACGTGATACAATGACACTCATAGCATAACTTAAAAAAGAATTTTGCATCTCATTTGAAAGATTAATTGGTTGAATTTTATCATAATCTCCATTTTCATCTAATAAACTCTGATCAATTTTAGTCAGTTCTGGATCTATATCAGGATTATTTTCTGAATTGTCTTCCTCATTTTCTGTTGTTAAATCTAGATTTTCATCTAATTTTTCTATATTTTTGTTATCATTTTCTGACATATTCCACCTCCTAAACGTCTAAGTTTTGTACAAATACAGCATTTTCTTCTATAAATTTTCTTCTTGGTTCAACCTCTTCTCCCATTAACATAGAAAAAACCTCATCTGCTTTTTCACCATCATTCAGTGTAACTTGTAATAAAATGCGTTTTTTAGGATCCATAGTGGTTTCCCATAATTGTTCAGCATTCATTTCACCTAATCCTTTGTATCTTTGAATATCTCTTTTGCCTGAAATTTCACTTAATTTAAAATTTAATTCTTCATCACTATAAGCATAATCAATCTTTTTTCCTTGTTGAATTTTATATAGTGGGGGTTGAGCAATATACACATACCCTTTTTCAATAATAGGTCTCATAAAACGATAAAAAAATGTAAGTAGAAGCGTTCTAATATGTGCGCCATCTACGTCAGCATCGGTCATAATAACAATTTTATGATACCTTGCATTTTCAATTTGAAATTCATTACCAATTCCTGTTCCAATAGCTTGAATCATTGATAATATTTCTTTATTACTTAATGCTCTTGACATTGCGGCCTTTTCAACATTCAACACTTTTCCTCTAAGAGGAAGAATTGCTTGATAATAACTTTCACGTCCCATTTTAGCAGATCCACCCGCAGAATCTCCTTCGACTATGTACATTTCCGCAAGTTGTGGATCTTTGGTTCTGCAGTCTGAAAGTTTTGACGCAAATCCTAACGAATCTAAAGGACTTTTTCGTCTTGTTGCTTCTCTTGCCTTTTTAGCTGCTAAACGTGCTCTAAGAGCAAGTAATGATTTTTCAATAATCATTTTTGCATTAGCAGGATTTTCTAACAAATATGCCTCAAATTTATCACTCATAGCTTGAGAAACAATTCTTCTTACCTCAGTATTCCCAAGTTTAGTTTTCGTTTGTCCTTCAAATTGTGGATCACTAATTTTACAAGAGACAATAGCTGTTAATCCTTCGCGAACATCATCACCAGATAAACTTTCATCTTTTTTAAAAATATTAGAATTTTTACCATAATTATTAAGAATTCTTGTTAAACTATTTCTAAATCCTTCTTCATGAGTTCCCCCCTCATTATTAGTAATGTTATTAGTAAAAGATTTTATATTGCAACTATAATCTTCTGTATACTGAAAAGCTATTTCAATAAGAGTATCTTCAATAGTCTCTTCAACTACAATAATGTCTGAATGAAGAGGTTTTTTACCTTTATTTAAAAAACTAACATACTCTTTTAAACCACCTTCATAATGATAATCACCAGATTTTATATTATTTGGATTACGCACATCTTTGATTGTTAGACGTAATCCTTTATTTAAAAAGGCTAATTCTTGAATACGTTGTCTTAATGTTTCATAATCAAATGTAATTGATTCTTTAAAAATTTCTTTATCTGGGACAAATTTGACCGTTGTTCCTGTTTCTTGAGTCGTACCGATAATCTCAAGTTGAGTTTTAGGATGTCCCTTTTCGAACCTTTGACGATAAATATGTCCATTTCGATGCACATAAACTTCTAGCCATTGACTTAACGCATTAACAACAGATGCGCCTACACCATGAAGTCCACCTGATACTTTATAACTATTATTATCAAATTTACCTCCTGCATGAAGAACTGTAAAAATTGTCTCTGTAGCACTTACTTTAGTTTTGGGATGAATATCTGTCGGCATACCACGCCCGTTATCCACAACAGTTAGTATGTTATCCCCAAAATTATCCACACTTATTTCAACATCTATTTGATTACAAAATCCAGCTAAGGCTTCATCTACTGAATTATCTACAATCTCCCATACTAAATGATGCAATCCTCTTGGACCAGTAGATCCTATGTACATTCCTGGTCTTTTTCTAACAGCTTCTAATCCTTCTAAGACTTGGATACTACCAGAATCATACTTTTTTTCTGCTTCAATTGTGGCTAAATCCTTTTCATCCATTTATTTCATCTCCCTTTCTAAGGTAATAATTTTTGCTTTTTTCTTTATAGAATCATCTAATTCTGAAAGAGTTGAACTAGATACTAATGTTTGAACATTTTCATTTAAAAGTTTAAATATACTATTTTGCCTATGTTTATCTAAATCACTTAATACATCATCTAATAACAATACTGGATATTCTCCTTTTTCTTCTTTCAGAATTTCAACAAAAGCCAATTTTGTACTAACTAAAGAACTTCTTTGCTGTCCTTGAGAACCATATAAAGTTATGTTTTTATTATTTATAATAAAAACATAATCATCCTTATGAGGGCCATAACTAGTTGATCCTCTTTTCAAATCTTCTTCTAAACAAGAATTTAATCTTTCTAAAAATTTCTCACTAGATACAGATGGTGCATATTTTATTTCTAATATTTCTTTATTTTCAGAAATTTGCAAATGATATTGTTTTATTTTTTTATTTACTTTTTGAATAAAATTATCCCGTTCAAAAATAATATTTTTTGCGCAATCAACAATTTGTAAATCAATAATCTTTAACAAGTTCATCAGCTTATCATTATTTTCAAATATCAGCCTTTTTAACAAAGCATTTCTCTCGTTTAAAAGTTTCTTATAAGAATTACACTCATCCGTATAAAACTTCGAAATTTGACAAATTATAGGCTCTATTATTTTTCTTCTTTCTCTTATCGTTCCCAATAAATTAAGCATATCAGAATTCGTAAAAGAAACAACCAAAATTTCACCCAAATATTCACTAATCTTAGAATACTTATAGCCATCCTTTGAAACTTGTTTGCCTTTAACTTGTCTAATTATTTTACAAAAGCAAGTGGATTTATCTTTAATAATCTCACCAATTACGGACATTTCGTTTTGTTGTTCTTTAACCAATTGAGACTCATCATTAGTCCTAAAACTTTTAGTAAGTGCCAAATAATTTATAGCCTCTAATATCGAAGTCTTCCCTGTAGCATTTCGACCAAGTAAAATATTTATTTTATTAGAAAAAACAATTTCAAAACTAGAAAAGCATCTAAAATTATACATTTTCAGTTTTTGAACAATCATTTTCTGCCTCAATTATAAATTTTTCATGATTTATTTCGATTAAATCCCCAGGAAACAGCTTTTTACCACGTTGTTTTTCAATAAAATGGTTAATTTTAATAGTAGAATTTGATAAAAAATCTTTTACCTCTCCTCCTAACGAAACCATTCCTACAAACTTCAAAAATTGCCCTAATTTAATATAATCAGTTTTAATTTTTATAATCTTCATATGGCACCTCTTTTTTACTATTTTTATTATAGCATAAATACGTTTTTTTTTCAATTTTTTTGACCTATTTTTTTAGTAAATATTCTTTTATAAAAAAGTGCTTTTTTTATGCTTTTTTTTAAACTTTTAATTTTATTTTAGTTAATCAATTTTTTCCTATTAAAAAAACGACGTTTAGTAATTTTATTAGACTTTTTACGTTTTTTTTACATAAATATGTATATTCCTTATTATATATATACTATATTTTCTAAAATAAAAATAAATATTTTAAAGCAAAAA
>FR890804.1:97207-128332 GCA_000433035.1 Staphylococcus sp. CAG:324 | reverse complement strand
GGGGCCGCAATCTTCTTCATATGAAAATCAGTGTCCAATTTTTTCACTACTTTTGGACACTTTTGCGTTTTTTGCCCAAAAAGTGTCTAAAAATGATTTTAAGTAAATAATAAGTAAAATAGCTGATAAGTTGCCTAAAATAGGCTTCCTATCGGCTTTTTTTGTTGTTTTGTATAGGAAAATAGTGAAAATGTAGCAGTATTGGATGATGGTAGAGCTGGAATTGGGCATGCGGGCAGTCTAGAATTTGGACACTTTCCCTCGTGAGCGGGGCGGCAGTCTCGTTCGCATAATAATCAAAAAATCACCATTTTAAAACGTCTTAATAAAATTAACTCATATACAGATGTTTCTTGAAAACTTGAAAAATAGAGGAAAAAATGAGAAGATGGTTAAACGATATTTGCGAACATTAACACTTGTAAAATAAAAAGCTATGTAGTATAATATAAACAATAGATTGATTTTTAAAAAAACTGACTATTTCATTGTTATATTAATGTATAAAAAGTCACCTTTTAGGCATTTAAATTGTTTTATATGTGAAGGAAAATTATTACATTGTTATTAGTAGTATTGTTTGGTGCTAGTTTGGTTGGGGGTAATAATACAATAGGTGAAACGAATAATCAGAAGTGGTACATGAATAAAGTATTTTAGTAAATGAAGAAGGTTTTATAGAAGGATATTATATTGTAAAAAATAAAGTATATATTGGTTTACTTATTTTAAGAGCCTTATTCTATAAAGAAGGAAGACTAGTTAGAGCCTACTATATAAATATCAATGAAGAAACTTATGATTTTTATAAATACGACTTTAATATAACAACAAAGTCATGTGTGAGTTAATATATAGTAGTAGTGATTCATATAATAATAGTGAAAACGTATACCATTTCTAAGACAATATTATTGTTATACATATCATTAAACCTCTCTTAGAAAAGGAGAGCTTTTTGTACTAAAAACATATAATAGGGGGTGTTATATATGCTTAAAATTTATTTAGTAAATAAGGTGATTATCTTGGAAAGAATTCTTAATAAAAATAATAATCTTGAAAGGGGCGATATAAAATGAAGAGATTATTTATATTTTTTATGAGTTTAATGTTTGTAATGTGCTTAGCAGGGTGTGATAATGTAAACAAAGATGATTTTGAGAGCTTTATTAATGTGAATAAAACAAATGTTAAAGTTGGAGAGACTATTAAAATTACTGCTTCTATAAAAAACAATAGTAATAAAAGTATCAAAATAAAAGCAAATCATACCGATGTTCAAAAAATTGAAGATATTATAATGATAGGGGTATTTACTGAATTTGATAACCATGATTTTATAGTAAATTCTAAGGGGGGAACATTAAAAAGTTTTAAATTTAAAAAAAATACTTTACTTGAAAAAGAACTAGAATATAAAGTCACATCTTTAAATAATCTTGAAATAGAAGCACAATTCTGTTTTTATATTAAAAATGAATTGATAATTATTAAAAGTGATATTATAAATATAATTGTGGAGAAGTGATATGAAAAAGATATTTAAAATAATATTATTTTGTTTAATTTTTTTCGTGATTATTATATGTTCAAATATAAATAGTGCCTTTGCGTTTGATGATGATGGTTTATATTATGAAAATTGTAATAAAAGTATTTTGATTCTTAATGACGCTATACAACCATTTAAAATTGAAAATAGATTTAGAAGCGGACTTTTAAGTAACACTTATTCTGATAATTATGCAGGTTCCTATCTAGATGATAGTGGATTATTAAATATTGGCTATGTAAATGAAGTAGAATTACCAACATATGATAATCAAGTAATTTATGTTAAAAAGGATTATTCGTATAATCTGTTATTAGAAATTCAAAATGCAATTACTTGTAAAATGATTGAATATAATGTAAGTTCTGTAGCATTAGATGAACATTCTAATGAAGTTGATGTTTGTATAAATGATCAAGAAAGTCGCAATTTGTTGATTTCATATTTAAAGGAAATTAATTTATTTTTTTCTGATGCGATAAACATTAGAATTGAAAGTGAAAATGAAATAATTCCTCATAAAAAAACTGCATATGGAGGTGACACAATTAATGATTCTGTAATGTTTTTTCTTTATAGCTATGGAACTATTTGTGTAAATGCATATGACAATGATACTGGAAAATATGGAGTTTTAACAAATGCTCATGTTGCTGATGCTAATACAACGATGTACCATAATGGTAATTTTTTACAAGGTAGTAAACTTGGAACTGCCACAAAAAGACAACATAGTGGGACAATAGATGCAGCTTTTGTTCCATTTGAAGATCAAGATAATTGGGAAGTTACAACTCATGCTAGAATGGGTGATGATGTATATAATAATATAAAATTAGGTAGTCGAGAATTAATTATCCAAGGTGCTCCAGTAAGAAGACTTGGACAAACAACAGGAAATACAACAGGTCATATCTTAAGTACTAATTATAATTGTAATATAAGTTATGATGGCGTTCCAACAATAATTACTAATACCATAAAGTATTCAACAGATTCAGAAGGTGGCGATAGTGGCGGTCCTGTATATTTCAATGGTGGTGGACAAAATTTATTTTTAATTGGAATGCACTTTGCAGGGCCTACTGATCCTACAATTGAATATGGTGTTGGTTGCAATATTTTTAATGTAATAGATGAATTTAATATTACTCCTATGTTAAATGGTACAATTTACGAAACAACAGATTTAAATGAAAATGAGATTAGAATAGATAAATTGAATCCTATTATTCCAATTTCTACTGATTCAGTTAGTACTAAATTTGTAATTCCAACGTATCTGAATGGGAAAATAGTTACTGAAATAGGTGAAGCTGCATTTGAAAATCAAGTTAATGTAACTGAATTTGTTTTACCGGATTACTTAAAAATGATACGAAATTCAGCATTTAAGAATTGTTCTAATTTAACTAGTATAACTATACCAGATACAGTAACGCATCTAGATTCAAATGCTTTTGAAAATTGTTCATATTTGCAAAACGTGACTTTATCAAATAATCTAACTTCAATAGGAAATTCAGCATTTAAAGGTTGTAGTAGTCTTTCCAATATAACTATACCGAATAGCGTTACATATCTAGATTCAAATGCTTTTGAAAACTGCTCTTATTTACAGTCAGTGATATTATCAAATAATCTAACTTCAATAGGAAGTTCAGCATTTAAAGGTTGTAGTAGTCTTTCCAATATAACTATACCGAATAGTGTTATACATCTAGATTCAAATGCTTTTGAAAACTGTTCTTATTTACAGTCAGTGATATTATCAAATAATTTATTTGCTATTGGAAATTCAGTATTTAAAGGTTGTGAAAGTTTAGGAAACATTATTTTACCATCAAGTGTTCAACATATAGATTCAAGTGCTTTCGAAAATTGTACTTATTTAACTGAAGTTAAAGTATTAAGAGAAATAGCAGATATAACACATTTGGGTGAAAAAGTGTTTGATGGATGCTCAAGTTCTCTTCAGATTATTGTACCCCAGAATAGATTGGCCGAATATAAAAATAAAGTATATTGGTCTAGTTATAAAAATAAAATTATTCCTGACAACAATCATTTTGATGATATTAATTTACATTGCTTAGTTGAAAATTCGGAAAACGTTTCATTAAATGTAGGATGTAATAAATTATATTTGCTAAATGTTGAGTGTAATAAATCATATAAATTTTTTACAAATTCTAATACTGAAATTATTATTTACGATGAAAATTTTGAAAAGCTTTACACTGGAGAAAACATATTATATTCATATTTAAGTGTTGGTACTTATTATTTAGATATTAGATATAAGACGAGTACTATTAGTGGTAATATTACTATTAATTATGAATTGCGATGGAAACATAATGGTGAGCAAGTTTATTATAATGATGAACATAATTTATTGACACATTTACATAAAACAGCAGAAGGAACATATCTGAATAAATTATATTACATAAATAATAAAGGAGCAGGGTTTTATAAATTTTACTTAAATGGTGCTGGCGTTGATGGTGCATCAATTATGTATGAAGCAGGTTCAATTACTATTTACAATGAAAGTGATAGGTTAGAGACACAAGTTTTAAATAAATATCCAAATTCAAATACATTAGCTTCCTCAGATGATGGACAAAATATAATGTATGTGTATTTGCCTAGAAATGGGTATTTCTATATTAATATTTTAATGCCTTCAAATAATTATGAATTTTTAAAATGTACTATTTCTTCAGTTGAAAGTGAAGTGATAGACCTATTTAATCTATCAGAATCGACTAATGATGAAGTGCCAATTTTAGATTCTGAAACAACAAAAGGCGACTATATTAAAAAAATATATTTAGAACAAGCAGGTAAGTTTACAGTAGATTATTCATATAGTGGTTTACAAAGTAATGAGATTTTATTCGTTCTAAGTAAATTAAATTATAATAGTTCTTCAAATACCTATTCAATTGAAACCCTAATTTCACAATTGATGGATGGTATAAATGATACATTTACTTCTACATTAAATTTAACTGATGGTATATACTTTGTTGGATACTTCAATAAAGATGATGGTGCTGCGTTTGATGTGAGATTTAATAGACTTGTTACTCAATATGATTCTACATTATTATATACAGACCCAGATGCTTATACTGATTGTGGTAGTATGATAAATGTTTATGAGCAAGATATTGTTTCATACAATAGAAGTTATAGAAGTACAACAATTGTAAAAGGATTTACAAGAGTAATATATTTTAAAGCAAATCAAGTTACTCAAGCATCAAGACAAGATTATTACTGGTATTCAAATGATGAATCAGTTGCAACGATATCTATTCATGGAACAGTGCTTGGTGTAGGTATTGGAACTGTTAAGATAATGGCAGTAAATATTGATAACCCATCAATTGTATTTGTTAAGGAGTTTACAGTAATAAACGATTCAAATGTAAATGACGATGAAATTGTTTATGAAATTAGTGATACACATAATATAAATGATGGAACTTATAAACTAGGACTTAATGTTCAAAATTCACCATTCCCAATGACACAATATTATACTTGGGAAGTTGTATCAAAATCAAGTTCAATTACAAGTGTAACCATTGATGCATGGGGTAATGTAACAATTGATGGAACTGGTTGGATTATAATAAAAGGTAGTGATTATGTGTATAATCCAAAATATAGTGTTGTTTTAAACTTGATTGTTGAGAGTGAATAAATTTTTATAATATATTAGGAGTTAGTAGAAATGCTAACTCTTTTCTATATGAAATATTTAGCACTGAAACTATCTAAAATAAAACATTACCACTATATGCAAAAGCATATAGTGGTGCACACACAAAAGTTTGTCAAAAAGTTTTCTAATGTTTAAAAGTTCAATAAAATAAACTAAGATGTTAAATTAAATCCCACATTGTTGCTTTTTAAGGATGTGTTAAAACCTGTATCTATATTTAGACAAATCTAAATCAAAATTTCCTTTTTCAGACTTTTTATTCATAAAAGAAACTTTGGTGTTCAATTTGTCTATGCTAAGAAGAATTTAAAATTGCGAAAGTTGATTACTTCATTATAATAAAATAAAGCGTTCAAAATTAAATTTTTAATTAATTAAGATATTGAATTTGATGGATAAGATATAGTAAGAAAGCAGGATTTTATTTTTATAACATGTTTTTCAAATATATAATTTTTAAAAATTATTAAAACAAAAAAATTTCCAAAATTAGAAAAAATATTCTTGAATATTCTAATTTCAAGTGTAAAAAATAATGTTGAAATAAAATGTTTTATAACAATATAGAACTTTTATAATTTTTACAAGAAGGAGGAAATTTATGAAAAAATTTTTATTATGTGCAGTATGCTTTTTTACTTTAATTGGTATTGGAACAGGATGTAAAAAACACAAAATAACTGGTATTGAAGTTACAAATCATCAGTTAGTTGTATTAAAAGGAACAGAGTTAAGCGGATTAAAAGTAAATACTATTTTTGATGATGAATCAAAAGGAGATCTTGTTGATGTTACTTCTAGTATGATTTCAGGTTATGATAAAAATAAAACAGGTAATCAAGAAGTAAAAATAACTCATGAAGGTCAAGAATTTACTTATACTATCTTTGTGGCAGATAAAATCATTAACAATGCAACTGAGTTGAGAACAGCTTTACAAAATCAAAAAGATGGTGAGGCATTAGCACTTAAGAGTGGAACGTATAGTATTGATCGTGATGAAACAACTCAATATGAAAATCAAACAGGTTTTTATTTTTTGGTTACCGCAAATAATTTAACATTAAAAGGAATCGGGGATGTTACCATTAAAAGCACAGTTGAAACACCAAATACGGCATGGGCTAATCAAAACTTTGTCACAATAGTTGGCAATAACACGACAATTGATGGTATCAACTTTCAATGTAAAAAAGAACCAAACAAGGTTATTGAAATACTAGGAAAAAATACGACTCTAAAAAACATTAAAATTGAGCCTATGGATACAACAAAATATGCAGGTAGTATTTATTTAAGTACAAAAGAAGGAAATACAACACTTGAAAATGTTAGTTTAAAATATGGTCGTATTACGACAACAGGGGCTACAGGTTCTACTTTAACACTAAAAAATGTTACTATTGATTTTGCAGGAGCATATTTAGACGACACAACAAAAGAATCAACATATTGGGGATTTGATAATTCACGTTCTAAAATTACTGTTAATGCAACAAATAGTAAGATTATTGTTTCAAAAGAATTTAAAGCAGCAGAAAACTATCAAGAATTTAAAGATCAATTACCTACTGGTTTAACAGTAGAAGAAAATAAATAATTATTTATTTAGAATATACCTTATGATAAATTCATAAGGTATATTTTTCATTGAAAAAGTATAGAAATGATATATTATTTGAAATAGAATACTTGCATAAAAGAAAAAAATAAATAAAATATATGATATAATTAATCTTATAGAGAGGAAGGAATGTTTATGCAAAATAATGACAGAAATAATTATAAAAAAATTAATGGAAGATACGATATAAGATTAAATAATATTATTAAAACTTTATTGATAGTATGTCTTATTTTTACATTGCTTTATCTTTTCATCTATATTTTTGCTGTTTTAATGCAAAATCTATTATTAGAAATATATTTTTCTTCTAGAAGTAATGATAATAAAGTTTTTATTATTCCACTTATTCAAACAGAAAATTTTATAGTTATTTTTATCTCTATTCTTTTTTCTATTATATTTTTAAATGATAATATTAGCAATAGTCAAGTAACTGTGTTTGAAACCATATCTATAATCATTGTATCGCTTTTTTTAATAAATATAACTTCGGTTACTAGTTATATTGAAACTTGGCTTCATTCAAAGTTAAAAGACCAATATTATTATAATTATATAGCAATTAAAAGGTTTATAGACAATTTTGATTGGATGGTAAGAGCAGGAGCAATTTCTCTTATTTTTGCTCAAGTTATTATTTTTATTAAAAAAATAATTTTAAAATATGAGTTATAAAAAATATTTTAATATATCAAAAGGAATATAACGAGATAAAAAAATTATCTATCAAAATGACTTCCATTTTTTAATATAATAATGTATAATAATGGTGATTAAGGAAAAAATAACCTTAAGCAAAGAGAATTATATAAATTAGGAGGAAAAAATGAGAAAAGTTAAAGTTGTTCAATATGGATGTGGAAAAATGGCAAAGTATATTTTGCGTTATCTACATGAAAAAGGAGCCGAAATTGTAGGTGCAATTGATGTTAATCCTGCAATTATTGGAATGGATGTTGGTGATTTTGCAGAAATTGGAATGAAACTTGGTGTCACTATCCAAAATGATGCAGAAAAAGTTTTAGATGAATGTGATGCTGATGTTGCAATCGTAACTTTATTTAGTTTTATTCCAGATATTTATAAACATGTAGAACAATGTGTAGAAAGAGGAATAAATGTTATTACTACTTGCGAAGAAGCCATTTATCCATGGACAACATCAGCTGCTTTGACTAATAAAATTGATTTACTGGCAAAAGAAACAGGATGTACTGTAACAGGTTCTGGAATGCAAGATATTTTTTGGATTAATATGGTTGCTCTTGCTTGTGCTGGTTGTCATAATATTACTAAAATTAAAGGTGCTTATAGTTACAATGTTGATGAATATGGTTTAGCACTTGCTAATGCCCATGGATGTGATTTAACAGAAGAGGAATTTGAACAACAAATAGCACATCCTAGTGAATTTGCAGCATCGTATGCTTGGAATGCAAGTGAAGCAATTGCCAATAAATTAGGATTAACCATTCAAAGTATTACTCAAAAAAATGTTCCATATGTGGCAAAGGAGGATATTTATAGCGAAACGTTAGGAAAAACAATTAAAGCAGGACGTTGCATTGGAATGTCTTCAGTAGTTACAATTCAAACTCTTCAAGGAATTACAATTGAGGAGGAAACAATAGGAAAAGTATATGGTAAAGATGAAGGAGATATGTGTGATTGGGAAATTACGGGTGAGCCAAATGTAAAATATCGAGTGGATAAACCAGCAACTGTTGAACATACTTGTGCAACCATCGTCAATCGAATACCATCATTGATAAATGCTGAAGCAGGCTATGTAACTGCGGATCAGTTAGATGAAATAGAATATTTAACTTATCCTATGTCATTTTATATAAAAGATGATGAATAAAACACTTGATTTAATCGAAAATTGAAGTGATAAAATAAATGTAGACACAAAAAAAAGTGTCTACATTTTTATTTTATGATATTAATTTTGATGAATGAGTGGATTATCTGAATAAACCAAAAGGTGAAAAAAGCAGAATTTATTCCAATGTTCCTAAAGGAAACTTGTATCATTCTAGAGCGATAGAAATAATAATTATAGATACAATACGGATTTATAATCAAAGAAAACCTTATGGTTGGACTTGTTATGTAGATATATTTAAATAATGAAATAATATTGTCTGATGTAAAACCTTTAAAATATGGATTTAATTTAAAAAAACATTTTGAATGGTATCAATTATTTTTACAAGAAAAAATAAAAAGAGGATATAAAGACCTTGATTGTTTACTCCGATTAAGGCTCTCTATATTTCTTAAGAGTTTTTAACAAAATATATGAAAATTATACTATCAAACAATCAATAATTGAGTAGCAACGTTTACTATTAATTCTGTCATTAGGTCTTTCAATAATTGGATAAAAAATGAATGATATAAGGATTTTAAAAATTATATATTTGAAGATATTAATATAACTATTAAAAACGATATTAAATATTATAATAGGTAAACATTAGTTTATTCATTAAAATATAAAATCCCAATTCAGTATAGATTGAACTGGGATTAATTAATATAATGTTTTTTGTGTTTCTTTTTTCTTGATGATTTCACCTATTTAGGAGTGTTTTTTATTAACAAACACCTTGAGCAAGCATAGCACTAGCAACTTTTTTGAAACCACTAATATTTGCACCAAGTACCGTATTATATTTGTTACCATAATGTGTGGCACAATCTATAACTTCTAGAAAAATATTTTCCATTTGGGTTTTGAGTTTTTCATCTACTTCTTCAAAACTCCAAGCATAACGCATTGAATTTTGACTCATTTCAAAACCAGATACCATTACTCCACCAGCGTTTGCAGCCTTAGCTGGACCAAATAAAATATTATGAGTTATTAAATAATTAGTAGCTTCAATTGTACATGGCATATTCGCTCCTTCTGAAACAGCAATGACTCCATTTGCAACAAGAATTTTTGCATCAGTTAAATCAAGTTCATTTTGGGTAGCACAAGGTAAAGCGATGTCACATTTAATTTTCCATATATCTTTAGGAGATGCTTTAAAAATAGTAGTATTGTCAAAGGTAAGATATTCACTAATTCTAGCTCTTTTTACTTCTTTTAAATCTTTTAAAATTTCAAAATTTAAACCATTCTCATTATAAATATATCCACTAGAATCACTCATTGCAATAACAGTAGCACCTAGTTCTTGAGCCTTTTGCATAGCATATAAAGCGACATTACCAGAACCCGAAATAATAACTTTTTTGTTTGCAAAAGAGGTATGATTCATTACTTGTAACATTTTATTGGTATAATAGCATAAGCCATAACCTGTAGCTTCAGTTCTGCCTAAACTACCACCATAACTTAAGCCTTTGCCTGTTAAAACACCAGTAAATTCATTTTTTAATCTCTTGTATTGACCAAACATATAGCCAATTTCTCTAGCACCGGTTCCTATATCGCCTGCGGGAACATCTGTATTCGGACCAATATGGCGATATAATTCATTCACAAAACTTTGACAAAAATGCATAATTTCGGTATCGCTTTTTCCTTTCGGATCAAAATCACTACCTCCTTTGCCTCCACCCATTGGAAGACCTGTAAGAGCATTTTTAAGGGTTTGTTCAAAGCCTAAAAATTTAACAATACTTTGGTTAACGGTTGGGTGCAATCTAATTCCTCCCTTATAAGGACCTATTGCTGAGGAAAATTCAACTCTAAAACCTCTATTTACATGAACGAATCCTTTATCATCTATCCATGGAACACGGAAAGTAATTATTCTTTCGGCTTCTACAAACCGTTCTACGATTCCATTTTTTTCAATTGCATCATTTTCATTAACAAATGGTTCAATTGAATCAAGTACTTCATAGACTGCCTGTAAAAATTCTGGTTCATTTGCATTTTTAACTTTAACATTTTCATATATTTCACATAAATATTTATTTGTCATCTGATTCCTCCTTGCATAAATGATTTATTCTTAAATATTATAACATAAAAGTTAAGCAATTGTGAAATAATATGCAAATTTTTTGTTTTTGAAATAAATACAAATGTCTTGATATTGAAAACAAAATATGATATAATGTAACAAAATTGAGGTGAAGTATGTATACTAGTACGAGAAAAAAATTAAATATAGATGCGAGTGAGGCCATTATTAGAGGTATCAGTGAAGAGGGGGGGCTTTTCATTTTTCATCATATAAAACCATTTTTATTTAATAAAAATTTTAGTTTATTATCTTATCAAGAAATGGCCGAAAAAATTTTGACTTTTTATTTAAATGATTTTACCAACGAAGAAATTAAACAAGTAATTGCCAAAACATATACAGCAGTTAATTTTAAGAACAAGATTATTGGAATGAAAAATTTGAAAGAGTTTAGTTTTTTAGAATTATATCATGGTCCTACCCTATCTTTTAAAGATATGGCTTTAACGATGTTACCGAATTTAATAGAAGTAGCTAAAGTAAAACAGAATGATTGTCTTGAAACCCTTATTTTAACTGCCACTTCTGGTGATACTGGTGGGGCAGCATTAGCAAGTTTTGGCAAAACTGATAATAATAAAATTATCGTTTTATATCCAATAGATGGAGTAAGTTATTTTCAAGAAAGGCAAATGCATTTTTATACAAATCAAAAAGCAAGGCTTATAGGGATAAAAGGTAATTTTGATGATTGTCAAAATATTGTAAAAACAGTTTTTACTAGTATGAATAATTTAAGAAATATTAAACTTTCTTCAGCCAATTCAATAAATATAGGTAGATTGCTTCCTCAAATTATTTACTATTTTTATGCATATTTTAAAATGGTAAACCAAAATGAAATATTGTATGGAGAAAGTATCAATGTAGTTGTACCAACGGGAAATTTTGGTAATATTTTGGCTTGTTATATAGCAAAAAAAATGGGTTTGTTTATTAATAAAATTATTTGTGCTAGCAATGAGAATAATATTTTAACGGATTTTTTTAATACTAAAATATATAATTGTAATCGTCCTTTTTATTTAACCAATTCTCCTGCAATGGATATTTTAATCTCATCAAACTTGGAAAGATTGTTATTTATTATTACAGATGGAAATTATAAACTTGTTGATAAATTGATGAAAGATTTAAAAGAGAAAAACAGTTTTTATTTACCAAAACAGTATCATTCCCAAATAGATGATTTTCTAGCATATTCAATTTGTAATACGGAAACTCTTTTTTATATAAAGGATTGTTTTGAAAAATATAATTATTTAATTGACCCTCACACAGCTGTAGCATATGGTGTTTATTTGAATTTAAAAAATAAATTAAAGGGGAAAACGCTAATTATAAGTACTGCAAGTCCTTTTAAATTTATTGATACAGTAAATGAGGTTTTTAAAATTGAGGAAAAAGATTTTACGTTAGCAGAAAAAATTGCTGAAAAAAGTGGCAACAAAATTCCTGATGTACTAAAAGAAATTTATGAAGGTACTTTTCAACAAGAAGTATGGTGTAAGGAAGATGCTTGCGAAAAACTAAAAAAGTTAATAGGTGAGTTAGATGAAAATTGTTAGAACTTTTGCGACTTCCGCAAATTTAGGTCCTGGTTTTGATTGTCTGGGTATTTGTTTTGATTTATATAATGAATATGAATTTTTTCTTTCCGATAAGTATACAATTGAAGGTTTTAGTGAAAAATTTTCAAATCCTAGCGACAATCTTATTGTTAAAAGTTATGAAAAAGTTTTTTTATTAAAGAATAAGAAGATTCAATTTTTAACAATTAGGCAAAAGATTCAAAATATTCCTGTATCAAGAGGTCTTGGCAGTAGTGCATCATGCATAGTTGCAGGTATCATAATGGCCAATGAAATTCTTGGTGGTATTTTGTCCAAAGATGAAATTTTTCAAATTGCAAGTATGATTGAAGGACATCCGGATAATGTTGCTCCTTTAATATTTGGTGGTTTCACCTGTAGTTTTCAAGAAGATAAGTATCATTATATTAATCTTGATGTAGCGAGTAATTTGCAATTTTTTTTCCTCATTCCTAATTTTGAATTATCTACTGAAGTAGCTAGGGCTTCATTACCGAGTTGTGTTTTATTAGAAGAGGTAGTATCTACTTTATCGCATAGTATTTTGATGGTAAAAGCGTTAGAAAAGGGGGACTTTTCTTTATTAAAAATGGCAAAAAAAGATCTCATTCATGAGCCATATCGATACCAATTCATTGATCCAAAGAAAGAAATGAGAAAGATATTAGAAGATTATGAAGATATAGTAGGTTTAATTAGTGGGGCTGGACCAAGTATACTTTTAATTAGTGAACAGGATATTAAAAATAAATTTAGTATTAAAAATTGGCAATTAGTAAGTGTCAAAATTTCTAACGTAGGAGCGTATGTATATGAGAGATAGTGAATATTTGATTGTCCACAAATCAATTCTTCCTCCATATTTTGAACAGGTCATTGCTGCAAGAGAGTTGATAAACAATCAAAAAATTAATATTTGTGATGCATGTAAAATGCAAAGTATTAGTCGTTCTACTTACTATAAGTACAAAGATTTTATTTTCAGACCGACAATAGATAGCGGAAATAAAGCCCTTTTTGCTATCAAAACGATTGATGAAAAGGGAATTCTATCTTCTATTTTACAAATCATATATGATAATAGTGGAAATGTCATTTCAATTAATCAAGATGCTCCCATTGATAAAAGTGCATATATTACTATGATGATTGATATAAGTGATTTAAAAATTGATTTAGAATCTTTACAAAAATTAATATCTTTCTGTTATGGTGTAAAATCAATTGATATAATGGGGGTAGAATAATGAAGAAAGCAAGAATTGCTATTTTAGGTTATGGAGTTATTGGTAAGGGAGTCTTTAAGATATGCTTAGAAAAAGAAGAAATTGAGGTTATAAAAATATTTGATTATAAGGAAAATTTCGATAAGCAATATGCCAATCTCTTTACAGATAATTTAGAAGATATTATCAATGATAATAAGATCGATATAGTTGTTGAAGTTTTAGGTGGATATGATTTTGCTAAAAAAGCCTGTGTTCTCACGTTAAGTAAACACAAACATCTAGTAACTGCTAATAAGGAAATTGTCGCAAATGATATTGATGAGTTGACTAAACTTGCAAGGGATAATAAAGTTTCTTTTTGTTATGAGGCAAGCGTAGGTGGAGCCATTCCTATTATAAAAAATTTGAAAGAACTTACTTTAGTGAATCGTATTCAAAAAATTATTGGAATTTTAAATGGGACAACAAATTATATTCTTAGTAGAATAAGTGAGGGGATGAGTTTTGAGGAAGCCTTGAAATTAGCTCAAGAAAAAGGATTTGCAGAAAAGGATCCTACTACTGATTTAGAAGGTTATGATATGATGCGAAAAATTGCTATTTTATCAGATATTGCTTGGAATACTAAAATTAATATTCATGATATAAAGCATTCCTCGTTTAGTCTTATTCACAATTATGATATGAAGAAAAATCATCAAACAATGAAGTATGTGTGTGAAGCTTTAAAAGATAACAATAAAATATTCATTTCAGTAGGTTTAATGGAATTGGATAATCAAGAAGTATTATGTAAAATCAATGAGGAAGACAATGGTGTAATTGTTGAAACCTCTTTAGCCGATAAACTGGTTTTTATTGGCAAGGGGGCTGGTAGTTTGCCGACTGCTTCTGCAATAGTTAGCGATATCTATGATATTATCAATCAAAGAGTATTAGATACTTATGATAATTTCAATAAATATGTAATTAATGAGGTGCAATAATGAAAAAATACAATTTAGCAATTGTGGGAGTTACAGGACTTGTAGGACGAATGTTCTTAAAAATTTTAGATGAATATCATTTTCCTTTTCATCAATTACTCCTCTATGCTTCAAAGAAAAGTGCTGGTAAGAAAATAGTTTTTAAAAATAAAGAGTATATTATTAGAGAATTAAGCGAGGAAGCTTTTGATGATGTTGATATTGTTTTATTTAGTGCTGGTAGTAAAGTCTCTCAAGAATATGCACCTTTAGCTGTTCAAAAAGGTGCATATGTAATTGATAATTCAAGTGCTTGGCGAATGGATGATAATTGTGCCCTAGTAGTACCAGAAGTGAATATGGATGATATTTTTGTGAAAAGTAAAATAATAGCAAATCCTAATTGTTCAACAATTCAGGCAGTTTTACCACTAAAAATTTTAAATGATCATTTTGGCATCAAAAGGGTAACTTATACAACTTATCAAGCGGTAAGCGGTTCTGGTCAAAAAGGAATTGAAGATTTAAAAAGAACGAAAAATAATCATACCAATATATTTTACCCGTATGATATTTCTAAAACGTGTATACCAGAAATTGATGAATTTTTAGATAATGGTTATACAAAAGAAGAAATGAAAATGATAAATGAAACAAGAAAGATTTTACATTTAGAAAATTTACCAATTGTTGCCACTTGTATTAGAGTTCCTGTTGAAAATTGTCATGGAGTTTCTATGACAATTGAACTTGTAAAAAAATTTGAAATTGAACAGATAAAACAAGTTTTACAACAACAAGATGGAATTATTGTTTATGATGATGTACAAAATCATAAATATCCTAATTCAATTATTGCGAATAATCAAGATAAAGTTTATGTTGGACGAATTAGAAAAGATTTATCAACTGAAAATGGAATTGTGTTATATTGTGTAGCTGATAATATTAGAAAGGGTGCCGCTAGTAATGCAATACAAATTGCAATGGCTTTGATAAAAAAATTATGATAAAAGTAGCAAAATTTGGTGGTTCTAGTTTAGCAAATAGTGAGCAATTTAAAAAAATAAAAAAAATTATTTTTGAAGATCAAACAAGAAAGATTATTGTCGTATCGGCGCCAGGTAAACAAAATAAAGATGATCATAAGATAACTGATTTACTTTATCTAATCTATGCGCATTTAAAATATGGAGTTGACGCAAACAATATTTTTGATATTGTTAAAAGTAGATATGTAGAAATTAAGACAACATTAGCATTAGACATTGACCTTGAAAAAGAATTTGCTATACTAAAAGCAAATCTAAATCAAAAGATAAGTGAAGAATTTTTAGTTAGTAGAGGAGAATATTTTTGTGCAAAATTATTAGCAGAATACATAGGCTATACATTTGTCGATGCCAAAAATTTGATTTATTTTGATTATAATGGGAAATTAGATGAACAAAAAACCAAAGATGCATTAATAAATCAATTCATAAAAACTAAAACAATTGTTATACCTGGTTTTTATGGTTCTTACCCAGATGGGAATATTCATCTTTTTTCAAGGGGGGGTTCAGATGTCACAGGTGCGGTAGTCGCAAAGGCTCTTTCAGCAGGTCTTTATGAAAATTGGACCGACGTTTCAGGATTTTTGGTAGCAGATCCTAAAATTGTTAGTCATCCTAAAAAGATAAAAGAGATTTCTTATGAAGAATTACGCGAATTATCATACATGGGTGCGCATGTGCTTCATGAAGAAACTATTTTTCCTGTACAAGAATTAGAGATTCCGATTAGTATTAAAAATACCAATCGTCCTGATGATGAAGGTACAATTATTTCTTCTAACTGTCAGGATTCTTCACAAATTATCACAGGAATTACTGGTAAAAAATCTTATGAATCAATCACCATAATCAAAAAGCCAAAAGTCCCAAAAATAAAAGTAATGAGAGATGTTTTGGCGGTTTTAGATAAATATCATCTTGATGTTGAGCATATTCCATCAAGTATTGATACGTTTAGTTTAATTATTGAAGCAAACGATCTTGTTAAGAAAAATTATGAAGTTCTGGCAGATATAAAAAAAATTGATGCTGTTCAAGATGTAATTATTGATACTGATATTGCACTTATTGCAGTTGTAGGCAGAAACATGGCAACTAAACCTGGCATTAGTGCCAAAATTTTTGCCATTTTTGGGCAAAATGACATTAATATTAAGGTAATTGCTCAAGCATCACAAGAACTTAGTATTATTGTTGGAGTTTCTAATCATCAATTTGAAAAGGCGATTAGAGCAATGTATGATTGTCTTGTTTTACAATAAAAGGTTAGGATAAAAACAGTTCATAAAGTATAGTTATATTATAAATTGTTATACTAAAATTGACTTATAATTTATTGTAAATGCTATTATAAGAAGAAAGGGGTTTAGATGAAGAAATTTTTTCAATTTTCTTTATTGATACTTTTGGGTATGGTGATGATGAGTTGTAAAAAAAGGGAGACTATTGAATTAAAAAATCTTCAATTTAAAGACAATGATAACTTTTCGACATTAAGTCAAGTTAATTATCCTTCTTTAAATTATGAAGTAGGTAGTATAGATAATGACATGATTGCTGAAATAAATCATTTTTCTTATAAATTAATAAAGAAAATTTTTACTGTTCAAGATAATCAACTTTTTGCTCCTCTTAGTCTTTATATGGCACTATCTATGCTTGTAGAAGGTACCTCTTCAACAACAAGTGCTGAGTTAGAAAATTTATTGGGACAAAAAAGAGAGAAATTAACAAAACAACTGAAACTCATTTATGAGAACAATTATTATTCTAATCAAAATGGTCGAGTGTATTTGGCTAATTCTCTTTGGTTGAAAAAAGGTTTAAAGATTAATTCAGAATATCTAAATTTTATAAAAGATAATTTTTATGCACAAAGTTACGAAATTGATTTCACAAAGAGAAAGGAAAAAGATAAAATTATTAAATGGATAAATTATTATACAGAAAATGTATTAAAATTAGATAGGAATAATTATCAGATAGAAGACAATCTAGCCTTATTGCTTTTGAATACAATTTATTTTGACAATAAGTGGCTAATAGCATATGATAAAGAAAAAACAGTTGAAGATACATTTTATCTCGATAAAAATAATACTAAAATGGTTGAGTATATGAATCACCAAATATCAACTCTTTACAAGAAAACTAGCGAATATGTAGTTGTAATGGATTATTTTGAAAATAACAATACAATCACATATATTATGCCAACTATTCCTTTCGATAAACTATGTTCAAAAGATTTTACAAGTTTTACTAATGATTTGGTTATGGGTGAGGTTAATCTTTCTGTTCCTAAGTTTGACTATAGTAAGGAATATAATCTTAATGAAGCATTAAAAAGTTTAGGAGTAAGAAAAATTTTTGAAAAAGATAGTTTAAATAAAATTGGTGAAAATTTATCTGTCAATTATATAAAACAAAATGTTGGTATAAAGTTAAGTGAAAGTGGTGCAAAAGCTGCTGCAGTAACTTCAATTGGTATCATGAAATCATCATTAGTAGTAGATCCTATCACTATTAAACTTGATCGTCCTTTTTTATATTTGATCAAAGATGCGAATAATGTTTTGTTATTTGTCGGAATTTTGAATTATCCAACTACTTCAAACGCTTCTTTCTGAAGCGTTTTCATTTGCAAATCGGTTCTAAAAATTTAAAAAAATGATATAATAGTTTCGTATCAAACTATTTGAGATAGAACTATTTTGGAGGCTTTTATGAAACAGAAGAAATTAGGTGGAGAAATATCATCAATTAAAAATTTATTTAATCGAAATGTAGAAAATAGTGAGGTCTTTCGTTATGTTAATATGATAACTAGTACCAATTCTTTTATTCTCGGTTTTTTAGAGCGCCATCAAGATATAGATATTTATCAAAAAAATATTGAAGAAAAATTTTTAATAACAAAATCCACAACATCAAAAATTTTGAAATTAATGGAACAAAATGGTCTAATAGAAAGAATAGGTGTTGATAGCGATGCTAGACTCAAAAAAATAGTTTTGACGGAGAAGGGTCTTGCCATTAATGAATCGGTTCGTTCAACACTAGATGAAGTTGAAAAAAAGGCTTTAGAAGGTTTTGAACCTCATGAAATTACTCAACTTTATTCCTATTTTGAACGAATTAAGAATAATTTAAAAAAATAAAAGGAGGAGAATATGTTAAAGACAATTTTAAAAAGCGTAAGAGAGTATAAAAAACCATCCTTTTTGGCTCCACTTTTTGTTGGATTAGAAAGTTTAGTGGAATGTATTATGCCATTTATCATTGCTCAATTGATTAATTTCTTACAGAATAAATCTGATGCAAGTGAAGCCTTAGAAAAGTCTGATATGACTTATTTAATCATTGTTAGTATTATTTTATTGGTGTGTGCAATGTTATCATTACTTTTTGGTTATCTTGCGGGAAGATTTTGTGCAAAAGCATCTTGTGGTCTTGCAAGAAATTTAAGGCATGATTTATACTATCAAGTACAAAATTTTTCTTTTGAAAATATCGATAAATTTTCATCATCAAGTTTGGTTACAAGATTGACAACTGATGTTAACAATGTACAAATGGCTTATAATATGGGAATCAGAATGGCAATTAGAGTTCCTTTAATGATGATATTTTCTAGTATTATGACATTTATGATTAGCGCAAAATTAGCACTTATATACATAGCCTTATTACCATTTTTGGGGGTTGGTTTATATATCATTGTAAAATTTGCAATGGGAAAATTTAATAAAGTGTTTACTAAATATGATGCCTTAAATTCATCTGTTCAAGAAAATATCAATGGAATTAGGGTTGTAAAAACGTATGTTCGTGAAGATTTTGAAAAGCAAAAGTTTGCAAAAGCTTCAGATGATGTATGTGAAAATTTTGTTAGTGCAGAAAAAATAGTGGCATGGAATTCGCCAATTATGCAATTTTCGATGTATACTGCTACAATTTTAGTATGTTTTTTTGCTTCAAGAATGATTATTCATAGTGGTGGTGATAGTTTAGCAGTAGGTGATTTAACAGCACTTTTACAATATGGAATTCAAATTTTGTCTAGTTTAATGATGCTTTCAATGGTCTTTGTTATTATTTCTATGTCACTTCCTAGTATGAGAAGAATATCAGAAGTATTGAATGAAAAAAGTAGTCTTACAAATCCTGAAAATCCAATAATGGAAGTTAAAAGTGGTGATGTTGAATTTAGAAATGTTTCTTTTAAATATTCAAAACACGCGGAAAAAGATGCTTTATCTAATATTAATTTAAAGATTAAATCTGGCCAAACAATTGGTATTATTGGTGGAACTGGTTCTTCTAAAACTACTCTTGTTAATTTAATCAGTAGGCTTTATGATGTAACAGAGGGTGAGGTATTAGTAGGGGGAATCAATGTTAAAGATTACGATTTAACAACTCTTCGAAATCAAGTATCGGTTGTATTACAAAAAAATGTTTTATTTAGTGGAACTATCAAAGATAATCTACGATGGGGTGATAAAGAAGCCACAGATGAAGAAATGATACATGCATGCAAACTTGCTTGTGCTGATGATTTTATTCAGACATTTCCCGATAAATATAATACGATGATAGATCAAGGAGGAACAAATGTTTCGGGTGGTCAAAAACAAAGATTATGTATTGCAAGGGCTTTGTTAAAACATCCTAAAATTTTAATTTTAGATGATTCAACAAGTGCAGTTGATACAAAAACAGATGCAACTATTAGAAGAGCATTTAAAGAAAATATTCCTAATATAACAAAGTTTATTATTTCACAACGTATTTCTTCTGTTGAAGATGCAGATAAAATTATCGTTTTAGATGATGGAAAAATAAGCGGTTTTGATACTCATGAACAATTACTTAAAAATAATGAAATTTATAAAGAAGTATATGAAATTCAAAATAAGATTGGAGGTGCACATTAATGGCAGAAGCAAGGAAAATACCACCTCGTGGTCCAATGAGAGGAATGGGGCAACATCCTACAAATATAAAAGGTGTTATGCCTAAGATTTTGAAATTATTGTTTAAAAATTATGGTGTCGCAATGGTTGTTATCTTAATTTGTTTAGTGATAGCAGCAGTAGCAGGAATTACAGGACCTATGTTTTTACAAAGAATTACAGATGAAGTTATTGAACCAACTTTAAAAGGTGAAATTAGTATGGATCTATGGCAATCAAAACTTTTGTCTTTGATAATGTCAATGATTGCAATTTATTCAGTATGCTTGATTGCAACAACACTTCAAACACAAATATTGGCAAGAGTTGGACAAAGATTTTTAAATAAAATTCGTAAACAATTATTTAATAAAATGCAATCTTTGCCTATTAAATATTTTGATAGTCATCCTCATGGTGAAATTATGAGTTATTATACAAATGATGTTGATGCTATTAGACAATTTGTAACTCAAAGTTTAATCCAATTTATATCAACTTTTTTATCACTTACTTTTACAATTTGTTTAATGATTCATTATAGTGTTTGGCTAACCTTACTAGTATTTGTTGGTGCTTCTTTGATGATCTTAGTAACTAAAAAAGTTGGTGGGAATAGTGCTAAATATTTTATTCAAAACCAAAAAACAACTGCTGATGTAGAAGGCTATATCGAGGAAATGATGCATGGTCAAAAGGTTGTTAAAGTCTTTTGTTATGAGGATGAATCTAAGGCAAGATTTGATAAATTAAATGATGAATTATGTCTTGCCGCAACAAATGCGAATCATTATGGTAATACTTTGATGCCAATTATGCATAATATTGGTAATATTTTCTTTGTATTACTTGCAATCATAGGTTGTTTTTTGGCTATAAACAATGTACCTAATCTTGGAGTTTTCTTTAAAAATGATGAAGGAAAACTTGTGATTGCAGGGATGAATACATTGACAATCGGTATTATTGTTGCTTTTTTAAATATGAGTAGACAATTTTCACAAAGCGTAGGTCAAGTATCACAACAAGTTTCAATGGTTGCAATGGCATTAGCGGGAGCAAAACGTGTTTTTGATTTTCTTGATGAAAAAGAAGAGGAAGATAGTGGATATGTTACACTTGTTTATGCCAATAAAGATCAAGATGGTACGATTACAGAGTCCCCTACTAGAACTGGTCTTTGGGCATGGAAACATCCTCATTCAGATGGTACAATAACTTATACGCAATTAAAAGGAGATATCGTTTTAAATGAAGTAGATTTTGGCTATGTTCCCGAAAAAATTGTTTTACATGATGTATCTATTTACGCAAGACCTGGACAAAAAATTGCTTTTGTAGGTGCTACGGGTGCGGGAAAAACAACAATTACGAATTTAATCAATCGATTCTATGATATTCAAGATGGTAAAATTCGATATGATGGAATTAATATCAATAAAATAAAAAAAGATGATTTAAGAAGATCACTTGGGATTGTTTTACAAGATACGAATTTGTTTACAGGAACGGTGATGGAAAATATTAGATATGGCAGACTTGATGCAACCGATGAAGAGGTGTATAAAGCAGCTAAAATTGCAAATGCCTATGATTTTATTACAAGACTACCAGAGGGATTTAATACAATGCTTACAGGTGATGGTGCCAATCTTTCGCAAGGTCAAAGACAATTGCTATCTATTGCTAGAGCCGCGATTGCGGATGCACCAGTTATGATTTTAGATGAAGCAACTTCATCAATTGATACAAGAACTGAAGCCTTAGTTCAAAGAGGAACCGATCAGTTAATGAAAGGAAGAACGGTTTTTGTGATTGCTCATCGCTTATCAACAGTTCAAAATAGCGATGCAATTATGGTTTTAGATCATGGAAGAATTATTGAAAGAGGTTCACATGAAAGTTTGATTGAACAAAAAGGTACGTATTATCAATTATATACAGGAGCTTTTGAACTGGAATAGAGTATAATAAATGGTTTAGCATACTCTATGAATTTTTAGAAAGGAAATAAAGATGAAAAATATAACCCATTTTGAAAAGGTTTCATTTGAACAATTTCAAAAAGATATATTGAAAAATACCAAAATTAAAAATAAAATTGAAGAAATGTATGATAATATTCAATTGCCAAAAAGAGCAACTATAGGTTCTGCAGGATATGACTTCTTTTTACCATTTGATATTGTTTTAAAACCTCAAGAGTCCATTATTATTCCAACTGGTATTAGATGTCAAATGAACGATGAATATGTTTTACAAATTTATCCTAGAAGTAGTTTAGGCTTTAAATTCCGACTTCAACTTGATAATGTCGTTGGTATCATTGATAGTGATTATTATTATGCGTGTAATGAAGGCCATATTATGATTAAAATATCCAATTTGTCTTTTGAGAACAAACAAGTAGAACTTGTAAGAGGTGAAGCTTTTGTTCAGGGTATTTTGTTAACATATGGTAAAACAATGGATGATAATACCTATGACATTAGAAAAGGTGGCTTGGGAAGCACAAATAAATAAAATAAAATCTAATAGTAGCACGAAAAGATAATTTGAAATAAAATAGGTTACTATTAGATTTTTCTTTAAAAATTTGCCATTTTTTTTAAAAGTGAATTGAAAGAAAAAATCGTAATATTATGTTATAATATTACAAAAAATCATGTAAAAAGGTGAAAATTATGAAACGCTTTTCTGCTATAAAATGGTATATAAAAAAATATTGGTGGAAGTATTTTATGACAATGGTTTTATCAATTGGTATTATTTATTGTGACATAAAAAAACCAGAAATTATTGGTGAAGCTGTTGATTTAATCGGATTAGGACAAATTAATAAAAAAACTTTATTTTCTTTATTAATTTTTTTAATTGCAATTGTGATAATTAAATTTATTATCAGTATTGTTAAAAGTATTTGCCTTGGAAATTTATTTCATCAATTATTTTATCAAATCAAAATTCGTTTTATGAAAAACATTCTTCTTCAGGATGCAGATTATTTTACTATCTATCATCCAGGAGATTTAATGACAAGAGCTACCTCAGATACTTTTTCAATGGCTAATGTCTCAACTCATTTGATTTTTGGTTTGATTACTGTTATTTTAACGATTATTATGACGGCTATTTCAATGATTAATTTAGATCCACTCCTTACTCTATACTCGATTTTACCATTGCCTTTCATCTTTATTGTTGTAGTTACAATGAGACCTAAAATTAGTGATAATTGGCGACTCGTGCGTAAAAAAAATTCAATAATGGGAAATCTTGCGATGGAAAGTGTGCAACATGTCAAATTAATTAGAGCGTTTGTCAATGAAGAGGAAGATTATCAAAAATTAAAACATTCAGCTCAAGATTGTTATGATACAGAAAAAAAATCTGTTATGATGCAATCAACATTTGGACCTACTTTTCGTTTTTTCACTAACATTAGTCAATTGGTTGCCTATGGATATGGGGCTTACCTCATTATTAATCAAGAATTAACGGTTGGTGAATTGATAACTTTTAGCCTTTTGCTTGCTCAATTTTCGGGTCCAATGATGCAACTTGGCAATCAAGTAGCACAATTTACGCAAAGTGCGATTTCGTTTGATCGTGTGACAGAAGTTTTGCAAGCCAAACCAGAAATAGTTGATCGTGATAAAGCTATAAGTATAAATAGTTTTGAAAAGATTGAATTTAGCAAGTATACTTTTTCTTATCCTAAAACGGATTTAGAAATTTTAAAAGGCCTTGATTTAAATATTATCAGTGGTAAATCATTAGGAATTGTAGGAAAAACTGGTAGTGGAAAAAGTACACTTATTAGACAACTTTTGCGACGTTTTCCCGTTAATGATGATGATAGTTTAAAAATAGATGGTGTATCCATTAATGAATATAAAAAATATGATATTCGCAAATTAGTGGCTTATGTCCCTCAAGAGCATTTATTATTTGCTAGAAGTGTGAAAGATAATATTTTGATGGGGAAAATAGAGAATGCTCATATTGATTTAAATTATGCTATCAAAATGGCTGATTTTGAAAAAGATTTAGTTTTTTTAGAAGATGGACTAGACACAATTGTTGGAGAATATGGAGTAACCTTATCTGGTGGACAAAAACAAAGGTTATCTATTGCAAGAGCTTTGATGAAAGATGCTCCTATTTTAATTCTTGATGATTCTCTCAGTGCTGTTGATGGTACTACTGAGGCTAATATTATTCAAAATTTAAAAGAAATTAGAAAAAATAAAACGAATATTATTGTTGCTCATCGTCTAACAGCGGTTGAAGATTGCGATGAAATTATTGTAATGGACAATGGGAAAATTGTTGAAAGAGGAACTCATGAAGAATTAATGGATAAAAAGGGTTGGTATTTTGAACAATATGTCATTCAAGAAATGGGAGGTAAAACCCATGCGTAAAAAAGTAAGTGAACAACAAATAAAAAATAAAAAAACTTTTGATAAATATTATAATTATTCTGCAGAAGTTGTTTTGAAACGAGTATTAAAGTATGCTTGGAAAAGTAAAACGTTAATTATTTTATCACTTTTATTTTTAGTTGGATATACTTATTTGGAGTTATTACAGCCAAAATTGATTAATACTGTTTTAGATGATCATTTATTAGGTGTACAAACAGTGTGGGAAAAAGTTGATGATGGAAGTGTAAGTTATAATGGAAACAAATATGAAAAAGTATCAAAAGATGATCTTGATGAAAGTTCAGAAGTGATTTCGATTTTATATCTTGATGGAAAATATTATGTTTCGAGTGGTATGTATAGTAGTAGTCATGTAACTGAATATGATGAAGAAACAGATGAATTAATTTTAAATGATGGAACTAGAATTCAGACAACCATTCTTTCCAAAGATGATTTAAAGAAATTTTATCAGCCAAGTATATCGCCCATTATTCAATTACTAGTTATTTATGGTACTTTGACGATAATAATTATTATTTTTAGATATTTTCAACATGTTTTCTTTTTGACCGCATCAATGAGGCTTACTCTTGATATTCGAAATGATGCTTTTAGTAAGTTAAATAGGTTACCAATGAAGTATTTTATTTCAGAACCAAGTGGTAAAGTTGTAACTAAGATTACGAGTGATTCAGAAGGAGTTAGAGGACTTTACCAAGTCATTTTTTCTATTTTAACAGCTGCTATCTCATTAATCATGGTTTATGTTGAATTATTTAAAGTGAATTGGATGTTATCGCTTTTAACTCTTCTTGCAACTCCTTTAATTCTTTTATGGATGACTGTTTATCGTAGGGTGAATAATAAATATCATCATCGAATTAGAGAAATGAATTCAATTATCAATGCTGCAATGGCTCAGTATGTTGATGGAATATCAATAATTCAACAATTTAACAAAGAAGAAACAATGACAACTGAATATGATGAATTATTAATTACGAATTATGGTAATAAGATGAAAGCATTGAAAATCAATTCTATTTTTGGAGGCGAACTTTTACTATTAATTCAAAATGGCTTATTAGCCTTAATCATTTATTATTTTGGTCGCCAATTTTTAAGTGCAGAAGGAGCAATAACAGCAGGTGCTCTATATTTATATGTAACCTACATTACAAAAATTTTTGATCCAATTAGAGAAATCTTTGCTAATCTAAATTCACTTGAAGATTCTTTTGTGGCATCAAGTAGAATTTTTGATTTATTAGATCAAGAAGAAGATAAATATTTAGGGTTTAATGAAAGACCTAATTTTAAAGGAGACATTAAATTTATTGATGTTAGTTTTGCTTATGATGAAAGTGATGTATTAAAACATATCAATATGCATGTCAAACCAGGGCAATTTATAGGGCTTGTTGGGCATACAGGTTCTGGTAAATCAACGCTAATGATATTACTTCAAAGATTTTATGATTTAGTTGATGGTAAGATTTTAATTGATGATGTTGACTTTATGAATTATACAAAACAAGAAGTTAGAAGTAATATTGGTTATGTATTACAAGAACCAGCACTATTTAGTGGTACGATTAAATCAAATATTACGTTTGGTATTGATGCTTCTGATGATGAAGTGGAAAGAGTACTAGAAATGATAGGGGCTAAAAAATTTGTTAAAGATTATCCCGATGGTATTCATACTAAATTGGAATATTTAGGTAGTAATTTATCAACTGGAGAAAAACAATTGATATCCTTTGCAAGAATTTTATTAAGAAATCCTGCTATTTTAATATTAGATGAGGCTACGGCTAATATTGATACTGAAACTGAGATTCTAATACAAAATGCTTTAAAGGTTTTAGCTGCTGGTAGAACCACTTTTGTGGTTGCACACCGACTTTCAACAATTAGATATGCTGATAACATTTATGTATTAGATGATGGAAAAATTGTTGAATCTGGTACTCATGATGAATTATATAATAAAAATGGGAAGTATCGAGCAATGTATGAAGCTCAATATAGTAATCAAAAGGAAAAAGTAGCGTAGATATAATCTACGCTATTATTATTTTTAAATACATTGCTAAATAAAATAAATTATGATAGAATAAAAATAAATTTAGTAAATATAATTAAAGGAGAATATAAAATGCATCTGTTGAAACATTTTATAACAATTACTAAACATCGTCATAAAGTTATGAAATATTGCTTCAAAATTGGTCTTTATAAACAAGGTTTACTCCATGATTTGTCCAAATATAGTTTTGTTGAATTTTTCAATGGAGCAAAGTATTATAAGGGAATAAGGAGTCCAATTAGTGAGGAAAGAAAAAAAATAGGATTCAGTAAAGCATGGTTACATCATAAAGGACGTAATAAACATCATCCTGAATATTGGCTTGATTTAGATTTAAATGATAAAATCTACAAACCAGTTCCTATGCCTAATAAATATATTTTTGAAAGTTTTTGTGATCATTTAGCAGCATCTAAAGTTTATAATAAGAAAAAGTTTAAACCCCAAATGGTTTGGGATTATTATTATAATAAGGAAAGATATTATCTTCCTATACATGATAAAACGCGAGAAAAATTTGAATTTTTATTAAAAATTTACCTTGAAAAAGGAGAAAAAGAAACTTTTAAATATATGCGAGAAGCGTTAAAAAAAGAAAAATCTAAGGAGAATGATGTATGAATGCAAAAATTAATATAAAAGATAGTATTTTAGAAACAAATCGTTTAGTGTTACGTCCCTTTAAAAGAAGTGATTTAGATGATTTTTATGCATATGCAAAGGTTTGGGGTGTTGGTCAAATGGCAGGATGGCTTCCCCATCAATCAATTAAACAATCACAAGAAATTTTAGAAAAATTTATTGAGGGAGAGAAAACTTTTGCAATTGTATATAAAAACAATCATAAAGTAATTGGATCAATTGGAATTGAGAATTTAAGAAATATTGATGAAGAAAAATTGAAAAAACTAAAAGGAAGAGAACTGGGATTTGTTTTATCTAAAGAATATTGGGGTTTAGGAATCATGCCAGAAGCAGTAAAAAAAGTGATTGACTATTTATTTCATGATTGTAATTTAGATTTTATTACATGCTCATATTTTATTGACAACAATCAATCAAAAAGAGTTCAGGAAAAGTGTGGATTTAAATTTTTAAAAAAAGTTATTCTGCCAACTCAAATGCAAGAAGAAAAAGAAGGAAATTTAAATATTATATATAAAAATGATATTGTATCTTAAATAAGATAGTTATATTAATTGAAAAAAACTTTCAAATATTGTATAATAGATGATAGTTTAAAGATATAAAGGAGCGAACCTATGAAATATTGTAGTAAATGTGGAAAAGAATGTCAAGATAATGCTTCATTTTGTGAAAATTGTGGTCAAAAATTAACTTTTCAAAATTTATCATCAATTGAATATAGCGATAAATCGAAATTGGCGTGTGGGTTACTTCAAATATTTCTAGGAGGACTCGGGGTTGGACGTTTTTATTCTGGACATACTGGTATTGCGATTGCACAAATTTTAGTCACAATATTTACTTTCGGAATTGGTTCAATTTGGGGATTGATAGATGGAATTGTTATCCTTTGCAATGATAAGTTTACGGATTCAAAAGGTAAAATGATGAAAGATTAAAGCCACAAAGCATTAGAATTCTAATGCTTTTTCTCTTGTTTAAAATGAAAGCAATGATGATAAGAAAATGTTAGGAGTAAGATGATGAAACCAGTAGGATTTAAAATTATAAATAATGATGCATATTTAAATGGTTATAAATTAGAAGATTTAGCAAAAAAATATACAACACCATTATATTTAGTAGATGAATTTAGTGTTAGAGAAGCAATTAGGGATTATCAAAAATATTTTAGGGGTCAAAATTTTAAATCTACAATTGTTTATGCTTCAAAGGCTTTTTTAGTACCAAAAATGGCACAAATTATTAATGAATATAACTTATATATGGATGCGGTTAGTATGGGGGATTTATACGTAGCTTTAAATGCTAATTTTCCTGCTAACCATTTGGTATTTCATGGTAATAATAAGTCAAAAGAAGAATTAATTTTTGCAATTGAAAATAAAATTGGATTAATTGTTGTAGATAATTATTATGAATTAAAGAACTTAATCCAATTATGTGAAGAAAGAAAAATAGTACAAAATATTTTATTTCGTGTAAATCCAGGTATTGATGCGCATACACATCAATATATTCAAACTGCTAAATTTACTTCTAAATTTGGTGAAAGTATTTATGATGAAAAAACGATAGATAATATCATGAAAACCATAACTACGACCAAATCCTTAAATTTATTAGGGTTTCATGCTCATATTGGTTCTCAAATACATGAAATGGAAGCTTTTAAAATGGAAATTGATAAAATGATTAAATTTCAAATGGAGATTGCTAGTAAATATAAGTATTCTTTACCACTTTTAAATTTAGGTGGAGGATTTGGTATAAAATATGAGTATCAAGAAAAAAGTCTATCTATTAAAGATATGATGTCTGGTTTAAGTCAGAAATTAGATGAAATGTTGGTTTCTAATAATATGATTAAAGAGGTGATGATTGAACCTGGACGCTCAATTATAGGACCAGCAGGGATTACTTTATACGAATGTGCACAAATCAAAAAAACATATGGGGGTAAAAATTATTTATTTGTAAATGGTGGTATGACTGATAATATTAGACCTGCACTTTATCATGCGGTATACGAATGTGATATTGTAAATAAAATGAATAATCAGAAAGAAATTTTAGTAGATGTTGTAGGGAAGTGTTGTGAGTCAGGTGATATCATTAGGCATAATGTCTTAGTACCTCATATTGATAGTGGTGATATTATGGTTGTTTACGCAACAGGAGCATACAATTATTCGATGTCATCAAATTATAATAATTTATTCAAACCGGCTGTTGTTTTGTTGGGAGAAAAACCGATAATTATTAGCCGAAAGGAAAATATAAATGATTTAACTAGATTGTTTAAATAACATATTAAAAACATATAAAGGATGAAAAATTATGAAACAAAGTAAAAAAGGAATAAAGTATATTGGCTACTTGGTCATCAGATATTTACCAATGTTAATAATTATAATGTTGATGTCAGGTATTGATTCAGCTACTTATACTTATGTTTCAATGTTTATAAAATATATAATATCAGTTTTAGAAAATGATGCCACATCTGTAAATAATTTGCCACAGTTTGTAATTGATATTTTCAATCAAGGTGAAACTAAAATTCAAATGATAACATATGCGGCAATCGGACTTTTTCTATTTCAATTCGCTAGAGGTGTTTTTAAATTTTTGATGGGATTCTATCGTCAATTTTTTGGTGAAACACTTGCTAAAAAAATAAGGAAAGATATGTATGCACATATTCAATCTTTACCATATAGTTATCATAATAATGTTGATACGGGTGATTTAATACAACGATGTACAACTGATAATGAGACAATTAGAAACTGTTTATGTTCGCAACTTCCTGAATTAATATCAATTTTTGCGGTACTGATTACAGCAGTTTTACAAATGATTAGAATCAATCAAATCTTAATGTGGGTATCTTTAATCATTGTTCCACTTGCGGCAATTACATCAATTGTCTTTTGTATCTATGTTGAGAAAAAATTTACTGAAATAGAAAAAGAAGAAGCGAAATTGATGTCTATTATTCAAGAAAATATTGCAGGAGTTAGAGTGGTTAAAGCTTTCGCCAATGAATTTTTTGAAAAAGAAAAATTTGAAAAACAAAATGATATTTACTCTGCCAAAAATTTGAAATTGAATAAGATTTCAGCTATCTTTTGGGGAGTAAGTGATGCTTCTACTTTAATACAATACTTGATTACGATGGCAACTTCAATTTTTTTATTAATTAATAATCCTGGGGTAATCTCTGGTTCAGAC
>FR890804.1:63920-97178 GCA_000433035.1 Staphylococcus sp. CAG:324 | reverse complement strand
GTTCAGACGTTGTTGCGGTAATGATGTTACTTAGCTCATATATATGGCCAGTAAGAAGTCTTGGTAGAATTGTTAGTGACCTAGGAAAATGTAGTGTAGCTGCTGGAAGAATTAAAGAAATTTTAGATGAAAAAAGTGAATATGAAAATGATGCAACAGGATGTTATGAGGTAAATGGTGATATTGTTTTTGATAATGTAAGTTTTAAATTTGATGATACGGATAGTCATTTACTTCAACATTTGAGTTTTGAGATTGAATCTGGCCAAACAGTTGCTATTATTGGAAAAACTGGATCAGGTAAATCGACGATTGCAAAGATTTTAACAAGATTAATTGATTATAAAGATGGTAGCGTTAAAATAAGTGGAAACGAATTAAAGGATTTCAAAAAAGAATATATTAGAAGCCAAATTGGACTTGTATTACAAGAACCTTTTCTTTTTGCGAGAAGTGTTTATGATAATATTAGAATTACGAATAGCAAGGCATCAAAAGAGGATATTCGAAGGGTTGCCAAAATTGCTTCAATTGAAAAAGATATTTCTAGTTTTGAAAATGGTTATGAAACAATGGTAGGAGAAAAAGGTACGACTCTATCAGGTGGTCAAAAACAACGTTTAGCAATTGCTAGAATGCTGCTTAATGATAAGCCAATAATTATTTTTGATGATTCATTAAGTGCTGTAGATACTGAAACGGATTTAATGATTAGAAAAGCTTTAAAAGAAAATAGTCATGCCACAACAATTATTATTACTCACCGGATTACTACTGCTAGACAAGCTGATAAGATAATTGTTTTAGAAAATGGTAAAGCATCTAAAATTGGTACTCATGAAGAACTGATCAGTGAAGATGGACTTTATAAAAAATTATGGGATATTCAAGGTGATGCAGAAAAAGAATTCTTCGAAATCCTAAATAATAAAGGGGTAGAAGTATGATATTGAAGAGAAAGAAAAAACAAGAAAAGAAAAGTAAATCAAAAAAAGAGTTCAAAAAAGAGATTATAAAAAATGAGGAAACTGAAGATGAATTTGAAAAAATTGATTTAGGAGTATGGAAAAAAATCTTTAAAATATTAATTAAAGATAAAAAAATTATTGTCCAAATGATAATTGCTGTAATCTTACTTGCAGCCAATGATTTAGTATATCCTCTTTTAAATAAATATGCGTTAGAGCATTATTTTAATGATAGTCCAGATTTTTCAACTAAATGGGTATTTATTGCTGCTTATGCTTTTATAGCCATTGCTCTTGGCTTAACGGTGTGGTGTTTTATTCGGGCTGCTTCAATTGTTGAAGAAAATACTACAATTGAAATTCGTAAACAGGCTTTTGATAAATTGCAAAAATTATCTTTTTCATATTATGATACAACATCATCAGGTTGGATTATGGCACGAATGACATCAGATGCTAGAAAACTTGCATCCATTATTTCATGGGGAATTGTTGATTTATTATGGGGTTTTATGTTAATGATTGGTATTTTAATTGTAAGTATTATTATTAATTGGCGACTAGCTCTCATTTTAATTATTTTAGTACCAGTTTTTCTAATATTGACAATGTATTTTCGAAAAAAGATATTAAAAGAATATCGTGGAGTAAGAAAAATCAATTCTGAGATTACGGCTTCTTTTAATGAAAGTTTTATGGGTTCTAATACAACTAAAACTTTAGTTTTAGAAAAACAAAATGAAGAAGAATTTGAAAATACAATTACAAGAATGAAAAAACGTTCCATTAGAGCAGCTATATTTTCTTCTATTTTTTGGCCAACAATTTTGGTGCTTGGATATTTAGGGGTTGCAGTAATTGCAGTAGAAGGTGGTAAATTAGTGCTTAGTGATAATATCAAATTGATAATTACAACGGGTACATTATATCTATTTATTGACTATGCGATGCGTTTTTTTGATCCTGTAATGTCAATTGCTAGAATTATTTCTGATTTTCAACAGGCACAAGCTTCTGCTGAAAGGGTCATATCGCTTATCGAAACTGAACCTGATGTAAAAGATAGTTTAGAGGTTGTAGAGAAGTATGGTGATTTATATCATCCTAAAAAAGAAAATTGGGAAGATTTAATTGGAAGTATTGAATTTGATAATGTATCTTTTAAATATAAGGGAACTGATAAATTGGTACTTGAAAATTTTAATTTGCAAATTAAGCCAGGACAAATGATTGCTTTTGTTGGAGAAACAGGTTCGGGTAAATCTACAATTATTAATTTGATTAGCAGATTTTATGAACCGACATCAGGAGAAATACGAATTGACAATAAAGATTATAAAAAAAGGTCTATTGGTTGGTTGCATACGAATATTGGCTATGTGTTACAAACTCCACATTTATTTAGTGGGAATATTTTAGAAAATGTTCGTTATGGACGACTTGATGCGAGTGATGAAGAAGTAAAAAGAGCATGTAAGATTGTAAATGCCGATGAGTTTATTGAAAAATTACCAGATGGTTATTTAACAGATATTGGCGAAGGTGGCAATAAACTATCAATTGGTCAAAAACAATTATTATCGTTTGCTAGGGCAATTGTATCAAATCCTAAAATATTAATTTTAGATGAGGCAACTTCATCAATTGATACAGAAAATGAAAAAATTATTCAAAATGCTATCAAAGTGATTTTAAAAAATCGTACTAGCTTGGTTGTTGCTCATCGTTTATCGACAATCGTTGATGCTGATTTGATTATTGTTTTAAAAGAAGGAAAAATTATAGAACAAGGTCAACATCTAGAATTGCTTAAACAAAAAGGGTATTATTTTAATCTTTATAAGAATCAATTTATTCAAGAATTAGAACAGTCTAAAATTGATAGTCTATAATGAATGGTCTTTTTAAAAGTAACAATTTACTAAAATTTGACAGTTTTATCTTTTTTTGATATAATATAATTGCAATAAAGGATTATTGAAGGAAGTGAATTTATATGACAAAAGATGAAGCTTTAAAAATTTGGTTACATGAATTTGGTGATGTTGAATATGCTTATGATTTTACTGGGCGCAAAATTAAACGTGAGGATTATTTAGTTGAAAATCAGGTTGGATGGGTTGTATCATATGTCTTCCCATTATCATTAGGGGGAAAACCAAATGAGGGCAATACTATTATTTTAAACCATAATACAGAATATGAAAAAGCCAACAATTATCCAGAATTTGAAGTAGTGGGTGTTCGTTATATCATTTGTCATGATGAAAGTGATGATTTCTATTATATTGAAAAGATTATTGAAGATTAGTAAAAAATAAAAAAGCAATATATGGGATGTATATTGCTTTTTTAGATAAAATATATAAACGATTAATAGAGGAGAAGAAAAAGATTTTAATCCAAAGGATAAATCCTTTACACAAATAGTATTAACCATTTATAAACATTTATACATAAAAAGAGGAAAAAATTTATGAGAATTATTGCGGGAAAATATCGAAGTAGAAAATTATCAACGCTTGAAGGATTATCTACAAGACCGACTCTAGACCAAGTAAAAGAAGCGATTTTTAATAGTCTTGGAGGTTACTTAGTAGATATGAATATTTTAGATGTCTTTGGTGGTAGTGGTGCTTTATCGCTTGAAGCAATTAGTAGAGGGGCTAGACATTCTACAATTCTCGATTCCAACTTTGCAGCAATTGAAATTATTAAAAAAAATGCTAGTAGTTTGGGGGTAGAAGAACAATTAACAATTATTCATGGTACTTATAATTCAATATTGAAAAAGTTGATAAAAGAAAAATATGATATAGTTTTTTTGGATCCTCCTTTTAGAATGAAAGTAATTGATGAATTATGCATATTTCTTATGGAAAATGATATGATTGCAATAGGAGGATATATTGTATGTGAATATCCCAAAGAAGATATTGTTCAAAAAGATTATGATGGATATCGAATAAAGCTATGCAGAAGGTATGCAAGTAGTGAAATTTTAATTTTGGAAAGGGAAAATTGAAAATGAAAATTGGTGTTTATCCAGGAACTTTTGATCCTGTTACGAATGGACATTTAGATATTATTAAAAGATCTAGTCATCTATTTGACAAATTGTATGTATTGGTGGCTAATAATATGAATAAAAATACGCTATTCACAACCGAAGAAAGAGTCTCCTTGTTAAAAGAGACGCTAAAAGACTATCAAAATATAGTAGTTGTGACGAGTAAACTTTTAACCGTAGAATTTGCAAAAAGTGTTAAAGCAGAAGCGATGATTAGAGGATTGAGAATGGTAAGTGATTTTGAATATGAATTACAATTAGCTACTTTAAATAAATGTTTAAATGATGAAATTGAAACAATTTTTATAATGAGTTCGCATGAATATTCTTTTTTATCTTCTAGTAGTGTAAAAGAAATTGCTAAATTTAATGGCGATGTTAGCAAATTTGTGCCTCTAGTTGTAGAAAAAGCTTTAAAGAAAAAATTAAATTAAAACTAATATAACAAGACTGATGATAGAAGATAGTATAGCATGGAAAAAACGTCCATAAAGATATTTTCTAAAACTTAGTTTTGTTTTTTTTATGACGTTAAAAACTTGCAATAAAATAGCTCCACCATTCATAGATAGAAGACTACTACATAAAAATAATTTAAGATATATATGAATGTTATAATTAACTAAATTGTTAATACCTGTAGTTACCTCTAGAAAATCGAGTACATAGTTTAAAAAAGTATGATTAAACATTATAAATGGTAATTTAAAAATAACAACGATAATCATAGTTGCAAGTATTTTTAATAAAACGAGTGGTAAATCTTCAATTATATCATTAACAGTATTTAAAATACTATTATTTTTATAATTAGTAATATTTGGATTGAGTCTTTTTTTTGTTAAATATAAAATTAAAGTAGCAATTATTTGAGAAATAATTAAAATAATTGCTATTTCTTTATCAAATATTAAAATAATAAATAAAAAAGAAATATGTGAAGAACTATCAATTATATTGTTTGCTTGAATTAAAGAAATTTCATTATTTAAATAAGCCTTTTTTACTAAAATTGTAGAAGTAGGATTACCTGTTAAAAAACTAATAGTAAATAATGATAAAGCTTTTTGGTTTTCAAAAAGCTTTAATGGTTTAAATATATTAAAAAATATTTTGCTTATAAAAGGAATCGTAATAAGAATACTACTAAATACATACATTGGTACTATTGACACTACTACTTTGTAAAGCCATAGTTCAACTGTATCAATGAAATAATTTTTCCAAGTAAAAGAATGAATTAGAAAAAAAATAATTTCTAATAAACACAAAATGAAAAAACAAAATTTTATTATTTTTTTAGGCATTTGGAATTAATAAAAGCATACCTGGCATGATTGTATCATTTTGTAAATTATTTAAATCTTTAATAGTATTCACATTAGTATTAAATTTATTTGCAATTTTAAATAATGAGTCATTATTTTTAACAATATAAGTTTCAAAATCAGGTTTTTTATAATCAACACCATAATATTCAGCAATACTTTTTACAACTGCTTCAGCTAATTTTGGCCATTCATATAATAGTCTATTGGTGTCCTCTTCATTATTAGCAAAACCATATTCAATTATCATTGAGGTAGCCGGTTCAGTATTTCTTAAAATAAAGTAAAAATCATTACCATTTTTACCAATTCTTTGATAGACACTTCTTATCGGTAGACCTGCTGCTTGTAAAGCATTGCCTATCATATTTGGTAAAGTATTTTTACTTTTTAAAGAATAGATTACCTCTCCACCACCACTACCTGCATTATTAATATGATTTGAGATAAGAATATCAGATACTTTAGCACCTAAATTTGTAACTCGATTAACTCGTTCAGCAGGATTTAATGTTTCATCATCTATTCTTGTTCTTTTAGCGGGTATTCCTAATTCATCAAAACGCATTTTTTGATAATCACTAATTTTTTTGGTCATATCTTTTTCTTTAAAGTAGGTATTAGTTCCCCCACCTGGATCCCAACCACCATGACCAGCATCTATTATAACCATTATATCACCAAAATATTTTATGAAAAAAATATAAATAAAATGCCTAAATGATAGTAATTCTTTTATTTTTCATTTCCTTAGTTCAAAAAATTATAAAAAAAGAACCTAGTATTAAACTAGATTCTTTATAAATATTCAAAATGGCGTCCCAGAAGAGATTCGAACTCCCGACACACGGCTTAGAAGGCCGTTGCTCTCTTCAAGGTAAAAACTACTTTTCATTTATTTTTTACACCTAAATTATATCAAATATTTTTTTTATTTGCAACTAAATAGATAAAAATATTACCTAAAAGAATAACACAATCAAATATTAATATAAAAAATACAAAATCAACACGCGAAGAAACACTAAAATCTTTAATAAATAAAGGTTTTTTAATAACAAAAAACAAACGTAAGATAAAATATAACATTAATAAAAAACTTAAAGAATTAAAAATAATATAAAGTATAGTATTTTTATTAAATATTTTTTTCATAAATTCACCCCTTTTATAAATATTCTATCATAATTGGTATTTTATGTCAAAAAAAGAATTAAAAAAGTTGTATTAATACCTTTTTTAATTCATCAATTGTAAATATTTATGACATATGTCATCTTGGTCTAAATGTATATATCTATTTGTAGTTGCGACATTTTCATGACCCATTATTTGTTGAATTTCAAAAACTGACATACCCTTTTTATTAAGATTTGTTGCAAGTCCATGTCGCAACATATGAGGGTGAAATTCTTTAAAATTTAATGTATTTTTTATTCTATAAAATAATGACAAAACACCAGAAGAAGTTAAATCAAATAATTTATCATTTTTAGTTAAATTACTTTTTTTAATATACTTTATTAATAATTTTAGTGTATCGTTTGTAAAATAAACATAACGACTTTTTTTAGTTTTAGTTACATCTAAATAAATTGTAAAGTTGTCAAAATTAATATTCTTAACTTTAATATTTAAAATTTCATTTAATCTAACACCAGTATCAATTAATAGTTTAATCAATAATTGATTTTTAAAACTTAATTTATTACTTGATAAATAAATATTTAATTTTTGCATTTCACATTTTGAAAGAATAGGAAATGTCTTTTTATCTTCCTTTAATTTTTTTTGTAAAAAAATTTCATTATCAAGAATATTATTAAAACGATACATTAACTTTAAAGGCTTTAAACGTTTATTAATAGTAGAGTTTTTAACACCTCTAATTTTTTGATATTCAATAAAATTTGATAAAACATTAAAATTTATTTCATTACTATCTAATATATAACGTTCATTAAAATATTTTATAGTAAAATCTAAATGACTTTTATAACACAAATAAGTCCCATTTGATAGATTTATTTTTACATATTCTAAAAAATAATTTTTCATATTTTCTAATTTCATTATTTGCCCCTCTATACCCCATTAATACCTATATACCAAAATTATACATTTATTTACATAATTTTACAATAAAAATATTACTGGTAATTTTTGTCATTTTTTTCAAACTCGACTTTATCTCCAAATAATTCTTTAGTTATATCTATAAAATCTCGTTTTTTAACTTCTACTTGAAATTCATTAAATATATTTAATAAATTGTTGTAGTTATAAATTGCGATTTTTGGATATTTTTTTACAATTTCAACGAAAGAATAACCACAAAGTATGTCATCAATAAGCATAGCATATACATTTTCTTTTTCTAAATATAATTCCTCTTGTAATGTATTTTCAATGACTAATTCATTTTCATTTACTTTTGTATCCGATTTGATACAATAATTCACGCAGTCTTTAATACTGCCTTTTCTTATTTCTATATGGTGAATTTTGAACTTTTTTTGCAAACTCTCAAACCCTATGGGGTTCTTAAAATGGAAAAACATATGGCAATGCAAATACTCATTGTCTTTGCCTTTTTCTGCCCCACCTATTATATATTGACAATTTGATAATTGTGGAAAAATATTTTCTTTAAAATTTTCTAAAGTGTCCTTTTCTAAATTGAAAGTGACCATATAATCTCTTGTTTTCATTTTTTATACCCCTTAAAATTTTTAGAACGCGGAACATGGAACAACAACGCAATGGGGTAATACTCCCCCATTGCGTTTTTTGGAGTGGGTGGGCTCTCCCACCCACCACCCCGAGCCAACCCTTATAAAGACGATTTAGGCTCACGCTCTAAACAACTCCCCCATACCCCCTCTTTCGTAAGAGGGGGCTATAACTATCACCCCCAACCCCCTAACTACTCGTTAAGTTCGCTAAAGCGACCATTTAGGGGGCTTTCACCCTAAAAGCCAAATAACGTTCGTGATACGTTATTTTTGGCTTTTTTGCCCCTCAAGGGGCTTTTCTGTAGGTGTAAGGTTTGTTTCTGCTGATGTTGTTTTTTTCTCTTTCTTTATATTTGATACTACTAATAAATCGTTTTTCTTTAATTTATTATAGTTTTTTTCTTTTTTTGTTGGAACAGACGAATATCTTTCACTATAACAATAAGTATCATAGGTTTTTTTACTTGGCATTATACCAAATAAAATTGACATATTGTCTTCCTTATTAGTTTCTTCAATCGTTTTTATTTCTTCACTTATTGATATATTTCTTACTTTTACCCAATAGACAAACCAAATATGTCTAAATGACATTAAATTATAAACTTGATTAATTCGCCTACGAACTTCTAATACAATATTTTCCGAACATTGGTCATTGACAACAAGATACCCACCTTTTGTATAATGGCGAAATAACCTTATAAATTCGTTAAAATTGTCTAATATATTTGGGTTTTTGTATTGAAATTGATTAGCAAAAGAGCCTATTTCATCAATGAATACAACTGATTTATACCCTAATTTTCTAATGAGAAGTAAATGTTCTTCTTCAAGTTTAATTGACCACTCTTTTCTATTCCAAAAATTACATTTAAAATGAATAGGAATAGAAGTATAAAGCATAGGCTTTTCAAGTAATGGTTGTAATGGTTTTTTTGGACTTTTTATTTTTTTTAAATATCGCCATATGTGATTTTGTCGCCAAACATAATTACGATTTTTTCTTAAAAGTTTAATGCTTGTTTGAACTGAAAGCAAACTTTTTCCAGAACCAAGACCACCAGTAAAAGCAACTATAGTATCGTGCTTTTTTTTATAACTTTTAATAATAATAAAAATTACTAGAACAATAATTAAAATTAAAATTAACTCCATATTAACAAATCTCCTATTATTACTTTTATATTTGATATGAAAAACCAAATTACTTTATATGGAAATATAATAAAACTCCATAATACTTTCATTATATCGCCAACCCAAGCAAAAAAGCCCCTAGTGAAACCATACGAATTATCGTCAACAAATTCCTGATAGGTTTTAAAATCGCTTATACTTGGTGGCAGTGGCATATAAGAAACATTTTCATTGATATTGTTTAAATATTGTTCAATATCAAAAGTAGCATCTTTGTTATTATAATTCAAAATACATAAACAAACTATCAAACAAAACACAAACATAAATATCTTTTTCACTTTATTATCACTCCTCCTCTTGGTTAGTCAATTTGTGGTAAAAATGACTTATTAGTTCACAAAACTCCCAGAAGAACCACATTTGAATAAACCAAGTAAAAGAACTTAATATCATTACTTCTAAATTGTTTGCTACAGTAACAATATCACCATACTCACTTGGAACAAAAATACATACAATACGTGATAATGCAACTGATATAGGGTTCATTTCACAAAAATTCCTTAAGTAAGCAAAAAATTCCATTTCTTCATTAATTACATTAAAATTGTTTTTAATTAAGTAAATAAACGTAAGAATTAATGGAAACAACAAGATAAACCATTTTACAATATATTTAATTTTTATTTTCATATAATCACCCTTTTAAAAAGAAACGTATTACAAAGAATACAAGACAACTACTTATGATAAAAAAAACTAAACTTGAGATATTTACTCCAAAAATATCAAAATTTAATACCTCTTTAATTATTTTAAATGGAGCATTTATCATTTGCATTATCATATCTTTTAACTTCAAGGCTGAACCTCGTTCGTTTTCGTATTCTGCATATCCTTTTTGTATTCCTTCGCCCAAACCGACCTCATGACCCTCATTGTAGGCATTTTGCTTGATTTGGTCGTGCGTGCTTTCACACTCATTTTTGCCTGTGTTGTAACCTTGTTCAAATATTAAAGGTTCATAAACTAACATAGCATTTTGAGAATAAAACTCTTGCATTTCTAAATATACCTGATTTATTGCTTGGTCAATACTTAAACTATGGTCAGCATTGCAAGCAATGTCTATCATTATTTCTAAAGTAGGGGGAACATCACCAAAATATAAAGTGTATAACTCTTTATATTTTTCATTATAAAAAGTTTCTGCTTGATTAAAAGTTGCGGCCTTTAGTTTTTTTGATGAACCTATACAAAGACACATAATTATTGATAGAGAAAGGGTAGCAATTACTACCCTTTTAAATGTTTTTTTCATTTTATTATCAATCCTCCTAGCCTTTAATTTTTCTTACTATCAAAAATACTATTGTAAATGCTAAAGATAACCCAAACATCACAAAAGCAAATTTCGCAAATTCACTAACTACTTTTTCACTTGCAGTAGGGTCAACATAAATAATATTTAAAAAAGCATCTTTTAAACCATTAGAAATGCCTTCTATAGCATCACTAAAACCGGTAAATATTTGATTTATTAACTCACCCATTTTTTATTCCTCTCCTTTCTTAATCATCTAAAGTTTGTAAGTAAGCAGTAATAAGCATTTTACCAGTTTCATCACCCACAAGTGGCAATACTTTTATTGATATGCCATTAACAATAACATACAATTCATAAAAGCAATAAGGCTTACCATTTTTTGAACTTACACCTTCCTTTTTTAAATAATTCAATTCTAAATTTGTTTGTTTTAATTCCATTTTTTTTACCTCCTAATTTTAAATTTTTTTTGATTAAAACAAGTTTGTAAAAAACAAAAAAACAAGCATTATGCTTGTTTTTACCTCAAATATGGCGTCCCAGAAGGGATTCGAACCCCCGACACACGGCTTAGAAGGCCGTTGCTCTATCCGACTGAGCTACTGGGACATCCAAAATTACTATATTATTATACACCTTTTTGTTAGTTTTGTAAAGTTATTTGAATTTTTAATGATTAAAGTTGTAAAGTTTTATTTGATTAAAGCGTTTACATTACCGAAAATATAAAAAAATATAAAGAATTGTTATATAATAGAAGATATTTATTAAAAAGTGGAGGTACTTATGAAAAAATCGTTAAAAATTATATCTTTATTTACTTTAGTGGTTGTATTAATATTGACAGTGACGTCATGTAAAAAAGATAAAAAAGATACTATTAGAATTGCTTCGGTTGGACCAATATCAGGTGATGTTGCAATTTATGGAAATTCTACTAAGAAGGGGATTGAACTTGCAATTGAAGAAATAAATAACAATGGTGGAATTTTGGTTGATGATAAGCAAATGAAAATTGAATGGGTAGGAATGATAGATGATGAGGCATCATCAGATAAAGCTGCTACAGCTTTCAATACTCAATATGCAAAAAACATTGATTTGATGTTAGGTGCCATTACTTCAGGAGCTACTGAAGGATTAGTAGGGCAAGCAATTGGTAAAAAACTATTAGTAATCACACCAACAGGAACTGCTGATTATATTACTGTAGGTAAAAATGGTGATGAAAGAGATTTAAGAACGAATATATTTAGAGCTTGCTTTAATGATTCTTATCAAGGTGAAGTTGCGGCAAAATTTATTAGTAATAATTTAAAGAAAACAAAGGTTGCAGTGTTATATAATAATGAGGATTCTTATTCAATGGGGTTATACAATTCTTTTAAAAATTTAGCTACTACAAATCAGATTGATATTGTATATGAACAATCATATCAAAATAATAGTGTAGATTTCAAAACAGCATGGAATTCAATAAAATCTAGTGGTGCTGAAGTTGTTTTTCTTCCAGAGTATTATGAAAAAGTTGTAACAATTGTTTCTCAAGGTCGTGATGCAGGATATAATGGTACTATTGTAGGTGCAGATGGTTGGGATGGTGTCTTGTCTGTTGATGGAGTAGATGAGAATGATTTTACGAATTGTTATTTTAGTAATCATTTTGCAGTAGATTCTAATGAAGCTGTTGTAAATAATTTTGTTAATTCTTATAAATCTAAATATAATGAAAATCCAACTTCATTCGCTGCACTTGGATATGATGCCGTATATATTTATAAAAAAGCTGTTGAAGAAGCGAAATCAATTGAATTTGATAAGGTTTTAGAAGTATTAACCAGTAGTAATTTTTATGCTGATGTTGTTACTGGTAGAATTACCTTTGCCGCAAATGGTAATGCGGTAAAGCCGGCTGTTGTGATGACTTTTGAAAATAAAAATTACAAATATTATACAACAGTTGAATAATAAATAAATTATAGCATAGATTCTTCTATGCTATTTTTAAAATAAGGTTAAGGAGAATATTATGTGGAACAATTTATATAGTGGTTTTATAAATGGTCTTGGAATGGGAAGCATTTATGCACTTATCGCAATAGGATATACAATGGTATATGGAATTGCTAGAATGATTAATTTTGCTCATGGTGAATTTATTACAATTGGAGCATTTGTATCATATGGGACAGCTGCATTAATTGGTGCGAATCCTATTACAATGGTCATATGTATAATTGTATCAATGTTAGTTTGTGCAATTGTTTCAGTAATTACTGAAAAATTAGCATATTATCCTCTAAGAAAACGTAATACAAAAAAAATAACTGCTCTCATAACAGCAATTGGGGTGAGTTATATTATATATTCTATTTTCAATATAAGATTTCAAGAACAAAAAGGATCACCTAAATTTTTAAATTTAACGGATTTTCAATTGACAATTATAACAATTATAATTACAATAGTAACAGTTTTATTAATAACTCTATTCATTAACAAAACTAAGTTTGGTAAAGCTATGAGAGCAACCTCAGAAAATCCTTCTGCTGCAAAACTTATGGGAATAAATAATGATGCAATGATTTCATTAACTTTTGCAATCGGTGCTGCACTTGCTGGAATTGGAGCAGTTGTATACTGTCTTAGAATTCCTTATTTTAAATTTTCAGTGGGTACTGAGGCAATCGGTTTAATTCCTTTTGTTGCAGCAGTTGTTGGGGGTATTGGTAGTTTGCCAGGAGCAGTTATTGGTGGTTTTATAATAGGAATTGTACAACAACTTTCTATGGCTTTTCCAGTTACTTCAACATGGACGCCAGCTATTGTATATGGATTACTAATTTTGATTTTAATGATTAAACCAACGGGAATTCTTGGTAAAATGGTAGGAGAGAAGGTGTAAGATGGAAGCAAAAGTTGAATTTAACAAAACTAAATCAATAAAGCCAAATTATAAAAGATATCTTTTAAATACCATTTGTAGTGTTATCTTTGTAATTGTGTTAAGCCTTTTAACCAAAACGTTATCATTAAAATTAATTATTCCTCAGATGATTATTTTTTCTATTGCGGCATTATCTTTAAATATTGTTTGTGGTTGTCTTGGAGAAATGGTATTAGGTCATGGTGGCTTTATGCTTGTTGGTGGTATTGTTGCAAGTTATGTTTCACAAAAAATATATCAAGTTGTAATGCATACGAATAATTATACTGCTAGTCAAATGCGTGAAATTTTTTATAATGTTGGCACTGGTCAAGTTCATTTTGCTGGATACATTTTAGTAATTTTTGCGGTTATTATAGGGGCCATTTTTACAGGTATTATCGGATATTTAATTGGTCTTGCAGTTCTTGGTAGAATGAAGGGAGACTATCTTGCGATTATAACTTTAGGTATAGGCTTAGTATTTGTTTCCATTGCCAATAATTTACAGACTATTGATGGGTTTAAGTATGGTGTAGATGGTCCATCTTACTATACAAGTATTGCTGGTAATACTCCAATTTTTGCAAGTTTTCTAATTATAACTCTTGTTTGTTTTATAATGATTTTTAAATCACGACATGGTAGAGCTATTTTAGCCATTAGAGAAGATGAAATAGCAGCTGAAGCATCAGGTATTCCAGTTAAAAAATATAAAATCTTTACTTTTACGTTATCAGCCATTTTTGCTGGATTAGCAGGAGGATTATACTATCATTTTGCTTCTTTTTTAGGTACATCTCTTTTTTCGCAAGATCGATCAATTGAATTATTGGTTTTTATTGTTCTAGGAGGCCTAGGTTCTTTTACTGGAACGTTATTATCAACTGCGTTATTAACCTTTATTTCATATAAATTGCTTTTAAATGCACCTGGTGGATATCAACTTCTCATATATGGTATTATATTAATTGTTGTAATGTTAATTAGGCCAGAAGGACTATTAGGGACGAAAGAATTGACCTGGGATGCACTAAGAAAATTATTTCACAAAAAAACGAAGTCTAAAATAAGGATAGAAAAGGATGAAGGCAATGATGCAGGATAGTAAAGTTTTAGTAATTGATAATCTTTCAATTGAATTTGGTGGTTTAAAAGCGGTTTCTAACTTTAGTATGGAAATGCATAAAAAGGAATTAATAGGATTAATTGGACCAAATGGTGCAGGTAAGACGACGATATTTAATTTGATAACTGGTCTTTATAGGCCAACTTCGGGTACTATTCAATTAATGGGAGAAGATATTACAAATCTTGTTACTCATAAAAGGGTCCAAAAAGGTATTGCAAGAACCTTTCAAAATATTCGTTTATTTAAACAGTTAACAGTTTTAGAAAATGTTAAAGTAGCATATCACAATAATATGTCATATGGTTTATTTTCCAGTATTTTTAGAACTAAAAAATACTGGAGAGAAGAAAATGAAGTCCATCAAAAAGCTCAAGAAATCTTAGAAGTTTTGGGACTTTTAGAATATAAGGATGAACTTGCACAAAATTTGCCGTATGGAAAGCAAAGAAAATTAGAGATTGCAAGGGCTCTTGCAACCTTTCCTAGATTACTTTGTTTAGATGAGCCTGCCGCTGGGATGAATCCTCATGAAACTGAAGAATTAATGAAAACAATTAAAATAATTCAAGAGAAATTTGAAACCACAATTTTATTAATAGAACATGATATGAAGTTTGTTATGGGCATTTGTGATAGAATTTATGTTTTAAATTTTGGTGAATTGATTGCTGAAGGAGTTCCTCTAGAAATTCAAAAAAATCCAGAGGTTATTAAAGCATATTTAGGAGAGTGAAAATGTTAAAAATAGAAAATTTATCTGTTTGTTATGGAAATCTTAAAGCAATTGATAAAATAAATTTAGATGTAAATTTAGGAGAGATTGTGGTTTTAATAGGAGCAAATGGAGCCGGCAAGACAACAACTTTAAAAGCCATTAGCGGTCTTGTAAAAAGTGAACCAGAATCATATGCAAAATTAGACTTATCGATGCTATCTGATAAGAGAACTTTAAATCGCTTTGCTGGCAAAAAAATGACAGATTTATTATTAAAAGTATATGATACTTCTGAGATGGCGTTTCAAAAAATTAGAAGTGAGGAAGATATAACGGCGGAAGTTTTTGGAAAAATCACAAAATGGAATTATTTGAAGATTAAAAAAATACGGAAAAATTATTATAAATTTGTAAACGTTGATTTACTAAAAGTTAAAGCACATAAAATTTCTAGTTATGGTTTAGTACATGTACCAGAAGGAAGACAAGTTTTTGCTGGTTTAACTGTTCAAGAAAATTTAGAAATGGGTGCTTTTAAAAGACATTCAAGAAAAAAAATTTTGGCAGATTTAGATGAAATATACGATATTTTTCCAAGACTAAAGGAAAGAAAAAAACAAAAGGCGGGAACATTATCTGGTGGCGAACAACAAATGTTAGCTATTGCAAGAGCAATGATGGCCAAACCAAAGATTATTTTGTTAGATGAACCATCTATGGGTCTTGCTCCAATCATTGTTAAAGAAGTGTTTGAAATAATAAAAAAATTAAATGAAAGTGGTATTACAATTGTTTTAGTAGAGCAAAATGCAAAATTGGCTTTATCCATTGCTGATAGAGGTTATGTACTTGAAACTGGTAAAATAATTTTAAGTGGAACTGGAGAAGAGCTATTAAATAATGAAAATGTTAAAAAAGCTTATTTAGGTTCATAAATCATTGAGCAATTTCTAATATTTATATTAGAAATTGCTTTTGTTTTTTATATTGGTTATGATATTATTTAAAAATTTATTTCATTTAAAGTAAATTGATATTAAAAAAAATAAACTTATGTTAAAATATTACAAAGTATGTTAAAAACTAAATTCAGGAAATTGATAAATTAAAGAGGTATTTTATAGATGAACAATATTATATTAGCAATTATTGAATTATTGGGAGGAATGGGAGCTTTTCTTTTGGGTTTTAAAGTTCTATCAGAAAGCATTGAAAAATTAGCTAGTGCTGGGTTAAAACGTTTATTTAATAAAACTTCAAAAAATCGTTTTATAGGTGTTGGGATAGGTGCTTTAGTCACTGCAATTATTCAAAGTTCTAGTGCCACTACCGTTATGATTGTTGGATTTGTTAATGCAGGTGTTATGAATTTATTTCAAGCTACCACAATGATTATGGGAGCTAATATCGGAACTACGATTACAGCCCAAATTGTGGCTTTACAAAGTTTTGATATTGTTGCATATGTTGCTATCCTTGCTTTTATAGGTATTTTCATGAATATGTTAGGGAAAAAGGATAAAACTAAAACGATTGGTTTATCATTGGCAGGATTAGGACTTGTATTTATTTCACTTGAAATTATGTCTGGTTCGATGGAAGCAATGAAAGAATCAGAGCAAGTCATTCATCTTTTACAAAGTGTCAATAATCCTTTTTTATTGGTTTTAATAGGAGCAGGAATTACAGCAATTGTTCAAAGTTCATCAGCGGTTACAACAATTTTAATTTCCATTGTTGGGGCGGGAATTACAATTGGTAGTGATCCTAATGCTGTTTTATTTGTCGTTTTAGGTACTAATATTGGGACTTGTGTTACTGCTCTAATTTCATCGATTGGTGCTTCTGTCAATGCTAGACGTGCTAGTTTAATTCATTTGTTGTTTAATATTTTTGGTAGTATTATTTTTATTATTATTTTATTAATTTGGAAAGATTTTATGGTTGATACGCTCCAAAAATGGTTTAGTTCGCCAACTACTCAAATTGCGATGTTCCATACTTTATTCAATGTAGTTTCTACGATTCTTTTTATTGGATTTGTTAATGTTTTTGTAAAACTATCAGAGTTGATAATTAAAGATAAAAAAGAAGACAAGAAAACAACTTATCTTGATGAACGTTTTATTCATACTCCAGGAATAGCTATTAATCAAGCAATTAAAGAAACTGTTTTACTTGGTGAATTCGCCATGAATACTTTAGATTTAGCAATAACAAAATTTGTTGAAAAAAGTATCCTTGCAGAAGAGGAAATAAAAGAAAAAATTTCTGATATTGAAATAGTAAATAGAGAAATTATTACTTTTTTAGTTAAAGTATCATCTCAAGATGTAACAATTGAAGATGAAAAAACAATTTCGGCTCTTCATCATAGTTTAAATGACTTCATTCGTGAGGCTGAAATTGCCGATAATATGGTGAAATATACTCGTTCAGTTATAAATAATAATATTGAATTTTCAGATTCCGTATATGAATCAATTAAAAAACTCCAAGGAATGTTAAAGGAGCAATTTGCCAATATTAAAAAAATAATGTTATATTCTGATTATAGTTTGATTGGCAAAGTAAAAGATTTAGAAGATGAAATTGATCATATGCGTAGTACTTTAATAAATGGTCATATTAAACGTTTGGAAGAAGGTAAGTGTAAGCCTCAAAGTAGTGGTATTTTTATTAATTTAATATCAAATTTAGAAAGAGCCGGAGATCATTTAGATTATATTGCCGATACGATGGTTAATAGCTTAAAATAGGATCGTTATGAATTATAAAGTATATGTATTAGAAGATGATGAAAGTATTCGTGAATTAGTCACGATGGCATTAGAAATGGCACAAATATCAATAAAGAGTTTTTCTAAAATATCTGATTTTTTAGAGGCCATTGATAAAGAACTTCCAATAGTAATTTTACTAGATATTATGTTACCAGATGGAAATGGATTAGATGTATTAACAAAGGTAAAGGCGAAATATCCTCATATTCAGTGCATTATGTTAAGTGCTTTAAGTCAAGAATTAGATAAAGTTAAAGGGTTAAATAGTGGTGCTGATGATTATATTACAAAACCATTCAGTACGCTTGAACTAATTGCTAGAGTAAAAGCAGCTTTGAGAAGATGTGTAAATGAAGAAAAAATTTTAGATGATTTAATTATCAATAAAGATAAAATGGAAGTTACTTATAAAGGTAAAGTATTAGAATTAAATAATAAAGAATATCAGTTACTTTTATATTTTGTTGAAAATCCTGATGTAGTTTTATCAAGAGAGCGTTTGATTAATGCAATTTGGGGATATGATTATTTAGGTGAATCACGAACAATAGATAACCATATTTTAAGACTTCGAAAATTAGGTTTTTCTCAAATTGAAACTATTTTTGGTGTTGGATATAAATTTAGAACAAAGTAGGCTAATTTAAATGAAAAAAAGAATTTTATTTGTATTTATTATCATTATCTTTACTTCTACATTTATTTTTTCTATTATTTCATCTCGGATATATTATGAAAAATTTCTAGAAGATGCGAAGAACAATTTGTATATTTATATGAATCAATATAGTGAAGAATTTTCTTGGGATGTTGCTGGTGCAGAATCATATTCTCGTAAATTAAATGGAGTAAGGGTTACTTTTATAGATAAAAATGGTGAAGTTGTAGGTGATAGTGAAGAAAATTTACCACTTGATAATCATTTAAATAGAGAAGAAGTTAAAATTGCAAGTCTTGAAGGTGAAGGATTTGCCATTAGAAAATCAGATACTTTAGCACAACAGATGGTATATTTTTGTAAAAGTGTCAATGATGGATATGTTAGGGTTGCTGTAAAAACATCAACATATAGTCAAATATTTATTGATAGTATTCCATCACTGATTTGGTTTTTTATTATTGAAATCATTGTTTGTTTGCTATTCACTTGGATATTAGTAGACTATATCATTAAACCTATTGAAAAACTTTCTATTGAAGGTGCAAGTGGTCAAAAAGTTAGTAGTACTTATCCCGAATTTTCTCAAATTGTAAAAATTATCAATAATATGAATGAAAGAATTGATGATAAAATATCAAAAATTAAAGAGGATAAAAAAATTGAAAATATTGTTTTAAACAATATGGAACATGGTATTATCATTTTAGGTCTTGATAATCATTTAATTTTAGCAAATAATATTGTAAATGAACTTTTTGGATATAGTGAGGTGGGGGAAAATTTGCCATTTTTTAAAGATGATCAAGAAATTTTAGAAGGTATTGAACAAGAAGAACAATTTCTTTTTTATCGGAAAAAAAATGATAAAGAATATGCAATTAGATTTACTAAAAGCGAAAATGCAAAAGTCATTTTAGTTACTGATGTAACTGAAATAAAAAGAATGGAAAATTCTAAAAATGATTTTATTGCTAATGTTACGCATGAAATGAATACACCTCTTACTAGTATTAAAGGTTTTGCTGAAATGATTTTAACGGGTAATCTTGATAAGGAAAAAATTCAAAAATCTTGTGAAATAATCTTGAAACAAACAAATCGTTTGAGTAATTTAATTAAAAATATTATTCATTATAGTTTGCTTGAGAGTGATAATCTTCCAAATTATCCAGTATGTATAAGTACGATTTTAATTGATATTTTACATAATTTTGAGGCTGTTTTTCCTGAAAAAAATTTAAAGGTTACGACCTTGATAGAAGAGAATCTCTTTATCTTATCAAGAACAGAGAAAATTTTTGAAATTATAAGTAATATTTTAACGAATGCAATTAAATATAATAAAATAAATGGTGAAATTGAAATTCATTTAAAAAAAGATGATGATAAAATTATTTTAAAAATTAAAGATACAGGTCATGGCATTAAACAAGGTGATTTAGATAAAATTTTTGATCGATTTTATACTATTGATAAATCTCATAATGAGCATAGTACAGGATTTGGTTTAGGACTTGCTATCGTTAAAAAAATTATAAATCAATCTGGTTGGAAAATATCAGTTGAGAGTGAATATGAAAAATATACAATGTTTACCGTTGAGTTTAGTCCAATTATGAAATAAAATATGAATCCGTTATGACGGATTCTTTTTTTACATTTTTTTTACAAATATAATAAAAAAAATAAACGAATTACAAAAAAATATTTGATATAATGTTTTCGTAAAAAGTTATTGATAACTTTTATAATAATTATTTAATATTTAAAGGAGAAAAAAATGAAGAAAAATTTAAAAAGTGTTTTATGTATAGTATTTTTAGCCGTTTCCCTATTCGGAATTGTTGGTTGTAAAGATGATGAAAAATTTGACTCAAGTGCTAAAATTCAATTATACACTCGTGATAAGACAAGTGGTACGCGTGATGGTTTTTTCACAAATATTTATTTTACTGATGCTGTAAGTGATAATAGTGTATTAGGTAGTGGCATTTTAGAAGCTAAAAATAATGGTGCCATGGTTGAAAGCGTTAAGAATGATGAATATGGTATAGGTTATATTTCACTTTCTTCCCTTAAAGATTCTGGATTAAAGGGATTAATTTATGAAGGCGTTGCTCCAACTGAAGAAAATGTTTTAAATGGAAGTTATAAACTCACAAGAAATTTTAACTATATTGTTAGAAACGAATTTGCAACAGAAAAAGAGCAAAAAATTGTTGAAGCTTTTCTTGCTTTTTTAAAAACATCAGATGCTTTAATAACAATTCAAAGTAAAGATGGAATTGTTGATATTACCGGTGATGAACCATCATGGGATTCAATAAAAGACAACTATCCTATTTGTCTTGAAGATAATTCAAATATTACAATTAAATTTGGTGGTTCAACATCTGTAGAAAAAATAGCTAACGAATTATCAAGAGAATTTTCTACTAAATGTGGTAATTTTGTAGCAGAGCATAATCATACAGGATCAGGAGATGCTTATAAATTTACTCAAGGAGAAGGAAAAGATTCAGCAACTTTTCTACACATTGCTTTTGCTTCACGAGAATTTAAAACAACGGAACAAGGTGCAGAAGGAACATATGGTAAAATTTGTGTTGATGCAATCGTTGCGGTTGTAAATGAAATTAATCCATTAGATAGGGTTACTGCTGATATGCTTAAAAAAATATATGATGGTACTTATAGTAAATGGGAAGAAGTCAAATAACTAATGCCTAAAATATTATCAATTCAAGATTTATCATGTTATGGTCAATGTTCAAATAGTGTTGCTTTACCTATATTATCGACTTTTGGTATTGAAACAATTATCTTGCCCACAATGATTTTATCAACTCATACAGGTGGTTTTAAAAATATATATATTCAGGATTTATCAGAAAGTATAGATAAGATATGCCAAAGTTGGCAAGATAATAATATTAGTTTTGATGCAATATATATTGGATATTTGGGCAGTACAAAATTAATAGAAAAAACAATTACCATTATTAAATTATTTAAAAAGAGAAATACGTTAGTATTTTTTACTCCTGCTTGTGCCGATAATGGTAAATTATATCAAGGATTTAATGATAATTATCTTGAAAAATTAAGGTCTTTGTGCTTTTATGCCAATTATATTGTGGCAAATGTCACAGAGGCCTTTTTCTTAATGAATTGTGAATATCAAACTATCAATCATCCTAATAGAATTTATGAACTGATTCATGAATTGACAAAGAAATTTTTAACAAACATGATTATTACGGGAATAGAAATGAATAAAGATGAAATTTATGTTTTATTCAAACAATACCATAGTCATCAAATTACTTCCTTCAAAGAGCAAAAAATAAATGGTAATTATCATGGCACAGGAGATATTTTTTTAAGTTATATGATTGGAAAATATTTTATTTCTCATGAGATGAATATATCAATCCAAGAAGCAATGAAATTTGTTAAAGACGCAATTGTTTTGACCAAAGAGGATACAAATCATTCATATGGTATTAAGTTTGAAAAAGTTTTACGAGGTTTTTATGAAAAAGCAAACCAATCAAAGTGATATAACCATTAAAAAAAGTATAATGGATAAAATTTGGCGTTATTTCTTTTTAACAGTTACTTTAATTTGTTCATCGGTCATTATTTTTATAGTTTTGTTTATTTTAATAAAGGGGTTAACTCCTTTTATCAAAAGTTATCATATTAATGGTGCTTTTTATAAGGTTGATTTTATTAAATTTATATTTGGAAGTAGATGGTTTAAAAATCCTAATATTTATGGTATCGGTTTTATTATTGTCAATACAATTTATGTTACTATTATATCACTACTTATGGCTATTCCAATTTCAATTTTAACAGCACTTTTTATCGCAAAAATTGCACCTAAAAAAATTAGTACAATTTTAAGTTATATTATTGAATTGCTATCAAGCATTCCTTCGGTTATTTATGGGATGTTTGGAATGGGAGTTGTAACTAAAATAGTAAAAGCGTTGAGTAATTTTTTTGGGTATCAAAGTGCTGGAGGGCTTTCTGTATTAACGGTTGCAATTGTACTGGCAATAATGATTATTCCAACGATTACTATGATTTCGGTTTCTTCCATTCAAGCAGTCAAAAAAGCATACATCGAAGGTTCTCTTGCACTTGGAGCCTCCATTACGCAAACCAATTTTAAAATTGTTTTATCAAGTGCTAAAAATGGAATATTTTCTGGTGTTATATTAGGAATAGGTAGAGCATTAGGTGAGGCAACTGCAGTTTCAATGGTTGCTGGAAATCCTAGTTCAGGTCCTAATTTTCATCCATTTGAGGCTACTAAAACTTTAACATCTACAATGCTTCAAGGTCTAACAGAGGCAGAAGGTTTGGAATATGATATAAGGTTTAGTGTAGGTATTGTTCTAATTATGTTAATTTTAGGTAGTAACTTACTTTTAAACTTAATTAAAAGGAGAATAAAGATATAATGCAAGTAGCAAATAATAATTTGTTCAAAAGATTAAAAAAACGAAAAATGAAAGATAGTATTTTAAATAGTATTACTTGGATTGTTTCAAGTTTTGGCTTCATTGTTTTAATAACTTTATTCATATTTATTTTTGCAAAAGGTAGCAAAACTTTATCTTTTGATTTACTTTTTAGTAATTATTCAAAAACAACTTATTCTCTAGAAAAAACGCATAATTCCTTGCAATTATTTACAAATCCCAAATTAGAAAATACATATTTTTCTAATATTTGGGGAATATCATTACAAGACGATAAAGATGCAGAGGGACTAGATGTTGTAACCATTGCCTATATTGATGAAAATTCTCCTTTTAATCAATTAATAGAAAAGAATTCTGGTGCAACAATTAAAATTAAAGTAGGTTCTCAAATCTCCAAAATAGTTTTAATGAAAGAAGATGGCAAAACAATTTATACAATTGCCAAAAAGGGTGCATCCGAGATGGTTGAGTGCTTAAATCAAGCAAAAATAATTTCAGATATGATTATTATAACAGGTGGAGGAGGAATACGTGGTTCGCTCCTAACAACAATTTATCTCATTATTATAACACTTATTATTGCCATACCATTAGGAGTTGGAGGAGCTATATATTTAAATGAATATGCAAAAGATAATAAATTTACGACTTTAATTAGAACAATGATTGATATGACATCGGGAATTCCTTCGATTATCTTTGGTTTAGTAGGAGCCATTATCTTTATTCCTATCTTTAATAAGGTCATTCATTCAAGTGGTGGCAGTATTATATCAGGGGCTTTTACAATGTCAATTATTTTATTACCAATTATAATTAAAACAACAGAAGAGGCTTTGAAAGCAATCCCACAAGATTATCGAAATGCTTCTTTGGCACTGGGTGCATCTAAAATTCAAACAATTTTTAAGGTAATCCTACCTAGTGCATTAAATGGTATCTTAACTGCTACCTTACTTTCAATTGGAAGAATTATTGGAGAATCGGCAGCCCTTATCTATGCGATTGGTACTGCTATTAAAGATAAAGCAATTTTGAATGAAAAATCTACAACTTTAGCTGTTCATATTTGGACTTTACTTGAAGGAGATAATCCTAATTATGAACATGCATGTGCTATTGCAATTGTTATTTTATTAACAGTTTTACTTTTGAGTATTTCAATAAAAATTGTTTCAAAATGTTTTAATAAGGAGAAAAATAATGCTGTCTAAAGAGAATATTCAAAAAACATTACCAATTTTTGAAATAAGAAATGTTAATCTTAATTATGGTGAAAAACAAGTTTTAAAAAATATTGATTTAAATATTTATAAAAATAAAGTAACTGCTTTCATCGGTCCTTCAGGTTGTGGTAAATCTACTTTACTTAGGTGTTTCAATCGTATGAATGATTTAATTGAAAATTGTACAATAGAAGGAACCATAACATATAAAAAAGAGGATATAAATCAAATAAATCCAATTGATTTAAGAACTAAAGTGGGAATGGTTTTTCAAAATCCGAATCCTTTTCCTATGTCAATTTTTGATAATATTGCTTATGGTCCTAGGTGCCAAGGCATAAAAAATAAAGAAAAATTACGCTTGATTGTCGAGGATTCATTAAAGAAAGCAGGACTTTTTGAAGAAGTAAAAGATCGTTTAAAGGATAATGCTTTAGGATTATCAGGTGGTCAACAACAACGTTTATGCATCGCTAGATGCATTGCAATGGCTCCAGAAGTAATTTTAATGGATGAACCTACATCAGCGTTAGATCCAATCGCAACTATCAAAATTGAGGAGTTAATTAATAGTTTAAAAAAGGATTTTACAATAGTAATCGTAACTCATAATATGCAACAAGCAAGTAGAATTTCGGATTATACAGCATTTTTTATGTTAGGTGAAATTGTGGAATTTAATGAAACAATTCATTTATTTAGTAATCCTTTAAATAAAAAAACAGAAGATTATATTACAGGAAGGTTTGGATAAGATGCAATTACAAAGTGAGATTAAATATTTAAAGCAAATGTTGATAAAAATGGCTGATCAAGTAAAAAATAATATTACTGATGCAGTAGCCTTTTATACCAAAAAAACAAAACCAATTATAATTAATGATAAAATTGTTAATCAATATGAAGAATTGATTGATGAAATTTGTTTTAACCTTTTAATTAAAGAAAGGTTATTTGCCAAAGATTTGCGAGAAGTTATTGCTATTTTAAAACTTGTTTCAGATATTGAAAGAATAGGTGATCATGCCGAAGATATCATGGAATTTAGTCAAAAATTGGAGGCTATTGATATTAAAAATAGTGAAAATATTCATAAGATGGTTCAAATTGCTTTAAAAATGATAAATGATGCTATTCTCAGTTTCGTTAATGAAGATATTGAATTAGCTAAGAAAACAATTTTATTAGATGATGAAGTTGATCGTATCTATGCTAAGATTGTCTTCGATTTGACTAATTTTGATAAAAACGCAGAATGTGCTATTCCTTATATTATATATACTACTCTTATTGCAAAATATATTGAAAGAATTGCTGATCATGCATCAAACATTGCTGAGTGGGTGAGTTATATGATTGATGGATCTATATTTAAAAATAACTGACATTAAAATGTCAGTTATAATATTTATTATTAAATACATTTTATACATAATGATACATTTGAGTTGAAAAAGAAAGACAAATATAGTATAATAGATTTACTATTTACGAAGGAGATAAAAGATGGAAGAAATATTAATAGTAAAGGATTTGAAGAAAACTTTTAAATTGACTGCAAAACAGCGAAAAATTAATAAAACGAATGATTTGTATAAAATTGCTGTAGATGGTTTATCTTTCAAAGCATATAAGGGGGAAATTTATGGCTTGTTAGGACCAAATGGTGCAGGAAAGACAACAACTCTTAGAATTATATCAACATTGATTAAAGCAGATAGTGGTGATGTATTTGTTGATGGTATTGATATTGCCAAAAACCCTGATATGGTTCGCCAAAAAATTGGTTTTTTGACTAGTGAGTTAAAATTAGAAGATTTTTTTACTCCTAATTATTTGTATGATTATTTTTCTGCTCTTCATAAAATTGAAAAAACACTATCAGAGCAAAGAAAAAATTATTTATTTAAAAAATTTGGCATTGAAGATTTTAAAGAGGTTAAAATTGGTGATTTGTCAACAGGAATGAAACAAAAGGTTTCACTTGTAATTTCAATTGTTCATGATCCAGAAATTATTATTTTTGATGAGCCAACGAATGGGTTAGATGTTATTACAGCAAAATCCGTTACAGATTTTTTAATTGAATTAAAAAAAGAAGGAAAGACAATCATTCTTTCAACACACATTTTTTCACTTGTTGAAAAATTATGTGATCGTGTAGGAATTATCTTTGATGGGAGAATGATTAAAGATGATAGTTTAACAAATTTGACAAAAGAAAAATCATTAGAAGATGTCTTTTTTGAATTATATGATGAAAGGATTGGTGAAAAATATGAGTAATATATGGACAATTGTAAAAAAAGAATTAAAAAGATTTTTTACAGATCCAAGAATGATTATAGGTTTAGTATTACCTGGAGTTTTAATATTTGTTATCTATAATTTGATGGGAAATATTTCAATGGAGAAAATAGCACCTACGATTACTGATTTTACGGTTTATGTTGAGAATGAGCCAACAGAGTTCCAATCTTTTCTAAATAAAGATGGCTGGAATATCAATAAAAATAAAGAAAATTTATCAAAAGATAAGATTATTGATAAGATAAAAGATAAAGAGGCTGATTTATATATTATTTATGAAGAAGATTTTTATCAAAAGATGCTTGCTTATGATATAGATACAGGAAAGATGGCACCTAATATTGAAATATATTATAATTCTACTTCAGAATCATCTAATTTATTTTATAGTTATTATTTAGAAATATTAAATCAATATGAAAGTAATATTTCAAATAAATTTGATATTAACAGGGATTTAGATATTAAATATGATGTAGCAAAAAAAGAAGATACAACAATTCAAATTATTTCAATGATGCTACCTTTTTTATTAATGGTTTTTCTTTTCTCAGGGGCAATGGGAGTTTGTAGTGAATCTGTAGCAGGCGAAAAAGAAAGAGGAACTATTGCAACATTATTGATAACGCCAACTAAAAGAAGTCATATTGCTATTGGAAAAATATTGTCACTTGGAATTACTTCTTTAGTTTCAGCGCTTGTAAGTTTTTTAGGTTTAATGCTATCATTGCCAAAATTAATGGGAACAGATTTTTCATTTCAAGCATATGGTTTATCAACGATTCTTTTGATGTTAGTTTTGATTGTTATGACAGTATTATTATTTACAACGCTTCTTACAATTGTTTCAACTTTTGCAAAAAGTGTCAAAGAAGCAACATCCTATGCAATACCTCTGATGATGATAGTGTTGCTAGTTGGTATTACTAATTTTATGTCAACGACGGCTACTAGTAATAAATTGTTGTATATCATTCCTATTTATAATATTGTTCAGTGTTTAATTGGTGTATTTAGTATTACAATAGATCCCGTTTCTTTTCTTATTTGTATAACGAGTAATATAGTTTATATTGGACTTGGTGTTTTCTTATTGACTAAAATGTTTAATAATGAACGTGTAATTTTTAATAGGTAGAAATATATGGATAAAATAATTGAGATAAATCATCTTAATAAAAGTTTTGGTAAAATAAAAGCAGTAGATGATTTGAGTTTTTGTGTTGAAGAAGGTGAATTATTTGCCTTTTTAGGAATAAATGGTGCAGGAAAGAGCACTACTATTTCAATTATGTGTGGACAACTTGAAAAAGATAGTGGTCAAATTATAATTGATGGTTATGATATTGATAAAATATCAAATGTTAGTTTAATCAAAAAAGAAATCGGTATTGTTTTCCAAGATTCGGTTTTGGATAAATCATTGACTGTATACGATAATTTGGAAAGTAGAGCTGCTTTATATGGAATTTATAAGGAAAAATTTATTGAGCAACTGAAAAAAGTTTCTAAAATTTTAAATTTTGAAAATTTATTAGATCGTCCATATGGTAAATTATCTGGTGGTCAAAAAAGAAGAATTGATATTGCAAGAGCAATTATTCATAATCCTAAAATTTTAATTTTAGATGAACCTACGACAGGATTAGATCCACGTACAAGAACTCTTGTATGGAATGCAATTGAAAGTTTAAGAAAAGAATTAAAAATGACAGTTTTTTTGACGACTCATTATATGGAAGAAGCAAGTGATGCCGATTATGTTGTTATTATTGATGAGGGGAAAAAAGTTGCAAGTGGAACTCCTTTAGATTTGAAAAATAAATATACTGGTGATTTTATAACTTTATATAATATTTGTGAAGATGATATCAAACAAATGCATCTTTCATATCAAAAGATTAATGACTATTATCGAATATTAGTTTCTAATACAAAAGAAGCAGTGCATCTCATTCATAAATATCCTGATTTATTTGTTGATTTTGAAATCACTAAAGGAAAAATGGATGATGTTTTTCTTGCGGCAACAGGAAAGGTTTTAACAGGAGGAGATTGTTTATAATGAGAACAATGGGATATTTGATAAAACGTAATATGAAGTTATTTTTTAAAGATAAAGGAATGTTAATCTCATCATTAATTACTCCAATTATTTTGCTTGTTTTGTATATTACTTTTTTAGGACGTGTTTATAAAGATATTTTTATCCAAAATTTTCCTGAAAGTTTTGAAATTGATGATAAACTGATTAATGGATTTGTCAGTAGTCAATTGTTTTCTTCTTTATTTGCGGTTAGTTGTATTACGATTTCTTTTTGTAATAATTTAATTATGATTCAAGATAAGGTGACAGGAGCAAATAATGATTTCATTACATCTCCAGTAAGAAAACCACTAATTATTGGTAGTTACTATTTTTCCACCATCTTTAGTTCCTCTATTATTTGTTTTTTGGCAATGATTGTCTGCTTTATATATATGGGGATTGTAGGATGGTATTTATCAGTAATTGATGTTTTATTAATTATGTTAGATATTGTTTTATTAGTTTTATTTGGTACTACTCTTTCGACTATTCTTTGTTATCCTCTTAAAACTCAAGGTCAGATGTCAGCAGTTGGGACTATGATAAGTTCAGGTTATGGTTTCATATGTGGTGCTTATATGCCGATATCACAATTTGGAAGTGTTCTTCAAAATATTTTGTCATTTTTTCCTAGTACTTATGCAACTTCATTAATTAGAAATCATACAATGAGAGAAATCATATTTGAGATGGAAGAAATTGGTTTTCCCAATGAAGTGGTTACTAATATTAAGAATTCGGTTGATTATAATACTTATTTTTTTGGTAATTTAGTTGAAGTGTGGCAAATGTATTTAATTTTAGGTGGATTTATTATTATTTTCATTATGTTTTTTATTGTATTTTATAAAATAAAACTTAGAAATCGAAAAAAAATTAGTTAAATTATTTTAAATCATTAGCAAATTAAAAGTTTGTTAATGATTTATTTTATTTTTTAAAATAAAATTTACGATGAATAAGATGATTATTTATTTTATCATTTTTTATATATAATAAGGCATCTTTTTAGTTAAATTAAAAAAATGTGATATAATATAAATGATAGTCATTATAAGGTGAATAAAATGTTACATATTTATTATGCAAAAATTAGAGAAAATTATCATATCGATATTGAAATATTTCCCGATATAATAAAGGACTACTTGTTGAGAAAGAAAAATCAGAAAGCATTGTATTCTTCAATATTTTCATGGTATTGTTTAGATTTGATTGTAAAAAAACATTATCATAAAAATTTAAAAGATTTAGATTTTTATTTTACAAAACTCGGTAAACCTATGGTTAGATTATTTTATTTTAATATCAGCCATTCAGCAGATTTTTGTGTTGTTGCAATTTCTAATAAAAAAATAGGAATAGATGTAGAGAAAGTTAGAGAAATTGATAATATTGAAAATATTGTTAATAAATTATTTTGGTGTTTACCATTAAATAATAAAGATTTGTTAATGAATTTTTTTATTGGCTTTACTCAATATGAGGCACTAATTAAATATAATGGAAAAACGATAGGATATCCCAAAAAACAGTTAATGATAAGAAAAGATGTTGAAACAAATTTAATCAACTATAACAATAACTTATATGTGCTTTCTTATAAAGGGTGTGAAAAAGCTAAGATAAGTGAGATTATTATTTAAAAAATTTGAATAGAAAAGAAAGGAAAAAATTATGCGAGCATTAAAAAAAATTATTTTTGTGATTGCAATTAGCGTTTTGACACTTTGTGTTGCTAGTTGTGATAATTGTCAAGGTGAACTAGATCCTGCTACTTTTGATGATGTTGCTAATCAAGTTTTTATGTTATTAATAGGTAACGATGAAATGACTTCTAATTTTTTATTTGAACATCCAGAAAATTTTGGTTTAGAACACTATGAACCTTCGCTACCAACACCAGGATTAACATCGGATGCTAGTAAGGTACTGATAAACTTAACTATTGGTAGTATTAAACGATATGATTATAATAAGTTAAATGAGGATCAAAAAATGACTTATAATATCATCGTTGATTTAGTTGATAATATTAACGCTAAAACGATGGAAATGGGATATTTAAGTAATAATTATTTGGGTTCTTATCTTGGATATCAAGCACAATTACCATTACTTTTAGTAGAATATAAATTTAGAACAAAATTAGATATTGAAAATTATTTTAAATATTTAGATTTAGTTCCAGAAACTTTTGAAGCCTATGTCAATTTTGAAATTGAAAAGGCTGATAATGGCTATGGAATGCCAGATTTTGTAATTGATAAAGTGGTTATGCAATGTCAAAATTTTATTTCAAAAGTGGATAGTTCAGAACATTTTATGATTACAACAATTAATAAAAAAATTGATGAATGTAGTTTTTTAACATCTGAAGAAAAAACATTATATAAAGAGACGAATGTAGAAAAAGTAATGGGACCATTACTTGAAGGATATCGTTATGTACAAACAGAGTTACCTAAATTAAAAGGTAGAGCAACGAACAATATGGGACTAGCTCATTATATAAATTCTAAAGGTGAAGAAATTGGCAAGGTGTATTATGAACTTGATTTTCAAGATACTGTGGGTTATAAAATTTCAGTAGAAGATGCTATTCGCTATATTGAAAATAAAATTGCTATATATGAAGAAAAATTAACATATTATCAAAATTTAGTTTTGACAGATGAGGAGTTTAGAAATGAAGTATTGAATTATCAATTGATGAATCAAACGCCAGAAGAACAACTTTCATATTATGAAACAGCGTTTGATAGTTATTTTCCGCCACTTACTTCTAAACCTAAGATAACAGTTAAATATATTGATAAAGCAATGGAAGAGAATTTTAGTCCAGCTGCTTATATGACTAGTGCGATTGATAATTTTACGGAAGAATTTATTTATTTAAACAATGCAGATATTAAAGATGAATATGGAAATCTTGATTATAACTATTTATATACAACATTGGCACATGAGGGATATCCTGGACATCTATATCAAAATGTTTACTTTAAAAATAAAGATGTTAATATTTTGAGAAAAGTTTTAAAATCATCTGGTTATTCAGAAGGCTGGGCAACTTATACCGAAATTTTTAGTTTTGAATTATTAAGAGGAAAATATTCGGATGATTTTGTTGATTATTTAATTTTCCAAGAAGAATACAATGCGGCAATTTATTCACGAATTGATATGGGAATCCATTATAATGGTTGGGATATCAATGAGTTAAGAAATTTTATTTTAAACTTTAATCCAAATGCTAGTGAAGAGGCGATTAGAGCAACTTTTGAGCAATTGGTTGAGATTCCTAATAATTTTCAAACATATTTTTTCACCTATTTTAAAATTAAAGATTTGCAACTAAAAGTGAAAGAATTAGCAGGAAGCAATTTTGATTATAAAACGTTCCATACCTATATTTTGGATTGTGGACCTGCGCCACTTCGCTATGTTGAAGAATATGTTTTATCTAAATATGAATAAAAGCCTATAACTTGAAAAAAACATAGAAATTTAGTATAATAATAAAGCATATTAAAAAATTTAAGGAGAAATAAAATGAGTGTAAACGTAGAACGCTTAAGTGAAAATTCAGTTAAAGTAACTGTTGAAGTTAGTGCTGAAGAATTTGACCAAGCATTAGATAAAGCTTTTGAAAAGGTTGTAAAAGATGTCAAAGCTGATGGTTTTAGACCGGGAAAAATGCCAAAAACAATTTTTATTCAAAGATATGGTTGGAGTTCTTTATATCAAGATGCTTTACAATTTGTTTTTGAGAGTACGTATCCAAAAGCAGTGATGGAGGCAAAAGTATTTCCAACAGATGAACCGAAAGTTGATTTAGATTATTCTTCTCTTGAAAAAGGAAAAGGATTTACTTATACAGCTGAGGTTGATGTATGGCCAGAAGTTCATCTTGGTGAATACAAAGGAATTAAAGTAAAACCTCTTTCAACAAGAGTACTAAAAAAAGATATTGATGAAGAAGTTAAAAAGGTATTAGATACTAAAGTTGAAAATGTCATTAAGGATACACCTGCTGAAAATGGGGATACTGTTGTTATTGATTTTGAAGGTTTTGTAAATGGTGTTGCTTTTGACGGAGGAAAGGCTGATAATTATCCCCTTGAATTAGGTTCAAAATCATTTATACCTGGCTTTGAAGATCAATTAATTGGTGCAAAAAGTGAGGATGAAGTTGAGGTTAATGTTACCTTTCCTAAGGATTATCATGAAAGTTTAGCAGGTAAAGATGCCACTTTCAAAGTTAAAGTTCATGAAGTAAAAGGAAAAGTATATCCTGAATTAAATGATGAATTGGTAAAAGAATTAGAAATTTCTGGAGTTCA
>FR890804.1:0-63888 GCA_000433035.1 Staphylococcus sp. CAG:324 | reverse complement strand
GAGTTCAAACAGTTGATGCGTATTTAGATTATGTGAAAGCGGATTTAAAAAAGAGAAAAGAACAAGAAGCAGAAAGTCATTTGGTAAATAGTTTAGTTGATGCTGTTTGTAAAGCATCTTATGCGGAATTTCCCAAATCATTAATTGATTCTGAGGTAGAAAATCAAGTAAAAAGAGTAGAAGAACAAGCTAAACAATACAAAATGCCAGTTGAAGTTTTGTTACAATATAGTGGAATGTCTTCACTTGATGATTTTAAGAAAAATGCGGAAGACTATGCGCGTAAATCCTTTTTACAAGAACTTGTGATTGATAAAATTATTGAACTTGAAAAAATTGAAGCATCTGATAAAGAAATAGAAGCAGAATATAAAAAAATTGCAGGTGTGAAAGATCAAGACAAAGATGCGGATAAAAAAATTGCTCAAGTCAAAAAACAATATCGTATAAACCAAGTTGCGTATCAAGTTAAAGCGAATAAAGTAATTGAACTTTTGAAGGCAAATGCAATAACTAAAACACAAAAAAGTGAATAAGTAACGAAAAAGAATCATAAAAAAGATAATTCGCTCCATAATAATTATGGAGCGTGATTATTATATGGCAAAACAAAAATTTTGTTCATTTTGTAATAATGAAATAACAATTGATAATTTAGGAATTGAAGGATTAAATGCTTGTATATGTTTTGATTGTCTAGATTTATATCATAAACTAGTTGAATTTCAAGAAGAAGAACAGAAAAGGGAGTTATATAAATTTGAAGTCAATCAAATAACACCTAAATCAATTTATTTGGATTTAGAAAAAGAAGTTATAGGGCAACAAGATGCTAAAAAAACTTTATCGGTTGCTTTATATTTGCATTATTTAAGAATTACTAATCCTTCTCTTCATTTAGAGAAATCTAATATTTTGATGATTGGACCAACTGGAACTGGTAAAACTCACCTTGCAAAGACAATGGCTAAAATTCTTAAAGTACCACTTGCTATTTGCGATGCTACTGTTTATACTCAAGCTGGTTATGTTGGCGAGGATGTTGAAAATATTCTTTTAAGATTAATTCAAAATGCGGATTATGATATTAGTCTTGCGGAAAAAGGGATAGTTTTTATTGATGAATTTGATAAACTAGCAAGAAAAGGTGAAAATCCATCAATAACAAGAGATGTATCTGGTGAGGGTGTTCAAAATGCTTTATTAAAAATTATAGAAGGCAATATTGTAAATGTTCCTCCTCAAGGGGGTAGAAAACATCCATATCAAGAATGTTTAAAAATAGATACTACTAATATTTTATTTATTTGTGCCGGTGCATTTGAAGGATTAGAGGGTGAAACAAAATATAGTGTGGGTTTCAATTCCTCTAAAATTAATGATGAAATTAATTATCTCGATAAAATTAGAAAATATGGTATCATTCCTGAACTTTTAGGAAGATTACCGATTATTGCAAGACTGAATGAGTTAACAGCCAGTGAATTAAAACAAATTTTAACAATACCATCCAATGCTATTATTAAACAATATCAAAATATATTCAAAACATGTGATGTTGAATTGGCTTTTTTAGATAATGCCTTAGATGAAGTTGCCGCAAGAGCAATTAAAGAAAAAACTGGTGCTCGATCACTTAAAAAAATTGTGGAGGAAATGATGTTAGATACATTATTTGAATTACCACTGAATGATGGAACTAAGATAATTGAAATTAATCAAAATAAGATTATAAAAAGAAAAGAAAAAGTTATAAATGCATAAAATAAAAAATTTAAGTTATTTTAAATTTTTAGAAAGGATGATAAAATGTTTAATCGATTAGAAAAAATTGATGCTCAATTGCCAGGAATTGTTATTAAGGATTTTGTTCCACTACCTAATAATGAAGTTCGAGTTGATTTTAATAATGATATAGATTTAAAAATTTTGAAAGTAGCAGAACAATATAAGAATTATTTAGTATTATTAGTTCCTGAAAAAAATAAAACAAATTTTACTGAAAATGATTTTTATAGACGAGCTGTAGTGGCTAAAATCGCACTGAATATGACAAGTCCTAGTGGAACTAGAAGAGTTAAATTTCAGACTATTGTAAGATGCGATATTAAGGGTTTCTTAACTTCATCAACAGGATTTTTAGTTGATATCGTGACAACTCCATCTATATCATCTGATAACATTAAGGATGATGCTACATATGGTTTAATTAAAAAATTTATGATTAAAACAGGATTGGATGTTGTTTTGACTAAAGAAAATAATAATCTTTTAAGTAAAGCTGTAAGTTATGATGAGTTTACAGATATTGTTGCTCACAATTTAAATATTGATTTGTCGTCAAAATTAAAATATTTATTTGAATTAGACATTACCAGTCGTCTTTCCTCACTTTTAGAAGATTTATATAAGCAACAAATGTTTAAAGAATTAGAAACTAAAATTGAAAATGAAGTAAAAAAAAGTATAAGCGAATCGCAAAAAGAATACTATTTGCGTGAGAAAATGAAGGCAATTCAAGAAGAACTTGGCGAAAAAGCAAAACGTGAAAATGAAATAGATGAACTTAGGAAAAAAATTCAGTCTGCCGGTATGCCTAAAACTATTGAAGAAAAGGCTCTTATTGAACTGAATAGATATGTTTCGATGCCTGGTAGTTCACCTGAATCAGGGGTAATTCGTAAATATTTAGATTTTATGATTGAACTTCCTTGGAGTAAGCAATCAGTTGATTGTGAGGATATCAATATTGCCAAAGCTGAATTAGATAAAGATCACTATGGACTTGATTTAGTAAAAGACCGAATTTTAGAATATTTAGCGGTCAAAATAATGAATCATAAAAATCCTCAGACCATTTTATGTTTAGTAGGTCCTCCTGGTGTTGGTAAAACTTCACTTGCAAGAAGTATTGCCAAGGCTTTAAATAAACAATTTGTTAAACAAGCCTTAGGTGGTGTCAAAGATGAATCAGAAATTAGGGGGCATAGAAGAACATATCTTGGAGCTTTGCCTGGAAGAATTTTACAATCAATGGCCAAAGCAGGTACAAATAATCCCGTTTTTCTTTTAGATGAAATTGATAAAATGTCTAGTGACTATAAAGGTGATCCAACTAGTGCAATGTTAGAAGTTTTAGATTCAGAACAAAATCGCTATTTTAGCGATCATTATCTTGAAGAACCTTATGATTTATCAAATGTTTTTTTCATTGCTACAGCAAACTATTTAGGAAATATACCTGCACCTTTGCGAGATAGACTTGAAATTGTAGAAGTATCTAGTTATACTGAGTATGAGAAGTTTGAAATTGCCAAACGTCATCTTGTTAAAAAACAATTGTTAAATAATGGATTAGATGAAGCATCCTTTACAATTAGTGATCAAGCGATTTATAAAATTATTCAAGAGTATACTCGAGAAGCAGGAGTTCGTGAATTAGAAAGAATGATTGGAACTTTAGTTCGCAAAGCCATAAAAACAATTTTGATTGATCATTTAGACAAAGTTGATATTACAGTTGATAATATTGAAGAATTTTTAGGAAGACCAAAATATACTCATAATATGACTGAAGAATTAGATCAAATAGGTGTTGTTACAGGACTTGCTTATACTCAATTTGGTGGTGATACTTTGTCAGTGGAGGCAACTCATTATAAAGGTGAAGGTAGACTTGTTCTAACAGGTAAACTTGGTGATGTAATGAAAGAATCTGCCCAAGCTGCTTTAAGTTATGTTAAAACAAATGCTGAAAAGTTTGATATTAATCCTGATGTTTTTAAACAAAGTGATTTACATATTCATGTACCAGAAGGGGCAATTCCTAAAGATGGTCCATCTGCAGGTATTACAATTGCTACAGCAATTATTTCAACCTTTAATGGTAAAAAAGTTGATCATTGTGTAGGAATGACAGGCGAGGTTACGCTAAGAGGTAGAGTTTTACCAATTGGAGGATTACGAGAAAAATCTATTGCGGCACATAGAAGTGGACTTAAAACCATTTTAATTCCTAAAGATAATACCAAAGATTTGGAAGAAGTACCAGATAGTGTCAAAAATAGTCTAAATATTATTCCCGTTGAAAGTGTTGATGACGTTGTTAAATATGCTATAAAAAAATAAATTAGTAAATTAGTAGAATTAAAATGAATTTTATGATATAATACATTTACGTTGTTTAGTATATATTAAAATGTCAAATAGGAGGCCACGTATATGGGTGCAATGCATTGGTATGATTATTTATTATTAGTTATCTCTTTGGCTTTAACGCTAATTATTGTATTACAAAACTCAAAAGATGATGCATCTAGTGCATTTTCAGGGGCAAAATCAGAAATGGCAAAGCAGAAACAAAGAGGTGCTGAAAAAGTTATTAATCAAATTACAACAGTTCTTTCAATTGTTTTTTTTGTTGTCGCAATTGTTGTAGTAATTTTACCAAAACTATAAAATCACAAAGGGCCAATAAAGTGCCCTTTTTATTTTAAAAAGGAGATTTATGATTATGAAAAATCAAATTTTAGATATAATGAATAAAAAGGATTATTTACCTTTAAATATTGATGAATTGTATAATCTGTTAAATCTTAATTCGGCTAGCGATTTTACTTTGCTTGCTAAAACATTAAATCAAATGGTCGATGAAAAGTTAATAATTTATAATTCTAAAGGTCAATTTGCACCTTTGGCATATTTTAATATAGCATATGGGATTATTGATGTAAAAGATGCTGGCTTTGCTTTTTTAGATACTGAATATGGTAGTATTTTTATTCCATATAGTGCTTTAAACGGAGCACTAACTTATGATGAAGTTATGGTCAAATACAATTTTGATTCTAAAGGACGGCTTGAAGGTGAAGTTTTAGAAATTGTTAAAAGAAATAATACGGAATTAGTTGGTATTATTAGTAAATATCATGGTAAATATGTTGTTAAACCTCTTGATTATAAAATCCATTTACAAGTTTTTGTTAAAAAAGAAGATATCAATCATGCTGTTAGTGGAGATATCGTAAAGGTTAAAATTGATACATTTTGTCAAAATCATACAGCAGATGGAGTAATCATAAAATCGTATGGAAATAAAAATTTACCAGGATTAGATATAACTGGATTAGTTTTAGCTAAAAATATTAGAACTGAATTTTCAAATGAGGCGGTTGAAGAACTTCAAGTAATTCCTACTAGTATAAATGCCAATGAAGAAATGACTAAAAATCCTAAAAGAAGGGATTTAAGGAATAAACCCATTATTACAATAGATGGTGATGATGCGAAGGATTTAGATGATGCTATTTGTGTTGAAAAATTAGATAATGGTCATTATTTACTAGGGGTTTATATTGCCGATGTGGCTAACTATGTTAAAGAACAATCTTTTCTTGATATAGAAGCATATGAAAGAGGAACTAGTGTTTATTTACCAGATCGGGTTATTCCAATGCTTCCTAAAAAACTATCTAATGGCATATGTTCTTTGAATGAAAAAGTGGATAGGTTAGTAATGGCTTGCGAGATGGAAATAGATAGTAGTGGTAAAGTTGTCAATTATGAGATATTTGAAGCAATAATTCATAGCAATCATCGAATGACTTATACTGCTGTCAATCAAATTTTAGAAGATAATGATAAAGAATTGATTTCTAAATATCAAGATATTGTTCCTCTTTTACAAAATATGGAAGAATTAGCTAAAATTCTTAATAATATGCGATTGAAAAGAGGTTCTTTTGAATTTGAATCATTAGAACCTAAACTTATCTTAGATGAAAATGGTAAAGTTATACAAATAGAGGTTCGAATAAGAAGAACTGCTGAAAAATTAATTGAAGAATTTATGCTAGTTGCTAATGAAACAGTTGCTCAAGCAATGACATGGCTTGATGTACCTTTCATTTATCGTGTTCATGAAGAACCGAAGGATGAAAAACTTACAAGACTTCTTCTAGCATTAGACCAATTTGGTTATGATATGAAAATAAAAAACAAAAAAGCTTTACCAAAAACTCTTCAACAAATTTTACTTGATATGGAAAATGAAACGAGAACTAAAAGTGAGAAAATTAAAGATGCTATTGTTTCTAGACTAATGATTAGAAGTATGACAAAGGCTAAATATCAAGAGACCAATATAGGTCATTTTGGTCTAGCAAGTAACTGCTATACACACTTTACTTCACCAATTAGAAGATATCCAGATTTGCTTGTGCATCGTTTAATCAAAGAATTTATGCTTGGAAAAAAAGAAACGTTTGCTACAAATCCTGTCTCTTATTTTATGGAAAAAGTAAATAAATCTGCTATTCAGGCTAGTTTAACTGAAAGAAAAGCAGAAGTGTTAGAAAGAGATTGTGTGGATTTGAAGAAAACCGAGTATATGAGCAATTTTATTGGTGAAACCTTTAAAGGAATTCTTTCTTCAATCACGCAATATGGACTATATATTATGCTTGACAATACAGTAGAAGGTTTAGTAAAATATAATCAAATGACTGATGATTATTATGAAATTGATGAATTAAAAGGAAGAGTAAAAGGAGAAAAAACTCGTAAGGTTTATCAAATTGGTGATAAAGTAATTGTGCGAGTGATAAAAACGAATTTGGAGAAAAGAGCAGTTGAATTTAGACTTTTAAGGAAGGACAAATGAAATGGCAAATAATGCGTTAGAAAAAATTATTTCTCAAAATAAAAAAGCATTTCATGATTATTTTATTGATGAAAAATATGAATGTGGAATTGTTTTAACTGGTACTGAAATCAAGGCCATTAGAAATGGTAAAGTTAATTTACAAGATAGTTTTTGTTATATTAAATATGGTGAAATTTTTATAAATGGTATGAATATTTCAAAATATGAAATGGGAAATCTCTTCAATCATCGTCCTGATCAAACAAGAAAATTATTAATGCATAAAATTGAAATTGTTAGATTAACAACTAAAATAGCTAAAGATGGTTATACGATTATTCCAACTAAAATTTATTTAAAAAATGGTTTAGCCAAAATTGAAATTGCTTTGGCAAGAGGTAAAAAACTTTATGATAAACGTGAAGATTTGAAGAAAAAAGACCATGAAATGGAAATGAAAAAATATTAGGTGATATGATGAATGACATAATAAAAGCTTTTCAATTAGTTGAAGAGGAAAAATATAAAGAAGCGTATGAAGCCTTTTCAAATCTTATTGGTGATAAGGCATTAGAAAATGATGCTAGATATAGTAGGGCTATGATTGATATTTCGCGCTTAAAAGAACATTTTGAAAATACTATTAATGATTTGAAAGAGTTAATCAATAAAAAAACAAAATATGCTAAAATTTCATATTCTTTTCTTACTCTTGTTTATGATGAATTAGATATGATAGATGAGGTTATAAAATATGGAAAATTGGCCATTATAAATGATACACCATTTGCTAATGAGATTTATTTTGCGTTATCTAGGGCTTATGCTAGAAGAGGAAACGATGAGGATTTAGAAGAAGCCTTGAAAATGATCAATGAATGCTTAAAGGATAAGGAGTTAGAAGAGGAACTGGATTATCTAATTTGCAAATGTGATATTTTGATTTCTTTAGAAAAATTTGACGAGGCTTCTCAGGAAATTGATCATCTTGTAAGTAGTTTCGGTCATAGTGGAGTTGTATACTATTTAAAGGCTCGTTTAGCAATGAAAAAGTATTATAAAACAGATCATATTGCTTTAGTTGATGAGGCTATTTATAATGCTGAAATATGTTTACAATATGAGGAGCACGATTATTCAGTCAAAACTTTATTGATTGAGGGATATACCATTAAAAAAGATTATACTAAAGCTTTAGAAATAATTGATACGATGAAAACTGAAGTCAATGAGGAAGATATGATTATGGAAAAGGTTAAAGTATATGATGATGCTAAAGAGTATCAAAAAGCTTTAGATTTAATCATTCCTTATCTTCATAATCATCAATCTTGGAAATTGAAGTATATGGAAGGTGCATTATTACTAGATATGGATAGTAATAAAATAGAAATGACACTCAATTGTTTTCGTGAAGCTTATGAATTATTTCCTAACAATGGGATTATGCTTGATATTTTAAAAGTGAATCGAATGTTAAAAAGGGAAGAGGATAACTATCAATTTTTACAAACGATTATTCAAACAAGAGCAGAAGGAATAATTTATTTTAATCTTGCGGAAACAGCATTGAGAATAAATAAACCATATGATGAAATTATCAAGTACTATTATCAAGCTTATGAATTAGGATATATTGATGAACTTGAATACTATGATTCTATTTGTAATTATACAAATTCTAAAAAAATGAATAAAATTATTAAAAAAAATGAAAAGAATGCACTACAAGGTGATTCAGTGTGGTCTAAGCGAAAGGTTGCTATTAGATATATTTACCAAGAAAATGGTTATCATCAAAATTTGAAAAAGGGCAAAAAAATAATTGAACAATGTCTGAATGAGTATGGAGATGATTCTTGTACGTTAAGCCTATATGCGAGATGTTTAGAATTATCTAATAATAATCAAAAGGCTTTTCATTATTACCAAAAGGCTTATGAGAAAATAAAAAAAGTGATAGAACCCGATTGTGATTGCGCTTATGGATATTATGCTTATGCTAAAATTAGTGGGATTGGTACTGATGTAGAGATAGATGAGGCTAAAAATATTATTTTATCAGTAATTAACAAAAGTGGAAAATATACTTGTTCGCATATTGTTTATTTTTATGCATATTTTTATCTATTAAACGATGAAAGATTTAGTGGAGAATTTGCAAAAGAAATGTTAGAGGAAAATTATCCTTTTTATCGTTATGAAATATCAAGAATTGTTTTATTATCGCAAGTGATAAATAAGTTGAAAATAAAAAGTAATAAATTAGATGAATTATTATTAGATATGGACGAATATGATAAAAACGAAATAAAATATTATAATGAGAATATTTATCAAAAGGCTTCGTTACCTTATTGGAAAAATATTTAATTTCTATTTTTTAATCTTTCAATTTCTGCTTTTAGATTTTCAACGTCTGCAAGTAGTCGATTATATTGACCCGTCTCGGGTGTTGCACTTGCTTGAGCAGAAATAGTTAAAATAATTTGTCCAACTAGTTCTAGCCAATTTCCAAAAGCATTTTGGGCATTATTTGTTAGATTTGGTGCTATAATATATGCTATGATAACACCGGTCAAACTATATTCATAAGGTGGGATGGAATCTAACCAGTTGGAGAAGGATTTGACAGCTTCTTTGAATTCTTCGTAATTATTGTTCAAATGAAATCCCTCCTATATTCTATCATACGAAAAAAATTGTAAATTAATACATAGAGGTTAAAAGATGAAGGTTTTAAAAAAGCAAACAAATAGTAAAATGTGTTACATTTGTGGAATGGATAATCCTTTTGGACTAAAAGCACCATTTTATGAGATGGAAGATGGTAGTTTAGTAAGTATTTTTGAATACAAATCAATACATCAAAGTTATCCTGGGCGTACTCATGGTGGTTTGATTACCGCTATGTTAGATGAAGTTGCAGGAAGAGCTATCTGGATTACAGAACCAACAACATGGGGTGTCACAATGGATTTAAAAGTTAAATTTAGAAAAATTGTTCTGTATGATGTTAAATTGAAAGCAGTTGGTAAAATTATTAAAAATACTAAAAGAGGATTTGTTGGTGATGCAAAAATTTATGATATGGATGGAAATATTTTGGCAGAGGCAGAAGTAACATATATAAAATTACCTCTTGCCCAAATAGCAAGTGATGATATTCATAGTGAAGTTAACACATACTATCCAGATGATGTTACTGAAATTAATTAGCAATTTTCTTAAATAGAAAATTGTTTATGCAATCGTGGCGGAATAGGTAGACGCGCTACTTTGAGGGGGTAGTGTTCAAATGGACGTGTGAGTTCGAGTCTCATCGATTGCACCATGTAATAAAGCCTAAAAGGCTATTTTGCCTTTAAAGTCCTAAAAAACGTAAGTATTTTAGGGCTTTTTTAGTTGTTGGAGTTGCCCAAAAATGGTCTAAAGTAGGATTTATAATCGAGGTTATATTTTTGTCTTTTTCTAGATTTAATAGGTCTTGAACTCTTAATTGACTTTTTAAGATGAATTTTTTTGAAATAGCTTTTTAGGCTTTATAAGACATTTAATAAAGCCTAAAAAGGCTATTTTGCCTTTAAAGTCCTAAAAAACGTAAGTATTTTAGGGCTTTTTTAGTTATTGGAGTTGTTCAAAAATGGTGTAAAATAGGATTTATAATCGAGGCTATATTTTTGCATTTTTTTAAGTTAAATGAGGTTCGAACTTTTAAAAGAATAAAAAAAGTAAATTAATAGTCTAATTTTTTTGGATATAATATAAGGAAATCCTCAAATTGTAGAAGAAGAAGCTATAACAATTAAAAAGATTTATCAAATGTATTTAGATAAAAATAGCTTAGATCAAATTAAAACATATTTAGAAGAAAATAAAATTCTTACTTATCGAGGAAATACTATATGGAATAAAAGAACAATCAAAAGTATTTTAACAAATGAAAAATATAGTGGCAATATTATTCTTCATAAAAGTTATATTGATAATTGTATTAATAAAAAATCGAAGAAAAATCATGGAGAACTACCCAAATATTTAATTTTAAATAATCATCTCACAATTATAGATAAACATACTTTTAAAGAGGTACAAAAAGAAATCGCAAGAAGAAGCGGAAAGACTGAAGTATCAAGTAGTAGGAAAATAGGATTTTCAAAGTATAGTGGTAAATATGCATTAACGGATTTATCAGTGTGTGGTTGTTGTGGAAGTCCATATTAAAGAAGAACTTGGAAACTAAAGGGTGTGAATCAAAAAGTATGGAGATGTTCAAATTGTGTAGAACATAGAAAGAAGTATTGTAATCAATCCATCACAATTAAAGAAGAAGATTTGCAACAATCTATTTGTAAAGCGATTAGTCAAGCCATTGAATGTCAAGATGAAATCATTGAAATTATGATGTCCAATTTAGAATCAGTTATGACAGGAAAAAAAGCAAATACAGACATTTATGCTATCCAACATCAAATAACAGAATTAAATAGATTAAGAGATGTTACTATTAATACGAGAATGGATATAAATGGAGATAAATAAAAATACAATATTGAAATCATCAATCTTACAAAACAAATAGAATATTTACGAGAACAATTAGCAATTGAAAAAGAAAAAGTATAAAAGTCCAATGAAAAGTGGGCTTTTTCATAAATTGAAAAAAATTATTATATTAGTGGAAATTTGTTAAATGTTGTGATAATATGTAGATAGAATTTATTAGGGGATAAAAGTTGGGGGACTATTAATAAGTTAATATAGTATCACCCAACTGCATGAGAATGCAGTTTTTGTTTTTTTAAACTATGTTGCAAATTTATATTAATTAGGTGAAAGTAAAATATAATAGCCGTTTAATATGATATGATTATGTCAAATTTTTAATGAGGTGATTAATTGTGAGATTTTGTAGTTCACCCAAAACATTTTGGTTAACCATAAATAGAACTTGTGATATGAGGTGTAAATGGTGTTATGCACAAACAACGAATTATGATATAAACAATGACATGTCTTTAGGAAATGTGGAAAAAGCTATTTCTATTATTCAAACATACGGTGTAAATAAATTGGTTTTAATTGGAGGAGAGCCCACGAGATATAAGAAGATTATTGATGTGTTAGATATTTGCTCTAATAATGGAGTTGTTCCTAGCATTATCACAAATGGACTATCTCTAAATAATCTTGTGTTTTTAGATGATTTGATTTCACATGGATTAAAAAATTATAACGTTTCAGTAAAAGGTTTTTCAAAGCAAGAATACGTTGATTATACTGGAGTTGATTGTTTTGATAAAATTATGATGGCAATAGATAATTTAATAAATCGTAAGGTCAATTTAACAATCTCATATGTAATAACAAATGACAATGTGAATGGTTTGTCAAATATGTTAATTGAATTAAAAAGTAGAGGTGTTAAATACTTTTATTTATCTTTTTGTAATCCTTATTTAACCGAACACGGAATCACAAATCATGGAATAGATTTATTTGTATTGATTGAAAACTTTATTGAACAATGTAAGATTTTATTTCAACATAAGATTCATTTTAATTTCCATATGACATTACCACTATGTATATGGCCTAAAGAGTTTATTATGGAGCTTATTAGGCATAATTGTATTTCAACAACTTGTCAACTACAAAATCGAAGTGGACTAATTTTTGATACTAATTTAAATATTATTCCGTGTAATTCATTATTCAAATTTCCTATTTTAGAATATGGAAAAGATTATCATGATTTTAAAACTTTAAATGTTGAATTGTATTCTCCTAAAATTGAAGAACAATTTAAAAAATTATTATCCTCTCCTTCAAATAGGTGTATAAATTGTAATGATTTTTCTGTATGTGCAGGTGGGTGTTTATTGCAGTGGTTATCTTATAATTTCAGTGATTTAATGAAAGATAAGGAGGATTATTATGCTAGAAAAACTAATTGAATTAAAAAAATCAAACGCAATATTTATTGACATACCAATTAGAAATATTAGAAGAATTAAAAACTTTAAATCAGCAGATTGTAATTGTGATGGAAATTGCAATTGTGATTGCGATGATTGTATTTGTGATTGTAGAACTGCATGTGATTGTTCAGATTGCAATGATTGTAATTGTGACTGCGATTGTAATTGTAATTGTGATTGTGATTGCTCTGTTGATTGCAATTGTGATGATGATACATCATGGTAAAAATTTGATAATTTTATTTTAATTAATTGCGACAACCAGTTAATTAGTAAAACATATCGTTCATCATTCATAAAACTATTATTAAGTAATTAAATAGTAGTAGCCTTTTCATATGCCTTACATGTATTTAGTTGATAAAAAGACTACTAACATTTAAAAACATTAAATTTGTTTACTTAATTGATGTTTACATATGTTTTAGTAGTTTTTTATTACCTTATTGAAATAATATAAATTTATTTTTAAGGCTGATTTTAATGTAAATTTTATCAGAAGTAGATTTGAACTCAAATTTGATTAAAAAAAGTTTTAGATAAAAACAAAATAATATTATAACAATAATTTAATAATATATTTTAAAAATACAGATTTAAAGTACATATTGTGTAGCATTAACACATATGTACAATCTAAGGTTGATAGTATAAATTTAAATGAAAATTACATAAAAATATGTGAATTAATGTTAAAATATAGGTATTTAGCATATGTAATTGACTCAAATGGGTAATAAGTCAAGAGAATAGAAAGATAACACACATATAGTATTAAGTATTGACCTTAGAACTACAAAAGTTATAGGTTATAAAATTTAAGTTAAAAAGAAGAGATTCTAGTTCTAAAGTTATGTTCCTCTCTTTTATTATTAGAAAATTTGATTTCTAAAAAATGTTTTTGTTATATTAAAAATATAAAAATTAATTATTTGGTTGTTGTCATAGTAGTAAAAGTCCTAATTTAACAAGAGTTGCTATATTGATGAATATTTCTCATATAAATAATAGATTGCTATCATCTTATGAAGGAAAAATTGATGGTATTAGAGTATATTATGATAAGTGCATTATTTGTAATGAATTGAAATTACTAAATTTATCCTAATATTTTATAAAATTATTAAAAAATTATGTTGAAAATGCTATAATAAAATATATAAAAACTTCATAGGGGGGTGTAATAAATGATGAATAATGTTAATGAAGTTCAAAATAATAATTTGAATAATAGTAAGAATAATTTTCCTCAAGAGACTCATGTTAGTCTTATATATACGTTTATGTCTGATGAAAAAAATATTGAAAAAATAAAATCAGAAGTAATTAAAAAAGGGTTTGTGATAGACAATTCTTTTATTAGTGATAATTCTAGACATTTTGATCATATTGAAAATATTTTTTATAAAAAAAATTTAGTATACATATTTAAAGGAAAAGATTTAGATTGCTTTTCTTGTTTTCCTTTAACAAATAGTTATGGAAACAAATTAGTTAGTAAGTATAGAATATCTAACATTAGGTTAATTGTTTTCGAAACAGGAATTTTCTTTATTGAAATTATGTATAAATTATTAAATATTAAAATTCCAGAAGATTATTTTGACTATTTATTAGACTTAAGAAATCATTTTAAAGATATTGAGATTGATTCTTTTGTTAAAAGTGTAATTGGCAATGAGTTAAAATATGAATCTTTTGATATGCAAGGAAATTCAAAAACAACACGTTTTCAATTGTTTTCTGATATAGTTTTAGGTAATAAGCAAACTATTTTACATGGTGATCAGTTTTTGATTGATGAAAATGAAATTAATATTATTTCTAATTACTTTTTAAATAGAAATAGTGTTAAATCTTATAAAAATAATAAACCTCATAATATTAATAATTATAGTATGTTTTTAGGAAATAATGTTTTTTGTAATGAAGAGGGAGTTTTATCAATTACTCAAAATAATTCTTTAAATAGAGAATTGTTTGAAAGAACATATGAAAAAGCTATTGTACAAAATCTGTTTTATTCATATATTTTAGTTTTACATCAATATTATTATTTACATTTTATTAAGCGCTGCATTCAAAATTTAGATATTTATGATAAAGATTTAAGAGATGATTTATTAATTATTAAAGAGAAATATACAATATTTAAAACAAAATATTTATTTAATAAAGTTTCACTATTTTATTATCAACAAAAGATTTATGAATTGTTTTTTAATTCATTATCAATAAAATCTTTTAGTGATGAAATTAGGGATTCAATTGAACCAATGGATAAATTGCTAAAAAATTCTAGGGAAGAAAAACTTAATTTATTTGCAAAACTGTTTACTACTGTAACCATCACTAATGCCACAATAAGCATACTTAATTTTATTATATCGATGTTTGTTAAAACAGTGTGGTTAAAGAATGTTTTAATTTTGTCCCCAGCATTTATTTTATTCCTAAGTTATGTATTAATATTGTTCTTTTATAAGACAGGTATCAAAAAAAATAAAAATATTCTTTAATATATTGACAAATTAATAGAAAATTAGTATAATATATATGTATCATGTAATACATATTAAAACTAGCATGGAATTTATAAATTAAGTAGTTGATGCTGAGACGCCCAAATCGTTACGCATAAGCGAATCCCTCTGCAGTTTTAGATTAATTGAAAAAAGGATTTATATCCTTTTTTTAGTATATTTTATTAATTTCTGAATACAATATTATTGTAGATATCTACTTTTTGTATATTGAATGAACGTATAACTGTTCCTCTTCAATATACATTTTTAAGTTAAGATATGATTATAAATGTTAAAATAAAATCCTCTATAAAAAATGGTTAATAAAGTAATCACTATAAAATTATACAAGGGATGTCGACAACTATGATTTAAATATAATCATTATCATAAAGATTATAAAATATGGTATAAATAATGTGGTGGACAAACGATGTTGTATCATTTTAAATTTGCATCTGTTACTATGATAATAAGTAAAGTATATCCTTAGCAATTATGAAAGTTTATGAAATAAAATATTTGTAATATAAAAGAAGAGACTTTGGGTATGAAGTTAAAATAACCAGTCTTTTCTTTTTCTTAAAAAATATAAAATTATGAATTTTATAATTTTTTTACAAATATTTCATTGGAGTTTTAAGTAATATTAATAGTATATGAAAATTAAATTTGGAAGTAATTTAGAAAAAATTAAAAGATTAGTCAAGAAGAATTAACTGATTTACTAGAAGTTAGTAGATAAAATATATCTTTATACATCCTTTTTTTAATGACAATGGAATAATTGCTAGACTTTGGCATAATGTATTATAAATGGGATTCTATATTTAAATTTATTTCAATTGAGTCATAAATTTTAAAATATTAATTTTCTTATTTTTGAAAGAATATTATGTCATAAAAATGGTAATTTGAATGAATTTATAGAATTTATGATTATAGCGATTGATGAGGCACTAGATAACATTTTATTGAGTATTGGAGAAAAAAGTAAAAATATATCAACTTATATTAATAAATTACTTTATTTAATGGAGATAAGTATTCTTTACAGTGTTAATAAATTAATGAATAGAATAGGTATTAAAACTAAAGAAACGTTAAGAACTAGTTATTTAAATCCATTAACTATGAATGGATTTGTAACAATGACGATGTAATTAAAAGGGTTAGAGACATAGAAAGATATAATGTATTACAAAAATATATTAACGATAATTTTGATACTCCATTTTTCTTAGATGAAAATGGCATTACTTATAATGTAATAGGTGCAATTATTAGAGAGTATTTAGATAGAGAAATTACAAGAATTATTTAGTAATTAGGTAGTATATAGGAGAGTTTTTTGTACATTAAAGACATGTTAGAAGTTAAGTTTTGATATGATAAATATTAGAACTTTTTTGTTTTAAAGGGGAAATAGCCTAAAATTGCTGTGAAATTATCAATTTATAGAATTTCTATTAAATAATCTAAACTACACATTTGATAGTAGTGAATCAATAACAATAGAAACTAAAATTATAGAAAAAATACGAAGGAAATCAAAATAAAAATATTTATAGATTTAAATTTTTATGTTTATATTGATAATAAAAAATAGAAATTCTTGCATTACTTAATGGTTATTATTAATATGTATGAAGGTTTTTTAGGAATTTGATATTATATTTATGAAAAATAATTAAGTTTATCTCAAATTACTAGGTATGGATATTTGTATTAAAATAGTTTAATAGGTATGAGTTTACTAACTAAAAAGTTTTTTAAGGAGGAGGAATTAAAATGGTTGGAAAATATAAGGTTATTACTTTGTGTGGAAGCACGAAGTTTAAAGATGAATTTCTAATAGAACAAAAAAGATTGACTTTGGAAGGAAATATTGTAATTTCGGTTGGACTTTTTGGACATAGCGGTGATGATGAAGTTTGGACAGAAAATATCAAAAAAATGCTTGATGATATGCATAAAAGAAAAATAGATATGGCAGATGAAATATTTGTTATAAATAAAAATGGATACATTGGTTCAAGTACCAAGTCTGAAATAGAATATGCATTAAAAACTAATAAGAAAGTTAACTATATGGAGTAATATTGTATACGAAGTTTGCGCAAAAGTGGTGAGAGATGATAAAAAATAAGTAAAACAAAATAGAGATAGTTTATGCAAATAATTCATTTCTAAAGCAAAAGTTCTTTATTGAGACAAAGATGAATTAAAAAGGAGGAAAAATATGGAACAAAAAAAAGAAAGAAAATTGAGTTTTATTTATAAATTTAAGTATTTACTACATTCCACTCGAGAATATCGAAAATACGCTTATTTATCGATTGGTTTTGTTTTAGTAGAAACAATTTTAGAATGTATTATACCTTACATTATGAGTCGGTTAATTTCTCTTTTGCAAAGTTTTATTGGTGTTGAAGTAACAGAAACTTTGAAACAAGAAGCTTTAAATGGTGTTATCATTTATGGTTCAATTTTATTAGTTTTAGGGATTCTATCTTTAATTTGTGGTATTTTAGCAGGTCGGATGAGTGCAATTGCTTCTGCCGGTTTTGCTAAAAATTTACGTACTGATGAATTTGAAAAAATTACGGCTTATTCTTTTCATAACATTGATAAATTTTCATCTTCATCTTTAATTACCCGACAGACAACAGATATTAGTAATATCCAAATGGCTTTTATGCTTTTAATTCGGATTGCCGTTAGAGCTCCATTTATGTTTATTTTCTCTTTTGTAATGGCTTTAGTTGTCGCTCCACAAATTTCTTGGATTTTTTTAATTACGATTCCATTTATCGTCATTATTTTAAGTATTTTAATTCCCATTGCAACTAAATTATTTATTAAGTTGTTTAGGAAATACGATGATTTAAATGAATTAACAGAAGAAAATGTTCGCGGAATGCGTGTAGTGAAAACCTATGCTCGTGAAGATTATCAAAAAGAAAAATTTGCTCATGAATCAGGTGTAATGGGCAAAGGATTTGAAAAAGTTGAACAAATTATGAATGCGGTTAATCCTGCTATGCAAGCAGTTATGTATATGTCTATGTGTTTGATACTATTTTTAGGCAGTATGCTTGCCATTTCGCAAGGAATTGAGTTTGGTCCAAAAAATGCTCCATTTGGAGTAGGCAATTTATCCGCAATGATTACTTATTCTGCACAGGTATTATCTTCTCTAATGATGGTTGCAATGGTTTTATTTATGATTATCATGTCTGTTCCCGCAATCAATCGTGTCTATGAAGTTTTAATGGAAGTACCATCTATTAAAAATAATGATCATCCCATTTATGAAGTTTCAAATGGGGATATTGATTTTGAAGATGTTTCTTTTAAATATAAACCTGATGCCCAAAAGTATGCTTTAAAAAATATTAATTTGCATATTAAAAGTGGACAAACTGTAGGTATTATTGGGGGAACCGGTTCTTCTAAATCTACTCTTGTCAATTTAATTTCCCGTTTCTATGATACTTCTGTTGGAATGGTAAAAGTAGGCGGAGTGAATGTTCAAGACTATGATGTAAAAACCTTAAGAGATCATGTGGCAATGGTACTACAAAAAAATATTTTATTTTCAGGTACGATTAAAGACAATTTAAAATGGGGTAATGCCGATGCTACAGATGAACAAATAAAAGAAGCTTGTAAGATTGCTCAAGCCGATGCTTTTGTTGAACAATTTCCTCAACAATATGATTCATGGATTGAACAAGGTGGAGTGAATGTTTCTGGCGGACAAAGGCAACGGCTCTGTATTGCTAGAGCACTTTTAAAAAATCCAAAAATATTGATTTTAGATGATTCTACAAGTGCGGTAGATACGAAAACAGATGCGTATATTCGCAAAGGATTTAAAGAATTTATTCCTGGGATTACTAAAATTATCATTGCACAAAGAGTTTCTTCTGTTCAAGATGCTGATTTTATTATTGTTATGGATAATGGAGAAATCAATGGCATAGGAACACATGAAGAATTACTGAAAAATAATGCAATTTATCAAGAAGTATATGAAATTCAAAATCGAATTGGAAAGGTGGGAGAATAATGAAAGAAGCAAAACACAAAAGAAAACATGTCTTACTTCGTTGTATCACTGATTATTTTAAAGCGCATCCTGTTGCTTTAATTATTTCTGCAATTTGTACTTTAATTTCAGCCTTAGGTCCAATCGTTGCCCCATTGATGATTCAAAAAGTAACAAACTTGATTGCTACAGCCATTGAAAAAGGAAGTTTTGTTGTTGTTTCTAAAGAATTTTATGAATGTTTAGTCATTATGATTTCAGCTTATGTTATTTCTCTTACAGGTGGTTTTATCTATTCCCAACTTACTGCTCGATATGCTCAAAAATATATGCATGAATTGAGATGTCGACTTTTTGAACATATGCAAGACTTACCTATTAAATATTTTGATACGCATGATAAGGGAGAAATTATGTCTACTTTTACGAATGATGTTGATACCATTCGTCAATTATTAGCACAATCTATTACGACAGTTTTAATCTGCAGTGTTACCTTTATTTCTGTCTTTGTCATTATGCTTTTTTCTTCTATTTATTTAACGATTATTGTTATTTTAGGAACAATTGCAATACTTTTGGTTACTAAATTTATTGGGGGTAAAAGTGCGAAAAACTTTACTGCACAACAACATGTTTTAGCCAAAGAAGAAGGATATGTAGAGGAAATGATGAATGGTTTGAAAGTGATAAAATCATTTACTCATGAAGAAGAATGTAAAAAAGAATTTGAAAAGCACGTCACGGAATTGCAAAAAGTATCAACAGATGCTCATAAATTCGCAAATATTTTAATGCCAATTTTAGGAAATATTGGGAACTTTTTATACATTTTAGTTGCTGTTGTTGCTACCACTTTGTTTATCTTTGAAGTTCCAGAACTTACGATTACTGGTTATCATTCAAATAGTTTTATTTCTATTGGTGTTATAGTTTCTTTTTTACCAATGGTTCGTCAATTTACAAACAATGTAAGCGAAGTTTCAAATCAAATCAATCCTATTGCTATGGCGATTGGGGGAACAAGTCGTGTTTATGAATTACTAGATGAAGAAAAAGAAATAGATGAAGGTTATGTTACTTTAGTCATGGGTAAATATGATACAAAAGGTAATATCGTGGAATGCAATCGAAAAGAACATACCTTATGGGCATGGAAACATCCTCATACAGCAGATGGTTCAATTACCTATACCTTACTTCAAGGAGATATTCGTATGTTTGATGTCGATTTTGGTTATGTTTCAGATAAGATTGTTTTACATGATGTTTCTTTATATGCCAAACCTGGTCAAAAAATTGCCTTTGTTGGTGCAACAGGAGCAGGAAAAACGACAATTACCAATTTAATTAATCGGTTTTATGATATTGCCGATGGTAAAATTCGTTATGATGGTATTAATATTAATAAGATTAAGAAAAAAGATTTGCGAAGATCATTAGGGATGGTACTTCAAGATACAAATTTATTCAGTGGTACAATTATGGATAATATCCGTTTTGGACGACTTGATGCAACCGATGAAGAATGTATTGAGGCCGCAAAATTGGCCAATGCAGATTCTTTCATTACTCGTTTGCCTCAAGGATATAACACGTATATCAAAGGAAATGGTTCTTCAATTTCTCAAGGACAGGCTCAACTTTTATCTATTGCTAGAGCTGCAGTCAGCGGTTGTCCGGTTATGATTTTGGATGAAGCAACATCTTCCATTGATACACGTACAGAACAAATCGTTTTAAAAGGAATGCAAAATTTAATGAAGGGACGCACTGTCTTTTTAATTGCCCATCGCCTTTCAACCATTCAAGATGCTGAAGCGATTATGGTATTAGAACACGGACGGATCATTGAAAGAGGAACACATGAGCAGTTAATTGATCTTCATGGATATTACTATCAATTGTATACCGGAGTATTTGAACTTGAATAAATAAAAAACTGTTTGTCCATAGCAAACAGTTTTTTATTGCTGATTCATTTTATATACTTTTGTCAATTTGAAACCATCCATTCATTCCAAGATGAAAAAAAGTACATGGGAAGATGAATGGTATTTTGCACATTTATTGGACTAAAAAAACATCAACTAATAGTGGTAAGATATAGAATGGTTTTACAATTATTAAAATTATTCAAACAAAATTGATAAATCTATTTGTTCAATCACTTGAAAAAACACCAGTTTTAGATATGTTAGGTCATTTTTGTTAGTTGATCTTTGTAGATAAGAGAATAGTGCCTAGAGATAAAAGCAGAAATAAATAGTAAAAGAGGAATTCTAGTGTAAGACTTTTATTTTGATATATTTGAAATTTTTGTGGTATAATTATTAAAAAAGGGATTAAAGCAACAAAAAATAAATGGTAATTTAGAGAGGTAAATGATGGAAATTAGAAAAGCAGAAACAAAAGATATAAATGCAATTTTGAATTTATTAAAGCAAGTCAATTTAATACACCACAATGGTAGACCAGATATTTTCAATATCGGTACAAAATATACTTATGAACAACTTGTAGAAATCATAGATGATGATAATTGCTCTATTTTGGTAGCCAACGATAATGGCAAAATTAAGGGTTATGCTTTTTGTATATATCAAGAAAATAAAAACGACAATATATTGACTGATATAAAAACTTTATATTTGGACGATTTGTGTGTTGATGAGAATTATAGAGGTAAACATATTGGTAAAAAATTATATGATGCTGTTTTAGAACTTGCAAAAGAAAAGCATTGTTATAATGTTACCCTTAATGTTTGGCATCTAAATGAAAGTGCACTTAAATTTTATGAAAAGTGCGGTATGAAACCGCTAAAAATATGTATGGAAAAGATTATGGATTAAATTATAATTTATAGGAGTATGTAAAATGTCATACGAAAAGGCTATTTTATCTTTTGAAAGTCTACAAATTTCAATATTTTAAGATTTTTTCAATATTTATTGAATGAATACAGACTATATAACGTAATAGGTTATTAGATTTTCTTGCAATACATATGCATACTTCAGTTATAATAAAAAAAAGGAGTAAATATGAGTATAATTGATACATTTGATAACGAAACCGAAGCAATGATCCATTTAGAGGATGTTTGTCAAAAAAGTACTATTCAATTGGATGTTTGTATCATCAATTTTTCTTATAAAATAATGCAAGCCTTAATTGAAGATGATTTAATTGAACTATTAGATGATAGTATAATTAAAAGTGTGAGTGGGAATTATCCTATTTATATCTATAAAAATACTAAAATTGGAGTTGTTAAAACTAATATTGGTGCACCACTTACAGTAGGTCTAATGGAAGAGATTGGTTATGTTTTTTCTTGTAAAAAGTTTGTTATGTTTGGTAGTTGTGGTGGACTTGATAAAAATATTGCTTCAAATAAGATCATTATTCCTACACATGCTTATCGAGATGAGGGAGTAAGTTATCATTATGTTAAAGCTAGTGATTATATGGAGATTTCCAATTATAAAATAGTTAGTGAATATTTAGATATTTTAAATATCGAATATGTACTAGGTAGAACTTGGACTACTGATGCTTTTTATCGAGAAACGAAAGGAAATTTTTTAAAGAGAAAATTAGAAGGATGTATTGCGGTCGAAATGGAAGTTAGTGCTTGTCAAGCTGTTGCTAATTTTAGGGGCTATCAATTATATAATTTTTTATATCGTGCTGATAATCTTGATTCATCTAAATGGGATAAAGGAATTTTATCTAATATTGAAATTGATGAAAGATTAAAACATTTCTTCATCGCATTAGAGATTGCTAAAAGGGTTGTAAAAAATGAGTAAGATAATTGGTAAAGAAGTGAAAGTCATAATTGATAGACCACTTGGAAGCCATCATTTAAAATACCATAATACGATTTATGTTGTAAATTATGGATATGTTGAAGGAGTGATTGCAAATGATGGTGAGTACCAAGATGCTTATGTCATAGGTCCTTGTATACCATTGAAAGTATTTATAGGAACGATTATTGCTATTGTTCATCGTAAAAATGATATAGAGGATAAATGGGTTGTTGCTGAAAAGGGGAAAAATTATTCAAAAAAACAGATTGAAGAGTATATTCAATTTCAAGAACAATATTTTGATTATGATATTGAAATCTAAAATCAAAATTTCCATGTTATGATAAACAAAATATAGGAAGATATTTGTATATTCAATATAAATATCTTTTTTTATTGTCTAAAATTAAAAAATATGTTATAATAGACTTGCAAAAAAAGGAAATAGAAGTGAAAGAAATTTATGAACAAAAAATATACCAATCAGACACATCCTATTGAACCGGTTTGGAATGGTGATTCTAGAATTCTTATTTTAGGTTCTTTTCCTTCGGTTAAGTCGCGTGAAATGGCTTTTTTTTATGGACATCCTCAAAATAGGTTTTGGAAAGTAATTGCTAGTATCTATGAAGAAGAACTTCCAAAGACTATTGATGAGAAAAAAGCAATGTTATTAAAAAATAAAATTGCTCTTTGGGATGTGATAAAGAGTTGTGATATTATAGGTTCTGCTGATAATTCAATTAAAAATGTAGTTCCTAATAATCTTGATGTAATTTTAAAAAATGCGAAGATAGAAAAAATATATGTTAATGGTAATCAAGCTTTAAATTTATATAATAAATATTTATTACCACATCTTAGCGTTGAAGCTATTTTATTACCATCGACAAGTCCTGCTAATGCTATTTATTCTTTTGAAAAGTTATGTGCTATTTGGCAAGCAAAATTAAAAGTTGAAAATGATTAAAAAACAAGGAGGTTTCAAAAATGTTTTTAGTATCATTTCAAGGTGTATATGGAATTGGCCATATTGTTTATTTGATAATTTCAATTCTTTTAATGGTATTGGGAATCATCATTATAAAATTAGTAAAAAAAGAAGACATCTATTTTAGAATTATAAAAATAAGTGGTATTATACTACTAATCTTAATTTTGATTAATAGAATTTCGGTTACTTATTATGATGTAGTAATTTCTAAAAGAGAAGGGTATAGTTGGTTAAATATAATTCCTAATACTTTTTGTGGTTTATCATCATTGATTTTATCATTGGCAATTATCTTTGGTAAGAAGGACAATGTTGTTTTGCACTTTATTTCTTATTTAGGTATTATTGGTGGTATTATCACAATGTTTTATCCTGATTTCTTAGAATCACAAAATTTTTTTGATTTAAGATCAGTGTCAGGTTTATTACATCATACAATAATGGTTTGGTTAGTTATAATTTGTATGTTAACTAAATATATTGTACCAACAATGAAAAAATGGTCTATCTTTCCAATTGGACTTTCTATGGTTATGACTTTCGGCCTTTTTGAGAAAGACTGTTTGCACTTTACGAAAGCAATGCAAATTGGCGAACCATTACTAAAATCAGCACCAATTTTTACATCTTGGTATGTAATTGGAATTTTAATATTGATTTTACATTTTCTTTATTTGTTTATCTATGATTTAAAAGTAAATAAAGTAGGATTAAAAGAAATTTTTACGTTGTCATAAATAGAAAAATCTATTTCTAAATGTTAAAGAAATAGATTTTTTAAATTATAAAAATTTAAAAATGATATGAGGAAAGAAAAATGAAAAGAAAACTTCAAAAAATAGGATATTTTTGTCTAATATCAAGTATGATTGTTTTTATTGGATTTTTTGTTATTATGTTTGTTCATCGAAGAGATATTGTTCGTCGCAATAGTTTTGATAATCTACAACAAAAAGCAGAAAAAGTCATTTTATGTATTGGTGATGGAATGGGAGAAAATCATATTGAAATTGGGAAAAAATACTTAAATCAAAAAATGATTTTTGAATCGTTTGATTATCAAGGATATATGACTACTTTTTCTAATGCTATTTTTTCACCAACCGATAGTGCTGCTGCCGCGACCGCAATGGCAACAGGTCAAAAAGTTAACAATGGTGAGATTTCAAAGCATAAAAATGAAAACTTACTAACGATTAGTGAATATGTAAAAAGTTTAAATAAAGGTATAGGAATTGTCACAACAGATTCATTATCAGGTGCAACACCATCTTGTTTTTCATCACATGCCAAAAGTCGTGATGATGTGGAAGATATCATTAATGGTCAAATAAATAGTGGAATTGATCTATTTTTGGGAGCTGGTTATACTGATTATTTACCTTATCAAAATCAATTAGAAAATAAGCAGTATTTGTTTACAAATCAGTTTGACCAATTGTCAATGCATGCAGAAAAAGTCTTTGGATGTTTTAAAGAAATCGTAAATTATCAACATCAAAATGATACACCTACACTAGTAAATTTGGTAGCATTTGCAATTAATTTTATGGAAAGTAAATATCCTGAAGGATATTTTTTGATGATTGAGGCTGCTCATATTGATAAGATGAGTCATCAAAATGAAATTTTTAAAATGATTGAATATTTAGATGAGTTTAATCATGCAATACAATATGCTTATGAAAAATTATCAAAAAATACTAATACCGCTTTTATTGTAACTGCTGATCATGAAACAGGAAATCTTCCGCACTTTACAGGGACAAAGGAAGAAATCAATAATAAACTATATCGTAGGAAAAATCATTCTAGAAAAAAGGTTAAATTTTTTCTTCAATTCCCATTTGATGTTGATTCATCTACAATACCTTCTAAAATAGATAATACAGATATTTATAACATATGTTATCAATTAATAAGTTAAGAAATGCTATTTTACTTGCAATACAATAGAAATGTTTGTATTTTTTTGGTAAAATATATTGATGAGGTGAGAATAATGATAAAAAAGGTTACAAATACAATATATTATATAGGAGTAAATGATCATAAAATTGATTTATTTGAGGGTCAATATCAAGTTTTAAATGGTATTTCATATAATTCCTATTTAATTGAAGACGAAAAAATAGCTATTATGGATACTGTTGATGAACATTTTTCCTTAGAATGGCTTAAAAATATAGAAGATGTATTAAATGGTAAATTACCTTCTTACCTAATAGTTTCCCATATGGAACCTGATCATTCTGCTAGTATTCATGCATGTTTAAAAAAATATCCTCAAATTACAATTGTCGGGAATACAAAAACATTTCAAATGATTGATCAATTTTTTCCTGATTTGATTATTGAAAGTAAATTAGTTGTAAAGGAAAATGAGCAATTAAATTTGGGTAATCATCAATTAAAGTTTGTCTTTGCTCCCATGGTACATTGGCCAGAAGTTATGGTAACATATGACACAAAAGACAAAGTATTATTTTCTGCTGATGGTTTCGGTAAATTTGGTGCTTTAGATATTGAAGAAGATTGGATCGATGAAGCAAGAAGATATTATATTGGCATTGTGGGAAAGTATGGTCTTCCTGTTCAAAATTTATTAAAAAAAGCGATGCTTCTTGATATTAAACTTATTTGTCCTCTTCATGGTCCAGTTTTGAGTGACAATTTGAACTATTATCTTAGTTTATATGATAAATGGTCTAAATATGAAAGTGAAGAAGATGGAATTGTAATTTGTTTTAATTCTGTTTATGGCCATACTAAAAGTGCAGTTTTAGAACTTGTAAAAGCTTTGCATAATCATGAGTATTATAATGTTAAAATTTTTGACCTTGCAAGATGCGATCAATCAATTGCAATTAGTGAAGCATTTAAATATTCTAAATTAGTATTGGCATCTATTACCTATAATGGTGATTTATTTCCTTATATGAATCAATTTATAAATGGTTTAGTTGAAAGAGATTTTCAAAATAAAAAAATTGCTATTATTGATAATGGTACATGGGCACCACTAGTTGCAAAGAAAATTAAAGAAAAATTATCAGGATGTAAAAATTTAGTCTTTTGTGAAAATGAAATTAAAATTAAATCTGCACTAGCAAATATAAATTATGAAGAAATTAATAATTTAGCACGTGAATTGATAGAATAAAATTCTATATGATTAATATCTTGCGTTATCTTTAAAAATATGTTATAATATAACAAGTAAAAAATAGTGAATAATAATGAGGTGTAGAATGACCGATTTAGAACAATTAGCAGAGTTAATTTTTCCTGATGTTAAAGAAACAGTAGAAGATTTAGAAAAAAGGTATCCACCAAGGAATCTTGAAGAGGGAGCAATTGTTGCTAGATTTGCTCCATCACCAACGGGATTTCTTCATACAGGTAGTCTTTTTGCAACTTTGATTGCTTGGCGTTTTCCCAATCAAACAAATGGTGTTTTCTTTACAAGATTAGAGGATACAGATACAAAAAGGGAAATTGAAGGTTCTGGTGAAGAATTATTAAAACAACTTGAAGCATTTGGAATTACTCCTAATGAGGGTTATATGGGAAGTTATGAACTTGGAAATTATGGACCATATAAACAAAGCAATCGTGAAATGATTTATCGCATTGTTATTAAAGAGTTTGTAAAAAGAAATTTGGCATATCCTTGTTTTTGTTCAAGTGAAGAGTTATCCAAAATGAGGAATTTTCAAGAGGAAAATAAGTTAAACCCTGGTTATTATGGTGAATTTGCGAAGTGTTCTAAACTATCACCAAAAGAAGCGATTGCAAAAATTAAAAATAATGAGCCATATGTAATTCGTTTTAGATCACATGGTAATTATCAAAATAAAATAAAAATTACAGATTTAATTAGAGGTAATTTAGAACTAGCACAAAATGATCAACATATTGTTATTTTAAAAAGTGACGGACTTCCTACATACCATTTTGCCCATTTGGTGGATGATCATTTTATGAGAACTACCCATGTCACTCGTGGTGAGGAATGGCTTCCAAGTTTGCCAATTCATTACGAATTATTTGATGCAATAGGATGGAAAAAACCAAATTATGCTCATCTTCCTGTTATTATGAAATTAGATAATGGTAGCAGAAGAAAGTTGTCTAAACGAAAGGATCCTGAGGCATCAGTATCATTTTTTCTAGAAAATGGCTATCCAGTTGAAGGAATTTTAGAATACTTGGTAACAATTGCTAATTCTAATTTTGAAGAATGGCGGTTACAAAATATGAATGCAAATATTTTTGATTTTAAACTTTCATTTGATAAGATGACATTAGATGGAGCTTTATTTGATCTTGCAAAAGTGAAAAATATTTGTAAGGAAAGATTAGCAAGATTAAATAAAGAAGAATTTACCAAAAAAGCATATGAATATGCATGTAAGTATGATGAAAATTTAAAATTATTAATTGAAAAAGATAAAGAATATTTTAAGGCAATCATTAATATTGAAAGGGAAAAAGAAAATCCTCGAAAAGATTATGAAACATTTAAAGATATATATCCAATTATAAATTTTTTCTATAATGATTTATATGAAGAACTTCTTCAAAATGAATTACCATTTAATAGAGAAAGATTTGACAATGAAGTGATTATTCATATTCTTAGCAATTTTAAAAATAATATGGGACTAGAATATGATGAAGAAGGATGGTTTGAAAACCTTAAAGCAATTTCTACAGCTTGTGGATTTTGTCCAAATGTGAAAGAATATAAAAAAAATAAAGATGCTTATCTTGGTCATGTAGGTGATGTCTCTGAGATGATCAGAATTGCCATTTCTACAAGAAAAAATACTCCTAATCTTTATTATGTATTAAAAATTTTAGGAAAATTAGAAGTAGAAAGAAGGATAAATATAATAATAGAAAAATTAAGTTAAGAAAGTCTTAACTTAATATGGCCAGCTGGTGAAGTGGTTAACACATCGCCCTCTCAAGGCGACATTCGCGGGTTCGAACCCCGTGCTGGCTACCATATGCATTAGAATTTGAACACGACTCTGTTTGGCGATGGGCGTGTTCTTTCTTTTTATTATCATCTTCAATATTTTCTTTTGTAAATTTATTCAACCACATCATGGTTTCGTTGATAATCAATCCTTTAATGATGGTATAAATTATATTAAAAGTGAAGAAATTTTTTAATAAGAGATATGAAATGAATAATATAGAAAAGCAATTTTAAGAATAGAAAGGTCCTTGGAAATTTAAGTTTGTGAATAAGAAAAAAATAAAGAGGAAGAAGATATGAAAAAAGTATTGTTTATATTAAGTTTATTATTGTTTTTTGCGTGCACGGGTTGTGATAAAGCAAAAAATTACTTTTTGATAAATAGAATTTAAATAAAGAAGATGAAAACCATTAGAGAACAAAATAATTTGTTCTCTTTTTTATTGAATTTTTATTTAAAACTTCAACAAGTGAATCAAAATAATGCAAATTTCGACATATTAAATTATATATTTATAATATAATTTAATATATTAAGAATAGTTTTGTTATAAAAGATTGATTTCTACTATTTGTAGATATTATTTCCCTACTTAGGGCTACATTTTGTGATTTAAATTCGTATAATAATAGTGTAAATAAATAATGGAGGGCAAGAAATGATTGAAAAACAAATTAAAGATGTAATTTATGAAAATAGAAAAAAGAAACAATTAACACAAGAGCAATTAGCAGATCAACTAAATGTTTCTAATAAAACCATTAGTAAATGGGAAAGAGGATTGGGTTATCCGGATATTTTAATACTTCCAACTCTTGCGAAAGTATTAGATATTTCGGTAAATGAACTATTAAGCACAGATGATTTAAAACCTGAATCAATTGAACAATATGATTATAAGATTATGACAAAGTATAAATTAAATATTATTTTTGCTTTTTTCATATTAATTTTTTCTCCTGTCTTGTATATAATTAGTGCTTTTGTTTTTCAATCATATGAATTATCAATAATTTCTATTTTTATTGGAGTGATAGTTGCGCTCTTTTCTTTGATAACTGTTATATTGCATTCAATTCAAATGTATGATTTTATACGTAATAAGTATACAAATGAAAAATATATAAGAATTTTTAAAAATTATTTAGGTCTTTTTAGTATGATTTTGTTTGTATTATCTTTATTTTTAACATTATTAATTGAAAACAAAATTTTCTCAATCACTGTTGCAACATTGATTTATTTACTATTTTTAGCAGCCATACTTATTATTTGTTTAAAATTGAGGGTCAAAATTTTTAAAACAATGGGACTGATTTTATTTATCTTATCATCAATATTATTTATTAGTGGAATAATTACTATGTCTATATTGGGCATCATCCCATATATATTATTTTATGTTGGCTCACAAATTTTAAATTATATTGTATTGTTTATCTCAAATGATGTAAAAAAATAAAAAGGAGAAAAGAATAAAATGAAAAAGATAATAAAAGCTTTAATATTTGTAGTATTATTAGGAATAACAATAATTACTTCTGTAGTGGGAATATCCAAATTTGAAGCCTCAGAATTAAATGTGGATGAAATTTTAATAAATGCGGATTTTCCTCAAGAAACAATTGAAAAATTAAGTAGCTACACTAAAGCAGAATTAGCTAAGCAGATTCTAGAAAGTGATGGATTTGAATATAAAATTATGACGCTCAATGAAGTTGAATCGATGGTTACAAGAGGACAAATTCCCGATGATGATTTAACTATTATTATTACAACGATAATCAATAAAGTTGAAAATGGTGCTGTTAAAGAAATAAAAGTAAAAGTATATTATGAGTGGACTGATTTACCTGTTTGGCGCCTTGAAGATCCAATTGTTGTTCAATGGGATGCAACAAAATTTTCTTATCAAGAAGGAAGTTTTTATAGTGAAGATCGCTATGAACGCGATGGTGATCATCTACATATTAGTAGAACTGGTTATTATGATCGAAATCAAGATTCTTTTTGTTGGTATGCAGATTTAAAAGCAGGTTATTTTTTAGGAATAGGTGGAACTATTAGTAAATTGTATGGTTTTGGTGAATTAATTTTAAATGTAAAAGATGAACATCAACTATATGGTACTTCATTTATAAAGACAACATATGTTCATTCTAAAATTAGTGTTGAAATGGGCATATCTTTTTATGGTGAAATAGGTGTTGAAATTCCTAAAACGAGTAATGATCAGGTTACAACTGATATTTTGTTTAATTGGAGTACACCTTTGGTTTTGACACCAGCAGATTATGTCTTTGAACAACAATATTTTTTTTATGAAAAAAGTAGCAATATAACTAAAAATGCATATACTTTTCAAACTACTAGATTAAGGTGTGGTTATATTGAAGAAGAATATATTGTATTATCTCCTCGAAGGGAAGATGCAGGCGTTGCATATTTGGTATATTCTTTTGATGATTGTATATCACAGATAAATGTGGATATGACAATGTGGAGTAATAGTGAATATTTATATACTTCAGATGGAAGTGTAGCCTTATTACAAGTGAAGGATAATAGTGGTAATTGGATAACAGTATTGGATTTGTTAAATGATATAACATTATCAACGGATCGAAATAATCCTAATAATTATATCATCTCTTTTCCTGAAAATACTAAAGAATTTAGGTTCTATGTTGCAAGTGCACAAATTGGTAATCGTAACAAAGGTAGAGTGTGCATTGGCAATATAGAAATATTTATTAACTATTAATATAAAAAATATTTTAAATAAAGATAAACGAGAAAGTAATCCTAATTTTTGTTAGTGGTTCACTAAATATACCGGTATTTTAGCAGATTTATATTGATTCAATTTTAAAAATAATTTATATAGCAAAAAGAAACTACAAAAGTTGACTAATCATGAATTGAAAATAGCAGTATAATATAGGATGATTAAAATTTGTAAGTCATAGGAGATTGCTTATTGCAATCTTTTTAATTTAACAAAATATATACATATAATTTCTTTTTTGATAAATACTATTTATAGGAGGAATTGAACAATGGAAAAAACGAATGAATTAAACAAATTCTTATCGTATATGCATATGGGAAATACTATTTATAGAATTTATTTAGAACATGCAAAAAAATTAGAAAATGAAAAATTAATTCATCTTATAATTGAAATACAAGAAATATTCAAAACTCATGAAGAAGCAATTGCAAATTTGATTAAGGAATTTGATGAAAAACCTACTGATGATTTAACGTTTGCGGGAATGATGGGAGTGTATAAAGAAAAATTAAAGACTTTTGATAATGCATTTGATATTTGTTTAAGTGCCATAAAAGCAACCAATATGGGAATGATAAGTGCACTTCGATTTTTAGATGAAAACAAGGAACTATCAAAAGGAATTAAAGAATATATTATTAAAGTTATCGATGACTATGGAATTATTATAAATAAACTTAAAGAATTTCTTTTACAAGAATATAGATAGAAATTCAAAAAAGACTTCTGTATAGAAGTCTTTTTATTATAAATAAAGTAACAAAATCTATTTATTGAATAAAACAAAAAACTATGATATAATAATAACAGAATATGATGTTAATGAGGTAAATATGAAAGATAAAACAGTACTATATAAAATTTCACAAGGAATGTATGTGTTATCAACTAAAGGTGCAAGTTGTTTTGTTGATGCGGTTAGTCAAGTTAGTGGTGGTGAGAATCCACTTGTTTGTGTTGCCGTAATGAAAAAAAATTATACAAATGAAGTCATGCATAAAACCAATCATTTTGCTTTAATGGTTTTTGGCAAAAATGATAATCCTGATATTATTAAGACTTTTGGTTTTTCCTCATCTAAAGAGATGGATAAATTTGCTAAATATGAATATTTTGAACAATTCGATGTGAAAATATTAAAGTCGATGATAGGATATATGCTGTTAGAGAAGGTTGATACTATTGAAAATGAAACGCATACTTTATTTATTGGTAAAGTCATTGATGCTGATAAATTTAAAGAAGAGGAAGCAATGACATATAGTTATTATCAAGAGCATAAGGAAGAATTATTAAAAGTTCAAACTGAACGAGGAAAAACAGCTTGGGTATGTTCGGTCTGTGGTTATGTTTATTATGGTGAAGAATTGCCCAATGAGTTCACTTGTCCAGTTTGTATGATGCCAAAGGAATATTTTAACCTAAAAAAAGAGGAACTATAGTAATGGTGAATCATGATAAAAGATCCTATTATTTTATTAAGTTATATTAATACTAAACTACGCGATCATTATTTAAACTTAGATACACTATGCGAGGATTTAAATTTAAATAAGGCACAAATAAATGATATTCTCAATAAAAAAGGGTATTATTATGATAGTATTTTGAATAAATTTGTTTATAAAGGAGAAATGAAATGATTAAAAAATTATGGTTAGTATGCTTTATTTTGCCAATAGTTTTGACACTGACATCATGTGCAGCTCAAATAGAAGATACAAATGGTACTGATAATTATGATTTAAATACGCTTACAGATGAAGATTTTTTTAAACAATCAAATGTTACTAAGTTTGGAAGTGTAACTTCTAAAATAAACAATCAAGCGACTTTAAAAGTTAAAAAAATGTCGGGAGTTGAAGTGTTAGACAAAATTAATGTATCATCAGGTAATTTAACTATTCATACCAATCTAAAAATTACAGCAGGAAATATTAAACTGGTTTTAATTTATAATGATGAAATTATTAAAGAATTTAAAATCAATGAAGAAGATAGTTATACAGGTATAGTTAATGGGGTATATTATTTAAAAATAGCAACAGAATCGGCGAATTTTAATTTGCAATATACGATTATAAAGTAAAAATGTAGTATAAATCACATATGATTTATACTACATTTTTCTTACTTTTTGAAGTAAGGTTAACTCCTAAAATTCCTCCTACTACTGATGTTAATAAATATACACCATATTTGATAAGATTAGTAGGTTGAAATGATTGTTTTGATAATAATTTAACAATTATTATGATAGCAATAATGATGAAGGTAGAAATAAAACTTGAAAGAAAACCTTTCTTTTTTTCGGTTATTCCTGTTAGCAGACCATAAATAAAGAAAATAATAGCACCGATAATAAAGGAAGTTCGATAAATACCAGCTGTGGATATATCAATTTTTTCTTTATAGATTAAAAAAGTATAAATTAGAGAAGTTATGAACAAAATAAATAATGTAATTAAAAAAACAATTGATTTTTTTAAAAGATATTGCATAATGAATCACCAATAAAGTATATGCAATGGAAAGGAAAAAAAGAAGAAAATGCATAATTTATTTATTATTTTATTTAGAACAATTTTAGGATATATTTTACTTACTATATCTATGAAAATTATGGGAAAAAGAGAAATAGGTCAATTAAGTGTTTTTGATTTTTTAATTGTATTATCAATTGCCGATATCATGATTATTGGAATTGAAAATTATGATGAAAGCATTTGGTATTTTATTGCACCTTTAATTACAATTGTTTGTTTACAAAAATTAGTGGCTATTATTGATTTAAGATTTCCTAAAATAAGAGATAAAATTGATGGAAAAGAGAAAATGATTATTTATAAGGGTGTGATACAGTTAAAAACTATGAATGAAGAAAAATATAATATGAATGATTTATATACGCAATTAAGATCTAAAGATATAAGATCCATTGAAGAAGTGGAGTATGCAATTTTAGAAACCAATGGTAATTTAAGTGTTTTTACTTATGAAGAAAATCAAGATAATACTTTTCCTTTACCACTTATTGTGAGTGGTCAAATAGATGCTGAGGCTTTAAAGTTGACTGGTAAAAATAAAAAATGGTTAAAAAATGAATTAAAAAAACAAGGAATAAAGAGTGAAAAAGAGGTTTATGGTGCAACTCTTTCTAATAATAGTTTAAAAATTGTAAAATTTAAAAATCAAAAGGTTGAAAATAAAAACGAAAAATGATATAATAATTCAAAAGGAAAAGTAGAAAATGTCTTCAAAAATTGATATTAAAAAAATTGATAAAAATTTTTCTTCTCATCTGTCTAACGACATTTCGTATAGATGGATAAATCCCTTGAATGTATCAGATATCTCAGTATATGGTTTTAATTGGTTTCAAAAAGATCGAAGATATCATCGATTTCCACAAGATAGTGATAAAAGAATGGAAAAATTAGATGGTTCTGTTGGTGTTCTTGCTAATAATTCATCTGGTGGAATGCTAGCCTTTTGGGGTTCAATCCAATCGCTTAAAATTAGAGTAAAACTTTCTTATATGTTCAATATGGGACATATGGCTTATACTGGACAAGCAGGTTTTGATCTTTATATGGGAGAAAATTTTGATAGTCTTAAATTTTATCGGACTGCTAATTTTAATTTTAATTATAATCATTATGAATTTACTTTTTTTGATAGGAATGAAGCACTCAATCAACTTTTTGTTTTAAACTTTCCCCTTTATGCATCAGTTGAAGAAATTTTAGTTGGTGTTAACGAGGATGCGGAAGTGAAAAAAGTTGAAAATTTATTTCCTAATGAGGGTAAAATTGTCTTTTATGGAACCTCAATTACACAAGGTGGCTGTGCTAGTAGACCAGGAATGAGTTATACACAAATTATTTCTAGGCATTTAGGATATGAATGTTTGAATTTTGGTTTTTCTGGAAATGGAAAGGGACATATTGAGGTTGCTCAAATTTTATCCACAATTGAAAATGTTAAAATGTTTATTTTAGATTATGAGGCAAATGTAGAGTTTACAAGATTAAAAAGTACATTAAAACCATTTGTTGCAGAACTAAGAAAAAAGTATCCAACTGTTCCAATCTTTATAATAAGTAAGATTATTTTCAGTTCGGAAACGCATTTTTCAAAAGATGCAGAAGAGGAATGTATGATTCGTAGTTATCAAGAAGAATTTGTAAAGACATGTTCTATTTTTGACAAAAATATCTATTATATAGATGGAAGGACACTACTTGGTGATGATTTTAATGAAAAGACTGTTGATGGTGTTCATCCAAATGATTATGGTTTTGCAAGTATTGCTAGAACTATAGAAAACAAAATAAAAGAAAAATTATAAGTAAAGAGGTGTTAAAATGGAAGAAAAAGATAACATTGTAGATGTAGAATCAGAGGTAATTGAAGAAAAAAAGGTGGATAATACAGGAAATTCCAATCAAAATGATCAATCTAATACGATTCTTTTTTCAATTTTAAGTTATATAGGTATTTTATGGTTAATCCCTTTATTGGTAGAGAAAAATGATAAAGTCGTTAGATTTCATGTAAATCAAGGTATAGTTTTATTCATATTTGATATTATTGGCTCAATTGCCGTAGGTATTTTATCAGCTATTTTTGTCTTTATACCAGTTATTAGTTTTTTGGGAGTTGTTATTGCTTCCTTATTTGGTATTTTATGTTTTGTACTGATGATAATTGGAATTGTAAATGCTGCTAATAAGAGCGAAAAACCATTACCTATTATTGGCAAATTTCAAATTTTAAAATAATTAAAAAAATTAAGAGTTTTCTCTTAATTTTTTTCTTTTAAGAAAATTTTGTTTAAAACTTTCTATCCATATGAGTTTTTGCCAAATTGCTAAGCTTAAAATAATAATACTTGTAATACCTAAGATAAATAAATAATGTACATCCCATTTTTTCAACAGAATCGCAACACTAAATCCAATGATTGAAATAAGGATTAGAGAAATCATTGAAGAAAGTTGAAATCTAAATTTAGTAATTTTTATTAATTGAATTAGATTTACGATAAAACCTAATATCATGGTTGCTGTTGTAGCAATTAATACGGAATTTAGACCAATACATGGTATAAAAGATAGAACAACTAAAAGGAGTAATCTGGTTATGTGAATTATAGTTGAAGTTATAAAAACTTTTTTGGCATAACCACTTGCTTGTAAAATAGCAACAATTGGAATGTGCAAATAATAGCAAATAAACATAAAGGTCAAATACTTAATGTAAGTAGTGCCCTCAGTAGTACCATAGATTAGGTTCATATATTCATTTGCAAATAAAAATAAATTGATAGATAAGATAATACTAGGTATTAAACAAAAAGTTAGACTTTTTCTTATGTAATAATGAAGGGAATTAGTTTTATTTAGGGCACTGGCTTCTGAAACACTTGGAACCATGGCAGTTGATAAAGCAAAAGGTAGAAAAGAAATAAAGGTTAGAAGAGGTATGGTATAAGCATCTAGAATAGTATATGTTGTTTGAATATCAGTTACTTTATAACCTAAGTAACTTAAAATAGTTGTGTAAAGAATAGGTTCTAGAAAATAGGTAAAGTTTCCGATTAAACGTGATGTAGTAGTGGGAACTGCCATAGCAATGATTGCTTTTCCTTCCCCACTAGTGTTATCATATGATTCAATGGGATATTTTTTAATCTTAATCAAACTATAAATAATAGCACAAATTTCACCAAAACTAAGAGCTAGAAGGCAAAAAAAAGTTGCGGTAATAATTCCATATGGTAACATAATATAAAGAAAGATAAGACTAAAACCAATTCGGCCAATTTGTTCAATCAAATTACCTAAAGAAGAAATATGCATTTTTTTAATTCCTGTAAAGTAACCTTTTAATCCATCGCTGATACCTACAAGCATAATCAAAGGTGCACCCGCTAATAAAGGATAGAAAAGATCTTCATTTTTTAAAAAATGAATAGTTAGAGGTTTTAAAAAAATAAGATATAGAATAAGCATAATAAAGGATAATAAAACCGAATATAAACATGATTTTTTAACTAATTTTTTTGGTGAATATTTCCTACTTACAATAGCTTCTGAAACAAGTTTACTAATTGTAATATTAAGACTAAATCCTGCTATACTTATAAAAAGCATAATGGTAGGAAAAGATAAAACATATAAACTCATTCCGTTTGTACCCAGCATTCTGGTTATAGCAATTTTATTGATCAGACCTAACATTTTCACTACAAAGTTAGTAATGATTATAATTAAAGTATTGATAAAAAAGGTATTATTTTGTTTTTTATTCATAACATTTTCTCCATTCAAACTATCATATGATTATGTTGCATAAATTATTTAAAAAAATAATTAGCATTATCAATAAAATTATCAACAAATTTCTTTATAAATAAACAATTTTTTGGTATAATATATTGTAACAATTTGATAGTTACTAATAGAATAGTAGAGGTGTAGATGATGAATTATAAAGATTATATTGCAATTATTGAAGATTTTCCTGTTAAAGGTATTTCTTTTAAAGATATTACTCCTTTAATGAAAAATGGTGATGTGTTTAAAAAAGCATGTGAAGAATTAACAAATTATGCTAAAAAAGTTGGAGCAACTGTTATTGTTGGTCCAGAATCAAGAGGTTTTATTTTTGGTTGTCCAGTTGCGACTAATTTAGGAATAGGTTTTGTTCCTATTAGAAAACCTGGTAAGTTACCACGTGAAGAAATTCGAGCTGAATATAGTCTAGAATATGGTAAAAATACTTTATGTATGCATGCTGATGCCATCAAACAAGGAGATAAAGTTTTAATAATTGATGATTTGCTAGCAACAGGTGGCACAGTTCAGGCTGCTATTTCACTTGTTGAACAACTAGGTGGTGAAGTAGTTGGATGTGCTTTTTTGATTGAACTTACTGGTCTTAAGGGGCGCGAAATACTAAAAGATTATAATATTTTTTCAATGATTGATTATGAATTTTAATTGTTAATTCATAACAATTCATTTTAAAATGAAAGGAGGTATGTTATGAATCAAGAAGGTTCTATTACGATTAATGATATTTTAGATTTAGCTAAAACTTATTTACACGAAGAAAAAAATATTCACTTGATTGAAAAAGCATTTTTGATAGCAAAAGAAAAACATGATGGTCAAATGCGTAAATCGGGAGAACCATATGTTCAACATCCTCTTGAAGTTGCATATATTTTGACGAATCTACATGCTGGACCTAGCACAATTGCAGCAGGTCTTTTACATGATGTGTTAGAAGACACGGATATGACTAAAGAGGAGATGGCTTTAGAATTTAACAAAGATGTGGCTGAAATTGTTGATGGCGTGACTAAAATTAGTAAATTAAAATATATGACTAAGGAAAAAGCATTGGCTCATAATCATGAAAAATTATTGTTGGCTATGGCGAAAGATATTCGAGTCGTTTTAGTAAAAATTGCTGATAGATTGCACAATATGAGAACGATTCAATTTCATGAGGAATCAAAACGGAAAAGAATTTCACAAGAAACGTTAGATTTATATGCACCTCTTGCTCACCGACTTGGTATGTATAGAATTAAGGCAGAACTGGAAGATTTGAGTTTTAAAGCAATTGAACCTGAAGAATATCATAAAATCGCAAGTGAAATAACTAGTCGAAAGGCTGAACGTGAAGAAGATATTGAGATAATGAGTTCGCAAATAGATGAACTTTTAAAAAAACATTTCATAACAAATTATGATATAAAGGGTCGTATTAAAAATATTTATAGTATTTACAAAAAAATTATCAATAAAAATAAAAAATTAGAAGATATTTACGATTTACTCGCATTAAGAATTATCGTTAATACAGTAGAAGAATGCTATAGAGTTTTAGGTATTATTCATAGCATTTGGACACCACTACCCATGCGCTTTAAGGATTACATTGCGGTACCAAAACCGAATATGTATCAATCCTTGCATACGACCGTTGTTGGTAGAGCCGGTAAAATTTATGAAATTCAAATTAGAACCTATGAAATGGATAAAGTTGCTGAAATTGGTATCGCTGCACACTGGGCATATAAAGAAAATGCAGGTTATTCACCTGAAAAAGAACAATTAGAAATTACTAATAAGTTAAAATGGTATAAAGATTTAACTACTTATGTTGAAAATTCTGATCATGAAGATCCATTAGATAGTATTATTGAAGATATTTTTAGTGCTAATGTTTATGTTTTTAGTCCAAGAGGAGATGTTTATGATTTCCCTGCAGGTTCTATGCCACTTGATTTTGCATACCGAATCCATTCAGATATTGGTAATAAAACAATAGGAGCTATTGTAAATGGTAAAATTGTTCCTCTTAGTTACAAACTAAAAACAGGAGATGTTATAGAAATTAAAACAAGTAATACATGTGCAGGACCTACGAATGCTTGGATAAAACTGGCTAAAACCTCGCATGCTAGAACTAAAATAAAAGGATTTATTAACAAAAAACAACGGGATGAAATTGTTGCAAGAGGTAGTGAGGAGTTTAATACTGTTGCCAAAAGTCTTGGCTATAATCCAACAAATTTGGATGAAAAAACAATTACCACTTTCTTTTCCAAATATAATTTTAAAACACCAGAAGATTTACTGTGGTGCATTGGTAAAGGAGAATTGTCAGCACTTGCGGCAATGAATCGTATTTTAGGTTTAACGGATACTAAATTAGACAATGAGACCGCATTAAAACAATATAGTGAAAGTAGTTCAAATACTAGAAAACAAGTTGCGCACAATGGGTATGGAATTATTGTCGAGGGATTAGATCGAGCAAAAATTAAACTAGGTAATTGTTGTCAGCCCGTTTATGGTGATGAAATTGCTGGATATATTTCTAAAGGTAATGGTATCATTGTGCATCGATTAAGTTGTCCTAATATTGATAAAAACGGTAGTGAAAGATTTATTAATATTTATTGGGATAAAGAGTCACATGGCAAGGTTTTTGATACAACCCTTAAAGTTTCCGCATTTGATCGTAAAAATTTATTAGCTGATATTATCAATATATTAAATACTTGTAATGTTACTATTGCATCTGTTACACTTAATAAAAATAGAAATGGTGAATGTATTGTAAAATTTAAATTACAAGTGGCTAATTTAATCGATTTAAATAATACGATTCTTAACCTTAATAAAATGTCTGAAATTTATGATATTGAAAGGATTTTTAAATAATGAGAGTAATTATTCAAAGAGTTTTAAAAGCCGATTGTATTGTTAATAAAGAAATTGTTTCTTCAATTCATCATGGTATGATGATACTTGTTGGATTTACTCATACGGATAGTGAAAAAGAAATAGAACAAATGGCCCTAAAGATAGCAAAATTGAGAATTTTTGAAGATTCTAATGGTAAAATGAATTTATCCATTCAAGATGTTGGAGGTAGTATTTTATCTATTTCACAATTTACACTGTATGCTAATTCCAAAGAGGGGAATAGACCATCTTTTATACAAGCTATGAATCCTAAAATAGCATCTGAATTATATGAAAAATTTAATCAAAAAATAAACTCACTAGGTATTCCCCTTGTTTCTGGTATCTTTGGTGCTGATATGAAACTGGATATGATTTGTGATGGACCTGTTACTATTCATTTAGAGTATTAGGAGGAAAGAATGTATCGTAACATTATTTTAGAATTTTTGGCTAACAATGATCAAACACTACATGAAAATGGATGTTATCAAATGACAATAGTTCTTTTTCCCTCTCAAACTTTAGGTTGTAATCGACTATTTAAAGAAGATGATGATGTAACTATTTATCATATTAAAAATCCATATACTTTTGAAAAAACTTATTCAATGCATAATTTAGAAGGAACTATTGTTGAATTGTTGATTGAAGATCAAAATAAAAAAAAGTTTTCTTATAGTGATTTTCAATATGAGATAAAAGATCCGTATTATTTAAAAGATATTAGAGAACAAAAATTTTTATCAATAGAAGTAATGCCTATATTTACTAACAATGATTTCATTGCTTGTGCTCTCAATTATAGTAATAAAGAAGAAATGGATTTACATATTTCTAATAAAAAATGGTCCACATTTATTCATAAACTTTTGGAAGAACAAGATAAATTTTATAGTGACGATGTATTATGGAAAATTATAGAAAATGAAAATTTATATTATATTGTAAAAAATATTAATAGAAATAAATATTTTATGAATAAACAATTTCAAGATGATTATCAATATTCAAAAAATCTTATTTCAGTTCAAGATAAAGAATATTCACAATTGAAAAAACACCTTTCAATGTTTAAGAAAATTGTAGATGATAAAATAGAAATTTATTATTTAGCAAAAAATTTATGTAGTGATTTAGATAATCAGGTAGATGTATATTTATTTGCGTTAATCAATCACCATCATTTTAAAGAAAAGTATGCTTTTATATTTGCAAAAGATTTAGAAGATCATCAGCCTATAATAGAATTTTCAAAAAAATATTTCATGGCCATTAAAAAAGTAATACCTGATAGTATTTGTAAATTTTATCAAATTGATAAAAATACAGTTGGGATAGTCATTAATCGTGAAATAAAGAAAAAAGAAGAAGTCGATTTGCGTTTTATTTTAAAAAAAGAATATTTTATATTGGTAAATTTTCCTAAAAATTTATCGTTAGAAACAGATTTAGAAAAACTTTCTTTATATTTAAATGATGTTTTACCAACAGAATTCAATTTACATCACTATAAAGAATATTGTCATCAACAAAATCTTCAAAAATTAGAATGTGATTCTGTTTTTGAAAGTAAATCAAAAATAATGATTAAAGCAGATACGATGAAAACAATTGGTCAAATCATAAATCCTATTTTACCAGATTATCATAGTATTGCTAATTATCAAATTTTTGAAAATGCTATGATAAATATGTTTGATACGAGTTTAAAAAAAGATTTTGAGAGACCTATTTTTACTATTTTGACTAAATCTCTTGCAAGAAGAAAAATATATGAACAATTAAAAAAAATAATTATAAAATATCCTGAAACTAAAATAATTTTGCATACAGCTAAAATTTTTAATGAATCAGTAGAAAGCATTTATCATGCTATGATTAAGATAAAAGAACTAGGTTATATCATAATTATAGATTCTAGTATTTTTATGAGTCTTGAATATAATATTTGTTTGAAGTTAGCAGATGCCATTTTGATTCGAAAAAATGAATTAACCAATTCACTAATTAGTAATAATCCATTTAATCAAAGATTATTTAACATGTATTATGAGTATGGTAAAGTAGTAATTTTTGAGGGGATTCCTAAAGAATGTGATGTTGAATTGATCAATGAATTAACATGTTTAATAATTGATAAGAATTAAATATGTTGAAATAGGAAAACTGAAAGGAACATTATCATGAAAAAAGTAAAAGAGTTTTTATTATCGATTATTTTACCTCGAAAAATGTATCGTCATCATAGTATGAAAGTTATATATTCGGTATTCGTTTTTATATTGTCAGCATTTCTATTATTATTTTCAATAAATTTATCCACTAAACGTTTTATGAAAGATATGATTGGTAGTGTTAATTTTGAAGAAAATGATTATAAGGTGGTAAATGAGATTCAACTACCAAAATATCGAATTGCTAAGTCAAATAGTGGTGGATATTATTTAGATGTAGAAGAAGTAGGAGAAGATGGAAAAGCAGACAATTTTAAAGGTGTTTTTGAAATTTTATTTGAGGATAGTAAAAATAATCAACTAAAATTAAATATCGTTTTTGATGAAAGTTGTGATTTATTTGGTGATGATCCTGCAAAATCAGTTGATAAAGATTTGTTTGATTTAAAAGGGTATATGACACAAACTCGCGAAGACAAAACGACTTATCTTCTTTATATATTTACTAAAAAATCATTTTATTATTTGTATGATTTAGGTCAAGAAAAAGATAGTAGTGGGAAATGGGTAGATAATGCTAATACTAGATATGGTTCATATGAAATGGATAACAATGGAGCATATAAATACTATTTACCGACTGATGTCTCAGAGGTAATGGATGAAAATGGGCCTATTTTAAATCAATATGGTAATTATGATACTAGTCTTTGGACAACAGAAACAACCAAAGATGCTAAAACTATAATTGATGGAAAAGAATTTTCAGCTCAAAGAAGAATTAAAGATGATATGCGATATGCCATTTATAATGGTGAATATGTGTATGGTAATATTGATATTGATAAAATAAATGCTGAAAGCGATGCTGTTAATTTTGGGAAAAATAATGATATAAAATATGTTTTAACAAATCATGTAGAATTGATGGCAGAAGCAGATGCCAATATTCAAAAAAGTATGTATTCCTTTTTTGTTGTTATCATTAATATTGTTTTTCCGTTAGTTTGGGTTTTCATTACGTGGTTATTATCACGTAAATTTGTAATGAATAAATTTAAAGAATATTATGCAATTTGTTCAATTACGTATATTACAACCTCAATTTTAGGCTTTATTTTAGGTTTCTTTATTAAATTTGATACTTTAATGTTTATTTTGTTAATTATTGAATTAATTTATTATATTTTTGTAACTTTTAGAATCAATACGGATCCTAATTTATTGAATCCAAAAGATGAGGAAAGAAAAGATGATAGTAATGATAATAATAAACCTGAAGTGGAGCAACCTGCTATAACATTTAAAAAAATAAAATCTGATGATGCTTATCATGTTGAATAAAAAAAAGAAAAAAAATCATAAATTAAGGTTATCCTTCATATAGTGTATTGACTAAAGGGGGATTAGTTTATGAAAAAAAATCAACTTGCTTTAATCTTCTTAACCTTAATTACAATGCTAGCTGTTTGGTATTTTAAGAGTCCAACTGCAGAAAAAGATGATGATCCGACTATTATTGTTACAAATTCAAAAAATCAAGTATTGGCTAGTATGAGAGAGGCTATTAGAAATGAAAGAAGTCAAAAAATTGCAGATCTCAATAATATTATTGCTGACGAAAATGCGACAATTGTTAGTAAAACTGCCGCAACCTTAGAAAAAGAGCAATTATCAACAATTTCTGAACAAGAAGTATTACTAGAGATTAAAGTAATGAATTTAGGCTATTCAGACGCTTTTGTTCATAGCACTGCTAGTGGTGTTGAAGTAATTGTTATTGCGAATGAATCTAGTGCTACTGCTGCACTTGATATTATCAATATCATTCACGAAACTTTAGATAAAACAGAGAGTGTTGTTGTTAATTTTATGACAGCAGATCAACTAAAACAAGCATAAAACCATAAATAGATAGACCTTCTATTTATGGTTTATCTTTTTATGAAAAAGAAAAAATAAGACATAATATTAGATAAGGTATAAAAATGAATAATTATTTAAAAAACGAACGCTATTTTGTAATGAAAATCCGAAAAAATTTAGATTATCAAACATTAGAAAAATTTTTTCAAAGTGTTTCTCTTGCAAAAAATAAAATAAATTACTTATTTACTCATAATTGTTGTTATCTCAATGGTGAACTAGCATCAAAGCATTCAATTTTAAGATATAATGATTATTTAATGGTTGACATTAGTAATTTTGAACATTTAGATTATTTGCCACTTGATTATAATCTTAAAATTTTATATGAAGACGACTATTTGCTAATTGTGAATAAACCATCAGGTTATATTATTTATCCAGATAATAAAGAAAAAAATGGTACAATGGCCAATATGATTGCTGCTTATTATCAAAAAAAACAGATGAATTGTACTATTAGACATTGTCATCGTTTAGATATGGACACAACAGGATGTTTAATTTATGCTAAGGATTTAATTACTCAAAGTGCGATGGAACAATTATTTGAAGAAAACAAACTTTTGAAAAACTATCTTGCAATTGTTGAGGGAAATGTTGTAAAAGATAGAGTCATTTCAACGCCAATTGCAAAAGATCGTCATCATAATAGTAAAATGATTGTCAGTAGAAATGGGGGAAAATGGGCCAAAACAATTTGTAAAGTTATATCTCATAATCAAAATTTTTCTTTGCTTAAGATAAGAATTGAATCAGGACGTACACACCAGATTAGAGTACATTTATCTAGTATTCATCATCCAATATATGGGGATGAATTATATGGTGCAAAAATAAAAACGAGAATGATGTTACATTGTTATCAAATTACCTTTGTTCATCCTATTTTAGGTAAAAAAATTGATATTAAAGCACCTATTTATAATGATTTTAAAGAAGTGATAAAAAAAGAGAAATTAACTTGCGAAAAACGAAAAATTTTGTTATAATGTAAAAGGTGATTAAAATGAAAAAAATAAAAGTATTTTTATTTATAATAGCAATTTTAAGTTGTGGCTTACTGGTTGGTTGTGATACAACAGGTAATACTGAAGATGGTGGTACTTCAAATATTATTCAACTAGAAACACCACAAAATATTCGTTTTGTCGAGTATAGTGGGAATTCTATTTTATTTTTTGATTTAGTAGATGAAGCAAACAGTTATCAGATTACAATTTTTAAAAATAATGTTTACCATAGTAGAATTGATATAACAAATGAAGAAGCTGTTCTTGGTATTTTGTTAAAAGATTTAAGTGAAGGTGAATATTCGCTTACAATTAAAGCAATGGCAAAAAGTGGTAGCAAGATTTTAAATTCGCAAGCAAGTGAAGCAATCTCTTTTACAATTGATGGTAGTGGTGATATTTCTGGTACTAAATATAATGTAGTTTTTGATAGTAATGGTGGAACTCAAGTCACAACGCAACTTGTATCAAGTGGCAATTGTGCAAGTGAGCCGACGAAACCTAGAAAAACTGGATATGTATTTGTTTGTTGGCTATTAGATGGTGCTGTATATGATTTTGACACTCCAGTAATTTCTAATATTACATTAGTCGCTTCTTGGCAAAAAAGTGATAATCCAGATGGTGAAGATATTGAGTTAAGTGAATATTATGCAGCAGCTAAAGATTTAACAGGTACTGCCCTTAAAAATAAGTTACGTAGTATTATTTCCACAAATGTTAAAAATACAACTTATAGTTTTTTAACTTCATCTAATGGTCTGCCATATACCGATGCAGATCCAGAAATTGCTGGAAACATAATTTTATTTTATGGTAAAGTTTCTGTCAAAGCAAGTAGCAGTTGGAATCGTGAACATGTATGGCCAAAATCTAGAGGATGGTTTAAAACAAGTGGTGCTGGTGCTGACATTCACCATATTCGTCCTGAAGATATGAATGTTAACACTAAAAGAGGAAATCTCATAATGGGAATAGTATCAGGAGGAAAAAATAATCAATATACAAATGGGGTTTCTGGCGGATACTATAATAGTAATTTGTATGAACCAATTGATTCTGTTAAGGGTGATATTGCTAGAATTTATATGTATATGTTAATTAGATATGCGCAAACTGATTCATCTTATCCAATTACAAATGTTATTTCTTCTATGCAACTTTTACTACAATGGCATAATAGTGATCCAGTTGATGAATTTGAAAAAGTGCGCAATGAAAGATCATACGAGGTTCAAGGAAATCGTAATCCTTTTATTGACTATCCTGAATTTGCTGAAATGATTTGGGGATAATAAAAACATTTGATGCTAGTAATAGTGTCAAATGTTTTTTATTAGTGATCTAAATCTACATATGTGTGTCATATAGACATTGCAAAACGATATATAAATAAAAAAAGTCTTCTTTTTGAAGACTTAGATTTATAAAGATGGAGGCTCCGACCGGATTTGAACCGGTGATCAGGGTGTTGCAGACCCACGCCTTACCGCTTGGCTACAGAGCCATAATCAAGCATTTAATATTATATCAAATTTTAGCTTATTAGTCAAATAATTCAATTCAGATTTATAAATCTTTTTGTTGTATTATATGAAAAATAATGATATAATATAACAAAAAAGAGGAAAAGAGTATGAATATGAAAAAGGTAATTTTATTTATTGGTTTAACGTTTCTGATATTTTTAGTGACAAGCTGTAATAATGATAATCATAAAAATGAACATCAACATATATTGGAAACTATGTATGGATTTAGTCCCACATGTACTAATTCTGGTTTAAGTAATGGTACAAAATGTTCGATTTGTAATACAATTCTTGAACAACAAGTTGAAATACCTGCTTTAGGACATAATTTAGGAGATTGGGAAATTATAGAAGCAACATATACCCAAAATGGTAAGAAAAAAAGAAAATGTACTAGATGTGATTATTTTGAAGAAGAAGATATTCCAATGCTAGATGCTGAAGCCTATGTTGATGATATCATTAAAAGTGTAGTAATTCCAAGTGAAATTATGCAAGATATAACACTTCCTATTGCAATTGAAGGAGTAGATATCAAATGGAAAACTACAAATACTTATTTGCTTACCTCAGAAGGAAAAATAGTTGAAAGATATGCTAGTAATAAAAAAGTATCACTGATTGCAACCTATTATTTTCATAATTTTTCAAAAGAAGTTACATATAATATAGTAATTTTAGGATATACAGATGATGAAAAACTACAAATGGAAATGGATAAAATATCTTTTCCGGAAATGGTTAGTGGCAATCTTGATTTGAAAACAAATTTTAATTATGGGATTGTAGCAACTTATATATCTAGTGATCCTGATTGTTTAACAAATGAGGGAATTGTCACTTTACAAGATAAAGAAGTTATAGTATCTATGACAGTTATTTTAAAATTAGGAGAAAAGGAAATGGAAAAAACTTTTGATTTAAAATTGGCAAAATATGAGCCAGATGTTAAGAATCATCAGATTATTGAATATGCTAAAGATTTTGATATCAATATACAAGAGAATTTAAGTATTAGTAATGATAGGTTAGTTCTTGCCGATGATACTGTGACTGCTACATATTATTCAAAAGAAATAAATACTTTAGGCTTTACATCTTTAGTAGGTTCTTGGTCAGCGATTTCATCAACAGATGCTACTTGTGAATTAAAAATAAGTGTGAAAGTTGATGATGTATGGAGCGAATATATTACCTATAGTCCTTGGGGATTAGGTCTTCAAAATGCATCTTATGATCAAAATAATGGAATGATTAAATTAAGTACTGATGAAGTAATAGTGTTAAATAATAAAAAAGCCACTGGTATTAAATATTCCGTAACGCTAAATAGGAAATCCTTAAGTGTTGCTAGTCCTAAATTATCTTTAGTTAGTTTTGCTTTATCCATTCCTGATTATAGTTATTATGTTGACACCAAAGATTTGCCTAAAGAAGTTGTTTATGATGTTCCTAAATTGTATCAAGGTGCCGTACCTGTCATAGGAAATAGTATTTGTAGTGCAACTTCAACAACAATGTTGCTTAAGTACCATGGTTTTCATTTTAGCAGTTTTGATGCAGAATATGAACATCGTTATATTGCAAGTATTGTGCGTGACTATGGCAATAATATTTATGGGAATTGGGTATATAATACTGTTACAATGGGTGGATATGGGTTAAATTCTTATGTTGCAAGGATGTATTCTGTTGATGAATTAATTTATCATTTAGCACATGTGGGACCAGTAGCCTTAAGTGTAAAAGGTACGATGATTTCAAGTGAAAAAACTTATACAACTGCTGGTCATTTGATTGTTGCTATTGGTTATAAATATGTTAATGATGTACTTTATATTGTATGTAATGATCCAAATGTTGAAAATGTGTATTGTGAATATAGCCTTAGTGTTATCAATAATACATGGCGTAACATTACATATGTAGTTGAAAAATAGTATCATAACTTAAAATACTAAGAATATCTTAATTTATATTCTTAGTATTTTTTATATAGATTTTATATGAATGATAATTTTAGCGTTTTAATTGCAAAAAAGTCAAAATTATAGTATACTATTTTAGTAAGTTAGATGCACCCTTAGCTCAGTTGGTAGAGCAACTGACTCTTAATCAGTGGGTCTAGGGTTCGAGTCCCTAAGGGTGTACCATTAGAAAAGTAAAGGTTTGATACAAAAGTATTAGACCTTTTTTCTTTGTAAATAGGGTGTTTTTCTCTTTCTGTAAATTTCGTTTTCGCCTTATAAGAGTGTAATTCAGCACGTTTGCAGGTTTTTTTCCTTTTGTCCAAAACAACCACGGAACGATTTGCTTTTTAATCTATTAATTTGTTGCATTTAATTATTTAATTAACAATAATAAAGCGAAATTCACTAATGGTGTGAAAAATTCATAAATCTATGCTATGATTATTTTGAGATATCAAAATAAATAAGATAAGTTTTGATATTTTATTTTAGAAAATATAATTTTTAAATTAACAAAAGTACTAAAGTGAAATTTAGTATTTTTTTATTGAAATGTATAGTAATATATGAATCTTATCATGATGCCACTTATAGTTGCATATAGACTTAAAATGAGATTTATAAAAATTTATATGATATAATTATTATTGTAAGGAGATTGATGCAATGATTGATTTTGTTAAAGTTGGATCCAAAATAACTAAATGTCGTGAAGAATTAAATCTTACACAAAAAGATGTTGCTGAAAAACTCTTTGTATCTAGACAACTAGTTAGTAAGTGGGAAAATGGTTCAGGTATTCCTTCAATAGACGTATTGTTAGAATTATCACTATTGTTCCGTGTAACTTTTGAAGAATTATTGTGTTTAGATGAAGAATTATTCGTTGATGAACACGATATCTTTAAGGGTCGTAATAGATTATTTATAGTACAAAGTGTAATTGATGGCAAGATAAAAATTAATCTATCAGAAGTATTCTATCAATTTTCTCCGATTGAAAGAATGATGGTTTTAAAAGCGATTAAAGACGAAAGTTTAAATGCAAATATGGATGAGTTACTTCCAAAATTAACTATTGGAGAACAAACTTTTTTAAGAAAGGAAAATGACAAATGATTTTAAAAAAAACAATTATAAATGGGAAAGATGTTTATGAACCTATTAGTTACGAAGATGCTTTAGTTTATAATAATAAAGATGAACTATTATTTACGAGTGATGATGAAAAGGATGAATTTGAAGATAAAGTTGAACTTATTGATGATATTAATGAAAAGATAGAAGATTTAAATGAACAAATAGATAATATTATAGAAGAACTAGATGATACGGGAAAATCAAAGTATTTTTCGTTATTAGAAGAGAAAAGAGATATGCTAAATGGTTTAAAGAAAAATTATTCTACAGATACTGAAGATACATTAGATAAAATTGAGGACGAATTAGATGAAATAGAAGATGAAATTAATAAATTTAATGATGAAGGTGTTGATTTCAATGATGTTAAAATAAAAAATAATAGTAAAAATGTTGAATTCGATTCTTTAAATGGACAAAATAATGTATCATTTGAAAAAGATTTTAAAGATAAGTTTTCAAGTGTGTTTGATAATATATTCAATGGTAAGAAAAATAACAAGATGAAGAATATCATATTTACTCTTCCTTTTATGTCTAAGAATGATTTACATGAATTAGTTGAAAAAATATTAAACGATGATGAAAAGTATAAAGAATTAAATATAGTAGTAATTTTACCATTTTTAGATAAAGAATATTGTGATCAATTATTTATGAGATTTGTTCTAGAAGGTAAAGCCTGCAAACACTCAATTGTAACTATTGTACCATTTGTTTCAAAAACATGTTTATCTAAATTCGTAGATGAATATATCAATGGTAAGTATCAAGATGTAGAAATGAATATGTTGTATCAATTTTTAGATAGTGAGGATGTGAAGAAAGTATTCAATTATATTTTGTCCAAAACTAATGATTAAATAATAGCCCATACGATTACAAGAATATTGCCTAAATATAATTTATAGCAATTTCTAAGTATGTGTAAAATCCTGCAAGGTATATGCGTTTTCAAACAACTGTGTGCAAATTGTATCAAAATAGGCAATCGCACATATGTGTTTGCCTAAAAGGCTATTTTGACTTTTAAACCCTAAAAAATGGAAGTAATTTAGGGTTTTTTAGTTGTTAGACCTTTTAAGGTGTAAAATAAGATTTACAATCAAGGCTATATTTTTGCCTTTTTCTACGGAAAATAGAACTAAAACTTTTGATTGACAATTAAAGATGAAATTTATTTACAATATCAAATAACTTTTTAGATGTCAAATGACAGTGAAGTAAATGAAATGAAATGTCCTCTACAAAGAGGGCATTTTTATTCTTAGGGGTATTTTTATAGAATTTAAATCAAAAAAAATAATGATTATAAATTGAGGTGAATCAGTGATACTACTTAGAGTTGTCATTAAGAAAAGATGGGGTATTAAGATTATTATTGAAAATTGTTTTTAACATTAGTTGATAAAATAAAATATTTGATGATGTTTTGTAAAGAATATATATAAGATAAAAATTGCAAAAGTATAGGAGAACGAAAAGATAAAACGATAGTAGATACATATATTTATGATTGTTTTTTGTTATAATGCTATGAAAGTGATAATAGAAAAAGAAACAAGAGTGGAAAAATTGAGAATGCTTTAATCTAGTAAATCCAGTAAAAATAGAATTAGTAAAAATTACTAGCACTTATATGAGGAATAATTATTTTTTATGATATAATGTAATAATGATTTTAATTATGATGAATGGAGGGTAAATGAAAAATAATAAAAAGTTGCAAATAAATAGTGATTGGTATGTCCCAATTATTCTTTTCATTATTGGTATAATTGTATACATTGTTGATTTAGTAATAAATAAGTTTAGAATCTTATCCATTTTTCAAGTTTTTGGTTGTTGGGCATTTTCATGTGTGATTCCCATTGCCAATACTCGACTTGAAGTCAAAGCTCCGATAATTGTTAATGTTTTAATTGCAATTTTGATTTTTATTGGTGCTTTTTTAGGTGGTGTTTTTGCCTTTTACGATCTTATAAGTTATTGGGACACGATTTGTCATACTTTTTTTGGCATTGTAAGTGGTAGTTTTTTTATATATTTTTTAAGATTATTTCATATAGATAGGATAAATTTTTTTGCAATTGCCATTTTGGAATTCACTTTTACTCTAGGACTTGCGGCAGGCTGGGAAATAATTGAGTTTACCATTGATTATTTATATGAAACTGATTTTCAAAAGGTTGTTTTAAGTATGCAAGATGGTAAACTTCCTCAATGGGATACTATGATTGATATTATTGTTGCTTTATTTGGTAGCATAATACATTATATTTTTTATATTTTACAGATAAAAAAAGTGAAATAAATTTTCAATTGTATTCGTAAGTTGAAAGGAGCAAACATGAATATTATATATAATAGTGGTAGTGATTTTATAAAAGATAATTATCAAATTATTTCTAGTCATCAACTTGAAACCATATTCTTTGTTGAGAATGCTAAAAAAATACAATTAATTGATAGAAACAATTATATGATAAAAATATATCATAACGCCTCTTACTTATTAGCTATTCATTGTCAAAATTATCCATTAGTATTATTTGGTGATTTAAAATTAGTAGATGAGTTAATTCTTGTATTGAATAAAAATAAGTATTATTTTGATAAAATATTAACTAATAAAAATTTAGGAGAAACTTTTTTACAATCTTATGAAAAATTAAATGGTGGTTTTCACGCTATCCATTTATCAATGGACATAATGAGGTGTGATACAATCAATAATTTTGATACGAAAGGAGTCAAGTGGGCAGAAGTTTTGGATGCTGAAGAAATTGCTAAAATAATGGTTGCTTTTTATAAAGAAACCGTTGATGATAAAGTTTCTTATCAAGCAGCTCTAAAGAGGGTAGAAGAAAATATAAGTGATTTTGTAATAATAAAAAATAAAAAAAGAATTGTTTCTATTGCAAAAAAAACGAGAGAAACGGATTGTTTGTGTAGTATATCAGCTGTATATACGATAGAAAAAGAACGTAAAAAAGGATTTTCCAAAAAAATAGTTTCTTTTCTTACAAATTATATTGTAACTAATCATAAAATAGCATATCTTTTTGTCGATAAGAATAATCCAATATCAAATCATTTATATCAAAGTATTGGATATGTATATGATAAACCACAGTTTGAGTTTATATATCAAAGTTATCAATAATTTTTCAAAATAACATAATAGTTAAAAATGGAGTATGAAGATGCAAAAAAAAAGAGTTATATTCATTTTATTAATGTTTTTCTTATTACTGAATTGTGTGAGTTGCCAAAAAAAATATGTTACTAATCTTAACCATTTAGAAAAAAAGCCAACAATTGATTTTTTGCAACCATGGAATTTTTGTCAATATAAATTAGTAGAAATGAATATTCATTTTATGAAATTAAAAGAGTTTGGTATTGATACTGTAATTATTCAAAATGTTGCAAATTTTAATAAAGGTAAAATGGAAATCAGTTACTATGATACTTCAGCATCTGTTGAAACTAAATATGCTAATTTTTTAGATATGGTTTTTAGTGCTGCTCAAAATACCTCAATGAATATTATATTAGGTTTATCTTTTGATGAATATTGGTGGGATGATAAAGAACATAGATATAATGATGATAGTGTGCATATTTTTTTAAAAAATGATGTATTTGTTTTGGAAGAATTGGTGAATCAATATAAACCGGATGGGTGGTATCTATCAAATGAAATGTATAGTAATACCTCAGAATATGAAAACAACTGGAGTTATTATATAAATGAAATCATTCAATATATTGATTGCTTTACACCTAATATTCCTCTTTATATTTCCCCTTTTTTAAAATCAAATTTTATAATGACTAAAAATCAAACTAAAAAAATGTGGACAGAATTTCTAAAGAATACAAACTTTCGAGAAATAGATGTTTTTATGCCCCAAGATGGATATGGCAATGCAGCTATTCAATATAGCATAAATAAAGAAAATCATATAAATATGTTAAATTATATGATATGGGAAGTTTGCAAAAACAATTCAAAAGCAAAATTTTATTTAAATTTAGAATTATATGCTAAAAATGGATATGCAGATGTAGAAAGAATTATGCATCAAATTGCTTTTGCCAATGAAATTGCGGAAGGAATTGCTACTTTTTCCATTTCACACTATTATATTGCTGATGATACTGTTTGTGGGAAAAGATATATTGATGCATTAAACAACTATGGGGGTTTTTAAAAATGGAAAATAAATTATTAATAGTAGATGGGCATAATCTATTGTTTCAAATGTTTTATGGAATGCCAAATAAAATAAGAAATGAAAATGGAAAGTCAATCCACGCCGTAATAGGTTTTATCGGAGCTTTAAATAAATTGATAAGATTGATTGAACCTACTCACTGTGTCATTTTATTTGATGGCGAACATCCCAATAAAAGAAATGAAGTCTTACCGGAATATAAAGCGAATCGCATAGATTATTCCAAAGTTTTAGATGATGATAATCCATTTTCTCAATTGAATGATATTTATAAGGCCTTGGATTACATGCATATTAAGTATGTAGAAGTAGAAGAGTTTGAAACAGATGATGTTATTTCTAGTTATGTAAAACAATATGGGAATACTATTCAAATTTATATTTCTTCATTTGATAGTGACTACTTTCAATTAGTGAATGAAAATGTTAAAATTATTCGTTATCGTGGAAAAAATAGTATTATTTGTGATTCTGAATATATTTTTCATAAATTTAACATAAAACCTAATTTATATGCGGATTATAAATCTTTAGTTGGTGATTCTGCTGATAACATCAAAGGAATTGTAGGAGTTGGTCCTAAAACTGCTACAAAAATTATTCGAAATTATGGTAGTATAGATGATATTTACCAAAAGATAGAACAAATCAAAGATATGAAAATAAAACAACTTCTTTTTGATAATCAAGAATTGGTGAGAAGAAATTATCAGTTAATCAAACTAGATTCAATTGCACCAATTCCTTTTGAAATGGAAGAATTGGTCTTAAATGATGAAAAATTAGTTACAATGAATATTATAAGAGCAATTAGTTAGAAATTGAATAATAAAAACGTCTATTTAAAGTGGTGTGGATCACTTTTATAATAGACGTTTTATTTATGATTTATAAAAATTTGTATAGATATGTTTTTCTTTTTTTGGTAATCCTAGCTGTTCTTTACCAAGGGCAATACTTTTGATTAAAAAGGCCATATTATTGCCAAGTACTCTCATTGTTTGAAGTCCCTCCTCATCTGCTAATACTTCATTTGGTGTATTACCATGAACTTGATTCCAATACTGACTAGAAACAATGGGCATATTTGAAATGGTAAAGTATTTATTTAAAATATCAAAAGTAGCACTACATCCTCCGCGTCTAGCAGACACAACGCATGCACCTACTTTCATAGTTTTATCAAAATGGGTTGAATAGAATAACCTATCTAAAAAGGATAATAAGGTACCATTTACAGAAGCATAGTATACTGGTGTACCTATTACAAGTCCATCACATTTTTCAAATTTTTTAGCTATCTCGTTTACACAATCGTGAAACACGCATTGATTTGTTTTGTAACAATGGCGACAAGCAATGCAACCACGAATGTTTTCTAATCCTATATGGATAATTTCAGTTTTTATTTCATTTTGTTCTAGTGATTTTGCTACTTCATTTAAAGCGGTAAAAGTACAGCCATCTTTATGAGGGCTACCATTAATAAGAATGACTTTCATCAATTGTTTCTCCTTTCTTTGTTGTTATAGTTTGTCGATGCTTTATTTTTTGCCAATTTATAAACCCATAGCAGTCGTTGACCAAAAAGGCTATAAAGCAAATTATCATCGGAAAATTAGAATTATCAGCTATGGTTGCTAAAATCCACAAAATAATAAGTACTACATCATTCATTCCGTAGGCAATGCCATAGTATGGTGATCTAAGAAAAGTAAGAGTGGAGGCAAAAAAACTAGTTGCAATTGAAATGGTACTTATAAAAAGATGACTAGTATTAAAATATTTTAGGATAAAATAAAATCCGATTGTGACAATAAGTGTTAAAAATAGAATAATTATTAATGTTGTAAAACGAATAGTGGAAACTTTTATTTCATTTTTGCCTTTTTCATAAGGATTTTTGAACCATGATATTGTTGTAAGCAAAGCAATAGGGGCGGTCATGCCTACATATGTAATCATTTCCCCATAGTATTTATATTTAAAGGAAATAATCGAATAAAAGATAGCAAAAATAATTGTTAAAAACTGTCCTAAAGGATCTCCTTTAGCAATAAAAATTAAAGCCGTTACACCAATTAAAGAAGCAAATAATGTAATGATATTTTTGTTAGTAAAAAGGAGAAAACTGATTGAAATGATTATCAAAGAAATAATCCATATCATCCATTCAAGTTTAGTTAAAGTTTTAAAGGGATTTTGATAATTTTTCATATTGCCTCGTATCATTTATTAATAATTAAATTATAATAATAAACCTTTCAATTGTCAATTTATTAGAATTTTTATAAATATTTTTATATCTTTTTAGTAGAAAAAAACAATTTTTTTGTTATAATATAATAAAATCAAAAAAATAAGAAAGGAAATGCGATGAAACCAATTGTTTATTTTTCAAAAAAATTAACTGGTAATGAGTTAATAAAACTTTATAATAAATTAGGAATTAGGTTAAATGGAAATGTTGCGATTAAACTTCATTCTGGTGAACCTGGTAATCAAAATTTTTTGAAACCAGATTTCTTTAAACCGATTGTAAACGAATTAAAGGGTACTGTAATTGAATGCAATACTGCATATGATGGTGCTAGAAACACAACTGAAAAACATTTACAAACACTAAAAAATCATGGATGGACTGATTATTTTACTGTAGATTTATTAGATGCACAAGGACCAGATTTGGTTTTAGATATTCCTAAAGGAAGAATTATTCAAAAAAATTATGTTGGTAAAAATTTAACTAAATATGACTCAATGTTAGTTCTTTCTCATTTTAAAGGACATCCAATGGGAGGATATGGTGGAGCGTTAAAACAATTATCTATTGGCATTGCTTCTTCATATGGGAAGGCATATATTCATGGATGTGGCAATCCTGATGAAATTTGGACAGCGAATCATGATCATTTTCTAGAAGCAATGGCTGATGCCGCAAAAAGTATAGTTGATTATTTTGATGGAAAAATCGTTTATATGAATATTATGAAAAATATGTCTGTAGATTGTGATTGTTGTGCGGTTGCAGAAGACCCATGTATGGAAGATATTGGTATTTTAATTTCAACCGATCCAGTTGCAATTGATCAAGCATGCTTAGACTTAGTATATCAAGCAACTGATCCTGGCAAAAAACATTTAATAGAAAGAATAGAATCAAGGAATGGCGTTCATACGATTGAGGCTGCTTGTGAACTCGGTTATGGTAATAGAACATATGAATTGATTGATATTACTAATGAATAAAAATTCTCTTACTATAAAGAAAATGGCTTTAGCAGCTATTTTTCTAGTTTTTGGTTGGATATTACCATTGGTGACAGGAAGAATTCCTGAAATTGGTAATATGTTGTGTCCTATGCATATACCTGTGATGTTGTGTGGCTTTATTTTAGGACCTTGGTATGGACTTATAATTGGATTTATTACGCCACTTACAAGAGGCTTTATTTTTGGAATGCCAACATTTTATCCTACAGGAATTTCAATGGCTTTTGAACTTGCAACTTATGGGTTGATAACGGGAATATTGTATGAATTATTATTGAAAAAAAGTAAAATCAAACATTTTGTTATACTATATTTTATTCTTATTTCATCAATGCTTGCTGGAAGAATAGTATGGGGAATAGCAAGAGTGTTATGTGGTTTATTTGATCATCATTTATTTACTTGGCGAATGTTTTTAATGGGAGGCTTTGTTACAGCTTGGCCAGGTATAATCATTCAACTCATAGTTATTCCTATTCTTTTAGAAGTTCTATTTCAAACAAAAATTTTAGAAAAGTTATCTGTCAATTATACAAATAAAAGTTTAAAACAAATCCTAAAAAAAGTTAAAGCCTTAATGAAAAAGCAAGATCAACTTGTTATTGCAATTGATGGGATGGCTGCAAGCGGGAAAACGACATTGGCTAATGAAATTGCCAAAAAATTGGATGCCAATATTATTCATACTGATGATTTCTACTTACCATCTCATTTAAGAACAGATGAAAGATTGAATCAATTGTGCTGTAATATTGATTATGAAAGACTTCAAAGTGAAGTACTAGAGCATATAAATGAGCATATCTTATATCATAAATTTGATTGTAAACAAATGCAACAAACAGAGGAATTCAGATTAGATTATAAAAAAATATTGATTATTGAGGGTGCTTATTCAATGCACCCGATATTAGGAAAATATTATGATTTATCTATTTATTTAAAAACTCCTTCTACTAAACAAGAAGAAAGAATTTTAAATAGAGATGGAATGACGCAATTGATAAAATTTAAAGAAAACTGGATACCTCTTGAAAGGCAATATTTTGATAAATATAGAATTGAAAAGCAAGCTGATATTGTTATTCATGAATAAAAATAAAAAAATTAGTAAAAAGTGGGATGATTTTACTAATTTTTTTTATTTTTTATATAAAATTTACTATCATTTTTAAATAAATGATTAGACAAATTATGCTTTTTTTGATATAATTATCATATTGCATATATAAAAATATAAAAAAGAGATGTAGTGAAGAGATATTATGAAAAAAATTACGATTTTATTTAGAGGTATTCTAATTGGATTTGCTAGTATTGCTATTCCTGGACTATCTGCTAGTACAGTTGCAATTATTCTTTGCCTTTATTATCAGATGATTGATGCAATTAGTTCTATCTTTAAAAATTTTAAACAAAGTTTTACATTTTTATTTTTTCTTATTTTAGGTTATATTATTGGTGATATAATAGGTGCGAATATCATCAGTTTTATTTATGAAAAATATCCTTTAGCAATTATTTTGATGATATTAGGTTTTGTTATAGGATCATTACCTAAAATGGTTAAAGATTTGTTACCATATTTTAAAAAGGCATCAAATTGGTTACTTATTTTATTAGTTAGTATAGGCATTCTTAGTTTTACTTTTTTGGTCACCAAAGGGGAAGAAGTTGAATTAAGTGTCAATATGCCACTATCTGATTATATTATGTTAATGATTGTAGGTTTAATTACAGCAGGAACTTTAGTGATTCCAGGAATGGATTTTGCAATTGTTTTATTGGCATTAGGGTATTACAATGCTTTCATTAAATTGTTAAGTGTATGGGAAGTATCGCATATTTTAGATAATTTGATTATCTTAGGGGTATATTTGATTAGTTATTGTATAGGTGTGTTTCTTCTTTCAAAATTAATAAAATCATTATTTAAAAAATATGAAATTAAAATGAAATTCGCAAGTTTGGCTTTTGTTGCGGTAAGCCCAATTGTTATTATCAAACAATGTATTCTCGAAAATGATTATTTTATCAGTCATAGTTTTCAAATTTCACAATGTATTATTGGGATAATTTTATTTTTAATTGCCATGGGTACAATCATGCTAATTTATCATTTAACCGATCCAAATAATACTAGGATTAAAGCAATGAAAAAAAGACATATGTTTAGATTTTTCTATACTATTATAAGTAGACTTCCAATCACCCTTTATTATTTATTTAAAATGAAACGTATTATAAAAAAGAATCTTTTAACTTTTGATGAAAGATATGAATTATGTATGAAAATTGTAAGAAAAATAAATAAAGCTGGCAATATTCATGTAAAAACTTTTGGACAGGAATATTTATCAAAGGAAGCTACCTTATATATTGTTAATCATCAAGGCAGATATGATGGAGTATGTGTTTTAACAGCCCTAATGAATTATCCTTGTACTATTATTGCCGATAAAAGCAGAATCATTCATCATTATTACATTGAAATGTTTCAAATGTTAAATGGTGAATTTATTGATAAAAGTGATATGAGAGCACAAGTAAAAATTATGCTAAACGTAGCTAAAAGAATAAAAAATGGTAGAAGTTTTATCGCCTTTATTGAAGGAAAATATGGAGATAATGGAAATCATTTGCAAGAATTCTATACTGGTGTGTTGCATCCAGCATACCATAGCAAATGTAAAATTACGCCAATTGTTTTATATGATAGTTATAAAGTATATTCTGTATCATCACTAAAAAGAATAGAGCCAGAGGCACATATTTTAAAACCCATTACTTATGATGAATACAAAGATATGCCTAAAAACGAATTATCTTCTTTATTAAAACAAAGAATGCAAGAAAAACTTGATCAAATAAGTGAAAGAAAGTTACAAGAATCTAGTCAATTATGTAATAATGAAAAATAGTCTATCCGCTGATAGACTATTTTTATTTTAATCATCTTGATTAGTTAATTCAAAGATAGCATTACCGATAGCTTCACAAAGTTTATTTTTTTCCATCATATATGCTTGCTTTATACATTGATAAATAGCGGTTGAATTGCTACTACCATGTCCTTTAACAATTGTTTTTTTAGCACCTAATACTACTGCACCACCATAATTATTATAATCCATAAAATCTTTAATTGCCATAATATCTTTTTTTAAAAGAAGAGCTCCCATTTTGGTTTTTACATTTTTTTTAAAAGTTTGTTTCAAAAGTTTTAAAAGTTCTAAACATGCTCCTTCGGTTGATTTTAATAAAACATTACCACTAAAACCATCGCAGATAACTAAATCATATTTCCCACTTAATAAATCGCGACTTTCCATATTGCCAACAAAGTTAATAGTGTTTGTATTATTTAAAAGTTGATAGGCCTCTTTATGAAGTTGGTCACCTTTTTCCTCTTCCGTACCTATATTTAAAAGAGCAGCTTTAGGAGCAGAAATATTATAAGCTTTTTCTAGATATAAACTTCCCATAATAGCGAACTGTTGTAAATGAATAGGATCGCAATCTACATTTGCGCCACTATCACAAATGGCTACAAATCCTTTTTTCATTGTTGGTAGTAGTGGACAAAAAGCAGGACGCTTAACACCTTTTATACGACCAATTTTTAAAACTGTTCCGGCAAGAAGTGCTCCAGTTGAACCTATACTAACCATTGCACCAATTTCTTCATCATTTTTTAGTAATTCAAACGCTTTTACTAAAGAACTTTCTTTTTTATGTTTGATTGCTTCGGTAGGTTTATCATCGCAAGTAATGACATCTTTTGCATCTAATATTGATAATCTGTTGGCATCATAGGTGCGTGTATCAAGCTCTTTTTTTAAAATTGTTTCATCTCCAACTAAAATAATAGTCAAGTCAGATAGGGCATTAAGAGCTTGAATGGCTCCTTCAATATTTACTATTGGACTTTTATCACCACCGAAAGCGTCTACAATAATTTTAATCATATCATTTACCTCTTTTCGTAATATTTTACCATTAAATTTCATTTTAGTCAAGACTTGAACTTATGTATGTATATTGACAAACTTTCAATAAAATGATATGATATTACGCTGATAGCAAAAATGAATGAAGGGAGTAAAGATGTTAATACTATTTACAGATACAGATACTGATATGACACCTAGTCTTGCTAAAGAATATGGTTATCATTTAATTAGCATGCCATATATTATTGATGATAAAGTGATTTATCCATATGAGGATTTTGAAGAATTTAATTATAAAGAATTTTATGAAATGTTGAGAAAGGGAACGATACCAAAAACTTGTGCGGTTAGTCCTACTAAATATATTGAATATTTTGAACCTTTCTTTAGAAATGGTGATGATATTTTATATGTTCATTTTTCCACAAAATTAAGTGGAACTTTCAACGCTATGAATATAGCCATAGAAGAATTAAAAGAAAAGTATCCACAAGGAAAATTCTATACAATTGATACAAAAGGCATTACAATTTGTAGTTTAAATATATTAAAAGAAATAGGACAATTATACAAAGAGGGTAAAAATATTGACGAAATTTTAAAGTGGGCCGAAAATGAAGTGAATAAATTTGCTATTTATTTTTATGCAGATGATCTAAAGTTTTTTAAAAGAAGTGGACGTATTAGTAATTTTGCGGCAACGATGGGTACAATATTAGGCATTCATCCTATTATTTATATTGACTCAGAAGGTGTTATGAGTGCTATTTCTAAAGGAAAAGGTAAAATGGGAAGTTTGAAAAAACTTGCATCATATGTTGAAAAATTACAAGAAGATATAAAAAAATATCGTGTAATTATTGGCCATACAGATGCACCTAAAATGGCACAAATTTTAGGTGAGATGTTAAAAGAAAAATTTGGTGATGATTTAAATATTGAATATGTTATTGTTAATCCTACTGCTGGTGCTCATTGTGGACCTGATGGTGTTGGTGTGTGTTTTCATGCTATTCACAGATAGTAGATTAAAAAAATTTAAAAAATATAGTTTAAAATTATTTAAAATAAAAAATTTGCAATTTATCTAAAAAAGTAATATAATATTACTTATAGATAAAAGGGTTATCGCCAAGTGGTAAGGCAACAGGTTCTGACCCTGTCATTCGTAGGTTCGAATCCTACTAACCCTACCATTTAATAAAACCTAAAAGGCTATTTTGCCTTTAAAGTCCTAAAAAACATAAGTATTTTAGGGCTTTTTTAGTTGTTGGAGTTGTCCAAAAATGGTCTAAAGTAGGATTCATAATCGAGGCTATATTTTTAGGTTAAATAGGTCTTGAACTCTTAATTGATTTTTAAAGATGAATCATTTAGAATAATTAGAGAATATAAACAATTTGTTCTCTTTTTTATTAAATCATTTGAATAAAAAAAATAAGGATGATAAAATTTAAATATCAATAAGAAAATATATTATCCACGATTTTTACACTAAAGTAAGAATAAAAGGAGGAAGCAATGAAAAGAATAGGGTTAATTTTCAGTTTATTTATAGTTTTAATGTGTAGTGGGTGTGGACCAA
>FR890803.1 GCA_000433035.1 Staphylococcus sp. CAG:324 | reverse complement strand
TGCATCTTTTATATTATATCATTTCTTTTTTCTTTTGTCAAGGAAATGCACCAGTAATTCAATTAAAGTATTAAATTTATAAGTTTTTCAAAACGCTATATATCTAAAATGCCTAAGTATTATATCAAATTTTTATTACTACGTCTACTTATTTGCTCAAATACTTTTATTTCTTTCAAAAAAATATTTTATAATGTCAGTTCTTGTAACAATTCCAATAAATTTATTTCGATCATCTAAAACTGGAACAAAGTTTTCTGCTGTTGCTTTGATAATCAAATCCTTCATATCAGCATTAATATTGATAGGCAAATTATCTCGATGCCTTCTAATAGAACCTATTTTTATTGATTCAGCGGTTTTTAAATCAAAAGAATTGCGATTTTTAATTTCCCATAAAATATCCCCTTCTGATAAAGTTCCCACATACTCTCCATCATCATTTAAAATGGGTACTGTCGTATAACGATATCTCTCCATTTTTTCTAATGCTTGTCTTATTGTGGCATTACTATTAATGTATACAACTTCTTTTTTGGGTTTTAGAAAAAACAAAATATTCATATCTAACTATACTCCTTTTACATATTATACCAAAAATATGAAAATAAGGCAAATATTATAGCATAGATAAATATCTTTCTCCTGTATCATGAAAAATCATAACAATTATTTTGTTACTTATTTTATTTGTTTTTAAATATTTTATAGTTCCTGCAAGCACTGCACCTGATGAATATCCCGCTAAAATGCCCTCTTCTTTTGCAAGTATTTCCATATATTTTTTAGCATCCTCATCTGTTATTTCCATCATGTCATCAATCAAACTCATATCAACAATGCTAGGCATAAAGGTTGTTCCTATTCCTGGAATATTATACTTACCAATCAATTGCTTAGAATAGTATGGACAGCCTGATGGTTCTACTCCAATAATTTTAATATTATCATCAAATTCCTTTAGTCCCTTTGCAATTCCAGTTATTGTTCCTCCAGAACCCATCCCTGCTACAAGTATATCTATTTTTCCCTCTAAATCTTGAATTAATTCTTTTGAAGTAGTTTGATAATGTGCTAGAGGGTTCATATTATTATGAAATTGATTGATAAAATAATTATTAGGTATTGTTTTTACTAATTCATGAGCTTTATTGATTGCTCCTTCTATCCCATCTTCTTTTTTCGTCAAAATTACTGTAGCACCATATAATTGTAGTAATTTTATTCGTTCAATTGTTACACTTTCACTCATTATTATAATCAATTTCAAATTAAAATATGCACAAACCATTGCAAGACCAATTCCTGTATTACCACTAGTTGCCTCTATAAGAGTAGTTTTTGAATTAATTTTACCTTTTTTTAAACCATCTAAAATAATTTCATAAGCTATTCTATCTTTGCTAGAGCCACCAGGATTAAATTTTTCTAATTTTGCAATTAAAATATTAGGAATTTTATATTTTTTCTCAAGCTTTTCTAATCTCACAAGTGGTGTATTTCCTATTAATTCACAAATATTATTATATATCTTCATCATATCACCTTATTTATAATATGAATTAAAAAATCAATTTGTTTTTACAAAAGCCTATTATAAAAATCAATGATTTCTATTCTTATCTGCTAAAATATAGTATTTAATTGCTATACTATTTTTGTTTCAATCAACATTTTATACTCATAATTAAAGTATGACTACAATTATTTTACAAACTATTAATTAAGAAAAATTTTTATCTAAAAACCAATATAGAAGTAGAAATCAAAATAAAAAAATATAAAAAAACCCTAAAAATGACTTTTCCATTTTTTATGGGTTAATTAGTAAAATAGAAACGAAAAATAGCAAATTTTTTATTATTATCAGTGAATTACTTCTCAAAAAAACATTTTTTCTACAATTATAAACATATTTTACCATTTTTTACCATTTTATTTTAAGACAAGTCATTTTACCATCTAGATTTTTTTTGATATAATAATTTTATTCTCTGGAGGTTTTTATGAAATATGGATATGTAAGAGTGTCAACTACTACCCAAAATATAGATAGACAAATGGAAGAAATGCATAAATTCGGTCTTACAGATGAATTTATTTATATAGATAAACAAAGTGGAAAAGATTTTGATCGACCCAATTATCAAATAATGAAAAGCAAACTAAAAAAAGATGATCTTTTAATTATTAAATCAATAGATCGTTTAGGACGTAACTATGAAATGATTATTAAAGAATGGAGTGATATTACTAAAATTATTGAAGCAGATATTTGTGTAATTGATTTTCCCCTTCTTGATACGCGATCTGAAAATACAAATTTAGTGGGAAAATTTATTAGTGATATTGTTTTACAAGTATTATCTTTTGTCGCACAAAATGAAAGAGAAAATATTAGACAAAGACAAGCCGAAGGGATTAGAATTGCAAAAGAGAAGGGGGTTCATATGGGAAGGCCAAAATATAAATTACCAAATAATTTTACCGAAATTGTGGTGCGATATCATAATAAAGAATTAACACATATAGAGGCTGCGGAAATTTTAAATATGACAAGAGGAACCTTTTTAAAGTATTCTAAATTAATAAAAAAGGAACAGGATTAATTTTAATAATCTTGTTCCTTTTTCTTTCTTTTTATATTTAACTAATGCCATTTTCTTTAATTTTACATAAAGTTAAACATTAGAACTTCAATAATGTGTTATCAATTCAGTTTCCACAACCTACATATTATGAATCATTTCTTTTGATAATAGTAGATAAATTTTACTATCTTGATAAATATTTAATAAATGATTTTTAATATCTTGAAACTTTTTAGTTATCTCTTCACTTTTAAGATTTTGCTTTGGATATAAAGAGATATAAATTTGATAATGATCACCTGAAAAGGCAAAATATAAATCATTAAATTTGAATATTAAAAATTTATGTTGAAGATTATTGATTAATTCTTTTTCGGTTTCAACAAATCTTCTTCGATCAATTAAAATTTTAATTTGTCCTATCAATTCTTTTAGTGGTGAATAAAGATAAATAATTGATAATATAATTACAGTAATTGAATCACCAATTTCTTTAATTCCACTTAAAAATTCAATATTGGAAAATAATAATAGACTAGAGATAGCAACTAAAGTAACCAATCCATCATACAAACTCGCTTTAATTTCAATTCTAATAATTTCCGATTTTACTTGAGATTTTTTATTTAAAATTGAATAAACCAAGGTTATTAACAAACATAAACCACACATGCTTAGACCATATACAATTAATTGCCAGTTTGAAGCGTTAAAATTATCAATCGTTTGATTATTGATAAAATCTAAAATTGTTAAAGCACCATCCAAAATGGTAAAGATAATAGTTCCCAACATCATAATTGCTCTAAATAATAGAAAGACGTTTTCTATTGCATATCTTCCAAAAGGATATTTTTTTGAATCATTCTTATTTACATAATTAGAAACAAAAATAGAAACTATCGTTGAGCCACAAAGAATTGCGGAAATCAGTCCATCTAATAAGATCGACATACTAGTAGTTAAATAAAAAAAGATGAATCCGACAATAGCGGATATAAGATTAATGATAACACCTATTATTAAGGCTCTAAATTCATAATTTTGTTTACTCATTAGAGATCCTCCTATATAGTTGTATAAATTGATAGAATTTTCTATCCTTTATATTATATCATTTTTTTACGTTTTTTAGAAGCAATTTACTTTCACACAATTACAATAAAGTTATATTAAACAATATTTTCTTTGTCATTATCAAATTCATCATCTTCATCTTCTACTGGTGTCCAAGCTTTACCAAACTTTACATCTTTAAATAATGAGGCTAGCCCAGTTATTTGTTTAAGACGTAAAATTTCATCTTTATCCATTCCAAGATGTTTTGATATCCAAGCATCTGATCTTCCTAATTCATGAAGTTCTTTTATAATATTGCTCATTAAATCTACATTATGTGATCCTCTTGCACGATTGTGCCTAATCGTACTAGCCATTCTATGATCAAGAGACTTATCAATAATGGAAACTGGTAACATTCCATTTTCACGCTCATAAATATCATGATAATCAAGCATTATTCGATATCGATGAAAGCCATCGACAATCACATAACGATCTTTTTCTTTTATATAATAACACACTATTGGCATTGTATATCCATCTTCTTTTATACTATCATATAAAAGTTTTAATTCTGGTGGTGCTACTGAATTAGGATTATATGTATTAGGTTCAATTTTTTCGATTGGTACTGATATTACGTTATACACGGGACTTTTAAATGTCATAATTCATCTCCAATATTTCGATATTTTTCTTTCAAAAGATCTATTCTTTTTTGTTGCTCTCTCGTTAATCCAAACCCCATAAACCGACAAGTATGATCATTTCGCAAAATGCAATAACACATTCGTTTCCAACTTGGAATGTCTTTGGTTGTTTTAATATCATCAGTATGATCTGGCAATTTTCCAATAAAAATAATTCGTGAATATTTTAAAATTGTATAATTAGAAATTCCATTTCTTTCAATATGATATCCATGATCGATAAGCTCTTTAATTGTATCTTCATCTAAACCTCCCCCTCTTTTATGCCAGAAGTCATTAGATGCTTCAAATTTTTTAATATAATTATTTCGAATTCTAGCTGGAAGGGTTTTTAATAAAAATTTTGTATAGGATTCCCAAGTATGTCCTTCTGGCAATGATAAATTACGATATCCCATTGCCTTTGTCTTACCATAAATAGCACCAAAATTTACTCCTCTAACTCTTCCAACTAATTTGCACCAAATTTTAGGATCAATAACACGATATAAATTTAAACTATCTTTGGCATAATCATTAAATGGTGATGCTACTCGCATTTGATCTGGTTTAAGCCCTGCCATATAATATAAATCATATAAACGATTATAATCATAATTAAATAAATAATTTGCATGCCATACATCGCTTAAAGACCAATCATAAATAGGTGATGCACAATAAGTATCTTTAAATTGTTTGCTAATCCAACAAGTTCCTTTATATCCATACTTTTTGTTTAAAATACCACTATATCTTTGCAAAGATTCATCAGTTCGAATTCCAAGTAAACATACAGTTTTTTTATTACCATGCATAATTCGATACCATCTACCAAATTGTTTAGCAAGATCTTCTTGATGCATACGATAATGATACGTTGACATAATATTATTTTCCAAATTGATAACATATGGATGTTTAGGCATTGGACGAACCCATGCATCTTTTTTGGTATCATCCCATGGATACCAAAACATTTCATAACTACTCAAAGCAGTTCTAGTTGCCATAGGTAAACATACCCAATATGGTTCCACTTCATTTTCAATTTTTTGAAAAGTTCTTTCAATATATTCAGTTGTAACACTATATTGCGCCTCAAAATCTTGATGAAATACCCCAATTTTTTTATTTGGATAGTATTTTTTTTGAAAATCAAGTGTAAGATTTAATAGCAATCCACTATCTTTTCCACCAGAAAACGAAACATAAATGTTATCAAACTCTGTAAAAAGATAATTCAGTCTTTCTTGTAACACCTCGTATACATCTTTTTCGCCATATTTACGTTTCGTTTTAATCACCCCTTATATGAATTGGAAAATTTTACCATTTTTTATTTTATCATAATTTTCGACATTATTCAAGATTTTTATCTTAATAAATTCAATTTGATTTTATATGCTCAATTTCATAAAATTCTAAAAAATTTAAAATTATGTTTTTTATTATTATAAAATTATTACTCAAATACTTTGCATTTTCTAAATTAGAGAAAGAAAATGATTTAAAAGGATAAAAAAAGTGATTAATACAAAAAGTATACCTATGTTTAATTAACAATTTAGATATTTATGTAACAACCAATATAAGAACTAGAAATAATTTTAAGGCAAAAATATTGATATAATGATGTAAAAGAAAGTTTTGGTATTGTGAAAAAAAGACTAAATTGGATATTATTTATTAAAAAAAAGCTTATAAATTCTATTATTAGAATTCAAACTAATGATAAATGAATGAATTCTAGTTTTTAAAATTATTTACCATACTATTTATAAAAAAATAAAATTCTAACAGTACCTGTTAGAATTTTTTAATCTGTTTTTCAAGCAAAGTAATCGTTTCACAATTAGATGTATGTGGAAACATATCGACTGGTTGTACTAATTTAATATCATAGCCTTTTTCCACCATTATTTTTAAATCTCTTGCAAGAGTTGCTGGATCACAAGATACATAAATCATTTTATTTATCTTCATTTCATCTATTGTATCTAAAAGTTTACTATCACAGCCTTTTCTTGGAGGATCTACAATAATTGCATCAATTTTCTTATTCTCTTTTGCCCATTTAACAATTTGTTCTTCTGCTTTATTACATACAAAATGAATATTGTTAATTTGATTATTCTTTGCATTTTGTTTTGCATTACAAATTGCTTCCTCAACTATTTCAACTGATAGTACCTGCTTAACATGACTTGCTACAATTAATCCAATTGTACCAATTCCACAATATGCATCAATGACAAAATCCTCTTGTTTAAAATGACCAATTTCAACAACTTTATTATATAATACTTCAGTTTGTTTATGATTGACTTGATAAAATGATTGAGGTCCTATTCTAAATTTTAATCCACAACATTCATCTACTATATACTCTCTTCCGTATATTGTTATACATTCATCGCCTAAAATTGTATTACCGATTTTATTATTTACATTAATAATTATTGACTTTACAACAGGATAGCGCTGAATAATTTTTGCCACAATTTCATCTTTATGTTCTAATGATCTTTTAGTTAAAACAAGAACAACCATCACTTCATCTAATAAATGATTAGTTCTTATCAATACATGTCTAATTAAGCCACTATTATATTTTTCGTGATATCCCTCTATATTAAATTCATTGCAAAGATTTTTAATAAATTTAATAATTTCGGTTGAAATATTAGGTTGAATGAAGCATTCATCCATCGGTATTATACGATGAGACTCTCTGGCAAAAAAACCACAATCAACTTTAAAACGACCTTTTCGATATGGAATTTGAACTTTATTACGATAATGATTAGGGTCTTTTATACCAAGAATAGGTAAAACCTTTATATCATTAAACCCTCCTATTCTTCTTAACGTTTCTTCAACCATTTTATTTTTAAATTCTAATTGTGCATTATAACTCATATGCATAATATTGCATCCACCACAACTACCATATGTTTTGCAATGAGGTATCACTCTTTTTGGTGATTTCGTTTCATGAAATATTTTTATTATCTTTGCGTAGCCATAACTATTATGTAATTTCGTTATTTCTATTTGTCCTTTTTCACCAGGAATCATATTATCCACAAAAATAATAAATTCTTTTACCATTTCAGAATCTTTTATTCCGTCTACTTTACAAATACCTTTTCCTTCATGATTTTGATCTACACATAGTGCTATTATTTTTGATGATTCTTTTATTTGATTTTCTATCACATCTTCATATTTATTTTTTTCCATAATTATTTTATCCTTTTTTATGAATCGCAAGACCTCCAGTTGAAGTCTCCCGATATTTGGTATGTAAATCTCGGCCAGTTTCACCCATAACTTGAATTACACTATCTAATGTTACATTGTGACTACTTCCTGCAAGTTCAATATATTTTTCAACATTATATGCTTGCATTGAAGCAACCGCATTTCTTTCAATACAAGGAATTTGAACAAGACCATCAATCGGATCGCAAGTCATACCTAAATGGTGTTCTAAAGCAATTTCTGCTGCATACTCAATTTCTTCATTTGTTTTATTTTCTAAATAACTGAGTGCTGCTGCTGCCATCGAACAAGCAACTCCAATTTCACCTTGACAACCAACTTCTGCTCCTGAAATAGATGCATTCGTTTTAACCAGATTACCAATTAGTCCTGCAACCATTAAAGCATTTATTATGCTATCATCAGAAACATGATTTAATCTTTGATAACTCAACAAAACTGCTGGTAAAACTCCACAAGAACCACAAGTAGGAGCCGTTACAATAACATGACCAGAGGCATTTTCCTCACTAGATGCTAAAGCATAAGCATAAACTAAATATTCAAGACATGGTTTTTCCAAATATTTTTGATAAAATAAACTTGCTTTTCTTATAACATTTAATCCTCCGGGTAAAATACCATCAGTATATATCCCGTTGTTAATGGTTTTTTTCATTTGTTCTAAAATACTATATAAATAAGGAATAATACTTTCCCCTTCATATTTTAAAATATAATCTACGAAACTTAAATTAAATTTTTTGGTATAATCTAAGATTTCATTCATTTTTTGATGAGGATAAATCATTTCATTGAATGTAGTTCGCTTTTCATTGAATTCTTTGAGACTACCACCACCAACACTAAATACTAGCCATTCATCTATTAAATTGTCTCCACTATATGCATAAAATTGCATAGCATTCGGATGATACTGATAAATTTTATCGTAATCAAAAAGAACATCGATCTTTTTATTTTGAAAAGTCTTTTTAATAATATAATCGGTTAAATGACCCTTTCCTGTTCGTGCCAATGAACCATATAAAATACATGTAAAGCTACTAGCATTTTGATTTTTAATCAAAAACTTTTGACTCGCTATAGCAGGACCCATTGTGTGAGAACTTGAAGGGCCATAACCAATTTTAAAAATTTCCTTAATTGACTCCATACTTATTTATTTCGAATAGCCTCATCTTCTGACCAAATTTGAGCCACTCTTGTTGAAGCAGCTGCCGCAATTGCTCCAACAATATCATCTAAAAATGTATGGCAATGTTTAGAACCCATTTTTCCTTCCTCATTCAGTTTCGCAACTACTCCCGGTTTATTGACATCGATATCACCAAAATTGGTTTGTCCAATAGCACCATAAAGTCTAGCAATATCTAACCCAAAAATCTCATCAACACCAAAAACTCCAAGGTCATATTCCATAATTGCCTGAATTGGACCTTTAAATGCCTTTTCTTCTGTTAATCGATCAATTTCAGCCCCTAATTGAAGAAGATGAAAAATATCTCTCAACGATAATATTTTTTCAACGCTTTCTATACAATCTTCCATCTTAATCTCTTTATTATATCGATATTGTTGTTGATATGCAATTTTAGCAATTTCCTCAATAGTGACACCCCTTTCTAATAATTTTTCTGTATTAATTTTTTGCATTTCATCTCTTGAATAGTATACTTTATTCATATCTTTCTCCTTAATTTTTGAATCATTATTATTTTAAATATTTTCGAAAACCACCATTAGAAAAATCCTTTGCTTTCATTACCTTTTTACCACTTGGTTGAACAACTAATAATTCAAGAACTGTATGATTATTACAAGCGACACATATTCTCGTTTTATCTTTTAAAAAGAAAGTGCCAATCTCCTTATTATGCGTATCATCTAATACTCTAGATTCATATATTTTTAAAATTTCTCCATTAAATATAGTATAAGCAATTGGTGATGGATAATAGGCTCTAATATGGTTGTAGACTTCTTGGGCAGTTTTTGTAAAATCGAGTCTCTCCTCTTCTTTTGTAACATTATAAGCAAACGTAACTTTTGATACGTCTTGTTTAATTGGAACAATTTGACCTTCAATTAACTTATCTATTGTCTCTAACAACAAATCACGGCCAAGATAAGATAATTTTTCAAACATCATACCACAATTATCCTTTTCACCAATTGGAATTGCTCTTTGGGATAAAATATCCCCCGCATCCATTTCTTTTTCCATATACATTATAGTAACACCTGTTTCTTTTTGTCCGTCTTTGATGGCTTGATGAATTGGTGCACCACCTCTATATAAAGGCAATAAAGAAGCATGTACATTTATTGAACGATATTTTGGACAATTCAGTAATTTCATGCCAACAATTTGACCATAAGCGGCAGTTACAATCAAATCAGGATGTAAATTCACAATATCTTGATATTCCTGCCTAATCTTAATTGGCTGAAAAACTTTAATATTATGCTTGATTGCACACTGTTTCACAGGAGATGCTTGCAACTCTTTTTTTCTTCCTACCATCTTATCCGGTTGTGTTACAACACCAATAACATCATATTTTTCAATTAAAGCCTCTAAAATTGGAACACTAAATGAAGGTGTTCCCATAAATACTATTTTTAACATTTTTCACCTCTAAATATATTTGGGATATTTATCAAAAATTACAGTGACATTGCTCGACTGATAATTTTGATAAATTTTTTGATAATACTCACTTATATCATTCATTTGATGTTTAATAATCAATTGAGCTGCTGAATATTGATAATTATATGTAGGACCCATTATAAAAACTTTACTACCATACGTACTTTGTAATGATTGTTTAATATTATATGATTCTTGAAAAATTTCTTCATATTTGCCCTTTACTAAAATTCTATTTATATAATAGAAAGGTTCATTTTTTAATATCTTTCTAACAACTAATTCATTTTTAACATAACTATGATAATCACCTATTAAAAAATCTTTTAAATACTCATCATTAGGATGATATGTTTGAATAACTATCGTTGCATCATTTATATCTATTAATTTCATTCTAGCTTGCATTAAGGCACTATATGCTCGATACGTTGCATCATAATCTGCTGCCTTTGCCATAGCATCAATATTCACAAAACAAATTAATCCTATTTTCTTCCCTAAAATGCTTTTTGCAAATAGACTAGTTGTAAGTAAAATATCAATATCACCATCTTCAAAATCAATCTCAATATTACAAAAAGTTTCAAAATTATTAGTAACAAGACTAGCAATTTTAAATGTTGGTAGATTCTCTTTTAAATCTTCCTCTACTTGTTCAATTCCTATTCCGCCAAATTTTAATTCTGTACTATTACAAATTGGACAATTCTTTTGATAAGACATTCTATGTGAACATGCAGGACAAATTAATTGATTATGTTTTTTATTGTATTGAAGTGATATTTGACATCTTGGACATTTCATAACATTTCCACAAGTTCTACATATCACATAAGAACTATAATCACGATTATTTATAATTAAAAGACTTTTTTTCCCTTTTGCCTTATTAATTTGCAACATTTTTAATAGTTTGATGGATACAGACGAATTATTACCAATTTGCAATTCTTTTTTTAAATCAATAATTTCTGTTTTCACCTCAATATTTTTATCAAAATCTTCAACAATATCTAAATGTCCCTTTAATCCATAAGTATATTCTAAAATTGTTGGTACATATGAAACTCTAATAATATGAGAATAAGTAATGTTAGATACATATTCCATAACCTTATGTAAATCGTATCTTGGACTTTGATCATTATAATAATTATCACTTTCTGAATCTAAAAGAAAATAAGTACCAATATTTTGATATGGAAGTAAGGCTCCTTTTGCGGTAGTAACAATAACTGCATAACTATCATTTTTTATTTCATTATAGTAATCTAATAATTCTCCTATAGATAGTTGAGAATTGATAAGTGCAACACTTAATAAAGTATTTTTTCTAATTACATTCTCTATTTTATAACTTGATAAAATTTCAGGAACAATAACTACCGTATTCTTATTCTTTTTTTGATTGATATTGATGACTTGTAATAAAGACTCTAACAATTGATTTTCATCTTTAGGTACATACAATATTGGTTTTTCATAATTTTCCATACTCTTAATCAATTGATTTATAATTGGATTATCCGTTTTTCTAATTCTTTTTTCAACAGGAATATTCCTAACTTTAATCCTAGAATCTTTTTCTTCAATTTTATCTAAATATCCCTTTTTACTGAGGCTAATAATCATTGCCAAATTTACATCATATTTTTCCATTAATTCAAAAGAAGTTCTAGCAATATCACCCTTTAATCTTTCTAAAAAATCTTTTTGTAAATCGCTTTTTAATCTGTCAAAATTTCTATATGTAAAACTAGGATTTAATACATACTTTGTAACCATTTTCTCTTTTACAGTTTGTAATGCTTCATATCTTATTACAATATTACCTTTTTTCACTTCTTTTGCAATTCTATTATCGTATTTTTTGAAATTTTCTTTATATAAAATGGTTTCATTTTGTTCAAATAATTGAATTAATTCAGCATCAAGATCTTTAAAATTTACTACAGTTAAAAATTTTTTTGTTTTTAATTTTAATGCATCTGGTATCATTAAATTCAAAATTCTACTCAATGGACATATAGCATCAGCCTTAATAAAATTCGCAATGGCTAATTGTTCTTTTGTAAGAACTGGTTCATAATCGACAACTTCAATGATTTCTTTTAAATCACCAATATAGGTAGATTCATCTTTTAATTCTATAATAAATCCCATAATTTGACGATTAGCATCACCAAAAGGAACTCTTACCCTTGAGCCAACACTGGCAAAATCGCAAAATTCAGGAGGAATAAGATAATCAAAAAGTTGATCAATATTACTACTTGGAATATTAACTATTACTTTTGCAATCATAATTTTAACCTCCTTTTATGTTTATTATACCACATTTGGCATTTTTTTACAACCATATATAAAAAAACAAGAAAATAATTTTATTTTTTAACAAAAAAGGATAATAATCACTTTATAATTATTATCCTAGTTTATATTTTGTATTAATATTTAGACTTCAATTCAAATTGAGGAGCGGTTAAATCTTCTTTAATTTCAACATCATCTTCACTAATTAAACCAGTACCTGCAGGAATTAAACCACCAATAATGATATTCTCCTTTAATCCGTCAAGTGTATCAATTTTTCCACGAATTGCCGCTTCTGTAAGTACTCTTGTTGTTTCTTGGAAACTTGCTGCAGAAAGGAAAGAATCTGCCTTAAGTGAAGCTCTTGTTATACCTAAAATAACAGGTTTAACAGCAGGAACTCTACGTCCTTTTTCTAAGCATTCTTTTATTATTTTATAAATTTCAGATTTTGAAATAAAAGTTCCTGGAAGCAATTCAGTATCACCTTCATCAATTACGACAACTTTTTGAAGCATCTGTTTAACTATAATTTCAACATGTTTATCAGAAATAGCAACACCAGTAGAACGATATACTTTTTGCACTTCTTTTAAAATATATTTTTCTACTTTATCTACCGAAGAAACTCTTAAAAGTTCTTTTGGATGAATCAAACCTTCAGAAAGCAAATCACCAGCTTCAATTTTTTCGCCAACTTCAACGATTGCTTTCTTACCAGCATCAGTAAGATAACTTTTGCTATTATTATCAATTAGGCTCTCTACAACAATTTCAGTACGATTATCCGCTCTTACATTTACACTAGAAACAACACCTTTTATTTCAGAGATAATACCTTTTCCTTTTGGTTCTCTTGCTTCAAATAATTCTTGAATACGTGGAAGACCTTGTGTGATATCATCGCCAGATGTAGCAACACCACCACTATGGAAAGTACGCATTGTAAGTTGGGTACCTGGCTCACCTATTGATTGAGCTGCAACAATTCCAACTACTTCACCCTTTTCAACTATATCAGTCGTTGATAAATCAGAACCATAACATTTTACACAAACACCAACTTTAGCATCACAGGTAAGTAAAGTTCTTACTGTTACTGATTCAACTCCCGCATCAATAATCTTTTGTGCAATTTCTTCAGTAATAAATTCTCCACGTTCAACTAAAACTGTTTTTTTACCATCAACTCTTGCAATAACAGATTTTGCGGCAAAACGACCTATAATACGATCCTTTAATTCAACACATATATTATCTTTAGAAAAACCATTAGGCGTTTTATTAGGATCTTTATTGTACAAAGTTTCAATAACCATTCCTTTATCTGTTCCACAATCATTACAAGTAATTGTAATATCTTGAGATACATCAACAAGACGCCTTGTTAAATAGCCTGACTCAGCAGTTTTTAACGCCGTATCAGTTGACCCTTTACGAGCACCATGGGTTGAAATAAAGAATTCGGACATTGACATTCCTTCAATAAAGCATCCTTTAACTGGTATTTCCATCGACTCACCATTTGGTTTTGACATAAGTCCGCGCATACCTGCAAGTTGAGTAAAGTTTGATGAACTACCACGAGCACCTGAATCTGCCATCATAAAAATATGATTTCTAGTAGCATCTTCTTTCATCTTTTTCTTAATTGACTTTTCAATATCTTTCGTCGCTGTATTCCATACATCAATTACCATACGCGTTTTTTCTGCTCTAAGCATTGTTCCCCGACGATACATTTGATTATATTTTTTTACCGTTTCTTCGGCTTTGGCAATAATTTCATCTTTTTCTTGTGCTACTACAACATCAAAAGCCGATACTGTAATCCCTGCAATTGTTGAATATTTGAACCCTAAATCTTTCATTTTATCTAAAGTCTTTGAAGTTTCAGCAAGTTTAGATTGTCTAAAAACTTCACTAATACTCATACTTAACATACTCTTTTTAAATGGTTCCACAAGTGGTGCATTTTTTATAATTTCTTTATAATTTTGACCACGTTTAATAAAATATTTTAAAGGAGTACCTTCAGTTAAATTTTCACGAGTTGGCTCATTCACATAAACAAACTCTTCTGGAAATACTTGATTAAATATCATTTTTCCATACGTTGTGATTAAATATTCTTGCTTTAATTCCTCATTTAATCGATATTTCTCCTCGTATTTTGGATCTTTTTCATTTAATTGAACAAATGGTTTACCAATAGCATGGCCGGGAATTACAAATCGTGTATGAAAATCAATATCACCTTTTTCATAAGCATGAATTACTTCATTTTCAGTAGCATATGCTCTTCCTTCACGACCTGGCACAAAAAATCTACCAACACTTGGAGCTATACCTTTTTCTACATCATTTTTTAAAGCCATAATATCACGATATTCAAGTTCATCATTAACAATGATACGATTACTAAATTCAATTTCATATCTTAAATATGCATTATAAACATCTTCATATGTTTTATATTCACGATCAATTTGTGAACGTTCAATTGATAAGTAATAGTTACCAATAATCATATCCTGTGATGGTGTAACAACTGGTTTACCATCTTTAGGAGCAAGAATATTTTTCGAAGCAAGCATTAACAACCTCGCTTCTGCTTGTGCTTCTTCTGATAGTGGTACATGCACTGGCATTTGGTCACCATCAAAGTCAGCATTAAAAGCAGTTGTTACAAGTGGATGAAGTCTAATTGCTTTTCCTTCAACAAGTTTAGGTTCAAAAGCTTGAATAGAAAGCCTATGTAAAGTTGGTGCCCGATTTAATAAAACAGGATGTTCAACTACTACCTTTTCTAAGGCTTCCATAGCCTCTGGTGCACCACGTTCAATAAGTTCTTTTGCTCGTTTAACACCTGCTTTGTCTTTAGAATTTGCTACTTGATTTAAAGTTTCACCACTTAATTGTGAAAGTTCCATTTGTTCTTTTTGACGTAAATAATTAATTATAAATGGTTTAAACAATATAAGTGCCATTTCACGAGGAATACCTGCTTGATACATTTTTAAATCCGGTCCAATAACGATAACAGAACGTCCTGAATAGTCAACACGTTTACCAAGTAGATTTTGACGGAAACGACCTTGTTTTCCTCTTAAGATATCAGAAAGTGATTTAAGGGGTCTGTTTTTATCAAGAGCTGCCTTATTTTTACGTTTGGCATTATCAATCAAAGAATCAACTGCTTCTTGTAACATTCTTTTTTCATTTTTGACAATCATTTCAGGAGATCTCGAATCAATTTGTTTTCGTAAACGAATATTACGAGAAATAATTCTTCGATATAAATCGTTCAAATCTGTTGTTGCAAATCGACCACCTTCTAGTTGTACCATTGGTCTTAAATCAGGAGGTATTACAGGAATAACATCCATTATCATCCATTCTGGTTTATTATTTGAATGATAAAAAGCCTCTGTTATTTCCAAACGTTTAATCAATTTTTCCCGACGTTGTTTAGTAGCAGTTTTAAGTTCTGCTCTAATTTCATCAATTGTTTCTTTTAAATTTAAACTTTGAAGTAAAAATTTAATTGCTTCTGCACCTGTTTTAACCTTATATTTGCCAAAGTATTCTCTACTTTTCCTACTATGGTCTTGTTCTGTAATTACTTGGCCTGGTGTAAGTTCAATTGATGGATCACTTACTTCTGTAATAATATAAGATGTTAAAGCTGCTACTTCTAATACATCTTTCGTTTTCATATCAAGCAAAATCGCAATTTTGCTTGGGGTATTTCGTAAATACCATATATGAACAACTGGTGCAGCAAGAGCAATATACCCCATTCTTTCCCGACGAACTTTACTTTCAGTAAGCTCTACACCGCACTTTTCACAAACTTTTTGTTCACCCGTATTTTTGCGTGATTTACCACACGCACATTGATAATCTTTAGTAGGACCAAAAATTACTTCACAATACAATCCATCTTTTTCTGGTTTTAAAGTACGATAATTAATAGTTTCGGATTTTTTAACCTCACCTTTTAATGTATACTCTACTTGTTCCCCATTTTCATTAAGATAGGTTACTTTATCTTTTTTTAACGGATTATATGTAAATTGTTTACCTTGTAATTCTGGGTTTGCCCAAGAAATTATTTCTTCTGGTGATGCAATCCCTATTTGTAAATATTTATATTTTCTCAAATGATTCACCTCTTATATTATAGGCCACGTTTACTTGCTTGTGCTTCTGCAAATTCACCTACTAGGCTCTTATTAGCAACATCAACATCATTGTTATCAACAAGTTTAACGCTAAGACCAAGTCCTTGTAATTCCTTAATAAGGGCACGAAATGCCTCAGGAATGCCTGGTGTCGGTAGTGGTTCGCCATCGACAATGGCTTTATACACTTTATTGCGTCCAATTATATCATCGGATTTAATTGTCATCATTTCTTGTAAGGTATGTGCAGCACCATATGCCTCAAGTGCCCAAACTTCCATCTCACCAAAACGTTGACCTCCATTTTGGGCTTTACCACCCATTGGTTGTTGGGTAACAAGCGTATACGGCCCTTCACTTCTTGCATGAAGTTTATCATCAACCATGTGAGCAAGTTTAATCATATACATAACCCCAACTGAAATTTTATTATCAAATTGGCGACCAGTTCTACCATCATATAAATATGTTTTTCCGTTTTCATCTATAATAGCACGTGCTTCAGCAGGATTCTCTCTTGCTATTTCTTCATCTTTTGCGCGAGCCTCATTCATAATATCAACCACATCTTGATGCGTCAAACCATCAAAAACCGGAGTTGCAACATGAACACCGAGTTTTTTAGCTGCCATTCCCAAATGAATCTCTAATACTTGACCAATATTCATACGCGATGGAACACCTTGAGGATTAAGCATAATATCAACAGGTGTACCATCTGACATAAATGGCATATCTTCAATTGGTAAAATATTTGAAATAACACCTTTATTGCCATGACGGCCAGACATTTTATCGCCCTCAGAAATCTTACGTTTTTGTGTTATATAAACGCGAACTACCTCATTTACCTCTGGTGGAAGTTCAGCGCCATCTTTTCTACTGAATCTCTCAATTTTATGGACAATTCCCCCACCGCCATGTGGTACTTTTAATGATGTAACTCTAACATCTTTGGAATTATCAGAAAATAATGCTTGTGTAAGCCTTTCTTCTGGAGTTGGTTCAGTAATACCTTTAGGAGAGACTTTACCGACTAGTGTATCTCCTTCTTTTACTTCGGCACCAAGTCTAATAATCCCTTCCTCATCTAAATTGGCAATTGAATCTTTACTTTCACCATCTAAATCCCTAGTAATTTCTTCTTTACCCAGTTTAGTATCTCGAACTTCACAAGTATATTCTTCAATATGAATAGAGGTATACACATCATCTTGGACAAGTCTTTCACTCATAATAACAGCATCTTCAAAATTATAGCCATTCCAAGTCATAAAGGCAATAACAACATTTCTTCCAAGAGCTAGTTCTCCTTGTTCCATTGAAGATCCGTCAGCAAGCACATCACCAATTTTAACAATTTCACCTGGAACCACAATTGGACGTTGATTCACACATGTCGAATGATTGGATCGTTCATATTTATTGAGTTCATAATGATGTTTCTCACCTTTCATATCACGAACAATAATTTTTAAACCATCAACATATTCAACAACACCATCAACATCAGAACATATTGCAACACCTGAATCTTTTGCGGCCTTATACTCAATACCAGTACCAACATATGGTGCTTCTGGCTTTAAAAGAGGAATCGCTTGTCGTTGCATATTTGCACCCATTAAAGCACGAGTTGTATCATCATGTTCAAGAAAAGGAATACATGCAGTAGAAATAGCAACAACTTGTTTCGGAGATACGTCAATTAAATCCACGTTCATGCTATCAGTTTCTATAAATTCACCATACTGTCTAGCAATAACCTTTTCATCAGTAATAACCAATTCACCCGTATTCGGATCTTTATCCATATGAACATTCGCTTCAGCTATTACATATTCTTCTTCTTTATCAGCTGTAAAATACTTCACTTCATCAGTAATAATAGCTCTTTTATTTTTACGATCTTTTTTTATAACTAAATATGGTGTTTCAATAAAACCAAATTCATTTGCTTTTGCATAGGAAGCAAGTGAATTAATTAACCCAATATTTTGACCTTCTGGTGTTTCAACAGGACAAATTCTACCATAATGTGATGAATGAACATCACGAACCTCAAAACCAGCACGATCACGAGAAATACCACCTTGACCAAGAGCTGACAAACGACGTTTATGAGTAAGCTCTGAAAGAGGATTAATTTGATCCATAAATTGTGATAACTGACTGCTACCAAAAAACTCTCTGAAAGTAGACGTAAGTGGTCTAATATTAACAAGATTTTGAGCCGTTACACTCTTCACTTCAGCTGAAGTAGACATTCTATCACGAATGTTTTTCTCTACCTTAACCATTCCCATTCTAAACTGATTTTGTAATAGTTCACCAATTAATCTTAAACGACGATTGCTCAAATGATCAATATCATCAATCTTACCAACTACTTTTCCAACACCAGCATGTAAATTGATATAGTAACTAATAGTTGCAAAAATATCGGAAAGAACAATATGACAACGATCTTCTCTTTGATCATTACCAAGAATTCTTACACAAACATCACCTTCATTAGTTTTTACTAAAATATCTAACGTTTCTAAAACAACACTATCACCTTGAAGCATCAATTCATATTCATATGTTTTTCTAAACGCCTCACGATTTTCATTTAAGATATCTGCAGTACTTTTTCCAGTTTGAGGATCTTTACGATGAGTAATTTCAGTACCTTTTGATAAAATAATTTCACCCGTATTAGGATTTACTAAATCATTAGCAAGACGATGTCCAATCGCCCTTGCAACTGCATCTAGTTTTTTATTTACTTTATATCTACCAACTTTAGCAAGATCATATCTTCTAACTTCAAAAAGACGACTAGCAATAAATTTACGAGCAGTATCTGCTGAGGTTTTTTCACCAGGTCTTAAATTATCGTACAATTTTTTTACAGCATCATCTTCACCAAAAGATTCATCTTTATCAAAACTATTTTGAAAAATTTCAAGAATATTTTTAGGTCTTAAATCTTCTTCGCCTTTTTCTCCAAGAAATAGATTAACCATTTCTAAATTACTCTTGACTCCAAGAGCTCTAATGAAAGTAGGTAAGCATACCTTTTTCGAACGATCTAATTTAGCAAACCAAATATTTTTATTGCTTTTTTCAAACTCAATCCAAGCTCCACGAGTTGGAATAATTTGACCAGAAAAAATAGATTGCCCTGATTTTTTATCAACTTCCTCAGAAAAGAAAACACCCGCTGACCGAACGATTTGAGTAACAACTACACGTTCTGATCCATTAAAAATAAAAGTTCCCCACGGAGTCATAATAGGAAGTTCACCCATAAATACTGTATCGTCTTTAAATTCACCTGTTTCTTTATTTTCTAAAGCAACATGAACTTTAAGTGAACGTGAATAGTTCACTTTATGAAGTTTAGCCTCTTTAATGGAATACTTTGGTTCTTCAAAATAGTGTTCCATAAAATGTAATTCAAATTTTTCACCATCACCATGATCCTTAATGGGAGATATTTCTTTAAATAAAGCCCTTAATCCTTCATCCATAAACCAAGCAAAAGATTTAGTTTGGATTTCAATCAAATTAGGCAATTCAACATTTGTTTGAACACTTGCATAATTGCGTCGAACTCTTGTTCTACCATATTGAACATTTTTATAACTCAAATTATTCACCTCTTTTTGCAATTTTGAGCCAAAATACAAATTGGTAAAAAATTGCATTTTCCCTCATTGTATCGTATCTTACATATTATAAGACAAATTATTATTTTTGTCAACTAAAATAACACTTTTTTTAAACTTTTATTATAAATTTTTATTTACTTGTCAATACAAAATAAAAAAATAGTAAAATGAAAACTAAATAATTAGCCCATTATTACTATTTTTTAGCTTCTATAATCCAATATCCTTTATCTTTCTCCACAATTGTTACTTTTTGATAAATTTTAGTAAGTAGTTTCATCATCGACTCTGCTCCTTGTTTCTTTTGGATGACACACCAAAAAACTCCTGTATCATTTAAAAAATCAAACGCACTACTAGCAATTTCATGAACTATTTTTTTACCTGCTCTAATTGGAGGATTACTGATAATAGCATCATATTTTTTAGCAATATTTTGATAAAGATTACTAACGGATATTTCCGCATTTTCTATCTTGTTTAACGCCTTATTTTTGCAAGACAGACGAATTGCTCGTTCATTTATATCAACCATATCGACTAAAATTTGTGGATTAAGTTTAGCAATTACTAAACCAATTACTCCATAACCACATCCAATATCTAAAACCCTATCCCCATCATCTAAAATTATCTTTTGAAGCAATAAACTACTACCAAAATCTATTGATTTTTTGGAAAAAACTCCATTATCTGTTATAAAGTGAAAGGTCTGACCTTTAAAATAATATGATATTACTGTTTCATTACTTTCTAAATTAACATTATTTTCAAAATATTGATTACTCATTTTTGCTCCTTGATTAAAGAAATAGTCTGAGTTACCTCAGACTATTCTTATTTTAAGTTAAGAATTTATTTCACTTCTACTTCAGCGCCTGCTTCAACTAATTTAGCTTTTAAAGCTTCAGCTTCTTCTGGAGATATCTTTTCTTTAACAGCTTTTGGAGCATTATCAACTAAATCTTTAGCTTCTTTTAAGCCTAAACCAGTTACTTCACGAACTAATTTAATAACATTTAATTTAGATGCACCAGCGCTCTTTAGAATAACACTAACTTCACTTGGACCTTCTTCAACTGCAGCTGCAGCACCTGCTGCTACAGCAACTGGAGCAGCGGCTGTAACACCGAATTCTTCTTCGATTGCCTTTACAAGTTCATTTAATTCTAATACGCTCATCTCTTTTAAAGATGCGATAAATTCTTCTTTATTAAGTTTTGCCATTTCGTTTGTTCCTCCTAATTAATTTTCTTTTTCTGACACTGCTTTAACAACACAAGCAAGATTGCGAATAGGTGCTTGTAAAACACTTAGTAACATAGAAAGCATTCCTTCTTTGTTTGGTAATTTTGATAAAGATTTTAAATCAGCTTCGCTTGTAACCTTATTATCAACAATACCAACCTTTACACTAAGTTTTTCATGATCCTTTGCAAAATCATAAACAACTTTTGCAGCAGTAACTTCATCGTTACCCACAACAATAGCACTTGGACCTACCAAATGCTCTTCAACACCATCAAAACCTTCTTCTTTGGTTGCTCGACGTAAAATATTGTTTTTAACAACTTTCATTTCACAGTTTTCAGTATGTAGCTTAACACGAAGTTCAGTAACTTCTGCTACAGTCAATCCTAGGTAATCAACGAATAATGTTGATCCAGCTTTTGAGATCTTTTCTCTAATTACTTGGACCTCTTCATGTTTCTTAGCGATTGTCGCTTCATTCATTGTTTTCACCTCCTGAAAATTTTCCTCGGTAGGGAATTAAGCTTCTAAAAAATAATTTTTTAGTTGCACCTACTGTCTACGGCAGAGACTATTTATACTATTATTTTATATTTTTTATATTATGAATTTTTATTACTCTTACTTATGCAAGGTCTGTAGTAACTTTAATACCAGGGCCCATAGTTGAAGTAATAGTTAAATTTTGAATATATACACCTTTAACTGTTTGTGGTTTAACACGAATCATTTGATTATAAATTGCTTTAATATTTTCTGCAAGTTTACCATTTTCAAATGAAACTTTACCAACTGGAACTTGAATGTTACCTACTTTATCTGTACGATATTCAACTTTACCAGCTTTAAACTCTTTAACTGTTTGTTCAATATTCATTGTTACAGTACCAGTTTTAGGGTTTGGCATTAATCCTTTAGGACCTAAAATACGTCCTAATTTACCAAGTTCACCCATCATATCTGGTGTAGCAATAATTGTATCAAATTCAAACCAACCTTCTTTAATCTTTTCAAGATATTCGGCATCACCAGCATAATCCGCTCCTGCTGCTAGAGCTTCTTGAGCTTTAGCACCTTTGGCAATTACTAAAACGCGAATAGTTTTACCAGTTCCATTCGGAAGTGAAACTGCTCCACGTAAATTTTGTTCAGCCTTACGAGGGTCAATGTTTAATTTAAATGATACTTCGACTGTTGCATCAAATTTTGCAACATTTGTCTTTTTTACTAGTTCAACCGCTTCTTCAAGACTATATCTTTTTGAACGATCTACTAATTTTAAAGCTTCTTGATATTTTTTACCTCTTTTTGCCATTTGTTAATTTACCTCCTAAATGTGGTCTAACGGAATCTCCTCCCACGCTGATTGAAAAAATCAATCAATTTAAAGAGAATGATAGAAACTTATTTTTCTACAACGATTCCCATATTTCGAGCAGTACCTTCCACAATGTTCGCTGCTGCTTCGACTGTATATGCGTTAAGATCGGGCATCTTCATTTGTGCAATTTCTAATAATTTAGCACGTGTGATAGTTGCAACCTTATTTTTCTTCGCATTATCGGAACCTTTTTGAATGCCTGCTGCTTTTTTTAATAAATCTGAGGCTGGAGGAGTTTTTGTAATAAAAGTAAACGTACGATCTTCGTAAACGTAAATTTCAACTGGAATTACATATCCTGCCATGCTTGCAGTTTTTTCATTAAATTGGCTGCAGAATTGTTGAATATTAACACCTGCTTGTCCTAGTGCTGGTCCAACCGGTGGAGCTGGATTAGCTTTTGCCGCAGGAATTTGAAGTTTAACAACTTTTTTAACTTGTTTAACTTTAGCTGCCACGAGACACACCTCCTTATTTTGTCCGTGATGTGGTTTATGAACACTATGATGTTCTCCCACATTTTAAAATAATTCATAGTATAAAGCGTCATTGCACGCAAATATTATTATACATATATTTTAGCAAAAAGTCAAATCTTTTATTCTTTTATTTTTAAAAAATGAAACAACATCATCAATTTAGACGATGTTGTTGTTGTATTATTCAAAATTTTTTTTCATATCAGCAAAACTTTGAGCAATTTTAAATCCTGCAAACAAATAAATATAACGTGCGGGATTATCAAGGCCTGTAAAAAAAGTCATATACGTTGATCCATGATTTTTTAAATATTCACAAAGATTGCAAAAAAGAGCCTTTCCTAAACCACCACCACGTTCATTAGGATCCACACAAATGCCATCTAAATGACCTCTACCAGTCTCCTCCGTATACATTGCACCAGTCCATCCAACAACTTTGTTATTGTGTGCAGCAACTAAGAAAGGTCTTGGTTCTTCGCGTTTTAAATTGCTTCTAATGGCATTAGCAAAACCAGGATTGTTGATTACCTCACAAAATTCTTCAATGCCATAATGTTTATGCTCATCATATACTTCTACAGTCAAACCACGCTTAGCATTTTCAGCCATTTGTTTGATAACCTTTTCAGGCATTTGGTATTTATCTAGCGAAAGATGAAAACCTTCATGAATGCTATTTACAAAATATCCATGATGATATAAAAACAAATAAAAATCTGAATTCATTCTAACCCCAGGCATTCCTGGATGTTCATGTTTTTCTGTATATGGTATATACCAAGGCCAATTAATTTGACTTATAAAAACAAAACGAGCAGATTTTTTATCATTTTCTTTAATATAATCTTCAACTAAAGATAATAATTTTGAACCAATACCTTGTCGACGATATTCTTTTTTGACAATTAAGGTATTGATATATCCTGATGCATTGGGATTTTCTTTATCTACATCACGAACATTACCACTAATAAAACCAATTACTCTATCCTCATCTTTAGCAACAAACGTCCCTTCTTTTTTAAAAGCTGGACTCTTAAATAGACGATTTTTAAACTCTTCTTTCGTTAATTCTTTAAAAAATACTTCTTCTTTAGTCAATTCATAAAATACTTCATACATTTGATCTTGATCTTTTTCTTCATAAGAACAATAATTTATCATGCTATTTCTCCTCTCAAGTAGTTACAATTATTATACTATAATCTATTTTTAAAAACAACAATTTTGAAAAAAATTTAACTAATAATAATTATGCCAATTATAATATGTAAAAGAAATGATAAATAAGTGATAATTACAAAATACCAATGTTTATTTTTATGCCTAATGCCATACAAACCGATTAAAGCACCTAAGGAACCCCCTAAAATTGTTATGCCTAATAGAATTGATTCTTTAATACGATACTGATGTTGAATCGCTTTTTTCTTATCAAGAAAATACAATAAAAAGGCAAGGATATTAGCAATCAAAATCCAAAAAATATATAGTTTCAAAAGCATGTTTACCTCGGATTATCTGGATCATCTGTTAAATACCAATCTGATTTTTGAACAAAAACTAAACTCTTTTCGGCAGTCACAATGACGTCATTATCCTTTAAAGTAATCATAATATTACCACTAATAAAAGTAGCAAACACATTTTCTGTATAATTATTAAATCTTTCAATAATTGTCTTTTTAGGTAAATTATATTTATTTTCCTCACTTGAGCAGATTATTACATAATTTGGTGTAATATTATCTAAAAAAGCATTTGTATTAGAAGTAGGTGAACCATGATGGTTAGCTTTGAATACATCAACATGACCAATATTTAAACTTGTTAGATATGCTTCCTCCTTTTTTTCCGCATCACCACAAAGTAAAACCTTTTTATCATTATGGGTTAAAAGGCAACTGACTGATCGATCATTATCATCGGTAATCTCACTTATTTCATAGGTCTTATAATCTAATAAATCTAAATATGTATCTACACCTAAATAAAATCTTGTAATTGCCTCTAAATGATCACTATCAAAAATGCTACCTATACTAAAATATTTAGTACCTTCCTTTATTTTTTTATTCCTAACTTCAAGATAATCCTTGTATAATTGCGTTTGTCCCTCGTAACCAAAATCAACAATATATTGATACGTAATTCCTGGCACTTCTAACGCTCCATAACTATTTGAAAGTCCAACCATTCCTCCTAAATGATCACTATCAGCATGCGTAACAATGACCAATTCTAGAATATTATCACTAACATGTTCTTCAATAAAAGGTACTACTGTATTTGAGCCACTAGCTTTTTCACCTGCATCTATTAAAATATCAATATCCCCACATTCAATAAAAACACTATCACCAATTTGAGGATTTCCATTAGTGCCAAAGAGTTCTAAAAAAGTAATTTTTACATCGTCAACCGTTGTTCCCTCTTGAACTAAATATGCCACATTTCCTTTTATATTATTTTCATTAGTAGAATCTTTATTATCATTAATTTTTTTATAATATAAATAACCAGCGATACAACCTACAATTAGAATGCATATCACTATTCCAAGTGGAATTCTTTTAATTGCTTTGTTTACTTGCTTTTTGATTATTTTTTGATTTTTGCTTTTTTTTGTTGTTCCCATTCTAATCTCCTTTTGAAAAAATAGCAGGTATTTCTACCTACTATTTGATTAATTCTACTTCATCAAAACGAAGTTCATTTGGTGTTTGACGTCCAAACATATCTATCAAAACTGTTACAATTTGGTTTTCAAAATCAATTTTTTCAACCACAGCCTCTTGTCCATAAAAAGTTTCTGATATAACCTTTATTCTATCGCCTACCGCAAACTTAACATCTTTAGTAATTGTGATACCACTTTTCTTTAAAATAGGAATCATTTCATGAGGTGGAACTGGCACAGGTTTTGCTCGCCCACCACTAGAACCCAAAAAGCCAGTAACCATTGGTGTATTTCTAACAATAAACCATGATTCATCAGTAACAATCATATCAACAAAAATATATCCAGGATACGGATTTTCTATAACTTCTTTCATTTCACCATTTGGTTTTTTTTCCATATGAATTTCTTCTGGAATCAAAACATTGAAGATATAATCTTCCATATTCATTGAAACAATTCTTCGTTCTAGATTACGTTTAGCCGCATATTCCATTCCAGCATATGATTGAATAATGTACCAAGCCCTTTCGTTATCTGTATCTTCAGTATACATGAAAACTCCTAATATAAAGTATTTTTTAGCAATTGAATAATTTTTTCAATTACCCAGTCACAACCTATAAAGAATAATGCTAAAACAACAGAAAATAAAACAACCTTTACTACATTCCATAAAAATTCTTTCCATTTCAAACCAGTGATGTGTCTAATTTCTGTAAATGAAGGACGATAAAATGATGAGGCAACAAGTACAATTGAAATTGCACCTAATCCAATTAATACCCATGAAAAAACAATTGTATTCGTTTTTCCACCTATTAACCAAGCCTCCTCAGGAATTGTTAACAATTTACCTTGTAATAAAATTACCCCAAGTTCAATTGCAAAAAGTCCTAAAAATAGCAATAGATAATTTTCTAATTTATGTTCTGAAAGTAAATATTCTACTACTCGATTTTTCTTTTCTGCTTTCATTTTTTCAGCCATACTCTGACCCTCCTATTTTGTTTCTTTATGTACTGTATGCTTATTACAACGTTTACAATACTTTTTAATCACTACTCTTTGGTTAGTATTTAATTTATTTTTTTCCGTTATATAATTGCGAGATAAACACTCCTCACAAACTAGTATTACTTTCTCTCTCATATATTTATAATACCACCTTGACTAATTCATTATACTAAATTTATAACTAAAAGTCAACTATTTAAATTATTTTTTACGAGCTTTTTTTCTTATTCTATCAATTGCATCATAAATCTTTTTTACTTCACAATCCAATTCTTTAGCAATCTCTCTTGGTGTTTCTTTTTTGATAAACTTTAATTCATATATTTTTTGTTCAAATAAAGATAAATGTAACGTTTCTTCATTTAAAATTTTATTTTCAACATGATTTGAAACATCCACTATAAATTCTTCAATATTATCCATATAAACTATTCTTTCCTTTTTGGTTTTTTTTCGCAGCAAGTCAATGAATTTTCTTTTTAAAATCAAAGTAAAATAACTATTAAAACTTAAAAAGAATTTATCATTATATGAATTTATGGCTTTTATAAGACAGATCAAGCCTTCTGCATAAAATTCTTCTTTTTCATCAGGTAATAAATTCATTTTATTCATTTTTGAAAGAATTAATGGTTTATACTTATTTATTAAAATTTCTCTTGCTAAATCATCATTATCATAAATTAAATACAACAATTCATTATCATTGTATTTTTGAATAAAAATCCCCCCATTTGTTTGATTTAATTTTCAAATCGATTTCTCATTATTTCATAAAAAATAATACTTGCACTTACCGAAGCATTCAGTGAAGTTATATGTCCTATCATTGGAATATTGACAAAAAAATCACAATTTTCTTTTACAAGCCTTGAAATACCAAATCCCTCCGAACCAATTACAATTGCAATTTTTCCTTTATAATCCTGTTTACGGTAATCAATAGAACCTTTCATATCTAAGCCAATTATCCAAAATCCTACCGATTTTAATTTATTAATAGTTTGAACCAAATTGGTTACTTGTGATACTTTTACATATTCAATAGCTCCAGTAGATACCTTGGCAACCGTTTGATTTAAAGAAACACTACGATTTTTGGGAATAATTATTCCATCAATTCCTGTTGCATCTGCCGTTCTCATAATCGCCCCTAAATTATGGGGATCTTCTAATCCATCTAATAACACTACTGTAGCATGTTCTTGATTATTTATTTCGTTTAATAGTTTATCTAAATCAACATAGTTGTATTCAGCAACCTCAACTACCACTCCTTGATGATTTGAACCGAATTTTTCATTTAATTCAGATAAAGACATTTCTATGATTTCGATTTGTTTTTCTTTTGCTATCTTTTTTATAGTATCTTCATCACGGCGCGTATTTTTTTTCAATATAAATATTTTTTTTATATTTTTATTAACCTTTAAACTTTCTATTGCGGCATTTTTACCATATATAAACATTTATTCACCACTTTCAACAATCGAAAAAATCATTTCAATCAGTTCATCCAATCTTTCTTTCTCGCCTTTTAAACATAGATAACCAATAACTGCCTCAAAGCCGGTCGATACAATATATGCTGTATGATCAACATTCTTCCGATAGCCATGTGGTGCATTATTGCGACCTCTTAAGAAATATTGCATTTCATCAGTTGTTAAATATTGTTTTAAATTTTCAAATATATGTTGATGAGCCCAAGCAGAAACATATTTTATACTTATTTTACGAAGTTGAGCATTTTTAGTAATTCCTTTTTCTAATAAATGAATCCTAACCCTTAATTCAAAATACGCATCACCAACATAAGCCAAATTACTACCATTTAGCATTTGATAATTATTCATTATAATTTAATATCCATTTCTGTAATTTTTAATCTAAGTTCATCAGCTTTCACAAAATCTTTCTTTTCTCTTGCCTTTTGCCAAGCATGAACAAGTTCCTTTTCTTTAATTGATAATGGTTGAATATCAACAAACAGACCAAAAATATCAAACATATCCTGAAGTGTTTGAAAATCGTCTTTTAATTCATCTAATAAGCAATTTGTATTTCTCAAATCTTTATTAATCTTTTTTTGAAGATTATAAAGAACACTTAACGCATTAGCTGTATTAAAATCATAAGCCATTTCATTTAAAAACTCTTTCATTATTTCTAAATCATTTCCATTAAATTTCAAATCATTTAACTCAATCTTTCGATATAAACTAACATATGTCTTTTCGAATTTTTCCCATTCTATGGTCATCTTTTTCATTAATTCATCACTATAATTAATCGTTTGTCGATAGTGATTGGACAAAACAAATAACCGATACGCTTGTGGAGGATATACATCAATAATATCTTTTAACCAAATAACATTACCTAATGACTTACTCATTTTTTCACCGCTTAAATCAATTCTAGCATTATGAATCCAATAATTCGCAATTGTGTGATTGTTAAGCGCCATGGATTGGGCAATCTCATTTTCATGATGAGGAAATTTTAAATCATTTCCACCTCCATGAATATCAATTTTTCCACCAAATATCTTATCAATCATAACTACACATTCCGTATGCCAACCAGGTCTTCCCATCCCAAATGGGCTTGGCCATTTTTTTCCAATATCATTCGTTTTCTTCCACAAAGTAAAATCAGCAGGATCTTTTTTATTTTTATTAATATCAATTCTTGATCCACTTTCCAAATTATCTAATTTTTGATTGCTTAAAATACCATATTCGGGAATACTTCTGACATCAAAATAAACATCATCGCCACTTTGATAAGCATGTGCAGTTTTAACTAATCTATCAATGTATAAAATTATATCTTCAATATGTTCAGTCACTCTAGGGTGAATGACCTGTTTATTGCAACCAATTTTATCACAAGCATCCAAATAAGCCTTTATATATTTTTCACTAATACTATCTTCCGTTGTATTTTCTTCTATTGCTTTTTGAATAATTTTATCATCAATATCAGTAAAATTGGATACCATTTTGACTTGATAGCCAATATATTCAAAAAATCTTCTTACTGTATCAAAAAAAACAACTGGTCTTGCATTCCCTATATGCATATGATTATATACGGTTGGACCACAAACATACATGGATATTTCATCCTTTTTTATTGGTTTAAAATCTTCCATTTTATTAGTTAAAGAATTATATACTTTTATATTATTTTCTAGCATGACTTTTTACCTCTTTCAAAAAAACCATTTTTTACTTTTTTATTAACAACTTGCACAATCATTATACGGATTCCAACAAATGAAATTCCAAGTATCATAAAAAAGAGTACTCCACATATACGTTCAACTTTTTCATCTAAAGCATCAAGAATATAACATATACTTTGTGCAATAGCAAATAAACCCGCACTAAGTATTCTTCCTAAAAAAGAAGAATACTTATAATAAATATGTTATGATGAACTAGATTCACCTCTTTAAAAATACTTTTTTGAAAAAATAAGACCACAAATCTTTTTTTGTGGTCTTAAATAAACATAAACTAAGCGTGAATTTAAAAATACGATTAACGCTTGGAGAATTGTGGTGCACGACGAGCTTTGCGAAGACCGTATTTTTTACGTTCCGTAGCACGTGGATCACGAGTAAGTAAACCTGCTTTTTTCAAAAGTGGACGATAATCAGGATTAACTAATAATAATGCGCGACTAATTCCAAGACGAATTGCGCCTGCTTGACCACTAATTCCACCACCATTAACATTTACATAAATATCATATTGAGTTCCTGTTTCTGTTAAGTTAAGTGGTTGTAATACGTCAAGACGAATAGCGGCTGAAGGAATATACTCTACGAAATTACGATCATTAACAACAAATTTTCCATTACCAGGTACTAAACGTACTCTTGCAACTGAACTTTTGCGACGACCAGTAGCTTGATAAACTGCTTTTTCCATTTTTCTATCCTCCTATTTAATTTCCAAAGGAAATGCTTCAGGTTTTTGAGCACTTTGTTCATGTTCAGGTCCAACATACACATAAAGACGACGATACATATTGTCACCTTGTGGCCCCTTTGGAAGCATCCCTCTTACCGCAAATTCAACAATCTTTTGTGGTTGTTTATCCATCATTTCTTGAGCAGTACGTGTCTTTAAACCACCTGCATATTGTGAATGGCGATAATATTTTTTACCTTGCATCTTATTTCCTGTTAAAGCAACTTTTTCTGCATTAACAACAATTACATAATCACCACCATCAATATGTGGTGTATATGTTGGTTTGTGTTTACCTTTTAAAACAGTAGCAATTGCAACTGACATACGACCTAAAACTAAATCGGTTGCATCAATTACATACCATTTACGATTCTCTCTTGCGCTTTTAACTGTATCCATATAAGTTGTACGCATTTTTCATTTCCTCCTAAATTAATAATTGAAGGGCTTAATTTTGTGGGTTTTAAGTCTCTCGACTAAATGTATCGTATAAATTATACACTAATGAGAAGAAATTGTCAAATAATACATCCTTTTTTATAAGCCAAAATTAGACAACACTTCTTTGAACATAATTACCATGTATCATTTTTACCTTTGTCGTAATAATAAATGCTTTAGGATCAACGGAATGAATAAGTGCCATATATTCAGGAATCTCAAAATTAATGGCATATATTTCAATCACTTTTTTACATTTATTTGTATAACCACCAACAGCATCATAAATTGTCATACTATGGTAGAAATGCTCAAGTAAAACCTTTTTTAATTCATCAGCTTTATCAGTTATAATTTCAAGTCTAGTTGTTTGGTAAGTCTGATACATCGCTTGTAAAACTTTCATATAAATAATTAAACGAATAATAGTGTATAAAACATTTTCTACACTAATTAAAGATGATGCACAAATAATGGATATATCAACTAAAAACTGATATTTAGTAAATGGAATTCTTTTTTTCATCACTAAATAATTAGAAATGATATCCATTCCTCCTGTTGAACCACCACCTTTTAAACAAAGAGCAGCACCATATCCAGTAATAAGGCCACCAATAATAGCAAGCAATAATCTTGTTCCCGGTTGCATATTCGCCCTAAATGCATTTTCAAGCGCAACGGTTGTTGGATTATGGAGAATATTAAAATCCCCTTTAAAGGCATCGATAAGACCACCACCAACATTTCCACCATCACTTAACAAATAAATAAACGGACTAACTGTAACATTAGAAATTAATGACATTAAAATAGATTGTATAGCAATAGATACAACTGTTAAAATGGCAAAATGCTTGCTAACACCACGCCATCCAATCATCAAAAGGGGGATATTTATAATTGCTACAAACAGACCGATATACCCTCTAATAGCAGTTGAACCACCAAACTTTTCAATTAGACCAACAATTAATTGAGAAACACCAGTTACCCCACCCGAAAAATAACCGCCAAGTTGCAAAAGCCATACAACTCCAAAAGAATATATAACCGATCCTAAAACAACAAGGATAATGGATTTTCTCATTTTCTTCTTTTCACATTTATCATTTCCACAGCCTATATGGCCAAAAATATATCGATTTTTTTTTGATACTCCACCCTCATTAGGGATATTAGATTGTTCATTTTCCATGATTTTTTTCCTTTATTATTTATTATATATTATTTTATTTCATTAGTTGGATTGATAATCCTAATATCATTTTCTTTTTTACTATAACCAAACCTTTTTGTAATATCAAATAAGATTGGTGGAATGATACATGTTAATGATGAAGCAATAATCAAGGCATTCATAAATTTTTTGGTAAAAACACCAAATTCTTCAGAAGCAATAACAACAATTAATGTACAAGCAACAAACAAAGTTGTCTGAATTACCGTTGAAAAATTAAACCATCGACATAAGTACATAAACGGAATTTTCACAACTATCAACATTCCAAATAAAATTAAAATTAAAGATAAATTTTCCCATTTAAATATCTCTTGAATCGGCATCAAAAGACCAATTTTTAGACCAACTAGCATATAAAAAATAGGCACAAAAATTCCATAACCAATAATCTCAAGTTTATGAATATTAGATTCACTCGGCTTTGCAGACTTAATAACCATTCCAGCTAAAAAAGCACCCAAAATATATTCAACCCCAGAAATGCTACAAAGAATCATTAAACCAAGTAATAAAGCTATCGTCAATCTTACACCAAAATGAACAATACCATCAGAAATTTTTTTAAAACTATTTAACTTTAAATAACGACTAAAAATATATACAATTAACAAAATGATAACAAGAATGAATAAGAGCCAAGGTTTTTGTTCTTTTGTCATTCCTAATACCATCATCAAAATGCTAAGTGCTACAATAGATAATAATTCAGCTTTGGTAGAATAACTACTTATTATTTTTCCAATTGTACTATCACCTAATCCTTCCTCATGAACCAAAGGAATAACAATTGAAGCAAAGGTACTACAAAAAATAATTGTCAAAACAATAATACCAATCACTTTGTGATTCATAAAATCTAAAAATAAAAAGGAACCACCTATACTACATAATATCACTATAAACAATAAAATTGTCGTTAATCTACTAATATGTAAATATGAATCTCCTTTTTTATGCTTTCCTAAAACAGTAAAATCAGTATCTAAGCCACTTAAAAATAAAAGAATTCCCATTCCAATAGTATACAGTCCTTCCATAAACGGTGTAAGTTCATTATTATTTACAAAAAATTCTTTAGATGAAAAACTAGCAAGTAAAATTCCCGTTAATATTTCAATTACTAAAACAGGAATAAATTTTATTCGACAAATTGCTAAAATTACAGGAATGACTGCAGCAAGCCCTAATAAAATTACAATTGGTAGTAACACTTGTAAATCAAAATTTGTACTTGATAAATAAATAAACATACTATCTTACTATTGCACCACTTGGTATTTCCTTTACTTCTAATACTTCTAATTTATTATCACTACTAGCACAAAGAATCATTCCGCTAGATTCAACTCCTCGAATCATTGATGATTCTAAATTTTGTACTACTACTACTTTTTTGCCAATCAACTCATCAGGACTATAAAATTGTGCAATTCCTGATACAATTTGTTTGATTTCATTACCAATTTTGATTTGAGAAACAAGTAATTTGTCCGCATTAGGATGTTTTTTGCATTCAATAATTTCTCCAATAACCATTGAAATTTTAGAAAAATCATCCATATTTATCTTTGCCACTTCTTCTTTCTTTTGGAACTGTTTTAATTTGGCTTGTTCTTTAAAATAATTTAATTCTTTTTCCATATCAAGTCTTTGGAATAATTTTTCCTCTAAGAAGACCTTATCTGTTGAAAATTCTTCGCCAAAAACAAGTTGATCTAAACGCATACTTGTATTTGCTTTTCCAAGTGAAAGCAAAATTTTATTTGAAGTTTCTACTAAATATGGTGCTATTAAAATTGCAATAATCCGTAACGATTCTGCCAAATGATACATTACACTTGCAAGTTCTTCCCTTTTATTATCATCTTTTGCAAGCACCCAAGGAGCAGTCTCATCAATATATTTATTCGCTCTTTTAATCAATTGCCAAGTTTCTCCAATTCCATCTTGAATTCTAAATTTATCAAAACATGCAATGGTTTTAGTAATTGCTTTATTTGCAACCTCACATAAAGATTGCTCATATTCACCTGACTTTACTATATCCTTGTTTGGAACCACTCCATCACAATACTTATTTATCATAGAAATACTTCTGCTAACTAAATTACCTAAATCATTAGCCAGTTCAAAATTATATCTTTCAATAAAACGCTCATAACTGAAAAGACCATCATTACCAAGTGGCAATTCTTTTGCTAAATAATATCTGACCGCATCAATACCAAAACGATCAATCAAATCCATTGGATATACCGCATTTCCTTTAGACTTAGACATCTTACCATCCTTAGTTAAAATCCAACCATGAACATAAAGTTTAAAGCGAATAGGAATATCTAATGCCATTAACATAATCGGCCAATAAATTGCATGAAATCTTAAAATATCTTTTCCTACAACATGACAAACATTATCATTATTAACCCAAAACTCTTGATATAATTGATCCTCATCAGTTCCATAACCAAGAGCTGTTAAATAATTAAATAGTGCATCAATCCAAACATAAATAACATGTTTAGGATTAGAAGGCACTTGAATACCCCATGTAAAAGAAGTTCTACTCACACATAAATCCTCTAATCCTGATTCAATAAACGAAATAACTTCATTTTTTCTAGTTTCTGGGCAAATAAAATCTGCATGATTTTTAATATATTCTAGAAGCTTTTTTTCATATTTTTTTAAACGCAAAAAATAACTTTCCTCTGATACCAATTTAGTTGGTTTTCCACAATCTGGACAAGTATCATTTTCGCCAAGTTGCTTCTTTGTAAAAAAGGTTTCACATGAAACACAATAATTGCCACTATATGAACCAAGATATATATCATCATTTGCAAGCAATTTTTCAAAAACTTTTGCAACAATTTCTTCGTGTTTTTTATCCGTTGTTCTAATAAAACCATCATAATCAATATGCATTACTTTCCAAAGTTCTTTGGTCTCCAAAGCAACCTTATCTACAAAAGTTTGTGGATTCATTTTAGCTTTTAATGCTGCTTCTTCTATCTTTTGGCCATGTTCATCCATTCCCGTTAGATAAAAAGTTTTTCTACCCATTTGTCGATTAAATCTTGCATAAACATCACATGCAACCGTAGTATAACTATTACCAATTTGAACCTTTCCACTAGCATAATAAATAGGTGTTGTTACATAGCATTTTTTACACATTGAATACCTCCTACAATGGTCAATTTTACTTGTCACATTATAACACATTCTAGTTTTTTTATAAAGAAAAATGATTAAACGATTTTTTGTTTCTTCTTTTTTATTACAATTCTTACAATAATCATAATAATGACAAAGATTAATAAAGCAGAAACTATAATTACTACTTCTAAATAATTATTAACGTAACAACTAGCATCACCCTTGCAACCAATAATATTATCCTCAATCACTTCAAAATCAAGCGATAAACTTCTTTCATGACCTATAGCATCTTTTACTTTAATATACAATTCATGTTTACCAATTTCAACCTTTCCTCCTAAATATTCCTTATCATCTAACAAAACAATCAACTCATAATTATCAAAATTTTCTACAATCTCATATTCTATTTTATCCATTTTAATATACTTTTGTCCATTTTGGATATTTTTAACAATAATTTGTGGAACAATGGTATCAATTACATTAATATTTTGTCTAACTTCTTCACTTCGATTATCAAAAGTATCAATACCTACATAAACAATATACCCTTTTTGTCCTCTTAACATTGCTTCATCAAATTGTTCTTGATTGACCAATACATCATTGATATAATATTTTTTTTCCAATCTACAAGGATATTTAAAATTATCACTAATTATCACTAATTGTTCAAAGTCATTACTATTATAGTCAACATCATCAACTGTAACATCACTTACTTTAACACTTGGCTTAATTGTATCAATGACCTCAATGACAGCTTGAAAAACTGCTGTTTTATTCATACTTTCATCTATGGCAAAATAGGAAAAATGAATATTCGTACCTGTTTTCAAAACTTCTTTTAATTCTTCATAGGCATACTGATTATATTCACCAAAATCAAAAACGACCTCAGGATGATGGTCATAATTATCAGAAACAATAAAATTGCTTAACAAATCAAAATGATCTACCTCAGTATCGTTAATTACTAATTTATCTATCTCATTAATTAGTGGTGCCAAAGTATCTATAACGTTAATTTCGATGAATTCAGTACTTGTTTCATTTTTACTTGTATCTTTTGCAATAAATTTAAGATATCCTTTTTGATTAGAACTAAGATATGTTCTAAAACTTTCTAAATCTTGCACTTCTTTTAATTCTTCATCATAATATTTTATCGTAGTATCTAAATATGTATCATAATTATCATTAACATCGATATAATCAAAATAATCAATTGTCATAATCAAATTATCTTCTATTGTAATATTAGAAGGATAAGTAATAATAGGAGCCATTTTATCTACCACTGAAACGGCTTTTGATAATACAATATAATCAGCTGCCTTTTTATCATAGATACCAATATGAACCGTCTTTAATCCTATAATCATTGTATCAATTTGTTTTTCAATTAAATATTCATATTCACCAATTTCTCGATTTAATATTTGAATATCTTTTTTAAAATCTGGTACCTCACTATAAACATTCAGTTCATAACTTTCAACTTGCCAGTTTACTTTAATTTTTTCACGATGATATAAATTATAATTTATAATTTGATCTTTTACATCAAATAAATACACACTAATTCCCATATTGTCGTAATTATCAATTGTAAAATAATTGTAGATATCATCAATCGGTCTTTTTACTTTTAGTTGTAGATTACAAATATTGTTTTTATAACTAGAAAAGTAACCTTCACTAATATTTTCATCTTTAATAAGTCTTAATCTTAAATAGGTATGATCAACATAATCATTGATAACATCATTTGTAAACACTGATGAAGCAGAAAAATAAAAATATTTATTATCGACCATTACTGGTTCAAAATATTCTTCTTTGATCTTAATTTGTAATTTTACTTCACTTAGTGAAGCAAATTGATCCAAATTTATATTTATATTCACTATATCGCCAACATTATAAGTAGTTTTATCAAAAACTAAATATAAATTCGCATTACTACTTGCAAACGAAGATGGATATTTTAATATTGAAGTCACCATTATAATAATAAATGATGCTACTATAATTATTCTTTTTAATTTTAGTTTATTCATAATTTTTCTTTTCACCTCATATAATATAAGTTACAAAATACGATTCAATAACTTTGTTTTTATATTATAACTTATATAGTATACCTTTTTTGATGAAAAAAGAAGAAAGCTAAAAATATTTAAGTTAAGAGTTAAAACATATATTAAATATTAAATTAAAAACTGATTAACATTTGACGTTAATCAGTTTATTTTTTAAGATATTGTTGTTGTAAGTTCTTTATATCCTTTAAACATCTGTTTTTTCATTGTAAGAGCTTCTTCAATTGGTGTTGCTACAACCTCATTATGAAAAACACCCATACATTTACCACCTTCACCTTTTAATAATTCTTCAACCGCTGCAATCCCAAGTCGACTTGCTAATACTCTATCAAATGGTGATGGAGAACCTCCTCTTTGAACATGTCCTAAAATAGTAGCTCTAGAATCGAAACCAGTATATTCTTGAATTTGCTTAGCTAATTCACGTACATCAGTGATATGCTCTGTTATAATAATCAAAACATGTCTACTTTTATGATTTTGGCATTTTTTTACCGTTTTAATTACCTCTTCTAAACTAAAACCCGTTTCTGAGGTTATAACTAAATCTGCTCCCGTTGCCAAAGCCGCCGCATAAGCAATATCCCCACAATATCTCCCCATAACCTCAACAATTGAACAACGTTGATGAGAATTTGAAGTATCTCTTAATTTATCAATTGCATCAACTGCAGTATTGACAGCTGTATCAAACCCTATAGTAAATTCACTTGAGGCAATATCATTATCAATTGTACCTGGAAGGCCAATACAATATAAACCCATTTTAGAAAGTTTTAAAGCTCCACGATAGGTTCCATCACCACCAATAGCAACTAATGCATCTATCCCTCTGTTTTTTAATTGTTCTAAAGCAATTTGGGCAACTTCATCTTTACTAAATTCTGATAAACGAGCAGAACCTAAAATAGTTCCACCACGATTGATAATATTAGTTACAGTATCACGTGTCATTGGAAAAATTCGACCTTCGACTAAACCTTTATATCCATCTTCAACACCAAAAACTTCTAAACCTTCATGAATTCCTGCACGAACAACTGCTCGAATTGTTGCATTCATACCAGGAGCATCACCACCCGAAGTTAGCACAGCAATTTTTTTTATTTGTTTTTCCATTGTAAGCCTCCATAATTTTTTAAATTACAGTTTATTTTCACATTGCATAATTATACTACATTTTGTCAAAAATCAACAAATATTTGCTTTTATTTTACTGGTTTTAAATACCAAATTTTATCGGCATATTCCTTTATACTACGATCAGCCGCAAATCTTCCAGCCTCACTAATATTAACAAGTGACATTTGATTAAAATGTTTTTTATTAAGATATGCTTCATCCATCTTTTGATGAACCTTCATATAATCCTCAAAATCAGCAAGACACATATAGCGATCGGCTATACCACTTGAGGTCAATAAATAATTAGCAATATTTTCAAAACTCTTTCCAGCAAAACCTTTTTTTAAAGTATTAATAATTCCTCTTAATTCTTTATTACTATTATAAAAATAAGTTGAATTATAGCCTGCTTTCCATAAATCATCTACTTCTTTAGCACTCATGCCAAAAATAAAGATATTATCATCACCAACAGCATCACAAATTTCAACATTGGCTCCATCCATAGTACCAAAAGTAATTGCTCCATTAATCATAAATTTCATATTGCCAGTTCCACTAGCCTCGTATCCTGCCAATGATATTTGTTCACTAATTTCGCTTGCAGGCATCAAATATTCTGCTAAGGTAACACAATAATCCTCAATAAAAACAACATTTAACTTTTCCTTCATTTTAGGATTCATTGAAATATCTTTAGAAATATAATTGATTAATTCAATTATTTCTTTAGCAAGATAATATCCTGGAGCTGCTTTTGCCCCAAAGATAAACGTTTGAGGGGTCATTTTTATCTCTGGATTCTCTTTTAATTGATTGTATAAACTAATTATTTTTAAAACGTTTAAAAGTTGTCTTTTGTATTCATGAAGTCTTTTAACTTGAACATCAAATCTTGAACTTGGATCTAAAATAATTCCTTGTTTCTTATAAATCATATTAGCAAAATCACATTTATTTAAATATTTTATACGACCAAGTTCATCAATAATTTTATCATTATCATAATATGCTAAAAACTTTCTTAACTCACTAGCATCTTTATACCAGTTATGACCTATCGTATCATCTAATAAATTAGACAATCGTGGATTAGATTGATGTAACCATCTTCTATGGGCAATTCCATTTGTAACATTAGTAAATTTTTCAGGAGTTAATTGATAATAATCACTAAAAATACTTCTTTTAATTATATCACTATGCAGTGCTGATACACCATTTATTTTGTGGCTAGCAATTACACTTAAATTAGCCATCTTTATATAATTGTTAGAAATAATAGCCATTCTATTTATTTTATCCCAATCACCAGGATAAATATTCCATAAATTTGTCGTATATCTACGATTAATTTCTTGTAAAATATTATAAATTCGAGGAATGGTTTTTTGAATCAAATCCTCACTCCAACATTCTAACGCTTCAACTAATACAGTATGATTGGTGTAAGCCACTGTTTTAGTTACAATCTCCCACGCCTCATCCCATTCTAGTTCATAATCATCCATCATAATACGCATCAATTCAGGAATACAAATGGCAGGATGTGTATCATTGATGTGGATGGCAGCATAATTCGGTAATGTATGTAAATCACCATAGCGTTTCATATGATCATTAATAATATTTTGAATTGAAGCACTAACCAAAAAGTACTGTTGTTTTAATCTTAAAGTTTTTCCTTCATAATGATTATCCGAAGGATATAAAACTTTTGATATTAATTCAGCTTCCTGATTTTCCATAATCGCTTTCATATAATCGCCTTGTGAAAAAGACTTCATATCAAATTCATTTGCATTACGTGCTTTCCAAAGTCTAAGTGTTGATACTGCATTACTATTACCACCTGAAATAAGCAAATCATATGGCATTGCTTCAACAATTTTCGAATCATGGTATTCAACCTTCATTTTACCATCTTTTTGATATTCACTAACCCAACCACCAAATCTAACCTTTAAGAGCCGATCACTTCTTGGTACTAACCATACTTCACCACCTGGTAACCAAACATCTGGCATTTCTGTTTGCCAACCATTCACAATTTTTTGTTTAAATAAACCATATTCATAACGAATAGAAAAACCTGTTGCTGGATAGTCTAAAGAAGCCAGTGAATCCATGAAACAAGCTGCCAAACGTCCGAGTCCACCATTACCAAGTCCTGCATCATTTTCTTGCTCATACAATTCATCTAAATCAAAACCATATTCCTTTAAAACCTCACGATAACTATCAACAATTCCAAGATTATAAAGATTCGTTTTTAAGCTTCTTCCAACTAAAAACTCCATACATAAATAATACACTCGTTTTGATTTTTGTTCCTTAACTTTCCGATTAAATTGTTTCTTTTTTTCTAGTAAAATGTCTAAAACAGACATACTAACGGCTTTATACATTTGATCAATGCTAGCATCACTTGGTGTGACCCCAAAATAGCTTGCTAATTTCTCCTCTAAATGCGTCTTTGTATTGTCAATTTCTATTTGCTGTTTGGGCATACCTCTTCACCTATTTTTCTAAAATTTCCTCATACATCCTAATATATTGTTTAGCAGATGTACTCCATCCAAAATCTTTATTCATAACCATCTCTACTTGTTTATTCCAAAGATCCTTATCTTGATAATCATGTAAAGCTCTTAGGATTGTCTTTAACATATCATAAGCATCAAATCCACTAAATGTATACCCATTTCCATTGTTAGAAGAAAAATCACGAATACTATCTTTTAATCCCCCAGTTTCTCTAACAATCGGAATTGAACCATAACGAGAGGCAATCATTTGAGATAAACCACAAGGCTCTGATTTAGATGGCATTAAAAAAATATCACTTGATGCATAAATTTTTCTTGATAAATCTTGATTAAAGGCAATAATTACTCTTAATTTATTTTTATGCCGATATTCTAAATCTTTAAAATATCCCTCATAATATGGATCACCTGTACCAAGTAAAACAAACTGAACTTTTTGAGCAAGTAAATCTTCAAAGATAGTCTTTACCAAATCTAATCCTTTATGTGAAACTAATCTTGATACCATTCCAATCATAGGTATATTCTTATCCACTGGTAAATCTAGCATATCTTGAAGCTCTTCTTTATTCTTTAGTTTTACCTCAATACTTTTTTTATCATAATTTTCAAATAAAGCTTTATCTTTAGCAGGATTATAAAACACTTTATCTATACCATTTAGGATTCCCTTTAATTTTCCTTCGCCTTTCACTCTTACCGTTTCGTGTTCTAATCCATGGGCAAATTCTTTTTGTAAGATTTCTTCAGCATAAGTAGGACTCACCGTTGTAACAAAATTAGCTGCCTCCATTGCACCTTTCATAATATTAACTTTTCCCAAATATTCAAGTAAATATCCATCATTAAATGAAAGACCGAATACATCTTCAATAATATCTTGATCGTATGCGTATATTCCTTGATATTCAATATTATGGATAGTAAAAACCGTTTTTACTTTTGCAAAACGAGTATCATGATAATAAAGGGTTCTAAGATATATTGGAAGCATTCCAGCTTGCCAATCATGTACATGAATAATATCAGGAATTTCATCTATAAAGATCATCACATCAATCGCTGCTTTGCTAAAGAAAGCAAATCTTTCAGCATCATCAAAATAACCATAAAAATTATCACGTTTAAAATAATATTCATTATCAATAAAATAATATTTTACACCATTTTCTTCATATTTAAAAATTCCACAATATTGATTTCGCCACGAAAGTTTTGTTGTGGTTTGTCCAATATAAATAAGTTTGTTTTTATATGCTTGATTAAGCTTCGCATAAAGTGGTAAAATAACACTTACTTCAAATTCACCTTTTGCATTTTTTAAAATTCTTTTTGGTAGTGAACCAATAACATCACCAAGACCACCAGAAGCAAAAAATGGTTGTGCCTCGCTTGCCACAAAAAATATTTTTTTTACTTTATTTTCGCCCATGTTCAATCCTCCCTATGATTTATTAAACCATTGTATTTTTTCCAAGATAATATGGAATTTTTTCACAACCTGATAAATGATTACGATTACGAATTGTAACATTTTTATCCGTAATTACATAATTTAATTTTACATTGTCGCCAGTAATTGTATCTTGCATTAAAATTGAATTTTTAACAATCGTACCTCTGCCGATTTTTACTCCTCTAAATAAAATACTATTAATCACTGTTCCTTCTATTTCACAGCCATCAGCAATAAAACTATTTTCAACTTTAGCATGAAAGCCATATCTCGTTGGAGCTGAATCTCTTACTTTGGTATAGACACGATGATTCTTATTTCCAAACAAAGCTTCTTTAGTTTCACGATTCAAAAGAGCCATATTATATTTGAAATAATTTTCCATTGAATTGACGTGTAAATAAACACCTTTATGTTCATATCCATAAATTTTTAAACTTTTAATATTATTGAAAATCAAATCTCGATGAAATGACTCCATTCCTTGTGAAATTGCTTCTTCTAATAGACCTTGCAATAATCTTCTATTTAGTATAAACATATTGATACATGAATTCGTAATTGTACCAATCTTTGATTTTAAATTAGCTTTTGTTATTCTACCCTCTTCGTTTAAAATAAAATTCATATTTTTTTCTAAATCTTTCTCACATTTTCCATGTCGATATAAAATCGTGATATCGGCACCTTTATTGAGATGAAAATCAAAAATTTCATTAAAATCTATGATATTAGCGCTATCACAATCCATTAATACCACTAATTCTTCCTTTTGATTTTCAATAAACCCTTTTATACTAATCAAAGCTTCCAATCTACTTGTATACAACGTATCTATTTTATAATTACCAAAAGGCGGAAAAATAACTAAGCCACCATTTCTTCTTGAAAGATCCCAATCCTTTCCCGAACCTAAGTGATCCATCAACGATTGATAATTTTTTTGAGCTAAAATGCCAACATTATCAACTCCAGCATTTACAAGATTTGATAAAGCAAAATCTATTAATCGATATCTGCCACCAAAAGGAATAGAAGCGGAAGTTCTTTTTCGCGTTAACTCATCAATTGTTTCATTGTGTATATTCGAAAATATTATGCCTAATGCTTTCATAAACTATTCTTCCTTTCCTTTATTTTTAACATTTTCTTCAATGTTAGCACCTTGTTCAATAATTAAGCCATCATCAATTGTAACATCTCGACCAACAACGGCAATTTCCACATCATCAGATTTGGGACTTCCAATATGAACACCTTTACCAATGATAACATTTTCATCAATAATACTATATTCAATAATTGAATCTTCTCCAATAACTGTATTAGCAAAAATAACGCTATCTTGGATAACTGCTCCCTTTTTAATAACAACACTAGAGCCAATGATACTATTAATAACAGTTCCTTCTATTTTTGCCCCATCTGTTATAAGTGAATTAGACAATACCGCATCTTTTGCAATATATTGTGGTTCAATTCCGACATTTCTTGAATGTATTTTCCAAAACGGATTATAAATATCAAAAGCAGGGTCTTCACCAATTAAATCTTGATTAGCTTCCCATAAACTTTTAATTGTACCTACATCTTTCCAATATCCTTTAAATGGATAAGCAATCATTTTTTCTTTACTTGCAAGCATTGTTGGAATAATATTTTTCCCGAAATCATTTTGACTATTAGGATTTTGGGCATCTTCTTTTAAATATTTAAATAGTTTATCTTTTTTAAAAATATAGATTCCCATTGAAGCAAGGTTACTTTTAGGATATTTAGGTTTTTCCTCAAATTCAATAATTTGATTATGCTCATCAGTATTCATAATTCCAAATCGACTAGCTTCAGTTAAAGGAACCTCTAATACAGCAATCGTACAATCAGCATTCGTTTTGATATGTTCATTTAACATCATATTATAATCCATCTTATAAATATGGTCCCCCGATAAAATTAAAACATGTTCTGGGTCATAATTTTCAATGAATCCTAAATTTTGATAAATTGCATTAGCAGTCCCTTTATACCACTCACTACCATATTTTGCTTGATATGGTGGTAAAATATGAACACCACCAAAAGTTCTATCTAAATCCCATGGTTGACCATTACCAATATATTCATTTAAAACAAGTGGTTGATATTGCGTTAATACACCTACTGTATCAATATTAGAATTTACACAATTTGATAAAGTAAAATCAATAATACGATATTTTGCACCAAAAGATACTGCCGGTTTCGCTACTTTTGTTGTTAAAGCATACAATCTACTTCCTTGTCCACCAGCTAAAAGCATTGCTACACATTTTTTTTGACTATACATCTTATTTTTTCACCTTCCTTAATATTATTCCACAACTGTATGGTAAATTTAATTTTAATTTTTCATTTTGAGCATGGATTATCTTACCTTCTAATTCGTTTCTTCCACCATATTTTTTATCATTACTACACATAATAATTTCATATTCTCCATCCTCAACATATATTATATAATCATTCCAATCACAAAATGAAAAGTTTAATACGACAATTAATCGATAATTATCAAAGGAAATTCTTTCATATGCTAAAACATTATGATTTTCATCATGAACAACTATCCATCTAAAACCATCCCAATTGATTTCATTTTCAAATAAGGCTCTTTCTTTTTTATAAAGATAATTTAATTCTTTCACAAATCTTTGTAATTTTTGATGGGGATCATAATTGAGAACGCTCCAATCTAATTCTCTTGCTTCACTCCATTCTCTAAATTGACCAATTTCTCCTCCCATAAATAATAATTTTTTACCAGGATGAGTCATCATATACAAATAGTATGCTCTAAGTCCAGCAAATTTTTGATTATAGTCTCCTGGCATTTTACTTATCATTGAACCTTTCATATGTACTACTTCATCATGACTCAGTGGTAAAATAAAGTGTTCACTAAAAATATATGTAAGTTGAAAAGTTAATTTATGGTGATCATAGCATCTAAATAACGGATCAGTTTTGATATAGGAAAGAGTATCATTCATCCATCCCATATTCCATTTATAATCAAAACCAAGACCACCTTCAGTAGTTGGTGCCGTAATTTTAGGATAGGCTGATGATTCTTCCGCAATCATTAAAACACCTGGATAATATTCGTGAACAATGGCATTCACTTTTTGTAAGAAAGCTACAGCTTCCAAATTAATATTTGTACCAAAACTATTAGGATGCCAAGCACCCTCTTTTCTTCCATAATCTAAATATAACATTGATGCTACAGCATCCACTCTAATTCCATCTATATGAAATTTATCAAATAAAAAAACTGCATTGGATACCAAAAAAGACTGAACTTCCGTTCTTCCATAATCAAAACATCTTGTTCCCCATCCATCATGCTCTTTTTTAGTAATATCTTTTGGTTCATATAAACTAGTACCATCAAAATCAATTAATCCATGAGAATCCTTTGTAAAATGACCAGGTACCCAATCCATAATAACACCTATATTATTCTGATGCATCATATCAACAAATTTCATAAAATCTTTAGGTGTACCATACCTTGATGTCATAGCATAATAGCCTGTGACTTGGTACCCCCAAGAAGGATCATACGGATACTCAGAAAGTGGCATAATCTCTATATGTGTATAACCCATTTCCTTAACATAACTAGCTAATTCGACTGCTAATTTTTGATAATCAAAATACTCTCCATTTTGATATTTTTTCCAAGCTCCTAGATGTACCTCATAAATATTAATTGGAGAAGAAAGTGATTGTCTTTCTTTTCTCTGATTTAACCAAGTTTCATCATTAAATTGATATCCATCTAAATTATATACTTTCGAAGCTTTTGCAGGCCTCAGTTCACAATGATACCCATAAGGATCACTTTTAAACAACAATCGATTATCTTTTGTTAAAATCGCATATTGATAACAATCATATTCAGCAACATTAAAAATTTGAATTTCGTATATTCCATTATCTGAAATTTTTTTCATCACATGAGTTGTTGTATCCCAATTATTGAATTCTCCAACTACTGAAACAATTTTTGCATTTGGAGCAAATACTCTAAAAATAGTATACTCTTTATTGAAATGAGCACCAAGCAACTCATATGATCGATAATTGGTACCCTGATGAAAATAATAAATTCCTTGTTCTTCCATTATAGAACCCTACCTTTTTTACTAATTATACCATAATTAGAAAATATATGCAATTGTTAATAAATTATTTATTTTTATTATTAATTTAATGTAAAGCGATTTTTTCCTATTCCAAAAAGCAAATTATGCATAATATAATATAAAATATGATATAATTTACTATTATATGGAGGTTTTTATGCAAATGTTTTCTTTTATTCCAATTATGATTATTATCTTTGTTACTATTATTTTTTCTTTTATTATTATTAGTATTATCATTTCTAGTTTTAAAAAGAAAAAAAATTATAGCGATGAAAATTATATTGTCAAAAACGATAAAACAGATACATCATCTATTCTATATCAAGATACAAATCTTAATAAAACCAATCACAAATTAGGTAATTTTTTTAATGCTTTTTATCTTTGTGGTTTTACTATTATTTGGATTTCCATATTAACCACAATTATTGTTCTAACATCATCTGAAAATCTTGGCTTAATGCGAATTGCTTTTATTCCTTTTATATTAGCCTCTATTCTTTTAATTATTACTACTATAAAAGCCTTTATTACCGCTTTTAAAACTAAGAAAAATAAAATTGTTGAAAAACATACTATCTCAGACGAATACTTTGTCAAAATGTGCATGAATTGCGGAGGCGAGTTAAGTCAAAATGACAAATTTTGCCCTTTTTGTGGAAAAGAAGTAAAATGATATTTTTTAATATTTAAGAGGTATTTAGATATTTATTTGTCAATTTTTATATAAAATTATGGATTTGCATATCAAATTTTCCATTTATTTTACAAGTTAACTAAAAAATTTATAAATAATTTTCCTTTATATTATTTTTTATTTCTACAGATTATTTATGCATACGAATTAATAAACTTTTAAATTATATATTAAGTCCTATTTAATCAAAATTAATTATAGGACTTTTTCTTTTAACTTTTATTTTTTGCTAACCTAAACTTATTTATTTAAATAATTTTTAAAACCTGTGCTTTTATCAATGACATCTTTTTTATTGTTTCATATTATATAAAGAACCTGATTATGTTTATAGTCTAAAGGAGGAAAAAATGGTTACAATTAGTTTATGTATGATCGTCAAAAACGAAGAGGATACTTTAGCGCGCTGCCTCGATTGTATTAAAGATATTGTTGATGAAATAATTATTGTAGATACAGGTTCTACTGATCATACAAAAGAAATTGCAAAAAATTATACAAATTTAGTATATGACTTTAAATGGATTGATGATTTTTCAGCGGCTCGTAATTTTTCTTTTTCAAAAGCAACTAAAGATTATTGTCTATGGTTAGATGCAGATGATGTCATTTCAAAAAAGAATCAAGAAAAACTCAAAAAATTAAAAGAAACCTTAACAATAGATGTTGACTTTGTTATGATGCAATATCAAATTGCATGGGATGAATTTAATAATCCTACCTTTCTATACTATCGTGAGCGTCTAATTCGTAATAATAAACTTTATCTTTGGGAAGGCGAGATACACGAAGTGATTACAACAATGGGTAAAATTATTTATTCAGATGTAATTATAACTCATAAAAAAATTCATGAAACTGATCCGAATAGAAATATTAATATTTTTGAAAAAATAATTAATAGTGGAAAAGAATTATCTTTAAGGCATCAATTTTATTATGCTAGAGAATTATTTTATCACGAAAGATATGAAGAAGCTATTAAATACCTAGAAAATTTTATAAAAAATCCTAACGCATGGTTAGAAAATAGACTTGATGCAATAAAACTACTATCACATTGTTATAACAAATTAAATTTAAAAGATAAAATTCTACCAACTCTTTTATATAGTTTAGAATTAGACACACCAAGAGCTGAAATTTGTTGTGAAATAGGTCAATATTTTATAAACAAAAAACAATATAAACTAGCAATATTTTGGTATGAACTTGCATTAACTAGACCTCAACAAACTGAATCAGGTGGATTTATCTTATCTGATTGTTATGGCTATATTCCAAATATGCAACTATGTATTTGTCATTATCATCTAGGTGAATATCATATTGCTAATGAATGCAATGAAAAAGCAGGAAAATTAAAGCCCAATGATAAGAATTATAAGATAAATAAAAAATTTTTTCAAAATTTATTAAATATATGAAAGGAGAAAAAATGAACTTTAATAACGCTTTTGGTTTCCCCCAAAGACCAAATAACAATTGTGGATGCCATCAAGTTCCAAATAATAATTGTAATTGTAATTTCTGTAATCAAAATAGATGTGTAACCGGTCCTACTGGCCCTACTGGTCCTATGGGTCCAATAGGACCAAGAGGTTTTAGAGGTGCTACAGGTCCTACTGGTCCATCAGGAGGCCCTACTGGTCCTACTGGTGCTACTGGTCCTACCGGTCCTACTG
>FR890802.1 GCA_000433035.1 Staphylococcus sp. CAG:324 | reverse complement strand
AATTCAAATAGCGACAAATATATTTATGTTTCTATATATTCTAGATCACAAATCAAAAAAATAATTGATTTATTAAAAAATAAATAAAACATAGAATTTAGATACGAACCACTTTGTTGAGTAACACTAACAAGGTGGTTTTTTATATGTAAGCAAGGTAATCTTAGTTACTAAATATCGATGTGTGAAGCAAAGTGAAGCACGTCTTATCCCGTTTCCAATTTTAGTAAAATTTTTAACTTTTTTAGATTACACCCCCTCACTTTGGACTTTAAATGTCCGTTACTATTGAAGGAGGATATTATGAATATAGAAAAAGTTATAGAAATTAAAATAAATGATATTACTTATATTGTGTCTGAAGTAAATAGAAATGATGATTACTTAAAAGAAGTAATAAAGAAAATATTCATAGAAATATTAAAATATGAGCAAAAAAATTAATAATATGATAAAATATAGATGTCTAGTTCTATGTTTTATTTTATAGGAGATAAAATGAAACAAAAAGAATTATATATAAGACAGTAATTTATTGTCGTTTATCATTAGATGAATGGAAGAACATGAAAGATTAGAGTTTCATTATATAAAGTTAGATTTTAATGAAAATGCTTTTAATAAATTAATTATAAAATATCTTAATAAATAGATGGAAGAATGTAAATTATTATAAACTGTATTCTGCATTTTTTACCCCAATAAAGATCTCTTTAAAACTACGATATGAGTGAGGAGGTTTTTTTATTATGATTAGATATCTAAGAATGTAATTAATTTAATGGATAAAACGGAAGAATAAATAAACATTTATATTTGATATTTATTCTTTATTTATAAAAAATATAGATATATTTTATTGAAAATATGCTATTAATTTAATAAAATATAGGAAATATTTAAATGGTAAAAAAGTTTAAAATATAAAATATTTTCCAACTTACCAAAATTTAGTTTTAAATGTTTGTAAAAAAAGGCGTAATATGTTATAATAAGTTTGTTAATTTTAGGAGGTTAAAAATGTCAGTTAAATTAGAAATGTCAGATGACCAAATTAAGCTATTAAAACAAAAAATTGCCGAGCACAAACAGAAATCAGGTCCTCTAATGCCTACTCTTCATGATGCACAAACAATTTTCGGTTGTATTCCCCTTGAAGTACAAAAAATTATTTCTGAAGAATTAGGTGAGAGTATTGCCAAAATAAATGGAGTAGTAACTTTTTATTCTCGTTTCACATTAGAACCAAAAGGAAAGCATGTAATTGGTGTTTGTCTTGGTACTGCTTGTTATGTTCGTGGTTCACAAGCAGTTATTGATGAATTTAAAAAATTATTAAAAATTAATTCCAACCAAACAACAGAAGATGGTCGCTTTACATTACTAGAAACAAGATGTATTGGAGCTTGTGGTCTTGCACCAGTATTTACAGTAGATGATGAAGTTTACGGTAGTGCTACAGTTAAATCAGCAAAAGAAGTTTACGCAAAACATATGGAATAAATAGGTTATGACAGTTCAAAAAGTTATTGAAGTAATTAGAGGAAAAGAACTCACTCCTCCTATTAGACCTACCAATTTTGAATTAAAATATGCTTTTAGTGGCGATTTAATGAGTGATGCATTAATGGTATTAAGAGAAGCACCAGAAGGATTTTGTGAGGCTGGTATTTTAATTACTGGTAATGTTACTATGCAAAGTATTAGAACAGCTGAAATGTTAGATTTTGCGGCAATCTTAATTACAAGAGCTAAAATACCATCTAAACAAGTTTTAGAACAAGCATATAATTCTGGAATTATTGTTTTAGGAACAAATGATGTATCTTTTTCAGTCTGTGGAAAATTATATCATGCGGGTATTAAAGGATTAAGCGATTTATAATGGAAAAAACAGGAAAGTTTTTAATTGAAGCAATGGACTTAGATAATGCTGGAAATGCATCTAGTACGATTAAAAAAATTTTAATCGAAGAAGGTATTTCTAAACAAATTATTAAGAGAGTTTCTATTGCGGTATATGAAGCAGAAATTAATGTTGTTATCCATTCATATGGGGGAACTTGTACATATTTTATAGATGATCAAAAAATTAGGATTATTTTTGAAGATACAGGTCCTGGAATTGTTGATATTGAACAAGCACTTGAACCAGGTTTTTCTACAGCTAATAATCAGGCCATTTATTATGGATTTGGTGCTGGTATGGGACTGATGAATATTAAAAATGCCAGTGATGAGTTTGATATTACATCATCACCAGCAGGTACAACACTTGATATTCAAATTTATTTTAATTAGAGGAAAATATGCGAGTAATTGAAATTTTAGATAAAATAGAGGGTAAGATTCTTACCGCTAAAAATAAAGATGCTTATTTTGAAGGAGTTTATGCAGGAGATTTATTGAGTCATGTAATGGCCCATGCAAAAGAAAACAATTTGTTTTTAACAATTATGTCTAATCTTAATACAATTGCGGTAGCATGCTTATTAGATATGCCGGTAATTGTTTTGGCTGAGAATGTTAAACCTACTGAAGAAATGATCAATAAAGCGGATGATGAAAATATTATTATCATTAGTAGTAAATACAATGTTGTTGATATCATTCGCAAAATATATGAAATATGAAATACTATTATGATTTACATATTCATTCAGCTTTATCACCTTGTGCAGACATTTTAATGAGTCCAAATAATATTTTAAATATGGCCTACTTAAAAGAGTTAAATATTATTGCTATAACTGATCATAATTCATGTTTACAACTTAATGTATTTGAAGAATTAAAAGATAGTTATGAAATGTTAATTATCCCTGGTGTTGAGGTTGAGGTAAAAGAAAAATATCATGTTTTATGTTTGTTTAAAACTTTTGATATTGCAAGAAAATTTCAAAAAATGTTAAATGTATATTTAGATAAAAGAATGCATGATGAAAAAATATATGGTGAACAAAATTTATTTGATGCTTTTGATGATATTATCAATAATTATCAAATTAGTTTAATGGGTTCATCTAATATTAGTTTGTTAGATTTAAAAAGAATAATTAAACATTTAGATGGTTTGATGATTCTTGCCCATATTGAAAAATATTCAAATGATATATTTGAAAAAATGAAAACAATTTATAGTGACATTTTTGATGCGATTGAGGTTAATGCATCATATGATATTTCTAAACTAGATGATAAATTAAAAGATTTGCCTCATACAATTTTAAGAAATTCTGATGCTCATCAAATCACAGATATATCAGAACCAATACATAAAATTGAATTAGAAGCGTTGACAATAGATTGTTTATTTCATAAATTAAAGGTGAAAAAATAAATGGTTGATTTATCACTTCACATATTAGATGTTGCTACTAATGCCTTTAAAGCTAAGGCTACGTTAGTGAAAATTATTATTGAAGAAAAAGAAGAGTTTATTCAAGTTTCAATTGAAGATGATGGTTGTGGAATGAGTGACGAAGTACTACAACAGGTAACCAATCCTTTTTTCACATCTAGAACGACGAGAAAAGTAGGGCTTGGAATTCCTCTTTTTAAGCAAACTTGCGAACAAACAGGTGGATATTTCAATATTGTTTCTCAGGTTGGTGTGGGAACCTGTGTTACTGCTTGTATGTATACAAATAGTATTGATGCAATTCCTTTAGGAGATATAGGTGAAAGTATTTTTGTTTTGGTTATCAATCCATATGATATTGATATTTGGGTAAAAATGACTTTTAAAGATCCTCAAAAGGATGAATTTTTAATTGATACAAGAGAATTTAAAAAAATATTAGATGGTATTTCTTTGAAAGAACCATCAATTATGGTTTGGATAAAAGAATATATACAAAGTGGTCTATCTTAAAGATATAGAAGGATTATGTTTGATTTAGAAAAAATAGAGGAGGAACTATGAAAAGTTTAGCAGAATTAAAGAAAATTAGAGAAGAGGCCGCAAACAAGATTAACCTACGTACTGCTAAAGATGGGTATCGAGTAGTTGTTGGAATGGCTACATGCGGAATCACTGCTGGTGCAAGACCAGTATTAGCAGCTTTTGTTGATCAAGTTGCTGCCAAACATTTAGATAATGTAACTGTTACACAAGTGGGATGTCTTGGCGAATGTGCTTTAGAACCGGTTGTGGAAGTATTTGATGCAAATGGGAATCGTACAACATATGCAGAAGTACATGTAGAAGATGTTGAACATATTATTGAACAACATATTATTGGCGGTAAAGTAATTACCGAAAAAACATTAGAAGCAATAAAAGCAGCAAAGTAGAGGTATAAGAAAGATGTTAGTACGTGCACAAGTATTAGTTTGTGGTGGGACAGGGTGCCTATCATCAAAATCACAACAAATAAAAGATGCTTTTGTGGAAAACATTAAAGCACTTGGACTTGATAATGAAATTCAAGTTATTCAAACAGGATGTTTTGGTCTTTGTGAAAAAGGACCAATTGTTATTGTATATCCAGATCAAACTTTCTATTCCCATGTTGCAGTAGAAGATGTTGCTAAAATTTGTTCTGAACATCTTTTAAAGGGTCGTATATATGAACCTAAAGCATACAAAGAAGCAACAGAAGAAGAATTGGCTAAAATTAAATCCTTTGGTGAGGTTGGTTTTTACAATAAGCAATTAAGAATTGCTCTTCGTAATTGTGGTATGATTAACCCTTTTGATATTAATGAAGCTATTGGAAGAAATGCATATCAGGCTCTTGGTAAATGTTTAACAGAATATACTCCTACTGAGGTTATTGATATAATGAAGAAATCAGGACTTCGCGGTCGAGGTGGCGGAGGTTTTCCAACTGGTTTAAAATGGGAACTTTGTGCTAAGAATCAAGCAGATCAAAAATACGTAATTTGTAATGCAGATGAAGGAGATCCTGGGGCATTTATGGATCGTTCTGTACTTGAAGGTGATCCACATAGCGTAATTGAAGCAATGGCAATTGCTGGATACGCAATTGGTGCTACAATGGGATATGTATATATTCGTGCTGAATATCCTGTAGCAGTTGAAAGATTACAATTTGCAATTAATCAAGCAAGAGAATATGGTCTTTTAGGTAAGGATATTTTTGGTAGTGGATTTGATTTTGATATTGATATCAGACTAGGAGCTGGAGCTTTTGTTTGTGGTGAAGAAACTGCTTTGATTGCTTCAATTGAAGGTGAACGTGGAATGCCAAGAAATAAACCACCTTTTCCTGCTCAAAAAGGTCTATGGGGTAAACCGACTATTATCAACAACGTTGAAACTTTTGCTAATGTACCAGTCATTATTTTAAATGGTTGGGAATGGTTTTCATCCATTGGAACTGAGAAATCAAAAGGTACTAAAGTATTTGCCCTTGGTGGTAAAATTAAAAATACAGGACTTGTTGAAATACCAATGGGTACAACGCTTAGAGAAGTGATTTATGACATTGGTGGAGGCTGTCCTAATGGTAAAGCATTTAAAGCTGTTCAAACAGGAGGTCCCTCTGGTGGATGCTTAACAGCAAAACATTTAGATACTCCAATTGATTATGATAACCTCATTGCCCTTGGATCAATGATGGGTTCTGGTGGTATGATTGTAATGGATGAGAACAACTGTATGGTTGATGTTGCTCGTTTCTTTTTAGATTTTACAGTTGACGAATCTTGTGGTAAATGTACACCTTGTCGTGAAGGTACTAAAAGAATGCTTGAGATTTTGAAAAAAATTACTCATGGTGAAGGTACTTTAGAAGATTTGAAAACACTTGAAGATTTAGCTCATATGATCAAAGATTCTTCTCTTTGTGGTCTTGGACAAAGTGCACCTAACCCAGTTCTATCAACACTTGCTAATTTTAAGGATGAATATCTTGCACACGTTGTAGATAAAAAATGTCCAGCTGGTGTTTGTAAAGCTTTACTTACATTTGAAATTACTGATGATTGTATTGGTTGTACAAAATGTAAAAGAAATTGTCCAGCAGATGCTATTAGTGGTGACCTTAAACAAAAACATTATATTGACCCTGCTAAATGTATTAAATGTGGTAGTTGTGTAAAAGGCTGCCCTAAAAATGCAATTGTTGTGAAATAGGAGGTAGCAAGCATGGAAAACTTAGTAACAATAACAATAAATGGAAAAACTGCTCAAGTTCCATCTAATTATACAATTATGCAAGCTGCAGATGAAATGGGAATTTCAATTCCTAGACTTTGTTTCTTAAAAGATATAAATGAAAATGCTTCTTGCCGTGTATGTGTAGTGGAAATTGCAGGTATGCGTTCACTTAAAAATTCTTGTTCAGTAGAAGTAGGTTCCATTCTTAATAGAGAAGGAACTGCAACAATCTATACCAATTCTAAACGTGTAAGATCATCTGTTCGTCAAACATTGGAATTGATTGCCGCTAACCATCGTTTTGATTGTTGGAAATGTCCAAGAGAACACAATTGTGAATTGCTTGCTTTGCTTAGAAGATTTTCAATTGATAATAAAATGGCTGAATCTGGTGAGTTTGCTAAAAAACTTCCAATTATAAATGAAAGCGACGCTATTGTTTTTGATTCTTCTAAATGTGTACTTTGTGGTAGATGTATTGCTGCTTGTGAAAAACTTTCAGGAACTGGTGTTCTTAACTTTAATGAAAGAGGTTTTGTAACTTGTGTTGGTACTGCATTAAATCATGATATTGAAGATGCTGGATGTATTTATTGTGGCAAATGTATTGGAGCATGTCCAACAGGAGCCATTCATGAAAAAGAACAAATTGATTTTGTTGAAGAGGAACTTGCAAATCATGAAAATTATTTAGTGGCAACCTTTGCTCCTGCAGTTCGTGCAGCAATTGGTGAAGAGTTTGGTAATCCAATTGGAACGAATTGTGAAGGGAAACTTTATGCATCATTGAAAGAACTTGGATTTGATGATATTACAGATGTAAATTTTGGTGCTGATCTTACTATTATGGAAGAAGGAACTGAATTTATTGGTCGTCTAAAGAAAGCATTAAATGGTGAAGAAACGGTTTTACCAATGATTACTAGTTGTTCACCTGGATGGATTCGTTATATTGAACATTATTACCCAGAATATTTGCCTAATCTTTCTAGTTGTAAATCACCTCAACAAATGCAAGGGGCAATGATTAAGCATTATTATGCATCAAAAATTGGTGTTGATCCAAATAAAATTAAGGTTGTTTCTGTCATGCCTTGTATTGCTAAAAAATATGAAGCTCATCGTCCAGAAATGGAAAGTGATGGACTAAGAGATATTGATTATGTTTTAACAACAAGAGAGTATGCACGTCTTGTGAAAAGAGCTGGTATTGATTTTAATGCACTTGATGAGTATACTCCAACTAGTCCACTTGCTAAATATACTGGTGCTGGTGTTATCTTTGGGGCAACTGGAGGAGTAATGGAAGCAGCGTTAAGAACAGTTGCTCATATTCTTGATCCTGAAAATGAGGATAATCTTGATTTTACAGTTGTTCGCGGTGTTGAAAACGGGATTAAAGAAGCAACAATTAAGATTGCAGGTACTGATGTCAATGTAGCTGTTGTTCATGGTAGTGTTCATTTACCAGAACTTTTTAAACGTATAAAAGAAGGTAAAAAACAATATCATTTTATTGAAGTAATGGCTTGTACAGGAGGTTGTATTAATGGTGGAGGACAACCAATTGTTAATGCAAAGGTTCAAGAGTCTTGCGATATAAGAAGTTTAAGAGCCAATGTTTTATATCAAATTGATAAGGAAACTAAATATCATAAATCTCATGAAAATCAAGCTGTTCTTGATGCTTATAAAGAATATTTGCAAGAACCGAATAGTCATCTTGCACATCAATTGCTTCATACAACGTATACTGCTAAGCAGAATTTTTCGAAATCAAATAAATAAGTTATAAAAAATCCTAAAAGCATTTAGTTACTTTTAGGATTTTTAAATTAGTTTTTTTAAAAGAATATAAGTTTTATTATTCTCATTCTTTTTTGCAATAATATTCTTTTTTTCCATTTTTGACAAAGACCTAGAAACAGAAGGTCTTGGGAGAGATAAAATTCTTGCTAAATTACTAACTGAATCAATGCAAATTTTTGAAGAATTGAATCTATTTGATTCTATTTTAAAATAATAGATAAGTCTATCTTCAATATTTTTATGTTTAAACAATTTATTTTCTTGTTTCAAATTTAAAGCTTTTGTTGAAATAAGCATTAAATAAGCTTCTAAAAATTTGAAATTAGTTTTGAATAATTTTAGTATATTATCTTTTGTAATGTATCTCACAATCGTTCTCTTAAAACATATACCATGTCCTAAATATCGATTATCGTTAGAAAATGCCAAAATATCCCCAAAATAGGCCTTATCTTTTAAAATAGTGATGGTTTCTTCCTTTTCTGTATAAGTTAATTCAATAACATTGATTTGTCCACTTTCAATCATTCCAATGACATGACAATCGCTTTCTTCATTAAAAACAACATCTTTGGCTTTATAAACTTTAATATATGTATAAGTATCCAGTTCTTCTTTGCTTAAATAGGTATAGATATTCATATTTTCTTCTTTCCTTTATAAATATAATTGTAACATTTGTTACATAATATAATTGTATCATATGCTATAATATTTTAGCAAATAATAAACAATTTAAAGTAAAAGTATATTTATAGGAGGTTTTATGAAAAAAAATTTTAAATTTATATATATATTTGTTGTTTTATTTTCAATGCTATTTATAACAGGATGTATTGATGACTCTAGTAAAAAGGTATCAGTGATTGTGCCAACGGGAACACCATCACTTGGCATTGCAAATGTACTTAATGATAAAACTTTAGTTGATGCTAATATTGTTAGTGGTTCTGATCCGCTGATTGCGGCATTCACGAATGCTAGTTATGATGTAGTAGTTGCGCCTGTCAATCTTGGGGCAAAATTATATAATGCTAATGAAAATTTTTCATATATTTTATACAAAACAATTGTATGGGGTAACTATTATTTAGTATCAAATGAAGAAATTGCCACTTTAGAAAGTTTAGAGGGAAAAACAGTTTTAGTTTTTGGTAAAAATTCAACTCCAGATGTTGTTTTAAGAACATTAATTTCTGCCAAAAATATCAATGTTAATTTAGAATATGTAGATGATGTGGCAACGGCAAATTCTTATCTTTTGTCAGGTAAAGCGGATATTATTGTCAGTGCTGAACCTTCTTTGACAAAAATGAGTGCAAATAAAAATTTTTATACATTGGATTTACAAAAGCAGTGGCAACAATTAACAGGTAGTTATTCTTTGCCACAAGCTGGAATCTTTATAAAAAAGGATAGTAAGGATGAAAAATATTTAAAAACTGTTTTGGATAAAATGATAGAATCCGTTCAGATGGCTCAAACAAAACCTAATGTTTTGATCGCAAGTGCAGTTTCTGTTGATGAGAATTTAGCAAAAATTGGTGAGGAAACTTTACAAAAGGCGATTGGAAATTGTAATTTAAGAGTAGAAGAGACAGATAAAGAAGCAATTGAATTTTATTTTTCACAAGTCATTCAATTAGGAATTGGAGCAACCGTAGGAGGAAAATTGCCAGATGAGGCATTCTACTACTAATAAAAGAATTTTATCCTATTCTCTTTTGATTAGTTCATTTTTATTTTTAATATTGATTTGGACCTTAGTGTCTATTTATTATAACAATGATTTAATTTTTCCTAGTATTAATCAAATCATACAAGCTTTTTTTGGTATCTTTAAAGAAAGTACAAATATGAAAGCTTTATTTTTAACAATTATGCGTGTGATTGTTTCTGTCATCGTTTGTTTTATTTTAGGTTTTTTAATTCTTAGTATATATATTATTTGGCCGACTAGCCTTGCTTTCTTTCGCCCCATTATTCAAATTATGAGAAGTACTCCTCTTGCAATTGTTTCTATTTTTATTTTTATTTTAATTGGTGATAAAATTGGACCTTATATTATAACTATTTTAATGAGTTTACCTGTTGTTGTTGAAGGATTGATTACTTCAAGTGGACAAATAAATAAAGAAATCATTGATGAGGTTAAAACTTTAAAAGGTAGTACATTTTTAAAAATAAAAAGTATTTATCTACCCATTATTTTTCCTTATATAATGATGACCTTAGTACAAAGTTTAGGAATGAGTTTTAAGGTGATGATTATGGGAGAATATATTTGTCAAACACCAAATAGTATTGGAAAAATTTTATATAGTGTTAAAATGAACATTGAGATGGATACTTTGATTGCTTATGGTATTTTAATTGTTATCATTGTTTGTTTACTAGAATTATTTATTAAAGGAATTAAAAAACACTTGTTAAGAAATGTTCTTTCTTAATAGGTGTTTTTTAATTTTATAAAAAGCAATTTTTCATATCAAATAATAATATCTATTTGTCTTTCTTGCAAAAATAATAAATATGTAATATAATACATTATTATTTAGTAAGGAAAGGGAAGTATAATGTTTTTTGCAAAACCCGGTATTTATGAACCTTGTGGAATATTTTCTATAACTCATATCATTGTATTAGTAATTTGTCTTGTTCTCATTGGTATATTTGTATATAAGATTAGGAATATTACAGCTAAGAAATTGAATTTAATTACAAGAATTATTGCAATTGTTATTGTTTTTTTAGAAACTGGTAAAATCGTTTTTTCTTTTGTCAATCATCAAACGAATTTAGATAGTTGGGTGCCGCTTTATTTTTGTTCAATGTTTATTTTTGCAACTATCTTATCTGGTTATACTAAAGGATGGTTAAAAAGTTTAGCAGATGCTTTTATTGGTAGTGGAGGAATAATTGCGGGAGCCATGTTTTTAATCATGCCTTCAACATCTCTCACCATTTATCCAATGTTTCATTATTTATCGTGTTATAGTATGTTATATCATAGTTTGATGGTCTTTTTAGGAATGGGATATCTCTTAAATGGCATTGTTGTTTTAAACAAATCGCTGTGCATCAAATATATGATATTTTGTTCTTTTTTTTCGTTAGTAGCAGTGATTTTCAATGTTACTTTAAATACAAATTTTATGTTTTTAAGAGAGCCTTATAATATTCCCCTACCTTTTTTAAAACCATTATCTGAAAAATTGCCTATTTTTTATACCTTATTGATGTTCTTATCTTGTACGGGTGGTACTTATCTCGTCATTGATATAATTGTAAAATTAATAAATAATATAATTAAGAAAAAGGAGAAATTATTAGATGGAGAAAATAATTCTTACTAATATGTGTCTAATTGAAAACCCTCAAACGAATGAAGTGGTTGTTATTCATCGCGTAAAAAATTGGAAAGGAATTGCTTTTCCAGGAGGGCATATTGAACAAGGTGAGGCAATTGTACCATCCGTGATTAGGGAAGTAAAAGAAGAAACGAATTTGGATATATCTCATTTAACTTTTTGTGGAATAAGGGATTGGTATGACAAGACAACAAATGAAAGAACCATTGTGTTTATGTTTAGAACTAAAACATATAAAGGGATTTTGGAAACGGATAATGTTGAAGGTAAAGTAGAGTGGCGTAAGCTTGATAGTATTAAACCCGAAGAATATGCTAGTGGTTTGGATAAAGAAATGGCAATTTTTTTTGATAACCAAACATTAGAGTTTTATTCTAATTATAATTTAGAAACCAATAAGTGGACTTTAAAGAAATATTGAGGTGATTTCGATGAATAAAAAATTATTATTTAAATTATTACAAACTCCATCTATTAGTGGTAATGAACTTGCAATTCAAAAAATGTTAATTGAAGAATTGAAAGACATAGATGATACTATTATTACTCATCATAGTTATAATACGGTACATGTTGTAAATAAAGAATCAAAGATAAAGGTTATGTTATTGGCACATATTGATGAAATTGGCCTTGTGATTGAAAAAATTGAAGATAATGGTATTTGTAAATTAACTAATGTGGGTGCAATAAAACCACAAATGTATATGGGTCAACATGTATGGGTAGTCAAATTTGATTCTAATGGGCAATATACATATATACCAGGAGTGATTGGTTATCCTGCGAATTATAATTGTGCAAATATAAGTGTGAGTGATTTGAATTTGGATTTAGGATGTCATTCTAGAGAAGAAACGTTGAAACTTGTTCAAATTGGTGATATGGTTATTCATCAAGATAATGTGCAGGAGTTAGCTAACCATTTACTTACTAGTAGGGCTTTAGATGACAAAATTGGAGTCTTTATTTGTGCAGAAGTTTTAAAAAGGGTTAAAACAAAAACCACAAATGGAGTGTATTTTGTGGCAACGGTAGGAGAAGAAACAACAGGCAGAGGAGCCTACTTTGCAAGTGATATGGTAAATCCTACTTGTGCAATTGTATTAGATGTAGGTTCTAGTACCGATGTAAAATATAAAGAAAAGTTTACACATGAGGTATCATTAGGAGGTGGGCCTATTTTGACAATTGCCTCAAATGCCAATCAAAAATTAGTGGAGTTATTAAAAGAAAGTGCCAAACGATTAAATATACCACTCCAATATGCGGTAGAAATAGCTAAAACATATACTGATTTTGATACAATTTATAAAAAAAATAAAGGTATTCCTTCTGAACTGATTAGTATACCACTTAGGTATATGCATTCAGCAACCGAAGTATGTAGTTTAGATGATATACAGTATATAATTGAATTATTAGTTGATTTTATTATAAAGTTAGATGAACATACTAATTTTAATCTTTTGGAGGTTTAAAATGAATATTATTGTCAATGGAATTTATCAACATTATAAAGGTGGATTATATAAAGTAATAGGTATAGCAAGTCATTCAGAAACACTTGAAAAATTAGTGATTTACATATCTTTGACAAATCATTTACTTTGGGCTAGACCTTTATCAATGTGGTGCGAAGAAATTTGTATAGATGACGCAATATATCCAAGGTTTACATATATAGGAGATAAAGATGAAAAAAATATGTAATTGTTCAATTTTATTATTTATCTTTTTATTCGTATTTTCTACATTTGGTGTTCATGCAGAATCGTCAAATATAGAAAATAAAAAACAAATAGATAGTCAAAATCTAAATTCAAATGTATTATATCAATATTTTCAGATGGATACAAATTATAATCCTAGTAGTACTAAGACGACAAGAGATATTTATACATATACTGTAAAACAAAGTGATAATATACATCTTGCAACATGGACGTATTCTAATCCAGATCATTATCAATTGGCTACTTTGATTGATATTGCAAAAGATTATGAAAAAAATCATCCAGGATTTATCGTGCTTGGAGGAGTAAATGCTGAGGGTTATTATGAAAACGAACCTACAAATGCGTTTATTCAAGATGGTGATGTAATTAGAAAAGATGTTAGTTATGAGGGATTTAAAGAGTTGATAGGATTTAAAAAAGATGGCTCTGTTGTAATTAAACAAGTACCTATATCATCCGAATATTTAAAGTTAAAAATAAATAATAAAAGTTTTGATATAACTAGAATCAATGAATTGCCTGAGGAAAATGGTGTCGCTTTGTTAACAGTTGATCTTATGCAAAAATTAAATTTAGAAGAATATCATATCTTTGAAGGAACCTATAATCTATATCGTAAATCATCCAAATTTCCTGATCCTCGTGGTAGTCTTAGTGGAACAAATTATGGAATTTTTATAAAAGGTATTGTTGATAAAGAAGTCTATATAGATGAAATAAATCGTGTTGATACAAAAAAATTTTATCTTGTCACCAATAATCAAGATATTATTTCAAATATAATTTTAGGACAAGAAATGAAGTGTCAGTTTGATTATTTAGATGAATTTAGTGATGTAGTATCCATGACAGGATATATGTATAAATATTTAGAGGATGGTGTGACCATTCCTGCATCATATATTGATACAAATGATGTTGGTGAAAAAGTAATATATGATTGTGCATATTATTCATCAGTTTCCAAACAAAGATGTGGAATTGGTTTTAAAGAAGATGGCACTATTGTTTTATTAACCGCTAATACCAATAAGGGTGGACCTACTCAATATGAGGTTGGAGAAATTTTTAAAGAATTAGGTTGTAAGAATGCGTATCAATTTGATGGCGGAGGTTCAGTATCATTTATAAAAAGAGACGAAGACGGAAAACTAGAAATGCTCAATACTCCGGGTGATGGAACACCCAGATCAATTATGTCTGGACTATTTATTGTAGCAAGAGATCCCGCAGTTGAAAGTAAGTTAGGGAAAGCAACACCAACAACAA
>FR890801.1 GCA_000433035.1 Staphylococcus sp. CAG:324 | reverse complement strand
CTGTTATGTTTAGTTTTCAAAGATCTATCTCTCTTCTTTTTTGCATCTTTTATATTATATCATTTCTTTTTCCTTTTGTCAAGGAAATAATTAAATGTATATAAGATAATAATTTTTACCATTAAAAGGAAAATATCATTTTTTTCAACTTATTAATAGCATTGTATATTATATCAATTATATTTATAAATGTCTACTAATATACTCTTTTATTTTTATTTCATATAAAAAGTTGAATCCAAACAAGTGATTCAACTTTTCTTTTTAGATTATTTTAAAATTCTTATAGCCATATTCTCAATTTCTTTTAATTCTTTTGTTTGAAAATATTCCTTGCCATAATTCATCTCGCTAATAATTCTTCGGTATCTAGAAATATTTTCAAAACGAATCAGACGTCTTGCAAATCTAAATTTGTTGTCTTTACATAAATCCCTTGTATAATATGGTACATCTACAATTTCTTCTTTTTTATTATATTCGTCACTATTCATATTATACCTCTTTTTATTTTAAAAATTTTCTGGTTTGTTATATACAAACAAATCGCTTACTGGTTTATCATCAATAATATTTAAAATTCCCCGTCCAAGAAGTTGAGCTACTGATAAGACAACAAGATTATTTATCGCTTTTTTCTCTTTTGTTAGTTCTGTAGTATTAGTTACAACTAACTGTTCAAGTGGTGCACTATTTAATCTTTCAATAGCAGCGCCAGAAAGCAATGCGTGTGTGCAGCATGCTCTTACCGTTTTAGCACCTCTTTCTTTCAAAGTTTTAACAACAATTGAAAGAGTTCCGGCGGTATCAATCATATCATCAATAATTATACAATTTTTATTTTCAATCTCACCAATAACATTCATCACTTCAGCCACATTTGGTCTTGGTCGACGTTTATCAATAATAGCCATTGGAGCATCTAAAACCATTGCTAATTTCCGAGCTCTCGTTGTGCCACCATGATCTGGGGCAACTACTACAATATCTTCAATTTTTTCTTTTACAAAATAATCTGCTAAAATTGGAAGTGCTAAAAAATTATCAATAGGTATATCGAAAAAACCTTGAATTTGATCAGCATGCAAATCTAAACACATTAATCTAGTCGCTCCTGCTGTTTGTAACAAATCAGCCATTAATTTTGCTGAAATAGGCTGACGTGGTGCTGCTTTTCTATCTTGTCTAGAATATCCATAATATGGCATAATAATATTAATTTGTTCAGCAGATGCCCTTTTTAGGGCATCAATCATTATCAATAATTCCATATAATTTTCATTGACAGGACAATTGGTAGATTGTACTACAAACACAATATGTCCTCTAACGGTCTCTTCAATATTTACTTGAACCTCACCATCTGAAAAACGATTTACATTACACTTTGATAGTGGTATTCCAACATAATCAGCAATTTCTTTTGCTAAGATCGGATTTGAATTTAATGAAAAAATTTTAATTTTTTTCCCATGAACAATGGCCATTTTGATTTCCTCTTTCTATTCATTTAAATTATTTTTAACAATATTATATATATCTTGTGGTGTCATTTGATATTCTTTTAGCAAATCATTATATTTACCTACCTGTCCAAAGCGATCTTGAATACCAATGCCATGTATGTTTAATGGATATTTTTGGCAAACAAGTTCAGCAACGGCAGAATATAGACCACCTATCAAATTATGATTTTCACAAGTTACAACATGTTTTGTTTTCTTAATTGATTCAAGTATCGTTTTTTCATCTAATGGTTTAATTACATTTGCACTAATTAATTCAGCATTTATTCCATCCTTTTTTAACAGTTCAACAGCCTTTTTGGCTTCTGCAACCATTATTCCTGTTGCAATAATTGTTACATCAGTTCCTTCTTCAATGATATCTGCTTTAAATAAATGAAATTTATAGTTCTTATCAAAAACTGGTTGAGCGCTCTTTCTTGGCATTCTAATGTATACAGGTGTATCTAATTTCATAATTTGTTCTATGGCTTGAGACAATTGAATATCATCAACTGCATCATAAATTATCATATTAGGGATACTTCTTAATACAGCAACATCTTCAAAACTCATATGAGTACCACCATTTAATTCAGCTGTAATTCCTGGATCAGTACCAACAATTTTAACATTTTGTTTTGCATAAGCAACAGATACAGCAATCTGATCACACACTCTTCTTGTAGCAAAAGGTGCAAAAGTAAATGCAATAGGCTTATATCCATAAGCCGAAAGTCCAGCTGCAATTCCAATCATATTGGCTTCCGCAATTCCAACATCAAAACAACGATTAGGAAATTGTTCATAAAGAGGAGTTGTCCCATTGGGTTTAGCAAGATCAGCATCTAAAATACAAATTTTTTCATCCTCTTGCATCATTTTTGCAAGAGTTTGGGTCATCGCTTGTCTAAATTCCATATTCCCTCCTATTTTAATTCTTCTAATGCCTTATTTAATTGTTCTAAAGAAATAGGCATAGAATGATTATTCACTCCTGCTTCTTCAATAAATGGTACTCCTTTACCTTTTATTGTATTTAAAATAATCATTGATGGCATTCCTTTGTTCTTTTTAGCATTTATAATTGCACAGTCAATTTCATCAATACTATTTCCATTAATGCTTTGAACGAAAAAACCAAAACTTTCCCATTTTTTGATCGGATCAATTAGTCCATTAATATTTTTAGTATAATTATCTATTTGCATTCCATTATTGTCTAAAAAGACAATAAAATTATCTAAACCTTTTTGTGCAGCATACATACTTGCTTCCCAAACTTGTCCTTCTTGAGATTCACCATCTCCAATAATACAATATATATATGCATGATCATTTGCTAATTTTGCGGCAATCGCCATTCCCACCGCACAAGAAATTCCCTGACCTAAAGATCCAGTTGTCATATCAATACCAGGTGTTTTATTCATATCACAATGGCTTGGTAAATTCGTTTTAAATTGATTTAAAGTTAATAATTCACGATGTGATATATATCCCTTTTGACAAAGAGTAGCATAAACAGCAGGACCAGCATGACCTTTAGAAACAACCAAACGATCACGACCATTCATCTGTGGATTTTTTGGATCTACATTCATATGTTTATAATATAAAACAGTTAACACATCAACAATTGAAAGACTTCCACCAATATGTCCTTGACCAATTGACGCAATACATTCAAAAGTTTTTGCTCGAATTTCTTTTGCAATTTGTTCCATACCAATTCTCCTTAAAATTACCTATATATAGTATAGCACAATTAGGTTTTTTTTGCACATATAAAGAATAGCATTTTTACATTCAAATACAATTTTGATTAAAAGTTCGTTTAAAAAAAAGAAAAAATGCTATTTCTAGCATTCTTCTTGATATTTCGCAACAACAAAATCTTCAATCAATTTTCTTGTTTCAGCATTAATTGGATGCGCAATGTCCTTGAATGTACCATCACTTACTTGGCGACTTGGCATCGCTACAAACAATCCTTCTTTTCCTTCAATCACTCTTAACTCATGAATTGCAAAACAATTATCAATTGTTATTGAAGCAACCGCTTTTAACCGACTATCTGTGTTAATTTTTCTAATTCTAATATCTGTTATTTCCATTATCTTGTCTCCTATTGTTTCTTTTTACAAATATATTGTATCATATGAAAACGTTTTCGTAAAGTAAAATAATAATTTATTTTATTTTTTAGTATTTTTTTTAATTTTTGACATAATATATAATACAAGATAATTGAAAAATTATCTTTAAATATAAAAAAGTCGGTAAATTTTTACCGACTTTGTCTTTTATCAAAATACCTTTTCAGTGGCATTAGTTTATCTTTTAAATACACAATGAATTCTTCATTTTGAATATCTTTTACAGTAATCAAAATAACCGTTCTTCTATCTATCATATGTATATATATATAATCATTTGTAACGATTGCTCTTGAAATTTCCTTCCATGCGAAAGGATAAAATTCTTTACCCTCATTTAAAACTTCATCACGAAATTTATATAAAATACCATCTTCATTAAGTGTTACTTCTACATCATCTAGATCTTGCAAATCTAGTTTTTTTATTTTATGTTTAACAAGTATTTTATAAAAGACAAAAGCAAACAAAAGACCAATAATTCCCATCACACATAATAAAATATTCATCCAAAGAACATTTAAATCATCTGTAAAAATGCCATAAATACCAAAAAATAAAATAACAATACCACCTACAACCATTCCTAGATTTTTATTAAGGCTAGCAAGATATAAATTAAAGCGATATAAATCATCTTTAGTAATATGAATAACTTCTTTTATTTCTTTTTTATTTTCATCTTTTTCTTTTATTTGATTAATTTCCATTTTCTTTCTCCTTTAGTATTTTTACTTTTCTTATAAAATATTTAGGGTATATCTTCTTAATTTGTTCATACATACTTGCCAAATCATCGCCAAACACCATCATTGTAGATCCGCTTCCACTCATGACAGTATGACCTATTTTACTTAAATTATTCTTAATTTCTTGTAATTGCGGATAAAGCAAAAAAGCTGCTTCTTCTAAATCATTGTTGAAAATACTATAACCTTTCGTTGCAATTTGTTTCATCAAACTATCTTTTGTAAGTGGTTTAGAATAATTTTTTACTTTTTCAAATACTTCTTTCGTACTTATAGATATGTGTGGATTTACAAGAATGCATTCATCAGGAATTGCAACAAAAATCTCACTAACTTTTTCTCCAATTCCCTCAACAAATGCTATCTTATTTGTTAAACAATAAGGAATGTCTGCACTTTGATCTTTTAAAAGATGAATCAATTGATTGAGATCTTCCTCAATATGATATCTTCTTAAAAGATATTTTACAATTGTAGCAACATCACAGCTTCCGCCTCCCATTCCGGCACCAATCGGGATTTGTTTTGTAATTGTAATGTCAAAACAATCATCAATATTATAATAATTTTTGATAATGTTGATACATCTTAAAACTAAATCATCTTTAATATTTTCTTGATTCAGTCCTCTAAATTTTACTAAATCATTTTTTTTATTGTTTTTTTTGACATCAATTTGATCATATAAATCTATTTTAGCATTTAGCATTTGAAGATTATGATAATTATAATCATTTTTTCCTAAAACTTTTAAAACCAGATTAACTTTTGCATAGGCTTTTAATAACATTATTTTCTCCTAAATTATAAAAGTACTTTCATCTTTCCTTTTGTTTCTATTCCTCCAAAAGCGTCTTTTTTATTTTCAATATATTTTAGCACTTGACCAAAATCAACTGTTTGGTTAATAGACGTCGTTGCTACTTTAATGGCAATTACAGCAGGATCATAGGTGTGAATATTTATTCTTTTTGGTGAAGATGAAAAATTAGCCCCAGAAGCAATTAAAGCCTCAAAATTAGATCCACATGCTCCCACAATAATTGTTATCGATTCAGAGTTAAAATGTTTTCTAATCATTCTTACTGCATCCATAAAGTGCTTGGTATTACGATAATTAGAAAGTTCTTTGAACCCTTTGCCATTATATAAATCATGACCTGTTATTACAACAATATCGGGTGTAAGCATCAAAACCAACTCTTCAATTTTGTCTTTTATCTCACTTTCTTTTAAATAAATACCATTAGCAAAAATATTCATCTCTTTATATAAATCCATACAACTATTTAAATATTCTTTATCACCATCAATATGAAGAATTGTTCCATATATCATTTGATGTTTATCACGAGATTTTGATGATATTTTAAATCGATCAATGATTTCATTTACTTTTTTAATCGCCTTTTCAACAAGATGAGTTGGTGCTACTGTCAATTCACTAATTAGTGAGGTTGTTTGAAAACGGTAAGTCAACCCCTTTAAATAAGCAATATTTTTTTCTATAGCCTCTATTTGATATATTTTATCATCATTTTTAATCAAAACATAATCATTTACTTTAAAATCCACAACATTCACCTACTTATAGTATATGTATAAATAGATTAATTTGTCCTTTTATTTTGTTCAAAATGTTTATAAAAAGCATTAGCAAGATCAATGATTTGATTGACACTTAACTCCTCTGCTCTAATAGATACAGAGATATGAAAATGATATAATATCTCTTCAATTTCACTTTTAGTATAGTGATATGTTTTTTGTAAATTATTTATCAGCGTTTTTCGCCTTTGAGAAAAAATATTACGATTGAATTTTAAAAAATAATTTAAGTTCAAAGCTGTATTGTCCATTTCTGTTTTATACTTTATTTCAACTACACTACTATCAACAGTGGGTTGTGGATAAAATGAAGAAGGTTTTACATCCAAAACTATTTTAGGATTCGTAAAGTATTGTAACAAAACACTTAAAGCATTGTAATCTTTAGTAGATGGTTTCCCACAAATTCTTTGCGCTACTTCTTTTTGCATCATCACTATCATTTTATCAACAGTATGGGTTTCTTCTAAAATTTTTAATAAAATAGCTGTCGTTATATAATAGGGAAGATTCGCAACCACCATTAATTTTTTTCCTTTTGCAAATTTTAAAAAATCTTCATCTAAATTTCTGTTCAAAAAATCATCTTGAATGATTTCAACATTGTTATAGTTTTCTTTTTTTAAGAAACGAACCATTTGTTCATCTATTTCATAGCACAATACTTTACCGGCAAATTGACTTAATTTTTTGGTTAAAAAGCCAAGACCTGGTCCAATTTCTACAACACAAGAATCTGCTTTTATACCCGCTTTCAAAATAATATTATTTAAGACTACTTCATCCAAAAGAAAATTTTGACCATATTTTTTTTTAACAATCAGGTTGTTTTGCAATAGTATTTGTTTTATTTCTTCTTTATTCATATGATTACTTTTCCCATTCTTATTAATTGTATTATACCATAGAAATGTTAAAAAGTAATCGCATATGCATATATACGATTACTTGTTTTATTTAGTCATCTTCCTCATCATCATTTTCTTCTTCTTGATTTTCATCTACTAATACTAATCCAGCATTGTATTCATCATCAAAATCATCAAAAGCTTTAGCTAAATCATCATCAATTTCGTCTTCTTCTTCAGTTTCTTCATCGTCATCATCACTATCTTGAATTCGATCAATATTGTCATCAATAAAGATGTCATCTTTTAATTCATTTTTCTTAACATCCTCATCATCTTCATAAATATCGTCATAATCGCCACTTTCTTTGTCTAATACAGCAGTTGGCTGACGATCTTTTAAATCCCAACATTCATCACCACAATAAACAAAATAGCCAGATTGCATAAAATCTAACACAAATTGTGGGGCAAGTTCTTTCATCACACTTGCCTTAACCCCTTTAATTTCCATAACTTCTTTTAAAATAGCTGTTATTTTTTGTGGTTTCTTTTTCATATCTAACAATTCAATTGCAATCTCTAATAATGATTTTTCCTTATCTTTACTACCCATATCTATCCTCCACTTTAATTTACTCCCCATTGTTAGTATATTATACTATATTTCCAATTTTTTTGCAAATTAAAAAGGTTATTAATTTATATCAGCCCATTTTAAAAATAAATTATGTGTCAGATTTTGTTCTTTATCTGTTTCTGTTTGATAGACAATTTGTAAACTATTTTCATTAATTTCTAAATACTTTGTATAATTATTCATTGAAAGTTGATAATTAAAATCGGTTGTAAGATGTAAAGTAGTATCCATTCCCATGATATATTCCATTTCCATATTGATTTCACCCATACGTTGAATCATAACTTTATCTTTATATATATCAACTTTTGTATTTGCCTTAATTTGTGTTTCCTCTGTAAAACTGATTTCAATATAATCATCAAATTCTTCATATAAACCATCAGTTATAAAAGATGTCATACTGCCATCACTAACCAATAGTTTGAAATCAACTTCAATTTTCTTCATAAATATACCTCTTTATAAAATTAAAAATATTAAAATCATTACAAGACCAGGTATTCTAAGTGTTCCAACAATTGCAATAGTATATATATTTACAGGAATATTTAAACTAAAATGAGCACCAATAATATTAAAAATAAAAATCATAGCAAGTCCAAGAAGCGTTGATTTTAATAGCCATTTAATAAATTTTAATATTTTCACCGTTGATCACCCATCTTATTTTATGAGAGATTGTTTTTTTATATGTTTATTTTCTGCCATTTTTCATATAATTTTAAATCTGTTTGATTATTAGTAAGAGGAGTGATCGATATAGTATTGTGATTAATCGCATATACATCTGAATTACGATCATTGTCGATAGTATTAGCTAGTGGTACTGAGTGCATATAATATAAGCCATCTTCTTTTTGTATATATGAAATTTGAAAAGGGAAAACACCTTGATGCGTAATTTGAATATGATGTGCTACTTTTGGTATATTGATATTTAACACTTTGGCTTGTTTATAAATTTTAGTTCTTCTTATATAACAAATAATATCATCAAAATACTTCATTCCCTCAAGATGATCAACATCACAAGAAATAGCAATTCCCAATATATTATAATTTATCCCCTCACAAGCAGATGCAACGGTTGCAGAATACATAATATCTGTCCCTACATTCAATCCATTATTCACACCAGAAAAAATAACATTCGGCTTAAATTTGAGTAAATTAATAGCCATATTGACACAATCTACCGGTGTACCTGATATACTATATGCTACAACATCTTTAAAAACATCCTCTTCTTTTTTTAATAAAATGCCCTCATGAAGAGTAATTTTATGTGATGTTGCACTCATTTGTTTACTTGGTGCTACCACTAAAATATGATTGGTCAAAACTTTTAATTTTTCTACTAATACTCTTAACCCTATACTATCTATTCCATCATCATTCGTAACTAAAATTCTTATATCAGAAAGCATTTGGATGATTTTCCTTATACGTTTTTAGAAGAAAATCTAATTCTTTTAATATCATTTTAATTTCTTTATAAGAATAAACTGTAGCTCCAGCAGCCATCAAGTGACCACCACCTCTGTAATGCGTTGCTATTTCATTAATAGGCACAAAACGAGAACGAATTCTAACCCTAATTTCTTCTAAATCAGTCGTTTCTATTTTAGATATATTACTATCTATTTTCCCTTGATCAACAAAAACAGCCCAAATAAGCGACCCTCTAATACTATCTAAACAATTTACTAAATTAGCCGCATCTTCTTTGGTTACATGAAATTTATGCATCAATTCTTTTGTAAAGTAGATATATGCCACTCCATTTTTAGTTTTTTTAAAATGCTGATACACATACCCTTGAAGTTTCAGAGTTTGAGCTTCTTTGATATATAGATTTGTATAAAGTGTATCTGTATCAATTCCATAGTTTAATAAAAATCCAGCATGAGTAAAAACCTCTTCATTGACACCACGATATCTAAACCGCCCAGTATCAGTTGTAATGGATAAATATAAAAACGTTGCAATATCTTTATTTAATTTAAACTTCCACATTTTAAACATTCTCACTAAAATCGAAGCACAAGCTGGTGAGGATGGATCAACATAGTTTATATCAGCATAATCTTCTGAATCATCATGGTGATCAATTTTAATTAAAAAAGCTCCCTTTTCAAAATTACTATTACATATACGAAGGCGGCTTGCGGTATCAACTACAATAACTAAAGCATCATGATATAGTGTTTCATCTACCTCATCAATAATTCCATACTCTTGCAAATAAGGTGGAATTTCATCTCCTACCGCATATACCATTTTATTGGGAAAATTCAATTGAATCGCTTCTTTTAAAGCTCTTTGAGAACCGATACAATCACCATCCGGTCTTATATGACGATGAATAATAATGGTATCATATTCTTTTATTTTATTTAGAATTGCATTTATCATAACTATCTCCTACTAATTCATTTAATGCTTTGATTACTTTTTTCACTTCTTTTAAACTACTTAATGTACATCCGCTTGCTTGAAGATGCCCTCCACCACCAAAAAGCGTTGCAACCGCATTTATATTTAGACCATTTGATCTCAGTTCACAATATACCTCACCATTTTGAGTTTCAGTAAAGTTGGCCCAAACATCAATGCCTTCAATCCCAGCCATAATATTAACCATCCCTCTTGAAATATCAAAAATAGGAAGATTATATTTTAAAACATCTTGATATGTATTGATCAAATAGGCAACTTTATTTTGAGTTACTTTAAATTTTGAAATTAGTTTTGCTTTCAGTTTTACATTATATAACTTTTCTGTATAAATTTTACTATATATTTGTTCAATATTAATATCATACTGCATTAAATAAGAAGCAATATCAAATGTTTTAGAAGAAGTCTGGCTATATCTAAATCTACCACTATCCGTTACTATGCCAGCAAATAAATTTTTTGCCGCTTCTTTATTCATTATAAGTGGTGTTTGTTTGATCAATTCTGCAATAATTCTGGCACAAGATTCACTAGTTGTATCGACATATGCTATATCACCATATTCTCCTTGAGGTAAGTGATGATCAATCTTGATTAAAAAAGAACCCTTACCATATCTATTATCACTAATTAATTTTTCTGATCCACTATCACATACAATTACCAAAGCATTGTGATATTCTTCATCCTTAACATCATCCATTTGATCAAACCAATTATAACGTTCTACCATATCTCCTGTTACTTTCACACATTTAGTTGGAAAGGTTGCTAAAATAGCATATTTCAGCCCTAATTGTGAACCTAGTGCATCACAATCAGGTTTTGTATGCCGATGAATAATAATAGTATCATACTCTTTTATTTTATTATATATATCTATAAACATCAAATTGCATTCTCCTTAATTTATTATTATAACATAGATAATAAATTTTATCAAGAAAAAGAAAAGCCTTAAGGAAAAACCTTAAAGCTTTTTCATTTTTTATTCAAAATAAACAGTAATTGAAAATACAAAAATTCTTTTTGCAGAAACAATTTTAACAATATTTGTTGCTTCTTCTAATGTAAATGTCATAACCTCTGGTGTACCATTTTGGTTGTATGGAGCTAAAACCGGTGTTGAATCATTTACAGCAACAGTATTAGAGTTAGTAGGATATGTATCTGATTGAGTATACCAATCATGACAAGTAATTTCCACTTTTGTAACTTTTATGCCATCTGCAAAAGTTAAAGTCAATTCACCATTCTCTTTTGATGCACCCATCTTAAGGAAACCTGATTGGTTTTCATAAGCACCACCTTGATCATTTCCTTCATACACTTTTGTAGCAGTTACTGATGTTAAAGAATTCGCAGTATCACCAACAACATAAGCTGCATTAAAAATTTCTAAAGCAGTTTCTGCAGTTAATGCTGTACCCTTAGCAGTTGTATTATCAAAAGTATAAGTTACCTTTTTTTCGCCAGTTGTTTCTTGTAAAGCTTTTACTACAACAGGGAATTCTTTTGTATAAAGTACATCTTTATATGTATAACTTGCTACAAATACAACTGTTGCATCTGCTTCACCTACTGCAGGACGATTTACACTAACAGTTTCACCATTTAAAATCACAACATCTGATACTTCTTTTAAAGACCAAACCAATCCATCCACTGTAGGTAATGAAAAATCATCAGTAACAGTTTCTGGTACATCTAAATTATCAAGAACTTTATTAGCAGTTTCTTCATCAGTTAATGTTGGTAATACATATTCGCCATCACGACCTGCAAAGATTACTCGATAATCTCCACTCCAATCAGATTTAGCATTTCCATAGAAATAGAAATTTAATGTTACTACTTTATCAGTATCTGCAAATTCTGCTAATTCAGCAACTACATTTGAATTATATAAACTAATTTTTTTAGTTGAATCTGTAGCATCTGCTAAATAGTAATAATTACCAGATTTTACTAAAACTCCACTAGCTTGTAAGTAAGCACCATATAAAGCATTATCCGCAGTATAAGCTAAAACTTCAGCAATTGTAACTTGTTTTGGAGTAGCCATTGTCCAAGTTGTATCTTCTACTAATGTAACTGTTGCACCACTCTTAATTTGAGGAGTACCATTAAATACATCGACTTCACCAATTAATTTAACCGTTTGACCAAGTTTGTAATCGCAAGATGCATAAACTAAAATTGCACCAGTTTCATCTGCAATATAATAATTATTTTTAGAACCAAATAATACTTCAACAACACCTTGAATAGTAACGATATCACCCTTAGCAGCATTTACCGCCTCAGCAACCGTCACGATAGTTTCATTTACTCGAACATTTATTTCTAATGTAACTGTATCACTTGCATCTCCGCATGTAACTGTTGCAACTAATTGTGCGACACCATCTTCAGTAACTACAAGTTTACCATCTTGAACAAGAGTAGCAGGAGTAGTTGCCCAATCAATTGTTACATCTGCAACACTAACAGTAGGGAAAGCAAATTCTTGACCATTATAATTTAAAAGAGCAAATTTTGTGGATTCAAGTTCGGCAATTGCTTTGACAACTTTTTGAGCATCATCTAAACTAGGAGCAGGTGCTTCAACTAAAGTAGAACCATCCCATAATACACGATAAACATCATTACTTGAATATCTATCAATGGTTACTGCATTAATATATACATATTTGCCAACCCATTTATCCATTTCAGCAGCTAGATTAGCATCATCTGTTGCATAGTGGTAAATAGATATTTTTGTTCCTGTTTCTGGGTCTTCTAAAGCATATTTATCACCAGGAGCCGCTTCTTCTTTTAATACTTTTGCCCATAATCTATATGTTGCGCCAGAGAAATCTAAGATAGCTTCTTTATCTACAACTTTTCTATTTTCATCTACAGCAGCAGTTAAAGCAGTAGTATATCCTTCAATTGTTGCATCTTCATATCCACAAACAGTAATACCAGCATGAGAATCATTTTCATCTAATTTAGTAACCGCTACTTCGCTAGCAAATTCAATTTGTCCAAAATATGAATACACTCCACCTTGTACACGAACTAAATCTCCAACTTTGCAAGTACTAGAATAGTCACCATATACAACAACTGATTGAGTACCATCAGAAATAATCATAGATTTACTAATTTGAAGTAATACACGTCCATATGTTACGCAGAATAAAGCATTTTTAGAATCATTAGTATTCAGAGCAACACCTCTTTCAACTAAACTATCAATTACAGCTTGTTTTACTTCTAAAATTGACCCCTCTTTATCAACAGAAACTGTTTTTACTCTTAAGGTAAACTCTTTTGTTCCACTAGCAACTTCATCACCAACTGTTTGTGAAGCAGAAACAGTTAAAACTACAACGACATAATCTTTTCCTTCTTCAATTCTTGGATCATCTAGTTCTGGTCTAGTAACAACAGCTTCAAGTTTACCTTCGCTATTTTCTTCAATTTTAACCAAATCTTCTTGATTACTTTCCCATTTAATCTCAACGTCTGGATAATTTACATTTTGTTTAACTAATTCTAAATTAGATGTCACATTTTGTAAAACATCTGAACTAAAGAAAATTTTTCCAAGAACACTATTGACATTTTCTTGAGCTTTTTCTAAAGTTACATCACCACCTGATTCTTCAAGGCATCCAGCAAGTGAAAAACCAAGAAGCGCTATAGCAAAGAAAGCTACAATTTTTTTACCTAATACGGTAATTTTCATACCTTTTTTTCCTCCTAATATTTTTCAAAATAGATTTAATTTTGATTATTTAAATTTTCTTTTACAGAAAAATTAAACCAAGTTTTAGAAGGAGTTATTTCATAACAGAATAAAAATTATAAAATAACTCCAGTTTTAAATTTTTATTCTGCAAACACTACATCATTCATAGTAGTCAAAGCTAATTGTATATGTCCATTTGCATAAGCATTTTCAGGTTCAGCTGTTGCACCATTATAATACGTTACAATACCAGTAATTGAACTAAACGTTTTTCCTGTAAAGTATGAACCTGATAAAATTTGTGAACCTGTTATTGGATCTTTTAATAAAACATTTTGATCAATTCTAACATTCAATCTTTGTGTTTGACCTTTTGCATCTTGATATTCACAATATAAAGTAATAGCAGATGAATTATCAGCATCTTTATATCCTGTTACTTTTAAATGATTCACTTTAACTAAATTACCTATTTTATCATAAGCATTAATATCATTAATTGCTTCACAAGTTTCATCTATAACTGCAATTTGATCTTTCGCATCAAAAGTATATACTTTTATTTTACTATCGCTTGTAAGGTCGGTAATTTGTAAAGAACCATAGTAATATCCAACCTTTGCTGTAATTTGTACATATGCACCCTCAATTAATTTAGAAATGGAATTATAACCACCATACACATATATACCATAATATTTTCCTGTAGTTTCATCATATTGTTGGATATAAGCATTTGTTTGACCATTTTTTCTCACTACAACACCACTCACTTTGATAAGTGGAGAAGTAAACCCATTACGTGATGCGTCAATTGCTTCTTCAGTACCATAAGTTTCTCTAATTTGTTTAATAGACATTTCTTTGGCTTCGGTTGAATAATCATAATCTTTATCAACTTCACCATATATTCTTAATTTCTTTATTGAAATATCAAAAATAGCATCTGTAAAATATTTACTATATTGCGTACCATCCGCTGATTTAACATAGGCATATCCATATTCAGCAAGTTCTAAATTTAAAAGTCTAGAATCTCCATCTGGATACACAAACCAAACCCATGCCAAATACCTACCTGTAGTATCCAATCTTTGCGTTAAATCTTCTGCTTGAAGAACTACTTTAGCACCACTTGCTAGTTCAGTTTCAAATTTTTTCTTGTTATATGTTGATGCCGCAAATCCCCAAGGCTCAATTCGATATGTTGATTCTGGTGTATTGATGCCATTGTAACGAACTGTAAATTGAGTACCATCACTAGTTTTAAAAATTGTTGTATCTCCATCTACATAACGGATTGGTGTAACCTCACCAATACCATCTTTTATAAAATCTTTACCTTCGTATGATTGTGTTAATTTTAATTTATCTGTTTGTGGAGTCTTCCAATCATAATTGTCACTAGTATAATTATTTTTATTGGTATTATCACAACTAACAAAAACAAATAAACCAATTAAAACAAAAATAGACAATAATATTTTTTTCATTATACATACCTTTAATAAAATTTAAGCTTTAGAATTAATCATTCATAATTGAGTTATAAGCATCTGTATATGCTTTATCTACTGTCATACTATCTCCATATAAGATTTGTTGTACAATGGTTTCTGCATTATCTCTTGCTTTTGATGAGCCTGGGAATGCTACATTTGTATAAAACCATTGAGATTGTGCTAATCCTGCTTCTTTGGCTTTTGCTGCTAATGTTTGAATTCCTTCTACTACACTTCCATCATCTGCTACGATATTTCCTTTTATATGATTTTGATATTCTTCTGAATTTAATACATCATATCGAATTGGAAAATAAGATGTTTCTAATGCCCATTTTAATGCTGATTCATAACTTACCATATGCTTTAACCATAACCATCCTCCTAGTTCTTCTTTTGCATCACTACATTTAAATAATGATACATTTGTTCCTTGTTGGATGACTTGACCATTTTCTAAATCCTTTTGTGGCACTGCTGATACTCCTGTTGTAAATTTTACTCCTGTTGCAGCTTGCCCATCATTGTATGTTGCCCCTGCACTTGAACCTATTGTCATGATACATTGTCCTGCTTTAAATGCATCTGAACAATAATCTGTTCCAAATGCTGTTGATGTTGCAATATTACCTTTTTGGAATTCTTCTAAATACCAACTCATTGATGCTTTTGATTTTAATACATCTGCTTCTACTGCACCAAATGCATTATATATTCCTTTTCCATTTGCATCAAATGATGTATATACTGCACCATATTGTTGAGTTAGAGTGATAAATAAATTCGCTTCTGAATCATATCCTAACGCATATACTTTACCTGGATTTGCTTTTATTGCTTCTGCATATTCTGTTGTTTTCTTATATGCTTCTGCTACTTCTATTACTTCATCCCATGTCTTTGGTACTTCCCATTCATATTTCGCAAATATATCTGCATTATAATACATCAATTCTGTTGATTTATTAAATGGCATTCCATATCTTGTTCCTGCTGTATCATATATTGTTCCTTCTGCCCAAAAACCTTCTATAAATTGTGCTTGTTCTTCTTTACTCATTCCATTTACTGGATCATTGATATATTTATCTAGTGATTGTAATGCTTCTCCTTCTAGATATAATGATATATGATCTGGATATGTTTGTGCTGCTGTCGGTGCTATTCCTCCTGCGATTGCTGATGTAATTGTATCTCTTAATGTATTGTAATCTCCATATGATACTAACTTTACTTTGTAATCTGGATTTTTAGCCTCAAAATCTGCTTTGATTTCTTCTAATACTGTTGTCAAAGCGGCTCCATTAGCATGCCAATATTCGATTTCTATACGATCATCGTCATTACCACCGCCACAGCCAGTAGCAACAACCCCACAAATAACTAATAATAAGAAAAGTGCAATCTTATTCAGTTTTTTCATCTTTGTAAATTCTCCTTTTTTATTTTTCAAATTTATATTTCTAAAACAAAATTGTTTGTTTTAGCCCTTAATACCGCTACGCGAAACCCCACGCATAATATATTTTCTTAAGAAAATAAACATAATTAGAAGTGGTGCTAAAACCGCAGTAGCTGCTGCCATTTGTCTACCTTGTGTAGAACGGCCTTCACTATCTGAAAATGAGTTTCTTAAACCATTACTGATTAAACGCATATCCTCGCTTTGAGTTACCATTGTAGGCCAAACATATGCATTCCAAGAACCCATTAATTTTAAAATCGTAATTGTAATTAATGTTGGCATTGCAATAGGAATCATAATTTTTAATAAATATTTAAAATTACTAGTTCCATCAACTTTTGCCGCATAATATAATTCATCAGGAATTTGTTTAAAATTTTGTCTTAACAAATATATATAATATACACTAATCAAGAAAGGTACAATCATTGCCCAATAAGTATCCATCCCCCTCATATATTTAACAACTGTAATATAATTTGAAATAACCATCATTTCGCCTGGAATCATCATTGTTGCTAAAAAAAGTGTAAATATAATTTCGCGACCTGGAAATTTAATTCTAGAAAAAGCAAAAGCCGCCATTACAGTAGTTACAAGAGTTCCAATGGTTGAGAAAAAACCAACCACTAAAGTATTATACATTAAACGCCATAAATTAAATCGAATCGATCCGGATACATCTACTTGATAATTTTTTATATTTAAAATATATTTATAATTTTCCCATGCAAACTCTTTAGGGAAAAAAGTTGGTTTAACAAGACTAATTTCTGCTTCTGTTTTTAAAGAAGTAATAATCATCCAATAAAATGGTAATACCATAAACAAAGCTAAAATAGTTAAAAAACCATAGCATATAATATATCTAATAATTTTAACGGCTTTTTCTTTCCGAATAATTTCTTCAACATTTTCAACATATACTTTATCTTGTGGACATCTTTGATAGTTTTCATAAGCTTTATTTGTTTTTCTTAAAGCCAACATACAAATTAAAAATGATACAAATAATACGAGTAATAAAATTAACATTGTTATCACCTCTAATAGTGGACACGTTTTTTACCAACAAGATTATTAATCAAGGTAAAAAACATAATAATTATAAATAATACCACAGCTCCTGCTGCCGCATATCCCATCGTGGTACCACCCTCTTTGGTTTTTTTATAAATATACCAAACAACAGTAGCCATATTATTTCTTTGACCAACCGATTGAGCATTATCACCAAAAATAGCAACAACTGATGTATATTCTTTAAAAGCACCAATAAAGGAAGTAATTAAAAGATAAAAAATCTGTGGAGATAAAAGTGGTACTGTAATTTTAGTAAAAATTCTCATCTTTGATGAACCATCGATTTGAGCAGCTTGGTAGTATTGTTTGTCGATTCCCTGAAGGGCGCTTAGCAAAATCAAAATTTTAAATGGTAACGAATTCCAAACAATATATACCATTAATACAATCATTGAAGTAAACCATTGAGGAGTAAACAAAGTATTATCTGGGCTAAAGAAACCTTTTCCAAGAGTTGTAGCTAAGTTATTTCCCCCCAGCCAGTTTACCATATTACCACCCAAATTGGTGATTATAGTATTGGCCAGTCCTTGGTGACTTTCAAAAATAACAGAAAATACCATCCCTATTGCAATTGTATTTGTAACATAGGGTAAAAAGAAAATTGTTTGAAAAAACTTTTGCAACGGTTTAATGGAATTTAGTGCCACCGCAATAAGCAGCGATAAAATAATTGATAAAGGAACAGAAACAAAAACAATAACAAGTGTATTGACTAAACACGTTCTAAAGATATTACCCGTAGCAAACAATTTAGCATAATTGGCAAATCCCCATTCTGCATGTTTACCTGTCATATAGTTATATTCTTCTTTAAAAGAGATAATAAATGTATTAAACAGCGGATAAAAAGTAAAAATTGCCATTAAAATTAAAGCTGGTGATAAATACAAAATACCTCTTAAAAAGTTTATACTTTTCTTACCTTCTACCATATTACTGAAGTCTCTTTTCTGTTAATTTATCAAAAACATAACATTTATTGGGTTTAATTGAAACCTTAACACTTGTTTGTTCATGAACAGGAATATCAGAATCTATAATAAAACGAAATGTTTCTTTTTCAGTATGAGGATTAGTAGCAATAAGCGATTTATCACGACCAATATGTTCAATTTGTTTAACATTGATTGTCAATTCTCCTTCGGGATTGATTTCAAATCCTTCTGGTCTTATGCCAATTGTTACATCTTGGTTTTCAAGTTTGCTATCCCCAATTCTTTCATCCCCAATATATAAACCGCCATCTAATATTTTTCCAGAAAAAATATTAATTGGTGGTGTTCCTAAAAATTTTGCAACAAATTGGTTAATTGGATTTTCATATACACTTTGTGGACGTCCTTTTTGTTGTTCTAATCCCGATTTCATTACAACAATTTCATCGGAAATACTCATAGCTTCTTCTTGATCGTGAGTAACAAAAATAGTAGTTATTCCCGTTTCTCTTTGAATTCTTTTAATCTCTTCACGAGTTTGTAAACGAAGTCTCGCATCAAGATTAGAAAGAGGTTCATCAAGTAACAATACTTTAGGTTCTTTTACAAGGGCTCTGGCAATAGCAACCCGTTGTTGTTGACCACCCGATAATTGTTTAGGTTTCCGATCTAACAATTCTTCAATACCTACAAGTCTTGCATATTTTTGTGTTCTTGCAAGGGCTTCAGCCTTTGGTAAATGCATATTTTGTAACGGAAACATAATGTTTTGTCTTACTGTCATATGTGGATATAAAGCATAATTTTGAAAAACCAACCCAATTCCACGCTTTTCAGCAGAAAGTATCGTTACATCTTCATCTCCGAAAAAAATCTGGCCCGATGTAGGTTCTAACAAACCAGCAATCATATAAAGCGTTGTTGATTTACCACAACCAGAAGGACCAAGTAAACCGATTAATTTTCCAGAAGGTATCGTAATATCCAAATTATCGACTGCTCTTACTTCAGAATTTTTATCGGCAAATATCTTTGTTAAGTTTACTAAGCGAATGTCCATAAAATTATCCTCCCAATTTAGAATATTGCAAATAAATTAGCAATTTTTATTTACCATACTTATTTTATCATATTTTGCTTTTTTTTGCAAATTATATAATCTTTATTTCTTTTTAATTTGTTTTATGCAGAATAAAAAAGGTTATTTTTAATAAAAAACAAAAAAAGATAGATTCTTTCTATCTCTTTTTGTTTATCAATTTTTTCCTATCTAAAGAATATAATCCAAACAATTAATAAGACTATAAAAGCACATGCTATTCCTACTACTGTCTTTAAAGCTTTTCTTGCTACTCGAATTAAACCAACTACTGATAAAAAAGAAATTGCTAAGACTACTAAAAATTTTAAAAAACCTGGTAAATTTAGAAAGGGATTTAAAATATAATCAGAAACAGTATCACCAAAATTATTAATCCAATCAATTATTTTTGAAATAAACATTATAGCCTCCTTTAATTGCTAATTTTCCTTGCATCTATTGCTCTTTTTAATGTCAATTCATCTACGTATTCAATATCACCACCAGCAGGAAGACCATATCCAATTCTTGAAATAGTAAGATTATCTTTTTTAAGAATTTTTTCTAAATATAATGCAGTAGTTTCACCATTCGGAGTAAAACTAGTAGCAATAATAACTTCTTTTGTATCATTTAATCTTTTTTCTAAACTATCAATATTAAGATCATCAGGTGAAACACCATCAAGTGGTGAGATTAAGCCACCAAGTATATGATATAAACCATTATATTGAGCTGTCTTTTCAACTGCTAAAACATCCTTTGTATCACGTACTACCATGATTTGTTCTTTATTGCGATAAGCATTATTACAAATATGACATATATCTAAATCGGTAAGCATTCCACAAATTTTGCAATGTTTTACATTTTCTTTTGCTTTAACAAGTTCATTAGATAACTCTTTTACATCATCTAAAGACATTTTTTCAATAATATAATAAGCATATCTTTGGGCTGTTTTTTTTCCTACTCCAGGTAATTTTTCAAAACAACTAGCAAGATTATCTAAAAATTTTGTTTCACTCATTTTACTTTATCAAAACTTCTAGAAGCCGCCTAATAAAGATTGATATTTAGACATTTTTTCAGCAGTAAATTGATCTATTTCATCACCAGCTTGACGAGTTGCCGCAACAATCATATCTGCTAACATTTCTAAATCATCCTTAGTATTTGCTTCAAATCCTTCTTCAAATATAATTTGTTTTAAATTTCTATCCCCCATTACAATAACAGTAACCGGACCACATGTCGTTTTAAACTCAGTATTCATAATCTCTTCTTGAGTTCTCTCCATATCTTTTTTCATTTGTTGCATTTTTCTTAACATTGCTTGATTCATCATTTATCTTTCCTCCTCTTCTACAATCGCACTTCCAAAAAAGGCCTTTGCTTGTTGAAGCGGTTTTTTTGGAAGGGTATTCATTTGATTATAATTTACAGTTACAACGTTTAATTCAGGATTATGAATAGGCGATAATTTAGGATATTTAATTCCTACTCCATATTGGCCAATATATTCACTACGTTTTTCTTGCCAAGTATTTTCTGGTAAAGCCAAAAAATCATAATCTTTCCCAAAAGTAATTCTTAAAACTTGTTTAGCATCCACATAATTTTTAGGTTCCATTAAATGATTACAAATTGTTGCACTCGGATATACTATCAATATTTCATGTTTACCATTAGCAACCATTTTGCCATCTAATAAAATTTTTGCCACTGGTGCTAAAACATAGCCTACCTTATCTTCTAATTTAGACCACGCATGAATTAAACGTGCTTTTTCTTCACGACATTCAAGTTCTCTTGCTTCATGCAATATTCGTTCTACAATGCGAATATCATAAACATTCTTAATTCTTTGAAGAGTCTTGGTTTCATTCGTTTCAACAACTCTAGGTTCTTCTTTTGGTCTTGTATATTCAGTTTGAACTTTCTCAACTGCTGCTTCTGTTTTCGTTTCTACTTGCTTGGTCATTTCTTTATTTTCATTGTTTGGTTTAACCAATTGTTTCATTTTTGATAAATCTTCTTTAATCGCATCTTCACTATTTTTTAAATCATCAATTTGAGTTTGCACATCATCGAACATTTTATCATATATATCATTTTTATTATTTAAATTAATTTGTTCTATTTTGGCCAACACTTTGTTGATATTTTCTTCTTGTATATGATTTATTTCGTTAATAGTTGTAATTTCATTATTGATATTATTAATATTATTGGTATTTTCGTTCATTTTATCCGCTATTCTATTCACATTAGCAATCAACTCATTTACCATTTGTTCAATATTTGTATGATTACTAGTATCTTCTAAATCAAATCCTAATTCATCTTTTAAATCTACATGAGATTTTTTTACATTTTCTTGAATTGTTTGAATTAAAACAAAATAATTTTCCTTCAATTCATTGATTTCATTAATTATTTCTTCTTTATCTAAATCAATGGCCTGATGATCTTCTTTTTGGATAAACGTTTCTACATATTCTTCAAGACTTTTCATTCGTTGTTCAAGATTTAAATTTAAGAATGCTTTTAGTTTTTCTTCATCTATCTTATGTAAATTCTCACTTTCTAAATTCTTCAATTTTTCTTCTAAATGACCAATTTGCATTTGAAGGGTAGATTTATCTAATTCATTATTTGTTCCCTCATTAGATAAATCATGGGAAGGATTTAATTTTTCTTCTATTTCTTTTAGTTTTTCGCTGACTTCTTCAATCTTTTTAGAGTCAATTTCTTGATTGGTTGTATTTAAAACTCTAATTTTATCCTCAATATTATCTAAGCGAAACATTAAGTCAGTTGGTAAAGCAGCATTTTTAGATGATACATCTTCTAAAAGATCTAATTTGGATTCAATTTTTTCTTTAAATTCATCAATTTTTGCTTTTTCTAAATCGGTTGCAACCTTTTTAATTCTGTTATCTAAATTTGTAAACTTATTATCTAAATCTTGATTATTTACAAACCCATCTTTGGTTTCTTTTTCTCCAACTACTTCTTCAAGTTTATGAATTTTACTTAATACATCAATATCTTCAGATGCGGAATTAATGATTTTCATAACTCCTACTTCTAAATAAATTTTTTGGGAATTAGTAAAACGAATTTTATTTTGAACATCTACTAAAACATCAATATAATAAAACAATTCACTAGTTGTCACATCAGATGCAAGTTCTTTGAATGCTTCATTATCATATATATATTTATGAACTAGTTCATCGTTAACACTTTTATATAATAAAATATCTCTACAAAATTGAATAATCCCCCCAACAAGACGGCTGACCTCTTTTCCCATACTAATCAACTCGTTAATTAAATAAATACTATGTGTAGCATCTTTCTTTTTAAAAGAACGAATTAATTCAATTAATTTATAATTAGAAATTCTTCCTGTCACACTATTGATATCATCAACTGTAATTTCACCATTAGAAAAAACACTTGCTTGGTCTAAAATTCCTAAAGCATCTCTCATTCCTCCATCGGCTGCTTCTGCAATCGCACTAAGGGCTTCTTCATGAATGACCATTTTTTCATTAGATGAGATGAGTTGTAATTCTTCTTTTAATTCTTCTAATGTAAATTGTTTAAAATCAAATCTCTGACATCTTGATAAAATGGTTGCTGGAATCTTATGCGGTTCAGTAGTTGCCAGAATAAAAATTACATGTGATGGTGGTTCCTCTAATGTCTTTAATAAAGCATTAAAAGCTGCAGTACTTAGCATATGTGCCTCATCGATAATATATACTTTTTTTCGTAAAACACTTGGTAAAAAATTAACTTTTTCTAGAATTTCTCGCATTTCATCAACACCATTGTTACTTGCCGCATCTAATTCAACAATATCGGTTGTTTCATTATTTATAATTGCAAGGCAATTTTTGCAATGATTGCAAGGCTCTCCATCTATTTGATTCTCACAATTCACAGCTTTCGCAAAGATTCTAGCTATCGTGGTTTTACCAATCCCCCTAAGTCCACTAAAGATATATGCATGTGAAGTTTTATTTTCCATTACCGCATTTTTCAATGTCTGTACGACATGCTTTTGACCAATCACTTCTTTAAAAGAAGATGGTCTATAACTTCGATATAACGCAACATATGCCATAATTTTTCCCCTTTCATTTTCAAAAACGCTAGTTAGTATATTATACCACATAAATGAAAAAAACGCAAACCTTTTATTCATATTAAAATTATCCATCATATTCTATTAAAAAGATTGATTCTTTTCAAAAAACAATTCAGAAACGATATATATTAGATACTTTTATACAATCAAAAAGAAACCAAAGTTTTCTTTGGTTCCTTTTAATTTTCATTGACTATTTATTATCCTTTTTGCCTTCTTTTATAATTTCGCTTGCTGAAAGTGCTAATCCTGCAAGACCTTGAAGTTCAGAAGGAATGATAATTTTAGTAGATTGTCCATCAGCAACTTTTTCTAATGATTCATATGCTTTAAGAGTTAAAACACCTTTATCAACATCAACATCTTTAATCATTTTTAATCCTTGGGCAGTGGCTTCATTGACTTTAACAATCGCCTCAGCCTGACCTTCAGCTTTGCGAATAGTAGCTTCTTTTTCTGCTTCAGCTCTTAAAATAGCAGATTCCTTCTCCGCTTGGGCTCTTAAAATTTCTGATTCTTTGATTCCTTCAGCTTTTAAAATAGCCGCCTTTTTCTCACCTTCTGCAAGTAAAATTGCCTCACGTCTTTCACGTTCTGCTCTCATTTGTTTTTCCATAGCGTCACGGATATCTTTAGGAGGCATAATATTTTTGACCTCAACTCTAAATACTTTTATTCCCCAAGGATCTGTTGCTTCATCTAAAATTTCACGCATTTGTTCATTAATGATGTTTCTACTTGTTAAAGATTGATCCAAATCTAAAGAACCAATGATATTCCGAATCGTAGTAGTTGTAAGATTATCTAAAGCCCTAAGAGGTTTACTCACTCCATATACATATGATTTGGCATCACTAATTTGATAATACACAACTGTATCAATTTGCATTGTAACATTATCTTTCGTAATAACAGGTTGAGGATCAAAATCAATCACTTGTTCTTTTAAACTCACTTTACCAATTAATCTTGGTGTATCTAATTTGCCACCTGAAAGTGGAACATTAGGATCACTGGCAATTCGGTCGATAAATGGCACAAGAAAATGTACTCCTGTTCCCCAAGTTTTGTAATACTTACCAAGTCGTTCCACTACATATACTTGAGTTTGAGGAACAATTTTAATACCTTTTATGATAACCAGTAAAATTACAAGTAAAATTACTGCTAGTACAATTACAGTAATTGTACCTCCTGTTGTCGAAACTAAAAAATTAAATAGATTTTTCATTTATACCTTTCCTTCCTTTTTATTTTTATTAATTTAAATTGATTTCCTTTATTTTATCTACAATCATTTTATTACCAATAATTTCTGTTATAATAACTTTATCTCCAACAAGAAAATTATTTTCTCCTTTAGAAATAGCAGGCCATTTTTGAAATTCTACTTTAATTTCTCCTTTTTCACCAGCCATTATATCTTTAGTAACAATTGCAACCATGCCAACATATCGATCAACATTGGTCAAAACTGTCTGATTATCACTGATTTTCTTCACAAATGGCCGAGTTGCTAAAACAAATATTGCACTCACAACCGCAAAAATTAAAATTTGAGCCCAAATTGGCAATTCCAATACTGCACACACAATTCCAGCAATTCCTCCTGCGGCAAACCAAATAGAAACCAAATTGGCAGTTTCAAATTCTATTATGATGGCAGCAATCACAAAAATAGCCCAAATAATAATCATTGCAATATTTAATGTTTGAAGCGTCATAAAATTAAACATCTTTTGCCACCTCCTTTGTATCAACGATTAGCATCTTTAACCCTGTATTCCATTTTGCTGAAAATTTATATGATGTTTGAATATTAAAATCTAAATTCAAATGCTTCTCTAGTTCTAAAATTAACTTTTTATTATTTATTCTACCAAAACTTGGTTTCATTGTTAATTCATAAACATCTTCTCTTTCAACTACTTTACGTAAAATATCATCTTTGGTTACTTTTCTCATTACTAGAGTTTTGTTATCTAAATCAAAACCAACAGCAATTCCTAATGCATTATCAAATAACAAGGCTGCTTGTTTACTAAAAGTGATATTATTACTATAAATGGTTACAGCATTTGTATTTTTTTCTTTATTTATCCATTCTATATTCATATTTTTACCTCCTTGCTATTATTATATACCATTTGGTGTATTTTGTCAACAAAAATGTATATTATGTATTAAATGTACTTCAAGTTTCTAAGATAACCAATCTGATATTTTTGTGAAGTAAAACTCTTTTTATTGATAAACTATAACTTTTTTGTTATAATATAAACAATGGAGGTTTTTATGAATACAAAAAAAGTAAAGACAATTAGGACTTTAATTGTAGTAATTGTCTGTTCAATTATTACAATAGGGGTGACCGTAGGTATCTGTTGCTACAATTATTATGGTTATATAAATTATAAAAAACTATATTTAGAAGATTATTTTGATCAAAATGAGGGAACAAATCTATCTACACAAGAAAAAATTCAAAAAGCAGTAAAATGGGATGCTGATGTTTATACCGATAAATTAAATATTCAATATCGTGACCCAATTACTAAAGAATTCATTACGGAAGATAAAGTTTCCAATGATGAAGCAGAAAATGTTAATGCTTACTATGAAAATTATGTCCTACACTTACCAAAATATTTTGATATTAATTTTTATAAAGTTTTAACATCTTATTATGACAAGGAAACAAAGAAAACCGAACTAAGTGTTGCACATTATTTTTATTTTTCTAATATCAATTACAATCAAATAAAAGATTTTAGTCCTCAATATATTTATATGACCTTCGTTGATGGTGTTGGTGAAGAAAGCGACCTGGCCTTACAAGAAGCACTTGATGAAATGAGTGAAAATGAATTATCGGTTGGTAATGTCTCTTCAATTTATTATTATTCGCTAACAAGTTCTGATAATCAAGATGTTCTTGCTACATACTCATTATATGATAATCCAAGAGATGTTTATGAAGATGATGAAGATGAAGATAAATCTTATTATATTTATCAAAATCGTTGTGCAAAAAGTTATGATAATAATACTGTATTTGGTCAAACAAGAGAGCTAACCTTCTGTGTTTATTACATAAACGATTCTGATGAAGGTGATAAAGAATTGATCAATATTGTTGAAGGAACGTTTACTCCCGAATTAAACGATGAAGATGAAATTTTAACAAATGAAGAATTTAAGGCTTTAAATTCTAATTACAAAGGCTATAATAAAGAGTTCTATCAAGATAGTTACAATGCATTTATTCGACCTAAAATAATTAAAACAGGCTTATTAACATTTGGAATTACCTTATTATTATGTGGCTTACTTGCTTTTATTTGGTTATATGAACCAAAAGCAACAGAAAATGCTAAATCTAAATCAACAAAAAAGAAACGCTAAAAGATGTGTCTTATAAGGATTTTTTAGAAAGTTTAAAAGGATAACGAAATTTTTTCGTTATCCTTTTAATATTTGCCTTACAAATCAACTCATTCAAAAAGGATATCCACCCAACAAATTGGCATTTGATTATCTCTTTTTCCTTTGTTCAGGTCATTCCTTATACATTGCTTCAAATAACTTTTTTAAAAATTCTCTATCCTCTATATCTTCCACAAGAAGCATTTCTTTTGCACCTTCATAGGGAAGTTCTCTTTGTGCTTCGTTCATAAATGATATGGCAGATGGTGTAGGTTTTACAAGCAATCAGTTGTCGTAAATACCACCAATCACCTTACCATTATAATACAAAACGTATTCGCCCATCATAGCACGGGCAGAAAGATTATTACATTGTTCTAAAACAAAATCTTTATATTCTTTGCTACTTGCCATAAGTATCCTCCGTCAATTCTTATTGATTGATAAGTATATTTAGTCGTTTCATGGAGGTAAAATTTTTCAATTTAAATTTCTATGAAAACAGCGATAATTTAGTATTTTTTAAAATTCACAGTTCTTAGGAGTTCTTGGATAAGGAATAACATCTCTTATATTTTCCACTCCAGTTAGATACATAATTAATCTTTCGAATCCCATTCCAAATCCTGAATGAATACATCCGCCATATCTTCTTGTATCCAAATACCAACTGATTTCATCTTTATCAATATGAAATTCTTTCATTCTAGCAAGAAGTTTATCTAAATTTTCTTCTCGCTGTGAGCCTCCCATCAATTCTCCTGCCTCAGGTACAACCAAATCGACTGCCGCAACCGTTTTTTCATCGGCATTTAATTTCATATAATACGCCTTAATATCTTTAGGCCAATCAGTAATAAAAACCGGACCTTTAAAATATTCAGTAATATATTTTTCGTGTTCTTTTGCGATATCTTCACTATATTGAGGTTCAAACTCCCATGTTCTATTGGCCTTTTTCAAAATATCAATTACATCATGATGGCTAATCCTTACAAATTTGCTATTTAACAAATTCTGAAGTTTTGTCTTTAACCCTTTTTCAACAAATTGATCACAAAAAGTAATTTCTTCTTTACACCTTTCCATTACAAATTTTACAATATATTTTAACATCTCTTCTTCAATATCCATTAATCCATTTAAATCACAAAAAGCCATTTCGGGTTCAATCATCCAAAATTCATTCGCATGCGTTTTAGTATTAGAATTTTCTGTTCTAAAAGTAGGCCCGAAAGTATATATATCAGAAAAAGCCATCGCAAAAGTTTCTCCATGTAATTGCCCTGAACCTGTAATAAAGGCTTGTTTACCAAATAAATCTTTGGAAAAATCAACGCTTCCTTCCTTGTTAAATGGCAATTTATTTACATTTAAAGTTGTAATTTTAAACATTTGATCAGAACCTTCACAGTCTGCACATGTAATAAGAGGAGTATGGACATATACATAACCTCTATCTTGAAAATACGAATGTATGGCATAAGCAGCCGTACTTCTTATTCTAAAAACAGCCGAAAAAAGATTGGTTCTCGGTCTTAAATGTGCAACCTCTCGTAAAAATTCTCTAGTATGTCTCTTAGGCTGAATTGGGTAATCTTCCGGACAATCTCCTAAAAGCTGAATTGTAATAGCATGTAATTCTAATGGTTGCTTCAATTCAGGAGTAAGTTTAACAATTCCTTTTACATAAACAGAAACACCTACTCTAAATTTAGAAATTTCTAAAAAATTACTTATTTTCTCATCATATACTACTTGAACTGACTCAAAAAATGAACCATCATTTACATTTAAAAAACCAAATTGTGCTTGAGAGCGATTACTTCTAACCCATCCATAAATTTCAACTTCTTTTTGACTAAACGTATCTTTTTGGTTGAATAACTCTTTTACTCTTGTTCTTTTCATAAAATACCTCCTAATAAAATAAAAAATCCTTAGGTATACATCTACCTAAGGACGATAAATCGCGGTGCCACCTTAGTTCAAAAAACAATTCAAAATTGATTTTTGCCCTCTTATCCTTTAACGCAGGATTGACGAATAGTTCTACTCAAATGCTTAAACATTCTTTCTTCTATTTGCTCCAAGTGTTCTTTCAATTATAATTCTTCCTAATTTTTCACTCTCATTAGGTCACTTATATAAGAATTATATATTTACTTTTCTTATCAACGCATTTAATAAAAAGATTATATTATATTTTATCCATTTTGTCAAATTTAATTCTTTATTTTCCTAAACAAAACTTTGAAAAAAGTTCATCAAGTAAACTATCTGTACTGGTTTCTCCTATAATTTCACCTAAATATAGCCATGCTTTTCTTAAATAAATATCAACAAAATCAATTTGATATCCTTCTGAAATGACATTTATGGCCTCATCTAATGCAAGTATTGCATTATTTAATTTTTCAATTTGTCTTGCATTACTAATATAGGTTATATCTTTATTAACAATATGATTTAATTTTAATTTTGTTACAATCGCTTCTTCTAACTTTTGAATGCTTTCTTCTTCCATTGTGCTGATGGTAATAAAATGTTTTTGTGGCAGTTTTATTTTTTGTAGTAAATCGGATTTATTAACAACAACTAAATGACATTTATCTTTTATCAAATTAAAAATTTCTTCATCTTCTTTTTGATAAGAAGTACTTCCATCTAAAACAAATAAAACAATATCAGCTCGATCCAAAGCCTCTTTGGATTTTTCAACACCAATTTGTTCTACTACATCTTTAGTTTGTCTAATTCCGGCTGTATCTATTAAATTTAAAGTAACCTGATCTAATTGAATGCTAGATTCTACAATATCCCTAGTTGTACCAGGTATATTGGTTACAATCGCTTTATTTTCCTTCAAAATAGCATTTAAAAGACTACTTTTTCCAACATTAGGACGTCCGACAATTACAGTATTAATTCCATTTTTTAATAATTTAGCACTCATTGAATTAAAAAGCGTCGTTTGTAATTCGGATTTTATCTTTATAATTGCAGGTAATATGTCATTATTTGTAATTTCTATCACATCATCATATTCAGGATAATCGATATTAACAGATATTGTTGCAATAATATCTAATAGTTGTTGTCTTTTGTTTAAAATGAAACTACTAATTTTTCCATTTAAAGCATTGGTGGCCATTTTTAAAGCCATTTTATTTTCAGCCGTTATTACATCCATCACTGCCTCTGCTTTCGTTAAATCAATTCGTCCTGCTAAAAAAGCCCTTTTTGTAAATTCACCAGCCTGTGCAGCTCTTGCACCAAGGGTTACTAATAGTTCAAATATTTGATTGGTTACAAACAATCCACCATGACAATTGATTTCAACCAAATCCTCGGTTGTATAGGATTTAGGTGATAAAAAAACAGATACCAATACTTCATCAATTATTTGATTGGTTGTTTTATCAACAATATGCCCATAATGAATTGTGTGAGATTTTACTTTAGTTAAATCTTTCCCTTTAAAAACTTGATTGACAATTTCTAAAGCTTTTTCTCCACTAACTCTGATAATAGAAATCGCTCCTGGACTTTGGGAAGTAGATATTCCTACAATTGTATCATCAAAAACTTTCATTTCTACACCTCTTTTATCATTATATCAAAAAGCTTACTATTATGTATCATTTTTACATATTATTAACTGAAGTATTGTTATTTTTCCCCAACAATTTAAATTATAGAAAAAGAAAAGAAAAGTGTAAACACTTTCAAAAGCATAAAAAAAATATTATTTTCTAAAACGTATTATAATTTAAGTACTCTTTGTGATATTCCTACCATAATTACAAAGAGAATCCTTAATTTTTATTCAATTCTCGTTTCTTTTTAAAATAAAATACTTACCCTTTTGGGGGTAAGTATTTTATTTTTTATTCATTATTTGATTTAGAAGCATTTTTAGGTTCAATCACCAAATACCTTCTTGGTTCAATTCCCTCCGAATGAGTTGTAACATCTTTCCATGTTGAAAGTTTTGTATGAATCACTTTTCTTTCATAGGCATTCATATATCTTAAATTTACAGGAATCTTAGTTTTAGAAACCTCTCTTGCAATTCTTATAGCCATTTTTTCTAATTTTTCATCACGATTCTTACGATAATCACCAATATCTACCTTGACAATTAAACCACTTTCAGTATCACGATCAAAATATTGATTAACAATTAACGATGTAACATATTGAAGTGCTGCCAAAGTTTGCGAATTATGACCTATTAATGCCCCATTTGCATCAGCTGTAGTAATTGCATACTCGACTATATTATCACGCATTTTTCTTTCAACATATCCATCAATTTGCGCTTCTCTTAAAAATGTTTCTAAATAATCTTTACCTTTTTTTACAGGATTAGCATCTACCATTACTTGAACTTGTATTTCTTCTCTTGAATCTACATTTTCACTGATAACATCAAAATACATATCCTCTTTGGCAACCCCTAATTCCTTTACTGCTAATTCTTCAATTTCAGTTAGGCTTTTACCAATATACATTTTTTCTTTCATAATATTAACTCTTTCCTTTATAGTTTTTTTCTTAATTTTTCCATTCGCTTAGCATTCGTCTTGCTATTAATAGCCATTTGTGCCATAGAATATAAATTACCAATACACCAATAAATACCCAGACCTGCTTTACTTGTAAAAACAAACAATCCCATCATCAACATCATCATATACATCATCATTTTCATTGAAGTTTGAGCGCCACCTTTTGTTTGCTCGTATGATTGTCTGCGATATGCTGGAATATCTGCTTGTGATTCTTGTTGATTTTTCTTTTGTCTTCTTTGTGAAATCCATTGACTTAAAAATTGTGTACCAATTACGACTACAACTAGTATAATAATACCAATAAATTGACCAGTTCCTGCTGTTCGATCTTCAAATAAATTAATTCCTAAAAAGCGAGGATTGATTTCATTAGCCCAGTCATTTTTATAAATAGTACCTTCATATGCAATTGTATAAGGAATTCTAGATACAGCTCGATATATTGCCATAAAAATAGGAAATTGTAAAAATGGCATTAAACATCCACTTAATCCAACTTTATACTTTTTATACAATTGGGCCATTTCCATTTGCATCATTTGTTTGGACCTATCATCTTGACGTGTAGCATATTTCTCTTGAATTTTATTAAGTTCAGGTTGCATTAATTGCATTTTCAGTGTCATATCGTTTGTTTTAGCATAAATTGGCCAAGCAATTGTACGTACTAAAATGGTTGTTATCAATAAACCTATAATATAGAAACCACCAAATAAATTGGATAGTTGAACCATCAGCCAAGCCATTGGAAATACCAACAAATTATTAAATAGATGGCTCCAAAAAGCTTTACCCGTGTAAAATACAATTGGTTCGGATTCAAGATTAACTGTTCTTTCTTCTACTTTTAATGCAAAAGAACAAACAATATCATTTAAATTTAGTTCTTCACCATTATTAGCTTCTATGTCTTTAATTAAATTTGTACTATCTACATTAGATGCACCAGTACAATTCCTAACATAAGTTGCTGCTTTAACCCACTTGCTTTCAGTTGAAGTATCTGTATGATTAGAGATTGTTGCTTTATCAATTAATCCAAGATATAAAGGAATATCATAATTTCTAATAATATCCACTTGATATTGATTTTTTTTCTTTTTAGCTATGACATCATCATTAATATAATTTTGTATTAATTCTTTTGCAAAAGTTTTTTTCTCATCTAAAATTTGTTGTTCTGTTTTTCCTTCTGTAGAAACTCCTTCATCAATTTTAGTATTAACCCATTCAATTAAATTTTTGTCTGTTTCGTCTGCCGCAAATGATGTTTTAGGCTGAGTATTCCCTACACAGCTACAAGATGTAATAAATAATAATAAAAACATTACGGCGATAAAAAATATTTGCTTATAACTTTTAAATCTCACTTTTTTCCTCCTTGGAATTTTTTTTATTAATTAAATCTAATAAAAATTCAACTTCATTTTCAAGTTCATCATAATTTGCTTTTTTTGAACTTGGTTTAATTATTACAACAAAATCTATATTATGATATACATTTAAATACTTACGAAAAATACTTCTTGCAATTCTTTTTGCCTTATTTCTTTCAACTGCTTTTCCATATTTTTTTGAAACAGAAAAGGCAAACCTCGCCACTTGATTTTCTGTTTTTTTAAAGTAAATAATATAATTTTTATTAACTACTTTTTTTCTTATGTTCACAATTGAGGCTATTTCATGGTTTTTTTTAATTCGATATTTTTTTTTCATATACACCTCAAAACAAAAATAAAAGACCACCTTTTTTAAAATGACTGAAGTGGTCCAAGTTTATAATAATATTTCTTTTTTTTATTATGCTGATAAGACAGCTCTACCTTTTGAACGTCTACGCGCTAATACTTTTCTTCCGCCAACAGTTGCCATACGTGCACGGAAACCATGAGTTTTACTATGTTTACGTTTGTTAGGTTGGTATGTTCTTTTCATATGAGCACCTCCTATTTAAAACCATGCTTTCTTATTATACTATAATTACCTATTTTTGTCAAACAATAAAACTTTTTTAATTTTTTTATTTAAATATTAGGTAAATCATTTACTTTTACACTATATAAAGTTTTAAAAGTTTGTGATGTTCCATTATAAATACTACCTTCTGCTATGATGTATAAAGTATCGACATTAAAAACTTCATCAATGTTATATGTTGCAATAGATACTGCTCTATTCTTACTAAAAAAACCATAAATAGAGTACATTTTAACATAACTAGAAAATTGATCATCATCATTTGTTATCTTAGCATATACTTCAAACTTAATATCATTAATTTCCGGTTCAACATTCCATGCATCATCATCATTAGCTCCCTTAGGAAGTTCAATACTAACCAGTTTATTTTTTTCTAAATACTCACTATCATATTTATATTTATTTAAATTTTCAGTATTTACCTTAAATTCTACTCTTAATGTATCATTTTTAATTTCTTTTAACGAACTTTCTTCAGAAATTAATGTTTTATTCACTTTTAATTTAATCGGATCATCTTTACTTTCGATATAGTTAGCATTATTGCTATCCACCTTTCTATTTTCAACATCCTTAAAAGTTTTTTCCTGATTAAAAGATAGTGCCTTCGTTTTATATGCTAAATTTCTCTCTTCATTTTCATCATTTAATGTATAAGAAATTCTTATATAATATTCTATTGGTGTTTCATCAAATAAATATTCTTCTTTTTTACCATCCTTAGTTAATTCTTCAATCTCTTTAGTAGCAAAGGTTGTAAAAGATGTTATTGAAGTATAAACCAATGTACTCATTTCTTTTGATGAACTTGTATATTCATCATAACGATATCCATTATCTAAAGTTTTAGCAGCCAAATAAATTTTAATATTCTTTATTGATGTGTTGCTTTTCAATTTGACTATTTGTATTTGTAAATCATGTGTACTTTTTTCGTGTTTTCCTTCTTCATCTTCACTACCAGTAGAAAGCTTTGATTTTCTATTTTCTATATCTCTTAAATTTACTGCAATTTGATCATCATATGCTTTATCTTGATATTCAGAAAATCTATTAATTTTAGATTTTCCAAATGAAAGTAAAATGATACTAAATAAAACAATTGTATAAATAACAATTATAAATATTTTTATTTTTGCATTTAAGCCCTTATTATTCATAATTCACCTCATTAATTGTTTTTATTTTATCATATTGTAATGTTTTTTGCAAGTTAAATAATTCTATGATACATTTTAACTATCAACATATTAACAATGTGGAAAATTTGTTTATAATTCTAATATTTTTTTGTGGATAAAATGTTGATAACTATGTGGAAAAGTATTTTAACTAACTGCTTTAATTTTTTATCAAAATATGTTATCATATTGCAGAGGTGATTTTGATGGAGCAAGCTTATATTTTGTTAAATAATGTCAAAAATGAGTTAAAAGAAAAACTTCCTCCTGCTCAGTATAATACTATTTTTAACGAAATAACGGAAATATATAAAGTTCAAGGTGGTAATATTTATTTAATTGTAGCAAATAGCTTAGAAAAATTTCGACTAGAAAAAATATATTTATCACAAATGAATGAAATTCTAAATAATTACACGAAAGAATTAATGCAATTTAAATTTATAACATCTTCAGATGCAACAAAAGAAAAAGAGAAAAAAAATTCTATTGGATTAACTAATATTGATTCTAGCGAGAAAGCTATCAAAGAAAGAGTATTAAGACCAGAATATACTTTTGATAATTTTGTAACTGGTGAAGCAAATAGAGAGGCCTTTACCTTTTCTGTAAAGGTTGCTGAATCACCCCATGTAACAGTTAACCCTTTTTATATTTTTGGCGATGTAGGACTTGGAAAAACCCATTTAATGATGGCAATAGGTCATTACATCCTAGATAATAATTTAAATACAAAAATAGTTTATACAACAGCTCAACAGTTTGTCGAAGATTATTTTAAGTCCAAAAATAAAAATCAAAAATCTACAGCAATATCTGATTATTTTGATAATTATTATCGAAGTGCAGATGTTTTACTGGTTGATGATATTCAATATCTTGCGGACAGACAAGGTTCACAAGATGAATTTTTTAAATTGTTTGAGTATCTTTTTGAAAAAAATAAACAAATTATTGTTACATCAGATCGTAAAGCAAGCGAATTAAATATTATGGATCGTTTAAAATCTAGATTTACTTGGGGTATGCAAGTAGATATTAAAAAACCAAATCAAGATTTAAGAAAAGCCATTTTAAAAAGTAAACTATCAACCCTTATTGCTAACGTTGATGATGTTTCTAACGATGCTTTAGATTACATTGCTACTAATTTTGAAGAGAATGTACGTGAATTAGAAGGAGCTCTTCGAAGATTTGTTAACTATTGTGTAGCTTTTAACATAGATTATACATTAGAAAATGCTAAACTATCGTTAGAATCTATTATTTCTTCTAATAAAAGTTCATCCAATGAAGTATCATCTAGCCAAGCAGAAAACGTAAAGACAATTGTTGCTTCTTATTTTAATATTCCGGTAAAAGAACTTTCTGGATCTTCTAGAAAACAAGAAATTGTATATGCACGAAGTATTGCCATTTATTTATTAAGAACTAAATATAATATTGGACTAAAAAAAATTGGAGAATATCTTGGAAACAGAGATCATGCAACAGTTGCTCACGCAATAGATAAAATTGAAGATGGAATAAAAAGTGACGAATGTATTAGTCAAGATGTTACTAATTTAGTAGATAAATTAAATAAATAATTTTTATATAATATAAGGACTGGAAAATGAAATTATAAAAAAAGTTATCCACTTATCCACACTGCTAATAATAATATTAAAAAATTTAAAAAATAAATAAAGAGGTAAAAATATGAAATTTATAATTGAAAGAGAAATCTTGTTATCCACACTATTAAATGTATCTAAAGGACTTTCTCAAAAAACACCTATGCCTATTTTAACAGGAATTCAAATAATAATTAAAAATGATCAAATTACTTTCATTACTACAAATAAAGAAATTGCAATTAAAGTAATTTTAGAAAAAAGTGAAAAAATAAGATTATATGAAGAAGGGGAATGCGTTGTTCCTGGTAAATATTTTGTTGATATTGTGAAAAAAGTTGAAGGAAAAGATGTTGAATTTACTTTGTTTGAAAAAAATTCTATTAAAATAATTTCTGATAGATCAGACTTTACTTTAATTGCATACGATAAAACTACGTATCCACCAACTAATTTTACAACTAATAGCAATGCGATTTTATTTGATAGCAAAGAATTAAAAAAAATAATTAGACAAACTTCATTTGCATGTGCTACTTCTGAATCTAGAATAGTATTAACTAGTTTAAATTTTAAGGCTAAAAATGGTACTTTAGAAATCGTTTCAACTGATAGTTTTAGACTTGCTAAGAAACAATCAAAACTTGCAGAAGAAGCTGAAATTCGCGCTAATATTCCAAGTAAATCTTTGGAGGAATTTTGTAAAATTTTAGATGATGATTCAACTTATGTAAAAATGTATTTAGAAAATAGCAAAGCTTTATTTGAATACAAAAATATATTTTTTATGACAAGATTAATTGAGGGAAATTATCCAGATACTTCTAGTTTATTTCCTAAAGATTATTTATTTGTTGCTGAATTTAATAAAAACGAATTAATAAATGCAGTTGATAGAGCTTCTTTATTTACTAGTTTAGATAATTTAAGTATTGTAAAATTTAATTTTTGCAACTCTAAAAAAGTTGAAATCTCCTCTAATTCTTCTGAAATTGGAAAAGTTGTTGAAGAAATTTATCTTTTAAATGAAATAAATGATGTAAATTTTCAAATAGCTTTTAGCACAAGATATTTATTAGAGGCACTTCGTTCATTTGAAAAAGATAAAATTAATTTCTATTTTACAGGTGAAATAAAACCAACCATTCTTAAAGAAATAAATGATGAAAGTTTAACCCAATTATTATTGCCAGTTAGAGTTTTTTAATAATTTGACATAAAAAAAGCACTAAAAATAGTGCTTTTTTTACTTTTTTAGTCAAGTTTTATGTCTTTAAACATCAAAATTAAATCTTTTTTAATCTCATCAAAATTTTTTTGGTGAAATCTATCTTTCATAGGTTGATTATCGAAGATTGAAATACCATCAGATTGGATATTTTTAATCTCTGCTTTATCCTTAATTGGAGCAGTAATTTCGGCATTAGGAGTGAGTGTTTTGGCTTGTTCTTTTAGTTCTTTTAAACACTTAATTGGAGCCCTCCTTCCTTTAATGTATCCAACGGGTACAATGTACTTAATTTTGGCTAAATCTATATCAGTATCAACAAAATACTGAATTGTGTTCGAAAAACCTTGTAAACCAAGCGTGTCTAAGCCGACAACAATTAAAATAGAGTCACTAATATCTAACAAAATTTCACTCAATCTGCTACTTGAAGGAGGAAAATCAATAAAAATATAGTCAAAAAAACTCTTAAAACCTTCAATAATTTGTCTTAAATGCTTTTCTTCAGAGCGTTTAAGGGTCAAATTGAGAGAAAGTCTGTCTGTATTTAAGGTTTTCATTAAATACATATTTATTCTTGCCTCAAAAGTAATATCTTGTGGCTTTTTTTCTCCAACTAATAGATGTTCAAAAAAATCATCATCATGATCGGTAACAAAATTGTCTACACCAAAAATTTTAAAAATACTATTTTGATCATCAGCACTAATAACTAAAACCGTTTTTCCTTGAGAAGCATGATAATGTGCAAGATATCCGAGAAAAGTAGTTTTTCCTACGCCACCCTTTTTGCAAAATGCTGAAATAATAGGCATTATCTACCACCTTCTCTCTGTAACTTTTCACGACAAGCATCTTCTACAAATTTAGCAAACATTATTCCTCTTGTTGCACAAGCAATTTTAATCTGTCTTCTTAGTGTAATATCCATTGTCGATGTATATTTTTCTCTATTTACATCTTCTTGATGGTAATATTGTTGTCTAACAACTTGTTTAGGTTGTTTTTGAGCAGTACGAATAGTTGAAGTTGTCTGTGTAACTACTTTTGGCTGCTCATAATTCGTTTCTAATACTTCTTCTTCGTCTTGAATTTGTGATGTTGTCTCTTCTTCGACCATCTTTGGTACTTCAAATGGATTTCTTCTTTTAATTGGTTGTTGATTCATAAATATAACCTCCTTTTTACATCTAGCATTATACCAAAATAAAAATTTATTTTCAAACAATTTGCAATAATTATTTACATAACTATTTAAGTATAACCATATTTATTGGTTTTGTCTTTTTGTGAACTTACTAAAAAATAAATGAAAGTTTGGAAAAGATTTTTAAAAAAAGATTTGGATTGTCAAAATGAAGGCAAAAAACAAATATTTTTTGAGTTTTTCAAAGAAAGTTGAAAAATTACAAACCCCCTAGGGGGTAAAATCAAAAAAATGCAAGTTTTTAAAATTGGTTTTTGTCGACAAAGTAATCACTTATTTGTGTATGCAGAAAGCAAAATAATACATAAATAAATATATATTTAATTATTTTTTTATTTACAATGTTAAATGTCAATCGTTTTGATTTCTTTTACTATACTTTTAAAATAAAATTAATAACTTATAAATTATTATTAAAATATGTAAAATAACTTTTAATTTATAATAAAACGTTTTTAAAATAAAATATTTTTTATAATAAAATATTTAAATTAAAAGTAAAATGTTTTAAAACAATACCAAAAAACG
>FR890800.1 GCA_000433035.1 Staphylococcus sp. CAG:324 | reverse complement strand
AGTTATTACAAAAGATTTATCTAGACTTGGAAGAGATTATTTACAAACTGGATAGTATACCGAACAATACTTTCCACTTAATAATGTAAGATATATTGTAGTTAATGTTGGAGTAGATACATTAATTGATAACAATGATATCGCACCATTTAAAAATATCTTAAATGATATGTATGCAAAAGACTTATCTAGAAAAGTTAAATCAGCAAAAAGACAAAGAGCATTAAATGGATTGTTTATATCAGCACAAGTTCCTTATGGATATATGAAAGAACTTATTAATAAGAATAATTTAGTAGTAAATGTTAAATGTAGATATCCTTAGTATTTGTAAAAAATTAAAAAAGAAAAGATAAATCTATTTATTTGTTATTAAAATAGATTAAAAAACTAGGTAAAAATGGTTAAACATCATTACCTAGTTTTTATTTTAAAATTTTGGTTCTTGCTTTTTGTTGAGTTCAATGGCTTTTAAACATTCTTCATATTCATTATTCGCATATTCAAAACAAATATATTTTAACCATTGTTCAACATATGTTTTTTTATCATTTTTGTATTTTAAATAGTAGGCATGCTCAAACATATCAATACCAAAAATTGGACATAGATTTGCTTTAACAGTTGTTTTGTTGCCTAATACTTGTTCAATTGCCACTTTGCCGTCTTTATCACATACCAAAAAGACAAAGCCACAACCATTTAAATTTAAACAAGCTTTTTTAAACTCTTGATAAAAATTATTCAGAGATTGATATTTTTTTTCAATTGCCATTTTTAATTTAGGAGAAATTTGAACAATTGGATTAGGAGTCATTGATTCAAAAATAATTTGATGGTTATATGCACCGCTTGCCGCATGAATGGTTTTCGTTCTTTTGGTAGTAGGAATCAAATTTTCATTAAATAAAATCTCATCTAAACTTAATGTTTGTAAATTTTTTAAATCTTGTAAATTTTTATTTAATTCATCAATATATCCTTTATAAATTTGATTATAATGGATACTTAAAGTTTGAAAGTCTAAAAAGTCACTAAAACTTGTAAGTGGATACTTCAAAGGAATCATTTCAAACGGATAATGTTTATCAATATACATAATAAAATACCTCACAATCTTTTTGTATATTATATAAATAACTTTACAATTTTATGAATAAGATAGAGTACAAAGGGGGAATTTAGTGGATTATATATATCAAGATAAATATGTCTATTTCAAAAAAGAAGGCAATGGCTCTCCAATTATTTTATTGCATGGCTGGGGAGTTGATTCTAGTTGTTTTGATGATTTAATGGATAGTTTAAAAGAAAAATATCAAGTATTTGCAATAGACTTACCAGGGTTTGGTAAAAGTGTGGAACCTAGTGATTATTATGTATTAGAAGATTATGTGGGATTGGTTGAACAATTTGTAAATGACAAAAAATTAGCCAACCCAATCATCTTAGGGCATTCCTTTGGAGGAAGAATTGCCATTCGATATGCTTCAAGACATCGAGTATCTAAGTTAATTTTAGTTGATAGTGCAGGTATGAAACCAAAAAATTATGTAAAGGTTAAATTAAAAATAATGATATATAAATTAAAAAAGAAATGGTATAAGTTAACTAAAAACGTCGTGAAGTATCATGCTTTAATCCAAAAAAGTGGTAGTATAGATTATCAAAATGCAAGCATTCCGATGAAAAAGACTTTATCTAAAGTCGTTGGTGAATACCTTGAAAAAGATTTAAAAAAGATTAAACATGAAACTTTAATTATATGGGGTAAAAATGACCAAGAAACGCCATATCGTGATGCTTTAAAGTTAAAAAGAAAAATTAAAAATTCAGGACTTGTTTCTTTAGATGGGGTTGGCCATTTCCCATTTATTGAAACGAAAAGAATTTTTAATAAAATTGTAAGAGAATATTTAGAGGTTAAATAAAATGGTTGCTATCATTTTTTTGAATATAATTTTAGTTTTGTATATAATAAAATGTTTTATCTATTTAGTTACTCTTTTTCAACAAAATCATTATGATTTAAAAAAGACTTCTTATAGTCTTGGTAAGTATTATTTGAGAAAAACATATCAATATTATTATTATGTTGGAATCATTTTTGTTGTTCTTAGTCTTTTTTATGATGTTTTTGGTTATATTGCTAGTGCCCTATTGCTAGTTTCATTTATTCATAGAAATCATTATGTTATTCGACTTAAATTTACCAAAAGAATAATTAGACTATTGTTTACTTCAAGCCTTATTATTTTCATTCCTATGATTCTTTGTTTTCGTTTCATCCTTGTCAATTATTGTTTAGTTATGCTTTTACCCATTGTTTTAGTACTTGCCAACTTGATAAATTATCCGGTAGAACAAGTAATTAAAAAGTATTACAAGAAAAAAGCAATAAAAAAAATAGATAAGATGGAAACATTAACAAAAATTGCGATAACGGGTAGTTTTGGTAAAACTTCTACAAAAGATATTATTACACAAATTTTATCATCTAAATATTTAACTTTAAAAACGCCTGCATCTTATAATACTATGATGGGACTTTCTCTTACAATTAATAATCAGTTAAATCCTGAAACTGAAATTTTTGTAATGGAAATGGGAGCTTTTTTTGTAGGTGAAATTGAACAAATGAGTAGGGCTTTTAGACCCAATATTGCTATTATTACTGAAATTGGCATGCAACATATGTCAACCTTTAAATCAGTTAAAAATATTGCTAAAGCGAAGTTTGAAATTGCATCTTCACTTGATCAAAATGGCTGTTTAATTTTAAATTATGATAATGAATATATTAGGGATTATGATAAAAGCAAGATAGTAACAAATCATATTTATACATATGGGATTGAAAGGGGCGATTACCATATTGAAAATTTAGTCTTTAATGGTAAAGAAACGACCTTTTCTATATTTCATTTTGACCATTTCGTTATGGATATAAAAACAAATTTACTTGGGCGTCATCATGTTTTAAATATTTTGGCGGCTTTCACAACGCTTAAGGCTTTAGAAAGATATCATATATATATAGATAATGAAACATTTCAAAAAGTGGTGGCGAAAATCACACCAACGCTACATCGATTAAGTTATAGGGAAGAGGGTATGTATCATATATATGATGATTCATATAGTTCTAATATTATTGGGTTTAAAAATGCTAGTGAGGTTCTTAGTATGCAAGAAGGAAGGAAAATTATTATTACACCTGGAATTGTTGATGGAGGAGAATATGATCAATCTATCAATGAAGAGATTGCAAAAGTAATGATAGATATTTTTGATGAAATTTATTTAATCAATAATAAATCTAGTCAAGTTATTGCACAAATTTTAAAAGATAAGAAAATAAATTATTTGATATTTTCTTCCTTTAAAGAGGCATATTTAACGATTTTATCGAAATATAATAGAAGTGATGAAATCATTAATATTTTAATTGAGAATGATTTACCCGATAGTTTTTTAGAAAGGTAGCGAATAAAAATGAAAGACGATCGAATTCATGTTGGTATTATTATTGGGGGAAGAAGTGTAGAATGTGAAATATCGCTAATTTCGGGTTTACAAGCCTATTATGCGATGGATAAAAGCAAGTATCATCCTACCATCTTTTATTTAGATAAAAATAATCATTTGTTTGTAGGAGAAACTCTTAATGATATCAACACGTATAAATTAGAAAATATTAAAAATTTAAAGGAAGTATTCTTACATCATGAAAATAACCAAGTGTATTATCACTATGTAAAAAGACCTAAAAAGAAATTTCCAATAGATGTTTTTATCCCAGTTGTTCATGGATTTGGAGTTGAGGATGGAACAGTTGTAGGAATGCTTGATTTAATGGGAGCCATTTATTCTGCTAGTGATGTTATTCCTTCTGCAATCGTTCAAGACAAGGTTGCTACTAAGGCGCTTTTAGATAAGTTTATGCTTCCTAATATTGCATATCAAGTGTTGTATGAAAATCATCCATTAGAAAGTGATCTCTCATTTCCTGTAATTGTAAAACCTTCTTATCTTGGTTCAAGTATTGGTATAAATGTTGCAAAAAATGAACAAGAATTAGCCGATGCATTAAAAGAAGCCTTTGCATATACGGATGAAGTATTAGTAGAAAAAGCATTAACTGATTTTAAGGAATTTAACTGTGCGGCAATATGTGATCATCATCAAGTCATTACATCTTGTGTTGAAGAAGTCATGCATACAAAAGATATTTTATCGTTTATAGACAAATATGAAACTGATTTAAACAAACTTTCTAATGCTACAAATCGGATTATTCCCGCTTTAATAGATAAAGAGTTAGAAACAAAAATTAAAGAATTGACCAGTAAAATATATACTTTGTTTCATTTAAAAGGGATTGTACGGATTGACTTTTTATTTGATAATTTAGAAAATAAATTATACATAAATGAAATAAATAATATTCCTGGTTCACTAGCTTTCTATTTATTTGAACCTCTTGGTATTTCCTTTACAGAACTTTTAAATATGTTAATTCACAATGCTATGATTACTCATCATCAAAAAAGTCAAAAAATAACTACCTTTCAATCCAATATTTTAACAAAAAAATCATCAAAATTAATGAAGAAATAAACAATCTATGATATAATAAAATGGAAGCTGACGTAGCACAATCGGCAGTGCACCTCCATGGTAAGGAGGAGGTTGCTGGTTCAAGTCCGGCCGTCAGCACCATTAGAAATAAATTAGGTTTGATATATGAAGTAACTCAAATAAGGTTTGCTTTCGTATTCAAGCCTTTTTCTTTTATCCTAATTGGCTATTTTCAATCAAGAAGAAAGGAAAAAGGAGCTGAAATATTGATCATATGCATCATGGAAAGTAAAATAGTTGACTAAAGTTCAATTTCGTACTATAATAAAGTACGAATTAGGATTTTAAAGGAGAAAACAAAAATGGATGCAAAAGAATTCTTTTATCTTTTAGGTAAAGCAATTTATCGGATTGATGCCATTTATACTGATTATGCAAAAGAAAGTGACGTATCACCAACCCTGTTATGGATACTTTATGCATTAAACGATGGCAAGCCACATACACAAAAAGAAATTTGTCTTTCTTGGGATTTACCCAAAAGCACAGTAAATACCATTGTAATGGGACTAAAAAAAAAGGGATATGTACAATTAGAACCAATCAAAGGACAAAAAAGGGAAATGACAATAGGGATTACTGAAGAGGGAAAACAGTATGCAAAAATAAAATTACAACCCATTTATGAAAGAGAAAAAAAAGTTTTTCATCACTTAACAGATGAGGATATGCAAGTAGTAGAAGCATTGAATAAGCTTGCCAAATTGTTATGTGAATAAAAAAATGAAAGGATGGAAAAATAGTTTATGAAAAAGTTATGGACGTGTTTTTTAATATGTTTATTTTTTGGTTTATTGTTTAGTTGTTCTAAAGATAATCAAAATGAATCAGAAAATCCAAATCAAATCAATCAAAAGATTGCTGTAGTATATTTTTCTGCTACTAAAACAACCGAAAATATTGCTATTCAAATAGCAGATATAACGAAAGGAAGGTTAATGCAGATTTTGCCAGCCATTCCTTATTCAGCAGATGATTTAAATTATACTAACGATGATTGCAGAGCCAATGTTGAACAAAATGATGAAAATGCAAGACCAGAAATAGCAAATAATATTGAGATAAATGATTGTTCGATCATGTTTATCGGTTATCCGATATGGTGGGGAAAATTACCTAAAATTATTTATACTTTTTTTGATACATATGATTTGGCAGATAAAACAATTATTCCGTTTTGTACTAGTGGTGGTAGCGCAATTTCAACTAGTGTAAATGAAATCAAAGAACTAGAACTCTTTGCTTTTGTTAAAGAGGGGAAAAGATTTTCGTCATCTTCATCGCAGTCTGAAATAAAAAATTGGATTGCTCAGTTAAATGTAAAAATAAATGAAAAGGTAGGTATGGAATAATGATAAAACAAGATGCAGGTACAAAGCAATTAGGGGATATAGCACCTAAATTTGCTCAACTCAATGATGAGGTCTTATTTGGTGAGGTTTGGTCTAGGGAAGATAAACTTTCTTTAAGAGATAGAAGTCTTATTACGGTTGCAGCATTATTGACAAAAGGAATTGTTGATCATTCAATTCAATATCATTTAGAAAATGCTAAAAACCATGGTGTAAGCAAAACTGAAATGGTTGAAGTGATTACTCAACTTGCTTTTTATGCCGGATGGCCTAATGCATGGGCAGTTTTTCCTATGGTTAAAAAAGTTTATCAAGATGAAAAAGAAATTTTAGGCGATAGTTTATTTGGAAGAGGAGAACCCAATGTAGCATTTGCTAATTATTTTACGGGGAAGTCCTATCTTAAAACACTCAATACTAAAAATATTGGTATTTATAATGTAACTTTTGAACCAAAGTGCCGAAATAATTGGCATATTCATCATAAGGGTGGACAAATTCTTCTTTGTACAGATGGTGAGGGTTGGTATCAAGAAGAAGGTAAACAAGCAATAAAACTAACACCGGGTAGTGTGGTTTATATTCCTGCTGAGGTTAAACATTGGCATGGAGCAAGTAAAGATGCATGGTTTACCCATCTAGCAATTGAAATACCAGCCGATTATGCCACAAATGAGTGGTGTGAACCAGTAGATGATGAAACATATAATATGTTGTAGGAGGAATCGAAAATGAAACAATTAGTAGCATATTTTAGTGCATCCGGTATTACTAAAGCGGTAGCAGAAAAACTTGCAAGAATAAAGGAAGCAGATTTGTTTGAAATCATACCCCAAGAAATGTATACTAGTGATGATTTAGATTGGAAAAATGCCAATTCTAGATCGAGTATTGAAATGAAAGATAAGTCATCTAGACCTAAAATCATTTCAAAAGTCAAAAATATAAATGAGTATGATGTTATCTATTTGGGATTTCCCATTTGGTGGTATCAAGCCCCTACTATCATCAATACTTTTTTAGAAATGTATGATTTTAATGGTCAAACAATTATTCCTTTTGCAACCTCTGGTGGAAGTGGTATGGGAAAAACCAATCAATATTTATTACCATCATGTAAGAAAGCAAAACTATTAGATGGAAAGCGGTTGTCATCTAATCCTAGTGAAGAGGAATTAAAACATCTTTAAAAAAAATATACCATGTAAACAAAAGCCTAATATTTAGGCTTTTTTATTTATAAATAGATAAACTGAGATTCTTAAATCATAGGAATGATATAGGATCTTTATATAGAGAATAGTATCGGTTAGAACATATAAAAGAGGCGGTTAAAAGATGTATCATGCGTAATATTTCAATCATAACATTGGCGTTCAATCCATATTTTTAGGAAAGTTTAGGAAAAGTTTAGATATATTTCATTTACAAAATATTCTATTTATAGTATAATAATAAATTGTAGGAGAATCTTTATAGGTGGTCATATGGATGAAAATATCAATCTAGTAATAGAAAAACTAAAGCAAACTTTAAAGTTGCAAAAGGTATTATTGGCTTGTTCAACAGGTGTCGATTCAATGGTTCTTTTAGATTTACTTAGAAAAAGTCTAGATGCTAGTCAAATTGTTATTGCCCATGTCAATCATCAAAGAAGAAGTGAATCAGCAATAGAAGAAACATATATTCTTTCATATGCTAAGCAAAATCATATAAATTGCTACACGACAAAACTTCCCCACTACAGTGGCAATAATTTTCAAAATTGGGCAAGAAAAAAGCGGTATGCGTTTTTTTTAGAAATTGCTGAAGCGGAAAAGATTGATATTGTTTTGCTTGCTCATCATGCTGATGACAATTTAGAGACCATTTTGTTAAGATTACTTCGCAGTTCATCTTTAGAAGGATATGGTGGTATCAAAGAATATTCAAACTATCAAGGATTAACTATATATAGACCACTTTTAAACATCAGTAAAGATGAAATTATAGAATATGCTAAAAGCAATAGCATTAAATATTTTGAAGATTCTAGCAATTTTGAAGATGATTATGCTAGAAATAGAATTAGACATTATGTTTTACCCATTTTAAAAAAAGAAAATCCTGCTTTAACCAAAGCTATTTCTTGTTTTAGCAATACTATTTTAGAAGTTAATGAATTTATAAAAAATTACGAAACTAATTTTATAAAAAGACAACAAATGGTTTATAATAATAATGATTATTTCGCGAAAATAGATTTAGGTGAATTTTTAAATGAAACAACGTTTTTACAAACGCAGATTTTATTTAGAATGTTAAAACCTTTTTCGTTATCAAAAGAATGTATTCTTGATACAATCAAACAACTCAAATCATCTAAACAAAATATTGTTCAAAATATAAATCCTCATTTAATGATGATTAAAGAATATGGTTATGTTATTTTTACCAATCAGAAAATCAAAGACTATTATTTGAAGATTGATGAAGAAGGTGAGTATGAGTTAGATAATCATACTTATTTGCATATTACTAAAAATATTTGTAATTTTATCACATCGAGTGGTAAATTATGGTATAATATAAACATGTTGCCAATCATTATTAGAACTAGAAAAAATGGTGATAAAATTAAAACTAAAAAGGGTAGCATAAGTGTAAGTGATTATTTGACTAATCATAAAATTCCATATTTACAAAGAAAACAAATCTTATTACTATGTGATAAGGATGATTTACCAATAGCTATACTTGGCTATATAATAAAATAAAAGGAGGAACAAATGGCAAGTATGAATAAAAGTCCCAAAAAGCGTTTTGGTCTTGGTGACATCATTATTTTTGGGATTATTTTAATTGCAATCATTTTTATATTTGCGGGATCATGCGGTGGAAATAAAGCCAAAACAATTGAAACAAAAGAAGAATTTTATGGCTATTTCTTCAAAAATGCCTCAGATGGTGCAGCAGTATATAATGATTTATCACAACTAGATAAAGACAAATTAATTAGTGCCCAAGATTTACAAATTGAAAGAATCTATTACTATGGTGCAACTGGTGATGGAAATTATTTTTATAATATATATATCTATTTGCCATCATCGGCGAATTGTATGAATTTATCATCGAGTGCGAAAATTTATCATTTTAAAGCTGATGATAAAGATTTGGAAATCATTAAGGCTATTCAAAATTTAATGTTACAAATAAATGAAGAAATTAAACTTGATAATGAAGCAAATAAAGATAATCCAAATTATACACAACAAAAAACCTATAAGATTTTTGAGGTAACACCAAGAGAAAATAAGAGTATTGATATTTTAGGTATTTTATCTATTGCCATTCCTATCATTGCTATTGTTGCTTTCATTATCATTATGTTGAAAAATGGTAAGAGCAATAATCAAGCCTTTGATTTTGGTAAAAGTCGTGCAAGAATGGCTAAAAAATCAAATGTTACCTTCAAAGATGTGGCTGGATTAGATGAAGAAAAAGAAGAGATGATAGAACTTGTAGATTTCTTGAAAAATCCTAAAAAGTATTTTGATATGGGAGCAAGAATTCCTAAAGGAGTACTATTACTTGGTAGTCCTGGTACTGGTAAAACGTTAATGGCTAGAGCTGTAGCAGGTGAGGCTGGAGTTCCTTTTTATACCATATCAGGTTCTGATTTTGTTGAAATGTTTGTCGGTGTTGGTGCTAGCCGTGTTAGGGATATGTTTAAGACAGCAAAACAAAATGCTCCATGTATTTTATTTATTGATGAAATCGATGCGGTAGGTAGACAAAGAGGTGCTGGTCTTGGTGGTGGACATGATGAAAGAGAGCAAACGCTTAACCAACTATTAGTTGAAATGGATGGATTCCAACCTAATTCGGGTGTAATTGTGATGGCCGCAACTAACCGAGCAGATATTTTAGATCCTGCCCTTCTTCGTCCAGGAAGATTTGACCGTCAAATTAGAATTAGTAATCCGGATGTTAGATCACGTGAGGCTATTTTAAAGGTTCATGCTAGAAATAAACATTTATCTCCTCGAGTAAATCTAACCGATGTTGCTAGAAGAACACCAGGATTTAGTGGGGCTGATCTTGAAAATTTATTAAATGAGGCAGCATTACTTGCGGCACGTGAGAATTGTCGTGAAATAAAAATATATCATATTGATGAGGCTATTGATAGAGTAATGATGGGGCCTGCAAAAAGAAGTAGAAAATATACAGATACCGAAAAAGCTTTGGTTGCATATCATGAAGCAGGACATGCTGTCATTGGTCTGAAATTAAAACATGCTGTTGTAGTACAAAAAGTAACAATTGTACCACGTGGAGATGCAGGTGGATATAACCTAATGACACCAGAAGAGGAAAACTTCTTAGAAACCAAACAAACACTAACAGCGAATATTACAAGTTTTTTAGCAGGGCGAATTGCCGAAGAATTGGTATTCAATCAAATGACAACAGGTGCTCACAATGATTTTGAAAGAGCAACAAAGATTGCAAGAGCGATGGTTACTGAATTTGGTATGAGTTCTTTAGGACCTGTTCAATATGAAAGTGGTTCACATGATGTTTTCTTAGGTCGTGATTATATGAGTGATAAAAATTTCTCTGATAAAGTGGCACATGAAATTGATTTAGAAGTTCGTAAAATTATAGATGAGTGTTACAAACAAGGAGAAACAATTATCAAAGAAAATCGCCAACTTTTAGATTTAATTGCGAAACACCTAGTTGAAGTGGAAACTCTTACTAAAGAAGATATTGATGAACTTGTAAATACAGGAAAGTTAAATTGGTGGGAGAAGAAGAAGGCAAAGATGGCTGAAGATAGAAAAATGGATGAAACTCCTGTACAAAAAGTACAAGTAACTGAAGAAAAGAAGGAAGAAACTCCTAAGGTAGAAGATGTTTCTCATAAAGAAGAAACCAAAACTGAGGATGATTCTAATGAGACTAGATAAGTATTTAAAAGTATCAAGACTGATTAAAAGAAGAACCCTTGCAAAAGAAGCAACGGAAGCTGATCGAATATTATTAAATGGGAGTCCTGCTAAACCTTCTAAAGAGGTTAAGGTTGGTGATCATTTAACAATCAGTTATGGTAAAAGGGTGGTAGAAGTTAAGATTACTTCTTTACTGGATTCTACGAAGAAAGCGGATGCTTCTTTCATGTATGAATTCATTGGTGAAACTACTCGCTGATAAAGAATTGGTCATAAGGTAAGTGTATCTTATGACCAATTTTATGTTTTATGATATACTATATAAAGTAAAGGAGTTAAATATGAATATAATACTTGCCTCAAACTCACCAAGAAGAACCCAAATTTTAACACTTGCCCAAATCTATCATCAAGTAGTACCTTCAGCGTGTGAAGAAACGATTGCCCAAAATTTAGAACCTTATGAAGTAGTAGAATCACTTTCTTATCAAAAAGCGGCTGATGTTGCTAAAAAATATCCTGATGATATTATCATTGGTGCTGATACAATCGTAGTAATTGATAATCAGATTTTAGGCAAACCTAAAAATGAACAAGAAGCCATCTTGATGTTAGAAAAACTTAGTGCTAAGACACATCATGTTATAACAGGTATTACAATTTTATCAAAAAATAGGTGTAAAACTTTCCATGAAATAACCAAAGTAGAAATTGCGCAATTATCTAAACAAGATATTACAACATATCTAAAAGAAGAAAATGTTTATGATAAAGCAGGTTCTTATGGTATTCAAGGGGTATTTTGTAAATATATTACTAAAATAGAAGGTGATTATTATAATGTGATGGGACTTCCAATTGCTAAAGTATATAAAGAATTAAAGGAGTTTAATAATGAAATATAATAAACAATTATTTGATCAAATTGAAACAGAATATAATCAAGTTCTAAATTTGTGTGAATTCATTTTTGATAACTTAATTGAAAAAAATGATGAAATTAAAAAATATGATATTATGTGTGAATTTGATTATTATCTTCAAAGTATTCTTGCCAAAATTGTTTTAGATCATAATCCTAAAAATCCTGCACTATTGAATATGTTAAAAAAACTCAATACATATATTAGTTTTTATCAAGGAATTCATTTAGATGATTGGTTTAACGCAAAAGAAAAAATTCTTTTTAGTATAGATAAAAAAATCAAACAAATGACTTCAAATATTCCTGTTATATTACAGATTGTCATCAACATAGATGAAAAAACAAAAAAGACTGAATTATCTTATCAAATTTTAGAATCGTTAGTATCTCTTGCACTGACGATTATTCCTGATAAAGAAACTTTTGAAGATATAGAAAGTGAAGTTGTCAATAAATATTTTGGTGATATATACCATCAAATACAAATAAAAGTTAAATAAAAATACCATTTATAATAAATGGTATTTTTATTTATAAAATATTGTTTATTAATTTTATTATAAATTTCTTTTACTATCAATTGTTTTTATGATATAATTAAATAAATAATTATATTGGGAGGGTGAAATTTATGAAATTCTTAATTTACAATAATAAATTTTGAACTAAAAATAAAAAAATAGCCTACAATTAGGCTTCCCTTAATGGGTGATTTCGCAAATGCTTATTTGCACTCGGTATGTTGAATACACTAAAAGTATATCAAAATTAAAAAAATTAGTCAAGATAAATGATAAAAAGAGAGGATTTATAAATGGGAAAATATAATTTAGGATTAGATATAGGAACAAACTCAGTTGGCTGGGCAGTTGTAGACGAAAATAATCAAATTGTCAAAAAAGGCGGTAAAGCACTTTGGGGTGTTAGAATGTTTGATGAGGCTCAATCTGCTAAAGAAACGAGAATTTATAGAAATTCAAGAAGAAGAATCGTTAGAAGAAATCAAAGACTATTATTGCTACAAAAAGAGTTTTATGACGAAATAATAAAAGTTGATCAAACTTTTTTTCAAAGATTAAAAGATTCATTTTTTAAAAAAGAAGATAAATTAAACAAAAATAACTATACTTTTTTTGATGATGATATTACGGATAGAGAATATTTTAAAAAATTTCCAACAATTTATCATTTAAGAAGTCATCTTTTATATAATGATGAAAAAATTGATATAAGGATGCTTTATTTAGCTTTACATCATATTGTTAAGTATCGAGGGCATTTTTTGGATAGTGGTGAAGTGAATGAAAGCAATTTTTCCAAAATAAAAGATGTTTTGGATACATTTAATAATAAAATGTCTGAAATGTCATTGGAATTTGAAGATAATGAAGATTATTTTTGTAAAATAGAATTTGATGAGAATTTTGAAAATAAATTAAAAGATATTATGCTTTCTCAATTATCAAAGAAGGAAAAAAGGCAAGAGTTAATAGATTTGTTTAAAGTAGATAAAAAGAGTTTAGTAAATGAGTTATTAATAGAATTATTAGTAAATAAAAAAGTAAAATTAAATTCTTTATCTATAACAAATGGCAAAAAATATGAAGTATGTGAGATTGATTTTGAAAAAGAAGAACTATTTGAAAAACTTGAGGATGCTAAAAAAATAATTACTGAATTATTTGACATTTTAGATGAAATTGTAAATATCAAAAAAATAGTTGACTATTATTATGTATTAAAGATTATTGGTGACAATGAATATTTAAGTGAAGCAATGGTTAAAAAGTATGATAAACACGATAAGGATTTACGTGAATTAAAAAGTTTTATAAAAACGTATTGTCCTAATAAGTATTATGAGTGCTTTAGAAAAACTAGTAATCCAAATTTATGTAATTATCCTAAATATGTTGGGATAAATTCAGTTAATAAAAAAATAGAAAGATTTGCACATTGCAAAAAAGAAGAATTTTATAAATATTTAAAAAGTCTTTTTAATACTATCAAGGATGAAAATGCAAAATTAAAAATAGATTTATTTCAAAAAGATATGGAAAATGATGATTTTTTAAATAGACAAAATTCTAATCATAATTCTAGTATTCCAATGCAATTAAATTTTTGTGAACTTAAAAAAATATTAGAAAATCAATCAAAATACTATCCATTTTTAATGTTGAAAAATAGTGATGGGTATTCAACATCAGATAGAATTATTGCTATTTTTAAATATAAAATACCATATTATGTTGGTCCATTAAATAAAAATTCAAAATATAGTTGGCTAGTAAAAAAAAGTAATGAAAACATAACACCATGGAATTATGAGAAAGTTATAGATTTAGATGCTTCGGCAAAAGAATTTATTCAAAGAATGCAAAATAAATGTACCTATTTAAAAGGTGAAAATGATTATTGTTTACCTAAAAAATCTATTTTATTTTCTGAATATAATTGTTTACAATATTTAAATAGATTAATTATTAATGGTGCACTTATAGAAAATAAATTAAAAAATGAAATATATGAAAATATTTTTTTATGTTACAAAAAACCAACTAAAAAAAGTATTGTTGAATATTTAAAAACAAATTATAACTATGATGAAACTACTCTTAAATCAAATATATTAGAAGTAAATTGTGATATGTCTTCATATATCCAGTTTAAAGAAATATATGGTGAAGATTTTGAACAAAATTTAAATATTGTTGAAGACATAATAAAAGATATTACTATTTTTGAGGATAAAAAGATTTTAGAAAAACGATTAAGAGAAATATATCATCTATCAGAGGATAAAGTTCAAAAAATAAAAGGTTTAAATTATAAAGGTTATGCAACGTTGAGTAAACATTTTTTAAATAATTTTTATAGTGTTAATGAAGAAACTGGTGAAATATATGGACCAATAATTCAAATTATGCGTGATACCAATTATAATTTACAACAAGTAATATATAATGATAGATATAATTTTATGAAGGCTATTGATAAGTATAATAAAAAAAATTTAGATACTGAAAAAAAATTAAATGTAAGTGATTTTATTGACGAATATATTTATGTATCACCTATTATGAAAAGATCATTAATTCAAAGTTATAATATTATTCAAGAGTTAGAAAAAATACTAGGTGAATCTATTTCCAAATATTATATTGAGTGTGCTAGAGTTCGTAGTAATTCTAAAGATGTAATCAATTCTCGATATCGACAATTATCAGAACTTTATAAAGATTGTGAACATCAAGTAAGTGATATATCAAAAAATTATATAAATATCAACAAATTAAAGAAACAATTAGAAGATAATAAAAATGAGTTAAGAGCTGATAAATTATATCTTTATTTTACTCAATTTGGAAAATGTATGTATACATTAAAAGATATTGATTTAGATGATGTCTTCTTAGGAAAATATGATATAGATCATATATATCCTCAATCACTTATCAAAGATGATTCTTTAAACAATAGAGTTTTAGCAAGTAAAGAAAAAAATGGAAAAAAAGATAATCAATTTATTTTTAATATACCAGAATTTTTACCAAAAAATGCAGAATTATTTTATAAAAAATTATTAGAATGTAAACTTATAACAAAAGAAAAATATCGTAGATTAACGATGAAAAAGATAGATGATGATGAACTTGATATTTTTGTAAACCGTCAACTTGTGGCAACCAATCAATCAGTTAAAGGTTTAGTGGATGTTCTGAAAATATATAAAGGTGTGAAACCTACAAATATTGTATATTCAAAAGCGGTTAATATTAGTGATTTTAGAAATAATTATAATTTATATAAATCTAGAACTGCTAATAACTATCATCATGCTCATGATGCTTATTTAAATGTAGTTATAGGAAAAGCTTTAGATGTTTATTACCAATGTAATTATTTTCAAAATTATAAAGATGTAATAAAGTTAAAGGATAGAAATATAACGATTAACCCAGAAATAATACTCTCTAAAAATAGATATGTTAATAGAAATGGAGAAAAAAAAGTTATTTGGGATTTGGATAATACATTAAAATTAATAAAAAATAATTTATATAATCGTTTTGATATTACTGAAACGATTATGACTAGAAAATCTAATAAAATGTTTAGTAAAAGTAGTATTTCTCCCGCAAAAAATTCAAAAAACCTAATTCCAATTAAAACATCTGATCCAAGATGTAATGTATTAAAATATGGTGGTATTAAATCAAATTCTTATAATTTTTATTGCATAGTAGAATTATATGATAAAAAAGGAAAGAAATCTTATATTTTAGAAGCTATTCCTAAAACACATAGTGATAAATTAGAAGAGTATATTAAAAATTCCATTGATGAGAAGAATGTAAGTAATTTTAAGATAATTAACAAGAATATTAAAAGCAATATTATTATTGAATATAAAAAATTAAGATATGTGATAACTGGAAAAAGTGGTAAGTATTATTTAATTAAAAATTTTAAAGATCGTAATTTTTCATATAATGCGATAAAAACAATTAAGTATATTGAAAAATATAATTATCAAAAAAAATATGAAATACCATTTGAAGAAACAAAAGAAAAAATTATTTTAGCCCCTAAGAAAAAAGATACTAAAGAAATTTCTTTAACATTAGATAACTGCCAAGCATTACTTGATGAGATTATTAGTTTATTTAAGAAAGATATATATAATTACGATATAATATATAAAATTACTTCAAAATTAGAAGAAAATAAGCAAAATTTAACATTAACAAATTTAATCAAAGTTTTAACTGAAATATTAATTTTGTTAAAAACAAATGAGCGAGGTACTGCAGATTTAACATTAATAGATATGAGTAAAGATACAGGTACATTGTGTATTAGTAAAACTTTAAAACCAGGTATGAAATTTATCTCTGAATCCCCTACAGGATATTATAGAAAAATTATTTTTGAGGTTCCTAATGGCATTTAGAAATATTATTATTCAGAATAGATGTAAACTTGAATATTCTCTAAATTATTTAATATGTAAAAAAGGAATGGAAGAAAAACGAGTATTGTTAGATGAAATTAAGTTAATAGTAATAACATCTACACAAGTTTCAATAACTACTAGCTTAATTTCTATGCTTTCTAAAAATAAAATAAAAATCATATTTTGCGATGATACTTATAATCCTGAATGTGAATTAGTCTCTTATCAAAATAATTATTATTCATATCGAAAAATAAAAGAACAAATTGATTTTGTTAAAAATCAAGGATATTTATGGAAAAAAATTATTATTGAGAAAATTACTAACCAAGCAAGGAATTTAAAAAAACTTAATTATTTAGAACAATATCAGTTATTAAATAATTATTGTGAAAACGTACAAGATAACGATATAACTAATCGGGAAGGACATAGTGCAAAGGTTTATTTTAATACAATTTTTGGATTAGATTTTAATCGAAAATCTAATTGTCTAATTAATAAGTATTTAAACTATGGATATACAGTCTTGTTATCAACAATAAATAGAGAAATTAAATCATTGGGATATTTAACAGAGTTAGGAATTCATCATATTGGAGAATCTAATCAATTTAATCTTTCTTGTGATTTGATAGAACCCTTAAGACCATTAGTAGATTCGTATATTATAAATAATCAAGTAAATGATAATAATTTTAAACAAAAATTTGTTGAAATGTTATCAATAATGGTAAAGTATAATAATCAATCAATTTATTTAGACAACGCTATTCACCTTTATGTTTCTGACTTAATCAATTTTATGAAGAATAAAAATGAGAATAAATTAAGTTTTATAATATATGAGTTATAGATATATGCGTACTATATTATTTTTTGATTTACCAACTTTAACATTGATAGACCAAAGAAATTATCGCAAATTTGTTAAAGGAATAAAAAAATTAGGATTTTATATGCTTCAAGAATCTATATATGTAAAAATGTCAATAGATAGTCAATTAGCAGAATCAGTTATTAATAAAGTAAAATTATTATCTCCATCTAAAGGCAGTATTATGGTTTTAACAATTACAGAAAAGCAATTTTCACAAATACAATTCATTTTAGGTGAGAACGTTTCAAATATTATTTCTTCTGATGAAAGGATTGTAGTATTGTGATAAAGAAAATTTTTATAAATCAATTAAATCAAACCATTCTTATCAACCAAGCATATATAACTATAAAATTTACTGATGTAGAAAATTATAGAGAATTTTGTTATAATCTTAATAATAGTATCATCTATAGTGTAAATAATAAAGAAGAGAATTATTCAAATATATTATTTATCAAAGATCCAATTGATATAGAATTAAATAATAAAAAAATTATGATAGTATTATATAAAAAATTAATGAAATATATTAATTCAAACTTACAAGAACATATATTATTAATAGAAAATGAAATATTTAAGTTATTTGATGAATTATCATATCAAACTAATTATGATTTAAATTATGATGGAGAAATTGATATAAACAAAATATTAGGAATGTATCAATTAAACTTAAAGGAAAACAAAAATTATAATTATCTCGAATGTTTAGTAAATTATATTAGATTAAACGTTGAATTAAATAATTATAGTTTAATTATATCATTTGGTTTGATTAGAGTATTAACAAAAAAAGAATTAGAATTATTAAAAAAAGAATTGCAATTATTAAATATATCAATAGTTGATATTATAATAGATATAAATAATAACAATAAAATAAGTTATTTAAATATTGATAGTGAATGGAATATATTTTGAATATTTAACATATAGGACTAGCAGACCCCAAATATTGGTTTTGAGGTTTGCTAGGTATGTTGAATATAGATGTTAGAAGACAGAAGATTTTGGATTTGCATCCAAGTCCTTGTTTGCTAGGTATGTTGAATATAGATGTTAGAAGACTTTAAATAAGAGATATGAAGATTATTCTATGTTTGCTAGGTATGTTGAATATAGATGTTAGAAGACCCAAAGAAAGAAAAAGCAATCAAAAAGAAAGTTTGCTAGGTATGTTGAATATAGATGTTAGAAGAC
>FR890799.1 GCA_000433035.1 Staphylococcus sp. CAG:324 | reverse complement strand
CAGTGGGGCAATTGTACTATTAAGGAAGAAAAAATAAAAAAAGGTGTAATAAAAATACACCTTTTTCATATTGACAAGAAGTAATAAATATGATAAAATATTCATATCATATTATAATGAAATATGGGTCTGTATTTTGGTTTCGACGGGATTTTTGAAGTAATGTAAGCACGTCGTGGTGATGCACGTTAAAACATGAGATTTTAAATAAACGCAAATAATACAAATTACGCTTTCTGCTAGGCTAAAATAGCAGAAAACCACCGAAAGTGGTTTTATCTCTTATAATTACTTGCCTATGTGTGTTATAAGGGAAAGAGAGTAGGCTTTGAAAAAGTATTGCTTTTCTAGATACTTTTTTAAGAAAATAGAAATAGTAATTATTGATTTTGTTTGTTTATTAATGATTACGAAAACTTAAAATAAACTAAACGTGTAGAAAGCAACATGAATGAAATTTCGGACCCGAGTTCGACTCTCGGCAGATCCACCAATAGTATCCTAGTCCGCTTTACTGAAAAGTAAGGCGGCTTTTCATTTTTTAGAGAAAAAATAAATAACTATTGTTTACTAATTTCAACAGTTAGTATATAATAAAGATAGAAAATGAGTCGTGATACTGAAATATCAGGGAATATCAAGTGCAAGATCTCATAAAATGGTACAATTAAAGGAGAAAATTTATGTTAGCTGTAATAAAAAATGGAGAAGAGCAATATATTTCTTATATTTTAGCCATTTCTAATAATAACCGTTTTATGGAAGATGAGATTATTGTTTTTGATAAAACATATTCATACTTAAAGAAGATGTCTTTATACTCTTCAATAAGAGAAAAAAATAGTTCTGCTAGAAAACTGATTATGCAAGCTTCTATTATTTCTTATGAAGATGAAGAGTTTATTAAAGGAAAATGGAGTGGATATGAATTTATAATTAATAATAAGGAATTAATGAAACAGTTATTAAGTGATAAATTAGTAAATATTAATTCTATAAAAGGAATAGAAAAGTATGCTATAAATCCTATAATTCCAGAATGGTTTAAAATTAATAATGATAAAGATATAAAGAATTTGATGTATGTATCTTCAAAATTTAATGATGCTACTTTGGAAGAAGTTATTGAAGACTCAAATAATATTTTAGAATTAAAACTTGATACAATAGATGGCTATATAAATATTCGTTTCGAAGGAATTATTGAAAATCAATTATATGACAAGATAGGAGAACTTTTAGATACTGAACTGATTAAGAATGAAGATTATTATTTGTGGAAAATAAATGATGGTTTTGGTGGATGGACTGATGGAATAGATTATGATATTTCATCTAAAGGAGCTTTTATTAAAAGTAAGGATGTTTCGTGGAAAATTGAAGTTAATTTTCAAGAATAATAAAAATTAAGTGAGATATTAAAATATTAGTGAATATTTATTGACGAAATGGAGCAGCTAAAAAAATTTATTAGGAGAGTAAAATGAGTTATAAAAATAAACAGATTATAGAATTCGAAACATTTGATTATTATTCAATTAATCCATTTGATATTAATGAATTGTATAACAAAGATAAAGAACTTTTCCAACCTTTATTAAAGAATAAAACGTTATATGCATTGTGCTCTGGACATTTCCGTGATGAAGCTATTGAAAATAAAGGAATGTGGTATTATTATAAATTACCCAATGATGACCCAACTGAATTTAAATATGAAATTCATTTCAGTAATATAATTTCTGAACACACAATACCGATGGATGTGTATTCATATGATGGTTGTACATTACATTTTGGACTTTGTAAAATTAGTTTAGATGAATATTTTAAAAATTACGATTTTTATAATAATCCTAACGGCCCTTATCTTATAATTGCTGATGAATGTGACATAGAAAAAATTGATGATATTATCAAAAAAATAATATATGTATTGGTGCAGAATATTTTAGAACAAAGAAAATGCATTTTTGTTGATGATTTTTTCAATGGTTTCGAAACATCAGAACTTAATAATTTTTGTACAATTATATGGTTAGATGATGACTCTGAGTTTAAATTAATTAAAATATTACATAAAGATATTGACTAGTTTGAGATGATAATTGGAATAAATTTTGATAATTTTGATTTGAAATAGCACCTAAGAATAATTGTGTTCTTAGGTGCTATTTTTCGTTTAAACTAAGTTTTCAAAGAATATTATGTCGGATATATGAAACTCCAGTCTTGCTGAGTAAAAAACAAAAAGCGTAAATATTTTTGACTAAATGCTCCCGTTTCATAATAATAGCAATCCCATTTTTTATACAAAAACCAGAAAAATATTGAGAAATTAAGTTTGGGGAAGTGGATATCGGAGGGTACGTGGCAGATCCAACATCAAAGTAATATGAAATGTCTTCTATATAGGAGGTATTTTTCATATTTAGGGAGAGTTTTGAGAGCTTTTAGTGTGATTTTAGTTAGTTTAACAGCAAATACAGATGGAATTATGTGTTTATAGGGTTTATCTTTTATCAAGGGAATTGAATGTATGTGTGTTGATTGTGCTACGGGAATTGAACCTACTCTTATTTTTATTTGTATATTCTTATTTTTTATGATATAATAAATTAACATAATTAAAAATGGATGGAGAAAGGAAACTATTTAATATATGAAATCAAAGAACAGATTCTTTTTTTTACTAATTGTTTTATTGCTTTTATTAGTAAGTTGTGATGTTACTAATGTTCCTAATAAAACAACTTCAAAAACAGATTATAATCTTAGTAGAGAAATTGTTTTTGAAAAAACACTTACTAAAGATGAAATGAAAAATATTGTTTCAGAAGCTTTAAATAAAATTGCAGAAGTAAGAGGATATCAAACAAAAGTATTTATTCAAAAGACAAAAGATACATCTTATGGTAAAGCATATTCAGCAAATGTTGAAGAAATAGTTTATTCTGATGAAAAATACTATCAAGGATATATTAAAGAAGTAAATATTGATAATGATGGTGAAACAGTTGAATATTTTTGTAAAGATGATAAAGTGTATTATTATAATCATACAACAGGAACTAAAGATCGTCGTGAAGATAGTTACTTTACAACATATTTAAGTATTAATATGATTGAATTTTTAGAGGATTTAGAATATCATGATTATGATAAATATGGTGTGGATGATAAAGGTAATAGTATCTATATTTCTTACGTTACGGTTGCAGAAAAGTCATATGAAATGAGACTAATCTTTAATAATAATAAATTAATTCATTATGCTTATGCTTGGAGGGATTATACAAATAAATATTTTGACATTTTCTACGAAGATTATAATAATATTGAAATAAACTATCCTGACTTTAAAGAATATGATTAATTAATAATCAAATAGTAAACAGAGTGCAAAAAATAAAAGATTTATGATAAAATGTTTATATAAAAATATTATGGAGAAATGATGATTAATGTTAGAGGAAGAAGTTTATAAAAAAATAATGAATCAAGTGATAATAAATAAAGAACAAGGGTATGCGCTTTATTTTAAATACAATGATATATTAATAGAAAAAACAAATGGCTTAGAAAGAGAGGATGATCGTTTTCATATTACTTTTAATACATGTTTTAGATTAGCATCCGTATCGAAACAGTTTATTGCCTACGCTATTTTATTTTTAATAGAAGAACAACTCCTATCGTTTTCAACGCCAATTACTGAAATTTTTGATGATTTGCCACAATATTTTAAAAAGATTACAATTCAACAATTATTGAATCATACTTCAGGAATTTATGACTATGAAAAGATGCCTCATCAAGAAAATGATGAACAAATCAAAGATAAGCAAGTTTTAGAATTTTTAAAAACAACTACTCATACTTATTTTAAACCAGGAACCAAATATCAATATAGTAATACGGGTTATATTTTATTAGGACAAATCATTGAACAAATATCTAAAACCAAGATAGATGAGTATCTAAAAGAGAAAATTTTTACAAAAGCTAAGTTGTTCAATACTTATGTAAATGATGAAGGTAAGACGATTATTCCAAATAGAGCATATGGACATATTATAAGTAACAATCAGTTAATTGTCAAAGATCAGTATTGGTGTAGTGCTACAATTGGAGATGGTGGTCTTTATTCTAATATAATTGATTTAAATAGATGGATAGATTATTTATTAAATGATGTATTTGATAAACTTAAAAGCACTATGTTTTTACCAAATGTGTTTGATGAGAAAACGCAGTCTTATTATGGATTGGGAATAAGAATTATAAATGTGAATGGATGTGATATATATTATCATTGTGGCGATACGATTGGGACAAATACTTTCATTCTTTTTTCTAAAGATTTAAATCTTAGATGTATTTTTTTGACCAATATGGGAAATATTGATACTGAAAATCTAAAAGAAAATATTATCCATTTGATATAATAAAAAGGTATATTTTAAAAATATACCTTTTTTAATGAATTATGTTATTTATTTTTTGCTTTTAAAATAGTATTTAAAATAATAATCAATAAGAAAATAATCAACATGGCAATAAATAAGGATAAAAATCCTTTCCAAGCTATATGTAAAGCCTCGGTTACCATATCTTTATTAAAGGACATATAAAATATTTGCTTCATTTGGACACCTTCCTTAAATCATAAATAGAGATAAAATTACGCCACCAGCGATTGCTGAGGCAACCTGTCCGGCAATATTGGCGCTAGCAGCATGCATTAATAAATAATTACTTTTATCTTCTTTAATTCCCATTTGATGAACGATTCTAGATGCCATTGGGAAAGCAGAAATACCTGCAGCTCCTACCATCGGATTAATTTTCTTTTTAGAAAATAGATTCATAAGTTTAACAAAGAAAATACCACCAATCGTATCAAAAACAAAAGCAAGTAAACCAAGTCCCATAATCATCAATGTTTCTACGGTAACAAATTTATCGGCCTTCATTGTAAAGGAGATAGTTATACCTAGCAATAATGTAATAAGATTGGTTAAAGTATCACTAGCACTTTTGGATAGACTATCTAAAACTCCACATTCTCTAATTAAATTGCCAAACATTAAAAAACCTACAAGTGATACGGATTCTGGTGCTAGAAGTCCTGCAACAATAGTAATAGCAATTGGAAAAATAATTTTTGTTCCTTTCGAAACATGTTTTGGATTATATTCCATTTTTATCAGTCTTTCTCGTTTTGATGTACAAAGTTTAATTACTAAAGGTTGTACTAAGGGCACAAGAGCCATATAGCAATAGGCGGCAACAGTGATTGCTCCTAAATAGTTTGTGCCTAATTTTTGAGATACTAAAATTGAGGTTGGTCCATCAGCAGCTCCAATAATACCAATACATGCAGCATCTTTAATATCAAAGCCTAAAAGGGTAGCAAAAATGATTATCACAAAGATTCCCGCTTGAGCAGCAGCTCCAATAAAAATCAACTTTGGATTAGAAAGTAATGGGCCAAAATCAAGCATTGAACCAATGCCAATAAATAAAAGTAAAGGCATAATTTCACTTGCTTCAATACCTACTTTGAATAACCATTCAATGGCGCCAGATTCACCAATGGCACCACTATGAGGAATATTTACAATAATCGCTCCTAACCCCATTGGTAGTAAAAGTGCTGGCTCTAACTTCTTTTTAATTGCCAAAAAGATTAAAATAAATCCCACAATATACATAACAACTTGTTCAATTGTAATGCTTTTTATTCCTTCTAATAAAAAATCCATCTTAAGACCTCCTTATCATTTAGATTTCAAAGGTCTTGCCAATCATTACTGACTACTATATCCGGAAAAGACTTTTCTTTTCGTGTTGACGAATATAGTATTAGAGCTACTCCCCTTTTTTAGAAGTAAAATAAAAAAGTAAATTATATATTCATTTATATAATTACTTACGTTTTTTAAAAACTAATCTAATTAGTTATTAATAACTTGAACTATTATACTATAAATGATAAAATAAATCACAAAATTTGATAAAAAATTGTAAAATTATTTTTATGATAATCAATGATTTTAGCTTTTTTTAATTTACTCAAAGTAGCACAAAGAGCACTTCTGTCGACAGCTAAATAATCGGCCAATTCTTGTCTATTAAAAGGAATATGAAAATGATTAGATTTATATATTTTGCTACAGTTAGATAGGTATGATAACACTTTATCTTTTATGGTTCGTTTAGACATATGTTCAATTTTATTAATGAGAGCAATATTTTTATTTGATAATATCATTACTGCATTTTTCATCAATTGCGTATGATGATAGCAATTTTTTGAACAGGGATTAAAAATTTTTTTGATATCTATAAATAGAATCTTACAATCGCTCATGGCAATAAGAGAAATAGGATATGTTTGATTGTTAGAATAGGCATAAGCAATACCAAAGATATTGTTTTTATCTAAATAACTAATAATTGATCTATTGCCCCAATAATCATCTTCAACTACACAGACTGAACCTTCTTTAATAATTAAGACATTTTTTATTTCATCCCCATAGTTTATAATATAACTACTTTTTTTAAACGTTTTTTCTACTATGTAGAAGCAATCAAATAGCAAGTGTTGTTCATATTCTTTTAAACCACTAAATAATGGGCAATCATTTATTTCAAAAATATTTTTCATAATTTCACCTTTTGTTGCAAAAACAACATACTTTCTAATATTATTATAGTATAATTAAGACATAAAGTAAAATGTTAAGAAAATAAAGGAGAAGAAAAATGAAATTTTATTATTGTAAACATTGTAAAAATATTATTACTTTTGTGAAAGAAGTAAATCCTAATATCGTATGTTGTAATGAGAAAATGGTAGAATTGGTTCCTGGAAGTGTAGATGCTGCTCACGAAAAACATATACCTGTTGTTGATATAAACGAAAATAAAGTAACAGTTTGTATTGGTAGTGTGGAACATCCAATGCAAGTTGAGCATTATATTGAATGGATTATTCTTGAGACTACTAAAGGGGTATATCGCAAGAATTTAAATCCTGGTGAAAAACCAGAAGCAACATTTGTTCTTGAAGAGGGTGAAAAGGTTGTTTCTACTTATGAGTATTGTAATTTACATGGTTTGTGGGTGAAATAAGATGATAGATATAAAAGTAATGAATGGGGAAATTGAAGAGCAAGAAAAACTTGCTTATATGAAAAGAGGTATTGAAAAATATGGAGAGGAAAATTTAATTGGCATTGATATTGAATTAGATGGGGAATATGTAAATTTATCTTATCATATTAAACATGTACCTTTTCAAAGAATTAGGAGAATTACGGGTTATTTGGTAGGAACTCTCGATCGGTTTAATGATGCTAAAAAAGAAGAAGTAGAAAATAGAGTCAAACATATGTGTGCAAGATAAAATGGATATAGATGAACTATATCCATTTTCTGCTAAAAAATATTAAAATCAAAGAATTGACAAGCATTTTAGTATTTAGTATAATTGAATTGTATAGGAAACATATGAATATATGGAGGTAGCAATGAACAAATATTTTAAAATGGCAATGTTATTATTATTTATTTTAGGTTTTAGTTTTTTAGTTTCATGTAATAAAGATAAACCAGGTAATGATGATGATAATCCCCCACAGAAAAAAGAGGAATATCTATTGGTTTATGATACAACCTTTGGTTCTTTTTCTGATGGAAAAACATATTTAGAACAAAAATATGAAGAAGGTACAAAAGTTCAATTAATTCAAGATGAACCAATAAGAGAAGGGTATGAATTTGCGGGATGGATAAATCAAGAAACTAAAGAACAAGTGAGTAATCCTTTTCTCATTAATAAGAATACCATTTTAGAAGCAAATTGGGTTTTAAAAAAGATTAAAATAACTTATGATGCAATGTCGGGGAATTTTGAAGATGGTAGTTATCAAAAAGTCATATATGTTGAACAAAATTCACCTTTTGAGTATCTAGAAATTCCTACAAATGGTAGTAGATTATTTAATGGTTGGTATGATTATGAAACGGGTAATTATGTGGAAGAAGGTACAATTCTTACTCAAGATTTAACGGTAAATGCAAAATATCGTAGTCCAGGAGAACAATATAATGTAAATTATGTAATAAATGGGGGAACGCAAGAGTTACCTTTAGTGGATACATATTATAATCAAATCATATATCGTCTTTCTGTTCCAACAAAAGAAGGATTTGAATTTTTAGGGTGGTATAAAACAAGTGATTTTTCTGGTGAACCTATCAAATATCAAACTGAAGATTGCACGGGAGATCAAACCTATTATGCTAAATGGGAAATTGTTGATGCCAATTATGCAGAAGTAATTCTAGATGAAATTTTACCACTCGAGATTGATAAAGATATATATTTACCAGTTGAATATCAAGGAGCGCTATTATACTGGAGTTCTTCTGATTATGACATTATGACCGCAAGAGGCAAAATTAATCAAACTCACCGAAATGAAATGGTATCAATTGGTGTAGAGATGACAATCAATGATAAAGTATATACATTTGAAAGAGATGTTGTGGTGAAAGCAATTGAATTTGATGAATTAATAAATCCGGTAGCAGGTTATTTTTATCGAACAAATGTTGTTACTAAATCTGAGGCTTTAATGAACAATTTAGATATTGTCTATTATGCCTTTGCTAACGTATCAAGTAATGGTGCTGTTTCAATTGAAGGGGTAGTTAATTTTAATAAGTTAATGGAAGAAGCGAATGAGTTAAGACAAAACGGAATCAGAATAGTCTTATCAATTGCGGGAGGAGCCGATAATTTTTCAAGTGCTTGTCGCAATATTGGTTATGGCAAATTAGCCGATAATATAGTTGAACTCATTCAAGAATACCATTTAGATGGTGTAGATATTGACTGGGAATTCCCAACTGATGAAACGGATAGGAATAATATGGCAATGCTTTGTCAAAGTTTAAGAAAAAAATTAACACTATTAGAAGATGGAAATGGTTCTTCCTATCTTGTTACAGCGGCAATACCTTCACATTATTCATATACTAAATTCAATTTTAAATTGTTAAATGAAAGTTTAGATTATGTCAATATGATGTCATACGATATGAATTTAGCAGGTAGAGCAACTCATTTGTGTCCACTTTTTAAGGCAAATAATGATGGTAATGTTGGTTATGGTATAGATCAAGGAATTAAATGGTTTACTGAGGCTGGTTTAGATAAGGATAAGATTATTATTGGTGCGGCTTTTTATGGTAAAGTTTATAAAGTTACTGGTCAATCTTTGGGTTCAAAATATCCAGGACTTGGAGCTATGGCAGAACTTTATCATATGCAATATCAAAGTGGAACGGTAACTTATTCTTATATATATGATAATATTTTACCAAACAAAAAATATGTAAGATATTTTGATGAGGATGCAAGAGTGCCATATTTATATAATGAAGAAGAATCATTCTTTATTACATATGAAGATGAACAGTCTTTAATTGAAAAAGTCAATTATGCATATCAAGAAGGATTAGGGATTATGTTTTGGGATTATAGTTATGATACTAAAAATATTTTAACTGATACTATTTGTAACCGAATGCAAGAATTGAGAGGATAGTAAAAAGTACTATATCAGTTTTTTGATATAGTACTTTTTATTTTTGTTAAATTTATATTATATAATAATATTTAAAAATAGTTAAATAATTGATATTTAGACTTTAAATATGATAAAATAATATATTGTAGAGGTTAAAATATATGACAAAGAAAAAATGGATTAAGGTTAGGCATCAAATTGTGATGGGAACGATTAGAATTTTTATGAGACCGATTGCTTATTTTTACTTTGGTTTTCGATATAAGAGGTTTAAGAATCATAAACAGCCATATTTTATTATGCACAATCACCAAACCGTTTGGGATCAGTTTCTTATAGGACTTATTTGGAGTAATAAAACGTATTTTATAATGAGCGATGATTTAACTACAATTAAATTTTTATCACCAATTATGAAATTTTTGGTTCATCCTATACCATATAAAAAGGCATCTACCGATTTTACTATTTTGAGAACTTGTAAACAAGTAGTACAAGAAGGTGGTTCAATTGTTATCGCTGCCGAAGGAAATCGAACATATAGTGGTAAAACTGAATATATTAATCCAACAATCGTTAAAATGATAAAGTTTCTACAAATACCGATTGCTACAATTAGGATTGAAGGTGGATATGGTATTTTTCCTAGATGGGCTAATAAAAAAAGAAAAGGACGTTTTTATGGTAGTGTCTATAAGACATATAACTATGAAGATTATAAGGATATACCAGATGAAAAACTATATGCAATGTTATGTGAAGATTTATATGTGGATGAGTCAACCGAAGAAGGTCCTTATACATCCTCGCATAGTGCTGAATATTTAGAAAGGGTAATTTACAATTGTCCCCAATGTGGATTTACTACTTTTAAGTCGCATAAACAAATGCTTTCTTGCACAACTTGCAATATGATGCTGAAATACAATGCATATAAACAGTTTGAAGGCATCAATATGGATGCACCATTTAAAAATGTCAATGAATGGTATGAATATCAAAAAAACAAATTATTTGATATGCAACTTATGAGTTATGATGTAAACCATCTTTTTTTTGAAGATAAAGTTATATTTATTGAAGTCTTATTTCGTAAATCTAAAAAAATTATTGATAAAAATGCTATGATTAGGATGTATGCAAATCGAATGGAGATTATCTACCAAGACAAAAAAAGTCAATTTTTATTTGATGAAATTTCTTCTTCAGGAGTATTTGGCAAAAATAAACTTAATTTCTATGTTGATAAATTTATTTTACAATTTAAAGGTGATAATCATTTTAATGCAATGAAGTATGTGAATGTATTTTATAAATATAAAATTGAAAAAGGAGATGTAAAAAATGACAAATTTTTGGGACTCTAATATTTGGTCGCTTTTATTATTAGGTGGGATGTTATTTGCTAGTATGTTAATTGCCCACATTTTGAAAAAAAATATTACTTTTTTACAAAAATCATTAATTCCTGCATCCGTTTTAGGGGGAATTATAATTTTGATATTTACAACTATTTATAAATTAATTACTAAAAATACTTTTTTTGAATTACCAATTTTTTCAATTGTGAAAAATGTTGATGATGCTTATGTGACTGCAATGTCAGGAAGTAGTATTTTAGAAACCATTACTTATCATTGCCTTGCAATTGGTTTTATATGTATGGCTCTTAGAGATGGAAAGAAGGATAAAGGCAAAAAAAGAGCAACTGAAATTTTTAATACTGGAGTGACTACTGTTAGCACATATTTAATACAAGCAGTCCTTGGTTTAATTGTGACGATGATTGCGGTAAACTATATTTCGGGTTTAAATGCAGCTGCTGGAATTATTCTTGCACTTGGATATGGGCAAGGTACGGGACAAGCTTTAAATTATGGTAATATTTATGAAAATACTTATGGATTTGTTGGTGGTGCTAATTTTGGATTAGCAATAGCTGCTTTAGGTTTTTTATCTGCTAGTATTGGTGGAGTGATTTATTTAAATTATTTAAAAAGAAAAGGTAAGGTAAAAGTCCAAATTAGTGAAAATAGTGAAGAAATGAATTTAGAAAAAATTCAAGGAAAAAATGAAATTCCGTTAAATAGTTCAATAGATAAACTAACCATTCAAATTGCTATTGTTATATGTATATATATAGTATCTTATTTTATTATGAAAGTATTAGGCGATATTGTTGGTGAAGGACTTCGTGCTACTATATATGGCTTTAACTTTTTAATTGGAACTTTACTTGCGGTAGGGTTTAAAGGAATTTTAAGATTACTTAGAAATAAAAATATCGTAAAAAAAGACTATATAAATGATTTTATGATGAATCGTATTGGTGGGGTTGCTTTTGATGTTATGATTGTAGCAGGAATTGCTGTAATTGATTTAGATGTTATCAAAGATTATTGGCTTATTCTTATTATTATGGGATTAATTGGTGCTTTTGCTACATTTTATTATATTTATTTTGTATCTAAAGTTTTATTTAAAGAGTATAAATATGAACAATTTTTTGCCATGTATGGAATGCTTACAGGAACGGCTAGTACTGGTATCATTTTACTTCGAGAAATTGATCCTAATTTTGAGACTCCTGCATCTAATAATTTAGTTTATCAGAATTTACCGGCAATTGTTTTTGGGTTGCCAATTATGTTTCTAGCATCGTATGCTCCACAAGGAATAAAACAAACCTATATTACTTTTGGTCTCATTGTTGTTTTTCTCATTATTTTATTACTCATTTTGTTTAGAGAGCAAATTTTTAAAAGAAAGAAAAAGACAGATAAATAAAAAATAAACAGGGTTAATCCTGTTTATTTTTTATAAGAATAATGAAAGTATTACGGTTACAATACCTGACGTTACAATTGCTACAGATGAAATAGCCCCTGCTCTAGCACTAATTTCAACAGCCTTTGAGGTTCCAACTGCATGTGATGTACCGCCAAGTGACATTCCAATAGCAGGTGAACGTTTAATGTGAAATAATTTTAAAATTAAAGGTCCAACTAAAGCACCCAAAATGCCAGTTAAAATAACAGCTGAAACAGTAATTCCCTTAATACCACCTAGTTTTTCAGAGATTTCTAAAGCAATAGGAGTTGTAACAGATTTTGGTATCATCGACATAATAATTTCTTGATCTAAATGAAGCATTTTGCCAAATAATAAAACACTTCCAATACTCACTATAGCCCCTATTATAGTTCCTACAACAATAGGTAAGAAATAATGTTTCACAATTTGAATGCGGTTAAAAACGGGAATTGCAAGACATACGGTAAGAGGTGATAAAAAAATATTAACTATTGATAAACTATCAGTATAACTATTTACACTATATTTAGTGATTAATAAATATAAAATAATAACAATACTTGTAAGTAATAAAGGATTGAATAAGGGGAATTTACATTTATGATAAATAAAACTAAAAATAGTATAAGTAAAAAGTGTTAGAAAAATATAAAATAAAGGACTACAAAAAAGATTACTCATGACTATTAGCCCTATCTTTTTGAATTTTTTCTTGAATTAGTAAAGTAAAATGAACGGATAGTGAAATGGCACAAAAAGTTGTTAAAAAACTAATCATACAAAGCAATAACATTTTCCAAATATTAGGGGCAATGATATCGAAATAACTCATAATGGATACTGCAGCAGGAATAAAGAAAAAGCCCATATTATCAACGAAAAAAGAACCTACACTTGCAATTGCATCAATTTTAATAATGTTAAAGTTTAGAAATAAGAATAAAATCATCATTCCAATTAATGACCCAGGAAAGAAAAAATTGGGAATCAATTTGGATAACGACCAAGATAGAATCTCACCTAATAACGAAAAGCCTATAATGATTGCTATTTGTTTAAATATTTTCATAATATAATCTCCTTATAGGTAATATATCATAAAATAAGTTTAAGTTGATTATTATTACCTATGAAAATGTTTACTTACTTTTTATCAAAAAGTCCACATAATGATAAAATTACTTGAGAAGGATGATAAAAAATCCATGATAAATTGATTTGAAAGTTTGCAATAAGATAAATGATATTATCTTGTTTTATATCAATGATATCAACAATGTTGTAGCAACCTACGCATAAATCACAAAGAATAAATAAGAATAAACCAAAAGGTAGTAAAATATTAGATTTGAAAACAAAGATGCTTTCAACAAAATTAAATAATAAAAAAGCAAAATATTCTAAAGCTAAAAAAACCAATATATCAACAATTGTAATAAAAATAAATAATCCAAGAATAATAATAAAAATGGCAATTCTTATTATTAAAATTATTTGGTGTTTGCTGTCTAATTTAAAATTAGTAAATGATAAAATATATAAATAATAAAAAATTTGTACTATTATAAAAGAACTGAGGGCAATTAAATAATAATCATCAAGTAACACCAAAAAAGTATCAGAAATTAAAGTAAAGAGTTGTGCAAAAACAAGTAAGTAGGTATACTTTACTTTATATTTTAAACATATAAATAGACTAACTATTAAACCACATATAATAACACTATAACATCCTAAATGATAGACAAAAAGATTTGTTGTATAAAGCAAAATATAAAATATAAATTGTAATACAATATATAAGTAAAAGAAAAAAATTTTAGGTGTTTTTTTTATTTGCTCAAAAATCATATCAATCACCTCTTATTTATTATAACACAAAATATCATAATAAGAAAAAAATATTTGCATTTTTTACCATCTTATGGTATAATTGATTTCTAAGATTGAAAGGATAGGATAATAATGAAAATGATTGCTCATCGTGGCTATTCTAAATATGAATTAGAAAATACGAAAGAGGCTTTTTTAGCTGCTGCAAATAGAAGTTATTTTGGTATTGAAACAGATATTACTTTATTAAAGGATCGATCAATGGTTTTATTTCATGATGATGATTTAAAAAGATTAGCGAATAGTGATAATCTTATACGCAATATGAATTTTAAAGAGGCAATGAGGGTTGAATTGATTGCTAAAGGAACTTATCATACATATAATTATCATATCGCAACGCCACTAGAATATTTACGAATATGCAAACATTATAATAAATATCCAGTTATTGAATTGAAATGGGGATTTGACAATGAAGCAGTTGACAAATTGATGGAATTGCTATTAGAAGAAGATATGTTTGACAAAAGTATGATTATTTGTTATACAATGAGTACAATTCTTTACTTAAAAGAAAAATATCCAGAATATCATACTCAGTTTTTATTAGGTTTTTTATATAGTGAAAAAATAATTGAACAATGTTTAAAAGAAAATTTAAATATTGATTTAAGATATGATTTGATTACAAAGGAATTAGTAGATAGATTTCATGCAAAAGGTTTAGAAGTCAATGCTTGGACTGTTGATACTGAAGAAATCTTTGATAAAATGGTCGAATATGGGGTAGATTATATAACAACTAATATTTTAGAATAAATGAAATAAGATAAATACATATCATAAGGAGGTTATAAAATGGGTTTTGTTAAAATCCCAGTCAAAGGGATGAACGATTTTTTACCAAATGAAATGCTATTAAGAGAATATGTGATAAAAGAAATTAAGGATACGTATACCAAATTTGGATTTCATATTATTGAAACACCTTGTTTAGAACATATTGAAAATTTGTGCTCTAAACAGGGGGGAGAAAATGAAAAACTAATTTTTAAAGTTTTAAAAAGAGGAGATAAACTAGATTATAGTAATGCAAAAGATGAAAATGATTTAGTTGATATGGGATTGAGGTATGATTTAACGGTTCCTTTATCTAGATATTATGCCAATAATATGGCAAAACTTCCCTCACCATTTAAGGCTTTACAGATTGGTAATGTATGGCGAGCCGAAAGACCCCAAAAGGGAAGGTTTCGTCAATTTATTCAATGTGATATTGATATCTTAGGTGAAAAAACAAATATTGCGGAAATAGAATTGGTTTTAGCAACCACAACTTTACTTACTAAGATTGGTTTTCGTCATTTTAAAGTGCGTATGAATGATCGAAGAATTTTAAAGATGATGGCAGATTATTGTCAGTTTCCTAGTGAAGATAGCGATAAAATTTTTATTATTTTAGATAAGATTGATAAAATTGGTAAAGATGGTGTTTTAGAAGAATTAATTAATGCGGGTTATAATAAAAATGCTGTTTATACCTATATGGAATTGTTTGATGAAAAACTATTAGGATCTAGTACAAAAAATTATTTTTCTAAAATAGGAATAAATTGTGTTGATGAGAATATTATCAATAATTTAGATCAAATCATCGATACCGTACAAAGTGCTTCTAATCATAACTTTGAAATTTTATTTGATCCTACTCTTGTTAGGGGGATGTCATATTATACAGGCCCAATTTTTGAAATAGAAATGATGGAATTTTCAAGTAGTGTAGCAGGTGGTGGTAGATACGATAGTATGATTGAAAAATATGCTGGTATAAGTGTTCCTGCTTGTGGATTTTCCATTGGTTTTGAACGAATCATTACAATTTTAAAAGAAAAAAACCCTACTTTTTTGTTTAATGCCAAGAAAAAGGTCGCTTTTGTGATTGATAAAAATATTTCAAAAGAGGAACTTACAAAAGTTTTTCAAGAAGCCTCAATGTTAAGAGAAGAACAAAATACAATAACCTTAGTTGTTTATAAAAGTAAGAATTTTAAATTTCAAAAAGATAAATTAATAGAAGATGGATTTGAGGAAATCATATTTAAATAACATGAAAAAACGGATAATGATTTCGTGCTTTGGTATTTTAGGTGTATTTGTTCTGCTTGTATTATCGTATGTAATATATATATCTTGTCAATATTATCGAATTGAAGACAATAAAATATATACAGATGAAATCTATAATAATACACAAGAAACATTAGTGGTAGGTAAGGAATATGCCATTACTACTTATAACATTGGCTTTGGAGCGTATAATCATGATTTTTCCTTTTTTATGGATCAAGGTAAAATGTTAAGCGGTGAGAAAGTGAAAGGAAAACTATCTAAGGCTACATCAAAAGAGATTGTATTGACTAATACAAGAGGTGCTATTGAAGAAATTACCGCTTTCAATCCTGATTTTGCTTTTTTTCAAGAAGTTGACACTAATTCTACAAGAAGCTTTCAAGTAAATCAATTTAAAATGCTTCAGGAATCATTAGCTAAAATGGCTAGTGTACATGTATCTAATTTTCATTCTGCTTATTTATTTTATCCTATTTTAGACCCACATGGAGTAGTAAATAGTGGTATTGCAACTTTTTCAAAATATAAAATTGATAAAGTCATTCGAAAGTCTTTAGAGATAACTGATGCTTTTCCTAGTAAGTTCTTCGATTTAGATCGTTGCTTTAGTGCAAGTTATTTGAAGACTAATCATGATAACTATTTAGTAATTGTGAATGTTCATTTATCAGCATATGATAAAGGTGGTGTTTATCGAAAAAAACAATTACAACAACTGAATTCTTTTTTAGAAGTTGAATATCAAAAAGGTAATTATGTTGTTTGTGGTGGAGATTTTAATCATGATATTGCTAATAGTATGTATGTATTTGAAACTAAACAAGAAAAACCAGAATGGGTGTATGCGTTAAATAATGATGATTTGAATGAAAATTTTAGTTTTGCAACAAACAATAATATTCCTACATGTAGAAGTACTGATATGCCTTATGAAAAGAATGTTAACTATACTGTTGTGTTAGATGGGTTTATTGTTTCTAAAAATGTTGATGTGATTATGGTTGAGAATGTAGATACAAATTTTGAGTATAGCGATCATAATCCTGTATATATGAAATTTGTTTTAAAATAGTTTTTATAATTAAAGGTATTAAATTTTTAAAAATAACAAATAATATAAATAATTTAAGGAGGTTAATATGAAAAAAATTAGAAATTTATTATTCGTTGTTTGTTTACTTATCAGCCTTGGAGTTTTTACTAGTTGCAAGAAAAAGGTTGAAACTAGTGGAACTGGCTATGGAATTGTTCACAAAGATTATGTAGGAGTTGCTAGCATAAAAGTAAAGGATGAGAAGGTGACTAGTTTATCTTTTGAAGAAGTATATCTTCCTGAAAACTGGGCACAAGTTAGCGATAGTATTGATGAAAATCTATATTTTAAAGCTACGGGTTCTCATGGTGAACTAACATTGGCAAAATATTTGGTAATTGGTGATAAAAATTTTACAGGTAGCGTTGATAGTGATAATGCACCCGTATATAGTGCAGAAGGCATTACCAATTTAAAAACTTGGATCAATACCAGTGAAGACAATGCAAAATGGTATGCAACGAATGTTTTAGATGGAAAGGCAAAAGTAAGTGATGCCCAATTTAAAGATGTAACATTTGATTATTATGGCAAAACAACTGGTTTTACAAAATCTGCTACTAATTATTGGCCAGCAGGTAGTGTTGGACTTGGTTGGAAAAAGAATATGGAAGAACTTGCCAATACACTAGTTGGTAGCAAAATGAATTTTGATGAAACTAAAATAGTATTAGATGAAAATAGTAAGACTTGGAAATTTGATCAAATTCAATCTAAAGCAACATTAGTTGATGCTAAAGATTATTATCAAGTTGCTAAAAGAGCATATAATGCAGCTACCAAAAAATAGTTTTTAATGCCTAGAAATAGGCATTTTTAAAAAAATAAAAATATTTTGAATTTAATACTAAAAATTAACAAAATTCGACTTAACAATTATGTATAATATAAATGCTTCTGATATTTGCTTGGGGGGGAAAATATTTGAAGCTCTTTTTTTTATAAAAAATAAAACCTTTTCTCTTATATAAATGTTGCATTATTTTATAAAAGTGATATAATAGTATCGATGAGAAAGAAGGAATAAAATGAAATTATTTGTAACAGTATTAGTTGATGGTGAATATATGCCTAAAATATTAAAAAAATTGTCTGATAATCATTTTCATGGCAGTGTTATGCCGACTCTTAGTATTAAAAAGGCGCTTTTAACCAATAACATAGAACCTGTACCAATGTTTGGTGGTATTAGTAAAGTTATTGAATACGATCATTCACCAAGACCTATGGTATTTGTTGTTGTAAAACATGATGATGAAGTAAAAAAATTAGCTAGTCTTATAAATGAAGCCACTGGCGGTATCAAAGATAAGGGCTTTATGTATTCACTACCTATAGATTTTTTAGAAGGTATTGAATAATATGACCATTATTTTAAGTATTGCAATTGCCCTTGTGGCAGGATTGATTTCTACTAGAATTGTTAAATTATTACATTTACCTAATGTTACGGGTTATCTTGTAATAGGATTAATCATTGGACCATACTGTTTGAAATTGTTAAATGAAGATACTGTTAAGAATTTATCAATCATAGTAACGATTGCTTTAGGCTTTATTGCTTTTTCAATTGGTGGTGAATTTAAAATATCAAGTTTAAAAAAACTTGGTAAAAGTATTTTTACAATTACTTTTGCTCAAAGTTTTATGGCATTAATTTTAGTTGATATTTCGATTGTTTTAGTTTTTATTTGTTTGCGCAATTATAATCAAGGCAATCTTGCCTTAGCTCTTGTGTTAGGCGCAATTGCTACTGCTACGGCTCCTGCTGCAACCTTAATGGTTGTAAGACAATATAAAGCAAAAGGAATTGTAACAGATACCTTACTTCCTGTGGTTGCTTTAGACGATGCGTTTGGTCTTATGTTTTTTTCTGTTTCTTTTGCGATTGCTAAAGTATTTGCAACTGGTGATAAAATTACAGTTATGAATATTTTAGTATATCCACTTGCTGAAATAGTTTGTTCTCTTTTAATTGGTTTTGCAATTGGTAGTCTTTTAGCATTATCAATGAAATGGTTTAAATCGAGAGCCAATAGGTTAATTTTAATGATTACTGCGGTTTTACTAGGTGTAGGATTATGCGAATTATTTGAAAATTTTCCATTTAGTTTATCATCATTATTAGTTTGTATGATGATTGGCGCTACTTTTTGTAATTTGAATCAAAGTGCCTTAGGAATAATGGATGGATGTGAAAAATGGACACCACCGCTATTTATGTTATTTTTTATTTTGTCAAGTGCAGAATTAGACATAACCTTACTTGCTTCAATTGGTATTGTTGGAATTGTATATTTAATTTCAAGAAGTATAGGTAAGTATTTTGGTTCTTATTTGGGTGCTAAAATTGTTCATGCTGATAATAATGTAAAAAAATATTTGGGTTTTGCGCTGTTGCCACAAGCTGGTGTGGCTATTGGCATGGCTCAAATGGTTTCAAGCAAATTTTCAGTTATTAACCCCAATATTGCTAAGCAAGTTGTGACTATTGTTCTTTGTGCAACTTTAATATATGAATTGTTTGGACCTGTTTTAACTAAAGTAGCTTTAACAAAAGCAGGAGAAATTCAAGTAGAACCAAAAAAGTTAAAATCAAAAAAAGAAGATATAATAATTACAAATTAATAAAAATTGTCAGATGACAAGATGTTATTTGACAATTTTTATCAAAATTATAGAAAAAAGAATGATAATATGATACAATATACGAAAATTATGATAAAGGAGAAAAACATAAGTATGAAAGAAAAGCAAGTATTAGAGTTAGCCAATATTTTAGGATATCATATAGAGAAAAAAACAATTTATGGTGTAAATAATGGATATCATTTCTCTTTAAATCTGTTATCGAATAAAAAGATACCTACTTATCAAGTATCTATATTAGTTAATAAAGTTATGACTTTAGATAATATCAAAACTATAAGAAAAGAATTACAATTCGTTGTTAGTATGAATGAAGAACATAATGCTTTTCTTTTACAAGCACTCATTAATTTTCCTAAAGAAAATGAGAATAAAAAAGACTTTTTTATAGAATTTATGAATACTCTTACGAAAGCATTACAAAAAGAGAATATTGATGATTATAATAGGTGTCTATTTTGTAATGATGATAAAGAAAAGGAAGAAAAGGAATGGGTTGTAATAAGAAAACTATATGTGTTATCTCACCAATCTTGTGCAGAAGAAGAGTTGAAAACAACAAAAGAGAAATCCAATAGATTGAAAATGAGTCTATTAGGAGGAATAATAGGGGCATTTATTGGGTTTATTCCAGCTTTTCTTGCTTTAATATTTGCGGATTATTTTATCGGTGTGTTATATGCACTATCTCCTATTTGTGCTTATCTTGGTTATACACTTGGTAAGGCTCCTTTAAAATGGTATACTACTTTATGCGTTGCTATATCATCATTTTTGGCAACAATTGTAGCTACGATATGTTTTTTGGCCATTTTAGCCAATACGAATGGCGAAAGTTTAATAGGTTATATCCGTAATCCTGATAATCAATGTTATACTATCGTATTACAAAGTATATTATTTGATATAATCGGAATTTTTATATCTTGGGGGTTTATTACAAGAACAAAGAATCATTAAATTAAAATAGTACAAACTATTTGCCTAAAGCATTTAGTTTGTACTATTTTTTAATCTTCAATAATAATATTTCGTAACCAACGTCTAGCAATAAATTTATGACCTTCTTCAGTAGGATGAACACCATCAATTGAATAAAATGTAGGTTGATGTTTAATGCAGGCACTAGCAAAAGAACCATCTAATGCAATATATTCTTGCGCATATTCTCTTGCTAAACGTCTAATAATATCAACCTTTTGCCATAATTCTTCACGCATTTTAGTGAGTTCTGGTGTAATATCAATAATGAATGGTTCAATAATAATAATAGGAACGTTAAAATCAGTTTTAATTTTTTCAAGAAGAGATCTAAAATTATTTTCAAATTCTTCATTGGTAGTTTCAATTCCTTTAGAATAGTGATGCCAAACATCATTCATACCAATATATATAGTGACAACATCGGGTTTGACTGCTAGGACACTTTCTTCATATTGTTCTAACAAATTAATCGTTCTATTTTCATCAACACCACGATTCACAACCTTTATACGATAATTTTTAATTGCATCATTGATTCTTTCAACATAACCATGTCCTAAATCATTCGGATTATTTAAATCTCGATCTGCTCCTGTAATGCAATCTCCAAGAAATAAAATAGTACTCTTTTTCTTAATTTCCATTTTGCAACCTCACTATTTAATTATATATATTATATCTAAAAATAAAAGATATTTCAAACAAAACAATCAATAAAGTGGAAACGCATTCAAAATATTAGTGGTTTTGTTTTTTTAAATCATAATCATCTAAAAAATGATATTGAATTGAATCCGTATGATAACCAATAATTGTATTTAAATTTACATTATGAAAGCTATGAAAAATATTTTTATCAATGTCTTTATATTTTTTTCTAAGGTCAGATATGAGTAGTTTAATCTCTTTTCTTTTAGAAGAGTCTTGATATAAGTTGTTTTTTGTAAAATCACATGCACATTGTAAAAATTCTAATTCATTATACTTACACCAATCAACAATGCTTTGCTCTTTGACCAAATAAAGAGGTCTAATTAATTCCATTTGATGATAGTTTTTGCTTATTACTTTAGGCATCATTGTTTTATATTCCGCTCCATAAAACATACTCATTAATACAGTTTCAATTACATCGTCAAAATGATGACCTAAAGCAATTTTATTGCATCCTCTTTTTTGTGCCTCACTATATAGAAATCCTCTTCTCATTCTAGCACATAAATAGCAAGGAGATTCATCAATTTTTTTTACATAATCAAAAATATTAGAATGAAAGAAATCTAGATGAAGATTTAATAAAATAGCGTTTTGTTTAATTTTTTCTACATTTTTAGTACTATAACCGGGATCCATACATAAGTAAACAAGATCAAATTTAACGTTTCCGTGTTTTTGTAATTCTTCCATACATTTTGCCAGTAGCATGGAATCTTTACCACCGGAAATACATATTGCAATTTTATCATTTTCTTCAATCAATTTGTATTCATCAATTGCTCGTATAAACATTCGCCAAATTTGAGGCCTAAATTTTTTAATAATACTTTGTTCAATTATTTGATATTTTTCCATACTAACCTCATTATATATATTTATATTATTATATCTAAATAAATTATTTTTTTCAAGTAAATAATTTCATTCATAATCAGAAATAATTATTTTTAAAAAACAAAAAAATTTATGAATAAAATGCTTATAAATATTGAAAAATATATATGAATATGGTATAATTAAATTACCTGGAGAGTTCGCATTTTCACTTATTTTTTGAGCGACCCGAACAGAACACACTTAGGGAACAAGATTTTACAAGCGTTGAAGGCCTATAGACAATAATAGGAATCCCAATGTAAAATTGCTAGTTTACCACCTTATTTTAGATGCGGTTGCGCATCTTGTGATAACGGCTCATCTGGGTATTTATTTTGGAGGAAAAATGCAAATAGAAAAACTTAAAAAAACGTGTGGCTTAATATTATATATAAAAAGTATTATTCAATTAGTTGTAACAATTATTCTTTTTTTTGGTGGTATCTTTTTAATTGTTGAAGGGCAAAAAGCAAAGAATAATACCAATCCTTCTAGTGGACTTGACAATCAAATTGCTGCTTGTAGTTCAGCTTTTGCTTCAGTTTTAGTTACCGCTATTGGAATCATATCCTTAATTGTTGCAATTGTATTGGGTATATGCGCAATTGTTTATTTGATTCATTCACGAAAAATTTTATATTTAAATGACTATCAAAAAAAATCAACAATTACACTATTAGTGTTTGAAATACTATATATATTTGTTTCAACTATAGGATTGATTATTAGTATAATACATATTCAAGATACTGTATTATGGCTTATTGTAAGTTTGATTGTGTTTATACAAAGTTTAGTAACCACTATTTTATTAGTAAAGTATGTAAGAACAAATCAAATAAAGATATAAGAATTGATGTAAGGAGATTCTCCTTGCATTTTTCAATACTAATTAGTTTTAAAAATTTGCATTTTATGTTAAAATAAAATTATAGAAAATACTTGGAGGTATGAAAAGATGAATTGGGATTTAACGTATCATTTTAAAAATCAAGAGGAATTTGAAAAAAGTTTAGAAAGTGTAAATCAATTAGTTGAGCAATTCAAAGAGTATGAGGGTAAGTTATCAAATGAAGAGTATTTTGTTAAATATTTTTTGTTAACAAGACAATTTGAAAATGATGCTTCTCGAGTTTATCAATATGCATCACTAAAGAGTGATTTAAATAAAAAGGATGTAGAAAATGCCGCAAATCTGAATAGATGTAGAATGGTATTATATACTTTATCAGAAGTTGTATCCTATGCTGAACCAGAAATCATTTCTATTGGTGAAAAAAAAGCAATGGAATTTGTTGATAGAAATCCAGAAATTGAAGAATTTCGTTTTAGTTTAGAAAAACTTTTCCGTGGAGCTAAACATGTATTAGATGCTAGTAGTGAAAAACTTTTATCATTGTATGCACCTATAACATCTAGTGCTGCAGAACTTTATAGTGCGCTTGCAGTAGGAGATGGCAAAAGTCAAGATGTAAAATTAAAAAATAAAAAAGTAGTCACTGTTACTCAAGGTAATTATCGTTCTTTAATTGCATCAAGTGACAATGCAACAGATAGAAAAAAAATATTTGAAGCAGTGTTTAAAACCTTTGATGAACATAAGACAACTTATGCTACGATTTATAATAATGTTCTACAAACAAATAAGGCTACATCAAAAGCTAGAAATTATGATTCAGTTTTAGAAAGTTATTTATATAATGACAATATTCCAACAAAAGTATTTACAAATTTAATTGAGGTTGCTGGAAAATATAATAAATCATTAAAAAAATATATACGTCTTCGTAAAAAATATTTAGGATTAAAACAATATCATACTTATGATCGGTTTTTAGAACTTGCACATTCTAATAAAGAATATACATATGAGGAAGCAAAGGAACTTTTCTTTCATTCTATTTCGCAATTTCCACAAGATTTTCAGGACAAAGCTCATGAAGTATTAAGGGATGGTTTTGTTGATGTAATGGAAAAGGTTGGGAAAAGAACAGGAGCATATTCATCAAGTGTTGCTAATCTTCATCCATTTATTTTACTGAACTTTGATAATACTTTAGATAGTGTATTTACAGTTGCTCATGAGGCAGGTCATTCTATTCATTCTATGTATGCAACTCAAACACAACCAACGATGTTGCAAGATTACACGATTTTTGTGGCAGAAATTGCTTCTACTTTTAATGAACATACGCTACTTGATTATTTCTTATCTTTGCCTGATGCAACAAAAGAAGAAAAAATTATGGTAATTCAAAAAGCAATTGATGAAATTATGAGTACATTTTATCGTCAAACATTGTTTGCTGAATATGAATATTTAGCTAATCATGAAGTGGCTAAAGGGAATCCTATCAATCATCAAGTTTTATCACAAATTATGATTGATTTATATAAAAAATATTATGGCTTAGATATTACAAAAGAAGAAGTGAAACAATATGTTTGGGCCTATATTCCTCATTTATTTTATACGCCATTTTATGTTTATCAATATGCAACATCTTTTGCGGCAAGTTTTAAAATATATAAGGATGTTAAGGAAAAAGTACCAGGAGCATTTGATCGATATATAAATTTATTAAAATCTGGTGGTTCAAAATATCCGGTTGATCAAGCAAAAGAAGCAGGGGTTGATTTTACAAAAAAAGATGCCTATATGGCAGTTGTTGAGCGAATGGATAATTTAGTAGAGGAACTCGAAAAATTATTGAATGCATAATGATAAATAAAAAAGAAGTAAACTTTTTCTTTGAAATGGTAAAATAAATGTAGACACTAAAAAA
>FR890798.1 GCA_000433035.1 Staphylococcus sp. CAG:324 | reverse complement strand
ATAAAATAAGTCTTATGTCTAAATAAAAGGAAGAGATTATTTTCTCTTCCTATTTTTAATTCTTTTTGTATTATAAAATTCTATCCAATCTTCTACAATTGCTATATATTCTTCTAAATTTGTGATATAATTATTATACAAAGTCTCTTTTTTAAGAATACTATGATAACTTTCCATTGGAGAATCATCAAGCGGTGTTCCCTTGCGACTCATTGAAATCTGAATACCTACTGACTCGCATATGGCTTTGTAACTAAAAGACGTATATTGGAAACCCTGATCACTGTGAATGATTAGTCCATATACGTCTTTATTTTTAGCTATAGCTTCATTTAATGTATCAATAACTAATTGATTATCATTAAATTTAGAAATTCTATATGCTACTACTTTTCGATCAAATAAATCTAATATTGTAGATAAATATGCACGTTTATTATTAAATATAAGATAAGTTATATCAGTTACCCATACTTTATTAGGATGTTCAATATCAAAATTCCTATTTAGTAAGTTTGGTTCAACATTTTCTTCAATCCGCTTATATGTATGTGGATGTATTTTCTTTACGTATTCTGCCCTTAAATTATATTTATTCATAATTCGTAATACCTTTTTATAATTAAATAATCATAATAATCTTTATCTTCAACGTTTCTATATTTGTAATATGTTCTAGTAGAGATTTCCAACACTTTGCACATATTTCTCAAACTATATAAGTTTAAATAAAGATTAATAAAAATTATTTTTTCTTTCGTTGTGCTTTTATGAAGGTCAGGAATTTTTTTAATATTTCATATCTTTCCTTATAATCAATTTCAAATTCTTTAGGACGACCTAATGAGTTTGTTTTTTTATTTTTAAAAACATTAATTCCTTTATTCGTCCTATAAATCCATGTTTTAATTGGAATTTTATACTCATTAGCTAGAGAAGTGAATCCACCTTGGCCAGAATAATATTTTTCCAAAACTTCTTGTATAAACTCAACTGTATAATTATTGTGTTTAATTCCTTTTCTTGCCATAAAAAAACCTCCTTACGATATCATTATATCATAAGGAGATATAGTCTTATTTTATGTGTGAACTAAATGGGGTTCACTTCACTAATGAAGGCTTTTT
>FR890797.1 GCA_000433035.1 Staphylococcus sp. CAG:324 | reverse complement strand
GTAAACAAAAAAGAATAATAGAGGAGGAAGATATGAAAAAAGTATTAGTAATAATTGGAATGATTTTATGTACTCTTTGTTTTGTTTCTTGTGCTTCAAAAGTAAAAAAAATAGAAATGAAAATGTCTTTTGATAGCGGAACAGGAACAGAGATTGTCGATAGCAAAGATATTAAAGAAATCAAAAAAATGATAATGAATCAAGAATTTGAATTATTAGATGTTGATGATGTATCCGATGATTATCAGATATGGAACGGAGAAAGAATAGGAATTACCTTTTTAAATCAATACAATTGTAGTATTGGTAAAACAACATGTTATTATGTTTCTCCTGCTGGATATGTATCATATGGGCATATAAATGGAGATAAAGTAGAAGAAGGATACATCTATATTTCAAAAAATAAGGTTGATTATGAATGGTTATATGAAAAAATGATAAACAATAGGGAGGATTAAATTGAAAAAAATTATAGCAACATTATTTTATTCTTTAACACTAATGTTGGGAATAATAAATGTTTAGATATCCTGATGATCTAAAGAATTCAATGTCAATAGGATTTTTTCAAGAGTATTTTTCTAATGATATAGAAATGCAAGAAAAGTTAAGTCAATTACCAAGATACTAAATATGTAATTTATAAAAAATTAAGTAAATAAGAAGTAATATTATTTTTTAATATTAGTTTGAAAATTCAAATAAATGAATAGTATGATAAAACTAAATTTTAATATAAAATTTAGTTTTTTACTTTTCGTATTTTTTTCTTTTTTTGCATTATTTATGATGAAACGTATTCTAGATGAGAGAAATTTTTAAATATAATTATTAAAATTATTTAATAATTTGAAATATGTAGAAAAATAAATTATAATTGTATAAAATGGTATATTTATAAGAAATATTGAAATAATTTAGTGATATGGGGGTATAAAAATAATGCTTGAAAACTATAAAGAAATTAAAAAACGCGTAATAGAAGTTCTGCACACTAAAACTGAAATTGAAAATAGAGAATCTATTCCACAAGATAATGGTATTTTTTCATATAATAATGGGATAAAAACTTATGTAGGTGCACTTTTTATAGATATTATAGATTCGACTAAACTTTTTAAAGAAGTGGAAAAAGAACTTTTAGCAAGAATTTTAAGAACATTTTTTAGGGAAATTATTATAATTTTGAAAAGCAATAGTAACTATCGACAAATAGGAATTCGTGGTGATTGTGTATATGCAATTTATTCAGCTCCTACTGAGGAAGAACTAAGTGATATTTTAATTAATGCAATTGAAATTAATACCTTTCAGAAGATGTTTCAAAAAATATTGCAACAAAACCAGTTTATAAATTTTAAAATTGGTATTGGTTTAGGTGCATCTGAAACCTTAATTATTAGATCAGGGAAAAAGAAAGGTGGAATTAATGATAATATATGGATTGGAGATGCAGTAATAGATGCCTCAAAGTTATCATCTGAGGCTGGAAGAAATAATCTTGATGTAATAGCTATAGATTCGAATTTTTATAAAAAAATTAAATATCTAAAATGTAATGAAAATGAACAATATCAAAATTATTTTAAGGAAGAGTATTCACCTAAACTAGCAGAAACAATTTATACATGTGATATGATAATTTGTGATTTTAACGAATGGATAGAAAATGGAATGAAGTAATCATAAAATTAGATTTAAAATATTAAAATAATGGGAAATAAAAACATTTATAATTTTGTTCTAATTAATATGTCAATCTTATTTATAAATATGTATAGTAAGAATAAAGAATAAAAGGCATAGATTTAAAATTCAAAAATCTATGTCTTTTATAGAACTTTTTTCGACAAAAATAACATATTATGATATAATATATATTCTGATATATTGAAGAGACAAAAAATAATATAAAATTTACTTGAGAAAAATTATTATTTATTTAAATAATGATTTAGAAAGAAATTCAAGTCTAATTAGATTTGAATATGTTATTATAATTTAGTCGATTTTTTAAAAAGATAGTGGAGTAGTAAATTGATAGATATGTTTAATATTAAAAAGATGCAAATTGGTGATATTGAAAAAACAATATCAATTGTGAAAAAATTATTCATAAATAGTGATATTGGTGAATTAAAAAAAGAGTTTATGCAGTATTTAGAAAAAAATGATACTGTAATCTATGTTTGTTATTTAGAAAATGAAATTATTGCTTTTGCACAGTGCCAATTAAGATATGATTATGTAGAAGGTACGAATAGTAGTCCTGTTGGTTATTTAGAAGGAATTTATGTAGATTCTATGTATCGTAAACAAGGAATAGCAACAAAACTATTAGAAAAATGTGAAAAATGGTCACATGAAAAAGGATGCACAGAATTTGCAAGTGATTGCGAATTAAACAATAGAGTTAGTTTTAATTTTCATTTGCGTGCCGGATTTGAAGAGGCTAATAGAATAATTTGTTTTAGAAAAAAAATATAAATAATGAAGGGATTAAAGCAAATGACTTTTAATGTCAAAAAATTTTATTATTTTTAAAAATATGAGGAAAAGTGTTTGTAAACTTTATATATGGTTTTAATGAATTATGGAAATAAAGTAGATTGATAAAATATAAAGTTGGTATTTACATATTAGAAATAAAATAAAGAATTTGTAAATATAATAGAAATATGATACAATTATTACATTGTAAATAAATTAGAAGGAAATATTTTTATTATGGAAATTTTTTGGTGTATAGTTTTACTTATTTTAGGACTTATAATTATTATTAAATGTGGAGATTGGTTTGTGGATGCGGCAAGTTGGTTTGCAGAAATATCTGGTATTCCTAAATTAATAGTTGGTGCAACGATTGTTAGCCTTGCAACTACACTTCCTGAATTATTAGTTTCATTATTTGCTGCAATATCTGCTAAAACACAAAGTAATCCAGAATTGGTGGATATGGCTATTGGGAATGCAGTAGGCAGTGTTACCGCCAATACGGGTTTGATTTTAGCAATTGCTTTAATTTGTATTCCGACCGCTATAAAAAGAAGTGAATATGCTTTAAAGTCAGTTTTGCTTATTTGTGCATCATTGGTCATTGCTTTGTTTGGAAAATTTTTTAATGGTGTTGGTATTTTAGCGAGCATTTGTTTATTAATAATTTTTGGAATTGCAATGTGCGAAAATATTTTTATGGCAATTAAAAATACTAAAAAGGAAAAAGAATTGCATCTTGAAGATATAACAAAAAAAATACCGGAAAAATCTAGAAAAACCATTTTCATTAATATTTTGAAGTTTATAACGGGAGCAATTGGTATAGTAGTAGGTGCCGAACTTTTAAAAAATAATGGACAAAAATTAGCTGAGATGTGTGGAGTACCTACAAGAATCATATCTGTTACGATAATTGCGATAGGGACATCACTACCAGAATTAGTGACTACAATTACAGCAATTGTTAAAAAACAAGCATCACTTTCAGCAGGTAATATTATTGGTGCTAATATTATTGACTTAACTTTAATATTGCCAATATGTGCACTCATTTATGGTGGAAATTTACCAATGACTGGAGCTGTTTCCACAATTGATCTTCCTGCTTGTTTCATTGTAACTATTGTTGCGCTCATCCCAACTTTGATTACAAAAAAGTTTTCTAAGATACAAGGTATTCTTCTTTTAATTCTGTATATTTGTTATGTAGTTTTAACATCAGTAAGTTAGAAAAAGTTAAAAAAGAAATCCAATGATTTCTTTTTTTTGAAAAAAAAAAGAATTAATGTTATAATATGGCTAAGAAAGTAGGATAATGATATGGTCAAATTAAATAATCAATGGGATGAACTATTATGTGAAGAATTTAAAAAAGAATATTATTTAAAATTGAGAGAATTTTTAAAAATAGAATATGCTAATTATCGTATTTTTCCTTCAATGTATGATATTTTTAATGCTTTAAAGTATACTGACTATAAAGATGTAAAAGTGGTTATATTAGGACAAGATCCCTATCATGAGATAGGACAAGCGCATGGATTATGTTTTTCAGTTTTAGATCATGTACCATTGCCAGCCTCTCTAAAAAATATTTTTAAAGAATTAACTACTGATTTAAATATTCCATATCCTAAAACTGGTAACTTAACTAAATGGGCTAAACAAGGTGTTTTACTTTTAAATACGGTTTTGACTGTTCGTGAACATTATGCAAATAGCCACAAAAATAAAGGATGGGAAATTTTTACAAACCAAGTAATTGAATTATTAAATCAAAGAGATGAATCTATTATATTTGTCTTATGGGGAAATGATGCAAAACAAAAAAAATCTTTAATTACCAATCCTAAACATTTTATATTAACTGCATCACATCCTAGTCCACTTTCAGCATTCAATGGCTTTTTTGGTTGTAAACATTTTTCTAAAATAAATGAGATTTTACAAAAAAATCATCAACTACCTATTGATTGGTCACTATAAGAGGTATATTGTGAATAATGATATAATTACAGAATTATTAATGTGTGAGGATCTTGGTAGTAAGAGACTTTTAACATTTGATGAAGAACAAGCAATTTTTAAATTATTGAAAAATGATAGTAATCTTCGAGAAGATGTTCAAACAATCATGATAAAGGCTAATATTAAATTGGTCTATAGTATTGCTAAAAAATATTATCCTGTTAGTACGCTTTCTAATGATGATATAGTTCAACTTGGAATGATTGGTCTATCCAAGGCTGTTGATCATTTTGATTATCAAAAAGGGATTAAGTTTTCTTCATATGCAAGTTATTGGATTAAACAAAGTATCAGTAAAGGTATTCATAAAGCATTATGTAATATCGAACAACCTACTAATGCAACTGAATTAAAAAAACAATTTTTTGAAACAGAAGAAAAAATGGTATCATTATTAAAAAGAAATGTAAGTTTTGAAGAAGTGGCAACTAAAATGGGTGTAGAAGCATCCGAATTAAGAATGTTATTTGACATATCTAATGTAGCATCGCTTGATAAGATTCTTGATTTTGATAAAGAGACTAGTGGGATTGAAATTATTAAGGATGATGACGATACACCTCAAGAAGCCGTTTTAAATGATGAAAAAAATGAATTAATTATTTTAGCTCTCAATTCTTTATCTCCACGAGAAGGTCAAATTATTAAATACCGTTATGGTTATGATGATGGTGTATTTCATTCTTTCAGTGAAGTTGCTAACAAATTTTCAATATCGAGGCAAAGAGCACAAATTATAGAAAAAGTGGCAATCAATAAAATGAAAGAATTTATTAAAAAAGTAGAATGATAGAATTATAGTAGAAAATAAATAGACATGGTTTATTTTGTCAATAGGATTAAAAAAATTAGTTATAAAGTTTGATTTTGATATTTTATCAAGATTAAACTTTTTTATTTTTGATAAAAAGTTTTTTTTCTTGGAATTTATTTCTTAATATGATATAATACTATAATGATTATAGAAGGAATTGAAATATTAGAAACAACAAATTTATCCAATAGGTAGGAAAAAATATGAAAAAAGTTTTCAAATTTCTTTTTAGTAGAATGACAATAACAGCAACAATTATTATTTTGCAAGTATTACTTATTATTTATGGGTTATTGTATTTAGATTCACTTTTTATCTGGATGCCAATTATAACAAAAACGATTGAAATAGCATTAATTATTGATTTGGTAAATCGTGATATGCCAGCGGATTTGAAAATGCCATGGCTTGCAGTAATCATGCTTGTGCCAATTGCAGGAATAATCATTTATTTATTATTTTCAAGAAATGTTGTTCGGAAAAAATTTATAAAATTTTATGAAAAATTATTTATTGATTTACAAAGTTCTATAGAAAATTATGAAGTAGAAGATAGTAAATTGGGTGATTACCAAGGACAGTCTAGATATATTTACAACACTTGTAATAGTGGTTTATTTCAGAATACAACAACTAAATATTTTAACTGTGGTGAAAAATTTTTTCCACGCTATATAGAAGATTTAAAAAAAGCTGAACATTTTATTTTTCTTGAATATTTTATTATTGAAAAAGGTTTGATGTTAGATACTATTCTTGAAATCTTAAAAGAAAAAGTTAAAAATGGTGTAGAAGTTAGACTTATGTATGATGATATAGGAACCATTTCTAAAGTTCATACTCATTTTTATAAGGAAATTCGTGCAATGGGAATCAATTGTGTTAAGTTCGGACCATTTTTACCATTTGTTACAGCCGTTCATAATAATCGTGATCACAGAAAAATAACAATCATTGATGGTAAAATAGGATATGTTGGTGGAATCAATTTTGCTGATGAATATATCAATATTGTTGAAAAGTATGGCTATTGGAAAGATTCAACTATTCGTCTTGAAGGTGATGCAGTAAGGCAATTAACAGTTTTTTTCTTACAACTTTTTGATTTGCAAATTAGAAAAGAAGAAGATTATGGAAAATATACCAATATTGAAATAAGCAATTATCAATCTAGTGGGTATGTTCAACCATATTGTGATGGACCAAATCCTATATTTCCTGATTTAATAGGTGAAAATGTTTATTTAAATATGATTAATCAAGCAAAAAAAAGTATCTATATTGCTACACCATATTTAATTATAGATTCACTAACAAAAAATGCACTTATTATGGCTGCTAAACGTGGAGTAGATGTGAAAATATTTACACCACATATACCTGATAAAAAAATAATTTTTATTTTGACAAGGTCTAATTATAAAGATTTGTTGAAGCAGGGAGTCAAGATATACGAATATAAATTGGGTTTTTTACATACTAAAAATTTTTTAGTTGATGATGAAATTGCAGTAGTAGGAACGATTAATTTGGATTATCGTAGTTTAGTACATCATTATGAATGTGGCATATGGATGTATCATACTGAGTCTATTGCAGAAATCAAAGAAGATTTTGAGGAAATTTTAAAAGAATCAATTAATATAAATCCAAAAGAATTTAAATTAAAGTGGCATGAAATTATAATTTCTAGAATTATAAGTATTTTTTCACCACTAATGTAGGAGGAAAAAATGGATTGGAATAAAATCTTAGAATTTATATCAAATTTATGGAATAATATTTTCATAAAAGTTTTAGTTAGTACTTTAGTGTTTATTTTATTGTGGTGGTTATCTACAATGATAGTAAATAAAACTAAAAAAAGAACTTTAAAAAGAGGTAAAACTGACAAATTAATTACTATTGTAATTTTTAATTGCATCTTATGGGGAATTAGAATTTTTCTTGTCATTGTTTATGCAAGTGTTGTTGGTATTGATACTGCAGGATTAGCTGCTTTAGTGGCATCAGCAGGTGTAGCAATTGGTCTTGCTATTCAAGGGTCTTTGTCAAATTTAGCAGGTGGAATTGTACTTATCCTTACAAGACCATTCAAATTAGATGATTATATAGAAGCAAGTGGTGTGAGTGGTACTGTTGAAGAGATTAAAATATTTCATACAAATTTGGTTACACCAGATAATAAAGTTATAATGATACCCAATGGAGTTTTAGCTAATGATGTAATTACAAATTATTCTAGAAAAGAACTTCGTAGAGTTGATTTAGAATTTTCCATTTCTTATGATGATAATGTTAATACTGCAATTCATGTTATTGGAGAGGTTTGTTCTTCCCACAAGTTAGTGCTAAAAGATCCTGTACCTTTTGTAAAAGAGAGTGCACAAGCAGCCAGTTCTGTTACTATTGTTGCTAGAGTTTGGGTTAAAAATGAAGATTATTGGACTGTATATTATGACTTAAAAAAAGATATTCATAAGGCACTAGATGATAATAATATTACTATACCATATCAACAAATTGATATTCATACAAAATAATAAAATCTAAACCGATTCAATTCGGTTTAGATTTTTAAATTTTAAGGTTAAATTTAACATTTAGGTTTGGTTTTGTGATATAATAATAAAAAATGATATGACTAAAATAAAATAAGGAGTATAAAAATTATGAGTATAAAAGTAGACATTATTTCAGGATTTTTAGGTGCGGGAAAAACAACTTTAATTAAGCAACTTTTCAAAGCGGGATTTAGTGGCGAAAAAGTTGTATTGATTGAAAATGAATTTGGTGAAATAGGAATTGATGGTACTTTTTTAAAAGAAGCCGGAATTGATATTAAAGAAATCAATTCTGGATGTATTTGTTGTTCGCTTGTCGGTGATTTTTCAAAATCAATGGAAGAAGTAATTAATAAGTTCAATCCTGATAGAATTATTATTGAACCATCAGGTGTTGGAAAACTTTCAGATATCATCAAGGCAGTTGAAAATTTGCAATTAGGTTTAGTTTTAAATATTGTTGCTACTGTTGTTGATGGATTAAAGTGTAAAATTTATATGAAAAATTTTGGTGAATTTTTTAATAATCAAGTTGAAGATGCAAAATCAATAATTATCAGCAAAGTTGAAAATTTAGAGGATGAGAAAATTATAGAGGTTTATAATCTTTTAAAAAATAAAAATCCCCATGCCAATATCATTTTAGCAAATCTACCTCATACTGATGAAAAAAAATTGCTTGAAGTATTAGAAAAAAATGCTCTGATTACGGAACAAATGAAAGAAAATTTAGAACAGGAACATTGTTGCCATCACCATGATGAAGAGCATGAACATTGTTGCCAAGACCATGATGAGGAGCATGAATGTTGTTGCCAAGACTATGATGAGGAGCATGAATGTTGTTGCCAAGACCATGATGAAGAGCATGAACATTGTTGCCATCACCATGATGAAAAGGGGCATCATCATGATGCCGATGAAATATTTGTTTCCTATGGTTTTGAGTCTGTAAGGGCTTATTCTAAAGAAGAACTTACCCATATTTTGGATGCATTGAAGGATGAAAATGTTTGTGGATTGGTTTTAAGGGCTAAAGGTATTTTGAGGGCCAGTGATAATGATAATTGGTATTATTTTGATTATGTTTCTGGTGATTATCAAATTAATGAGGGAAAAGAAGATTTTATTGGAAGATTTGTCGTAATTGGTTCAAAGCTTAATAAGGAAAATATCGAAAAAATTATTTTAATAAAGTAGGTGAAAATTGATGATGGAAATACCAATTTTTATAATCAATGGTTTTTTAGATTCTGGCAAAACAACTTTTATAGTTGATGCAATTGAAAAAGATGGTTTTGCCAAAAAAGGAAGAACTCTTGTCATCCAATGCGAAGAAGGTGAAATAGAAATTTCTCAAGAATTTGTTGATAAATACAATACGACTTTAATTAAAGTAGCAGAACAAGTGGATTTGACACCAGAATATTTCAGTGAATTAGCAACAAGATATTTGCCTGATAGAGTTATTTTAGAAATGAATTGTATGTGGAATATGAATGAAATATATTTTCCTGAAGGATATCGTATGGCACAAGCAATAACCTTTATTGATACGTCTACTTTTGAGGTGTATTATAACAATATGCGTCAAAAATTTAAAGATATGATTGAAGTTTCTGATTTGGTTGTTTTTAATAGATGCAGTGATTTAAATAAAATTACTCCCTATCAAACGGGTTTGAAATTAATGAATAGTAATGCACAGTTTATGATTATGGATGATAATGGAATTACTAAAAAAGCGTTTGAAGATCCGCTTCCATATGATTTGAATCAAGAGGTAATTACAATTAATGATGATGATTATGGAAGATGGTATATTGATACTTTTGAAAATCCAGAAAGGTACAAAGACAGAATTGTTGAATTTAATGCTCTTGTAACAATATCGAAAAAACTACCAAAAGGTAGTTTTATAGCAGGTAGATATGCAATGACTTGTTGTGCTGATGATGTACAATTATATGGACATTTATGTAAAGAATCGTTAGGAGTAAAAATTAAAAATAAATGTTGGGTTCATATTGTTGCAAGAATGACGTTTGAATATTCAGATGAATATCAAGAAGAGGAAGGAATATTGTCTCCTATTTCAATAAAAGTCATTTCACCATTAAAAAATCCAATTTTGGATTTAAGATAATAAAATGGATTACATCAAAAATATTGAAAAAAAATGTGCTATTTGTGGTCATCAACATCACTATCAAAAATTGGTAGAGAACAATTCATTTGGAATGCGTGATTTAGATACTAGGCCACCAGGTATGATGCGTTCATTAATGCATTTGATGGTAGAAAAATGTCCTGTTTGTGGTTATGCAAATGAGGATATTAGCAAAAAATTAGATCATTTTCAAGAAAGTGAAATTCTTAATCAAACTTATCAACAAATTCTTCATGATAAAAAACTGAATTTTGCTTTAAAAAAATTTATGCTTATTAGTATGCTTTTAGAAACAAGAGATTATAAAAAAGCGGGAATAAGTTATTTAAGGGCTAGTTGGATGGCTGATGATAGCAAAAATTTTAAAGTAGCATTACAGATGAGAAGCAAAGCGATAAAGTATTTAGAATTATCGTTGAAAGTAGAAGATGACGAAAATGTTAGACTTATCATTGTTGATTTATATCGAAGAATTTCTATGTTTGATGAAGCGTTTGATTATGCAAAATATTTATATGATAATTTTGGAATGGAAAAATATAAAAAGAATATTTTAAGTTATCAAATGCAACTTTGTCTTGCAAAGGATGATTTAGATCATACAATTTTAGGAAATTATCATTTTAGTAAAGATAATGAAATAAAAGGTGACCTTGATGAACATTTTAGTAAGTAGTTGTTTATTAGGAATGAATTGTAAATATAATGGGAAAAATAATTTCAATGCAAAAGTAAAAGAATTAGAAAACTATCATCATTTCATAGCTGTATGCCCAGAAGTATTAGGAGGATTAGGAGTTCCTAGAATGCCTAGTGAAATTTTAGATAAAAAAGTAATAAATTGTAACAATATTGATGTTACTAAGGAATTTATTTTGGGAGCAAATGAAACTCTTTCGATTGCTATTCGTCATCATTGTCAATTAGCAATTTTGAAAAGTAATAGTCCTTCATGTGGATTTGGTCAAATATACGATGGAAGTTTTTCTTCAACTTTAGTAAATGGGAATGGAATAACTGCCGATTTATTATATAAAAATGGAATTGTAATTTTAAATGAGAACAATTTTTATGCAAATATTAAAAAAAATTAATATTATAAAAGGCCAAAAAGGCCTTTTTACTTTAATTATTGATAAATAAATTGAAAAAAATATAATTAAATGTTATAATGAAAAAGAAAGGATGCTATATAAGATGGAAACTTTTGTTAAGGGAAGAAATTTAAGTAATGACGAAAAAAGAATAAAACTTTCAGAAACTTTAAATAAGGCTCTTTATTTAGAATCGATTGGTAAAAAAATTGAAGCTGAAAAATTATTTTTAAAATCTTGTAGGATATCAGAAAATCTATATCGGCAGACTTTTTCTAATAAAGATCGCATAAAGGTTGTTGAATGTTATATTAAAATTAGTGAATTTTATCAAAATAGTGAGTTAAGAATGGATTTTGTTCAGCGGTGGTATCAAAAAATTATTGGAGTCTTACAAGATTCTTCTAAAATTAATTCAAGTATGGATGAATTTAGATATTTGATGGAGTGGTATGTTAAAACTATTTACTTGATGTTTGATAATTGTGACTATAATCATATTATAATTACTTCAAAAAAGATGTTAGAAAAATCTAAATATTTATATAGAAAAACCAAGACCAATGAAGATCTTAAATTTATTATTTTATCTAAATTATTTTTGGCCAATGCATATTATGAAGAAAAAAAGTTAGTTAAAGCATATTATTATTACTATTTAGTAGCTAATCATATGGAAAAAGTATATCAAAAATTATTAGATGAAGGATTGAAAAATGATTTACTTTATGTATATCAAAAGTTATTTGATTTAACATCTAAGAAAGTTTTTAAGTTCATCAATCGAAAATGGAAAATTCGAATTTTAGAATTAAAGGAGACAAACAATGTTAAATAATAATATTTTTTTTCAATTATTGGAAAATGTTCCAGCTGATGAATTAGGTAAGAATTGGGAATTATTTCAAATGATTGCAATTTTTTTAGGAATTATTCCTTGGATTATCTTAATTGTTTATTTAGTTTTTTTTCGTAGATATCGCATACGATATTTTGTTGATAATCAATTGGTTCATGTTTGTTATTACAAGAAAAAAGCTATTATTTTAGATTATTCTTATCAAAATTTAAATAAATGGTATATAGATGAAGATTGTACGATTGTATTTGAGGATGAAGTAATGCCAAACAAAAATATTAAACTTTTTACAAAAAATAATTTATAGAAAGGTATTTTTATGCATAATTATAAAAAATCATTCATAGGAGCTTATTACATTATTGTAGGGGCTATTTTTGCTTTTATTGTTTGGCCTTTTGGCAAGGAACTCATTGATATCATTGTTAAAATGTTAGGAATAATTTTAATAATTATTGGAGGTTTTTCCCTTTTTGTTTATAATCATACTAAAAAAGTTGGAACTTTTGTAAATATGACTTTTTTATATGATGGAATTTTTAAAATATTGTTTGGTCTTGCTATTTTATTTATTCCTATTGGGTTAATATCATTTATTTTAGGAATTGTTTTTTTAATTTATACAGTAATCATTGCTATTATGGAGAAAAATCTATTGGATTTATTTGGTAAATCATTATATAAATTAATGATTGCTTTCATGTTAATTTTCTGTGGAATTGAAAATATTGGAATATGGATTTTACGAGTGATTGATATTGTAATTATACTATATGGCTTCATTTTATTGATTGTTGCTAGTAAAGAGAATAGTAAAATGGATGGTACATCAAAAGATGATAAATTAATTGATGTTGAATTTGAAGAATCAAAAGATGAAGAATAAAAAATTTATTTTTTATATTGAGATAACTACAGCATGTAATTTAAATTGTCATTTTTGTCCTTCATCAAATGATAGTACACATCAATTTATGTCTTTAGATCAGTTTAAAAAACTTGTTGATAAAATTGAAAAATATGTTGATTTAATTTATTTTCATGTTTTAGGTGAACCCACTTTACACAATCATTTTTTACAAATACTAGAATATTGTGAAAACAAAAAACTTAATTTTGCCATAACAACGAATGGAATATTAATTCATCAGTATAGTAATTCATTAATGAAGTATCATTATTTAAAAAAAATTAATATTTCTTTGCAATGTCTAATTCAATTTAATGATGTTGAAAGGGAAAACTATATTCATAATTTGAATAGTTTTTTATTAAAAAGAGAGCAAGAAAAAAGTTTAGTTGCGATAAATTTGCGCTTATGGAATAATAAAGACAATGTAGAAACGAAAAGTTTAAACCAAAACATATTAGAAGTATATAAAGAAAAGGCGAAAACAAGTAAAAATATTCATATTTCAGAGGCTGATGAATTTATATGGCCATCATTGGACCATTCATATAATACGAATTTAACTAGATGTCTTGGTGGCAAGAAACAATTTGCTATTTTAAATGATGGATCGCTTTGTTTGTGCTGTCTCGATTATAAAGGAAGCACTAAAATTGGCAATCTATTTATTGATGATTTTTCTACATTGTTACAAAATAGTAACTATTTAGAAGCAATATCAGGGTTTAATAAACGAAAACCGTATTTTGAATTGTGTAAAAAATGTACATATCGAAATCGTTTTAAATAAAAGAATCGAGGTGACTTATGAAACTTCAAATAGATGAAATTCCCAATTTAGAGGAAACGGAAATTCTCATAAAATGTCGGGAGATTGATAGTAAGATAACTAAGATTAGTAATTATATTCATACAAGTTATATAACTGTCAATGGAAAATTAGATGGTGAAATCTATGTTTTAAATTTAGATGACATTTATTATTTTGAAGCTGTCGAAAATAGAGTTTTTGCGTATGTTGAAAAAAATGTATATGAAGTAAATTATAAACTTCAAGAGTTATCAGAAATGTTATCGAGGACATCCTTTATTCAAATTGCAAGAACAATTATTTTAAATATTAATAAAATTGAAAAAGTAAGTACACTTGTTAATGGTAGAATTAGTGCAGTATTAGTGAATAGTGAAAGAATGATTATAACGCGTGTTTATGCTCATGCTTTCAAACAAAAATTAAATGGGTAGGAGGGTATAGAATGAAACACAAGAAAAAGTTACATATGAAAAAACATATTACGAATTACTTTATAATGTTCTTAACAATTTTTGCCATTATTACTATTATGTTTGCCACTATTTCTGAATACATTTATCAAGATACTGGATTTGCTAAAAATTTATTAATTTTAGGGATTGTTTGTGCTCTTGCAAGTTTTTTACTATCCATTTTCTTTAGAATAAATAATATCACAATTGTGGTACAAGTTATAATCGTATATTTATTTTTATCATTCATTATATTGATAGTTGGATATTATTTATATATCTATGATTTTGTATATAATGTTAAATTGTTGATATCAACCATTATATCTTTGCTTATTGGGCTTATTATTATTATTGTCATCTCTATTATAAGAGTCAAAAATAGCAATGACTCCTTGAATAAAAATTTAAAAAATTTTAAGGAGCGCGATCGATAATGAGAAAAATTAGTAAAATAGTTGTTATTTTGGTTATAATATTGATGGGGTTATTTGTTCATATAAAAAATTCAGATAAAGGCATATTTGCGGAAACAGATAGTGTTGAATTTAAAAATTTTGAATTTAAGATAGCAAAAATTCGTGATAGAGGCAAAATGAAAGTGGAACTTACGCTGAGTTGGGATACAAAAGAAGTAATCATTATTGAACAAATTACATCTAGAATTTCTGGTTTAGAACAAATATCGCAAAATATAGAATATCATCAATCTGATAATAAAGATTTGCAACATTATGAAATCAATTATACTATCCAAAATTGGCAAACTGGAACATTGGAATTGGAGATAAAATATAAAAATTTTGAAGAGATTAGCGAAGTGAATACTAAAAAGTTTTATATTCCTGGTGGCAAATGGTTAAAAGAAGAAGTGAGTTGGGGAGTATCATTGATATTTGGTTTTCTAACTACCATTTGTGTGGGAATAGGTACTTTTATTATTATTGAAAATAGTAAAAAAGGTTATGATGATTCTGATAGTGATGAATAATTAAAGGAGGATGCAATTATGTTTTGGGCATATTTAGAGGATTTTTACGATGTTAAGATTATTCTTTCAAATAAAATTTCTATTAGTGATAAATTCATATATGCCAAAACGGATAAGAAAAATATAGTATTAAATATAGAACATGTAGAAATGAAAGAAGAGTATCAACATCTATATTTGAAAAGTAGTGAGGAATTAGAACCTCATATAGATACATATATTGAAATTTTAGATGTTGGCAGAGAATTTTTATATTTAGGTAAAATTACTAGATCACCATTTTTTGATAAAAAATATTATTTTGATGGTTGGTTGGGTTTTAAATATGATAAATCAAAAACAATTTTTAGAATTTGGTCACCTGTTGTAAAAGAAATAAATGTTATTGTCGAAAATGATACATATAAACTATATTATTTAAATCATGGTTTATGGGAAACGACCATTCCTCGTGATTTGGATGGTTGCAAATATTATTATGAATTTAGAATTAATGAAGAATTTGAAAAAACTTTAGATCCGTATGCAATTTCTAGCAATGCTAATCATGAATTTAACTATGTGATTGATAAAAATAAGACATACAAGATGAAATATGATTATTATCAAAATAATAATCTTTCTAAATTTGATAGTTGTATATATGAGTTAAATATTAGAGATGCAACAATAAAAACGAATGCTATAAATAAGGGAACATATGAGGCTTTAAGCCATTCTCTTCATCAAGATTATGGATTAGGTTATCTAAAAAATATACCAATCACACATATTCAATTCTTGCCAATATTTGCTTTTGGTGGTGTTGATGAGAATAACAAAGATTCTAAAGATGTCAATTTTAAGTATAATTGGGGATACAATCCCATGCAATATATGGTACCGAGTGGATTTTTTAGTACTCAACCCAATGATGCTTATCAACGAATAAATGAATTAAAGCAATTGATTGATACCATTCATTCAATTGGTTTTGGTGTGAATATGGATGTTGTTTTTAACCACGTTTTTGATAGTAATTGGTTTCCGTTAGAAAAATTGGTTCCTGGATATACTTTTAGGACAGATAAATTAGGTTTTTTAACTAATGCATCATGGTGTGGCAATGATCTTTGTACAAATCATCTTATGGTTAGAAAATTAATTGTGGATAGTATTGAGTTCTTTCAAACTTTTTACAAGATTGATGGATTTCGTTTTGACTTAATGGGATTAATTGATCTTGATACAATGAAGTTAATTGTCAATAAAACAAAAGTTATAAATTCTCAAACTATGATTTATGGCGAAGGTTGGAATATGGATGTTGATGTAGAGCCTAGTCAAAGATCCAATTTAGATAATGCCAATAAAATTCCTATGATTTCCTTTTTTAATGATTATTTTCGTAATAAATTAAGAGGAATTGATGCCAATAGTGGATATATAATGGGGGAGAGTTTATCAAAAAATGAAATCTTTAAATTAATAAAGGGTTACTATTATCATAATCGAAAATTTGTTATGGTCAATCAGTCTATTAATTATGTGGAATGCCATGATAATTATACTTTATATGATTTAATTAGAATGAAAAAACCACAGTATGCTTCAAATCAAATAATAGATTACATCAAATTATCATTAGGATTGGTTATTTTATCAGCAGGAATTCCTTTTATTCATGCGGGAGAAGAATTATTTAGGAGTAAAAATTTTATTGATAATTCATATAATGAAAGTGATGATATCAATGGAATTGATTGGTTTAGTTCTTTAAACGTAAGTGAAACCTTAAAAGATCTGCTGATTTTAAGAAGAAAAATGTTTGCTTTAACATGTTGTGAAGTAGTTGATATGGATAAATATATGAAATTAGATGCATCGTTTGCTTTACCACAAATTAGATTTTTGACTAAAAATGGTGAAGTATATCAAATGATTCTTTCTAATAATTATGAAAAACATACAAAGTTTTTAGCACCAGGAAGTATTTTGGTTTTTGATGGAACTAGAATTGTTGAAAAAGCCGTTCAAAGTTATACTATTGATAAACCAAGTATCACAATTTTTAAAAAATAATAAAAATGAAAGTAAGAGTATTAAAAAATAAGGAGTATTGAATAATGTTTTGTTTAAAATATATAGATCCAATTACAAATTGGCTAGGATTGGAAGAAATTCTTGGTGAAATATCAATTTGGTCTATTATGGTAAGATTTATCTTAGCTTTTTTGTGTTCAGGTTTAATCGGAATGGAAAGAGCTAGAAGAAGGCATGCGGCAGGTTTTAGAACATATATTTTAGTCTGCATTGGTTCAATGATTGCCATTTTTACCAATCAATATATTTTTGAAGTTTATGGTACAGGAGATGTTGGTAGATTAGGCGCTCAAGTCATAAGCGGTATTGGTTTTTTGGGAGCTGGTACAATTTTAGTTACTTCAAGAAGCCAAATCAAAGGGCTTACAACTGCAGCAGGTTTATGGGTTTCTGCTTGTATTGGTCTTGCTATTGGAATTGGTTTTTATACTGTTGCAATTATAGGCACCATTTTTGCTTTGATTGCCTTTGTTGCTTTACCTAAATTAGAAAAAATTCTTACTAAAGGTTCTAATACAATTGAACTTCACGTTGAACTTTATGCAAGAGAACATTTAAAAAGTTTGATAGATTATATTAGAGCACAAGGTGGAAAAATTAATTTGGTGGATTACAATAGTTCATACGCTAATTCGGGACTAAGTGTTTATACCATCAATATGGTTTCATGGGGTAAAAATCCAAGTTTAATAATCAAGGATATATTAAATTTAGATTATGTAAATTTTGTAGAAATATTGTTATAAGGAGTAATGAGATGAAATATAAAGCATTTGATCATGGTGTAAATATTATTACACTTGAAAAGAATCATCAAAAAATGGCTATGACCTGTGCATGGGCAATGCAAGTTGACTATGATAAAATTTTATGTTTACTTGGTTCACAAAGTGTCACTGGTAACACAATTAAAAAAGGTGACTACATTGGTATTAGTGTTTTAGGAATTAGTCAAAAAGAAATTGCTGAGGCAATCGGTGATTGTCATAGTAATGAGGTGGATAAATTTGCAACTTATCATTTTGAAAATTATTTAGATGTAATGGTTTTAAAAGATTCACCCATTGTTTTGAAATGCAGAGTATCTGATGTTATTTCGCTTGAAGGAATTGAAGAAGATCATTTAATATATGCTCAAATTATATCTTCATTAGAACAAAAAAAAGAAAGATATTTGCATATGAGTGATTATGATGGGTAGTGGTTGTATTAAAAATTGCCAAAGTTTAAAAATGAACGCTACAATTAAATATAAAAAAAGTTAACTTCTATCTTACTTTGAAGAAGTTAACTTTTTTCTTTTTCTTTATTGTTCATTTCGATTGTATAATTGATCAATTTGAATAATGGCAAAATAGTTTTCGTCTATTTTCTTAATCTCGCTAATAATTAATTCTCTTAATTCTTTTTTTGTACAACTAAATTTTATAGGCATTGCTACATCAAAAACTAGATTAGTATGAGTTTCACCATATACCACTCTAAAATCATGGATTGATAAATCAGGACTAATATCCTTAACAATATGTAATATTTTTTCTTTTAATTCATTGGTTTGAGGATTTTTAATATCAACAGGATCCATATGAATAGTTAAATCAATGCCTAATTCATTTCTAAATTCTCTTTCAATATTATCAATAATATCGTGACTAGTTACAATATCTTCATCACTGGGTACCTCAGCATGAACAGTAGCAAAAGTGGTACAATTTCCATAATGATGAATAACTAAATCGTGAATGCCAATTATCCCAGAATGACTTAGGATTTTTTTAGTAATCTCATCAATTTCATCTTGACTAGGTTTAGTACCTATTAAAGGATTGACTGTCTCAAAAACCATCTTTAAGCCTGATATGGTAATGAAAATAGCAACAACAATTCCTAAAATACTATCTATTGGTTGCCAAGAAGTAAGTTTAAATAAGATTAAACCGATGATAACAGCAGCCGTTGATATGCAATCGTTTAAACTATCTTTAGAACTGGCAACAAGTGCCTCAGAGTTAATCGCTTTGGCCATTTTGCGATAAAAAATAGATTGCCAAAGTTTTATTAGTATGGAAATAATCATTACTATAATGACGATAATAGAAATATTTTGGGTAACATCTTGATGAATTAATTTAGTAATAGATTCTTTACCAAGACTAAAACCTATAATAAGTATGAAAAAAGAAATAATAAGACCTGTTATATATTCAATTCTTTCGTGTCCAAAAGGATGGTCTTCATCAGCTGGAACACTAGATAACTTAAAGCCAATCAAAGTGATAACAGAAGAACCAGCATCGGTTAAATTATTTATTCCATCTGCAAGAATAGAAAGACTAGCGGTAAGAATACCAAGAATAATTTTCATACTACATAAAATTAAGTTACTTATAATACCTACAATTCCTGATAAAGTACCATATCTACTACGAACTTTGGAATCATGTATTTTTTGATAATCTTTAATAAATAATTTTACTAATAATTTTTGCATACTGACCTTCAATTATAATAAATGAATATTTTCTTGTGCTAATTTTTTTAATTCTTCTTCATCCCAAATTGATGATTGAACCTCACCAATATGTTGTTTTTTTAGAAAAAACATACATAGTCGTGATTGTCCAATTCCACCTCCTATTGTAAGGGGAATTGTTTTTTCAATGACACTTTTGACATAAGGATTTGTTAATTTAAAATCTTCATTCTTTGCTTTTAATTGTTTAATAATAGATGTATCATCAACACGAATTCCCATAGAAGAAAGTTCAAAAGCATGACCTAAGACATCATACCATAATATAATATCACCATTTAGCAACCAATCATCATAATCGGCAGCACGACCATCATGAGGTTTGCCATCTTCTAAATTCCAACCTATTTGATAAATAAAAACAGCCTTATGTTGTTTGGTAATTTCATCTTCGCGTTCTTTTCTACTCAATGTTGGAAATTGTTTTTCTAATTCTTTTGTGGAAATGAAGAAAATTTCAGATGGAAGTTCTGTTGCTAATTCGGGATATCGATTAGCAACTTTGTAACTCAAAAGTTTTATTACATTGTAAATTGTTTGAACCGTCTTTTTTAAATAATCTAAGTTGCGTTCCTCTTGCGTAATTATTTTTTCCCAGTCCCATTGATCTACATATATAGAATGAAGATGATCCAGTTCTTCATCACGTCTAATAGCATTCATATCAGTATATAGACCACAACCTGTTTTAAAACCATATTTAGCAAGAGCCATTCTTTTCCATTTTGCTAAAGATTGTACAATTTCAACATTCTTTTTTAAATAAAGAACATCAAAATGAACTGGTCTTTCGAAGCCATTTAGATTATCATTTAATCCACTTTCGGGAACAACCATTAAAGGTGCTGATACTCTTATTAAATTTAAAGCTTCACTAAAATCTCTTTCAAAATTATCCTTAATAAATTTAATTGCAATTTCTGTTTCTAATAAATTTAATTTTGTTTGGTAATTAGCCATAATTTCACCTCTTATGTATCGATATTATATCATATTTTTATAAAGTTATGTCAATTTAGTGCATTCTTTTATCAAAATCCTTAAAATTATGATATAATAATAAAATAGAGGTGAATTATGATATATCGTAAATTTGATAAATTAGATATAAAAACATCATTGTTGGGTTTTGGATGTATGAGATTTCCTACACTAAAAGATGGTAAAATAGATGAAACGAAAGCTGAACAAATGATTGATTTGGCAATTAAAAATGGTGTAAATTATATTGATACTGCATATCCTTATCATAATGGTGATTCTGAACCTTTTTTGGGTAAAATTCTTAATAAATATCCTCGTAATAGTTATTTTCTAGCCACTAAATTACCTATTTGGGCTATTGAGAATAAAGATGATGTGTATCGTATTTTTGATGAGCAATTACAGCGTTTAGAAACTGAATATATTGATTTTTATCTTTTACACGCTATGAATAAAGATTATTTTGCAAAAGTCAAAGAATTAGGAATTATTGAAATTTGTGAAGAATTTAGAAAAGAAGGAAAAATTAAATATTTGGGTTTTTCTTTTCATGATTCATATGAAGTTTTTGATGAAATTTTAAATCATTATCATTGGGATTTTTGCCAAATTCAATTCAATTATATGGATACTGAAATTCAAGCTGGTTTAAAAGGCTATGAACTTGCAAAAGCAAAAGACATTCCACTAATTGTGATGGAACCGATTAAAGGAGGACTTTTAGCAAAACTGCCAAAAGAGATTAGTATGATGTTTTCTCAAAATGGCAATCGTAAATCAGATTCATCCTATGCCTTAAGATATATAGCAAGCTTTGATCATGTTAAAGTTATTTTAAGCGGTATGTCAACACTTGAGCAAGTTGAAGATAATTTAGACACTTTTAATAATTATACTGAATTGTCAAAAGAGGAACATATAACTATTGAAAAAGTGGTTAGTAGTTTAAAAAGTCGTCTTAAAAATGGATGTACTGGCTGTAGATATTGTATGCCCTGTCCATATGGAGTAGATATTCCTAATAATTTTGCCATTTGGAACCAATTTGGGATGTACGATAATAAAGAAATTTTTGAAAATAGAATGATACAAAATATTAAGAATGGAAAATTTATTGATAAATGTGTGAAGTGTGGCAAATGTGAAAAACGATGTCCACAACATTTGTCAATTAGAAAAGACTTTGAAAGATTATTCGTAGATTATAATGATATTAAATCTAATAGTTAATGAGGCACGAATTTAAATAATAGAGGAAATTTATGAAAAATTATTTTATCGTTAATCCGATTGCGGGGGAGGGCAAAGGACTAGAAGTTGTAAAGGAACAAATAAATCATTTAAATTTATATTTAAAAGCCGACAATGAATTTGAAATATTACTAACAACCAGACCAAAAGAAGCAATTGTTTTAGCTAAAAAAATTTGTGAAGAAAATAAAGATACAGCGATTAACGTTTTTGCTTGTGGGGGAGATGGTACTTCATTTGAGGTATTAAATGGAATTATTCAGTATCCTAACGTTAATTTTGGGATAATTCCCGTTGGTTCATGTAATGATTTTTTAAAAACATTTGAAGGCCATGATTTTCTTTCATTAGAAAGGCAATTATTAGGGCAAAAAACTTGCATTGATGTTTTGGAATCGGATGGTGAATTTCTATTAAATGTTGCAAATTTTGGTTTTGATGCTCGTACGAATTATGATCAAATTAGATATCGTCATCGTTTTAAAACGATTAAAAAAGCTTATAATTATTCACTTTTCAAAAATATTATTTCTCCTAAATTAGGAGATGAAGTCGATGTATATCTCGATGGAGTGCTTATATTTAGTGGTAAGATGATGCTTTCCACTGTTGCTAATGCAAAATATTATGGTGGAGGATTTAAATGTGCTCCTCATGCCCATTATCAAGATGGATTAGCAGATATTTTAGTAGTAAAAAAAGTATCTATATTTACTTTTGCTAGATTGGTAAAGTATTATAAGAAAGGGTTGCATTTAGATAATGAACGATTTCATAAACTTTTGACATATCGTCGTGGTCAAATCGTTGATATAGTTGCGAAAAAAGCTTTAGTTGGATGTTTAGATGGCGAAACTAGAATTGGTAAAAGTTTTAGAGTCAAAATTCATAAAGATAAAATAAAATTTATTATTCCAGCATAAATCTGATAAATGGTTTATGCTTTTTTTGTTATATTTTTTACTATTTATTCATACATTAAAGTGGTGATAATTTTGAAAAAAGTATTAAAAAAAAGTTTAATTATAGTTACAATGCTTATAACTTTTACATATACAATGAGCAATTACGTAAAAGCTGAAGATACTCTTATAAAATCAGCAAAAAGTGCAATAGCTATTGAAGTTGAAACGGGGGATGTCTTATATGATTATAATGCAGACGAAGTAAGAGAACCAGCTAGTACAACCAAAGTTATGACAATTAAGTTAATTATGGATGCCCTTCGTGATGGAAAAATAAAACATGATCAATTGATAACAACTTCTGATTATGCAGCATCAATGGGTGGGAGCCAAATATATCTTGCACCAAAAGAACAAATGACGGTTGATGATTTATTGAAGGCTGTCATTATTGCATCCGCAAACGATGCGGCAGTAGCACTTGCTGAGGCAGTTTCGGGGACAGAAGAATTATTCGTTCAGAAAATGAATGAAGAAGCCAAACGATTAGGTATGAAGAATACACAATATTTAAATGCAACAGGTTTACATGAAGAAGGACATGTAACTACCGCAAACGATCTTTCAATTATTGCGAGGGAACTTATTTTAAATTATGAGGATGAAATCATACCATTAACTTCAACATATGAAGATTATTTGCGAAAAGAAACAACAAAACCTTTTTGGTTAGTCAATACCAACAAATTAATCAAAAGTGGAAATGGTATAGATGGACTTAAAACAGGATGGACCAACCAAGCTGGGTATTGTTTAGTGGCCACCAAAAAAGCAAATGGAATGAGAATTATTACAGTAGTAATGGGAGCTCCAACTGTGGAAGGTCGAAATGCTGATACGGTGAATTTATTGAATTATGTTTTTGCTAATTTTGAGAAACAATTAATTAGCCCTAAAGGTTCAATTGTGAAAACAGAAGAAAATATTTTAATGAATCCATCAGTTTATAATATTGTTCTTTCACAAGATATTGCTAGAATGATTGAAAAAAAATCCGAAGGTGGAATTCTTACTTATGAAATTAGAATTGATAAAGACAAAATTCAAGATAGTGATGGCAAAATAATAGGAAAATTATATGTTTATATAGATAATAAACTTTACAAAACTGTAGATTTAGAATTAAAAGAAAAGGTAAAGAAAAGTAATTTTTTAGAATTATTAGGTAGTATTTTTTCCAATATTTTATAACTAACAAAAACAGAGTTGATTATACAAAAAACTCTGTTTTTATTAGTTTTAAGGCAAAATAATACACGCATATATAGAAGAATTTTGTCTAATTCATATTTTGGTATGAATTAATTTTGAATAATAAATAAAATTATGTTACAATTCTAAAGGGGGGGATGAAAATGGCTGTTAATATACAAATGTCAATTAGAAAAAATATGTTATTTGTGAGATTAAAAGGAGAATTAGATCAAGCAGTAACCGAAAAATTAAAGATTAGAATTAGTGAATTAATTGATAAATATGAAATTAAATATTTAATATTTAATTTTGAAAAATTAAATTTTATGGATAGTAGTGGGGTTGGATTTATTATTGGTAGATATTCCCAAGTTAAAAAAAGAAATGGTAAAATTATTGTTTGTTCAATGAATCGTTTAATTGAACGAATTTTTAATTTATCAGGATTGAAAAAAATATGTGGTGTTGCCACAAATGAAAATGAAGCAGAAAAAATGGTGGAGGTAGCTTAATGTATAATGAAATCAAAACGACATTTTTAGCAAAGGTAGATAATGTAATGTTGGCCAGAACAGTAGGAGTAGGTTTTCTGGTCAGCCTTGATTTACCACTTAATTTTTTAAATGAAGTAAAAACGGTCATTTCCGAAGCTGTTACGAATGCTATTGTTCATGGATGTTTATCAAATGAACATAAACATGTTCAATTAAACTTATCCTATGATGCAGTTAACATTTATATTGAAGTAATTGATCATGGGGTTGGAATTGAAGATATTGATAAAGCAAGAGAACCACTTTTTTCAACTAAACTTGAAGAAGAAAGAGCCGGACTTGGTTTTACCATAATGGAGGTATTTACAGATAAATTAGAAGTAAAATCAAAACCCAATGAAGGAACTAAAGTTTTGATGGTGAAAAAATATCATGAACAAGTGGAATTATCATAATTATGAATATGCTATCAATGAGAATATGTATTTAGTATATTTACTTGTCGCAAAATTTAAAGTTTCTTATCAAGTAAGAGATGATTTATTACAGGCTGGGTTTCGTGGTCTAATAAAAGCAATTAGGGTTTTTGATCTTCAAAAAGGATGTCAATTTTCTAAATTTGCTATACCAATTATTTTGGAATCAATAAAAATAAGGTTGAGAAGTATAGAAATAAATGAAGATGAAGTAGTCAATCTCGTTACATCTTGTATTAGTGCCAAATAAAAGAAGTGAAATTAAATTTTCACTTTTTTTGTATATATTGGAAAAAAATACTAATAATAAAAACATGAAAGGAAGTATTGAAATGGAAAAACGTATTTTTAAAAAAGTATTAGATGAAAAAAAGATTAAAAGACCCATTTTATTAAATGCTGTAAAAGCTTTTTTAGTTGGTGGTACCATTTGTCTCATAGCTCAAGGTATCTTATGGTTATTTAAGGATATAATTGGGATTGAAAAGGATAAATCGACTAGTTTGATGTATATTGTCATCGTAGGAGTTACTGCTATTTTAACAGGGCTTGGTATTTTTGATCGCATTGGTCAATTTTCGGGTGCAGGAACTATCATACCAATTACAGGATTTTCAAATTCAATGACATCTGCTGCTTTAGAAAGCAAGAGTGAAGGTATTATTTTAGGTATTATGTCAAATATGTTTAAACTTGCAGGAGCCGTAATTGTTGCTGGAGTAGTTAGTGCCTTTGTTATAGGAACAATTATTTTTTTATTTAGGTGATAACATGATAGCAAGAGGAAAAAGTAGTGTGGAATTTAGCAAGGTATTTTTAAGATCATCTGCTGCGATTTCAGGACCCAAAGAAAAAAAAGGTCCACTTGGCGAATTTTTTGATTATAGTTATGATGATCCTTATTGTAGAACAGAAAATTGGGAACAAGCAGAAATTCAGTTACAAAAAGATGCAATGCAATTGGCTTTAAAAAAAATAGGACTTGAATTTACAGATATTAGAGTAGTAGTTGGAGGTGATTTAAATAATCAATTGGCCATTACTAATTATGCTCTAAGAGATTTTGATGTACCATATTTGGGGGTATATAGTGCTTGTTCAACATGTACTCAATCTATTGCACTTGCATCAATGCTTGTAGATAGCGGATATGGAGAAAATATTTTAACTATTACTTCAAGTCACAATTCAACTAGTGAAAGACAGTTTAGATATCCAACTGAATATGGTGGTCAAAAACCCAATTCAATGACGTCTACAGCGACTGGAGCTGGTGCTGCCATCATTTCAAATATTCCCTCAGCAATCAAAATTACAAGGGCAACAATAGGCAAAATAGTAGATCCAAATCTTTCGGATACACAAGATATGGGACGAACAATGGCTCCTGCTGCAGCAATGACATTAAAACAACATTTAGAAGATTTTCAAATTGAATTAGATGAATATGATTTAATCTTGACTGGTGATTTATCAAAGTATGGTTCTGAGGTCTTTATAGAGATTATGAAAGAATTTTCTTATACTATAGGTGGAAATTACGATGATGCAGGAAAAATGCTATATGATATTAAAAATCAAGAAGTATTTGCAGGAGGAAGTGGATGTGGATGTATTAGCTTAGTTGCAATGGGTTATGTTGTCGATTGTTTGAAAAAAGGAATATACAATAAAGTTTTATTAATAGCAACAGGAGCGTTAATGAATCCAATTATGGTTGCGCAAAATGAAACGATTCCCGCAATTGCTCATGCTGTTGTTTTAGAAAGGAGTAATTTATGATTTTTTTATATGCTTTTTTGGTTGGCGGGATAATTTGTCTGTTGGCACAATTATGTATGGATTTATTTAAATTATTACCTGCACATATTGTTGTTATATTTGTAACATTAGGTTCTATTTTTGAAGCATTTCATTTATATGATAAACTTATTGCATTTGCGGGTGCAGGTGCTTTAATGCCAATATCTAGTTTTGGTCATTCATTAACACATGCTGCAGTTGAAGCAGCAGTTCAATCTGATTATTTAGGTCTATTTACAGGAATTTTTGATTTGACATCAAGTGGTATTGCTGCGGCTATTTTCTTTTCTTTTGTAATTGCGTTAGTATGTAGGCCACGAGGTTAAGATGAATTCTTATGTTGAAAAACTCAAAAAGGATTTGTCTTACAAAGAATCGTTTGATGTTACTTTCAGAGAAATTCGAACAAAATATCATCATTATACAATTATTTTTTTAAATTTTTTAATAAAAAGTGAAGGTATAATTAATATAATATATTCTTTAGATCATTTTTCCTCATATGAGGGAGTGGAACAGATATCTAAAATTATCTTAAATGAAAGTACAACCACTGAGAACAATTATTATTTAATATATGATGCTATTTTAAGTGGGAATGTAGCCATTTTTGTTGATGATGATACAAATGCTATTTTAAGTGAAGTCAGAAATTATCCAACCAGAGGTATTGAAGAACCAGATGGTGAAAAAGTGGTTAGGGGTAGCCGTGATGGGTTTACTGAAAATATTGCGACTAATATAGGTCTTATAAGGCGAAGAGTAAAAAGTGGCAAACTTAAGACAATTAAATATACAATTGGAAAAATTAGCAAAACAAACGTTGCATTAGTTTATATTGAAGGGTATGTTCAACCCAAATATTTAGAACAAATAAAAAAACGTCTTGATGATGTTGAAGTAGAAGAATTGACGATGAGTGATAAAGCTTTAGAAGAATTATTGATTAAAAATGTTTATACGCCATATCCACTTGTAAAGTATACAGAACGGCCAGATACTTTTGCCTCACACTTATATCAAGGAATGTTTGGAATCATTGTAGATACATCACCTAGTGCCATTCTTGGACCGATTTCTATCTTTGATCATATGCAACATGCCGAAGAATTTAGACAAACACTGATTTCTGGTTCATATTTGCGTTTTATTCGATTTATAGGAATCATTTTATCATTTCTTGCTGTACCTATTTGGTTTACTATGTTGCAATATGAATCATTACATTTCAGTTATTTAGGTAAAATATTTGATGTTGAAAACAATCATTTGGCTATTTTTATTCAGCTTTTAATCATGGAATTAGGCATAGAGTTTATTAGAATGGCCTCTATTCATACACCCGATGCTTTATCGACTTCAATGGGAATTATTGCGGGCGTTATTGTTGGTGAAATGGCAATCAACATGAATATTTTATCAGAACAAATCGTTTTGCTTGGAGCAATTAGTGCGATTGGTTCATACATAACGCCAAGTTATGAGTTAAGTCTTGCTAATAAAATTGCCAAATTAATTATTATTTTTGTTGTCTTTTGCTTTGGTGTTTACGGATTAATTTTTAGTTTAATCGCATTATTGATTTATTTATCTTTTTTAAAAAGTTTTGGTAGACCATATCTGTATCCGTTAATCCCATTCAATTTTAAAGCTTTGTTAAATCAACTTTTCAGAAAACCTTATAAAAAAAGGAAACATCAATAATATCTAAATACGAAACCCTTGCAAGAAATCCTTTTTTTTAGTATAATAGTATATAATAAGGAGGATATTATGGCAAATATTAAAGTTTTTGCACTGGGCGGATTAGGTGAAAATGGCAAAAATATGTATATTGTTGAAGTAGATGAACACATTTTCATTTTAGATGCTGGTTTGAAGTATCCCGATATTGATATGTATGGAGTTGATGCAGTAATTGCGGATATGACTTATTTAGTGGAAAATAAAGATCGCATTGAAGGAGTATTTGTTTCTCATGGCCATGAGGATCACATAAATGCCTTGCCTTATTTATTGAAACAAATTCCTACTAGAATTTACGGAACGCATTTTACAATCAGTTTAATTGAAAATTTACTTTCTGATAACAAGATGAACATTAAACATTTTAAGTTGTTTAGAATCAATGAAAATAAAGTTTTAGGTTTTGGCGATGTTAGTGTCTCTTTTTTCAATACGAGTCATAGTATTCCCGAATCAGTTGGTATTGCTATTCATACTAAAGATGGTTCAATTGTATATTGTACGGATTTTAATTTTGGACCTACGAATTATGGAAAGTATCAAACATCATTTGATAAAATTATTGATCTCAGTAAGAAAAAAGTTTTGGCATTGCTTACAGAAAGTATTGGTTCTGGAGCAATTGATCGAATTAAAAACGATTCTCTTTTGGAACATAGTTATAAAAATATTTTGCTCAATATGAAGGGAAGAATCATTATTTCCGCATATTCTTCAGATTTAAGTAGAATTCAAAAAGTTGTGAATCTGTCAATTGAAATGGGGAAAAAGATTGCAATGATTGGTAGAAAATCAGAAAAAATTGTTGATGTTGCGATTACCTCTAATTATTTAGCAATTCCAGCAAATAAATTTGTACGATTGGAACCAATGACAGATGAAAAGTTACAAAATTTAGATAACAATTTGGTTGTTATTGTTACAGGTGTTCGCAATGAACCCTATAGTCTTTTGGTAAGAATGGCTTTAGGAGAAGATAAATTTATTAAACTAATGCCAACTGACACCGTTATCATGATGTGTCCTCCTGTACCGGGCACTGAAAAATATGCAATCAATTCCCTAAACACGCTTTATCGTTATGATACTAACATTGTAATTTTTGATAAAAAAATTTTACGTAGTTCTCATGCTAATAAAGAAGATTTAAAATTACTATATTCAATGTTAAAACCTGCCTATATTATTCCCATTAAAGGTGAATATCGTCATATGTATGAACAATATCTAGTGGCTAAGGATGCTGGATATAAGGATGAACAAATTATTTTATTGGAAAATGGTGAAATTGTTCATTTTATTCATGGTGAAAAAGGCAATCGGGATAAAGTTTATACGGGTGATATTTTTGTTGATGGTTCACTTCTAGGAAATGTCAATGAGGAAATTATTCATGATCGTGAAATACTAGCAGAAGAAGGGGTCATTATTTTGACAGTCAATTATGATAGTAGGCTTCGTAAAGTCATTTCTGTTCCGAGTTCAATTACAAAAGGTTTTTCATACAAGTTAGACTACAATGAATTAGATAAAAAGATAGCGGAACTTTTGACTAGAATGGTGAACAATAGTTTAGTGAAAAAGCGCTTTTCTACCGAAGAAACAAGTAAGATTGCTGAAGAAGAAGTAGCAAAACTTGTAATGCGGCTTACAAAACATCGACCGGTAGTCATTTGTACTTTAATTGATGTGAATAAATAGTTCTAAAATAAAAATCATTTCATAGATTTATATGAGGTGATTTTTTTGTATATTATGGGAAATAATTATTCTTTAATGTGGATTGAAAAATCTAAAACAGATGAGAAATTTTTAGAATATTCGTACCAATATCAAAAAAAATACCCATTCATTTGGAATTATCTTGTAAAAAAAATAATATGTAATCCAGAGATTAGTTATTTTCGTGATACAACGGGAATTATTCATATTAATTTAATTGATTATAAAAAATTACAGAATTTTTTTGAAATATTGAAAGGCTATCTAAATATTGGTGTAATTGAAAAAGTGATATATAAAAAAGAATTTATTATTATTCATTTCAATAAAACTTTTCATATGGAATATTTTACAAATGTGAGTTTTTTATTATCAATCAATTTATACTTTTTTTTACTAAACAAATACGATAATATTTTTAAGATCTACTATGGCGCAATATTATCATATGAAAATGAAAGGAAATTAATTGAAATTGTTATTGAATATAAAAATAAATATTATCTATTTGATGGTAGTATGGATTTAACTTATAAAGTCGATGATGATATGGTTAAAATCTATTTATGTGATTTTCCTCACCCTAAATTTAGGGGTGATAGTAGCGTAAAAATTTTTAAACTTGTTAATAGCGATACAGAATATGATGAGCAAATAAAAAAAATAGTTATGGTTTAGTCCATAACTATTTTTATGCAATTTTAATTAATTCTTTAATCATGCATCCATCTTCTAATTCTAGATCACCACTATATTCTAGACTATCTACTACACAATTTTTGGATAATTTAACATGGTGAGCACATAATTTTTTGCAATTAAGGAGTTCAGCTTCAATGGTAGTGCATTCAATTTCATTAATATTAATTCTTTTTTTTCTGATGCCTAATGTAAAAGGTTTAGTAATGATAACTTTGGTGGCATGGATTTCATTAATATCAATTACACAACTTTTGATATCAACATTTTCCGCGCATAATTCTTCTTTAATTGTTACTGTTCCATTGGCTTTAAAATTCTCACATGTTATATTACCATAACTATTTATTGTACCTGTAATTTTAATATTTTCTCCTTTGCAATTGCCAAGAATATTCATATCTCCACATATTGAAATAATAGGAGAATTCACATCTCCTTTAATATCTAATTTTCCTGTCATATCAATAGAATTAGCAGTTAAGTGATTTTCAATGAAGGTATCACCTGTATATTTCAAAGAACCTGTGGCCAATTGTCCATGAATTTTAGCTGTTCCAGTTCCGTAAAAATCTTTGCAAATGGCACTTTCAAAAATTTCACCATAACCATTGATAACAATTTTGTTAAAATTTCCACCATTTGCTTTCCCATATCCAGCAATTTTTAAATCTTCCATATTTTTCCTCCTAATTTTTATAAGATGCTTTTTTGATAATTTCTAAAAGTTCTTGTTCAAGATCTTTTAGATTATAAAATTTGATTTCTAGTTCATTGTCTGATGCGATGAGTGAATCATTGTAGAAGATGATATATCCTTCACGTTTTTTAGAAACTAAGGCCATTTTAGCATTGGCAAAATCAAAATTTTTAAAATCACTGAGCGTTAAATCAAATTTTATTTTATAAAAATATTTATCAATATCTTGTCTTGCTTTGGATAAAGCATATAAAATCACTGCTTCGTTTACGTTTAAGTCTGTGGTTTTATCGACAAGTTTTTTTATTATTTTTTCATCAAAACAATTGAGTTCTTTTAGTTTTTGAATCGAAAAAACAATATCGCTAGGTTTAGGATTTAAAATATTTTTAATATCATCAATTGAAAATTCGTCTTTCAAATCCAAAATTTTATTAATTCTTGGAATAATTAAATCTTCATCAAAAAAAGTTTCTTGACCTGTTTGTGTACTGGTTTTTACAAACCATTCTTCTGGAATTAATCCCTCGCGTTTCCATCGATATAATTGACCATATGAGATATTCGTTTGAATTAATAGATCTTTTTTTGAAATCATATTGCTCCTTTCTGTAACATTGTTACGCAAAAATATTTTATCATAACAATGTTACATTGTCAATGTATTTGATATAAATTTATTCTAATTAGTTAATCACTTTATATTTTTCTAATTTTTTGGTATAATATATTTGAAAGAATGGTGATGAAATGGCATTTCAAATAATCTTGCAATTTGACAATATTGAACTTGAAAAAAAATTTTTGGGACCAAATAACCGATATCTTGAATTAATATCTGATGAATTAAAAATTAAATTAAATCATATTAGCGGTGCTATCACAATAGATGAAGTTATATTGAGAGAAAATTTGGAATTATATACGAAAACGAAAAGAATTTTAGGAACAATTCTTTGGCTTTTAAAGATTGGTATTGATCTTGAAGAAAGGGATATCATTCATATCATTATGCTTTTTATGGATGGCAATAATGATGATGTGATTGAGGATAGAATAAAGGGTTTTTACCAAAATAAAAAAATTATTTTAAATACTTTTGAAAGCAAACAAATTATTGTTAAAACATTAGCACAAAAACGATATCTTGAAGCATTAGAGTCGGCTAACATTATTTTTGTGACAGGACCTGCAGGGACAGGTAAAACGTATTTAGCAGTTGCATATGCCGTAAGTTGCCTAAAGAAGAATATAATAAAGAAAATTATTATTACAAGACCAGCGGTTGAAGCTGGTGAAAAATTGGGTTTTTTACCTGGTGATTTAAAAGAAAAAGTTGATCCTTATCTTATTCCTATTTATGATGCTTTATATGAATTTATGGGAAAAGAAACAATTGATAAATTCATTGAAAAAGGTGTTATTGAAATTGCTCCATTAGCCTATATGCGAGGAAGAACTTTAGATAATGCTTTTATAATTTTAGATGAGGCTCAAAATACAACAAGCAATCAAATGAAAATGTTTATAACAAGGTTGGGATTTCACTCAAAAATGGTTATTACAGGAGATATTACTCAAGTGGATTTGCCAAGCCATACCCAAAGTGGTTTATTGGAATCAACTGAAATTTTACAACATATTGATGGTATTCAACATATTCATTTTACAAAACATGATGTAATGAGACATCCATTGGTTTCAAAAATTATTGAACGATATGAGGAAATATATGATAAAAAGCAATATAATAGATGATGATAGTCATTTTGGTTTTGACTTAAAAAAACTTGCAAGAAAAATTTTAAAAAAAACTTCTAAACTTCTTAAGGTAAAGACGAAACACAAGATAAGTTATATCTTTGTTGATTTAGAAAAGATTCAACAAATTAATCAAACATATCGTCATATTGATCGGCCAACTGATGTAATTTCCTTTGCTTATGTTGATGTTGAAGACAATAAAAAGTTGCCATATGAACTTGGTGATGTCTTTATATGCAAAGAAAAAATCGTTGAACAAGCAAAAGAATATGGGCACTCTTTTTTAAGAGAATGTGCATTTTTAATGACACATGGAGTTTTGCATCTTTTAGGATATGATCATCAAGAAAAAAAAGAAGAAGAAAGAATGATTGCTTTACAAAATCAAATTTTAAATGAATTACACATCACAAGATAGGATGTATTTTAATAGTAAGTAAAAAGGAAAATGGTATGAAAATAGAAGAAAAATATGAATTGGTACTAAAGGCATATCAAAATGCTTATGCAAAATATTCTAAATTTAAAGTAGGAGCTTTGGTTATTGTAAAAAATGGTGTTTTTTTTCTTGGCAGTAATATTGAAAATGCCTCCTATGGTCTTTCTAATTGCGCAGAAAGAAGTGCACTTTTTGCAACATATTCAAATGGTTTTCAAAAAGATGATATTGAAGAACTTGTTTTAATCGGCAAAAGCAATGATTTTTTATATCCTTGTGGTGCTTGTCGTCAAGTTATTTGTGAATTAATGAATTTAGATGCTAAAGTTACACTGTTTAGATTGGATAAGAAATACAAAGAGATAAAAGTAAGGGATTTGATGCCATTTATTTTTGATGAGAGTGAATTGCATGCCAAATAAACAGTTTAAATCAGGTTTTGTATGTATTATAGGTAGACCCAATGTGGGAAAAAGTACACTTTTAAATCAAATATTGAAACAAAAAGTTGTCATTGTTTCACCAAAAGCACAAACTACTCGCAATAAAATTCAAGGTATTTATACAACCGATGAGGAACAAATCATTTTTATAGATACTCCTGGCATCCACAAAGCTAAAAATGAATTAGGGATAGCTATGAATGAATTTGCTTTTAGTTCTTTATCTGGTGCTGATTTAATTGTATATGTAATTGACGCTACAACTCCAATTGGAAGTGGCGATGAATTTATTATTGAAGCGCTACAAAAAGTAAAAATACCAATTTTTTTAGTTGCAAATAAAGTTGATTTAGTAGATGATACCAATAAAATAGTTGAAAACATAAATAGTTATAAAATGAAAGGTAATTTTACTAGTGGTATTACAATCAGTGCAACAAATCATTTTAATATTGATCAACTTTTGGATATGATTAAGGAAAAACTACCAGTTGGTCCGATGTATTATCCTAAAGACCAATTATTAGATCAGCCAGAAAGATTTGTTGTGCTAGAAATGATTAGAGAAAAAGTATTATTAAATACAAAAGATGAAGTACCACATAGTGTAGCTATAACGATTGAGCGCTTTAAGGAACGAAATCATTTGGTTGAAATTATGGCGACAATTATTGTAGAAAGGGATTCTCAAAAGAAAATTATCATCGGTAAAGATGGTTCTATGATTAAAAAAATTGGAACTCAAGCAAGAAGAGACATTGTAAAATTGCTTGGTTGCAAAGTGCATTTAGAATTATTTGTAAAGGTTGAAAAAGATTGGCGTAATAAACGATATCAACTAAAAGAATTTGGCTATATGAATGATTGATAGGTAAATTTGAAAGATTTACCAAAGTATAAAATGGCAAATTTAATTCATCATAAAATTAAGGAGTGATTAAATTGCCTAAAAAAAGTGCAAAACAATATTGGGATAAGTTTGCGACTACGGGTCGCATTGAAGATTATTTAAATTATAAGTTTACCAAAAAGAAAGAGGAAGCTTATGAAGCCAGTGATAAAGAAAAGGGGAATCATCCTAAACTCTAAAGACTATAAGGATAATTTTAAATTATTGACTATTTTGACTATTGACGGACCGATGCATGTTATTTTAAAGGGTGCGAATAAAATGAGTAGTGGTACGAAAAAATATACCATTACACCGCTTGAAGTTGATTTTTTAATATCTCAAGGAAAAACAATATCAACGTTTACAGAAGGCTATATTATCAATAATTATACGAATTTGAAAAATTCATATGATAAAAATATGGTTTCATTAGTGATGATTGAAAAAATATTGGCTTTCTGTGAACATGTTTTTAATTATGAATTATTTTATCATTTTGTAAAAAAAATGTTTGAATTATTGGATACATATGATTTCAATTCAATTATTCTAAATATTTTTGAGATTAAACTTCTATATTTACTAGGGATTGCTCCTAATTTAAATAATTGCAATCGGTGTCAAAAGAAAAAAACAGATTTAATGTTATCTATTACGCTTGGTGGATGTTGTTGTAAGGAATGTTCAAATTTTATTCATTGTGAATTAACTGAAGAGGAAACAAAGATTTTTAAATATTTATATTTGATTAAACTTGAAAAAATTGATAACCAATTTTTATCATTAATTGCAAATACTCAAATTAAATTTGATGATTTTATCGATCAATATTATGAAAAATATATTGATTTTTATTCTTCAGCCAAAAAAGTATTGAAAAAAATATCATAAAGAAAAATAATATATTATCAAATTGCAGATGAATATATTATTTTCTTTTTTATTTTACATTTTGAAAAAAATTTGATAAAATGGTAACAACATTATGATGAAAGGAAATATAATTTTAATCATAATCTGTTTAAGAAAGGAATAATTGATATGAATAAACCAATATATGCACAAATTGTGTTAGAAAGTAAGGAAACAATTAATTTAGAATTATTTTATGATCAAGCACCACTAACAGTTGATCATTTTGTTAAACTTGTTAAGAAGGGGTATTATAAAAGAACTATTTTTCATCGCGTTATTCAAGATTTTATGATTCAAACTGGTGGATATACAATTGATAATCATACATTAAATGAACTACCAGAAACAGAGCCGATTTATGGAGAATTTAGTGAAAATGGTTGGGATAAAAATAATATTTTACATGAACTTGGTGTAATTTCAATGGCTAGAACGCAAGATATGAATTCAGCTACTTCTCAATTTTTTTTATGTAGTGCAACTTGTGAATGGTTAGATCATAAATATGCGGCATTTGGAAAAACTACCGATACGAAAAGCAATGAAATCATTGTTAAAATTAGCAATGTTGAAACGTATGCTCCGCATTATGCTTTTCAAAATTTTCCTGTTGAAAGTGTTATGATTGAAAACATTTATATATCTAGTGAAAAGTTTAAATAGAGGGATAGACGATGGAGAAAGTAAAAATTTATGTATCAATTTTTTTAAAAGGAATCTTAGCAGGTATTTGTATTGCCATAGGTGGTTTTTTGTATATTAAGGCAAGGGAAAGTACAGAATTAATAATTGTACCAGCTTTTTTATTTTCAATTGGTTTAATCTTAATTTGTAATTTTGGTTTTTTCCTATATACTGGAAAAATATGTTATCTTGTTGATAAAATGATTGCTAAAGAGGGCATACAATATGGCATTCAATTGGTTCTCGGTTTAGTTGGCAACTATGTAGGAGCAATTTTTATTGGTTTTGTTTTGAATAAAACTTTGGGTAGTTTTAATATTGTAAAAACAATGGTTGATATAAAATTAGATTATGCATGGTGGAAATTAATAATTTTAGGAATTTTTTGTGGAATGTTCATATATTTTGCGGTAGAAGGATTTGCTAAAGTAAACAATAAAATTGGTAAATATATTATACTTATGTTATGTGTGGCAGGTTTTATAATTTGTGGTTTTGAACATTGTGTAGCAGATATGTTTTATTTTGCACTTGCCGGTGTTTACACAGGAAAAAGTTTAATAGCCATCCTATTTATTATTATCGGCAATAGTATTGGCGGTTTATTTGTTCCTCTAATTAGGAGGGTTTTGTATGAATAATTTTGAATTTATATCACCAACTAAAATTATTTTTGGTAAAGATGAAGAAAATAGAATAGGAGAAATTTTAAAAAAAGAAGGGTATCAAAAAATTTTACTTCATTATGGGCAAAGATCTATTTTTAAAATTGGGTTATATGATAAAGTTGTAAAATCTCTTCAGGATAATAACATATCCTATATAGAATTAGGTGGCGTTGAACCAAATCCTAAAATTGATTTGGTTAGAAAAGGGGTAGAAATTGCTAAAAGAGAAAAAGTGGAATTGGTTTTAGCAGTAGGAGGTGGTTCTGTGATTGATTCAAGTAAGGCAATTGCTTGTGGAGTCTTAACTACTGATGATCCTTGGTGTTTTAATGCTCATGAAAAAATGCCACAAACAGCTTTACCTGTAGGTGTGATTCTTACGATTAGTGCAGCAGGGAGTGAATTGAGTAATTCTTGTGTTATTACTAATCCTGAAATTCATGTAAAAAATGGTTTCAATAGTGATTTGATTAGACCAAAATTTGTTATTATGAATCCCACATTGACATTTAGCGTTTCACCTTTTCAAACTGCTTGTGGAATTGTGGATATTTTGATGCATACTTTAGAAAGATATTTTTCAGATGTCGATGACTTAATTTTTACAGATGAAATAGCGCTTGGTCTAATTAAATCGGTTATCATAGCAGGGAAAAGAGTGTTGAAAGATCCATATGATTACAATGCAAGAGCCTCATTGATGATTGCTAGCAGTTTTTCTCATAATGGTTTAACGGGTCTTGGTTCTAAGTTATATTTTACTGTTCATAAACTTGAACATATTATCAGTGGAACATATGATCGGGTAGCACATGGAGCAGGTTTATCCATCCTTTTTCTAGCTTGGGCTAGATATACCAAAGAAATTTTTATAGATAAATGGAAAAAACTAGGACATAATGTTTTTGCAATAAAGAGTAATACTGTTGTGGATCAAACCATTGATGCGTTTGAACAATTATTTAGTGAATTAAAAATGCCAATTAGATTGAGTGAAGAAAAAATCTTTAGCGATGCTTTTGCAAACCTAGCAAATATTGCTACTGCAAATAAGACGAAATCTATTATTGGAGTAAAAGAATTAAATTATGATGACATTATGAAGATCTTTATACTTGCAAAATAAATAAAAATTTGTTTATGACAAATATTATTAAATATTAGACAAAATTAGTTTAAATTTTTAGTTCTAATCTCTTGATAAATAAATCATTTTATTATATAATTAATATGATTTATCGGGAGGAATTCAGAAATGCGTATTAATTTTATTTTAAAGTGTACTGAATGTGGCGAAGAAAACTATTTAACGGAAAAAAATAAACGTAATACTCCAGATCGTTTAGAACAAAAAAAATATTGTCCACGTTGCAAAAAAGCAACCATACACAAAGAAAAAACTAAAAAGTAGTAAAAACACTCTAGAAATGCTAGAGTGTTTTTCTTTTTCTACAAAAAAGTCGTAAAATATATGGTTAAATATTATAGAGGGTGAAAATATGGCAAAAGAAAAAACACAAAATGTCGGAACTAAAGAAAATGAACGACTTTTTCATTATGAAATATTAGGAATTATTTTATTAATACTATCTATGTTAGCAATCGCAAAAATGGGGTTAATTGGTAAATATTTAATGCTAACTGTTAAAGTTTTATTTGGTGATTGGTATTTTTTAATTTTTTTATTAATGATATTTTATGCGATAAGATGTATAATAGTACATAGAAGACTGAAAATTAATAATATTAGATATTTAGGAATTTTTATTTCTATTTTATCATTAATATTATTATCACATTTCAGTATGCATCGATATGTAAAAAATTATGAAGGCAATAGTTTAGTAACAACTATCCAGTTATATTTTAATAGTTTTAAAACTGAAAATGCTGAATCAATTGTAGGTGGAGGAATTATAGGGGCAAGTTTATTTTACCTATGTTATTATTTACTTTCAGAAGTAGGAGTTATTTTAATTAGTATTTTATTGTTTTTTTTAGGTATTGTTTTTATTTGTAAAAAAACAATTAAGGATTTTATTAAAATGATGATTGCCTTTTTCAAAAGAGTGTATGCACTTCTTAACAAGACAGGCAAAAAATTAAGAAATAAAATTGATGAATATGATTTATCATATACAAAAAGTAAAGTGAAATTTAAAATTAGTAAAATAAATAACACAGAATATTATAATAGAGAATATGAATTTGCAAAAAGAAATGTTGAAACTATAAAAAAAGTTTTAAATAGTATGAATGTTTTTTATAATGATATTACCTATATTATCTGTCGTAATATTACGGTCTATTTTATTAGTTCTCATTATCATTTTAGTTATGAGGCTTTTGGTCGAAATCTAAAAAATTATATTCATAATTTTCAATTAAAACAAGATGAAAATTCTCAAGAATTGTTGGTTGAAATCAATAATTTGGCACCGACTCCCCTTAGAATTTATGAATTGGAAAAACTTGAAAATAATGAGATTATTTTTGGAATGGATGATAGGAATGAATTCATTAAATTAGAAGGTGAAAATACAAGGTTATTGATTTTTTCTATCAATAAAAAAAGACTACAGACGTATTTTGATACAATTATTGTATCATTAATGCACTATAAATCCAATATTCAATATTACTATATCGATTTACTTGGCAATAGCACACTAGCAACAAGTAATAATATTGATGAATTAGATCATATTTTGATAAGAATCAATGAAAGAATTACAAAATTTAATGAGTTAAAGGTATCTAATATTGATGAATATAATCGAAAAAGTTCTAAAAAAGAAAATTATGAACTTGTTATGATTGCGGGAATAGATAAAATTTTAAATGATAATAAATTATTTGAAAAATTAATGTATATGTTAGAGGTTACAACCACTTATGGATATTTTTATATTTTTCATACATCAGATGAAAGTGTAAAATATACTAATCTATTGAATCTTTTTCAGTACAAAATTTTTTTGGAAAAAGAAAATGAGTATTCTAAAAAATATTTAGGTTATCAAAGATTTGATTTGTTAAATAATGAGGTTGAGGGCTATTTATTATACAAAAGTATCATTTTACGAATGACTCTGTTACAAATGACAGATAATGAAATTGAAAGTTTAAAAAAGTAAGAAAAAAAACCATAATTCATTTATAAATTATGGTTTTTTTTGCTTATTTTTTATTTCATTGATTGCTATTTCTTTATATTTTTCAATTAATTCGTAGCGCTCTTTTAAGCCAATTTCCATTTTTGAACTATTTTTAGGATGATAATATTTTCGATCTTGGATAGCATCTGGCAAATATTGTTGATAAACCCAAGCATTAGGGTAATCATGTGGATAAAGATAAGCGTTTTGGGTCGGATCAAAAGAATAATTATTTTTTAAATGAATCGGTAACGTTCCGCTTTTTCCATTATGAATATCGTCTAGAGCACTATGAATAGCAAGGTAAGCGGAGTTTGATTTAGGTGACAGAGCCATTTCAATCACAATAACGCTTAAAGGCAGCATAGCCTCTGGATTTCCTAATTCTCTTGCGGCATCAACAGCCGCCTTTACTCTTGGCCCTATTGTCGGATTGGCAAGACCTATATCCTCATAAGCAATTGCAAGAAGTCGTCTAGCTAGACTAGTGAGATCATCAGCTAGGATTAATTTAGCCAAATAATGTAGGGAAGCATCGACATCACTACCACGAATAGATTTTTGCAAGCCACTTAGCGTATCAAAATAACTATCACCATTTGCATCAATAGAAATATTTGGCCTTTGAATATAACTTTTGGCAAGTTCTAAAGTAATATGATTTTGATTAGAAGTGAAGGCAATTGTTTCAAAATTGTTGATAAGCGTTCGTATTTCAAAATTAGCAGTATTAATTATATAATGATAAGCCTCCTCATCAATTTTTAAAGGGTGATCAAGGTAAGTTTCAGCTCTTTTTACTACTTTCAACAAGTCCTCATAGGTTAAATCATTCAGCTTATAAATATGGCATCGGCTTCTAATTGCGGGATTGACAGAATGATAGGGACTAACTGTTGTTAATCCAATTAAAAGAATTGTACCATCTTCAACAAAGGGTAACAAATAATCTTGAATGTCTTTTTTCATACGATGTATTTCATCAACGATGATAATTGCCTTATCCAAAAATCTAGCTTCATTCATAATTTGTTTTAAGATATCTTTGTTATCAGTAGAGGCATTGAATTTGAAGGATTTAATATTAGACATTTCACAAGTAGCAAGTGCTATAGTAGTTTTTCCACAACCAGGATTGCCATATAAAATGAAAGAAAATAAATGATTTGTAAGAATCATTTTTCTAATAATTCCCTTTTCACCAACTAAATGATCTTGACCTACAATGTCATCAAAATGATGGGGTCGCATTAAATATGCAAGTGGTTTCATTTATAAACCTCCTTTTTAAATATTTTATCATATTAAAGAAAAAAATACATAAAAAAAGAAAATAAATTACTTTATTAAAGTTTAAAAAAATGGTATAATAATAAAGAAACAAAATTGGATAGGATAGATTATGAAAGATAAAAGTTTTTTAATTTTAAAAGATAATCGGATAATAAGAAGTATTCTCTTACTTTCTTTACCAATTATGATTAGTAATATTTTGAAATCCTTGCATGATATAGTCGATATGTATTTTATAAGCAATATTAATGATAAGGTAGAAATAGTTGAAGCTCAAGTTTCTGCTATTACAGTTACAGGACCCATTATGCAAATATGTCAAGCTTTAGCGTTAGGACTTATGATTGCAGGGACAGCTATCATGAGTCAATACCTTGGTGCAAATCAGACAGAAAAAGCAAAAAAAGTAAGCGGACAATTGCTTATATTATCTGTTCTTATCGGAATTATTTTTAACTTGTTATTATTTTTAATGGCACCACTTATTTTACAATGGATGGGTGCTGACACAAGTAGCAATCTGTATAAATATTCGGTTTATTATGTGCAATATCGGTCTTTTGAACAAGTTGGTCTGTTTGTTATTTATGCGTTTCAAGCTAGTCGTCAGTCAACTGGCGATACAATCACACCAGTTATTTTAAATGCCATATCGATATTATTAAATATTATTTTAACATGGATGTTTATCAATGTATTTGGGATGGATATTAGAGGTGCAGCCTTAGCTACTGTGATTGCCAATATGATTGTTATTCCTATTTGTTTCATATTAATGGTTAAGAAAAAGAAGAATACGCTAAATTTAGAATGGAAGGATCTTCAATTTCATCTTAAATATATTAAAACATTATTTATAGTGGGCATGCCAGCAGCTATTTCTCAAGCGTTTACTTCACTTGGTTTTTTGCTTATCAATAGTTTAGTGATGGCCTTTGATGGTTATGTTATTAATGCTATAGGTGTTGGTAATCGGATTAACTCTTTATTGCTTTTTCCCGCAATGTCAGTAGGAACTGTTCTTGCAACCTTTATCGGTCAAAATATTGGTGCTAATCAGATTTCAAGAGCCAAGAAAAGCTTGTGGTTTTCAATGTTGATTACAATCATGATAACCGTAATTGGAGCATGCATTTTACTATTTTTACGAAGACCACTTGTAAGTATTTTTATAAATGAAGTGGATAATCCCCAAGCTTTTAATATGTGTGTGTATTATTTATATTTTTTGTTGTTAGTTTTGCCATTGATGGGAATTTTTCAAATATGGACAGGATGTTTTCAAGGAGCAGGTAGAACAGGGTTAAGTTTATTATTAGCAACAATGAGGCTTTGGGTGTTACGATTACCATTTATCTGGTTTTTAATGAATATTATTAAAATAGGACCACCAAGTGTATGGTATGCGATGGTTATTAGCAATTTTGGTGCTGCTATTCTTGGTACTTTTTTATATAAATTTATAGATTTTAAACCTAGAATTTCTAAAATGAATAAAAAAATAATTCAAAAATTTAACGAATAAAAATGCAAAGGAAGAAAATATGTCTAAAAACAATATAGTATTATTTGAACCAGAAATACCACAAAATACTGGTAATATTATGAGAACTTGTGCAGGTACAGATACTTATTTACATTTGATTAAGCCACTGGGATTTAAAATTGATGATGCTAGTTTAAAAAGAGCAGCTGTTAATTATTTGCCCAATGTTCATTTTAAAGTATATGAAAATTGGGAAGAGTTTATTAGCCAAAATAATGGAAAAATGTATTTTTTTACTAGGTATGGTCTACATACTCCACATGAATTAAAATTGGATAATCCAAATGAAAAGTATTATTTTATTATTGGTAAGGAATCAACAGGTATTCCAAAAGAAATCTTAAAACAACATTTAGATAGTTGTATAAGATTACCAATTAATGATAAAATTAGATCGCTGAATATCAGCAATGTGGCGGCAATCGCAATTTTTGAAGCATTAAGACAACAAAATTATAATGATTTATCACAATTTGAACCAGAAACTTTAAAAGGTAAAGATTGGCTTTTAAAGTAAGCATAATGATAAATTCTTTACACAAACTATAATAGGAAGTGATAAGATGAATAAAAAGATTACAAAACCAGTTCACTCTGTGATTGAACATGATGAATACTTCTATCGTCATCCAGAGATGTATCGGACGAATTTAGATGATGAATTATCCGATGCGGATGAATTTGATCCAAATGATGATAATGAAAAAAATGTATAGCACAACTTTCATATGCTATACATTTTTTAGTTAAGTAAAAATAATTTAATTGCCTTAATTGAGCAATTGTGGTATAATATTATGAAGGAGTGATAAAATGAGAAAAAGAATCCAAATTGTTTTATTCATAAGTATCTTTACAATTTGTTTGTTTATAAGTGGATGTGTTCATCGAGTAAAAATTCCGATTGGCGAAAGACCAACCGAAAAGTTTACTGTGGTTGAGTATATAAAAGATGATGCCATTTTTCAGGCTGCTTCTAGTTTGAAAATTTCGGGAAAATCTAATTCTGGTGTAGTAATTGTTGCAACATTATATGATTCAAAAAATTTAATTGTCAATCAAGTTTATTGTAATACTGATAATAATGGCAATTGGGATCTTAATTTAGCCACTCCCGATGCTAGTATGAAATCATATACTCTAAAAATATATGATTCTGGCGAAGTATATCATGAAACATTTACAAATATTAGATTTGGAGAGGTTTGGATGATTATTGGTGATGAATTTAAAAATATTGAACTACCTCAAAAAGATGAGAATACAGAAGAACAAGAAACGATATCTTTTCTAGATACTTCAATTGATTATTCTTTGATGTTTTATCAAAATAATGAATGGCTTCCTGCTCAATTTGAATTATCTAATTTTGGTTATCAATTGATTAATCAAATAAAAAGTACGTTTAATAGTTGGAATCGTCATCCTATTGCCGTTGTTTTTGCGACTAGCAGTGATACTCATATTTACCAATGGCTAAGTAGAGAAATGATTGAATCTAGAAAGGTAATTAAAGATTATTTGGTAAGTGTAGGATTATATACCGATTCTGATGATTTAGTGGAGCATGGTATGTCATATTTATTTGAAAAATATCTCAATAGTTTAAAAGGGATGAGTTATGCCAATATCATCATTAATCAAGGTCTTGCAGATTTGGAAGATGCCAATCAGGAAAACCATTATACAAAAAAGAATTTTTTAAATGTGTACAGTCAAATGCTTTATACTTTCTTATCCGAATTAGATGCAAAATTATTAATTGAAAATAAAATTTTTTATATTCAAGAAGGTACAAATAAGGTGGAAGACTCAAACATTTTGAGAAAAATTCAAAGTAGTACGTGTAATTATTATAATAAATGTGAGATTATACCTACTTATGACTTGGCTTTAATTTATGATAAAATAAATGATACATATTTAGAACCAGATGAAATAGATTTAGATAATATTAATGAATTAGATATTTTAGGAATGGATTATTTAAGACTCAGTAGACGGATTTATCAATTTAGTATAAATAGTTATAGTGCACCAACTTTAAAAAATACGGTGAAAGAGTATGATGAAAGTGGTAATGTGGTAAGAATAAAACTTATATTTGAAAATGTTAATATTTTCGATAACTATGAACAAATAAATGGACTTAAATTTTATGATTTAGAAGGGAATGAAGTTGATCTTGAGTATACCATTGACCACAATGAAATAATTGTTAATCTTTTAAAAATAGAAAAGGCAGATGAAGAATCTGATCGTTTAATAGATGAAATTAAAACGACTTTAGAGGAAAATAAATATATAGAATTATCAAAAATTTGTTATGCACAAGAAAGTTTTATTTATGGAAATAATTTGAGTGCGGATAAAATTGGTGTAATTCCTTTTGAGGTTATTTTGATAAATAAATAAAGATAGAGGTATAAAGATGAAAAGGCATAATGCAAGAATTTTAACAGTATTAGCGTTATATAATATGGATTTTAATAATTATAATGATGAAGATAGCATAAAATGTTTTGAAGATATTAAAAATTTAGAAAGGGAATATGAATATCAAGTTGAAATTGATTATCAATATAGTGAAAAACTTTTCTTGGGAATCATGAAACATCTAGATGAAATAGATGCTACTATCACTAATTCCTTAGTGAATTATACAATTGATAGATTATCATATGTTGATCGAGCGATTATCAGAAATGCAATATATGAAATGAAATATGAAATGCTTCCAAAAAATATTGTGATTGATGAAGCATTACTAATTACTAGAGAATATAGTAATTTAGAAAATGATGCCCAAGTAAAATTTAATAACCGATTACTTGATAACATTGCTAAGAATATTTATGACTAACGAACGTTTTTTATCAGTTAGTGATATCAATAAATATATTAATTTTAAATTTGAACAAGATGAAAATCTCCAAGAAGTTTATATACAAGCGGAGATTTCAAATTTCAAATTTTCTGGCAAACATTGCTATTTTTCATTAAAGGATGCTTTTTCAGAACTTTCAGCAATGTACTTTTATCCTAACAATTTAGATTTAAAATTTAAGCCTATTGATGGAATGAGCGTGCAAGTGGTTGGAAAGATTCAAGTTTATCAAAAGAAAGGTACTTATGCGATTATTGTAAGAAAAATGGTGGAAGCAGGAATTGGTCTTTTATATCAAGAATATCTTGAATTAAAGGATAAACTTCAAAAAGAAGGTTTGTTTGAGGAGAGTAAAAAACTTCCACTTCCGGTATATCCCGAAAAAATTGCGGTTATAACAGCACCAACAGGAGAAGCAATTAGAGATATAATTTCTACCTTTAATAGAAGATTTCCCCTCGCAAAAATTAAATTGTATCCAGCACTTGTTCAAGGTTTAGATGCTCCCAAAGATTTGATTCAAGCATTAAAAAGAGTTTATCAAGATGGTGATGCTGATGTAATTATTATTGGACGTGGTGGTGGTAGTTTTGAAGATTTATCATGTTTTAATGATGAAAATTTAGCAAGAACGCTTTTTTCTTCGCCAATTCCTACTGTGAGTGCAGTCGGTCATGAGGGAGACTATACAATTTGTGATTTTGTTGCCTCACATAGAGCGCCAACGCCAACAGGAGCAGCTATGTTATTGAGCAAGGATAAAAAAGACATTACAGAATTATTAATAGCAAATTCAAAACGTTTAAAAGCATCTATTAAAAATAAATTGACCAAAGATTTTAATGAATGGTCTCGACTTCATTCTTCTTATGGCTTGTTTAATTTTAAAAAAATTCTTGAAAATAAAGAACTTGAATGTAAGCATCTTTGTGAAAAACTTGAAAATTATAGTCCACAAATGATGACAAAAAATATGGTAAGTTCTTTACGAGAATGGAATATAAAATTAGAAAATGCCATAAATAGAATATATGAGAATAATTTTACCAATTACGATAATTTAAGTCATCGCATTAAACCGTCACTTATATACAATAAAATAGCGTATTATAGTGAAGAAATAGTAAGAAATGATTTGGCAATGCATAAATATTTATCAAATCATATCGACAATTTAGATGTTTTTTTAAAAACGATAATGGAAAAGTTAGTTATTTTAAATCCTTTTCATGTAATGAAGAAAGGATATAGTATTGTATATAAAGATAATATAATTGTTAGTTCAATTACTAAAATACATCAAGGTGACAATATTAAAATAAAAATGAGTGATGGTGATATTGATGCCATCATTAAATAGGAGTAGAAAATGGAAAATAAAACGTTTGAAGAACTTTTAAAAGAATTGCAAGATATTGTATCAAGTTTAGAAAGTGGGAAATTATCACTTGAAGAATCAGTGGAAAAATATCAAAGTGGTATGGCAATTAGTCTTGAATGTAAAAAGCGATTAGATCAGGCGAAAGAAGTTGTTGTAAAGAAAGTAACTGAAAATGGTGAAACTGATTTTTAAAGATAACTAGGGGGTCTAATTATGTTAGAGGAGATAAATTTAATAGACTTGAAAAAACTAAATTATGAGCAATTGGACTCTTTAGCAAAAGAAATTAGAGAAGAAATTATCACAGTTGTTAGTAAAAATGGAGGTCATTTAGCATCAAATCTTGGTATTGTAGAATTAACAATTGCCTTGCATAAAGTATTTGAAAGTCCTAAAGATAAAATTATTTTTGATGTTTCTCATCAATCCTATACTCACAAAATTTTAACAGGCCGTTATCAAAGTTTTGCAAGTCTTAGAAAGTTTAAAGGGATTAGTGGCTTTACAAAGTATGATGAAAGTATTCATGATGCTTTTGAGGCGGGTCATAGTTCAACGGCTATTTCAGCAGGTCTTGGCTACTTAGAGGCTAAAAAAGAATTTCCTGATCAAATCGGTGATGTAATTGCTGTAGTAGGAGATGCTTCGATAGTGAATGGTCTATCATTTGAAGCTCTAAATTATTTAGGAGATCATAAAGATCAAAAAATGATTATTATTTTGAATGATAATGAAATGGGAATTTCTAAAAATGTTGGTTCGCTTGCAAAAAGTTATAACAATATTAGGACAAAAGGAAAAATGCGTTTTATCCGAAAAATTACTCCTATAAAAGTAAAAAAAGCTTTGGAATCAACATTTTATGAAATCAATTTATTTAATTCTTTAGGATTCCAGTATTTTGAAAAAATTGATGGCCATAATTTAAAAGAGTTAGTCAAATACTTAACCTATGCCAAAAATGCAAAAGAATCTGTTATTTTGCATATTATGACAAAAAAAGGTAAAGGTTATTTGCCTGCTGAGAAAGACGAATTGGGATCTTGGCATGGTGTTTCACCTTTTGATATTAAAACAGGAATTCAAAAAAAAGATTCTACTAATACAACATATGGTCATCTTTTGGCAGAATATTTGATAAATTTTGCTATTCATGATGCGAAAGGAAAATTGCTTAGGGTCATTACTCCAGCAATGACGCTGGGTAGTGGTCTTGAAAATTTTGCCAAAACCTGTGCGAAACAGTTTATTGATGTTGGAATTGCGGAGGAAAATGCTGCGGTTATGGCTGCTAGTATGGCACATGCTGGCCTTTTACCAGTTTTATTTTGCTATGCAACTTTTTTACAAAGAGCATATGATGAGATTCTTCATGATATTGCTAGAAGTAAAGAACATGTGATTATTTGTGTTGATCATGCAGGGGTTGTAAGCAATGATGGGGATACTCATCAAGGAATCTTTGATTTAGCATATTTTAATTCCATTCCTCATCTTACTATTTTATCTCCTAAAGATGGTAGTGAGGCCATATCAATGCTTGATTATGCCATTAATGAGGTTAAAACGCCTGTTATTATTAGATATTCAAAAGAAAAAATTGCTAAAGATGTTGTTAAGTATCAATATTTGCCAAAATGGATGATGGAAGGTGAAGGAAGCACAGTAGTGATAACTTATGGTATTCTATATCAAGAGACTAAAAAATACATAAAAGAACATGATTTAAAAGTTGCAATCGTTAATGCTAGTATTTTGTCAAATCTTGATGAAGAACTTTTAATCAAATTGGCAACTGATGAAAAAAAACTTATAGTATATGAAGAAGTCTATCGAAAAGGTTCATTAGGCGATGCGATTTTGCGATTCTATAATGGAACAAATTTATACCCTAAAATTAAGTTATTAGCTTTTGGTGAGACCTATTTAGAAGTTGGAACAAGAGAAGAATTATTGAGGGAATATAAAATTTCTTTAGATGATTTAAGGAAAGAGATTGGTGATTGAGTTGTTACAAAGCCTAACTGTTAAAAATTTTGCAATTATTGACAATCTTAGTATCGATTTTCATAAAGGATTTACCGCAATCACAGGCGAAACAGGAGCAGGTAAATCATTACTTATAGATGCAATCGGTTTATTACTCGGTGAACGTGCATCAGTTAGTATGATAAGAAGTGGTGAACAAAAAGCCAGTATTGAAGGTGTTTTTTGTGAATTAAGTCGCCATACTAAAGATTTATTAGATGAATTTGATCTTTTAGATGATGATGATTTGTTAATCATTCGAAGAGAACTATATAGTAATGGTAAAAGTTTAGTACGAGTTAATGGCTCTGCGATAAATATGGGCCAAGTAATTCAACTTGCACAAACGATTGCTGACATTCATACACAAAACGATACTAAAAAACTGTTTGAACCAAAAAATTATTTGTCATTTATCGATGACAATACTACCTTATCTGTTTTGAAAGAATATCAAAATTTGCGCAATCACTATCTAAATGCCATAAAAAATTATGATGAAATAGTAAAACATATTGAAAATTATCATAAAGAAAAAGAGTATTTAGAATATCAATATCAAAATTTAGTTCAAAGCAATTTAAAAAAAGGTGAATTAGAAGCATTAGAAGAAGAATATAATATGATGAATAATTTTGAATTCATTTTCAAAAATTTAACAAACATAAAAAAAGATTTAGATGAAAATAATATAAACACAATATTATATTCAGTTTACAATTCATTAGAAAAATTGAGTCAAATCGATAGTAAATATCAAAATATGACTGAAATTGTTAAAAATGCTTATTATGATTTAAGCGATATTTCTAATGATGTATTACAAAATTTAAATAATTTGGAATTTGATGCCAATTATTTTGAAGAAATTACCGAAAGAATCAATTATTTAAAAGACTTGAAATATAAGTATAAAATGTCAATTGATGAATTAATTGAATATCGTGACAATTTAGAATTAAAATTAAATATGTTAGATGATGATGAATATATCTTAAATAAAGCAAAGACTGATGTTGATGAGTATTATCAAATCACTTTGCAAAAGGCTTTAGAATTAAGTAGTCTTCGTAAAAAAAATGCTAAAAAATTAGAAACTAATATTAAAGAGGCTTTATGCGATTTAATGCTTGATAAGGTTAGGTTAGAAATTGTTTTTACCAATAATTTGAAAGAAGAAAAAAATCCTAATATTTTTTTAAAAAATGGAATAGATATTGTCAATATTATGATTTCTTTTAATCCTGGTGAAAACTTAATGGATTTATCAAAGGTTGCATCAGGTGGTGAGATGTCACGAGTAATGTTAGCAATTAAAACGCATGTAATGGCCAATTTTAAACTTTCAACGATGATTTTTGATGAAATTGATAGTGGTGTTAGTGGTGAAGTAGCATATGAGGTAGCAAAAAAATTAGAACAAATTTCCAAACATACTCAAGTTTTGGCTATAACACATTTACCTATTGTGGCAAGTAAAGCAAATACTCAATTGTATATTAGTAAAAATGTTGTATCAGGTAAAACTTTGACGATGGTAAAAGAATTAAATTATCATGAACGAATTGAGGAATTAGCAAAAATGATTTCTCCAACCGATCAAAGTGGAAAAAGTAAAGAATTAGCAAAAAATATGTTAAATATGTAAGAATAGAAAAAAGTGTTTTTAAAGCCAGATAAAAACACTTTTTATTTTTAAATATAAGCAAATAATAATGAAGAAAGGAGGACGAAATGAGAAAACTTTTCAAAATTTTTTCAATATTATTATTTTTTAGTTTATTTTTAACAATTGAAGTAAGAGCCAATAGTGATGAATATGTTTATCTAGGTGGCGATTCAATTGGCATTAAAATGAAAACTGGTGTTTATGTTGCAGGAAAATATCAAGTACAAACAACCAAAGGAAAGATTTCACCATGGAAAGAAACCGATATTGAACTAGGCGATAGAATTGAAACTATTAATGGTATAAGAATTGATAATAATGAACAATTATTAAAGTATTTGTCCACTTGTCAAAGCGACAGTGTACAACTCGTACTATTAAGAGATAGTAAAAAAATTAATACCAAAATTGATGTTGTTAAAAATCAAAACAATGAATCATCCATAGGACTATACATTAGAGATCAAATTTTAGGTATTGGTACGATGACTTTTATCACATTAGATAATTATTTTGGCTCTTTAGGACACGGAATTTATGAAAATAAAATATTAGTTGAAAATAGCGGTGGAAGTTTATACTACTCAAAGGTATCATCAATTAAAAAAGCCGAACCTGGGGTTGCTGGTGAAAAGAGAGCTTCGATGGATAATATGGTTATAGGTAATATTCTTTCAAATGATTTAACTGGGCTCTATGGCAAATTTAGTGCAAGTATAAATAATAAAAATAAAGTGGAAGTTTCTAAACAAGGTCAGATTCTCAAAGGTAAAGCACAAATTTATACAGCAGTTTCAGGAAATTTAATAAAAGCATATGATATAGAGATAACTGATATTCATTTGCAAAATAAAAAGGCAACAAAAGGTATTCGTTATAAAGTAATAGATGAAGACCTAATTACTCAAACTGGTGGAATTGTTCAAGGTATGAGTGGTAGTCCAATTGTTCAAAATGGTCGGATAATTGGAGCCGTTTCTCACGTAACAGTTGAGAATCCTATCTATGGTTATGGAATGCATATTGAGTGGATGATTGATGAAGTATCACAATTAAGATAACGACATTTAAGTGAATAAATCGACATTATCTAAAAAAAACTAGTAAAATTATTGCAAATATTACTTAAAAAAACGACATAATTTTAAAAAAATCTTAAAAATTATTAAAAATAAGTTTTATTACTTGCTAAATACCCTCTTTTTTGATAAAATATTACTGCATACTAAATCAAAAGGGGGGAAAATTATATGCAAAAATTGAAAATGGTGGTCGTTGAAAGTAACGACAATAACGAACTAGGAATTGGAACTTATTTAAAAAACTATGAGGAAATTAATTTAATAGGTTCTTACAACAATGAGGTAAATTTATATAACACCTTAAAAGTTACACAGATTGATGTGCTTGTTGTTGATTTATTTTTAAATGGTGTAGATGGTATTACCTTGATCGAAAATATTAAGAAAAATCCTGATTTATATCATCAACCTCGTCATATTGTTGTGATGACACAATTTATTAGCAATTATGTAAATTCAAAATTAAATCAATTAAGTGTAGATTATATTATTATGAAACCTGTTGATGTGAAGCAATTGTATCAACTTATTTTAGGAATGACTGCTGAGGCTGAGGCTGATACAAAAACTGATATCGATGCTGATTTAGATAGTGAAATAACATCTATCCTACATGAAGTTGGTGTTCCCGCTCATATTAAAGGATATATGTATTTAAGGGAAGCAATTGCGATGGTTTACAATAATGTTGAAATTCTTGGTTCAATTACAAAAGTATTATATCCAGAAATTGCAACGACCTTTGGCACAACTTCTTCAAGAGTAGAAAGAGCAATTAGACATGCAATTGAAATTGCATGGGTAAGAGGTAATGTTGATGCGATAAGCGATATCTTTAGTTATACGATTAGTTATAACAAATCAAAACCAACAAACTCTGAATTCATTGCCATGATTGCTGATAGGCTTCGTTTAGAACATAAACGTCAAAAGAAAATGCGATATTTAGCATAAAAAATAGAAGTTTAAAACTTCTATTTTTTTAAAGTAACTATTCATTACTAAAGATTATTTTGAAAGAATTTGAATTAAAGCAACGATTAAACTTCCAATACTACCAAGTGCCATCAAAGCGACCAAAGTCCAAATAATTATTTTACCAGCTAAAGTTTTTTGAGGTGCAGTTGTAATGTAATATTCATCAGTACCATCAGCTTTTTTGGTTTTTTGAACCATTTTTTTAGAAGTTTTATCTTTTTTGTTTGGCTTTTTACTCATATATTATTCACCTCATAATTTTTTTATAGGTATATTATATCATATTTTTTTAAAAAAGGGAAGTGTTAGCATTAAAAAAAATAGAATAATTTTGCATATTGATATGAATTGTTTTTTTGCCAGTTGTGAAATTGCCCAAAATCCTGCTTTAAAAGGTAAAAAAATAGCTGTAGCTCCCAATGCCAAAGACCGAAGAGGAATCATCCTTGCGGCAAGTTATGAGGCAAGGCCTTATGGAGTTCATTCAGCAATGAGAGTCAGCGATGCTTTGAGAAAATGTCCTGATTTAATTATAGTAGAGCCATCAATGGGAATATATGGAGAATATTCAAGAAAATTTTTTGAATATGTTTTAAAAATCACGCCACTTGTAGAGCCGGCTAGTATAGATGAAGGATATCTAGATATCACTGATGTCTGTAAACCAGAAGAAGTTGTTGACCTAGCAAAAAAAATTCAAACAGATTTATTAGAACAATTTAAACTTCCCTGTAGTATTGGGATTGCTCCAAATAAATTTTTAGCTAAAATGGCATCGGAGATGAAAAAACCTTTGGGGATTACAATTTTAAGAAAACGAGAAATAGCAGAAAAATTATGGCCAATGCCTATAAAAAGTATGTTTGGAGTTGGCAAAAAGACACTTACTACCCTTTTAACGATGGGAATTAAAACAATTGGCGAACTTGCCAATTATGATAATGTAGATTTGCTAAAAGAAATCATTGGAGAAACGAATGCTCTTAGTCTTTATTCACATGCAAATGGGATAGGATCAAATGAAGTAGATATTAATCGTTTTAATGATGTTTCTTCTATAAGCAATTCGCAAACCTTTGACCACGATGAATACGATTTGTCTAATATGAAATTAATTATTAAATTACTTACTAATACGATGTGTCATCGAATGGAAAAACATAGTTTAAAAGCTTATAATTTTACACTTCAACTAAAATATAATAATTTTAAAGTTACAAGCAAAAGTATAACAATAATGAATCCTACCTCAGATAGTCGAAGAATTTATAAAATGTTTGAAAATTTATTTGAAGAATTTTATGATGATGCTTTTCCATTACGGTTAATAGGTGTTTCAGCCGGAAAACTAATTGAAGCAAATGATGAAATAAAACAATTATCCATATTTGATTCACTAGATGAAGAACAAAAAGATCATGAGATTGATAATTTAATTAAAAGTATCAATAGTGATCTTGGTGGTCTTGCTTTAAAAAGAGGAGTTAGCTCCTCTGAACATCATAATATAAGAGTAGATAAATTTGATAAATCTTGGAGAGATAAAAAATAATTATGAGTGAATTTGCTTGAAATAAAAATATAAATTGAGTATAATACTAAAGTAAATAAATTTTTTCGTTGAACAATCTGACAAATTGGGAGAAAACGTATTTTGCACGTTAAGCAACAATAAGAGGGTGGCTTGTCCAAACTAAGGTGGTACCGCGGAGATATCTTCGTCCTTAGGATGATAAATTAGTCACTCTATTTTTTATTATGATATAAGGAGAATAAATATGCGAAGTAAAACAAATGGAGAACTTAGAATAGAAAATATCGGAGAAACGGTTCATTTAGTAGGTTGGTGTAGTAAAAAAAGAAATCTTGGAGGACTTATCTTTATAGATTTAAGAGATCGAAGTGGTATTGTTCAGTTAGTCATTGAACCTAACAATGAAAATTATTCTAAAGCACTAGATGTAAAGAATGAATATGTTTTATATGTTACTGGTTTAGTTGTAGAAAGACAAAATAAAAATGAAAATCTTCCAACTGGTGATATTGAGGTAATCGTTAGTGAACTAAAGATTTTAAATGAAGCAGAAAATCCTCCCCTTCTTATTCAAGATCAAACAGATGCCTTAGAAGATACTAGAATGAAATATCGTTATTTGGACTTAAGAAGGCCGGTTATGCAAAAAAATTTAATTTTACGACATCGAACAATGATGGCTACTCGTAATTTTTTTGATGCGGAGGGCTTTGTTGAAATTGAAACACCATACCTTGGTAAATCCACACCAGAAGGTGCAAGAGATTTTTTAGTTCCATCGCGTTTGTATGCAGGTTCATTTTATGCTTTACCACAATCACCTCAAATGTATAAACAACTACTAATGGTAGCAGGATTTGAAAAATATTTTCAAATTGTAAAATGCTTTCGTGACGAAGATTTAAGAGCGGATAGACAATTGGAATTCACTCAAATTGATGTTGAGATGAGTTTTGTTGATGAAAATGAGATTTATGATATTACAGAAAGATTGCTAAAGCATATATGGAAAGAAGTATTAGATCAAGATATTCAAATACCATTTATGAAAATGGATTATGATGTTGCAATGAATCGATATGGATCTGATAAACCAGACACTAGATTTGCTATGTTGCTTGAAGATTTTACAAAATGGGCAAATAAAATTGAGTTTGGTGTTTTTCAAAATCAAATTGCTCTTGGCAATTGTGTCAAAGGGATTATTGTTAAAAATGGAGCGGAAAAATATTCTAGAAAAGAACTAGATCGCTTAACAGAATTAGTGAAAAAGTATCATGCTAATGGTCTTGCTTGGCTTAAATATGAAAATAGTAAATTTAGTGGCTCAATTGCTAAATTTTTAAATGATGATACTAGTAAAATGCTTATAGAAAACTATGGGGTCGAAGAAAAGGATTTAGTTTTAATCGTTTCCGATGAACGGGAAACTTGTAATTTCTCCCTAGGGGCATTACGTCTTCAAATTGCAAAAGAAATGAATTTGATTGATCAATCTAAATTTCATTTTTTATGGGTTGTTAATTGGCCATTATTCGAGTACAGCGAAGAAGAAGAAAGATATGTTGCTGCCCATCATCCATTTACTTCTCCCAAAGATGGAGATGAAGATTTGATGTTAGAAAATCCCCAAAAGTGTCGTGCTAAAGCATATGATATTGTATTAAATGGATATGAATTAGGTGGCGGTAGTATTCGAATTCATAATCAAGAAATTCAAGCAAAAATGTTTAAAGCAATTGGATTAAGTAGTGATGAAGTTAAAAAACAATTTTCTTTTTTTGTTGATGCTTTAAAATATGGTACTCCTCCTCATGGAGGTTTTGCAATTGGTTTAGATCGCCTTGTGATGTTGCTCACAGGAAACAATAATTTGCGTGAAGTAATTGCTTTTCCCAAAGCTGCTAGTGCTAGATGTCCAATGAGTGATGCTCCAACGCCAGTTTCTGCCAAACAGTTAAAGGAATTAAATATAAACTATAATAAATAGGAGGTAAAAAATGAAGAGTACGGATTATATTTCTTGGGATGAATATTTTATGGGGGTAGCTTTACTCTCAGCACATCGAAGTAAAGATCCAAATACTAAAGTTGGGGCTTGTATTGTTAATGAAAATAAACGTATTGTAGGAATTGGTTATAATGGTTTTCCCTATGGATGTAATGATGATGTATATCCTTGGGAGCGAGATGGTGATTTTTTAAATACCAAATATCCATATGTTGTGCATGCAGAACCCAATGCAATCTTAAATTCTACTAGTAGTTTAGAAGGTGCTACTCTTTATGTAAGTCTTTTTCCTTGTCATGAATGCATGAAATTGATTATTCAAAGTGGAATTAAAGAAATCGTATATTTGTCGGATAAATATAGTGGTACTCCGTCGGATTTAGCTTCTAAAAAAATGGCTGACAGTGCTGGATTAAAGTATCGAAAAATGAAAAATATGAATATAAGGATTGAAAATGAATGAAAAAATTAATTAAAGAATATCGAAAATTATTAATTATTCTTGCTATTCCATATTTATTTATTGTCCTTTCATCCATAATTAAAGTCAATTATGATATTACAACCCCAGCAGTGATTTCTAAAGTATCAAGTGAAATCACCATTGGTAATAGTGATATTTGTAATGTGAATACGGTTTCGGTTTATTCTTATTCGAAGGTTAGTCTATTAAATTACTTGTTAGGTTTAATTCATAAAAATGCTCAAGTTGAAAAAACGTATGAGTATCAAGTAACAGATACCAATCAAATATATTCATCAGGTGTAATTCAAAAACGAGTTAGTATTTACAATGCCATTATTTCAGGCTATCAAGCAGCAGGTTATCAAGAAATTGTAGATGAGAGTTCATTTAAAGGTTATATTATTCATACCCTTTATTCCTATGCTTCAGAAGAATTACAAGTTGGTGATATTATTACTAAATTTGAAGGAAAAGAGTTAAAAGGATTGACTGGTAATAATGAATTTGAAGTAGCCACTGAAAATTTACTTTTTGAAAAAGATAAAAAATATCAGATTACTGTCCTACGTCAAGTAGAAGAAACCAAAAATAATTATGTGACAAAAGAATTAGAATTTGAAATTAGTACGGAATATTATTATAATAAGGAAAATAAAAAAATTGCTAGTTTAGGAATTGCGACATATGAGTATGTAGTACCAACTAAGAATCAAACTATTCCAAGTTATTCATGGCAATATGGTAGTTCAATTGGTCCAAGTGGTGGTTTGATGGAAGCACTGTATGTCTATGATAGTTTGAAGAGCAATACTCTTACGAATGGACTAAGAATTGTAGGAACTGGTACTGTTGATGTGTATGGTAATGCCGGGCCAATAGGAGGAATTTATCAAAAAGTTATAGCTGCTCATTTAGCTAATGCTGATATTTTCTTTGTTCCTGTTTCCTCTCTTGAAGAAGAAATATATACGAAAGAATCTAACTATCTTGAGGCTCTTTCTTCATACCAAAATTTGAAAAATCCTAAAATGAAATTAGTTATTGTGAGTTCTTTAAATGATATTATTAATTATTTGGAAAATAATTAAAAGGAGGAACGATGAAAAAAATATTTGATAAGTTGAAACAATTGGCAAAAACTTCACTTTTTAAGGCAAGTATATGGTCAATTTTAATTACATTATTAATTTTTGTACCATTTTTTATCTTAGCTATCATTCTTTTCATGCAATATTCTTATTTAACTTTAGGTTTTTGGCTTACTATTTTGATATTGATGATTATTTTTATTGTAATTATTGCTTTTTCTAATGTTATTTATACCAAGTTATTAAATAATTATGAGAATAAAACGCTTCCTAAAAAAGAATATTTAAATATTTTTGTAAAAGAATTATTAGGACCTTTTGGAGTAGGTCTTTTGATAGCAGGATGCATTGTCTTTTTTGATCAACTTACTAAGTTAATTGCAATCAATCATCTTTCAGAAATAGAATCAACTGTTTTTATTAAAAATGTTTTGCATTGGCGCTTAGCCTATAATAAGGGAGCTGCTTGGAGTATGTGTTCTGGGCATACGGATATTCTTGCCATTATTAGTTTAATTGCCAGTTTTGTTATTTTCTATTTTATGAAAGATTTTAATCTTAAAAAAAAGCCACTTTATAGTATTGCAATTGTTTTTATTTTAGGTGGTACGATTGGCAACATGATTGATCGCTTTTTCCGTATGGAAGGTGTTGTTGATTTTATTGAATTGGGATTTATGGATTTTCCCATTTTTAATCTTGCAGATTCTTTCTTAGTAGTTGGTACGATTTTATTGATGATTAGTATTCTTTTTATGGATTCACTTCATTTAAAAAAAGAAAAGAAAGTTGAAAATCAAAATGAAATAGCCGAACAAGTTGGTGAGAAAAATGATTAGAGATGAATATATTGTAGATGTAAGCATTTTAGATGAAGAAGTAGAAAGTATTAGGGTTGATAAGTATTTATCTGAGGTTTGTGAAGATTTATCACGAAGTGAAATCAAAGGTTATTTCGATGAATCTCTTATTTTAGTCAATTCAAAAATTGTTAAACCTAGTTATAAAGTTGTGAATGATGATCTGATATATGTACTAACAAAAGAAGCAGAAATTGTAGATATTATTCCCGAAGAGATACCGCTTGATATTGTCTATGAAGATAATGACTTATTAGTAGTAAATAAGCCAAGTGGAATGGTTGTTCATCCAGCTCCTGGTCACTCACACAATACTTTGGTAAATGCATTATTATTTCATTGTAAAATGCTTTCTGATATTGGAGGTCAAGCAAGAAGTGGTATTGTTCATAGAATTGACAAAGATACATCGGGATTATTGGTCGTTTCTAAAAATAATTTTACGCATAAAGTACTAAGTGAACAATTACGTAATAAAACTACAAAGCGAAAATATATTGCTATTGTTATTGGTAATATTAATCATAATTTAGGAAAAATTACTGCTCCAATTGGACGAGATCCTAACAATAGACAAAAAATGGCAGTAGTAGAAGGGGGAAAGGAGGCAGTAACCCATTTTAAAGTACTAGATCGTTATCGTGATGCAACACTAATAGAGTTAGAATTAGAAACTGGGCGTACACATCAGATTAGAGTACACATGGCATATATTGGTCATCCTGTATTAAATGATCCTTTATATGGTATCAAAAAGCAAACTAGTGATTTTGGTCAATATTTACATGCTAAAACACTGGGTTTTATACATCCAAGAACCAATCAATTAATGGAATTTAATAGTGATATTCCTCAAGAATTTTATGATAAAATAGAAGAATTGAAAAGCATAGACCAAAAGTCGAAAGGATAAAATAAATGTAGACACAAAAACGGATACATATCAGTGAATAATGTGTCTACATTTTTTATGGAATTATAAAAGAAAAATAAAATATGCAGATAGACCAAAAGTTGCAAAGAATTTATTGAATCCAAATATCTAGAACATAAAAATAGATCCTTAAAAATAAAAACCCTATTTGGTTAAAAGCCAAATAGGGTTTTTATTAGTTGTTTTTATGCTGACTAAAGACTACCTATATTACAAATGGATTTATTGTTCATTATAGAAATTTCCTTGTCTTGATTTAGGCATAGGATTTGTTAAAAAGTATTGTTTTATTCGTTCAGTATTAGCAAATTTTAGTTTGGCAATTTTTTTTAATTCGTCCCATCCAAAAGATTTTACAAAATTAATCGCATTTCGATCAACTTCAGGACCTGCTCCTTTTAACAATTCCAAATCATATTTTTTAGAAAGTTTAGCTAATTCACGTAAAAATGCTACTCTTGCAAGGATTGATGCTGCAGCAATACTCATATGGGCTTTTTCTCCATGCTTGATTAAAGTGATATTGCTGATTACATTTGGTGTTTCTTTAAGGTATTCTAAGTATTTTTCTTTAGGTGTAAATTCATCAACTAAAATAGCGTCACACTTTACATCACCAATCTTTTTTAGTATACTATTTATAACCTTATTATGTAGGTAAGCCTTAACAAAATTAAGATTATCTTTATTTTTAGTTAAAGCATTTAGACGAATTGGTTCTAAGTATACAATTGAGTAAGGGATCAAATTAGCGATTTTTAGAGCCATTGGAATCATTTGTTTATCTGTTAGCAATTTTGAATCTTTTACACCAAGATGACGCAATTGTTCAGATGTTTCTTTTGTAACAAAAGTTGCACAAACAACGATAGGACCAAAATAATCACCTGTACCTACCTCGTCACTTCCAATGACTGACAGATGTGAATAATGTACAGTCTCATTTTTTTGAATATTTTCAATTTCTAGGCCATATTTTTGAGCCCAATAATTATATTCTTGAACTTCATTAGTTCCTTGAAATAAAACGACATTTGTTCGATAAAAAGTAATGGTTGCGTTGGTCAATTTGGCTCTAGCAATAATATAATTACTAGAGTTATATGTAAGATAACCTTGATAATATTCTAGCATTTCGTTTAGTTGAGTAGACGTCGCTTTTATTTTATGAGTATTATTGGTTTGTGTATTCATTTTATACCAACCTCCACTCTTATTTTACCATAAATAAAAAAAAAGTGTTACAATTTGATAAATTATTAAAAAAAGGAGATTTCTTATGAATTTTCAAGAAAAATCAATTAATAAATTAGAATTCTCATTAATACTAGATAAATTAAGTGAATTTGCTATTTTACCTGCTGTTAAAACTCAAATTTCTTCTTTGAAGCCTTCATCTAATATAAATATGCTTGAGGAGGAATTGACAAAAACACAAGAGGCTTTAAGAATTATTCAGCGAAGTATGCGTGCACCACTTTATATGAGTTGTGATTATGATAAAATTTTATTGTTGCTTTCCAAAGGTGCCATTCTTTCTGGTAAGGAACTATATGAAACGGTTAAACTATATGAAACCATTAGAGCGAATGTTAAATTTGCTAATCATTTAAAAAAAGATCAAATTGAATCTCAATATTTCCAGATGATAACATCAAAACTGTATTTAAATGAAAGTATTGAACAAATGTTGTTGAAAGCTCTTGATGAGGAAGGCAATGTAGAAGATAATGCAAGTCCTAAACTAAAATCTCTTAGGAAAAAATTAGTTCAAATAGAATTAAATTTAAAGCAAAAACTTCAAGAAATCGTTGCTAAAGAAGCAGCAAAACTTTCACAAACAAGTATAGTACTGCGTGATGATCGGTATTGTCTTGCGGTCAAAAGTGAATACAAAAATCATATAAAAGGGATTATTCATGATACAAGTGCAAGTATGCAAACCATTTTTATTGAACCATTCATTGTGAGTCAGATGATGAGTGATAAAGCAAAACTTCAAGAAGAAGAAAAAGCCGAAATTCATCGTATTTTAAAGGAATTATCTCAAATTTTATTATTAGAACAACCATTGTTACAGGAAAATTTTCATCTTATCAAAGAGATTGATTTTATTTTTGCAAAAGGAATGTTGGCAAAAAGTTATGATGGTTATAGGCCAAAGTTAAATCATCAAGGTCGTTTAAATTTAATAAAAGCGAGGCACCCATTATTAAAAGTTAAAAAAGTCATTCCCAATACTGTATCTTTTGGTGATGGGTATTTAGGAATTATTATCACTGGTCCAAATACGGGTGGAAAAACAGTGTTGTTAAAGACTGTAGGACTTTTATGCACAATGATTAAATATGGATTATTGATACCCGCTGATGAAAAAAGCGATATAATGATTTTTGATCAAATTTTTTGTGATATCGGAGATGATCAAAGTATTGAGAGCAATCTCTCTACTTTTTCTTCACATATGACGAATATCACTGAGATTATTAACAATATTACGCCCAAATCGCTGGTTTTGTTTGATGAAATTGGTTCTGGTACGGATCCAATTGAAGGTTCCAATCTTGCCAAAGCGATTTTAAACTATTTAATTAAAGAAAAGGTTAGTTTTATCACAACTACGCATTATTCTGATTTAAAAACTTTTGGATTTGAAAATCCCTATGTGATAAATGCATCTATGGAATTTGATCAACATACTTTATCGCCCACTTATGAATTAAAACTTGGAATTAGCGGTTCCAGCAATGCCTTTAATATTGCAAAACGATTGGGGTTAAAAGAAGAAATCATCAATGATGCTAAAAAAATGGCGGTTACTTCTGATGATATTGTTCGCCAATTGGTTTTAAAATTGGAAAAGAAAGCTAAACAATTAGAAGAACAGACTTTAGAATATGAAAGATTAAAAGAAGATACGTATCAAATCAAACAAGAATATGATGCCAAAGTGAAAAAATTTGAAAAAGAAAAACAAATTCTGTATAAAAAGGCGCAAGCAGAAGCCGATGAATTTGTGATGACAATTAAAAATGATGCGTTACAAATTATTGAAGAAGCTAAAAAATTAAAAAATGATCAGGTTAAGCTTCATGAAATTATTGATGTGAGACATCAAGTAAATAATTTGGATCGAGATATTGTTAAAGAAAGGGAGATGCAAAATACTGATAATAGTAATTTAGAAGTAGGGGATGATGTTTATATTACATCATATGATCAATATGGTACTATTTCAAGGATTTTGAAAGACAATCAATATGAAGTATCCATTGGAAATATGAGTGTAAAATTGGCTAAAAAAGAATTGACAAAAGTGAAAACAATTACCAATCAACAGCCAAAAGAAATCAATTTTTCATTCCGTAAATCTAAGGCAACGATTTCAATGACTCTTGATTTAAGGGGAAAGCGATATGAAGATGCGAAAGAAGCCTTGGATAAATATATTGATGATTTAGTTGTGGTTGGATTAAAACAAGCGACTATCATTCATGGATATGGGACAGGAGTCATAAGAGAATTAGTACAAAATTTTTTAAAAAACAATAAAAATATTGCTTCTTACCGTTATGGGGGCGAAAATGAAGGAGGATTTGGTGTAACTGTAATTACACTTAAATAAAAAGATGGATTTAAAAAATATTGAAAATAGTAATATAAATTTAATTTTAGAAAAAAATAAAGTAATTATTTTAGAATTTTATACTGCTTGGTGCCCCACTTGCAAAATGGTTGCTATGGCACTTGAGGAATTTGAGGAAAATCATCCGGAGGTTTTTGTTTTGCAAGTAAATGCGGATGAATTTAAAGATATTGCAAATATTTATAAAGTAAGAACTGCACCAACAATTTTATTTATTTATCATAGCAACATTTATGAATCACATCAAGGATTCATTGATGTTGAGGAATTAGAAGAAATTATAAATAGGATTCCTAAAGAGTAATAAAAAAATTATGATATCGCTTTCATTTTTTTTAAAATGTGATATACTATTATTGTAACAGGAGGAACAAAACTATGAATTTACAAGAAAAAAAAGATTATGTTTTAGAAAATTTGCATTTTGTGCCTGAAGAAGAAAAAAACCTATTTGATTTTAACTTTGTATGTGTTTTAACAAGAAATTCGGTTGGAATGGAAAGTGGTAAAAGAGCTTCTTTAGAAGAAGTGGTATCTATTATTCGGGGCTATCATGTTAGAGTTGATGAAACATTAAAAAGAAGTGTTTACAATCATTATAAAGCATACAATATGATGCTAAAGTTTTTGAATGAAAATAAAGATAAAAAGTTAACAGAAGAATTTTTAAAAGATTTGCATGCAGAACTTACAAATGGCATTTTGGATAGTGGGGGATTATACCGAAATGTAAATATTCAAATAAAAGGATCTATGCATACACCATGTGATTATGTTAAAGTCTATGATCGTATGAAAAAGTATTTTTATGATGTCAATCATACTGATAAATCTCCAATTGAAAATGCTGCTTATGCTCATTTACAACTTGCTAAAATTCATCCTTTTTTAGATGGTAATGGTCGTCTTGCAAGACTTATGTTAGACTTCTTTTTAATAAAGGATGGCTTTGTACCTATCAGTATTCCAGCAAAACGTCGCCTTGAATATTTTGATTTATTAGAAGAATTTAAAGTAAACAAAAATTCCGTTCCTTTTGAAAACTTTATCGATGAACTTTTGAATAAAGAGTATGACCGTATGATTGAAATGATAAATCGTTATAAAAAATAATGAAATATTTATTTTGTTAAAAAAATATATTATGATAGAAGTTTAATTATAATCATAAATTATTAGACTTTTAAATTTAGTTTTATGAAATAAAAAAAACGTTTTACTTTTAATCAATCTTATTTTTTGATATAATATCTTTGAGAAAGAAGGATATTATGTTAGATAACAAAATACAAATCATTAGTTATAAACATAATGGTGTTCTTCATAGGGTTTGGCAATACGCTTATATCGTCAGGCAGACGAGTGATATGATTGTGTTAGTAAATGATCGAACCAATGTAATTGATGGTGATGGTAGGAGATGGAAAACCAAGGAGCCTGCAGTTTGTTATTTTTTTAAAAATTATTGGTTTAATATAATTTGTATGCTTAGAAATAATGCAATTTATTACTATTGTAACCTTAGTTCACCTTATGTAAAGGATGCTGAGGGATTAAAGTATATTGATTATGATTTAGATGTTAAAGTTTTTCCTAGTGGTGACAAAATTATTCTTGACCGTGATGAGTTTGAGTTTAATCGGATTGATTATGGCTATAGTGATAAACTGGTAGCAATTATTGAAAATGAACTTCAAATATTATTAAATAGGATTGATAATCATATACTATCATTTGATTCAAATGTTGTAATGAAAGATTTTGAAATTTATAAAAATTTAAGAAAACAACTTGATAAAAAAAAGAAAAAATCCTCAAAGCATAGTTAACGCATAAGTTCTTCCTTGTGAAGAACTTTTTATTATAAAAAAATATAGTTATTTTAATAAAGTATTCATAAAATAAAAACTATTCTCATAAATTTAAATATAGGAGGATAAGATTATGAGTGATAGTATATTAAAAGATGTGGCAACACGAACAAGTGGCGAAGTGTACATCGGAGTGGTAGGTTCAGTTAGAAGTGGAAAATCTACTTTTATTAGAAGATTTATGGAAACAAAAGTATTACCTCTAGTCACTGATCAATATGTGTATGATAAAATACAAGATGAACTTCCACAAAGCAGTGATGGTAGAACAATTATGACAGTTGAGCCTAAATTTATTCCTAGTAATTTAGTAAAAATAACGATAGATAAAGATGTGACATTTCAAGTAAGACTTGTTGATTGTGTAGGACATGTTATACCAAGTGCAAAGGGATATATGAATGATGACGGAACTAGTCGTTTAGTTCAGACTCCTTGGTTTAGTGATGCTATTCCTTTTGAGGATGCCGCAAAAATTGGAACGGATAAAGTGATTGAATCACATTCAAATATTGGAATTGTGATGAGTAGCGATGGAAGTTTTGGTGAATTTACTCGTGACGAATATGAAAGCGTTGAAGAAATTGTCATTGAGGATTTAAAAAATCACGACAAACCTTTTGTACTTGTGATTAATACAACCAAGCCAACAGCTCCAGAAACATTAGCTCTAGTGAATAGTCTCGAAGAAAAATATCAAGTGAGTGTCATTGCTTTAGATGTTCTAAATATGACTGAAAACGATATGGATCATTTATTAAAGGTTGCTATGGATGAATTTGACATTTCCGAATTGAATTTAGAAGTTCCAACATGGGTAAATAAATTAGATGATGACATCAGTTATAAAACCAAATTTAATGATTTAATCAATCAAACAACGGGAACATTTAGAAAGATGAAAGATGCGTTTAGAATTCAGGATACATTTAAAAATAGTGAACTGTTTGCGGACGTCAATATTTCAAATATTGATCCTGGAACAGGGTTAGTAAATATTGAAATTACTTGTTCTGACGAATGCTATAATGATGTAGTTAGTGAAATTTTAGGAGAAAATATTTCTGACAAAACAACTTTTATAGAAAAATTACAAAATTTCAAAAAAGCTCGTCATGTTTATGATTTGGTTGGTAGCGCAATAGAAAAAGTAGAACAAGTAGGTTACGATATTGCAATGCCAAAAGCATCCGACATTGAACTAGAAAGACCTGAATTATTAAAAGAAGGATCACGATATGGCATTAAGATTAAAGCTAATGCGCCGATGATTCAACTTGTTAAAATTAGTGTAACCTCAACATTTGAACCTATTATTGGATCAAAAGAACAAGCAGAGGAATTAATTAATCATATGGTTGATAATTATGAAAATGAACCTGAAAAACTTTGGAATAGTGAAATCTTTGGTAGAAAATTATGTGATGTTATTAGTGATGGCGTGAAAGCAAAAGTTAATGCAATACCAGATAATGTTTTAGAAAAATACAAATCTAGTATTGAAAAGGTTGTAAATTATGGAAAAGGTGGTATTATTGCCATTGTATTATAAAAATAGCGAAATATTTAAGTAAAATCAAGAAAAATATATCATTTTAGTTGAAAAAGAGTTAAAATTTTATTATAATTATTATGGTGATAGCAAATGACGAAAAGTGAATTAATAAAAAAAATTCATCATAATAATGAATTGAATTTTGTTGAAGTAGAAAAAATTGTAAATGAAGTGCTAATAGAGATAACAAAAGGCTTATTAGAAGATGGTAAAGTTGTTTTAACTGGTTTTGGCACTTTTGAAAAATATTATCAAGAAGGTTATGATGGAATTAATCCTTCGACTGGTGAGAAATTGTTGGTTGATGGTAGTTATAAAATTCGTTTTAGTTCTAGTAAAAAATTAAAGGAAATAGTGAATGAAAAATAAAATCCGTATCAATTTAGATGAAATGGTATGATAAACGTAGACACAAAAAAAACGTGTCTACGTTTTTATTATGCTATAATTAAGTAAAGGAGAAGATATTATGGGTAGACCTAAAGGTGGCAAAAATAAAGAATGGTCAAAAGAAAGAAAATATGAAATTATCCTTTCTATAATCAATGGTGAAAAAAGTTCTTACGAGATAGAAAGAGAAATTGGTATATCACGTGGAATGATTAGAAACTGGGTAGGAAAATTTAATGATGGGGGTATTGAAGCACTTCAAAATAAACGTAAACCTGGTAATCCATTAGTCAAGTATTCAAGAAGAAAAGAATTAACAGAAATTGAACAACTTGAATATGAAAATATGTTATTAAGAATCGAGAACTTACGATTAAAAAAAGGTTACACCCAGGAGGATGTTCTTATAGCACACAAGAAGTTATCAGAAAAGAATACGAAATAGTATTAGATCTTTCTGGGGAATATAATATTAAATCATTATGTAAGATAATGAATGTTTCTCGTAGCGGATTCTATAAATGGATTAATAGAAAAGGAAAATTAAATAATAAACAAAAGAATCGAATAACACTAGCAGAA
>FR890796.1 GCA_000433035.1 Staphylococcus sp. CAG:324 | reverse complement strand
GTGGGGCAATTGTACTATTAAGGAAGAAAAAGTAAAATTAAAGTTAACCAAATAGAAAAACTAGTTTGAATATAACAAACTAGTTTTTTTGTTTGGCTTTTGTAAATAGGAAAAAATGATTTAATAATTAAAAAAATGAAACAAAAAAATAAAAGAATTTATAAAAAAAATGCATCTGGTTTGCAAAAAAATGGAAAATATGTATAATATAAAAGGCTAAAAAGAAGGCATAGATATGCGAGGTTGCTGACACACACGGTAGAGTTGTCATGGATATGTGTAGTCAGGTAATTCGTATGGAGCCGAAAGCTTATTAAAATCAAGCTAGGAGGATAAACATGGCAAAAGAAAAAAAATTAAGAATAAGATTGTTATCTTATGATCACAGATTACTTGATGAATCTGCGAAAAAAATTGTAGAAGCTTGTAAGAGAACTGGTGCAAAAGTATCTGGACCAATTCCGCTACCTACAGAAAAGGAAGTATTTACAATTATTCGTTCACCTCATAAGTATAAAGATAGTCGTGAACAATTTGAAAGACGTACACATAAACGTTTAATTGATATTGTAAATATGACTCCTAAAACAATGGATGCGCTTGTTCATTTAGAACTTCCATCTGGTGTCGATATCGTTTTAAAATAATTGAGAAATAGGAGGTAGACTCATGGCCAAAGGAATCTTAGGTAAGAAAATCGGAATGACACAAATTTTTACTGATGCTGGCACTTTAATCCCAGTTACAGTAATTGAAGTAACTCCGAACGTAGTATTACAAAAAAAGACTATTGAAACTGATGGTTACGTAGCAGTTCAACTTGGATATGCTGATAAAAAAGAAAATTTAGCAACTAAACCTGAACTTGGACACGTAAAAAAAGTTTCAACAGCCCCTAAGCGCTTCGTTAAAGAAATCGCTGGGGAAGAGATGCTAGCGTTTGAAGTTGGACAAGAGGTTAAAGGAAATATATTTTATGTTGGTGAACTTGTAGATGTTACAGGTATTTCTAAAGGTAAAGGTTACCAAGGTGTAATTAAACGTTGGAACTATCATTTAGGACCTGCAGCTCATGGTTCTGGATATCATCGCGGAACTGGTTCAATGGGTTCCATTCAACCTGCTCGTATTAAACCAGGTAAAAAATTACCAGGTCGTATGGGTGGTGTGACTAAAACAGTTCAAAATCTTGAATTTGTTAAATATGATGCTGAAAATAATGTAATTTTAATTAAAGGGAATGTTCCTGGAGCGAAAAACTCATATGTAGTTGTAACAAATGCTGTTAAAGCTAAAAAGCCAGAACTTAACCCTGAAGCATTAGCTTAAAAGAAAGGAGTTAACACATGCCAAAAGTTGTATTATATAATCAAAATGGTTCTAATGTTGGTGAACTTGAATTAAACGATCATGTATTTGGAGTTGAGGACAATCAACAAGTAATTTATGATACAGTTATTGCTGAACGTGCAGCAATGAGACAAGGTACCCAAAAAGCTAAAACGCGTTCAGAAGTACGTGGTGGTGGTCGCAAACCATGGCGTCAAAAAGGAACAGGACGTGCAAGACAAGGTTCAATTCGTTCTCCACAATGGCGTGGTGGTGGTGTTGTTTTTGCACCAACTCCGAGATCTCATGCTATTAAAATCAATAAAAAAGTTGTTAGACTTGCAATGCGTTGTGCATTAAGTTCAAAAGTACGTGATAACCATATTGTTGTTTTAGATCAACTTACCCTTGATACTTTTAAAACAAAAGGTTTAGTTGAAGTATTAAAAACATTTCATTTAGAAAATGATAAAGTAGTTTTAGCACTTGATGAAGCAAATGGTAATGTTGAACTTGCAGGGCGCAATTTACCTAATGTTTTAGTTGGTCAATATAATCATATTTCAGTTTATCAAATGATGAATGCTAAACATTTAGTGATTACTAAAACAGCGGTAGAAAAATTTGAGGAGGTTCTTAAATAATGAAGTCACATTATGATATTATTAAAAGACCAATCATCACTGAAAAGTCAAGTGGTTTAGTAGACAAACTTCAATATACCTTTGAAGTAGCAGTAGATGCAAATAAAGTAGAAATTAAAAAAGCAATTGAAGCTATTTTTAATGTAAAAGTGAAAGCGATTAGAACAATCAATGTTCATCGAAAAGCAAAAAGATTACAAAGATATGAAGGCTTTAAAGCAGCTTACAAAAAAGCAATTGTAAGACTTGAAGAAGGCCAAACAATCGATGTATTTGAACTATAGGATAGGAGGAAGAAAATATGGCTATTAGAAAATATAAACCTACCACCAATGGTAGACGAAATATGACAGTACTTGTTTATGATGAAATTACAACCGATACTCCTGAGAAGAGCCTTTTAGTTCCTCTTAATAAAAAAGCAGGACGTAATGCTCAAGGTGTAATAACTGTACGTCATAAAGGTGGAGCCGAAAAAAGAAAATATCGTTTAATTGATTTTAAACGTAACAAAGATAATATTCCAGCTGTAGTAAAGACAATTGAATACGACCCAAATCGTAGTGCTAATATTGCGTTACTTGCATATGCCGATGGAGAAAAACGTTATATTTTAGCGCCTAAAGATTTAATGGTTGGTCAAACTGTAATGTCTGGTGAAAAAGCTGATATCACAGTTGGGAATGCTCTTCCTATTGTAAATATTCCTGTTGGTACAACTATTCATAATATTGAACTACATCCAGGTCATGGAGGACAACTTGCAAGAGCTGCAGGTGCAAATGCCCAAATTCTTGGTCGTGAAGATCGTTATGTTTTAGTTCGCCTTGGCAGTGGTGAAGTACGTCGTATCTTAAATGAATGTCGTGCAACAATTGGTGTTGTAGGAAATTTAGATTATTCACTTGTTAATATTGGTAAAGCAGGACGCACTCGTCATATGGGTATTCGCCCAACAGTCAGAGGTTCTGTTATGAACCCTAATGATCACCCACATGGTGGTGGTGAAGGACGTCAACCAATTGGTAGAAAAGCACCAATGACTCCTTGGGGCAAAATTGCTCTTGGTCTTAAGACTAGAAAAACAAAAAATAAATCTAACGGACTTATCGTTCGTCGTAGAAATGATAAATAGGAGGGAACCAAATATATGTCACGTTCACTTAAAAAAGGTCCTTTTATTGATGAACATTTAATGAAAAAAGTTGTTGCATTAAATGAAGCCAATCAAAAGAAAGTAATTCAAACTTGGTCTAGAAGATCAACAATCTATCCTGAATTCGTGGGACACACAGTAGCAGTACATAATGGTAAAGAGCATTTACCAGTATATGTAACTGAAGATATGGTAGGTCATAAATTTGGTGAATTTGCACCAACTAGAACTTATCGTGGTCACGGCAAGGATAAGAAAGCTGCTAAGAAGTAGAGGTGAAAAATATGGCAGAAGCAAAAGCAATGGCAAAATCAATTAGAGTATCACCTCGAAAAGCAAGACTAGTAGTCAACTTAATTCGTGGTAAAAAAGTAGGAGAAGCAGTAGGTATTTTACATGGTACTAAGAGTACTGCAACTGAGTCTATTTTAAAAGTTTTAAATTCAGCAGTTGCAAACGCTGATCATAATTATGGTATGGACGTTAATCAACTTGTTGTAAAAGAAATTTATGTTAATGAAGGTGCAACCCTTAAAAGAATGAGAGCGCGTGCGAAGGGAAGCGGCAATAGAATTTTAAAAAGAACTAGCCACATTACAGTTGTAGTGGCAGATAATAACTAGAAGGAGGAAACATATGGGTCAAAAGGTAAATCCAATCGGGTTAAGAATCGGAATTATCCGTGAATGGGATGCAAAATGGTATGCGCCTAAAACAAAAGTTGCAGACCTTTTACATGAAGATTTAAAGATTCGTAAATTTTTAAATACTTTTTATAAATCTGCATATGTTTCACGTATTGAAACAAAACGTACAGGTAAAAGAGTAATTGTTACAATTCATGCTGGAAAACCTGGTCTTGTAATTGGATCACAAGGTTCAAAGAAAAATGAAGCTGTAAAACAACTTGAAAAAATAACTGGTAAAACAATTTTCTTAACTGTTGTTGAAGTAAAACAAGCGGAGTCTGATAAAGATGCAAGAATTGTTTCTCGCAAGATGGCAGAAGATTTAGAAAATCGTGCATCATTTAGACGTGTACAAAAAATGGCTATCCAAAAAGCTCTAAAAGCTGGTGCCAAAGGTATTAAAACAATGGTTTCAGGACGCCTTGGTGGTGCTGAAATTGCAAGAAGTGAATGGTATTCAGAAGGAAGTGTTCCTCTTCATACTTTCCGTGCTAACATTGATTATGCAACTGCAGAAGCAGCAACTACTTATGGTAAACTTGGAGTTAAAGTTTGGATTAATAAGGGTGAAGTTTTACCTGAAGCCAAAAAAACTGTTCCAAGTAAGGAGGATAAGTAGTTATGTTAATGCCTAAAAGAACTAAATATCGTCGTCCTCATCGTGTAAGTTATGAAGGCAAGGCTAAAGGTGGAAAGACTATTGCATTTGGTGAATATGGTTTACAATCTTTAGAAGGTGCTTGGATTACTGATCGTCAAATTGAGGCAGCTCGTATTGCAATGACTCGTTATATGAGACGTGATGGTAAAGTTTGGATTAAAATTTTTCCTCACAATATTAGAACTAAAAAACCGCTAGAAGTTCGTATGGGTTCTGGTAAAGGTGCTCCAGACGGCTATGTAGCAGTAGTAAAAGATGGTACAATTATGTTTGAAATTGCTGGAGTATCAGAAGAGACAGCACGTGAGGCATTAAGACTTGCTGCGCATAAACTTCCAGTTAAAACAAAATTTGTAACAAGAGAAAGTGGTGATCGTTAATGGCAGCAAAAGTTAAAGTTGATAAAAAAGTTGCAAAAAAAATTGCAGAAAAGCAAACACCTGCTGGTAAACTTCGCGATTTAAGCGAATCTGAAATCCAAACAAAAATTAACGAATTAAAACAAGAATTATTTAATTTACGCTTTCAAGCTGAAGTTGGTAAATTAGAAAATACTGCTCAGTTAAAGAAAGTAAAAAAGGAAATTGCTAGATGTTATACCGTTCTTACAGAACGCACATCTAAGTAGTGGGAGGTAGACGATGGAAAGAAATAGTCGTAAAGTTTACGTAGGTAGAGTTGTTTCTACTAAAAATGATAAAACAATTACTGTTTTAGTTGAAACTTATCGTAAACATCCTTTATATGGAAAAAGAGTAAAATATTCAAAGAAATTTAGAGCTCATGATGAACTAAATACTGCTAAAGAAGGAGATATTGTAGAAATTATGGAAACTCGTCCACTTTCTGCAACCAAACGTTTCCGTTTAGTGAAGATAGTTCAAGAAGCTGTAATTATTTAATCAGGAGGTAGATTATGGTTCAACAAGAAACTAGAGTCAATGTAGCCGATAATACTGGCGCAAAACAACTTTTGATTATTAAAATTTTAGGTGGTTCATTCCACAAAACTGCCACTATTGGAGATATTTGTGTTTGTTCAGTTAAATCTGCAACAACTAGTGGTATGGTAAAAAAAGGTGATGTCGTAAAAGCAGTAATAGTACGTACCAAAAAAGCTGTAAAAAGACCAGATGGTTCTTATATTAAATTTGATGATAATGCTGCAGTTATTATTAAAGAAGATAAAAATCCTCGTGGTACTCGTATTTTTGGTCCAGTTGCTAGAGAATTACGTGAAAAAGATTTCATGAAAATTGTTTCTTTAGCACCAGAAGTACTATAGAAAGGAAAACGCGTATATGAGACTAAAAAAAGGTGATGTAGTAGTAGTTACTACAGGAAAAAATAAACCAAATCATGGAACTTATACAACAGGTGAAGTTCTTGCAGTATATCCTTTAAAGAATCGTGTAGTAGTAAAAGGTGTTAATATCGTTACAAAACATAATCGTCCATCAAACGCTAATCCTGATGGTGGTATTACAAAAAAGGAGGCACCTATTCATGTATCTAATGTTGCATATTTAGATCCTGTTCAAAAGAAACCAACAAAAATTGGTTATAAAGTAGTAGATGGTAAGAAAGTTCGTTATTGTAAACTTTCTGGTACTGTCATTAATAATTAGAAAGGAGCCTTGCAAAAATTATGAATCGTGTATTAGAACATTACAAGAACGAAGTAATGGCTAAATTAACTGAACAATTCGGTTATACAACTGTTATGCAAGTTCCTAAAATTGATAAAATTGTAGTTAATATGGGTGTAGGAGATTCAATTAGCAATTCTAAGTTATTAGATGCTGCAGTTGAAGATTTAACTCAAATCACAGGACAAAAACCTTTGGTTACAAAAGCTAAAAAATCAATTGCCGTATTCAAACTTCGTGAGGGTATGTCAATTGGTGCAAAAGTTACTTTACGTGGCGAAAGAATGTATGAATTCTATGATAAATTAATTTCAATTGCATTACCTCGAGTTAGGGATTTCCGTGGTGTAAATCCTAACTCATTTGATGGAAGAGGAAATTATACAATTGGTGTTAAGGAACAATTAATTTTCCCTGAAATCAATTATGATAAAGTATTAAAGATCCGTGGTATGGATATCGTTATCGTAACTACTGCGAAGACTGATGAAGAAGGTCGTGCTCTACTTAGTTATCTAGGCATGCCTTTTGCAAAGAAGTAGGAGGTAAATAATGGCTAAAAAATCATTAAAAGTAAAATGTGCTCGTCCAGCAAAATTTTCAACAAGAAACTATACTAGATGTGAACGTTGTGGACGTCCTCATGCTGTATATCGCAAATTCAAAGTATGTAGAGTTTGCTTTAGAGAATTAGCATATGAAGGACTAATCCCAGGCGTTACGAAAGCTAGCTGGTAGAAGGAGGTTATTCTATGGTGATGACTGATCCAATTGCTGATATGTTAACAAGAATTCGCAATGCTAATCAAATGAAACATGCAACTGTTTCGATGCCAGCATCACGTTTAAAATTAGAAATTTTAAATGTGTTAAAGAATGAAGGATATATTAGTGAATATGAAAAAATCGAAGATGGCAAACAAGGAGTAATTAAAGTAACTTTAAAGTATGCTGAAAAAACTCGTGTTATTAAAGGTATTAAAAGAATTTCTAAACCTGGACTTAGAGTTTATGCCAAAGCAAATGAACTTCCTAAAGTTTTAAATGGTTTAGGTATTGCAATTATTTCAACTTCAAATGGGATTATGACTGATCGTGAAGCTCGTCTTAATAAGCTTGGTGGCGAAGTCGTAGCCTTTGTTTGGTAGGAGGTATATATATGTCAAGAATTGGTAATAAACATATTGATATTCCTCAAGGTGTTGAAGTAAAGGTTGAAGGTAATTGCATCACTACTAAAGGTGAGAAAGGAACATTAAGTTTTAACTTTAATCACGATCTAGGTGTTGAAGTAAAAGATAATGTGATATATGTAACACGTCCAAGTGATGACAAAAATCATCGTGCATTACATGGTACAACTCGTGCAGTAATTCACAATATGGTAGTTGGTGTATCAAGTGGATTTACAAAAGTATTAGAGATTAATGGTGTAGGTTATCGTGCACAAATGCAAGGAGATACTCTTGTTGTTTCAGCAGGATATTCACACACTGTACCAATGAAATTACCTGAAGGTATTAAGGTAGTTTGTCCTACTCCTACAGAAATCCAAATCAGTGGATATGATAAACAAGTTGTAGGTGAATTTGCGGCGGAAGTTCGAAAGATTCGTAAACCTGAACCATATAAAGGAAAAGGTATTCGTTATCAAGGTGAATATGTTCGTCGTAAAGAAGGAAAGAAAGCTAAGTAGAAAGGAGAGACTATAGGAAATGATCGTTAAAAAATCTAAAAAAGTTTCACGTCGTGTAAGACATGATCGTGTAAGAGCAGTTGTTGAAGGAACTGCCGCTAGACCTCGTCTTGCTGTATATCGTTCAAATAAACACATATCAGCTCAAATTATTGATGATGAAAAACAAGTTACTTTAGTTTCTGCATCTACATTTGAAAGTGGAAATAAATTTGCTAATGGCTCAAATATTGAGGCTGCCCAAAAAGTTGGCGAAATGGTTGCTAAAAAAGCTCTTGAAGCTGGAATTACAACTGTTGTATTTGATCGTGGTGGATTTTTATTCCATGGACGTGTAAAAGCTTTAGCTGATGCGGCTCGTGAAGCCGGACTAAAGTTCTAGGAGGTATTTTTCGTGAGTGATCAAGTAAAAGAAATGACACAAAATATGACTGCTACAACCGAAGAAAGACAATATGAGGAACGCGTTGTTGTGATTAATCGTGTAACGAAAGTTGTTAAGGGTGGTAGAAGATTCCGCTTTGCGGCTTTAGTTGTAGTAGGAGATTATAATGGCCATGTTGGATTTGGTAGTGGTAAGGCTCAAGAAGTTCCTGAAGCTATTAAAAAGGCTGTCGAAGATGCTAAGAAAAATATCGTTACAATACCAATTGTAGGAACAACTATTCCACATGAAATTACAGGTATTCATGGTGCTGGACAAGTATTTTTAAAACCAGCTCCAGCAGGTACTGGTATTATTGCTGGTGGACCTGTTCGTAATGTTGTTGAACTTGCAGGTATTCAAGATATCGTATCTAAATCACAAGGTTCAAGTACACCAATTAATATTGTGCGTGCAACATTTAAAGGGCTAGAAGCACTTCGTACAATAGAGGATGTTGCTAAACTGCGTGGAAAAGATAAATCAGAAATTTTATAGGGTGGTGCTAAGATGGAAAAAACAGTAATAATTAAATTAGTCAAAAGCCCTATTGCTCATCCTAAAAATCAAAGAGCAACACTTAAAGCTCTTGGTTTATCAAAAATTGGACAAATGGTTACTAAAACGGATAATGATGCCATTCGTGGTATGATTAAAACAGTTTCGCATTTAGTAACTGTTGTTGAAGCATAGGAGGCGCATTTATGAATTTAAATGAATTAAAACCAGTTGCCGGTGCAAGACACGCTAAAAAACGTGTTGGACGTGGTATTGGTAGTGGAATGGGAAAAACTTCTACACGTGGTCATAAAGGACAAAATGCTCGTAGTGGTGGTGGTGTAAGACCAGGTTATGAAGGTGGTCAAACTCAATTATTCAAACGTTTACCAAAACGTGGTTTTACAAATGTAAATCGTAAAGAATATGCCTTAGTTAAATTAGGTGATTTAAACGATAAATTTGAAGCAGGTGCAGTTGTTGACCTAGCTAGCTTAAAAGAAGCTGGACTTGTTAAAAAAGAATATGAAGGAGTGAAGATTTTAAGCAACGGTGAACTTAGTAAAGCTTTAACAATTAAAGCAACTAAATTCTCAAAAGCTGCTGAGGAAAAAGTCAAAGCAGCTGGTGGAACAGTAGAGGTGGCTTAAGATGAAAAAGTTTTTCGGGAAGTATAAAAAATTAATAGGAATGATTCTTTTTACCCTTCTTTGCTTAATCGTTTGGCGTATTGGAATTCACATTAAGTTTCCATTTGCAAATTATGATTCTATCCCATCAACAGGTGGAGGAAATATTTTTGGTTTCTTAGATGTATTTGCGGGTGGAGGTTTAACACAATTTTCTATTTTGTCACTTGGTATTAGCCCGTATATTACAGCATCTATTGTTGTACAAATGTTACAACTAGATATTATTCCTGCCTTTAAGGAATGGGCTGAAGAAGGAGAAGCAGGTAGAGAAAAATTAAATCGTTGGACTAGATATATCGCTTTATTTATTGCCTTTGTACAAGCTCTTGCTTTAATTCTTGGTCTAAAGGCTACAAGTAATGTATATTTTAGAGATATTTCAGAGTTTAACGCATTTACATATATATATATTGCAATCGTACTTACAGCAGGTACAGCATTTACACTTTGGCTTTCAGATCAAATTACAATGCGTGGTGTTGGTAATGGTGCTTCGATGCTTATCGTTTCTGGTATTGTTGTAAGTTTACCAACAATGATGTATCAATTATGGCAATATTTCATTAGTGGAGATACATATCGTAATGCAGATACAAATGCTCTTGGTTGGCAAGGAATTGTATTGTATATTGTAATGATGTTAATTTTTATTGGTATAGTCATTGGAGTTGTATGGATGGAAGGGTTACAAAGAAAAATTCCTGTAACCTATACCAATCGACCAGCAGGAGCTAAACTTGTGGGAAGACAAGATTCTAATATTCCAATTAAATTAAATTCTGCATCTGTAATTCCAGTTATTTTTGCATCTACACTTTTATCACTTCCTACAACAATTTTACAATTTGTTGAAACGAGTGGTAAAACAATTAGTGAATGGTGGTATACCATATTTAGTTATCAAAAACCAATTGGATTTGCAATATATATTATTTTAATCTTTATATTTGCATTCTTTTATTCATTCTTGCAAATTGATCCAGATAAAATGGCAGATAATTTGAAAAAGCAAAATGCTCATATTCCCGGTGTAAAACCAGGTGAAGAAACTGCTGTATTTATTTCAAAAGTATTATTTAAAGTAACACTACTTGGTGCAACCTATTTAGCAATACTTGCATCAATTCCAGTCATTGTGACCTTTATATTTCCAGAGCTTCCAGCATCAGTTCAAATTGGTGGTACATCACTTATGATCGTTGTAGGTGTTGCTCTTGAAACCATTAAACAAATTAAAACTGAAGGTCAAGCTCAAGACTATCACGGATTTTTATAATTAGGTGAAACTTATGCATCTACTTATTATGGGTGCTCCTGGATCTGGTAAGGGGACTTGTGCTGTAGAACTTAAAAATTACTACAGCATTCCCCACATTTCCACTGGAGACATATTTAGAAAAGCAATATCAAAGAAAACTCCTATGGGTCTTCTTGCACAAAGTTATATTGACCAAGGACAACTTGTTCCTGATGAAATAACAAATCAAATTGTTAAAGAAAGACTTAGTGAAGATGACTGTCAAAAGGGATTTTTATTAGATGGATTCCCACGTAATCTTAATCAAGCGAAGGCTTTGTCTAATATCTTAAATGAATTAAACATAAAACTTGATGCTGCAATAAATCTAGAAATTGAAGATGAAGTGATTGAAGAAAGAATTGTTAATAGACGTATATGTTCAAAATGCGGTAGAGGTTATAATATCAAATCGCTAAAACCCAAAGTTGAAGGTATTTGTGATTATTGTGGCGGTGACCTTTATCAAAGAAAAGATGATACAAAAGAAACAATTGAAGAAAGGCTTGTTGTATATAATAATAAAACAAAGCCCATTATAACGTATTATGAAAGTCTTGGAATTTTAGTACCGGTAAATAGTAATCAAGAACCATCTAAGGTTATTGATGAAATAATTAATAAGGTGAATTGAAATGATAACATATAAAAGTGAGCGCGAAATCGCCCTTATGAAAGAGGCAGGACATATCGCAATGCTTGCCCATGAAGAGATTAGAAAAGCAATAAAACCTGGTGTTTCAACAAAAGAACTTGATAAAATTGCTTATGATGTTATTACATCACATGGTGCTATACCATCATTTTTAAATTATAATGGATATCCTGCATCCATATGCGCATCCATTAATGAAGTTGTAATTCATGGAATTCCAAGTAGTAAACAAATTTTAAAAGATGGTGATATTATTTCCATTGATATTGGTGCAAATTATAAAGGATATCATGGAGATTGTGCGAGAACTTGGCCTTGTGGCAATGTAAAAAGTGATCGCCTTAAGTTAATAGAAGTTACGGAACAATCATTCTTTGAAGGATTAAAATATGCTCATCCGGGGAATCGATTATCCGATATATCTCATGCAATTGAAATGTATGCAAAAAAATTTAATTATGGTGTTGTAAGAGACTTTACAGGACATGGAGTTGGAAGTAAATTACATGAAGATCCAGCCGTTCCCAATTATGGAAAAGAAGGAATGGGACCAGTTTTGAGAAAAGGAATGACACTAGCTATTGAACCAATGATTAATATGGGCACATATAAGGTAAAAATATTAGCTGATGGTTGGACGACAATAACATCCGATCATTCGCCTAGTGCACACTATGAAAATTCAATTGTTATTACTGATAACGGTTATGAAATTTTAACTAAAATAAAGGAGAACGATTAATGTCAAAAAATGATATGTTCGAAATGGAAGGAACAGTCGTTGAAGTTTTACCAAATACAGTTTTCAAAGTAAAGTTAACTGCAAATGGTCAAATTATTACAGCCCACGTTTCTGGTAAAATCCGTATGAATACGATTCGCATTTTACCAGGTGATAGAGTGACTGTTGAAATATCACCATATGACTTAACACGTGGACGAATAACTTATCGTCATAAATAAGTTGTATAATTAGCAAATTAAACAAGTACATAGGAGGTACACAATGAAGGTTAGACCATCTGTAAAACCAATTTGTGATAAATGTAAAGTTATTAAAAGACATGGACGTGTTATGGTAATCTGTTCAGCTTACCCAAAACACAAACAAAGACAAGGATAATAGGAGGCTTATGAAAATATGGCACGTATATCTGGTGTTGATATTCCTAACAATAAACGTGTAGTAATATCACTTACATATATTTATGGTATTGGCAAACCAACAGCTGAAGAAATTTTAAAAAATGCCAATGTTAGCGTTGATAAAAGAGTAAAAGATTTATCAGAGGCTGAACTTACTGCAATTCGTCAAGAGATTGCAAAATATCATGTTGAAGGTGACTTACGTAGAGAAGTTGCTATGAATGTAAAAAGATTGATGGAAATTGGAAGTTATCGTGGACTTCGTCATAGAAGAGGCTTACCAGTTAGAGGACAAAGAACAAGAACAAATGCTCGTACAAGAAAAGGTCCTGCTAAGACTGTAGCGAATAAGAAGAAATAGGAGGCGTGAATTAAATGGCTAAAAAAGTAATTCGTAAACGTCGTGTAAGAAAGAATATACCTCAAGGGGTTGCACATATTCATTCTACATTTAATAATACAATTGTAACTATAACTGACCCAGTAGGTAATGTTGTTTCATGGAGTAGTGCTGGTGCAGTAGGGTTTAAAGGTAGTAAAAAATCCACTCCGTTTGCTGCACAAATGGCATCTGAGGCTGCTGCAAAAGCCGCAATGGATAATGGTATGATAAAAGTAGAAGTAACAGTTAAAGGTCCAGGACCTGGTCGTGAGGCAGCAATCAGATCTTTGCAAGTAGCTGGTCTTGAAATTGTTTCAATTCAAGATGTTACACCTGTTCCCCACAATGGATGTCGTCCTCCAAAAAGACCTCGTGGATAGTATTCAAAATTCACTTCAAGGTATGGACATACCAAATAAATCTAATGGGAGGATTAAATGAGAAGAGTGGAATTTATTAAACCAGAATTAAAGATTAATGAAGATGTTCAAAACGTTAATGATAACTATTGTAAATTAAAATTATCTCCTCTTGAAAGAGGATATGGTATGACAATTGGAAACTCTTTAAGAAGAGTGTTGTTGTCATCACTTCCTGGTGCTGCTATTGTGGCAATTAGTATAGAAGGAGTTGAACACGAGTTCTGTGCGATTAATGGTGTCCGTGAGGATGTAACTGAAATCATTTTAAATTTAAAAAAGGTTGTTTTTACTATTAATGCCTATAAGAATGAAACAGGTGATTTTGGTGACCAAGATCAAACATATCGTTTAGAATTGATTGAATCACTTCCAACTATTGAAGAACAAAAAAAATCGGGAACTCCTGATGAAGAACTTATATATGAAAAAGTGATTAAAGCAAAAGATATCAATACTGCATCGACTGAGGATATCCAAGTAATTAATGGTGAACAAGAAATTGCAACTCTTGCAGCAGGCGGAAAGATAAAAATGGAACTATTTGTTAGAAATGGTGTTGGCTATGTCAATGCTGATGAAAATAAAAAGTTTTGTAAGGAAGGAAATAACCGTGTGATTGGACGCCTTCCAATCGATTCAATTTTTACTCCAGTTGTAAGATGCAAATATGATGTAACTAAAACTCGTTATGGTGATAATTTTGATTGCGATCAATTGATTGTTGAGGTATGGACAAATGGTTCAATTAAAGCTACCAACGCCCTTTCTCTTGCATCCAAATTTTTAATTGAACATTTTTCTGTAATTCAAAACTTGAATACGGAAATTGAACAAAGAAAATATATGATTGAAACTGAGGAAAAGGTAGTTGATAGCAAACTTGATAAAAAGATTGAAGACCTTGATTTATCAGTTCGTTCTTATAACTGTTTAAAACGGGCAAATATCAATACAGTTGGTGAACTTACTCAAAAAACAGAAGAAGAAATGATGAAAGTTAGAAATTTAGGTCGCAAATCGTTAAAAGAAGTGGTTCAAAAACTTCGTGAAATTGGTTTAGATCTTAAAAATAGTACTACATTATTTGATGATGAAGATTCAGAATTTGATGATGAAGATTCAGAAGAATAAAGAATTACCAAAAAATCTTTAGAAGGAGAAAAAAATTATGGCATTAGGATATCGTACTTTAAGTCGCAAAAGTTTTCAAAGAAAAGCTTTATTTCGCGATTTAATTACAGATTTAATTTTAAATGGTCGTATAGAAACTACCATCTCTAAAGCAAAAGAATTAAAACGCCTCGCAGACAAAATGGTTACTCTTGGTAAAAAAGGTGATCTTGCTGCACGTAGACAAGCTGCTGAATTAATTCGTTTTGAAAAAGATGAAGAAGGTAACTATGCACTTCAAAAATTATTTAGTGAAATTGCCCCAAAATATACAGATCGCAATGGTGGGTATACAAGAGTATTAAAACTTGGACCACGCCGTGGTGATGCAAGTGAAATGGCAATGATTGAATTTATTTAGTAAATAAAACTTAATAAAAGTAGACACAAAAAAGAATCTGTTTGATTTAAAACAGTTGGGAAATAAAAAAACACATTAGATCTCAAGTAATCTATATTAGATTACTTATCTAATGTGTTTTTTTTACAATTCAATCAAGAAGGAAAAGGATAGATATATATTGGGGAATCAAATTACAAAATATACTATTGATGAAAAAACAAACAGTATGAATATATTGAAATCATAAAATGACTGCTAGTCAAATTGTTAGAGAATTTGATTTAGCTAGTGGATAAATTGTATACACCTAGATTAAAATATATTCTCATCTTATAAAATAGTTAAAGATTATCAACAACCTAAAGAAATTTTTGAGATTTCATCTGTTTTGTTAGTATTTGGATTATATTGTTATTCTAAAGGGTATCTAATAAGAATAGAATTTTAATCATAGAGTTCTACAATCGTGTGAAAGTCCTATGTAGTTTAAATCTAAATAGAATGTTTTTATTGAATATCAGATCAAATTTTAATAAATGGTCTAAAGATGCTAAACTTGTAATATAATATATATCATAAGATATATATATCTTGACAGATGAGGTATATTATAGTATAATATTTAAGATGAAAGGAGCCTTCTTATATGACAATAACATCTGATATTATTAGAGGCCATACTGATACAATTATTTTAGCTCATTTAGAAGCAAATGATAGTTATGGCTATCAAATAAATAAATCCATTCAAGAAAGAACAGGATATATATTAAAAGATGCCACTCTTTATACTGCTTTTAGAAGACTTGAGGATTTAGGGTATATTACATCCTATTGGGGTGATGGTGATACTGGTGCAAGAAGGCGATATTATACAATTACTAAAATGGGAAGAGTTGCCTTAGCTCAAATGAAAAATGAATGGTTAGAGGCCAAACAAATTATTGATAAATTGATTCATATGGAGGAATAAAAATGAAGGATAAATTGAGAAATTTTATTGAATCTCTTTTTGAGGATGCTCCAAAAAATAAGCAGACGATTGAATTAAAAGAGGAGATGCTACAAAATTTAATTGATAAATATAATGATTTAGTAGATAGTGGGAAAAGTAGTGAGGCAGCCTACAATATTGCTACCGCAAGTATTGGTGATATTCATGAACTAATTAGGCAAATTGAAAAAAGAGAAGAAAATAATCCCTTGTTTGAACAAAATTATGATAAAGGACGAAAACGCTTTGCGCTTTTATTATCTATATCAGTAATGTTATATATCTTATGTGTCGTACCTGTCATTCTTTTAGAAGATAGCGTCTTGGGTGTTGTTATTATGTTTGTGATGGTAGCAATTGCAACAGGCCTTATTTTATATAATAATATGACAAAACCCAAATATCTAAAAAAAGATAGTACTGTTGTTGAAGAATTCAAAGAATGGAAGGCAAATAGCACAGAAAAAAACACGTTATATCAGTCTATTACTAAAGTTATGTGGTCTTGCATAACGATTCTATATTTTATTGTAAGTTTTTTAACAATGGCTTGGCATATCACGTGGATTATTTTTTTAATTGGCAGTGCTATTCAAGGAATTATTCGTGCCATATTCGAACTTAAAAAATAGGTGATAAAATGAAAAAAAGGGCAATATTTAAAATTATAATCTTTTCAGTTATTGGTGTAGTATTAATTGGGGTATTGATATATGGACTGACAAATAAAAAAGTAAGGTCTGGTTTGAGTTTAGGAGGATTTTTCTATGCCAATGCATCTGAATATAAAGTTGCAGAAGAAAAAGTACAACTTTCAGATTTAACTATTGATGAAATAGAGGTTAACTGGATCGGTGGGAATGTTTTAATAAAATATAGTGAGGATGCAACAATTTCGTTTAAAGAAACGTTTGATAATAAAGACGAAAATTCGAATTATTTGATGCGTTATTTGGTTAAAAATAATAAACTAACTATTCAATTTTGCAAACCTAAATGGTATATTAAAAAGAAAATAAGAGATTGCAAAAATTTAGAAATTTATTTGCCAAAGAAAAGTTATCATGAAATTGATGTTTCGTCAGTAAGTGCTGATATAGATTATCAAGGTTCTAAAGACAACAATTGTACGTATGTAAAATTAGAAAGTGTTTCAGGCAATATTGTATGTAAACAAGCAACAACTGAAAATATAAAGGTTGAAAATGTTTCAGGTAATATTTATATAGCAGATGTCAAAAGTAACAAAGAAATTGAAATTGATAGTGTTAGTGGTGCTTTGAATTTTGAAAAAGTAGAAACAAATCAGTTGGAAGTAGATACCGTCAGTTCAAAAATCAATATTTCAGGTAAGATCAATCATATAGAATTGGATAGCGTATCAAGCGATGTAGATTTAATGATGTATGAGGCTCCCGAAACAATCCATTGTGATACTGTTTCAGGAATGGTTCGGTTAATACTACCAGAAAATGAAGGCTTTTCAGCTGTTTTAGATAGTGTTAGTGGAAATATAAGTAGTAATTTTGAAGTAACATATACAAAAAAACAAATTGTTTACAAAAATGCTCGTTTTATTTATAAATTTAATAGCGTTTCTGGTGACGTTTCTATCAATAAACAAAATGATAATTAACTTGATGTATTATCTAGATGTATAGTGATTTCAATTTGCAATAGATGAACTAAAAAGGGGATCTTTTGCTAGTTTCTTGATAAAATAAAAAAATAGGGTATAATATATATAATGATTTATAAAGGAGTTAACTATGTTTGGAAACTTAATCGAATATTTGTATATTGTACCAGCTGCTCTAATTGCTATTATGCTTCATGAAATTGCTCATGGTCTTGTTTCATATTGGCTTGGTGATCCAACCCCTAAAAGACAAGGGAGGTTATCGCTTAATCCACTCAAACATTTAGATCCTGTTGGTACTATTTGTTTAATCTTATTTCATGTAGGGTGGGCTAAACCTGTAGTGGTTAATCCTGATTATTATAAAAAACGCAAACTAGGAATGGCACTCGTAGCTTTAGCAGGACCGCTTACTAATTTTATTGTGGCAATTGTTTCAATGATTATCATTGGTTTTATTTTAAAATTTGCTAATTCTTCATTAGCTATCTTTGATATAATCAATACTTTTTTGTTAATATTAGCCATCATTAATATTGGACTTGGCGTGTTTAATTTAATTCCTATTCCGCCTCTTGATGGTTCAAAAATCTTGGGTTCTTTTTTGAAAGGTCAAGTATATGAGCAATATATGAAATATCAACAATATGGTTTTATTATTCTTGCTTTACTCTTACTTTTATCAAGCCTTGCAGGAGGAGGAGTTTCTTTTATATCGATTGCTGTAGACTATATTACGAATTTTTTCTTAAAAATTGTATATATTATTTTTGGTTTGGCATAAACTATGAAACAATCATATATATGATAGATAAAAAATGGAATAACAATTATCTTATAATAGATAATTGTTTTTTCTTCTCATATGATTGGATAACAATTACAATAAGTTTGCAAAAAAATGTAAAAAGTGGTATAATAAATAAAGTATAAAAAGGAGGAGGTTATAGCGTGTTTATTGAATTCAAAGATGTTAGTTTCAAATATTATGGTAGTGATGAATATGTTTTCAATCAATTATCTTTTGCAATTGAAAAAGGTAGCATGCTTGCCATACTCGGACACAATGGTAGTGGCAAAAGTACCATTGCAAAATTAATGATGGGATTGCTTGAAACAACTAGTGGTGATATATATATAGAAGGAGAAAAACTGACAGAAGATAATGTCGATGTGTTAAGAAAGAAAATGGGGATTATTTTTCAAAACCCTGATAATCAATTTGTAGGAGTTACTGTAAGAGATGATATTGCTTTTGGTCTTGAAAATCATAAAATACCGCGAAAAGAAATGATTGAAAAAATTGATAAATATGCCAAACTTGTAAATATGCAAGATTTTTTAGATGAAAATCCCGAAAACCTATCAGGTGGTCAGAAACAACGAGTAGCGATTGCGGGAGCCCTAGCGATGGATACGGATTTAATTATTTTTGATGAATCTACATCGATGCTTGATCCAAAAGGAACCAAGGAAATTCATCAAATGATCGAGACCTTAAGAAAAACATATCATAAAACAATTATATCTATCACACATAATTTAGAAGAAGCTCTAATTGCTGATCGAGTTATTGTTTTGAATGAGGGAAAAATTGTTTTAGATGGTACGCCTAAAGAGGTCTTAAAAGAACAAACCATTTTGGAAGCTAGTGGTTTGAAATTAATAGATGGCATATCTTTACTAAATAGGATTCAAGATAGCAAGTTACATATTAATAAAAAAGAGGAAATTATAAAAGAATTATGGGAATTAACTTTCAAAATGTAGATTTTAAATATTCAAAAAAAGCTTCCTATAAACAACTTGATCAAGTTAGTTTAAACATTAATGAAAAAGATGAATTTGTGATGATTGTTGGTCATACAGGTTCTGGTAAGTCAACTCTTGTTCAACATATGAATGGGCTTCTTCTTGCAACTAGTGGAAGGGTCGAAGTTTTTAATATAAATGTCATTAGAAGTAAAAAAATTAAACTTAAACCAGTAAGAGAACATGTTGGTTTGGTTTTTCAATTTCCTGAATATCAAATTTTTGAATCAACTGTTTTAGAAGATATCATGTTTGGGCCGAAAAATTTTGGCAAATCTAAAGAGGAAGCAAAACAATTAGCAATTCAAGCGGCTCACCGAATTGGGATCAATGATGAAATTTTAGAAAGATCACCATTTACTTTAAGTGGTGGTCAAATGAGAAGAGTAGCGATTGCGGGAGCAATGGCGATTAATCCGGATATATTAATTTTAGATGAACCGACAGTTGGATTAGATCCAAAAGGAAAAGATGAATTAATGAACTTACTTGTTCATATGCACAATGAAACACATAAAACGATTATTATGATTTCGCATGATATGGATATTGTAGCATCTTATGCTAAAAGAATTTTGGTAATGGATCAAGGAAAATTAATTTATGATGGAGATAAAAAAGGGTTATTTGCAGATGAAGAATTTTTAAGACGACACAATCTTGATTTACCGGTAATATCAACAATTGCTAAAGGGTTAAAAGCGAAAGGTTTTATTCAGTATGACCAATTACCTTTAACCAAGGACGAACTATACGATATTATTGTTGGAGGCAAGACAAATGAATGATAAAATTGTATTTGGACAGTATATCTATAGAAATAGTATTATTCATAAACTCGATCCAAGAGTAAAATTAGGCGTCTTATTTATAATGATGATTGGTACTTTTTTAATCCCCAAAGATAACTTTATTTTACTTGGTATTGCTTTTTTCATTCCTTTGATTGCGGTTATTTTTTCTAAAATTTCTTTGTTTAAATATTTGAAAAGTTTAAAGCAAATTGCTTTTGTAATGATTTTTTCTTTTGTTTTTCAACTCTTTGCATCTCCTAGTGGTAAAATTGTGATTACTTTTCCGATTCATTTCACATATGTCAATATCATTATTAGTAGTTTAATTTTAATTGCTTATTTTATAGTAAGAAAATATTTACCTTTTAAATTATTATGTTTGGTTTTGATTTGTCTTTTTATTTTATATTTATTAAGGTATCCTATATATGGTAATCCCTTTACTTCGGTTAATTTGCATATATATGAAAGTGGTATTGTTCATGGTAGTTTTTTAGTTCTTAGAGTTTTTGTCATTATACTAGCCTCAACAACTTTGACCTTAACAACCAAACCAACCGATCTTACAAATGCTATTGAATGGATTTTAAAACCGCTTGAAAAAATAAAAATAAAAACCAGTATTTTTGCAATGATGATTTCTATTGCCTTGAGGTTTATTCCAACCCTTTTTAATGAAACAAATAAAATTTTAAAGGCTCAAGCCTCTAGAGGAGTCGATTTTAATGAGGGAAAATTTAGAGAACAAATTAAACAAATTGTATCATTATTGGTACCAATGTTTGTGATTTCAATCAAACGTGCTGAAGATTTGGCTGATGCAATGGAAGCAAGAGGATATATTCCGGGTGCTGTGCGTACAAAACTGGTAAAAATGAAATGTCACTTATTAGATTATGTGGTACTATTTGTTGTTTTGACGTTATTTATTTTACTCATTCTTGGAAGATGTGGTCTTTATGCGCTATAAAATGATTGTCAGTTATGATGGAAGTTTTTTTCATGGTTTTCAGCGACAAAAAAATGATGTATCAGTTCAAGAAGTTTTAGAAGAGAAATTAACAGAAATTTTAAAGACAAATATTGTTGTTCATGCTTCTGGTAGAACTGATGCAGGTGTGCATGCTATTGGTCAAGTTATTCATTTTGATTCTAGTCAATATGTACCAGTTCTTAATTTAAAAAAGATTTTAAATAAAAAGGTTTATCCCCATATATATATAACATCAGCAGAAATGGTTGATGAAAGTTTTCATAGTAGAAAATCAGCACGTTTAAAGGAATATCATTATTTTGTAAGTATTAATACATTTGATCCTTTTAAAGCCAATTATCTTTATTTTTTTCATGATAGAATAGATTTATCTAAAATTAGAGAAGCAATGGAATATATTGTTGGTACACATGATTTCAGAAGCTTTTCCAAAAATAAGACCATTTCTTCATGTATAAGAACTATTACTAAATTCGATTTAATAATCAAAGATGGCATTTTGGAATTTGTTATTATTGGTAGTGGATTTATGTACAATATGGTAAGAATCATTATTGCTTTAATGTTAAAGGTTGGTGAAGGAAAATTACAACCAAGTGATATTGGAAAAATCATTGAAGGAAAACAAAGGCGTCTTGCCCCTTATGTTGCTCCTGCGGGTGGTCTTTATTTATGGAAGGTATATTATCAATAAAAAAAACGCAAATGAAACGAATTCAATTTGCGCTTTTTTATTATTTTTTAGGTTTATTTTTTCTTCCTTCTAATAATTCATCATCTATATTATAATTATCAGTATGGATTGCTTTTTTAAAGTCATCATAGGGATTGACAAATTCTTTAGCAAATTCAGTATTATCATCAAATTTTTTCTTCATATCATTATCAAAAGGATTAGGTTTATTAAACTCATGTTTATTCATCTTTTCACCTCAATTATATTTTGTGCTAAGATTTTAAACAATATACCAATAAAATATTTTCTTTTTTCGTATTACTTTATAAAATCTTAAAAATATGTTATAATAAATATAAATAAAAGGATATATATTTGAGGTAAAGTCATGAAAGGATTATTTATTACTTTTGAAGGCAATGATGGCAGTGGAAAATCAAGTGTGATTGAAACAATCAAAAAAGAATTAATGAATAGAGGATATGATGTTTTATATTCTAGAGAACCTGGCGGAAGTAAGATTGCGGAAAAAATAAGAGAAGTAATTTTAGATGTTGACAATGTCGGAATGGATGATAAAACAGAATCTTTGCTTTATGCCGCAAGTAGGAGGGAGCATATTGTAAAAACGTTACTCCCTGCTTTAAATGAAGGTAAAATTGTCCTTTGCGATAGATATTTGGATTCTTCGCTTGCTTATCAAGGATATGCAAGGGGAATTGGTATTGATGAAGTATATCATATGAATACATATGCAACTGATCATTTACTTCCGGATTTAACGCTTTTAATATGTGTGAAACCTGAAGTAGGTATGGAAAGAATTAAAAAAAATCAACGTGGGGCACTTGATAGACTAGAAATTGAGAAAATGGAATTTCATAAGAAAGTTTATGAGGGGTATTTAGAGGTTCAAAAAAAATTTCCTAACCGGATTAAGATTATCAATGGGGAAGCCTCTAAAGAACAGGTAAAAAAAGATGCCTTAGAAGTTGTTATAAAATTTCTAGAGGAAAAGGTAAAACAATGAAAAATGAAGATTTATTTAATTATCAATATGAAGCGATGAGGCTTCTTATCAATGGTTTTGATAAGGATAGAATGGTTCATGCTTATTTATTAGATGGTGAGGCGGGAACTGGTAGCATAGATGCGGCAAAATATATGGCCAAAAAACTGATATGCAAAAAAGATAATGCACCTTGTATGAGTTGTGGGGATTGTAAAAGAATAGATAGTGATACACATTTGAATGTTTTATACATTGAACCAATAGGTGATATGATTAAAAAAGAACAAATTGAAAATTTGATTCATGAATTTTCAATGTCAAGTCTTGATGGTATGCCACAGATATATATTATTAAAGATGCTGATAAAATGAATGTTGCAGCTCAAAATTCTCTTTTAAAATTTTTAGAAGAACCAAACCCTAACCATTTTGCTTTTTTGACAACTTCTAATTATAAAAAATTATTAGATACGATTGTATCTAGATGCCAGTTTATCCATTTCAAACCTATACCTAAAAAATATTTAATGGAAAAATTGATTGACTATGGAGTGGAAGTGGATATATCATATATTGTTAGTCATTTGACATCTGAGGTTGATGTAGCAATGAAATATATAGAAGAAGGTAAAATTACTAATATGATGAACATTGCCAAAAAAATTGTAGATAAAGATTTAAAAAAGAAGGATTCATATATTGAATATTTTAGAAATAAAGTATTATTTTTAGAGGAAAAAGATAAATTTTATCATCGATTATTTTTGGATATTTTAATTTTAATTTATCAAGAGTTATTGAATAGAATATCGCTTCATGAAGCTAAATATTTTGATGATATTTTAGATAATGTTAAAATTGAAGAAATTGATAAGAAAGAAATGATTAGAAAATTAGAACTATTAAATTTATATCAAGAGCGGTTTAATTATCATATAAACCTTGATTTACAATATACTAGTTTATTTTCTAAATTATAGGAGGAAAAAATGAAGACCATTGTTGGAATTCAATTTAAAGGTGGTGGACGAGTATATTATTTTGATCCATTAAATTTTGATTTTAAAAGAGGGGACTATGCAATTGTAGAAACTGTTAGAGGGTTAGAGTTAGGATATGTTTCTATTGGCAATAGAATGGTTGAAGATGATCAATTAGAACATGAATTAAAACCAGTTATTAGAATTGCCACTGAACGAGATTTAAAACAAGAAAAGAAAAATAATGAACAAGCCAAAAATAGTTTTGAAATATTTAAAAAATATGTAAAAGAATTTGGTCTAGCGATGAAACCTCTGTATTGTGAATATACAATTGATTCTTCAAAAGTTATTTTTTATTATAGTGCAGATGATCGAATTGATTTTCGGGATTTATTAAAGGTGTTAGCACCAGAATTTAAGATTCGTGTTGAATTAAGGCAAATAGGTACAAGAGAAGCCGCTAGAGTGATTGGTGGAGTTGGTAGTTGTGGTCGAGAACTTTGTTGTAAAACGCATTTATCAAATTTTGATTTTGTTACTATGAAAATGGCTAAAGAACAAGGAATGGCTCTCAATACAAATAAAATTAGTGGTATTTGTGATAAGTTGATGTGTTGTATTGCATATGAACATGAACTTTATCAAGAATTAAAAAAAGAATTACCAAATGTTGGACAAATGGTTAAAACACCAAGTTGTGAATGTTGTAAAGTTGTTTCAGTAGATTATATTAAAAAATTAGTTAGAACGAGCGAAAATGCCAGTGGGGCTTTAAGCATCCACAAAGCAGAAGATGTAGAGTTAATTCATTTTGACGCAAAATTGAAAGATAATGCCCAAGTTGTAGCCTCTATTGATGAAGAAGACAATATTGTAATTGAAGAAACGATTCCTTCTTTTCATGATTTAGAAACTAAGGTTTTAACAAAAGATAAAAAGACAAATAATAAGTCAAAAAATAGACATCATCAAAAGAAAAAACAAGGAATAACAAATGACAAAACCAAAAATTGAGGTAATAAATGATTTATTAGGATATGAAGGGTTAAAAATCATTCAACGGCCGGATATCTTTAATTTTTCGCTTGATTCAACGTTACTTGCCTCTTTTGTTACCATCAACAAACAAGATAAATTCATCATTGATTTGGGATGTGGTAATGGTTATATTCCCATTTTCTTAACGTTAAGAACGAGTGCTCAACTGATTGGAGTAGAAATTCAAGAAGAAATTGCTGATCTTGCAAAAAGAAGTGTAGAATACAATGCTTTACAAAAACAAATTACAATTTATCATAACGATTTAAAAGATATATATAAACTTGTTGGTTCAAGTAAATTTGATGTAGTGACTTGCAATCCACCCTTCTTCAAATATGCCTCATCAAGTAACGTAAATGAAAGTGTATATCAAACAATTGCAAGGCATGAGGTAATGGCAAATCTTGATGATATAGTAAAGGTGAGTAATATTTTGTTAAAAGATAAGGGAACTTTGGCAATGGTTCACAGAGTAGATAGAATGATGGAAGTGATAGATACGTTTAAAAAATATCATTTTGAAATAAAGAGATTGCGCTTTGTTTATCCTAAAAAAACCTCAAGCGAAGCATTATCTATTTTAATTGAGGCTAAGAAAAAAGGTAGCAGTGGTGGGTTGAAAATTTTAAAACCACTTTATGTTTATGATGAAGAAAATCAGTATACTGATGAGATTTTGCAAATATTTAATTATAAAAAGGATGATGGAAAGTGTTGAAAAGGCAAAAAACGTTAGGTAATGATTGCGCAAAACTTTATATGGTAGGCGTTCCTATTGGCAATTTGGATGATATTACATTAAGAGCGATAAAAACTTTGCAAAAGGTAGATGTTATATATTGCGAAGATACAAGAGTAACCAAAAAACTTTTAAACCATTTCGATATTCATAAACCTCTGAGAAGTTATCATACGTTCAATGAAAACGAAATTACCAAAGATGTCTTAGAGTTTATTAGAAAAGGGCAAAATGTTGCCATTGTTAGTGATGCGGGAATGCCTATTATTAGTGATCCTGGTTTTTTAGCGGTTAGAGAAGCAATTAAGATGGATATTGATGTTGTGGTTGTTCCTGGACCTTCAGCCTTTATTACAGCCTTAGTAGGAAGCGGTATTGCATCAAACAGGATTGTATTTACGGGTTTTTTAAATAGTGGTGATCATAAAAGAAAGAAAGAACTCGAAAAACTAAAAGATATAGAAGAAACCCTTATTTTATATGAATCGCCTCATCGCATCAAAGAAACCTTAATAATGTTAGATGAACTTATGCCCAATCGCCACATCTGTCTTGCAAGAGAACTTACAAAGCCATATGAAGAATATTTACATGGTACACCTCATGAAATTTTAGAAGTTATAGATGAAATCAAAGGGGAAATTGTTCTTGTTATTGAAGGAGCAACACGCAAGGAAATGAAAGAAGATTTAATTGCTAGTACTATTGAAAAACATATGCAGTATTATTTAGAACAAGGATTAGATGAAAAAAATGCGATGAAAATGGTTGCTAAAGATCGAGGTGTTTCTAAAAGCCAAATCTATCAACAAGTAAAGAAAAAATAAAGGTAGGATATATTTGGTATATGTGTTTTTATTTTATATAAATAAAACCAATCAACCATATGAGTGATTGATTGGTTTTTGTTATGTATGCTTTTTAATATTTTTAGCACTAATTGAAGTAATAAAGGAACGGGGAAAAAATCTAGTGGCGAAAACAATGAGTTTATTTTTAAATCCAACAATAGCAACTTTTTTTCCTTTTTGAGATTTTTTGTAACCATATAGGGCTACAGCTTTTGCGGAAACAGGTGTTATTTTTGTAAATGTATAATCATTATGCGCTTCTTTGACAAAACTAGAAATAAAAGGTCCAGGACACAAGGTCAACAATTTGACATTTGTTTTTCTAATCTCATAAGAAATAGCCTCACCCAATAATAAAACATAACTTTTACAAGCATGATATGTACACATATAAGGTCCAGGCATAAATCCTGCAATTGAACTGATATTGATAATATGCCCTTCATTTCTTACAAGCATATCATCTAAAAAGACTTTTGTAAAATATAACAAAGCATTACAATCTACATTTGTCATTGTCAATTGTTTATCAATATTCATTTTATCAATATCACAACAGTCGCCAAAGCCTGCACAATTTACTAAATAATTGATAAAATAATTGTTTTCTTTCGTATAAGCATAGATTTTTTTATAAGAAGTTAGATCTGATAAATCGGCTTCTAATAGATCGATATGTATCGAATGATTTATCTTTTGGATTTCTTGCTTTGTTTTTTCAAGACCTTCTTTATGAATATCAATTAATAAAAGATTGTTGCCATCTTTAGCAAACAAATAACTAAACTCTCTTCCAAGACCACTTGCGGCCCCTGTTATTAAGGTTGTTTTCATAAAATACCTACTTTAATAAAAAATTTAAAACATCATTTGGATTTTGACTAGGATTGACATTTTCCTTTGCATATATAATATACCCAGATTCATCAATAATATAAGTTGTTCTTACTGTTCCCATATAAGTTTTTCCATATAGTTTTTTTTCATGCCATACATCATAATCTTTGATGACTTGTAGGGATGGATCGGAAAGTAATGTAAAAGGTAATTGATATGTAGAAATAAAGTTTTGATGAGACTGAATGGAATCTTTAGAAATACCAATTAACACAACTTTGAGTTCAGTGAGTTTATCATAAATATGTTTAAAATGAACTGCTTGACTACTACAACCAGATGTATTGTCTTTGGGGTAAAAATACAATACTATTTTTTTACCTTTAAACATATCAAGAGATACAAGGTTGTGTTTATCATCATACAATTGAAAATGCATTGCTTTGGTTCCAACTTCTAACATATATATATTCTCCTTTTTTAATAGTATATCAAATAAAAAGAATTTTATCTAATAAAGCGACTTATTTGCAAGTTGTAAAAAAAGAATTTATAATATAATGGTCTTATAAGGAGCCAAAATATGAAATATATAATAAAAGAAAATAAAATGGTATTAGAAAAAGTGAATAAAATGAATCTTGAAGAGTTATTAAACTGTATAGTATGTCCTAATATTGTGGCTACACAAGAAGATGTAACAAAAGCATACTTTTGTTTTATTCATCCTAATACGTATGATAATATGAAAAGAAAAATTGAAAATATCACGAGTTTAAATCAGCATAAAATGCTATTTGTGACTGATATGGAAGCAGGAGCGGGAAGTGCCATTGATGGTGCAACTCGATTTCCCTCGATGAGAGCAGCTTGTGAGGCTGGTGATGAAAACTTGGCCTATTTGATGGGAAAAGCAGCAGTCTATGAAGCAAGAAAGGTCGGATTTCACTGGACATTCGGTCCTTGTGTAGATATTTTAGGCAATCATTTTTCGCCTATGACTTCAATCAGAAGTGCCTCAGAAAATAAAGATGATGTTTTAAAATATACAGCAGCCTATATGAGAGGTCTTCAGGACTTTGGGTTGATTGCAACACTCAAACATTTTCCTGGTGATGGCTATACGATGTTTGACCAGCATTTAACAACTTCTTGTAATCCGTTAACAAAAAAACAGTGGGATGATAGTTATGGATATATATATATCAACAATTCATTCATAATGGTGTGAAGGTCATTATGGCAGGTCATATTTCATTGCCAGCATATGATGAAAAGGATAGCAATGGTATTTATCCACCTGCTAGTCTTTCCTATCCTCTTTTAACAAATTTATTGAAAGAAAAATTAGGATTTGAAGGGATTATTATATCTGATGCAACCGAAATGAGTGGTTTTTGTGGATACATGAACTATTATGAGGCTTGTTGTGCCTTTTTCAATGCAGGTGGTGATTGTCTTTTATTTGCACATCCTACAGAAGAATTCGTTGATAAAATGAAAGAGTATATTGCAAGTGGTAAGTTGACGATGGAAGTCATTCAAAATAGGGCATATCGGATGCTTTGTTTTTTAGAAGAATATGTTGCACAAGTCAATACATTACCAGAAAACGATAAGGAAAACTTTGAAATTTATGCGAACCAAATGGTAGATTTATCTTGTAAAATATATCGTGATCGCAATCATATATTACCCATTCAATTAGATAAACCACTTAAAATAGCACATGTTGTTATTGCCTGTCAATATGATTTTTCTTTGATTGAAAAGTTTACAAAACAACTTTCATCATTTGCTAGTGTAGATGAATTAAGAGATCCTGGTTGTAAAAAATTAAAAGAAATTGCAAGAAGCAAGGAATATGATTATATCATCTGTAGTATAGGTTGTTTTCCTTGGTTTGGTACAAATCAAATAACTTTATCAGGAGTGATTGCTAGAAATATGATGAATGGTTGGATGAAATATGAAACAAAGGTTATCTTTGTTGATTTTGGTCATCCTTATATTCATGAAGAATATGATGCTATGATAGATACCTTAATTTATACATATGGATATGCGAATCATACAATTGATAAAGTATTATCGTTCATATTTAAAAAATAAGGAAAGCATACTTTCCTTATTTTTATATTTTAATATCTAATAAATAGTCAAAATCAGAATAGGGATAAATAATATTGTTTTCTTCAAAAAAGTTTTCGCGACCTTTTCCGGTAACTAAAATAATATCATCTTTTTTGGCAATTTTAAAAGCATAAGAAAGCGCATCTTGCCTATTAATAATAATTTTATAATTAGGGTTTTCTAAATCAATCATTTTAGTCATTTCTTTGATAATATCATTGGGATCTTCAAGACGAGGATCTTCAGATGTAAAAATTGTGTAATCCGCATATTCTGTTGCTACATTTCCCATTAAAGGTCTTTTGGTTTTATCTTTATTTCCGGCAGCTCCACATACTAAAATAATATTTCTTTTTGCTTTTTTTCTAAGAGCAGATAGTACATTTTTTAAAGCATTAGGAGTATGAGCAAAATCAATATAAACATCAAAAGGATATTTAACAGGAACTTTTTCAAGACGGCCAGGAATAATTGGTAAATCCAGAAGAAGTTCATATAGTAAATTAACATCAAGACCTTCTTTTAAGGCAATGATAATAGCTGGCAAAATATTATATATATTGTACTCTTCGGTTCTATTGACCCTTAAGTTTTCTAAAACAAAATCTTTAGCCTTTAAATCAAAGACGGTATGATTTTGATAATATCTGATATGTATAGCTTGATAATCTGAGGGAGAAAATAAACTATAATAGATAACATTTGAATATTTTTCAAAAAATTTAGCATAATAATCGTCTTTATTCACAATCATTATTCCTTGTTTTTTTAATTGTTTAAAAAGTTTCAATTTAGTTAAAAAATAATTATGCATGGTTTTATGCGTATCTAAATGTTCATGGGATAGATTGGTAAAAATAGCATAATCATATAAAATACCTTCAATTCGTTTATTTGCAATACCTTGACTAGATACTTCCATTGAAACGTAAGAAATACCAAGATTTGAAAACTCTCTTAAAAGACTATAATTTTGCGTTAAAATCGGTGTTGTAAATACGTTATCAATAATTTCTTTATCATAGATAATTCCATTTGTGCCGATATTTGCACATCGAGATAAATGGTTTAAAAGATAGGATGTTAAAGTAGAAACACTAGTTTTACCATCGGTTCCTGTTACACCAATCATTGTCAATTCGTTATATGGTTTTTCATAAATGAGATCAATTAATCGGAATAATTCTTTTTCTAAGTTATCTACAATAATAACAGGGATGGTCAAATTGTGAATAGCCTTATCATAGACGATGGCAACAGCACCCTTTGTAATGGCATCAATAAAAAACTCATCACCTTCAAAGTTTTTACCCCGAATTGGTAAAAATAAATTACCAGGCTTAACAAATCGTGAATCCGTTTGAACCCCAGTAATTTCAATATTATAATCATATTCACTATATATTTCTTTTAATAACATATCTATCACCATTAGTAGTATATGTGAAAAAAGTGCTTTTATGTATTTTTTAAATAGTAGTAAAATTTGTAAATTTAAATGTATAAACTGCTTACAAATAGGAAAAAATTAATAAGTAATATAAAATCTTTAATACTAGAATTATTTTAATTTTTATTTCATTATTTAATATGGATGTGAAAGAAAGATGAAAAGAAAAAAATGTTAATCGCTTTTATTGTGAAAGTTTAAAAATTTTAGTATAATAACTAAAGAAAAGTTGTTTATGAATAAGTGAGTTATTTTTATTTATATTGTTAGCTATTTTATATTTTGATATTAGGAGGATAGATTGTGAAAAAAATCTTTTATGGTATAACATTAGTATTAGCAGTTGCGATGTGTTTTAGTTTGTTGTTTTTTCCCATTTTAAAGTTTGATTTAGATAAAGTATATAGTAATCATCAAGAAGAAATTGAAAAATATATTTCAGATAATGAAAATCTTGATAAATCCTATGAAGAATTAAAGGAAGAAGGAATCAATGAGATTATTTATAACACGTGTATTGCTTTACAAATGTATTATAGTACAAATGATGTAGTGTTTGATGAAGATGGCAATATGATTGAATCTGGTAATGACAACGAGGCAATAATGTTTGATGTTGTAAGATTGAAAAATAAAGGCATTAAATATACTGATTTAGCCAATAGTATTAAAAATCAATTTGATTATAATATTAAATTGAATAAAGCCATTCAAGCATATAACGGAAAGATGGATATGAAAATGTTTTTTGATAATTGGGCTAATCCATTTCCAATGTTAGCAATTGTTATTTTAATTGCATTAGAATTTGCTTGTGCTGTTTTGGTTGTTATTAGATCCATTAAAGGTATTTTGGAAAAGAAGAAAAATAAATTATTTAGAATTAGTATTTTTGGAATTGCAATTAGTGCAGGATTACTTTTGATGCCTGTTATTTTTCAAACAAAGATTAATGCCTCAGAAGTAACAAATATCAATGATTTTGTAGGTATTTTTGTTATGAATGTAAAAGGAACATCTGTATGTTATTATTGTGGTATTGGTTTTGCCATTTCATCCATTTTAGCAATATTGACAAAGTTTTTGAAGTATTAAAACAAAATTTATGTTATTTTGTTTACCAAATTAACATAATGTGGTATAATAAATAAGTATGAAAGATAAATAGGAGGAATTATTTATGTCTAAAAAAGTTTTCCAATCTATGGATGGTAATCAAGCAGCGGCTCATTGCGCGTATGCTTTTACTGAAGTAGCTGGTATCTATCCAATTACTCCATCATCACCAATGGCTGAGTATGCGGAAGAATGGGCATCAAAAGGAAAAAAGAATCTTTTCGGTATGCCTGTTAAGATTGTTGAAATGCAATCAGAAGCTGGTGCGGCTGGTTCTGTACATGGATCATTACAAGCAGGAGCACTGACAACAACATTCACAGCAAGCCAAGGATTATTATTAAAAATTCCTAACATGTATAAAATTGCGGGTGAGTTATTACCAGGAGTCATTCACGTTTCAGCAAGAAGTTTAGCTGCTCAAGCTTTATCTATTTTTGGTGATCATCAAGATGTGATGGCATGTCGTCAAACCGGTTTTGCGATGATGGCAACTTCGTCTGTTCAAGAAGTAATGGATCTTGCTGGAGTTGCGCATCTTGCTGCAATTAAGACGAGTGTACCATTTATGCATTTCTTTGATGGTTTTAGAACTTCACATGAAATTCAAAAAGTTGAAGTAATGGATTATGAAGTATTCGAAAATTTACTTGATAAAGATGCTGTAAAACGGTTTAGAGAAAGAGCTTTAACATTTGAACATCCTGTAACAAGAGGTTCTGCTCAAAACGATGATGTTTATTTTCAAACAAGAGAAATACAAAATAAATTTTATAATGAAGTGCCTAGCGTAGTTGCTGACTATATGAAAAAAATTAGTGAAGTAACAGGTAGAACGTATGCACCATTTGTATATTATGGTGCAGAGGATGCAACTGATGTTATTGTTGCAATGGGTTCAGTTACAGAAACAGTTAAACAAGTAGTGGATTATTTAAATAAAAAAGGTAAAAAAGTTGGTTGTATAACTGTTCATTTATATCGTCCTTTTGCAAAAGAATATTTATTCCGTGTAATGCCAAAAACGGTAAAAAGAGTGGCTGTATTAGATCGAACTAAAGAACCAGGTGCTCTTGGTGAACCATTGTATTTAGATGTGAAGGCAGCATATTATGGTGTAAAAGGAGCTCCTACTATTATTGGTGGTCGATATGGTTTATCTAGCAAAGATACAACTCCTGCTCAAATGATTGCTGTATTTGATCATTTAAAGAAAAATGGGTTTGATGGATTTACTGTTGGTATTGAAGATGATGTAACACATTTAAGTATACCTGTTGGTAAAGAACTTAAATTATTAGAAGACACATCAGAACTTGTTTTCTTTGGACTTGGAAGCGATGGTACTGTTGGTGCTAATAAGAATACAATTAAAATTATTGGTGATAATACAGATCTTTATGCACAAGCTTACTTTGCGTATGATTCTAAAAAATCAGGAGGAGTAACCCGTTCGCATTTGCGTTTTGGTCCTAAACCAATTACAGCTCCATACCTTGTAAGTCATGCTGATTTTGTTAGTTGTAGTTTAGAGGCATATGTTGAAAAATATGATATGCTTAGTTGTTTAAAAGATGGCGGAACTTTCCTTTTAAATACAGTAAGAAGCGCTAAAGAATTAGAGGCTCATTTACCTAATGCTTTCAAAAAACAACTTGCTCAAAAACATGCCAAATTCTATATTATTGATGCGGTTCATCTTGCAAGAGAAATTGGTCTTGGTAATAGAACAAATACAATTTTACAATCCGCTTTCTTTAAATTGAATGAGCAAATTATGCCATATGAAACTGCTCAAGATTTGATGAAAAAATATGCAGCTAAAACGTATGGTAAAAAAGGTGAAGCTATTGTTCAATTGAATTATCAAGCAATTGATAAAGGTGCTGAAGGATTGGTTGAAGTAAAAGTAAAATCAGCATGGAAAAATCTACCTGTTGAAGAAGTGACAGTTGATGAAAATCGTCCTCATTTTGTTAAAACAATTGCTGATCCAGTTAATCAAGTAAAAGGATATGACTTACCAGTTTCCGCTTTTACAGGATATGAAGATGGTACAATGCCAAATGGTAGTGCTGCATATGAAAAACGTGGTACAGCAAATTTCGTACCAATGTGGCTTCCTGATAATTGTATTCAATGTAATCAATGTTCTTTTGTTTGTCCGCATGCAGTAGTTAGACCATTTTTAGTAAGTGAAGAAGAAGTTAAAAAAGCTCCAGAAGGAACACTTTATTTAACTCCAACTGGAAAAGGTTTAGAAGGATTAAAATATTCTCTTCAAATTTCAACTCTTGATTGTACAGGATGTGAGGTATGCGTAAATACTTGTCCTGGTAAAAAAGGTGAAAAAGCTCTTAAGATGGTTCCAATTAGCGAAGCTTTAGAAAAAGGCCAAGCAGAAAAGGCTAAATATTTCTTTGATGAAGTGACTTATAAAGATTATTTAGTAGATAAAATGGCAAATCCTAAAAACAGCCAATTTGCACAACCTTTATTTGAATTCTCTGGAGCATGTGGTGGATGTGGTGAAACACCATATGTAAAACTTGCAACACAATTATTTGGTGATCATATGGTTATTGCTAATGCTACAGGATGTTCATCAATTTATGGTGGTAGTTTCCCTGCTACACCATATACAAAAAATAAAGATGGTCATGGACCTGCTTGGGCTAATTCATTATTTGAAGATAATGCTGAATTCGGTTTTGGTATGGTTGCCGCAAGTGTTGCTTTACGTGATCAAATTGCAACTCATATGGAAGAAGCTTTAAAAGAATGCCAAAATACTGATGGTCGTATTCATGAACTATTTAAAATATGGCTTGAAAATAGAGAAGATTATAAGGTGACAAGAGAAGTTGCTGATGAACTTGTACCACTTCTTGAGGGGAAAGATTGTCCACATGCCCAAGCGATTTTAGATTTGAAAGATCATCTTGTTAAACGTTCACAATGGATTTTTGGTGGTGATGGTTGGGCATATGATATTGGATATGGTGGTCTTGACCATGTTATTGCAAATAACGAAGATGTCAATATTTTAGTTTTAGATACAGAAGTTTATTCTAATACAGGAGGACAATCTTCTAAATCTTCACCAACAGCATCTATTGCTAAATTCACTGCTGCTGGAAAACATGGAAAGAAAAAGGATTTAGCCGCAATCGCTATGAGTTATGGTCATGTTTATGTTGCTTATGTATCACATGGTGCAAGTCAAGCTCAATTATTAAAAGCAATGAGAGAAGCGGAAAGTTATCATGGACCATCTATTGTAATTGCTTATTCTCCATGTATCAATCATGGTTTAAAACGTGGTATGGGAAAAGCTCAAGAACAAGCTAAACTTGCAGTTGAATGTGGATATTGGACTCTTCTTCGCTATGATCCACGTCTTGCTCAAGAAGGAAAAAATCCTCTTCAAGTAGATTCTAAAGAACCAGATTGGGATAAATATGATGAATATTTAATGAGTGAAACACGTTATGCTCAATTAAAGAACATTAATCCTACAGAAGCCGAAAAGCTTCTTGCTAAAAATAAAGAGGAAGCTCAAAGAAGATATAAGAGTTATCAAAGATATCTATCAATGAACTTTGCTGAATAATTAGATAAATATAAATAAACACCTCATTTCCTATTTGCTAAGTAGATGAGGTGTTATTTTTATCGTTTTAAACTATAAAACAATGAGTGAAATATTCGTTTGATAATATGTTTGAATAATAACAAAAACATACCCATATCAAAAATAGGAATAAAGAGATTTTGTGATACATTTGACAAAAAAGGGTATAACGTGGTAAAATATGGATAAATTATAAATATAATTAATTCATAAAAGGAGTATAATTTATGCCATTATTTAAGTTACCTGGTATACATGTTCCCCATCACAAAAATACCGATGAGATGAAGGCTGTCAGAATGCCTATTCCTAAAGAAGTTATCTTACAAATGAATATGCACATTGGTGCTTTTGCAAAACCAATTGTAAATGTTGGTGATCATGTTTTAGTTGGCCAAAAAATTGCCGAGGCAGGAGGGTACATATCTGCTCCCGTTCATTCTTCGGTTTCGGGAGTAGTAAAAAAAATTGAAAATGTTCTTGAATCCGATGGAACATATGTGCCTGCTATTTTTATTGAAACAGATGGTTTACAAGAAATATCTAAAGATGTTAAAAAAGTTGAAGTGAATAGTTATGAATCATTTGTAGAGGCTGTTAAAAATAGTGGTATTGTTGGCCTTGGTGGCGCAGGCTTTCCAACATATGTTAAATTTTCAATAAAAGATTTGTCAATGGTTGATACAGTAATTATTAATGGAGCCGAATGTGAGCCATATATTACAAGTGATACGAGAACAATGATTGATAATCTTTCAGATCTTGAAGAAGGAATTAAACTAATTGAGAAATACCTAAAGGTAAAACACATTATTTTTGGCATTGAAAATAACAAAAAAGCAGCAATTCAATCCTTAAATAAGTTAGCAGGGCAAGATGAAAAAGTCGAAATAAAAGTCCTTCCTGCTCTTTATCCTCAAGGTGGTGAAAAAGTCTTAATTTATAATACGACCAAAAGAGTCGTTCCAGAGGGTAAACTTCCACTTGATGTAGGAGTAGTAATTATTAATGTAACTACTTTGGCTTGGATTGCTAGATATATTCAAACAGGTATGCCACTTGTGGAGAAAGTAGTTACCGTTGATGGTTCTTGTGTTAAAAAACCACAAAATGTTATAGTACCAATAGGTACAAAAATAAAAGATGTTTTTGCTTTTTGTGAAGGATTTAAAGAACCTCCTTTTAAGGTAATGTATGGTGGTCCTATGATGGGTATTGCATTGCCAAGTCTCGATTTACCTATTACAAAAAGGACAAATGCAATTCTTGCATTGAATGAAAAAGAAGCAAGACTACCAGAAGCATCAAATTGTATTCGTTGTGGTAGATGTATCAATCATTGCCCACTACATTTAGATCCACCTGCATTTGCTAAAGCTCTTGAATTAAATAACCCTGAAGAATTAGTCAAATTAAAAATCAATCTTTGTATGGAATGTGGAGTATGTTCTTATGTTTGTCCTGCTAAAAGACCTCTTGTTCAAAATAATCGCTTAGCAAAAGCAGAACTTAAAAAATATTTAAATGTTTTAGCAAGTAAAAAGAAGAAAGAAGAGGAAAAACAAAATGAAAATAAGTAATAAATATAATAACAATGCTTTTTTCAAAAAGAAAGGAGTTTTCCTTTTATGGTAGAAACTAAAAATTTAAATGAAAATAAAATAATAGCTCAAGAATTAGAAAATGATTTGATTGTTTCCTCCTCACCGCATATTTTTAGTAAAGATACTACAAGTAAAATAATGTTAGATGTTTTGATTGCTCTATTACCCGCAACGATTGCATCGGTTATTATCTTTGGTCTTCAAGCTTTTATTTTAGTTGTAGTATGTACGGCATCAGCTGTTTTAGCTGAATGGGGATTTCAAGCATTATGTAAACAAAAAATTACTATTTCTGATTTGTCTGCTGCAGTCACGGGTCTTTTATTGGCTTTAAATTTGCCAGCTTCAGTAACTTGGTGGCAAGCAATAATTGGTAGTGTGATTGCGGTAGTAGTTGTGAAAGGTTTATTTGGAGGAATTGGTAAAAATTTTGCTAATCCTGCAATTACTGCTAGAATTATACTATTACTAGCTTTTAGTGCATCCGTTGGTGCTGCTGTTCAACCGGTTATTGTTGATGCGACTTCAACTGCTACACCACTTACTATTTTAAAATTAGATTATGGTATTTTGCCATCACTTTTTGAAATGATGATTGGTTTAAGAGGTGGAGCTATTGGTGAGACTTGTTCACTTGCTTTAATTTTAGGTGGCGTTTATCTAATGATTCGTAAAGTAATCACTTGGCATACACCAGTTATTTTTGTTGGTTGCGTTTTTTTATTCACACTTATTTTAAATGGTAGTTTAGAATTTGCTTTATATGAAGTATTATCAGGAGGATTGTTAATAGGAGCAATTTTTATGGCAACCGATTACTCTACGACACCATCTAGGGCTTGGGGTAAAGTAATCTTTGCAGTAGGATGTGCTATCATAACAGTAGCTATTAGAATGTGGGGTAGTTATCCAGAAGGTGTCTCTTTTGCTATTTTGTTTATGAATATATTGACACCATACATAGATAAACTGACTAGAAAAAGACCTTTTGGAGGTGTTAGATAATGAAAACAAGTATAAAAAGTGTTATTGTTTTAACACTAATATGTTTAGTTGTTTCAGGAATCTTAGCAGGAATAAATTTTTTTACAGGTCCAATCATCAAAGAATATGAAAGCCGAGTAGCATATGAGGCGTGTTATAAAGTAATGCCTGATGCTAGTACGTTTGAAGAAATAAATGTGGATAACTTGCCTAAAACAGTAACCAATGTTTATAAAGAAACAACAGGAAAAGGATATGTTTTTAAAATGGAAACAACGGGATATAGTAGTGGTCTTGTTATTATGTGTGGTATTACTTCAGATGGAAAAATTACAAAAGTTACAACAGTGTCTAGTAATGAAACTCCAAGTATTGGTGGTAAAACTGAGGAAGATTCTTATACGAATCAATATATTGGTAAAGATTCATCATTAAATGGAGTTGTTGGCATTAGTGGTGCAACGATGACGTCTAATGCATATAAAGCAGCGATTGCTGATGCGTTTACTGCCTTTGATATGATAAATGGAGGTGCATTATAATGAATAATGAAAAGAAACTTTCTGTTTTCTTAAAAGGTTTAGTTAAAGAAAATCCTGTACTTGTTTTAATTCTTGGTACTTGTCCCACTCTTGCTATGTCATCAAATGTAATTTCGGCTTTAGCTATGGGAGTTTCAGCAACTTTAGTATTGCTTTGTTCTAATGTTGTTATCTCACTACTTAGAAAAGTGATTCCTGATCAAGTTAGAATACCTAGTTATATTGTCATTATTGCGGGCTTTGTTACAATGGTTCAAATGCTTCTTCATGCGTATTTACCTGACCTTTATCAAATGCTTGGTGTTTATCTTGCTTTAATCGTCGTTAATTGTATTATTCTAGGTAGAGCTGAAATGTATGCTAGCAAAAATAATGTTCTCAATTCAGCTTTAGATGGACTCGGAATGGGAATTGGTTTTACTCTTGCTTTATTTGTAATTGCAACAATTAGAGAAGTATTTGGTAATGCTAGTTTTGCTAATTTAGAAATTCCGTTTTTACAAAATTATAAAATTGCTATTTTAACTCAAGCACCTGGTGGTTTCTTTGTTTATGGGTGTATGATTGCTCTTGTCAATAAAATAACCAAAGGTAGAGCAATTAAAAAGAAAGAGTTTAGTTGTAATGGTTGTCCCAGTGCAAATTTTTGTAAAAAAGATGTATGCGAAGAAGAAGTCAATCAAAAAATGGATATGGAAAAGGAGGCTAACTAATTATGTTTAAAACTTTAATTGTTATTTTAATGACATCGGTTTTAGTAAATAACTATGTATTAAATCGTTTTTTAGGTATTTGTCCTTTTCTTGGTGTATCTAAAAAATTAAATCAGGCAGTTGGAATGGGGGTTGCGGTCATCTTTGTTATGTTACTTGCAACACTTGTTACTTGGCCGATTCAAAGATTCTTGCTTGAACCAAATGATCTTGGTTATATGCAAACAATTATCTTTATTTTAGTCATTGCCGCCTTAGTTCAATTAGTAGAAATTATTTTAAAAAGATATATACCATCTTTGCATAAAGCTCTTGGAGTATATTTACCTCTGATTACTACGAATTGTGCCGTTTTAGGTGTTACAATTAATAATATTAATGATGGGTATAATTTTCTTGAATCAATGGTTAGTTCTTTAGGATGCGGGCTTGGATTCTTACTTGCAATGGTTTTATTTGCTGGAGTAAGATCTCGTTTAGAAACTTCAAATGCTCCTCAGTCTTTTAAAGGTTTGCCAATCACATTAATTGCCGCTGCTATTGTTTCTTGTGCTTTTTTTGGATTTGCTGGCATTATAGAAAATTTATTTATGTAAGAGGTAATTTATGTCAATTGTAATTGCAATTATTTTAGTTACATTAACAGGTCTTCTTTGTAGTGTTATGCTAGTTGTAGCATCTCATTTTATGATGGTTCCTACCAATGAAAAAGAAGAAAAACTAAGAAACTGTCTTCCTGGTGCTAATTGTGGAGCATGTGGGTATACAGGATGTGATAGTTATGCTAAGGCACTTGCTGAGGATGCAACAGTAAAAACAAATTTATGTGTTCCAGGAGCTGATAAAGTAGCCAAAGAACTTGCTGAAGTATTAGGCGTTAAGGCTTTAGATGTTGTGGAAAAAGTAGCTTTTATTCATTGTTTTGGTGATTGTACAAAAAGAACTAAAAAAAATGAATATGAAGGGTTAAAAAGTTGTCTTGCCGCAAAATCTTTGTATGGTGGTGAGGCAGATTGTACATATGGATGCATTGGTTATGGGGATTGTGCAAAAGTTTGTCCAGTTGATGCAATTTGTGTAGAAAATGGAATTGCTCATATTGATCAAAGAAAATGTATTGGATGTGGTCTTTGTGAAAAAACTTGTCCTAATCATTTAATTACTTTATTTGCCGATAAGGAAAAAGTAGCTGTGACTTGTAGCAATCATGAAAAAGGTGCCATTGCGAGAAAAAAATGTACAAATGCTTGTATTAAATGCAAAAAATGTGAAAACACATGTCCAACGAAAGCTATTACAGTAAAGGATAACCTTGCTCAAATTGACTATCGTTTATGTATCAATTGTGGAAAGTGTGTTGAGGTTTGTCCAACACATTGCATTATAAAAGCAGATTTAACAGGAATGCATCATATAGAAGAACAATGATGAAGAAACATCGATTAGATTTTATCATCATTGGTTCGATCGTACTGTTTGCTTTTATTTGTGTTTTAGTAATTAAACTTACTCAAAAAGAAGGTAAATATGTTGTTGTTATTTACAATCAAACAGAACAAGGTCGATATAGACTTCAAGAAGATATAGAAGTAAAACTTTCTTTTAGTGATGATAAATATAATATTTTAGTAATAAAAGATGGTAAGGCCAGTATAAAAAGTGCAAGTTGTCCTGATCAAATTTGTGTAAGACAAAAAAGTATTTCTAAAGTTGGTGAAACTATTACTTGTCTTCCTAATAAAACCGTTATTAAAATAGTTGGAGACAACTCGGAAGTAGATGTGGTAAGTTGATGAAAAATAAAGTAAAACAAATAGCTATGATGGCCATTTTAATAGCCTTATCATTGATTTTATCATATGTGGATTTGTTAATTGTTTTACCATTTGGAATTCCTGGAATTAAACTTGGAATTGCTAATATTGCCATTATTTATACTCTTTATAAAATAGGGGCTAAAGAAGCAATTATGGTATCTATACTACGACTGATTTTATCTAGTATTTTGTTTGGTACAATTCTTACCTTTTTGTATAGTTTAGTCGGAGCCGTATTCAGTTTATCTTTGATGATTATTTTAAAAAAATATACAAGTTTAGCATTAATTACAATAAGTATTAGTGGAGCTGTATTACATAATATTGGTCAAATTATGGTTGCAGTATTGGTTATGGCAACCAAAGAGATTATCCTTTGGTTACCAGTTTTAATCATTACAGGGATACTTTCGGGAATTGGGGTAGGTATTTTAAGTGTACTAACAATTCGATATACCAAAAATATCCAATATTAAATGCGATTTAAAAAATAAAAAAGATCCAAATTGTTATCTATTTGACAATTATCTAGCAATTAGTTAAAATAAAAGAGAAGATGAAAGACAAATAAAATCTTCTCTTATTTTTAAAAAGAGGAAATAAAAAATGAAAATAAATAAACTAATAGGAGTTATGCTTATTTTTTCTTGTATTATAATGTTAAATGGGTGTAAGAAAAATCAGTATAAAGCTTATTCTATTACATATTTTGATTATTTTGATACAGTTACTACTATTATTGGTTATGAAAAAAAAGAAGAAGACTTTAATGAAAGAGTTATATATATTGAAAATTTATTAAAAGAATACCATCGTTTATATGATATATATGATAGTTATGTAAATATAAATAATCTTTATACGCTTAATCAAGAAGTAGGAAACGAAGTAGTAGTAGACCAAAAGATTATTGATCTATTAAACTATGCCATTGATATGTATAATCAAACATCTGGAATGATGAATATTGCAATGGGTTCTGTTTTAAAATTGTGGCATGATGAAAGAGAATATGCTTCCTATCATCCTAATTTAGAAGGGAAACTACCTCTAATGTCCGATTTGGAGGAGGCTGCAAAACATACAAATATATTAGATATAGTTATTGATGATGAAAGAAATACCGTTTTATTAAAAGATAAATTAATGAGGCTTGATGTTGGAGCAATTGCAAAAGGATATGCAACAGAAGAGATTGCTAAAAAATTACAATCTCTGGGTGTTTCATCATATATGTTAAATGTTGGTGGCAATATTCGTTTAATTGGCTCAAAAGCAAATGGAGAAAAATGGAAAGTGGGAATTCAAGACCCTGATGAATCGGCTACTAATAATAATATTGCGATATTAGAATTACAAGATTTTGCGATTGTAACAAGCGGTTCATATCAAAGGTATTATTATGTTGATGGAGTAAAATATCATCATATTATTGATCCTAAAACTTTAATGCCAGAAAATAAATATGTATCTGTTAGTGTTGTTGCTAAAGATTCTGCTTTAGCAGATGCCTTGTCTACCGCATTATTCAATTTGAGTTTAGATGATGGCAAAGCTTTGATTAAAGATTTAAATGATGTATATGTCATGTGGATTGATATGGATAATAAAATCCATTATTCTAGTGGATTTGAAAATTTTCTAATAGAATAAAAGGAGCATACGATGAACAATAACCAAGAACAAAGAACCCTTAACAATCTTAAGAAAAATAAACCAAGTATAGTTTTACCTATCATAAATACGGTTTTTTCAGTCATTTTTTTAGCAGGTAGTATCTATTGTAAAATTGCTTTTAAAGAACAATATGCTTTAGGATATTTTATTGCCTTTAACATTTTAGTCATTCTTTTTCCGATAACTAGTTGGTATAATAGTTATTTTTCTAAAAAACAAAATATTAAAAAAATCAAAAATTATGACCATGAAACTAAAGAAATCGTTTCTTATATTAAAAGATTACAATCCTTTAAAGGTATTGAATTGAATAAAGATTATAAAATAAAAGTTACTTATGAATTAACAGATCAAATTATTGATAAAACTCCTCATTATGATATGGAGCATTGCTCACTTGGTCTTGCTCAAACAAATGCGATTATTATAACAATGGGAGTTGGATTTTCAGGGCTCGAACTAAAAGCTTATAATCAAGAAGTAATTGGTTTATGTGGAGTTTTACCAAGATCAGTATGGTACAAAAAACACTTAAAAGTCCCAACTGCAAAAAGAGGAAAAATAAAACTGGAGCCAATCGGATTTGAATTTAATGAAAAGATGGTCGTGCAAGCATTAAAAAATCAAGATACATATTATGACAATAAAACAGGCTGGACGTTAATTGGAGAAAGAAAAGCTACTCCACTTGATGAAGTGATTGAAATTATGACTGATGTTTATGTTGTCATTAGAGATCAAGAATTGGTTTCGCTTTGGATGAAAATAGAACCTTCACTTGCAATCTAATAGCTAAAAAATGCATTCTGTTAGTTTTAACTTGATATTTTAAAATATATTTGATATAATGCTTTTGTAAAATTTATTCGGAGGTAAGTTATATGAAAAAAGTTTTAAAATTATCTAGTTTAGCTATTGTATTAATGGCTCTTTTGACTCTTACTGCTTGTGCACCTAAGGCTGATAAAGCAGAAGAAAAAATGGAAAAGGCTGGTTATTTTTCAATTGATGCGAAAGCAATTGTAGGCACTGAAACAAGTAAATATGAAAATTTCTTTGTTTTTGCTAAAGGGGATAATGCTATCAATGCTGCAGCAAATATGTTAACTGGTGGCGATTTTGTAGTTGCTTTATATTATAAGGATGCTGAAGAAGCAAAAAAAGCATATGATGAATACAAAGCATCAAAAGATGAAGAAGAAGCTAATGTTAAAAAATCTGGAAAATGCTTATACTATGGTACTGAACAAGGAATGAAAGACTTCGCATAAAGAAGTTAAAAATTGATGTTAACAAAGGTTAACATCTTTTTTTTCATATTTAGTGCGTAAAAAAACAAAAAATGGTATAATAATATATTAGGAAGATGATAGTAAAATTCTAAAATTAGAGGTGATATAGATGTCTAAATTACAAATAAAAAATTTACATGTAGAAGTAGAAGGGAAAGAAATCTTAAAAGGGGTTAACCTTGAATTAAATACGAATGAATTTCACGTTATTATGGGACCTAATGGTACTGGTAAATCAACTTTAGTATCCACAATTATGGGGCATTATAAATATAAAGTAACAGAAGGTGAAATTTTACTAGATGGTGAAGATGTTTTAAAAATGAGTGTAGATGAAAGAAGTAGAAAAGGTCTTTTTCTTGCAATGCAATATCCGAGTGAAATTGAAGGAGTAACCAATTCAGATTTTATTAAAACAGCTCTTCATACAAGAATGAATAAAGATGAAAAATTTTCTCTTATTCAATATATTAAAGCATTTGAAAAAGCTACAGAAGAACTTAAGATGAGATCAGATCTTCCTCACCGATATGTAAATGTTGGTTTTTCTGGTGGTGAAAAGAAGCGAAATGAAATTTTACAGATGAAAATGCTAAAACCTAAATTTGCTTTACTTGATGAAATTGATTCAGGATTGGATGTTGATGCTTTAAAGATTGTTGGTGAAAATGTGAATATGATGAAATCTAATGATTTTGGGGCTTTAATTATTACTCATTATGAACGTCTTTTAGATTATCTGCGTGTTGATAGGGTTCATATTTTAATGCAGGGGAAAATTGTTACCTCAGGCGGTGCGGAATTAATTGAAAAAATTGATAAAGAAGGGTATGACTTTATTAAAGAAGAATTTGGTTTGCAAGAAGAAACCGAAGATAGCAAAAGAGGTATAATTGGTACTTGTGCAATTAAGGAATCTCTTGGTGATCACAATGGCTAGTCAAATTAAGATTAAAAAATTGGTGGATTTTAAAAGCAATTTTTTACATCTGTCCCAAATTAAAGTTGGTAAGGCAGAAGAAAAAATTGTTATCAATCAGACACTTGATCAAAAGGAAATAAACATCAATTTAGATGAAAATGCCAATTTAACATATATTACTTTTGACTATGGAAAAGTAGGTTCTTCATATAATTCTTTTGTTGCTCATTTAAAGAAAGATTCTATATTAAAAATTTATAATGTTGTTACCTCACAATATGATGCTACAATTAAAGGGACGATAAACTTAATGGAAAAAGGGGCAAATGTTGAAGTAATTAATTTACTACTATGTACCAAAAATGCTAAATTAGATAGTTTTATTGATATCTATCATTATGTTGGTCATACATCAAGCAATTTAACCAATTATGCGATTGCTAAAGATGAAGCTGAAATGACTATCAATAATAATGCTACAATTAAACATTTGGCATCATCTTCGGTTGCACATCAACAAACGAAAGGCTTAACTTTATCAAAAAGTGCGAAGATTAAAGCCCTTCCAAATTTGTATATAGATGAATATGATGTAGTAGCAAATCATGCTTGTTCTATTGGTTCTATCAATAAAGAGGATTTATTTTATTTAATGAGCAGAGGACTAGATGAAACCGAAGCATCAAAAATTGTTGTTATGGGTTATGTTAAGCCTATTTTAGATCATATTGATGATGCTGATTTAAAACAAAAAATTGAAAAAGAATTTGCCAAAAAATTACTAAATTAAAAAGAAAGGAGTTAAAGCAGATGTCAGAACTTTTAGATGTAAAAAAGGACTTTCCTGTTTTAGTAAATAACAAAGATTTAGTCTATTTAGATACGGGAGCTACTGCTTTAAAGCCCCAAAGCGTTATTGATAAAATAAATGAATATTATACGTTATATGGTGTGAATGTGAACCGTGGTGTATATACTTTAAGTTATCAAGCAACACTTGAATATGAACAAACAAGAACCCTTACGGCAAAATTTTTAAATGCTAAAGAAAAAGAAATTGTTTTTACTAAGGGTGCAAGTAATGGGTTAAATATGGTTGCTTTCGGATTTGGTATGGATTATTTAGAAGAAGGTGATGAAGTCATTACTTCTGAACTTGAGCATCATAGTAATGTGCTTCCTTGGATGGAGGTTTGCAAAAAGAAAAAAGCAAATCTTAAATATATTCCTCTTGATTCTACTGGTAGAATTACAGTCGAGGCTTTTCAAAAAACATTAAGTAGTAAAACAAAAGTAGTTGCGCTTACATATGTATCAAATGTAATGGGTTATATTACACCGATTGAGGAAATAACTAAAATCGCCCATGAAAGAGGAATTATTGTGGTAGTTGATGCTGCTCAAGCGGTTCCTCATATGAGGATTGACGTTGCTAGCCTAGACTGTGATTTTTTAGCCTTTTCGGCTCATAAAATGATGGGTCCTACAGGTTTTGGTATTTTATATGGTAAATATAAATATTTAAAGAAAATGAAGCCAGTTGAATATGGTGGTGATATGATTGATATTGTAGAAAAGTACTCTAATATAACCAAAGATGCACCTTTTAAATTTGAAACAGGCACACCACCGGTAGCAGAGGCTATCGCATTTAAAGAAGCCATTCGCTATATTGAAGCGATTGGTTATGATAAAATTAAGATGCATGAAGAAACTCTTTTACAATATGCCAAAGATAAACTTAGCCAAATTGAGGGTATTACTGTTTATAATATGACAACCGAAACAGGCATTATCGCTTTTAATATAAATAAAGTGCATCCTCATGATGCTGCTACCATTTTTGATGAAAATCATATTGCTTTAAGAGCAGGACATCATTGTGCTCAATTGACTATAAAATGGTTAGAATGTGTTGGAACTCTTAGAGCATGTATATATATATATAATGATTATAGTGATATTGATAAATTTGTAGAAGCGGTTAAAGAAGCTGCCAAATATTTTGAGGAGTGGTAAAATGGCAAATAATATATCCGAATTGTATAATCAAGTGATTAATGAGCATCGCAAATATCCTCGTAATAAGGGGTTAATTGAAGGATATAAAACTCTTCATCTAAAAAATCCTTCTTGTGGCGATGATGTAACTGTGCAAGTAAATATCAAAGATGGCAAAGTTGTTGATGTAAGACATGATGGCACAGGATGTGTAATATGTTGTTCATCTGCATCAGTTATGAGTGAAGTTTTAATAGGGAAAACGGTAGAGGAAGCAAGCGAAATCATTGATGATTTTTATGAATTGATTAAAGGTAATATCCCTAAGGATGAAGAAAGATTGGAAGATGCCATTGTTTATGTGAATATTCATCATTTTCCCCCTCGTGCTAAATGTGCAACTCTTGCTTGGAGAGCTGCGGGGGCATTACTTTTAGGAAATGAAGGAGAACAAGAAGATGAGTGATCAAAACAAAGAGTTGGAAAAAATTGTTGGGGATTATAAATATGGGTTTAAAACTGATGTTGAAACTGTTTTTGATACTGGACGGGGCATCAATGAAGAAGTTGTTAAGTTAATTTCGAAAATGAAAAATGAACCAGATTGGATGCTTGCCATTCGTCTAAAAGCCTATAATGAATTTAAAAAGATGAAATGGCCTAATTTTGGTCCAGATTTATCAAGTGTTCATTTTGATGAATATATTTATTATATTAAATCCAGTCAAAAAACTGAGAGTAGCTGGGATGATGTGCCAGAGGCAATTAAGGAAACTTTTGATAAATTAGGGATTAGAGAAGCAGAACAAAAATATTTAGCAGGTGTATCTACTCAGTTTGAATCAGAGGTTGTTTATCATAATACAATCAAAGAATTAGAAAAACAAGGAGTCTTATTCTGTGATACAGATACTGCAATTAAAAAATACCCTGAAATTGTTAAAAAATATTTTGCTAAAGTCGTTCCCGCAACTGATAATATGTTTGCATCTTTAAATACGGCTGTTTGGAGTGGAGGTTCTTTTATCTATGTACCAAAAAATGTCAAATTAGATAAACCACTACAATCTTATTTTCGTATTAATACTGAACAAATGGGTCAATTTGAACGAACTTTAATTATTGTTGATGATGGGGCCAGTGTGCATTATGTTGAAGGATGTACTGCTCCACAATATTCAAAGGATTCTTTACATGCGGCAGTAGTTGAAATATATGTTGGTAAAAATGCTTATTGTCGCTATTCAACTGTTCAAAATTGGTCTAATAATATTGTAAATTTAGTTACCAAAAGGACTTTGGTTGAAGCAGGTGGTCATATGGAATGGATTGATGGCAATATTGGTTCTAATATCAATATGAAATATCCAGCTTGTATTCTAAATGGTGAAGGGGCAAAAGGTACAACCATTTCAATTGCATTTGCGGGAGCAGGTCAAATACAAGATACAGGAGCCAAAATGATTCATTTAGCTCCAAATACTACAAGCCAAATCATTTCTAAATCTATTTGTCGTGGTGGAGGTAAAGTGAACTATCGGGGACTTGTACGTCACACAAAAGAAGCTACAAACGCTAAAAGTCATGTTGAATGTGACACTATTATTTTAGATAAAGCATCAACTAGTGATACAATACCTACTAATATTGTTGAAAATGACACATCCTACATTGAACATGAGGCGACCGTTTCTAAAGTTAGTGAAGAACAACTATTTTATTTAATGAGTAGGGGGTTAACCGAAGAACAAGCAACAGAGATGATTGTAATGGGATTTATTGAACCATTTGCTAAAGAATTACCGATGGAGTATGCGGTAGAACTCAATCAACTAATTAAGTTAGAAATGAAAAATTCTATTGGTTAGAATAAAAAAGAAGTAAGAAAAAGTTTACTTCTTTTTTATTTTTAATTAAATACTTGTCAAAAAAAATAATAAATGATAAAATAAAACAAAAGTTGGGGGGGAAAATTATAATATTATAATTTTTAAACCATCCTTCAAACGATTAAAAATTAGTTTGAAGTTTTCTTTTTTAATATATAACAGGGGGGAGTGACTATATGTAAAATGAATAAAAAATACAAAAAAAGTTACTAAATTAAAAAAGGAAAGGTGAGAAGTATGATAATAAAAATAGAGAAGAGAATTAGAAAAATATTTGTAGCACTTCTTATACTAGGATTTTTTGCTAATTTTTTCAGCAATTTTCCTTTTAAAGTTCTTGCTGCAAAGCTAGGAAACGATCAAGCAAAAGAAATAATATTGAATCCTAATAATCAAGATAATATTGCCATTCTTGAGGAAGTAAAAGAAGCAAGAACAACGTATGAAAAAACTTTTAAGAAAAGTGATGGAAGTCTTGAGGTCTATTATTATGAAAGGCCAATACATGAATATATAGAGGATAAAGGGTTTGAAGAAATTGATTCAACCTTTCAAAATAATGGTGATGAATGGAGTAGTGATGCTTTACTATATAATGTAAAATTGCCAAAAAAAATTCATGAAAATAAAAAGATTAAATTCAGTTATCAAAATACAAAAATAGAAATAACCTATCAGGATATAAATAAAGTAACTGCCACTCATATCAAACAAGAGAACCATGATGAAACTGATTTAACTAGATTAGAAGGTCATATAAAGTATAATGATATTTTAGAAGGTGTTGATTTAGAATATATTACAAATACAATAGGGGTTAAAGAAAATATTATTATGAAAAAATATATTGAAAATTTCACTTTTTCATATAATATAAAAATTACCAATTTAAAATTAATTCATGAAAATAATTATTTTTATTTCCTAAACGAAAGCAATGAAATAATTTACCAAATTGATCCATATTATATGATAGATCAAAAAGGGAATAGTAGTTTTGATTTAACAATTCGTATAGATGAAATCAAACAAGGTGAATATAAAGTTGAAGTAAAACCCAATCAAGAGTGGTTAAAAGAAGCCACTTATCCCGTTATAATAGATCCGACTATTAATTATAATAATAATGTGATAAATGATAAAGTAACAATTAAAGGTTTTAATAAAGGAAATCTTATTTCAACTATTCAAAATAATGTTTTAATAAGCAAATATATCAATAGTGCAACCAATGAAGATATATCTAGAGTAAATATTATGCGTCTTGATATTAGTGATTTACCTAAAAATGTCACTTATCTTGATGCAAAATTAAAAATGTATGCAATCAATGATAATGTGGTTTCACAAACCGTTTCACTAAATGAAATAACAAGTCATATTGATTTTGAAGAAATTAACGGAACAACAAATTACAATAAGATGCATTTATCAAACCAAAAAAAGATTATAGATACTTTTTATGAATTTGATATCATTGATGCTATCCATCGCAATAGGGAAGATGATGAAATAATTTTGGAATTTTCTCCTCAACTTTTTACGGGAAATGACATAGAGGTAGGATTTTATGGTCCTTCATCAACGTCTAAACCAATGTTGGTAATCAATTATTATGAAACCAGCGGATTAAAGGACTATTGGACATATCATAGTGTGGATGTAGGTAGTGCTGGTGTTATGTATGTAAATGATTTTTCTGGTAATTTAGTTATTGAAAAAAAAGATTATACCAACAGTTCCCAAAGACTATCTTTTAATATTAGTCACTATTATAATAGCAATGAAGCCAATATAAATATAGGATATGGCAAAGGATGGAGAATAAATTATGCTCAAATTATGCAAAATTTAAATGGAGTAGTTGGAGTAAATAGTAGCAATTATTATACATACATAGATGGAACAGGGCATAAGGCTTACTATAAAAAAAAGGGAATCTTAAATGAAACTATACCAGGAAGTGCATATTATTTAAATGAAGAAGGTGATGATGCTAGAATTGAAATAGGGGCAAGTTATACGGATTATTACCGAAGAATTGTAGAAGACGAATATATTTATAAATATAATGTATATGGTGAATTGGTATTTATTTGTGATGAAAGAATGTCAAATTGCATATTTATAGCATATAACGAATTACCAAGTGGTTTAAGAGTTATTTCTGAGGTCAGTGATAGCATTGGAAATTGTGCTCTTTTTTCCTATGAAAACGATCTTTTAAAAGAAGTAACAATTAATAGGAAAAAGGTTGATGAAAATGGAAACAGCATTTTAGAAGATGGCAATGCAATATATGAAACTGCTCTAACGATAACTTATGAGTATGATAACAATCAAAACTTAATTTCTATTTTAGAACATGTGAAAGATACAAATAATATAAAAGCATATTCTAAATATAACTATGATGTAAATGGTAGATTGAATTCTTTATATGATTATCAAAACCAAATGAATTCAACTAATAAAGAGGGAGTTCTTATTAGTTATAATCAGACAAATAAAAAAGTAGAAAAATATGAAATAAAAAAATATGACAATCATCAATCCCTCAGTCATTTGCCAATGATGGATATCACTTATCAAAAAGGAATGACCACTTTTAAAGATAGCAACAATTATCAGACAAACTATATATTTGATTCATATGGGCATACAATTAATGTATATGATAGTGATGGATATGCACAATTTTATCAATATGAATCTACTAATAGTAATACTTATTTAAACAATAAAGTATTAAAAACAAGTGATGCCATTTACAATGCCTATAATATTATCAATAATCATAGTTTTGAAAAATTCCAAAGTGCATATGAAATACCAAATTGGCAAATTATAAATGGTACGTCTAATTTAGTTAAAAATGTATCTTTAGATAGTATAAATAATTTATATGGAAAATATGCCTTAAGAATTAAAAATGATAATCAAAATAAAAAACCTTCAGTAGCACAAACCATAAAATTAAATGGGGGTAAAACTTATCAATTATCTTATTTTGCAAAAGTAAAAGAAAATAATGGTTATGCTGGTGGAGGTGCATATATTGAAATTGAAGCAGTGGATAGTTCTGGTAGTATTATAACAACTGCGGAGGAATATGTTCTTCCAAGTGATAACTATGGTCAATATATAAAGAGTTTTACTATTGGTGGTTATGATATGGCGACATATGATGTTACAATTAAACTTACTACATCCTATGGTACCACAGCTTATTTTGATAATGTTTCATTCGTTTGCGGTATAAATGACTGCCGTAATAATTTATTAAGTGATGCATCTTTTGAAAACAGTTATCAAAGTACAAATAATTATTTTTGGACAGGTGGTGAAGTTGTTGAAAGAGAGCCATCTAAAATATATGGAAATTATGAAATGTTGTTAAATGGCAATTCGACACTTAGTCAAACAATAGATGTTCATATCAAAAATGGTACGACTCTTTCCTTTGGTGGTTATATTCAAGCAAATCAAAATAAAGTTAAAATGCGAATTCGTTTTTACAATTTATTAACAAATACCTTTAGCGATTATTATACAATTTCATTTAATGATACAATTAGTAACTATCAATATTTACTTGAAAATGTAACATTAGATACAATGGATGAGGCCCATCAAATTACAGTGGAAATAATTAATGAAGGAAATACAAGTATTTATGTTGATAACCTAGTATTACTTGAAGATGTTTACAAAAATACATATGAATATAATGAATATGGTAAAACGACGAAGGTTACAAGTAATCATCAAACAATTCATATAACAAGAACAAATGGTAGGGACATAAACAAAATAGAATATGATAATCTTGATGTGAATATTAGTGAATCAAATTTTTCAAGTTATGATAAGCAAGAAATAAATATTGAGGGAACCATTCATAATGTATCAAATATTTCTTATAGTTATCAAGCAGGACCAGAAGCTGAAAGTATTATTGGTGATATATCAAAAAAATATTTTGTTACAAGCACAAAGTATTCGGATGGGTATCAATATATATCATCAGTTACAGATGAATTTGGAAATACTACAAAGTATGAGTATGATTATGTAAGTGGTTTATTAGAAAAAGTTATTGATGCCAAAAACACTTCAACTAATTATATATATGATGAGTATGAAAGATTAACCCAAATTTTAACTAATAGTAGAAAAATCACCTATACTTATGATACAAAAGGAAGAGTTCAAACAGTTGAGGTAGGTAATCTTACCAATTATATACAATATCAATTTACTTATAATGGATATAATGATATAGTCTCAATAGCAAGTACTTCAAATAATGATATAGGATATCAAAATATAATTAGTTATGAATACTATATGTATAATGATTTATACACAGGTCTTTATAATAAAATTATTTATCCTAATGGTACATATATAAGATATGAGTATGATGATAAATTAAATATCAGTAAAGTTTTTGAAAAAAATGATCCTAATGAGGAAGAAGAACTAATCTCAAAATATATATATAACGAATTAGGTTTGGTATCAATTTACTATAATATGAAAGATAATATTATTTATTATAACAACTATGATATGGAAGGTAAACTTACCAAAATATCAGATAGTAATCACAATGAAATTCAATATTTTTATGATGATAAAGCAAATCTTTCTAAAATAGAATATCTATTAGAAGAACTTAGTGGCGTAGTAGAATTGAATTACGATGAAGATGGCAATAAAAATAAAATAAAACATCAGGGTATTGAAACAATTTTAGAAAATGAAAATGATCCTCTAGGTAGATATTTTACGAAATTAGTTAAAAAAGATAATCTTAATATTTTAACTTATCAGTATACCTATGATGAAAACTCTTCAATGCAACAATCTAGTATTGAGGAAAATAACACCAATAATCTTTCCTCTTGTCGAATTGAAAAAGCTGAAGTTACAGTAGGAGAACAAAAATATACCTATCAGTATACCTATGATGAACTAGGGAATATTGTTAGTTATCTTGAAATAGGGGTAAATACGACTACAAATGAAGTAGTTAGTAATAGGCGATATTTATATGAATACGATTTGTATAATCAGTTAACAAAAGAAAAGGTAGAAAAACAAGATGATGAAACTGGTTATATAACTATTTTAGAATGTAATTATACATATGATGAAATTGGTAATATCATTAGTATGAATAGAACTATAAAGCAGAATGAATATCAAACTTTACCAACTCATATTACGTATTATTATAGTGATATAAATAATAAAACAAGATTAACAAGTTATAGTATTGATGGCGTAACTTTTACAATAACGTATGATATCAATGGTAATCCTTTTGAATATTATAATTATGATGTAGAATTTGAAAACGGAAAACTCATCTCATTAAAAGAAAACAATCAAATAAAACTTCGATTTACTTATGATAGCAATGGAAAAAGAACAAAAAAGGAAATATATAATGAAGAAACAAATACTTACGATTCAGTAGAATATATATATGTAGGAGAGTTATTGATTGGCGAAAAACAGGACAATCAAATGATTGAATATATTTATGATGAGCAAAATTTAGTAGGATTTCAAATAACAACAGATAGTGTTACAGAAACATATTATTATGTAAAAAATCTTCAAAAAGATATTACAAAAATTATAGATGAAACAGGTAAAGAAGTAGTAAGTTATATATATGATGCATATGGAAATATTGTATCAACCAAAGGAAGCAAAAAGGATACAATTGGTAAAATTAATCCATATAGATATAGAGGGTATTATTATGATATAGAAACGGGATATTTTTGGTTATCCTCAAGGTATTATTCACCCGAATTATGTAGATTTATAAGTCCTGATGATGTTGATTATCTTGATCCAAGTTCAATTAACGGATTAAACTTATATGCCTACTGCGCTAATGACCCAATTAATTATTGCGATCCTAGTGGACATTCACCTGAATGGTGGCAATGGTTAATAAGTGGTGTATCTACTGGTCTAGGTATTGCCTTGTGTTTTGTTCCTGGAGGCCAAGTGTTTGGTGCAGGATTAATTGTTTCAGGAGTGTCTGGTTTAGCCGCTAATACAATGGATGCGATGGGCTTAGATAGTGAACTAGCAATGAAGATACAATCAGGATTGAATGTTGTTGGTGGAATTGGTTTGTCTTTTGTCCCTGGTTTGGGAGGACTAGGTGCTAGCATGATAGGTGCTGGTGTCTTGAGTTTTGCAGGTGGATATATCAGTGAGGCTTTAGGTGGAAGTTATTCTTTGGGATGGGGAATTGGTAATATTGCTGGTAGTATTGCAGGTGGAATGGTTTATAAAGGAATAATTAATAAGCTTAGTACACCATCAAATATGATTAAGAGTTTTGAAAATCATCCTAATAGATGGAAACTAACAGGATCTGATATTAGTAATGCTACAGGAAGAAATTATAAAGGTGGTATTTCTAATTATAGTAACTATCAAAATATATGGACAAGAGGTAGACTTGGAACTCACACTATAACGGTTAATGATATAATTAAACACTTTCATTATTTCTTTAAATGATAATTTAGGAGGATAATATATGACAAACAAAGAATTTATTTTAGATTGTTTAATTCAAGATGATGAAGCTTTTACTCAAATAGTAGATTATTTCAAATTTAATAATATTAATATATCTCCTTTAGAAATTAGAAGATTATTAGAAGAAATGTTAGATGAAGGATATATTTCTATTAACCATAGCTGGAAAAATGAATGTGATGAATATCCATATTCATTAACCGAAAAAGGAAAAAAAGAGTGGGAAAATATTCAAGACTAACTGAAAATATTATATGATTCTAGGAGCTGAAAATGGATTTTAAAAATGAATTTTCTCAATTAGCAGAAAAATATAATTTAAATTACCAATACCAAGATTTTAAGAATTGTTTTGGTGGTAACTGGTGGGTTTATACACATAGTCTATATAACGATTCTGGATGTTTTACAGTTCATTGTTTACCACAAAGAAGTGAAGTTGATTTCTATTTCACAGAAAAGTTTAGCAATGATAGAAAACAATTATGTGGAAAACCAATAAATGTTTTTGAAATTGAAAAAGAAATATGGGATAAGAACTCAAAGATATGGTTTTTTAAAAATCCATTTTATCACTGGAATAGTGAAAAAATCATTAAAACTCTAATAGAAGTAATCAAAGTATTAATAGAAAAAAATAATGAATTTTTTGGAGTTAAAATAAAATAAATTATTGATAAAAATAAATAATTAATAAATGGACTGTTTTGACATGACTTAAATTTTGGAGCAATTTTCTGTAAAAAGGGAGTTGCTCTTTTTTAATATTTACATCAGTACAACATAAAGGCCTTTGCAAACAATAATAGGTTGTTTTAACTTTCAATTTAATAAAGCTATTTTAAAAGCAAAGTGTATTCAAGTGATTTTAAATAATATTTATGGTAAAATATGTATAAATAAATTACTTGATTCGATAGATTCCAAATTATATTATTTCGATAATAATTTAAACTAGAACTAAATAAGGAGCATACTATATGAATATAAATGTTGAAAAAACAAGACAATATTATAAAGAATATAAAGAATGCAGATGTACTGATTGTATTAATTTTTATAAAGTGTTTCCACAAATGTATCCTAAAATTTGCGAGTATTTATTATCGATTGGTATTGATCCTACAAAACCTCTTGAATTATGTTCAATATATAATCAAAAAGAAGATAGAATGGAATATTTAATTTGTATGTATGTTGGTATTGGTAAAGTAGAAGATGATTTTGAAATCGAAATTGAAGAATTGGAGATTTCAGTTAATAGAAACCATCACCCAATATTAGAAACAAATGAAGAAGCTTTTGTTATAGATTTTGGGCCAGTATATATTAAACAAACAAACTTATATAATAGGCATTTAACAAAAGAGGAAAGAATTAAAGTAATTAATAATGTGTTAATAAAACACGATCCAATTGGATTGATTAAATTAGGATCACCACTTGATGAATATATGCAAGAAGCTAAATTAATTGAATCTATTATGGAAAATAAAGATGTTTTTCAAAAGAATTCTTCTTTTATAATTTCTAGGATTTTTAATGATCAATTTGGTGAAGAAGTTCCGATAAAAGTTATAAAAAAAATCAAATTAGATATATTGTGGTTATTTGATTTTGAAAAAACAAAGAAAGAATATTTAGAGTATGATGAATTAAAAGATAAGATATCCTTTGATGAAAATACATTATCTACTATCTTTGAATTTCATGAAAATTTTAAGCTTAAATTTGAATCTAATTATAAAACTTATATAAATAGCAAGTATTTTGGTTTAGTAGAAGAACAAGATATTTTATACATGTTATTAGAAATTATTAGAGATGATAAGGTGTTTATTCAATATAAGAAAAAAAGATTATTTAGAAAAAATTTCAAAGTAGTTAAAGGACAAAATTTTAATATTACTAAATATATAAATGATAACAATGTTGAAATGATATTTGATGTGAATGGAATTATAAAAAAATAATTTTATGAGGTAAATTATGTACTACACAACTGAAACTGAAAATTATCGTAAATATGGAATTATAGTAATTGAAGCATATGATAAAACTTTAGGTACAACTGTTTATTATTATCGTAAACCCACACCTAGTGAACGAAAAGAAATAATTCTTAATTATATTATTGATAATAGTGGTACACCAATTAAAGTTAATTTCTTAGCAAATAAATTAGCAGTAAGTGATAGAACTATTCAAAAGATAATTAATGAATTAACAGTTGAAGGATTAATTAAAGTAGAACCATATTTTATAAAAAATAGGCAATCAGGTAATAAGATTACTTACATTGGATTACCTAGAACTAAAACTGGTAAAGAATTAACTTTAGAATTATTATATGATATTTCTAATCCATATGGATTTAGAGATTGGGATTGGGAAGAATTTAAGTTACATCCTGATTTAGAAACTCATGAAAGAATTAGACAGTTTGATGTATTAAAAACACATAAAGAAGAACTAAAACAAAGAAGAGAAAGATTCCTTTCTAAATAATTAAATAATAATTATAAGGCTTGTTTCGTAACTGAGGCAAGTCTTTTTCATTTATAAAAAATAATTAAAAATTTTAAAATCATACCCCCTCACTTATGGGTGAAATTTAGTATTACTAGTGAAGGCACATATAAGAAGAAGTGTGTCTGTTAATAAAGGAGGAGTGTGATTTTATTGAATTATATAAGAAGTCTATGAAGTGTAAAAAGCAATTAAAATAGGTGAAAATATATCATTTTTGTAAACAGGATAAGGCGTGCAACACTCTGCATCACAGAGAGTTTTCGCCAAAGTTTAGTAACTGGGATACCCAGCTTACATTTAATAAAAGGAGGACAAATTTATAGAAAAGAAAAACAAATTAAATATTGAAAGAGTTAAAATGTCATCAATAATTGATGACAAAAATAAAACTATTTATGTAATTAAAGAATCTATTGTGGAAAGTAATAAAGTTTCTAATGTTGTTGAAAAACTAATACTTAAAGATATTAAAAATAACTTAAGAGATAATAAAGAGGTTAACCACTATGATGGCAATTAAATCAATTGTATGGTATAATATAGATGCTTGTGAAAGCTTATTTGCTTTAATAAAAGGAGTATCCAAATATGAAGCAAAATAAACTTTACAATACAGCAATTTATTGTCGTCTATCGTTAGATGACGGAAATAAGGGTGATTCATCAAGTATTAGAACTCAAAAAATGATGTTAGAAAAATATGCATTAGAACATGGATTTACTATTTATGATTATTATATCGATGATGGTTATAGTGGTCTTAACTTTGAACGTCCAGCATTTAAAAAGATGATGCAAGACATTAATGATGGTAAAGTAAATTTAGTTATTACTAAAGACTTATCAAGACTTGGAAGAAATCATATTCAAACAAGTTACTTTATTGAAATATTTTTTCCAGACAACAATATTAGATATATTGCTGTTAATGATAATGTTGATACACTTTATGATAATAATGATATCGCACCATTTAAAAATATCTTAAATGATATGTATGCTAAAGACACATCAAGGAAAGTAAAAACTGCTAAAAGATTATTAATGCAAAAAGGATTATATATGGCAGCGCAACCTCCATATGGATATAAAAAGGATCCAAATGATAAGAATAATTTAATAATAGATGAAGAGGCTGCTGAAGTTGTTAGATTAATCTTTGATTTAGCATTAACTAATGTTGGTGTAGTTAAAATAACTAGAGAATTAAATAATAGAGGTATTATGCCCCCAAGTATTTATAAAGCTAGTAAAGGTGATTTAAGATTTACTAAATTAACTGAAACCAGAAGACAAATGTTTAAAAATTATGACATCGAATCTTGGAACACAAATACAGTTGGTTCAATTTTAAGAGATGTGGTTTACGTTGGTGATATGGAAAATCATAAATATGAAGTAAAAAACTATAAAACCAAGAAATGCATAAAAGTTCCTAAAGAAGATCATATCATAGTAAGAAACACACATGAGCCAATTATTTCTAGAAGTGACTTTGAGCATGTGCAAGAATTAATTAAGCATAGACAAAGACCATCTAGACATAATCATCCCAATTTATTTAAAGGAATACTTAAATGTAAGAATTGTGGAAGGCCACTTAATCTTTATTACAACAAAAGAAGAAATGGTAAGTTGGTATGGAGATATCGTTGTGTTGGCAATTTTGTTAAATATGGATTAGATGATGAAGCTAATACAATAGGTTACCAAGAAATCTATGATATAGTTAAATCTAAATTAAAGGAACTAATGACTTCACTTAAATTAAATAGTGATGAATTTATAAATAATATCATTGAAAAAGTAGATACTGATGAACACATTAAAGCATTAGTTAGTGAGAAAAACAAAATAGTTACTAGACTTAATACAATTGATTCAATAATCACTAGATTATATGAAGATTTAGTTGCAGAAAAATTAAGTGGAAGTAACTATCAAAAAATGTTAGATAAGTATCAAGAAGAACAAAAGAAATTAAACTCACAACTAATGGAAATTGAAAGTAAACTTACTCAGGAGAACAAGACGGAAGAAAGTATTGAAACATTCAAGCAAATCGCAAGAAAATATATTGACTTTGAAGAGTTAACTCCTGAAATCATTAATAATTTAATATCGCATATAACAGTAAGTCATGTGAAGGTTATTAATGGTACAAAATTTAGAGAAATTAAGATTATCTATAAGTTTATAGGTTAATCTTTAATGAGGATACTCGTAAGAGACCCGTCGAGACTGGACTCTTCTATTGCAACTCTAGATATTATAACCCTGAATGGGGTCGTTGGATTTCACCAGATTCAATTGAATATTTAGATCCTGAAAGCATTAATGGATTGAACTTATACTGCTATTGCATGAACAACCCAATTATGTATGTCGATCCTAATGGACATGCTCCTAAGTGGTGGCAAAGCATTCTTATTGGATTGGGAGTAATCGCTATTGCAGCTTTAGCAACTGCTGCGATTGTATGCTCTGGAGGAAGTGCTACACCGTTTTTGGCAGTTGCGGGACAAGCAGCTCTAGGTGGATTAAAAATAGCTACCATAGCTGGTGCCACTGCTGGTATAGTGCGAGCTGGTAAAACTGCAATAGAGGGTGGTGACATAGGAGATGTCGGGAAATCTTTAGTTTTAGGATTTTCGGATGGATTTTTAGTTGGCTCAGTTTATGCTGCTGGTTCAATGCTTTTAGGTGCTGTTTCTTTTAGAATATCAGGATTGGTTAATAATGGATATGGGTGGTCTTCTGGTAATTATACTGGAGGTTATCAAACTCCTAAAACGCCAGGAATTTCGTTAATCACACATTTAGGAGGAATAAATGGCGGACGTTCTTTTGGATTAGATTTAGATATTTATCATGGTGTACATTTTCATACTAATAAATTTGGTATTGGTAAAAGAAGTAAGTGGATCAAAGCGCATCACTGGATGTTTGCGCCAATTGGAATTGGAATTGGAGTTGGTCTTTCTGATGGATGGAGTGAATGGTAGAAAGGAAGCATTATGCATTTAAAAAAGAAATTTATTCAAATACTTTTTTCAAACAAAAAAAGTTTTTCTATTATATATTCTGATGAAAAGGATCTTAAGAATGGTGTAATAAAATTATGTAATTATCTTAAAAAGGGAACTTTTTTGATTCAATTATTTTCAGAAGATAGATTAAATCAAATATTAAGTATCTATAAAAATAATTGTTTAAATTACAATAATTTTAACTATTATAAAATTGATAATTTAGATTTTTTAAATAATGTATCTTTTGAAAAATTACGATTTTTAAATATTTATTCACTAAATAAAAATTGTTTGATCGATATACGCCAATTAAAAAATGTACATAAAAACTACACTTTTCAATTAAGTCTTGATAATTATTTAGAATATGCAGAAATAATAATTGATTATAATTGTTACGATAAGAAAACGATTGATAGTATTTTGAAATTTGAACAGATAACGGAAGTATAATGTTATAAACAAAATGAAAATTATTAAAAGTGTATAAAATTAATTAACACAAACTTGCAGGAGTGTAACTATCTACCTAGGTAGTTGCACTCTTTTTTGCGTTAAAATTAAAAAAATTAAATTTTATTAGTCCTTCACCCTCTCATTTTATTGTTCAGATGTCCGTTACTATTGAAAGGAGTTTTTGATATGTTAATTGAAATAAATTATTTTAATAAATTTTTGTAAACAGGATAAGGCGTGTAACACTTTGCAACACAAGTATCACGCCATGGTGTTGTAACTGGGATACCCAGCTTACAAAATTTATAATCAAATAGATGGATGTAAACATAAACTTGTGATATCATCTTGATGCAAGTTTGTGT
>FR890795.1 GCA_000433035.1 Staphylococcus sp. CAG:324 | reverse complement strand
TGGAATAGAAGCTCTTAAAAATAAACGTAAACCAGGAAATCCATTAGCTAAATATTCCAGACGTAAAGAATTATCAGAAATTGAACAGTTAGAATATGAAAATATGTTACTTAGAATCGAGAACTTACGATTAAAAAAAGGTTACACTTAGGAGGATGTTCTTATAGCACACAAGAAGTTATCAGAAAAGAATACGAAATAGTATTAGATCTTTCTGGGGAATATAATATTAAATCATTATGTAAGATAATGAATTTTTCTCGTAGCGGATTCTATAAATGGCTAAACTGTAAAGGAACAATTCATAACTATAAAAAGAATCGAATAACACTAGCAGAAGAAATAAAAAATATCCATAAGCATCATTCTACTTATGGATATAGAGCTATCGCAGCTAATATAAGAAAATTAACTGGTTGGTATTTAAGTGATAATTTATGTCATAAAGCACGTAAAACGTACGTTAAGTTTAAAAGAGGTAATGAAAGTATAACATACCCTAATATTGTTAAAGGAAACTTTTATCCATCTAGACCTATGGAAATAATTGTGACAGATACAACGATGATTTACAATCATGACAGACTTTATGATTGGACATTTTATATTGATGTTTTTAATAATGAGATAATTTCTTCAAATGTAATGCCATCAAAACATGGTAATAATGTTAAAAATCATTTTGAAGCTTATAAATCATTTTTAAAAGAGAAAATAAAAAGAGGATATAAAGACCTTGAGACGATTGTCCACTCTGATCAAGGTATTATATACTCCTCAACAGCTTTCAACAAGCTACATGAAAATTATACCATAAAAAGATCGATGAGTCGAGTAGGAACACCTACAGATAATCCTGTAATTGAATCTTTAAATGGTTGGATTAAGAATGAATTATATAAAGATTTCAAAATATATTTAACTGAAGATATTAACATAGCAATAGACACTTATATTAAATACTTTAATACACAAAGATTAGC
>FR890794.1 GCA_000433035.1 Staphylococcus sp. CAG:324 | reverse complement strand
TAGACACTTATATTAAATACTTTAATACACAAAGATTAGCGTATACTTTAAAATATAAAACCCCAATTCAGTATAGAACTGAACTGGGATTTATCTAACACGCTTTTAGTGTCTACTTTTACTTGACTATTTCAAATCAAAATTTTTGATTCATTCTTTTTTTGTTTAGTTATCTTGACTGTTTTTAATATATGATGAAGGGTAAATATGATTTATCAATTTGATAGCAGGAAGTAAGGCACACATTACTGCACATACAACAGCAGCTGATATAAATACGTATGGTGCATTGTAAGCAAATGAAGCAGCCCAACTATATTCATAAAAAATAACAGAGTCAATAGAACCACAGAAAAATCTAATAACGGCTGCAAGTGCAATAGAACCTACTAAAACAGAGTATGCAATGATAATATTATATTTATTATTTTTATTGAATTTTTTATAAATAAAATTAGCAAAAATTCCCAAAATTCCTACTGAACCATAGGCAACAAAATACTCTAATGGAAAAAATTGAAATCCATAACCATCAATAATACAAGTAGTTACAGCATATATAATACCACCACCTATAAAACCTTTAAACCACCCATGCCTTAAAGCAATGATGTATAATGGTAACATTGAAAGATTGATTGAACCTCCAGTTGCCCCAAGAGGAATTTTACAAAATTGATCAAGAACGATTGCTAGACTACATAAAATTGCTATTTCTGCGATATCGTTAATGTTAAAACCAAAAGTCGCTTTTTTCATTTTTCATACCTCCTATAACAAAAAAATTCTTTGGTTGAATCCAAAGAACATTGCTAAGAATGCGTGTTTAAACACGCGATTTCCCTACGCTAGCATTACCTAGATCAGGTTTTGGGTCGTTAACTAAATAACCTCTCAGCAAATGCTCCCCATTGGATGTTTAAATGATTTACATCAAACATCTTAATTATACTATTATTTTAAAATATATAAAGTTAATTGCATTTATAAATAAAAAGCACTATAACATAAAATCGTTATAATGCCTTTTATTTATTTTTTAATCTACTTTTTGTTGTTCATCTACAATAGACCACCAATTCGTACCATCATCTTTTGGAAGAGCTATCCAACTAAAATCTTCTCTTTCAGAAGAATATGGTGGATATTCTGGATGAGCATAGCCAGTAATTCTAGCATCATTTAATGACCAACGTTTAATAGCAACTTGATCTGATGTATTTCCTTCAATAGTGTATACATATAAATCGTCAGAATAAATGACAATACCGGTATGTGACATACCACTGCTTAGAAAAAATACAATATCACCGGTTGCTGGTTGATAATTGGTTGCTTTTTGCTCAGAGGATACATTGTTTTCTAATTTTTCGGTAAAAGTATAGTCTTGTACAAAATGCATTATTCCTTTTTCAGTACACCATTTCATACCAGCGTAACATCCTTGATATTTGCATAAAATGTCATTTGACAAACCACTATGATACCAACACCAAGAAACGAACATTGCACACCATGGTTGTCCATTATTAGAATACCATTCTCCATATTTTTGATAGTTATTTCCTGTTTCATGAACGCCATTTTCACGAAGAGCCATATGGATAAATCTAGAAATATAATCTGCTTCAGTTTCGCCAATAATTGTAATTACATAATTTATTTTTTTTGTATCATCGCTTGGATTGGTTGGATCATAAACAGTAATGGTTACATTACCTTCTTTTTTAAGAGTAACAACACCCTGATCGGTTATAACAGCTGTTTTTGAATCAGAACTAATCCATTTTAATTCAGAATTTTGGCAAAGAGAATTAGCAATTTGAAATTGAAATTGTTCACCTGCTTTAACAATTCCTGTTTCATCTTTTCCATAAAGAATAACAAAGGAGTTGGCACTCACAACACTAATTTCAATACTACTTGTAATTCTTTTATCTAATTTAGAAGTAATTGTAACAGTATCTGTACCATATTGTGTTGCAATTAATTTTTTATCCTTGTCTAAAGTTAAGATATTCCCGTTTTCAAAAGTAATGTCAAAATCATTTATTGATTCTTCTTTCAGTTCATTTAGATTTCTGAAAAATATAGAGGTACTATCATTTAATTCCATTCTTGTTGAGGTAACATATATAGAAGGTTGTTTGCTAATCACTTCAATATCAAAACTAACTTTACTTAAAGGATCTGTTTTGAGGGTAAGGGTAATAGTAGTCAAACCAATATTGAGTCCTTCAATTAAACCATAATTATCCATTGAAATAATATTTTCTTTAGAAAATTCAACGTAAAAAGCCGTTAAATCATAATAATTTTTAACAATTAATCTTGTTTTAGAACCGACACTGATATAAGAATGATTTAAAGTAGCTTCTATAATAGTAGATGGTTTTAAAGGTTCTCCCTCAGTTATTTGGCATCTTGTACAAGTTTTAGGAGCAGTAAGGGTTGCTTCTGTCCATTGATGACCTAAGGCAACTCCTTCAGTTTCACCACATCTTTGACAATATTTAGCTGTTGTACATGTAGCATCAATCCAATTATGACCTAAAGCATTTCCTTCGGTTTCACCACATTCTGTACATACTTTAGCATTAAGGCAAGTAGCCTCTTGCCATGTATGTTGATGTTGTTCTTTTTTATCACAACCAAAACATAGCAATAACGAAAAACTAGAAATGATGATAATCAAAAACTTAATTTTTTTCATTTATTTTCTCCTCGTCTATTTTAATATATTTTAATTTATATATATTGATTATATCAAAAAAAACTTAAAAAAGCAATACAAAGATAGTTAACTTGCAAAAGAAATGAAAAATATGATATAATTAATATTGAAAAGAGGGGATTAATATGAAAAAAATAGTATTATTTTTGATAAGCATTACTATATTATTCATTGTAGGATGTGAAAATACAATAACTTTACCACAATTGGATGGCAAATCAAGAGCTGAAATTGAGGAAATCATGAAAGAATATGATATCAACTATGAATTTAAATTTTCTGATAAAATAATTACTTCTACAGATGATTTAGATAAATTTGTTAAATATAATGGTAGTTATAAGGGAGGATCTACTTTTCCACTTGGTAATTTTTTAACTATTTATACAACTGTTTTACCATTATATCCACATCTTTATAAAGAACTAGAAATGGATTTTGAATGGGAAGGTAAAAGTTTTATAGATGATGGCGTTGGTGAAGTAGAATTAGTGTATGCTACAGATGGTGATACCGCTACTTTCAAAGATAAAATTACAGGTGAAAGTTTTCGGTTGCGTTTTTTAGGAATCGATACACCTGAAACTCATGCAGGAGAAGACCCTTGGGGATTAGATGCTTCTGAATATACAAAAAAGCGATTAGAGAATGCTACAACAATTGTATTAGAAGCAGAAGGTGCTAGAACTGAAACATATGGAAGGTATTTAGGATTTGTCTGGGTTGATGGGGAGTTACTCAATTTAGAAATAATTGAACAAGCATATAGTAATTCAACTCTTAGTAAATCTAAATATAAAGATGTTTTTATGGAAGCATCAATTTACTCGATGAAAACAGGTAGACGTTTTTTTGGTGAAACAGACCCTAAATATGATTATGAGAATAGAAGGTTTTACTAATATGAAATATGACACATTTATCTTTGATTTAGATGGCACTCTCTTAAATACAATTGATGATTTAACGGATAGTTTAAATTATGCTTTAAAGAAAAATAATTTAAATGAATATAAAGTTGATGAGGTAAAATATTTTGTTGGCAGCGGTATTAAAGTCATGATTGAAAGAGCTTTAAAAGAAAATATTAAAGATTTTGATGCTGTTTATCATGATTTTTTAACACATTACAAAAAAAATAATGCCAATAAAACCAGACTTTACCCAGGAGTTTTGGAAACAGTTAGAATCTTAAAACAAAAGGGCATTAAAATGGCAATTGTTTCTAATAAATATCAACAAGGTGTACTAGATATTTGTATTCCACTACTTGGCAAATATATTGATGTAATGGTGGGTGAACAAGATGGATTAGATAAAAAACCAAGTGCTGATATGGTTAACTATGCAATACAAAAACTGAATGCTAGCAAAAATTCTATTGCATATGTTGGTGACAGTGATATTGATTATTTAACTTCTAAGAATGCCAAACTTGATTTCATAGGTGCAGCTTGGGGGTTTAGAGGAAGACCTTTTTTAGAAGAATTGAAAGCTACTTACGTAATTGATAAATTTACAGATCTTTTACAAATGATTGAGTAGATAGGTTGATAAGATTTTGTATAATGAAATATATTAGTATTAGTACTAATATATTTTTTTCATATTTAGGAGAAAATAATTTCAAATTATGATATAATAATAGTGGTAATAAATATATGTAAGGAAATGATGATATGAAAATAATAAAGTATGTATGTTTAGTTATTACAATTGTTTTAAATTGTTATTTAATTTATCATTCAACTCTTCCTGGTGAGGTTTCATCAAGTAAAAGTGAGACTGTTACAGATTCGGTTGTTCATGTGATTGATAAAGTGAATCCTTCTAATGATTCAATTATTAAAAAATATGGAAAAAATACAATTCATTTATTTGTAAGAAAAATATTTGGCCATTTTGGAGCATTTATGGTATGTAGTTTTTTTGCTTTAATGACAATGATCTTTTTTTTGAAAAATAATTATTTAAGATTTGGACTAGCTTTTTTAAATGGAGTTTTTTTAGCGGTTTTAACTGAGTTCATCCAGTACAACACTATAGGAAGATATGGTACCATAAAAGATGTATGTATTGATCTTGCAGGATATAGTTCAATGATGATAATTATTGGTGTTATTATGATTATCATTTATTTAGTAAGAAAGGGAAAAAGAAATGATGAAAAAAAATATATATGATTCAATTGCTAGTACATCAAATGCGATAGGAGTTTGTGCCTTAGTTGCTGATAAAAAGCGTATTTTAAATACGTATTGTTATGGAAAAAGGTCATTAGAGGAAAACCTTTTGACAACACCTGATACGATTTATCGAATAGCCTCTATTTCAAAGGTGGTTGTTGCTATTGCCGCCTTAATGCTATATGATGATGGGCTTCTTGATATATATAAAGATATTAGCGATTATTTAGGTTATAAGGTTCGTAATCCCTATTTTCCTGATGATGTGATTACGACTGAAATGTTGATGACTCAAACATCTAGTATTAATGATGGTCAAGATGATCAATTGGGATATGACGGTGTGAATGGACCAAGTTTTTATGTTGAGTTAAAACGACTTTTAACTGATCAGAATTATGAATATTATACAAATAAAACATATTTAAATGTGCATCCTGGATCAACTTTTTGTTATTCAAACTTTGGATGTGGAATTTTGGCTTGTATTGTAGAAAAAGTATCTGGAATGTATTTTACTGATTTTATCAAAGAGCGGTTATTTAAGCCAATGCATTTGGATGCGGGCTTTCGAATAGATGATATTGAAAAAATAGATATGGTTGCAAGTTTATATAACGAAGAGCTTACATTAATTAGAGATAAAAATCTTTTTCAAAAAGCGGTTTTTCCTCGTTATGCAATTGGTGATAATTTTAGAGGTCCTGCTGGGGGATTATTTATTAGTGCAATTGATCTTTCTAAAATAATGCAAATGTTAATGAATAATGGAATGTATGATGGAAAAAGATATTTAAATGAAGATACTGTTAAAAACATGAAGAGTATTCATTGGAAAACACTTTATCCACAAGGGCTTTATAAACAAAAAGGACTCCAATTATTGATATTAGATGATTATGGTAAAAGACTATATGGTCATACTGGAAATGCATATGGACTTAGAAGTTTTATGTTATTTAATGATGCATATGGATATATCTTTTTATGCAATGGTGCTAAATACAAAATGATAAGAGAAGATTTTTCTTTCATTCAAGAAGAGTTTTTAAAACAGTTGATGAATGAATAGTAAAGTATAATTTGTAAAACCTATTGTTAGTAAAATTGTAATCGTTTTATAAAGTTTGTTTTTTGACAAAAAACAAGTAATTTAGTAAAATTTACAACGTAAAGAAGGTATCTATATGAAAATTAAGAACATAGCGATTATTGCACACGTCGATCATGGTAAAACAACATTAGTAGATCAGTTATTGCAATCAACTCAAACGTTTAGAGAGAATGAATATGTAACCAATTGTGTAATGGATTCAAATGATATTGAAAAAGAACGCGGAATTACTATCCTCGCTAAAACAACAGCAGTTCATTATAAGGATTATAAGATTAATATATTAGATACACCAGGCCATGCTGATTTTTCTGGTGAGGTGGAAAGAATTATGGGAATGGTGGATGGTGTATTACTTGTAGTAGACGCTTATGAGGGAACGATGCCTCAAACAAGATTTGTATTAAAAAAAGCGTTAGAGTATAATCATAAGGCTATCGTAGTTATTAATAAAATTGATAAACCATCAGCAAGACCAGCTGTTGTGATTGACCAAGTTTTAGATTTGTTTATTGATCTTGGCGCAAACGATGAACAACTAGAATTTCCTGTTGTATATACATCAGCTGTGAATGGTACATCTAGTTTATCAGAAGATATCGCTACTCAGTCTAAAGGAATGATTCCTCTTTTAGATATGATTTTAAAAGAAATTCCTGATCCAATTTATGATTATGATGCACCTCTTCAATTTCAACCGGCTTTACTTGACTATAATGATTATGTAGGTAGAATTGGTATTGGTAGAATTACAAGAGGAAAAATGCATTTAAATGAGATGGTTTCTTGTGTTAGAGTTGATAAAAGTATTAAAAAATTTCGTATTCAAAAGATCTATAGTTTTCTAGGACTAAAAAAAATTGAAGTTGAAGAAGCGGATGCAGGTGATATTGTTGCTATTGCAGGTTTGGATGATATATATGTTGGTGAAACCATCTGTAAAGAAGGTTTGGAAGAGGCCTTACCTTTAATTAAAGTGTCAGAACCTACAGTACAGATGAATTTTGGTACAAACACATCACCGTTTGCGGGAAAAGAAGGCCAATTTGTTACAGGTAGAAAAATTGAAGAACGACTTTTTAGAGAAACGCAAAGGGATGTTAGTTTAAGGATCAATCGTGTCGATAATAAAGAAGAATGGATTGTATCAGGAAGAGGAGAACTGCATTTATCAATTTTGATTGAAAATTTAAGAAGAGAAGGTTTTGAGTTTCAAGTTTCTAGACCAAGAGTTATTTTAAAAGAAATTGATGGGGTAATCAATGAACCATACGAATATGTTCAAGTTGATGTTCCTGATGAATATATTGGTTCTGCAATTGAAATGTTTGGTAATAGACGTGGCAATTTGGAAGGTATGAATAGTAAAGATGGACAAACAAGACTTATCTATACCATTCCTTCAAAAGGGTTGATTGGTTTTATGACAGACTTTTTAACTGCTACTCATGGTTATGGTATTATAAATCATACTTTTTTGGAATATCGTCCAGTTCAACCAGATGTTTTTATGGGTAGGAAACTCGGTGTTTTAGTTTCAATTAATCAAGGAATGGCTACTACATATGCGTGTGGTGGAGTAGAGGATAGAGGAGAATTGTTAATTGAACCAGGAATTATGGTTTATGAAGGAATGATTGTTGGTATTTGTAATCGTGAAGAAGATTTAGCTGTTAATATCACAAGAGAAAAACAAATGACCAACCAAAGAAGTGCAACGAAGGATTCTACAATAGTTTTAAAAAAACCTAGAGTATTTAGTTTGGAAAATTATTTGTCTTTTATTGATGAAGATGAATTAGTTGAAGTAACACCAAATTCTATCCGCTTGCGAAAAATGATTTTAGATACTGTAGAAAGAAAAAAATATGATAGTACAAAATTAAAAAAACATTAAAAAATTTCTAACTAATAAATAATTAGTTAGAAGTTTTTCATTTTAATTTACAAAACTTTTTTTAAAAAATTGTTAATTCTTTCATTATCATTATGATTAAATATTTCATCAGGAGTGGCAAATTTAAGTATATGACCATGATCCATAAAAAGAATACGATCACTAATATTTTTAGCAAAATTGATTTCATGTGTAACAATAATAATAGTTTTACCACTTGTCGCAATAGTTTTAATAATATCTAAGATATCTTTAACCATCTCAGGATCTAATGCACTTGTTGGTTCATCAAATAACATTACTTCGGGATTCATTGCAAGCATTCTAGCAATTGCCACTCGTTGTTTTTGACCACCAGATAAAGTATTGGGATAATCATATATTTTATTTTCTAAATCTACCATTTTTAATAATTCTTTAGCTTTAGTTTCGGCCTCTGTTTTAGTTAATATTTTATGTACAACAGGAGCAAGGGTAATATTTTCTAAAACAGTTTTATGAGGAAAAAGTTCAAAATGTTGAAAAACCATACCCATTTTTAAACGAATTTTTTGCGCATTCTTATCCGTAATGCATTGGTTATTATAATAAACTTTGCCAGTATCTGGACGAATTAGATGGTTTATAATTCTCAAAATTGTGGATTTACCACTTCCTGATGGACCAATAATGCTAATAATTTCTCCATCTTTGATTTCTAGATTAATATCATTTAAAATAGTGGTATGATGAAAACTTTTATATATATGTTCAAGTTTAATCATAACGCAATACCTTCCTTTCAAATAATTGAAATAATTTAGAAATAATTAGAACAATCACAAAGTAGATGATTCCCATAATTAAATAAGCCATCGTATATTGGAAAGTGGCAGTTGCAATTTCTTTAAAAACTTTTGTCAATTCGACGGCACCAATAAAACCAACAATACTGGTTTCTTTGATTAGTGATATAAATTCATTACCAATTGAAGGGAAAGCATTTCTGATGGCTTGAGGAATAATAATTTTTTTCATCGTTTGGTTGTAACTGAATCCAAGACTAAGACCAGCTTCTAGTTGACCTTTGGGGACAGCATTGATACCCCCTCTTAAGATTTCACAAACATATGCTCCACTATTTAATCCGTAGGCAATAATGGCAATAGTTAGTTCTTGCCCCCTAACAGAGGCAAAAATAATAAAATAGATGATCAAAAGTTGTACCATTAAAGGCGTACCTCTAAAAATTGATAAATAATAGGAACAAAGTTTTCTTAAAATAATCATAATAACATGATTCGATTTGGAAAAATTTAAAATATTGATTAGGGTTCCTATAATAAGACCTAATATAAGACCACTAATTGAAATCATAAAGGTATTTAAAAGTCCTTTTAAAATACGTGAAGTACCATTTTTTTCAATAAAAACCAATTTAAATTTATCAAGAAGATTTTGATAATCAATGATTATAAAAATTAAAATCCCAACAAGAATAACACCAATCATTGTCAATTCAATTATTTTTGTTTTTTTATTGGTATGTGTCATTTCATTTATTCTCCAAAATACTGTTTCAAAAGAGATTCTAGTTGTCCATTTGTTTTAATTAATTCCAAAAATTCATTTAATGATTTCACTAAAGATTCATTTCCTTTTTTTACTCCAATAGCATACTCTTCTTCAGTTAAAGTAGTATCAAGAATTTGTAATTCACTATAAGACTTGGTCAGTTCAATAGCGGGTAGTTTATCAATAATTACGGCATCAATTTGACCATTATTTAAAGCCTTAATTGCAAGAGCCCCATTATCATAAGTCTGGCAAATAGTATTAGGAATGATTTCAAAATCCCAATCGGAATCTCCTTTTGCATAGTATTCACCAACCGTACCTGCTTGAGCCCCAATTGTAGCATTATTTTGTGATAAGGATTCTCTAATTTCTTCAATTGTTGTTCCAGAGATATTGCTATTTTTTTTCACAATAACCACTTGACTTGCAGAAAAATATCCATTAGAAAAACTTAACGATTGTTCACGTTTTTCATTCTTGGTTACACCTGCAATTACTAAATCGGCTTTATTACTACTCACACTAAGCAAAGCACCATCAAAATCAATATTATTGATTTCAATATCAACTCCTAGATATTTAGCGTATAGTTTTATCAAATCAATATCAAAACCCGTGATGGTATCACCATCTAAGTATTCAAATGGGGGAAATTCCGCATTTGTTGCAACAATAATTTTACCATCTTTCATAATGTCATCTAAAGTTCTTTCTTTGCAACTGCTAAGTACAAAACAAAAACTTAAAAGAACGAAACTAATAATAATTTTTTTCATAAGTATTCTCCTTTATTTATTTGGAATAGCATTTAAAAAATAATATAAAAAGCCTAACAAGGGCATCCTTGCTAGGCTTAATGTCTAATTATAAAATTAGAATTTTAGGACTAGCTTATAATTATGTACTCTATTGCTAGTCTCATAATTATGCTCAAGGATGTTACTCCTATCTTGTAAACAATTTAATATTAAATTTAAATTAATAATATTATAATTAAAAGACTAATAGGATGTCAATAAAATAAGAATATGAAAACGTTGTCATCATTTTATTATATCTTTATTTATAAAAATCTTGTGAAAAGGAATTCTTTATGTTATAATAAATAGGAATGAAAAGAGTGATAAAATGATATTACATGATCAACATCTACATTCAAAGTATTCTCATGATTCTAACGAAGAACTTATCAATTATATCGAGCTTGCTAATAGAATGGGTTGTAAATATTTTGTTACTACCGAACATTTTGATCTTGATTTAGTAATTAATCATGAAGATTGGATAGTAGATTATCAGGCATTAAAAAATGAGTTACAAATACATCAAAAAAATTATCCAAATATTTGCTTTTTATTAGGAATTGAAGTTGGCTATCGTAAAGACAAATTATTAGAAATTACCAAACAATTAAATAGTGAAGATTTCGATGTGATTAATTTAAGTATTCATGATAGCAAAGAAGAAGATTTTTATTGGTATAAATATTTTTTATCAGTAGGAGAAAAAGAACTTTTAAACAAATATTTTGATATAATGATTGAGGCGACAAGTAATTTTGATAAATATAATGTATTATCTCATATTGATTATGGTTTTAAAACCGTTTATTTGGTCAATAATAAAATAAAGATTAGTGATTTTGAAGAAAAAATAAAAAAAGTTTTTATGAATTTAATTAAGCATCATAAAGCATTAGAAATTAATACCAAAGTACAAGAAGCTATTCATGATATTAATCATACTAAATATTTACTTTCTTTGTACAGACAAATGGGTGGAGAAAAATTAACTTTATCTAGTGATGCTCATTCTAAAGAACGATATTTATCAAATTTTGATTATTATAAAAAGATAATCAAAGAATGTGGTTTTCACTATTTAGTTTATTTTGTGAAACAAAAAGAATATCATTATTCAATATAGGAGGAAAAATGACAGAAAAAGATTTTCGTAAATTGGTTACAGATTTAGAAATTTTAAATACCGAGAAACAAGAATTGCATTGTAGATTTGATAGATTACAAGAAAAATTAGCAAAACATCAAGATGATTATTTTAGAATAGTAAGTGTTAAAAAAAGTGGTTCTTGGGCAAAGGGAACGTTATTAAATGATGTTGATAAGATAGATATTATGGTTGGTATTGAATTGATTAAACCTAATAGTTTTGTTTTAGATAATTATTATGTTTTAAATGCTATTGAAAATATAATTATAGCGGAATATCCTAGCATTACTAAACTTAGCAATATTGATAGAAATCTTCAGTTCAATACTATTTCTTTTAAAGAAAATGATTTTACTATTTATTTACAAATTCGTTATTTAAATGATTTTTTTCAAATTACTGATGAAGAAAAACGCATCAATTTTGTGGAAATTGCTAATAAAGATTATACATATTTCCGAAATACGATTAAAATCATAAAGTATTATCGTGATGAACAAAAAATAAATATTTCGGGCTATATTTTGGAAATAATGTTGTATTATTCATTAAACGAATATTTTAAAGATAATCGCTATGAGGATTATTTAAATGGGTTTATAAAAACAATTGATGAATTGATAAAAGGAAATAAAATAGAAGTATCAAAAGATGTTTATCAAAAATTGAATGTTGATTCAAATACCAATGTAAAAAAAACATATATGGTTTTAGATGTTGTTAATCCTAATAATAATTTAACTGATAACATCAATGATTTATCTATTGGAGAGTATCGAAAATTAAAGAAAGTATTGTCTAAATTGATTGACAATAAAAATAGTTTATCAAATAATAGTAATGCAACAATTGTTTTAAATATTAATCCTCTACCAATCAAAGATACGAATGAATTTAGTTGGAGTTATCAAATTGAAGGTAGCAATTATAATAATACAGGTGGCGCTTATCAAAATAGTGAAGATCAACTATTATTGGCGATGTATAAGGGTTTATATAAAGGGTTAAGAGCAATTGTTGATAACAATTTAAATCGCAAAAATATTGAAGTGATATGTAAAAAGCAAAACATTTTAAAGTTGACAACAAATGTTTCACAAGAAAATTTATCTAGAATTAAAAATATTGAAGCGTATATTGAAAATAATGGCTTAATAATTAAATATAGATAAAGGAGAAAACATATATCATAGCTATCTTTTTATAGTTCATATTTGTGTGGTGTAATCGTACATTGTTTGAGTAAAGCACTATCGTTTTATTAGTTGAAGATTCATCTATACAATTAGTACAAATAAGAATGTTGTATGGATGTATAATAATGAAAGGATATCTTCACGTTTTAGTAACAAGAGGTATTATGTGAACAATTAAAATATGATTGTCGATGGCATGTATAGATGTTTATCACCCAATTGTGAATGATTTATTTTAAAATTTTAACTTTCATATTCTTGAAAAAATTTAAATTTTTTTCAAATTACTTTAATTAATAGCAAAAAAGTGATATAATAAATCGATATTTAATGATAAAGGAGATTATTTATGGGTAGAGCACATGAAGTTCGAGCTGCATCAATGGCAAAAACTGCCGCAGCTAAATCAAAATTAAATAACAAATGGAGCCGTATCATTTATATGGCGGCAAAATCTGGTGTGCCTGATCCTGATCTAAATCAAAATTTAAAAAAAGAAATTGAAAAAGCAAAAAGAGAACAGGTTACTGCCGATGTGATTAAACGGGCAATTGAGAAAGCAAAGGGTGCTAATTTAGAAAGTTATGATTCAATGGTTCTAGAAGGATTTGGTCCTGGTAATTCAATGTTTGTTATTGAATGCTTGACTGATAATCACAATCGTACGCAAACTTCTGTAAAGGTTGCTCTTCAAAAATGTGGTGGCAAGATTGCTGGAAGCGGAAGTGTAACACATATGTTCAAAAATACTGCTATATTTTCAATTGATTTTATGAATGAAGAAGAAACTCTTGAAGCATTATTGCTTGCTGATTGTGAAGTTGAGGATATTTCTTCTGATGATGATGTTGTTACAATTACAGCACCAAGTACAGAATATGGTAAAATTAGAGAAACTTTGAAAGCAATGTTACCAGAAGGGAAAGATTTTTTAGAAGATACTGTTTCTTGGTTGCCTTTAAACTCAGTTCAACTTGAAACAGAAAAAGAAAAAGAACAATTGCAAAGATTGCTTGATTTACTTGAAGAAGATGATGATGTACAAGATGTATATCATAATGTTGTTAATTTTGATTTAGAAGAATCAGAATAGTAATAAAAACTAGGTAATAGATAGTCTATTATCTAGTTTTTTTATTTATTTTGCTTATTTTTCAGATTAAAGGAAACAAATGCAATTGTCTAAATAAGAAAATAAATAGACAAAAAAGAATAAATATGTTATAATCATCATATGGGAGAGTGTAAATATATGAATTTAATGCATTTAAAATATGTTGTCGAAATAGATAAAACAAGATCTATTAGCAAGGCAGCTGAAAATTTATATATGGGGCAACCTAATCTAAGCCGTTCAATTAAAGAACTAGAACAATCATTACAAATTACTATTTTTAAAAGAACGCCAAAAGGAATAGAGGTTACACCAGATGGTGAAGAGTTTATTCAATATGCTAAAAAAATTCTTGCCGATGTCGAAACGGTTGAAAAAAAGTATACTCAGAAAGAAAAGCATAAAGAAAAATTTTCCATTTTAGGGCCTCGTGCTAGTTATATTGGCTATTCTTTTGTTGAATTTATGCGTGGATTTGATTCTAAAAGTTTGATAGAAATAGTTTATAAAGAAACGAATTCTTTAAAAGCAATTAATAAAGTTTTACAAGGCGAATATAGATTAGGTATTATTAGATATCGTTCCTCTTTTCAAGATCAATTTAAAAAAATGTTTGAAGAAAAGGGACTTGATTATGAATTAATATATGAATTTAGACATCGTTTGATTGTTCATCAGAGTAGTCCTCTTTGTAAAATTGAAAATATTACTTATCGTGATTTAGAAAATTATATTGAAATATGTTATCCTGATCCGTATGTTCCTCATTTACCTTTTTCTGATGTGAAAAAAATTGAATTGCCAGATAGCATCAATCGAAGAATATATATATATGAAAGAGCTAGTCAATTTGATTTATTAGAAAATTTAGATAATACTTTTATGTGGGTTTCACCAGTGCCTAAAGAATTTCTTGATAAATATAATTTAGTAGAAATAAAATGTAATGATAATGTGAATGAATATCGAGATGTTTTAATATTTAGAAAAGGGTATCATTTGACTGATATTGATAAAAGGTTTCTTACAATTCTTTGCGATATTAAAAGAGAAGTGAATCAAGATTAAGTACTTATATGAAAATGATATAACCTTATTTTAATTTTATATTTTACAATTGAGAGGAAACATGATACAATACTATTGTAATAGTTAGTAAATATGAAACATAGCTCTTCCAATTAACTGATATATAACTCTAATTATTACGAAAAATCATCATGAGATGGTTTTTCATTTTTATAGTTTAATCGATATATTTTTATCGATATATAAATACTTATTATTTTTGAGTAAATAAATAAAAAATATTATCTTTATATTGTATAATAAGAAAGGAAGAAAAATGTTACAAAACGGAATTGCTAAATCTGTTCTTACAAGACTTCCCCTCTATTTAGAATATTTAATTGACTTAAAAGAAACCGAAGGGTATAGTGGCTATATTTCGGCTACTAAAATAGCTATGGATTTAGAATTAGGTGAAGTACAAGTTAGAAAAGACTTATCGTTTGCATGTGGAAATGGAAAGCCTAAATTAGGATATGATTTAGTGGCTTTAATTGAAAAAATCAAAGATTATCTAGGATGTAGACAAAGAAAAAATGCAATTATTATTGGAGTTGGAAAATTAGGAAGTGCACTTCTTGGATATAGAGGGTTTGAAAGATATGGTATTCATATCATTGCAGGTTTTGATTTGAAGGATAAAATAGAAGAAAATGAGAGTTTAGTAAAAGAATTTACAGAAAAAAATGTATTAGAAGTATTTGAGAATAACCTGATAGATATAGGAATTATTTGTGTTCCTAAAAAATTTGCTCAAGAAGTATGTGATATTCTAGTAAAAATGAAGATAAAGGCAATTTGGAATTTTGCTCCTACTAGATTAAAAGTGCCTAAAAATGTTCTTGTTCAAAACGAGAATCTTGCTTATTCTTTGAGTGTAGTGTCATCAATAATTAATAATAAAAATAAATAGGAGAGAAAGTATGGAAAAATTAATTGATAGTTTAGAAACTCTTGAGGTAAAAATTAAGGAAGTCAAACAAGCCCAAAAGGTATTTTCAACTTATAGTCAAGATAGGATTGATAAAATTTTTAAAGCAGCCGCAATTGCTGCAAATCAAAATCGAATTCTACTTGCAAAAATGGCTGTAGAAGAAACTGGGATGGGTGTTGTCGAGGATAAAGTGATTAAAAATCATTTTGCTAGTGAATATATATATAACGCTTATAAAGATACGCCAACTTGCGGTTTGATTGAAGAGGATAAAACGTATGGAATTAAAAAAATTGCTGAACCAATTGGTGTAATTGCAGCAGTAATTCCAACTACCAATCCAACTTCAACTGCCATTTTTAAAACCCTAATAGCTTTAAAAACAAGAAACGGAATTATTATTAGTCCTCATCCACGAGCTAAAAAGTCGACAATTGCGGCAGCTAAAATTGTTCTTGAAGCAGCTATTCAAGCTGGTGCACCGAAAGATATTATTGGTTGGATTGATGTTCCAAGTCTTGAACTTACGAATACTGTGATGAGAGAAGCCGATATTATTCTTGCAACTGGTGGTCCTGGTATGGTTAAAGCTGCATATTCTAGTGGAAAACCAGCTCTTGGAGTTGGTTCTGGTAATACTCCTGCTGTAATTGATGAGAGTGCTAATATTGTACTTGCGGTAAATTCAATTATTCATTCTAAGACTTTTGACAATGGAATGATATGTGCCTCCGAACAATCCGTAATTGTTCTTGATACAATTTATCAAAGTGTAAAAGAAGAATTTTTAAGAAGAGGTTGTTATTTTTTAAATAATGATGAATTAGATAAAGTTAGAAAAACGATTTTAATTAATGGTTCATTGAATGCTAAAATTGTTGGTCAAAATGCTGTTACAATCGCAACTCTTTCGGGAGTAGAAGTACCAAAAAATACTAAAATATTAATTGGTGAAGTTGAAAAGTATGATTTAAGTGAAGAATTTGCTCATGAAAAATTATCACCAGTGCTAGCAATGTATCATGCTAAAACTTTTGATGAGGCTTTAGAAAAAGCAGATTGCTTGATTGCTGATGGCGGTTATGGTCATACATCTTCAATTTTTATTGATCAAATAAAAGAAAAAGAAAAATTATCATTATTTTATAATCGAATGAAGACTTGTAGAGTAATTGTGAATACACCTGCTTCACAAGGTGGTATTGGTGATTTATATAATTTTAAACTTGCTCCATCTCTTACTCTTGGATGTGGTTCTTGGGGTGGAAATAGTGTGAGTGAAAATGTTGGTGTTAAACATTTATTAAACATTAAAACAGTAGCAGAAAGAAGGGAAAATATGTTATGGTTTAGAGTTCCTCAAAAGGTTTATATCAAAAAAGGATGTTTACCTGTTGCCCTTGATGAGTTAAAACATATATATAATAAGAAAAAAGTATGCATTGTAACCGATAGTTTTTTATATAAAAATGGATACACCAAAGCTGTTACGCATAAGTTAGATGAACTTGGAATAACTCATACGACATTTTACAATGTTGCTCCAGATCCATCATTAGCTAGTGCTAAAGAAGGAGCTCAATTATTAAATAGTTTTGAACCGGATGCAATTATTGCAATTGGAGGAGGTTCTGCGATGGATGCTGCAAAAATTATGTGGGTTTTATATGAACATCCAGAGGTTGATTTTTTAGATATGGCGATGCGTTTTTGTGATATTAGGAAAAGAATATATACTTTTCCAAAAATGGGTGAAAAAGCAATGTTTATTGCTATTCCAACAACTGCAGGTACAGGTTCAGAGGTTACACCATTTGCTGTAATTACTGATGAATCAACAGGTATTAAATATCCACTTGCTGATTATGAATTATTACCTAATATGGCAATTGTGGATGCCGACTTAATGATGGATGCTCCAAAAGGATTAACTGCTTCTTCTGGTATTGATGCTGTAACTCATGCACTAGAGGCATATGCATCTATGATGGCAACAGAATATACAGATGGGCTTGCTAAAGAGGCTTTAAAGATGATTTTTGAGTATTTACCAAGAGCATACAATCAAGGAACAACAGATGTTGTAGCTAGAGAAAAAATGGCCAATGCCGCAACAATGGCTGGTATGGCATTTGCTAATGCTTTTTTAGGTGTTTGTCATTCGATGGCTCATAAACTTGGTGCTTTTCATCATTTACCACATGGTGTTGCTAATGCATTGATGATTAATGAAGTGATTAAATTTAATAGTGCCGAAGTGCCAACTAAAATGGGAACGTTCCCTCAATATGATCACCCACATACACTTGCAAGATATGCAGAAATTGCGGATTATCTTGGACTAGATGGTCAAACAAATGAAGAAAAGGTTGATAAGTTAATAAATAAAATAAACGAGTTAAAAGATGCAATAGGTATTAAAAAATCTATTAAAGAATATGGAATTGATGAAAAAGACTTTTTAAATCGATTAGATGAAATGGTAGAACAAGCATTTGATGATCAATGTACAGGTGCTAATCCTAGATATCCATTAATGAGTGAAATAAAAGAAATGTATTTGAATGCATATTATGGAAAAGGAGATAAATAAAATGAATTTAGAACGAGTAATAGCTGTTAGAACTTCTAAAACTGTTTATCGTGATGGCGATAAAGTTGTAAAAGTTTTTGATAAAGAATATTCCAAAGTGGATGTTTTAAATGAAGCATTGAATCAAGCAATAGTGGAAAATCTAGGCTTGAATATTCCTAAAATTTATTCTGTAGAAACAGTAGATGGTAAATGGGCTATTGTTTCTGAATATATAAAAGGAAAAACTTTGGCTGATTTAATAAAATTAAATCCAGATAAAAAAGATGAGTATTTAGAATTATTTGTTAATCTTCAACTTTCTATGCATCAAATTAAGGCTTTTAATTTAAAAAAATTAAAGGATAAAATGAATGCAAAGATTAATCAAACAGAACTTGATGCCACAACTCGTTATGAACTCCATACAAGACTTGAAGGAATGCCAAAACATAATAAGTTGTGTCATGGTGATTTTAATCCTTCTAACATTATTGTAAAAGATGATGGAACCTTATATATTATTGACTGGAGTCATGCTACTCAAGGTAATGCTTCAGCGGATGTCGCAAGAACATATTTATTATTTTGGTTAAGCGATGATGTGGATGGAGCTAATAAATATTTAGATTTATATTGTGAAAAAAGTGGTGTTGATAAAAAATATGTACAATCTTGGCTTCCAATTGTTGCCGCTTCTCAGTCAGTAAAAGGACATAAAAAAGAACGTGAACTTTTGCTATCATGGGTTAATGTTGTAGATTATGAATAATAAAGGAGTTAAGTTATGAAAAAAGTAGTAGTATGTATTGGTAGTTCATGTCATTTAAAAGGCTCTAGACAAGTTGTGGAAGAATTGCAAAAATTGATAGATCAAAACAATTTAAAAGAAGAAGTAGAGCTTGCCGGAACTTTTTGTATGGGAAATTGTCAAAAAGGAGTTTCTGTTAAATTAAATGATCAATTGTTTTCGGTTTCACCACAAACAGTTAAAGAATTTTTTGAAAATGAAATATTAAAAAAATAAAAAGGTATAATAGTATGAAAATTCAAATTTGTATTGGTAGTTCATGCCATTTAAAAGACTCACAAGGAATAATTGAATTGTTTCAAAAAAGTATTTTAGAAAATAAATTAGAGGATAAAGTAACCCTTGTTGGAGCATTTTGTATGGGGAAATGTAGTAACGATGGTGTGAGTGTTAAATTTGATGACGGTGAGGTTTGTAGTATCACCAAAGAAAATTTTTATAAGACTTTTTATGAAAAAGTAGTTACACGTGTATAGGTGAAAGAAATGCCTGAATTTTTAAAATTAAAAAAATCAAATTGTAAAAATTGTTATAAATGTATTCGTCATTGTCCAGTTAAGTCAATAAAATTCTCAGGAGATCAAGCACACATTGTAAGTAATGAATGTATTTTGTGTGGACAATGCTTTGTTGTATGCCCTCAAAATGCTAAAGAAATTGCAAATGATGTTGAAAAAGTTAAAGTAATGCTTGCTGGCGATGAACCTGTTGTTGTAAGTTTAGCTCCGTCTTTTATTGCGAATTATGATGGTATTGGTATTGAAGAAATGGAAAAGGCTTTGAAAAAATTAGGTTTTCATAGTGTTGAAGAAACCGCAATAGGGGCAACTATTGTTAAAACACAATATGAAGAAATTTTGAAGTCTAAGCGGCAAAATATTTTAATTTCTTCTTGTTGTCATTCTGTTAATTTATTAATTCAAAAATATTTTCCTCATGTACTTAAATATCTTGCTAATGTAAAATCACCAATGCAAGCACATGCTTTAGACATAAAAAAAAGAATACCTAATGCTAAAGTTGTTTTTATCGGTCCATGTGTTGCAAAAAAAGATGAAGCAGATCATTATGTAGGTATTGTTGATGCTGTTTTGACATATGAAGAACTTACCAATTGGTTGAAAGAACAAAATATTAATTTAGAAAAAGGAACCAAATATGAAGAAAAAAGTAAAGCCCGTCTTTTTCCAACAACTGGTGGTATTTTAAAAACGATGGAACAAAATGTGGCAGGGTATACTTATTTGGCAATTGATGGTGTTGAAAATTGTATAGCGGCATTAAAAGATATAGAAAATGGTGTTCTTACAAATTGCTTTATTGAGATGTCATCTTGCGTTGGTAGCTGTATTGGTGGACCAGTTATGGAAAAATATCATCGTTCGCCTATTAGAGATTATTGTTCTGTTGTGAATTATGCAGGAGATAAAGATTTTGATGTAGAAATGTTAGATGAATTTAGTGTATCTAAAAATTTTGAATATATTGTTAGAAAATTAGAAACTCCAAGCGAAGATGAAATACGTTCTATTTTGAGACAGATGGGCAAAATGAGACCATCGGATGAATTAAATTGTGGTTCTTGTGGATACGATACTTGTCGTGAAAAAGCAATTGCAATTAGCCAAGGTAAAGCAGCTATTTCTATGTGTCTTCCTTTTCTAAAAGAAAGAGCAGAAAATTTCTATAAAAATATTATGGATAATACTCCTGATGGTATTTTGGTTTTAAATGAAGATTTAGAAGTACAACAAATTAATGATGCAGCAAAAAAAATTATGAATATTAAATATGCTTCAGATGTTTTAGGAGAACAAGTAATAAGAATTTTAGATCCTAATCCCTTTTTACAATGTAAGTTAAATAATAAAAATATTCATAATGAAAAAATATATCTTGCTGAATATAATAAGTATGTTGAAAGATCAATTATAAATGATAAAAACTATAAAATTATTATTTGTTTTATGCGTGATGTAACAGATGAGGTTGTTGCAAAAGAAAAGAAAGAACAAATTAGTGCACAAACAATTGAAATTACTGATCGAGTTGTTGATAAACAAATGAGGATTGTACAAGAAATTGCATCACTTTTAGGAGAAACTGCTGCAGAAACAAAAATTGCTTTATATAAATTAAAGGAGTCTATAAAGGATGAATAATTTATGTACTGACATTGGTTATCATAGTTTATATAAATATGGTGAACAATTATGTGGAGATCATATTGATATTATTGATCAAGAAGATGGAACTAAGATAATTGTTTTAGCAGACGGACTTGGAAGTGGAGTAAAAGCGAGTATTCTTTCAACCCTTACATCAAAAATTATTTCAACTATGATGGCAGAAGGTATTTCGATTGAGGAATGTGTAGCAACAATTGCGGCTACGCTTCCTGTTTGTTCCGTGAGAAAGGTTGCATATTCAACATTTACAATTTTAAAAATTTCACCTAATAATGAAGCAGAAATCATAGAATATGATAATCCAGGAATTATTTTGATTAGAAATGGTGAAAATATTGAACTGCCTAAAACTGAATTAAATATTGGTGGTAAAAAAATATATAAGTCAAAAGTTCATCTTTTTGAAAATGATGTTTTTATAATGATGAGTGATGGATGTATATATGCAGGTGTTGGAATGGCTCTTAATTTTGGTTGGAAAAGAGAAGATATTATTGAAACTATGAAAATTCTTCCTGATGCAGGATATACTGCTAAAACTATGACCACCATTTTGCTTGATGAATGCAATAAACTATATGAGGGAAAACCTGGTGATGATACGACTGCTTGTATTGTTAGAATTAGAAAAAGAGAACCAATGAATTTGCTGTTTGGTCCTCCAAGTAATAAAGATGATTGTAATAAGATGATGTCATTATTTTTCTCCAAAGAAGGCAAGCATATTATATGTGGAGGTACTACTTCATCGATTGCCGCAAAATATCTTGGTAAGCCTATTATTCCATCGCTAAATTATAGTGATCCTAAAATTCCCCCAACTGCAGAAATTGAAGGTGTTGATTTAGTAACTGAAGGAGTTATAACAATTAACAAAGTTTTAGAATATGCAAAAGATTACCTAGCCGATAATGAATCATATGTCAATTGGTGTTATAAAAAAGATGGGGCATCTTTAATAGCAAGACTTTTGTTTGAAGAAGCAACGGATATTAATTTTTATGTAGGAAGAGCAATCAATCCAGCTCATCAAAATCCTAATTTACCAATAAATTTTAGTATTAAAATGCAGCTTGTAAATGAATTGACAGATTGCTTAAAGAAAATGGGGAAGAATATTAAAGTAAGTTATTTTTAGAGGTAAATATGAAAAAATTTGATACACAAGTCCAATATTTAAAATATAAAGTATTAAGAGAAGTTGCTAGAAAAGCTTGGGATGATACTTTATATGATAAATTATTAGACATTCCTAAGATTATAATTCCAGGTCCAGAACCTACAACTAGATGTTGTATTTATAAAGAAAGAGCAATTGTTGAAGAAAGAATGAAACTTGCAATGGGAGGAGATAAAAATAACCCAAATGTAATTGAGGTTATTAACATTGCTTGTGATGAGTGTCCTGTAGCAGGATATGAAGTAACAGATGTATGTAGAGGATGTCTTGCTCATCGTTGTCAAGATGCTTGTAAAAGGGATGCTATTTATTTTGACCATAATCAAAAAGCTCATATTGATAAAACGAAATGTGTAGAATGTGGAAAATGTTCAGAAGTTTGTCCGTATGGTGCGATTGCTAATTTTAAACGACCATGTGAAAAAGCCTGCAAAATAAAAGCTATTTCAATGGGAAATGATAAAGCTGCTAATATTGATAATGCAAAATGTATTGCTTGTGGAGCCTGTGTTTATCAATGTCCATTTGGAGCAATCATGGATAAGTCATATATCTTAAATGTGATTGATATTTTGAAAAAAAGTCAAAATAATGAAAAGTATAAAGTATATGCAGTTGTGGCTCCATCCATTTCTAGTCAGTTTATTCATGCCAAACTTGGTCAAGTCATTTCTGGTATTAAAGAGTTAGGATTTTTTACAGTAGTTGAAGCAGCTCTTGGTGCTGATATGGTTGCTTATAAAGAATCAAAAGAATTAGTAGAAAAGGGATTTTTAACTAGTTCTTGTTGTCCTGCTTTTGTGATGTATATTAAAAAAAGTTTTCCTAAACTTGTTGATCACATCTCTCATAATTTATCACCAGCTGCTGAAATTGCTAAATACATTAAGGAAACAGATCCAACATCAAAGGTAATCTTTATTGGTCCTTGTACTGCTAAAAAAGCTGAATTTTTACAAGAAGAACAAAAAAAATATATTGATTCGGTTTTAACTTTTGAAGAATTACAAGCTTTATTTGATAGCAAAGATTTAGATATTTATTCGTTATCAGAAGATGTTTTAGATAATGCTTCATATTATGGTAGAATTTTTGCTAGAAGTGGTGGGTTAAGTGATGCTGTTAAACAAGCCTTAAAAGAACAAGGGCTTGCAGAATTTGAATTAAAACCAGTTGTTTGTAATGGTATTGAACAATGCAAAATGGCGTTACTTAAGGTAGGTAAGGTAGATATTGGAAACTTTATTGAAGGTATGGCATGCACAGGAGGTTGTATCGGTGGTGCAGGATGTTTAACACATGGTGAAAAAAATAAAGATGAAGTCGATAAATATGGCATGGAAGCTTATGAAAAAACTATTAGTAGTGCAATTTCAATGATAAAAAATATTCAAGAATAAAAAATTATAAAAAATACCTATAAGTTAGGTTAACATTATAGGTATTTTTTAATTGTATTTTTAAATCTTAAAGTAGAATAATAAGAAAAGGTAAAAAAATATGAGGAAATTTATTGGTGATAAAAAGTTTTATCGATTATTATTTGCAATTGTAATGCCAATTGTATTACAACAATTTATTACACAATTTGTAAGTCTTTTGGACAATTTAATGGTTGGACAAGTTGGTAGTAGTGAAATGACGGGAGTATCACTTGCAAATCAAATTTTATTTGTATTTAATCTTGGTATTTTTGGTAGCTTATCAGGAGCATCTATTTTTGCTACCCAGTATTTTGGAGCTAAAGATAAAAAAGGATATCAAGAAACATTTCGTTTTAAATGGCTAATGGGTCTTGTTATTTTTGCAATCACAACTATAATAGTTATTATTTTTAATAAGCAATTAATTAATTTTTTTATTAATAGTCAAGAAGGGGAATTCTCTAATCCTGGTATTGTTTTAGAAAGTGGTAGAACGTATCTCTTAATTATGCTTGTTGGTAATTTACCATTTATTATAAAAGAAATTTATGCAACATCATTAAGAGAAATGAAAGAAACTTTTATACCAATGCTTAGTGGCATCATTGCCATTGTGGTGAATTTATTTTTAAATTATTTACTCATTTTTGGTAAATGGGGTTTTCCTAAACTTGGTACAAGTGGAGCTGCTATTGCTACAGTTGTTAGTCGTTTTGTGGAAATGATTTTTGTTATTGTTTATGTAAAAATAAAAAACAAACAATTTGATTATTTGAATGGTGTATATCAAAAAATTTTATCTTTTCAGTCATTTAAAAAGTTTTTACCTAAAACACTATTGTTACTTTCAAATGAAGTGCTATGGGCTTTATCGCTTACATTGATACTTAGTTGCTATGCTTTAAGAGGCTTGGATTATGTTGCATCATTTAATATATGTAATACGGTTACAAATGTTTTTTTAACTGTTGGTACTTCTCTTGGTAATGCTACAGCAATTATTCTTGGTAATAAACTTGGCGCAAAAGATATTAGTGATGCAAAAGCATCTAGTTATCGAATTTTAGCATTTTCAATTATTGTTACTATTGTTTTTTCTTTCATTATGGTAGGAAGTAGTTTCATTCTTCCTAATATATATGAAACCAGTGAAAATATTAAGGAAGTAGCTAGAAATCTAATAATCATTGGAGCAATTTTCTTGCCAGTTCATGCATTTAATACATGTTGTTATTTTGTTCTAAGAGCAGGTGGTAGAATAGTTTTAACAATTTTATTTGATAGTGTTTTTGTATTAATAGTAAGGTTACCACTTGCGTTTATCCTTTCTAAATATACAACTATGTCTATTTATATTGTTTATGCAATTGTAGATGGAATTGATTTTATCAAAACCTTTGTTGGATATATCCTAATTGATAAAGGTATTTGGTTAAAAGCGATTATATAATGTATCATAAAATTGTTATCAAACTATTTGCATTAATAGGGTAATTTTGCTATAATATTAATGCAAATTGATGCAGGTATAGTATAACGGCTATTATACCGCCTTGCCATGGCGAAGATGCCGGTTCGATTCCGGTTACCTGCTCCATTAAAGTACTATGAGAAGTCTTCTACTAATGAAGGCTTTTTTTGCATTTTAGGTACTATTTTAAAGAGTTTTAAGGGTATAAATAGTAAAATTACATCAAATACAGATGAAGATGTGTGTTTATAGAGGGTACCATTTCCTATAAGAATCGAATGTATGTGTTAACCTTGTGTAAGGGGAATCGAACTATATATGTGGATTTGATTATAATATTAGTATAATAAGTCAAGAACTATTTGATATGGTATAAAACGAGATGGAAAACCGAAATAACATAAGAGGAGCATCAGATACAGACAAAGGAAGATACTCAACTAAATATCTATTAAGTGGACTTGTAATATGTGGAGACTGTGGAACAAAGTTTAGACGTTATGGAAGAAGACTAGCAAGTAAAGAGTATGTAGCAACTTGGGTATGTATGAATCACCAAAAAGATAGTATTAAGTATAGTATGCTATCAGTCAAAGAAGATAACAATAGAAACACTTCATGAAATAGAAAAACTAGAAAATGCAATCAAGTTCTTAGAAAGTGATGCAATAAAAGTAGATGACCACTAATATGGTAAGGAAAGTATTAGAATACGTCAAAGTAATCGATAAACATACACTAGAGTTTAAACTCAACTTTGGAATGATGTAAAAGGCTAGCTGGTTTTAGTTTTTTATCAAAAGTTATTAAAATATAGAAAAGTAAAATATGTTTTCTCGACAATTTTTTAAAAATTTAGTATAATAATCATAATAAATATACATAGAAATATACGCAGTAGGATGGTGATTATTATAGGATATAAATATAGTAGTTTTGAAGAATATATTCAGCTTAATTATTTAGATGAAATAACTGAAGCAATGGAAGAGTACATTAAAGAAAAAGAATTAAATGCATATAATAATGAAATAGTTTATGCTTTTAATTTATATTGCATTCAAAATATAGAAGTCAAAAGAATTAAATTTACTAAGTCTAAAATTGACCAAGTGGAATTTAATGTAGTTTTTAAGGCAGAATATGAGTTAGCAGATGGTAATGAAGATGATGGATATATTTATACTTCAATCACTAAAAAAGAATTTTTCGAATTTAAGATGAAAGGATCATTCAAAGAACGTTTTAAAGGAAAAGAAAAGGAAGACATTGAAAAATTAGATGAAGAACCAGATGAAGTGTTATCGAGTGGATTAGTGCCAATAATTTCTACAGAAGATATGGATTCTTATGCAACAAAGTTTTTGAAGGAGTTTTGTCCTGAAGTATTAGTTACACCAATGAAACTAAATATTCAAGATATGCTTAAGAAAATGAATATAGATTATTATTATGCACCTTTAGAAAATGGCGTATTTGGTAAAACATATTTTGCAAATGATAAAGCAAAAGTTTATACGGAAAACTTATTAAAAACTAAAATAATACATGTAAAGCCAGGGACAATATTAATTGATATAACTAAACATATTGATAGAAATGAAGGCTCTTTTAGAAATACTTTTATTCATGAGTGTGTTCATTGGTATTTTCATCGAAATTATTTTGAACTAAGACAATGTTTAAATAGTGAAGATACTTATGTAGCTTGTTATAAAGGAGAAAATAAATATGCGATTAAAGATATCGAATGGATGGAATGGCAAGCTAGAACTCTAGCACCAAGAATATTAATGCCTAAAAAAATGGCTGCTCAGAAGTTTTCTGAATTAACAAAAGAAATTGATGTAGAACAAGAAACGTTAGGTGTGATAAGAACAAAAACGGAAAAGTGGGAAGAGTTACTTATGAGATTTGCAAATTTCTTTGGTGTGTCCAAATTATCTGCGAAAATTAGATTAAGAGAAATTGGTAAGACAGAAATCGAAGGTGTAGGAAACTATGTTGATGGTGAATATACAAAACCATTCTTTTTTAAGAGAGGTTCTTTAAAGAATAATCAAACATTCATTATTAGTTCAGAAAACTTATCGAGATTACTAACAACTAACTTATTAGTACAAAAAGCATTACAAGAAGAAAAACTATTATATATTAATAAAATGCTTGTTGTAAATAATCAAAAGTATGTGAATTATCAAAAATATGAAATGACTGAATATGCACTAGAACATGCTGATGAATGTTGTCTAATTTTTAATGTTACAAGATTGGGAATTAATGAAAATGGAATGTATGATAAGTATTCATTTTTATTTAGCAGTCCTGGACAAAGAAAAGAAATTAAACAAGTAGAACAAGAACAAGCAGTTAGAGTTATTAGGATGGCTGATATAGCATCATCACATTTTGAAACACACAAACATAAAATACCAAATGATTTTGCAGGTACTCTAACATATCATTATGATAAATCTAAAGAAAATGGCGTAATAACTAGTCATGAAGATTTATCAGGAGAATCAGATGTTGGTGAGAAAACAATTAGATCCTATAAAGATGGAAAAACAGTTCCACCTAGAATTAATATAATAAAATTAGGATTAGCAATGAAACTATCGGCACCATATATAATTGATATGTTAGAAAAAGCGGATTGTAAAATGACTTTAAATAATGGAGATAATACAATCCTATTTGCTATAATATACGGATTTCAAAGAGTTGGATTAGAAAGAACGTATATTGAATTAAGGAAAGTTAACAAAGAATATTTATTAGAATTATCAGAAAAGTATTTAGAAAATCATTGTTTATAAAAATTTTCACTAAAAAATCGGTAATTGATTACCGGAATATATAATATAAAAAGTATTAAAATTGCAAGGATATTAACAAATTCTTGCTTTTTTTTATGAAAAATATACAAAAAAAGTCTTTTAAAGTGGTAATTGATTATCTATGTATAAAAAGGCCTTTTTGTTATACTTAAAGCGTAATTAATTACAGACACCTTATATTATTGATGGAGTAGCTAACTATCAATTATAAAACAAAGAAAGGAGGTAATTTTATCAATAAATTAACAGTTATAGTTTCATTAATAGGGATTATTGGAACACTATCTAGTATTTTCTTTGCTTCTCTTGCTTGCAAAAGAACAAATATTAAGGAACAAAAAAATGATGGTAGGAGTGAAGGCGTTATTGTATCAGACATTGGCTATATTAAAGCGTGCGTTGATCGAGTAGAGAAAAACTTAAATAAAGTTGATGAAAGATATCGTATTATTCTAGAAAGAGTTGCAAAAGCAGAAGAAGCAATTGTAAGTGTGAATAAAAGATTAGATGAATTATAAGAAAGGATGTAATAATTAATGGATTTTACAAGTGTTCCTATTATAGTTGTATGTTGCTATATCATAGGAGAAATTTATAAAGCCTTATTTAAGAATAAGCAAGAAGCATACAAGTTAATACCAATAGTAATGGCTATCATTGGTGGAGTATTAGGGATTATAATTTATTTAACTCATCCAGAGATAATTTTAAATGCAGAAAATATTTGGGTAGCTTTAGGTATAGGTATTGTAAGTGGTGCTAGTTCAACTGGTGCTAATCAGATTATAAAACAAATATTTAAAAAAGGAGAAAATAAAAATGAATGAATTTAAAGATAGGGATGTTCAGTATCCTAATAGAAAAAAATTAACAATTAAAGATATTACATATGATGAGAATGGGGAAATTTATGAACTAATTGTTGATGAAGTAAGAAATGAAGGAACTATATATGAAACTGGTACGCCTTTGAAAGCAGCAAATTTAAATGCAACAATTAAAGAAATGATTGATTCTATTGTTAAATTAGCATTAGAAAACTATCACGAAAATGGTCTAGCAGAGTTGGAAAATGCTGAAGCTACAGTTTTATTTGATGGGTCATGTGCAATGTACGATAGTATTAATATTGATGTGTCTGAAGCAGTTAGAATAGTTCTTCAAAATAATTATCAAGAGTATTTTAGTGTTTCTGCTCCAGATACTTCATCAGCAGGAACAATCACTGTTGAAATTACAGCTTTGCAAGAACCAGAATCATCAGGAGCAACAGAATTTGATTTTATAGTGAAATTATATTCGCTAGAAACAGAAGAGATGATTAAAAAAGTAACATGTATAGTTACTTTTCAAGTACCATCTACAACACCAGAAGATTAAACATTTAAGGAGGTAATCAAAATGAAACTATTTAAAGTAAAAGAAAAATTAGAAAAAAAACAGATTAAAAAAAGAGGTATAAAAAAAGAATATAAAAATAATATTAATTCTAAAAGAAATGATTTAAAAATTATCGGTATTACAGGAAGTCGAGGGAAATCAACTACGGCATTAATGATTCATAAGTATTTAAAATCTTCAGGATATAAATCAACATTATATTCAAGTGTTATGGTTGATTCTCCTGCTAGTCATTTAAAGAAAAATGAAGCTTATGAGGTTGCGGTAAGAGATGAAGAATCTTTAATTAGTATTATTGAAGAAGTAGGAGCATATGGTGCAGAATATTTAGTATTAGAAGTAAATGAAAGTTCATTAGAAAAAGGTTTTTTAAAAGATGTACCTTTTGATGTTCGTGTGTTAACAAATTTGAATCCTAAACATAATTTAGAACAATATTCAGAAGAACAGTATGTGGATTTAAAAAAATCATTTTTTAAAGATATTGAAGATGATTGCAAATGTGTCTTTGGATTTCAAGATTATAGTAAAGAGCTATTAGATGAATTACTACAATTGAATAGTTACCCAAAATTTGTATGTTCAAGTAATTATATCGCTACACTAAAAGGTTTAGATAAAGAGAAAGTAAAATGTTTATTAACTGGATTAGATGCTGATATTTCTGGAATGAAGTTAAAATTTAATTTAAATGATGATACATATAAAATGGATACAACATTGATGATGTCACATAATGCATTCAATATTTTAGTTGCATTAACAACATTAGATGTTATTGGTGTTTTAAATGTAAAAAAATTTGAAAGTGCATTAAATCAATTAGTAATACCTGGAAGAGCAGAAGTATATAGAGTAAATGGAAGATTAATTATTGTTGATTCTCATTTACCAGCTATGTTAGATTGTTTAAAAGAGTTAAAAGAACAAGGAAAAGTAAATAAAATTAAAGTAGTTGTAGGTTCCATGGGACATGGTTATAAACATTGGGAGGAAAGATTTAAGACACAAGAGTTTGCTTCACAGAGAAAAGATGTTAGAAAATATGCGATGAGTTTATTAATTGGTATTGCAGATTATGTTTATTTAACAGAAAGTGATAGTGGTAAAGAAAACCCTATTGACATTTGTAATGAATTAGAAGCTGATTTAGATGGAAAAGTTCAATCATTAATTATTTTGGATCGAGAAGAAGCAATTAAGCAAGCAGTTTTAGATTCAGAAGAAGGTGATGTAGTATTTATAAGTGGACGAGGAAATAGAAGAATCTTGTGTAATAGTGAAACAACATTTAAGCTAGTTAAAGATAGTGAAGTTGTAGAAAATGTAATCAGAGAACTTGGATGGTAATAATATGGATAGAAGTAAAATTAATCAAAGTGAATTATCATATAGTTCAGGAGCAGGGTTTGCAAAAATAAATCTTTCAACTGGGAGATTATTATATGAATATTATGATGTAGGTATTGGTAATAATTTATTTAATATTGATGTAAGTCATATATATAATTCCATGTTTGATTTATCGCAATATGTTAATACTTATGTAGGTAATAATTTCAAATTAAATGTTCAACAATATATAATTGTTGAAAATGGGAAATATGTATACATAGACTCGATGGGGTATAAACACATATTTGAACAATTATCAAATAATAAATTTTATGATTCAGAAGGATTAGAATTAATATTAGAAGTGAATAATAATTTATTAACTATTAAAGATCAACAAAATAATAGATTAATATTTGAAAACAACAAGATAATTAAAAGTGTTTCAAATATTAATGAAACAAAAAAATTTGATTATGATTCTTTTGGAAGATTGAAAATCATTTATGATACAAATTATCCTAATATGAAATTACTATTCGAATATGATAATAAAACTAATTTATTAAATTATATAAAATATAAAAATGGTATCAATGTCGTAAAAAAAATACACTATGAATATAATGAAAATAATAATTTAATAAAAGTGTCTGATGATATTGAAAAACATATGTTTATTTATGCAAAAAATTATTTAACTAATGTTGTGTCATTAAAGGACAAGTCTACATTCTTATTTGATTATAATATTAATGGTCAAATTGAATCTATAAAGCAAGGATTTGTTACTTTGGAGAGCGTTAAAAAAGAAAAGAATAACTATTATTTAAATGATAATAGTTATGTAGATGAGGATAAATATATTGGAGGAAAGTATATATCAGATGAGAACTTTATTATTAAGAATCCAACAATTTATGGAGAAGATTTAATTTCATATAACAATTTAATTTATGATGATAATAATACAATTGTGGAAAATGAAAAAAATCTAAAGTTTATATACTTTTTTAATGAAAAAGGATATACAGTCTCTGAATTTGAAATTAATAATGGTGATATTAATGATTTGAAAACAACAGAAAAATATGGAAAAGAAACTATGATTTCAAAATCAAATAGTTTAGAAAAAATAAATACTAGAAATGTTCATATTTTAAACATGGATTATATAATTAGTAAAGAAAATTTAATGAAAGACTATTTTGAAAACTTGAAGAGTTATAGAAAATATAAATGTTCTAATTATATAAATTTTATGTGTGATTTTTGGTTAAATATACAACAAAATGTATCTAATTCAAAAGTTAATATTGAAATTAATTCATCAGAAAATGCACAAACTCAAGAAGAAATTTTCTCTTTTAATGTTGATACTTCTGCAATAAATAGCTGGCAACATGTTGCTATACCAATTTGTATAAAGTATCAAAATTTAAATGATATTAAAATAATGTTTGGCGAAAATAATAGTAACAAAATTGTAAAAATTGCAGATATGAAATTATATCATAGTGGAGTGTCAAAATATTGTTTAACAAACGGAGAAAATCGGGGATATGTAGATAAAATAACTAAAATAAAATATAAAATAACCAGTGATTCAGATGAAATCACTGAATACGTTAATTCGAATTTATATTTTAGTGAAAAAGATATTCAATCTACTTACTATAGTTTATTCAAAACGAGGGGCTTAGATGACAGTGATTTACCTTACATTTTATCGAGTTGTGATGGGACAAAAAAAATGTTGGTTAACAGTGTAAAGTTTTATTCTAATAATATAGAGTTTCCAGTAATGTTTGGAAGTGATGAATATGGAAATAATACTAGAGCTTTATATTTTTCTGAAGTAAAGAGTCCTGATAATAATTTATACACTTATGGAATACCACATTTTTTGAAAAATATAAATATTAATGGGAAAAATACTGATTGTATTTTGCAAATTACAGAGATAAATAAAGGTTTAAAATCTGATAAAAACAATCATGAAATGAGTTCAATATACAATTATTATGATATTAATGGGAATCTTTTAAAGGAGATAGATGAATATGGTGTCGAAGTATGCTATTATTATGATGAAAAAGGTCATTTAATAGAAAAAACAATGAAACATGAAGATACTGATGAAGTGATTTCAACAAAATATTCCATTAATGAAACAGAAAGTTCAGAAGAAAGTTATAGAGGTAAAGTTGTTACTACAACTGATGATCATTCGGGTAATATATCTAATATACATTATAACAAAGATGAAGAAAAAAGTTTATCCGTTGAAATGAAATATAATACTACTTCACAAATTAAAAAAATTTCAAATAATTTAGATGGGGCAAATTATTTGAAATATGATAAGAATGGTAGATTGTTGGCAGTAACACCTATTGGATGGAACAAAAGTAATATGTATGGTTTTTTGTTTAAATACAATTTATTGGGTGAAACAACGAATTATTATTTAATGTATAGAGATGAGTTAAAAAAAACTAACAAACAATTGTTATTATCAAGAAACATGAATTATGTAGAAAATAAATTAACAACTTCATATTATAGAGATTTATATAATTCTAGTGAAATAGATACATCAACTGTACATTTTGATAAATACGGAAGAATAACTTCAGTTATTAATGGTGATAAAGAAATTACATATAGAAGACAAGAACTATGGGAAAGTAATGGTGCTAGTAAAATTGAAGAAAAATATGATCCATATGAAAATAGAACTTATAAGTATCATTATAATGAGTTCAATGACTTAACGGAGTATGAGGTTTTTGATGAGGATGGTAAGAGTTATTTTTCTACTAAATTAAATTCACCAAACCAAGTACAATATGGAGGAGTATACTATAAGTGTGAAAACACAAAGGATGAAAGTAAACTAATGAATCCACGAATTAAAGAAACTATTACGGAAGTAGTTAATGATAAACTTGAGATATTACCTATAAAAACATCCTATGAATTTGATAAATTAGGTAGACTAAGTTACAAAGAGGATGTAATTAAGGATGGACTATTTGGAGCAAATTCAAAAGTAACAGAAGAAATAATTTATAAAAAAGGAACATTTCAAGTAGAACAAATTACAAAGAAAATTACTAATCCACTGTCAAAATCCCAAACATATCAAATAAATTATACCTATGACAAAAAAGGAAATATTTCTAATAAAAAAATTACTTCAGAAAGAGGTAATGATAGTGAAGAAACTTTAAATGTATATAAATATGATAATGCAAATAGGTTAATTTTTGAAAGTAGTACAAATTCCTCTTTTATATATGCGGATAAGACATATTCATATAATAAAGATGGAAGTTTATATTGTGAATCTATGGCAGGTGAATCTATATATTATACATATGATAAAGGAAGATTAACAAAAAGAAAAGAGAAATTTATTGAAAACTTATTTGATTATGATAATTTTGGAAATTGTACACATTATAATATTGATTCAAAAACTAAACCTCAAAATATGTTTTGGGAAAGAGGTAACTTATTAAAACAATACACTTGTGATAAAAATATTAAATATTATTATAATGGTGAAGGAGTGCGTTTTAAAAAGACTATTAATGACAATAATGTAGATTATGTATATGATGGTTCAAAGTTAATTAGGGAAGAAAGAAATGGTCTAATGATTAGATATTTATATGATGCAGACGGATTGAGTGGAATTATACCATTATATAATAATGATGAATTTCAATATACATTTGTTAAAGATGCTGAAGATAATGTAATTTCAATATATAATAAGGATAAAGAAGTAGCTTATTATGAATATGATTCATGGGGAAATTGTATGGTATATGATAAGAAAGGTGGAACCATTATTACAGATGAAGGCCATATTGGGAATATTAATCCAATAAGATGGAAATCACAATATTATGATACTGAAAGTAAATTATATTTTATTAATGGTAGATATTATTCTCCGTTAATGAAACAATTTATTTCAGCAGTATCACCAGAAGTTGCATTTTCAAATGCTAATTCTTTATATAGTCTTAATTTGTATAGTTTAACTGTTGCAAATCCTATTAATTTAGTGTATAATACATATACCTATGAAACATTTGAAAAACTTATTTATGATTCTGATGAATTAACAAAATGGCAATATTTTTGGCAAGTGACTTGGCAAAAATTTTGGAATAGTCCGCTCGGGAAAGCTATATCAATAGGTTTAATGGTAATTGCTGTAATAATAATTATTGTTGTTGCATTCTTTAATATTGGTGCTGCTGCTATCTTGGCAAAAGCTTTAGTAAAAAGTGTAGTAATTTCAGGGTTGTGGTTTTTTGGAGCAGCTGCAATAGCTGGCTTTTGCTCAAAAAAAGGTTTTGGTCCCGGTTTTTTTAATTATGTAAATAATAATTGGTCGTTCTCATTGGCTATTACTGGATTTTTTGTAATCATAAGTACTAGCCTTAATATTTCCAGTGCTATTAAAATAGTAAATGCTTCACAAAAGTCAGCACTTCAATATGCTAAAGATGTGTTTGCTACTTCAAAAAGAAAATATAATATGGTATCTACAGCCATTGATAAAAAAACTGGAAAAATTTATTATGGAAAAGCAGGAAGAAATCCTGATTTTATTCCAAATAAACTTTTAAAAGCAAGAGAGTTTCCATCTCTAGAAGATTGGGATGATATTTTTAATTGTGCAGAAGTGAGGGCAGTATCAGATGCTTTAGATGATGGGGCTAGGCTTAGTGATTTAGTAGTAACAACTGTAAGGGTGAAAGATTTGGCCATGGCGCCTATGTGTAGAAATTGTAGAAAACTTCTTCGAGGTATTTTATTAGTTGTCAGTGGATAGGAGGAAATTATGTGTTTTTCTAAAGATGTACTACAATGCTTAAAAAAAAATGGTTGGAATAATGAAAAAAGAAATATTGATCAAATAATTAAATATATAAAACAAAACGGATATGAAGTTAATGAAAATCTAATTCTGTTTTTAGAAAGATTCGATAAGTTTACTTTTAAATTTCCCTTAAAAAAATCAAGAGATAAAGTATTTTTTGATTGCGAGAAAATGATAGCAGAAGATAAAGAAGTAGCATTAGATTATGAGGAATCTGTAGGAGAACAGTTAATACCTATAGGAGAAATTGGTTTTTATTATTTAATTATGATTTCTTTGTCAGGAAAAATATATGCTTCATTTGATGGTTATTTATTCTTGTTTGGAAATAATATTTATGAAATGATTGAAAATTGCTATTATGGAAATAAGGTTGAAGAAATTCCAATTAAAGCTAAGCCATGTACTTTTAAAAATGAAATATATAAAATAAATAAAGATGAAATTAATAAGTATAAAGAAAAATTTAATCACTCTTTTGTAATTGAGTTAGATGGGAAAAAATGTAGTAATTTAAAAAATTTTATTTTAGAATTAAATAAATTAATTCCATTTGATAAAGTATCTTTTGATTTTCAAATGCATATTTTAAATATGAGAAAATTACCTGAGTATATAAATAAGGAATCATATTTAATGATTATAACGAATTATAATTACTTTCTAACTAATGATGTTATTAATAAGGAATTATTTGAAAATAAATATAAAAGTGAAGTATTATCATGGTATGACAATTTAATTGCTGTAAAATTATGGGGTGGCGAATATAAACAGTTTAATATTTTATTAGTTTCTGATTAGTATGATCACGACAATTATTGATAAATGTTATTAACTAATTATATTTTATGAGAAATAAAATAAGTTTATAATTTATTTAAAAGGAGATTATTATTTTTAAAAAATAATAATCTCCTTTTTCTACAAATTATAAAAGTATTATATAAATAATTTATTATAAGTGTATCTAATAAATATGTGCATGATTAACATAAATATTATTCATAAAATTGTGATAACTATTTTAATGGTTTAGAAATATCGATAGTATTAGTAGCCATTAAGCAATTTTTGAGTTATTGATATGTAGAAATAATAGTTCATTTTATTTTACACTAAATTTATTGAAAAATATAAGTTTTATGATATAATATTGTAAAAGGCACGATTAAATTAACAAATTAATATTTGAATAACATAATATTTTTTATATTGTAGTAAAATAGATGGAGGAAATACAATGAATAAAATATCGTTAAATGATTATAAAGGGTCAATGATATATTTTCATTTTTTTGATACATATATAAAATTATTTGAAAAAGGTAAAGAAGTCATATTTAATGAACTCTATATAAATAATAGTTCATATAGAAGATGTAAAGAAAAAGAACAAGGAGTAGGACCAGAGATTATTTCAAAGTTAACTACTTATTATAATATAAAAGAAGTTAATAATGAGGATATAGATAATTATGAAATACTTTTAAATGACCTTTATACAAATATCTATTATAAAAATACTGATAATTACGAAGAAGACTTAAATAAATTAGAAACTTTAATAGCTGAAAATAATTTGATGTCACCAGTTTTTAAATTAATAAGATTATTACTACTTTTGAATTCTAAGAAAAGTGTAGAACAAGTGTATAATGAAAATACTCATGAATATAATTATATAAAAAAATTTAGTTCCTTTTATGTAGGAGAACTAAAAACTATTCTTAATATTATATCTTTATTCTTTGAATCAACTTCAGATAAATGTGAATGGGACCATGATTTCAAAAATGCACTAGCTTATCAAATATTATCATCAAAATGTTTTAAAGACCAAAAGTATATAGAAGCAATATTTTATGCTACGAAAGCAAATGATATTTTAATAACTGATTATAATTACAAAAGAATAATTAGTGTTAATAACATTGTAATGCGTTCACTACTTTATATTGGTAACTACGAAGAATGTATGAAACTATCAACAAAGCAAATTAGAAGTTTAGAATCATTAGGTGTTATAGGATATGATTTAATAGCAACAAAGTCGAGTTTGAATTTATCTTTACTTGGACTTAACAAATATAAAGAAGTTTTAATTAACATTAATAATCAGGAAAAGATGGATTTATCAGATATTACTTCAATGCTTATATGCGAGTATAAATTAAATAAACAATCATTTAAAGATTATTATAAAGATTTTATTGAAACAAATAAATTTAACGAATCAACTTTAAAATACCTAAATTTGCTAACTTATTACTTTACACATAGGGATAAAAAGATATTAAAAACCTTATCAAAAGCAAATATTAGTGGAATTTTAATAAACATTTTACAAAATATCTAAAATGGGCATTTTTATTACTCTAATTAAAAAGTGCTCAAATAATCACCCATTTATTGGGCTTTTTTTTATTAAAACGTATATATTTATAAAAAAATGCTCAATTATACAAACTTTAGTCATTTGACAAAACGTTATTTTTAATGTATACTAGTAATAAGATATTAATGTATAAAGAGAAGTTCAATGTATAAGAGGTTTATATTATTAATTGCTATTTTAGCTTCATTATTTTTAATAGGGTGTAATCAGACTAAGCATATTCATATTAAGTGTGAAGAATGTGGTAAATGTACTGATGTAAATTGTGATGGACTAGAAGAAGAAAGGTGTCAAGGACATCAACATTATATATTTAACTTAACAATAACTGATGAAGATAATTTTATTTATGATAAGACAGCTGAAACAAGTTTTGAATCAGGCACTAAAATTGTGATGCACTCTCGCCCAATAATGGATGCTGATTTAGCAATGTACATAAATGGTGAGTTTCATTCTATTCAAAATACAATTCGAGTAAATGATGAATACGTTTGGGAATACTCTTTTGTAATGCTAGCAAGAGATACTACTATTGAATTTAAGACTCAAACATTAGAATATTCTGATGTAAAAACTATTCTTGGTATTACATCACTAACAAGAGAAGATATCTTAAGAATAAAATATTCAAGTTCTAACATAGAGGATGACAATAAACCTAAACCTGGTACTTTAAAATTAGTTATCAGTATTGCTGACTATGAAGATATTACTTCTATGTTGGAATTTATGAAAGTAACTGTAATTGAAGATAGAAGTGATGACTGGCAAGAAGATGCAGGTATATGTAATAAATATTCAATTTATACAAACGATAAAAAGTATGATTTCGAAATAGTTAATGGATATATATTAGTTAATAATAAACACTATAAAGTTTTAGGGTATGAACCAGGCTGGAACTATGGGGATGTCACTTTTGCTTTTAATACTAATTTAGATTCATATGAGGCATACACATTAGATGGAACTAAAATAGGTGATTTTAATGGTCTATCTGAATTTGAGTTTTATGAAATTGATAGTCCTTTAACAGGTGTAGATGATTATGGATATTTAGAAACTGAGTTTGGAATAATTTATATTCATGATGCAAAAATATTTTACATCAAAGAAGGAGAAAATTATACTTATTATGAATTAGTTTGGGAATGGGAAAAAGACTTTAGTGATATATTTAACAAACATAATTAATAAATAGTTAAGCATCAAGGCAAATACGCTTTGGTGCTTTTTCTCTTTATGCAATTTTTACAATGTAAACTAATAATTATGCATCTTTTATAATTGAAACTATCAAATATAAAACATTACGCAGTATACACACATTAAAGTACTATAAAAAGCCTTCATTAGTGAAGTGAACCCCATTTAGTTCAC